>NZ_LYUZ01000067.1 GCF_001679925.1 Leisingera sp. JC1 | reverse complement strand
GCTGTTCTACCGCTCCGGCAACATGGAATTCGACGGCAGCAATGCCAAGGTGATCGAAGCCGCCCCCAGTGCCGCCACCCGGGTTGAGGCCGCAACGGTCTCCTTCAGCTTCAACGCCGACAAGGTCAGCGGCAGCCAGGGCCTGGTGTCCAAGGACGCCGGCGGCACCACTGTCAACAACGGCCATTTCACCTCCTACATCAAGGACGGCACGCTCTACGTCCGCTACCAGGAGGGCTCAGCCTCGAAGACGCTGAAACTGGACGGCATCCAGGCCAACAAGGTCTATGACGTGCGCACCAGCTTTGGCGACGGCAAGGTTTCGCTGTGGGTCGACGACGCGCTGGTGAGCAGCCAGTCCTTTGACGTCAACTGGCTGGACAACACCGAATACCTGCAGATCGGCGCCAACGGCTGGGCCAGCCAGACCGGCAAGGCAGGCTTCCGCGACGCCTTTGACGGCACCATCTCGAATGTCGAGATCACCGCAGGTTACAACACCATCGCCTCGGACGAGAAGGGCAGCAGCGGCGGGACCGGCACCAGCGTCCCGGCGCCGGTGGTCGATATCGATCAGGTTGGCGGCGACAACAGCATTTCGC
>NZ_LYUZ01000066.1 GCF_001679925.1 Leisingera sp. JC1 | reverse complement strand
TTGTGCGGTTCCAGGAGGGCAGCACGTCCAAGACCTTCAAGGCCACCGGCATTCAGAAGGACACCGACTATGACGTCACCGCCAGCTTTGGCGGCGGGGAAGTGGCGCTGGAGCTGAACGGCCAGCTGATCGGCCAGGCGGACTTCGACTTCGACTGGCTCGATAACAGCGAGTATCTGCAGGCCGGCGCCAACGGCTGGGCTAGCCGGACCGGCGAGGCAGGCTTCCGCGACGTCTTTGACGGCACCATCAGCGATCTGTCGATCACCGATACCAGCGCGGCGCTGAGCGACGACTTCCTGCTGGTCTGAAACCAGAAGCGGCGCAGGGGCTTCCTGCGCCGCTCCTTTTCGCGGCGCCGTTCCGGGCTTGCCCGTGCCGCATAAAAACCTGCAAACCCCGATGTTTTTCTGGCATTCTCAGCGCCAGCGGAATATTCCTGCGGAACACTTTATGGTTGAAAGCTCCTGATGGCGGTTCCATTTTTTTTCCTCTCTGCCTTTGCAATGTGGGCAGGCGCTATTTCTTTATGGTTGTTTTTCGGTTTTGGAATTCTCCCGTCAATGGCCATCAGCCTGGCAGCTTCCACCGCCCTGTTTTTTG
>NZ_LYUZ01000065.1 GCF_001679925.1 Leisingera sp. JC1 | reverse complement strand
CATCAATGTATTTGAAGGAAGGATAGACCAGCACCGCCTGGCTGCCATGGCCGGCGAAACCCGCAAGGCAGGCGGACAGGAAATCCGGGCCCAGGATGTCATCATGGGCCAGCCAGTTGAAGTAGGCGCCGCGGGCCAGGTGAAACACATAGTTGTAATTCTTGGCGGCGCCGATATTGCGCGGCTGCCGCACGTAGAGGATCCGCGGATCCTGCTCTGCATAGCGGCGGCAGATCGCCTCGGTGCCGTCACTTGAGGCATTGTCGGAAATGATCAGTTCAAAGTCCTGGAAAGTCTGCGCCAGCACCGATTGAATGGCTTGCTCCAGGTAGTTTTCGCCATTGTAGACCGGCAGCCCGATGCTGCAGGCCGGAGCTGCGGAAGGATCTTTCATCTGCTCACTCGTCTGCCAATACCCATGTTCGAGATAGCCCGTGCCGCGGAAACGGCCAGCCGCCGGCCCCGGCGGTGCGCAGGCTGGAGGGGGCCGCCCCTGCGCATTGGGAACTCAGACAAGGCCTGTGAACTCAAATGCGTCGCCGGTCAGGCTCAGCCCGTAGACATTGTGCAGGATCCCGATCAGCTCATCCTGATCGCCGCCGCTG
>NZ_LYUZ01000064.1 GCF_001679925.1 Leisingera sp. JC1 | reverse complement strand
GACCTATACGCCCAACGCGGGCTATGAGGGGCCGGACAGTTTCACCTATACGATCAGCGATGACAGCGGGCTGACGGATACCGCGACCGTGAACCTGACGGTTGCGGCCCCCGCAACGGGCAGCGGGCTGGTGTCGGATGACTTCTCCGGCGCGGCGCTGGATCCGGCGGTCTGGAGCGTGGAAGGGCCTGCGGGCATTTCCGCCGCTTTGGGCAGCAATGCGGGGGAGTTCTATCTGGAGCTGGTGACGCCGGACGGTTTCTATGACGCCTGGAAGACCAATAATTCGGCCCGCGCSATGCAGGATGTCWCGGATRYGGATTTCGAGATCGAGGCGCGGTTCCTGACCACGCCCGCCGACCGYTTCCAGCTGCACGGGCTGCTGGTGGAACAGGACGCAAACAACTGGCTGCGGTTTGACGTCTATTCCGACGGCAATGTGCTGCGGGTGTTCTCCGGCGTCACCGTCAACGGATCCTCGTCTTCGCGGATCAATACGCTAATCCAGGCCGGCGATGCGGAATCCCTGCGGGTGGCGCGCAGCGGTGATACCTGGACCTACCAGTATTCCGCCGACGGCACCAATTGGGCCACTGCGGTCAGCTACAGCC
>NZ_LYUZ01000063.1 GCF_001679925.1 Leisingera sp. JC1 | reverse complement strand
CCTCTGCCATCAGCCGGGTGTCCACCGGTCGGCCGCCGATCCGGATGGTGCGGCTGCCGCGCGCCGACACCGTGCAGCGGTAGGTCCGCGTTTCAGTCTGATCGTCGCCCTTCAAGAAGGTGTGGAAGCGTTCGCTGGGCCCCTCGCGGCCGCCATGCACCAGCGCCATCGGCTGCGAAATGTCCGAGGCCAGCAGACCGCCGCCGAAGCCGCGCATGCCCCGCAGCATGCCGCGTTCGGTGATCAGCGCCGCCCCGTCCGCGGACAGCCAAGTATCCACACCGCCGCGGCGCGCTTCCAGCAGCATGACGCCCGAACGCTCCTGTCCGGGGAATGAAACCTGCAGCTGTTCCGCCCCGGCCCGCTGCAATGCACCGGCACGGGCATTCACCGGCTGGCGGCCCGGCGCGATCACGCTGCTGACCTGGGTGAAATTGTCGTTGAGATTGCTGCATCCAGCGCTCAGCGCTGCCGCGAGGAGGGTAAAGGGCAATCTGCTCTTCATCTGAAATACCGTCCCCACTGCCTGGCAAGCTGTTGAGCGCGGTCATCCCTTACGGTGCCAGACAAGCGATTGCGCAGATTGATCCGCGCGCCGCCGTCCCGCAGAAC
>NZ_LYUZ01000062.1 GCF_001679925.1 Leisingera sp. JC1 | reverse complement strand
GGATTATGTGAACCGATTCGAGACGTTTCTGCCCTACAAGAACCGGGTGAAATCCACCACCCGCGGGCTCACGGGGGAGCAGGAAGTGTTCTCGCTGCCGGTGAACCTGCACACCATCAACCAGTTCTTCCGCAAGGTGATGCGCCCCGAAGAGGCGCATGATTTCATCGTCAATGAGCAGGCCGACACCTCGATCGAAAACCCGGAGACCTTCGAAGAGCAGGCAATGCGCTTTGTCGGCAAGGACCTCTACGAGGCCTTCTTCAAGGGCTACACCATCAAGCAATGGGGCATGCACCCCTCGGAGCTGCCCGCTTCGATCCTGAAGCGGCTGCCGGTCCGGTTCAACTACGACGACAACTACTTCTTCCACCGGTTCCAGGGCATGCCGGAGAACGGCTATACCGCGATGATCGCCAAGATCCTCGATCATCCGGGCATTTCGGTCCGGTTAGAGACTGAATTCACGGCGGAGATGGGGGCAGAATACGATCATGTGTTCTATTCCGGGCCGCTGGATGGCTACTTCGGCTACGAGCTGGGGCGGCTGGGCTACCGGACCCTGGATTTCGAGCGCTTCACCCATCAGGGCGACTACCAGGGCTGCGCGGTGATGAACTA
>NZ_LYUZ01000061.1 GCF_001679925.1 Leisingera sp. JC1 | reverse complement strand
ATCCTGCTGGGGGCGGTTCTGGCGCCCACCGATCCGGTGCTGGCAGGCGATGTGCAGGTCGGCCCGCCGATGGAAGGCGGCGAGCACCCGGTCCGCTTCACCCTCACGACTGAGGCCGCGCTGAACGACGGGCTGGCCTTTCCCTTTGTCTACCTGGGCCTGATCGTCGCGCTGCAGGGGCTGGACCCGCAGGGCTGGCTGCTGCAGTGGGCAGCTATAGACGTGGTTTACCGGATTGCCGCCGGCGCCGCGATGGGGATCTGCGGCGGCTGGGTGCTGGCGCAGGTGCTGTTCAACTTTCCCGGCCACAGCGCCCTTGCCAACACCGGTTCCGGCGTGGTTGCACTGGCGGGAGTCCTCTTGTGCTACGGCTCCACTGAGCTGGTGGAGGGATACGGCTTCATTGCCGTCGCCGCCATGGGGCTGACGCTGCGCCGGATCGAGAGCGAGCACCGCTTCCACCGCCGCCTGCATGACTTCTGTGAAACCATCGAGCACGCCCTGACGGCGCTGCTGCTGGTGGCACTTGGGAACGCGCTGCCGCTGATCCTGCAGGACCTGTCGCTGCCGCTGGCGCTGATTGCGCTGCTGCTGATTGCCGTAATCCGCCCGGCTGCAGGCGC
>NZ_LYUZ01000060.1 GCF_001679925.1 Leisingera sp. JC1 | reverse complement strand
GTCGCCCAGCACCAGCGCCGAAGGGGCGCCTGCCAGGAAGTCTTCCGCCAGGATGAACGCCTGGGCGAGCCCGTCGGGCGAGGGCTGCACCACATAGGTCAGCTCCACCCCCCACTGGCTGCCGTCGCCCAGCAGGCGGATGAACTGCTCCTGGTCCTGCGGCGTGGTGATCACGCAGATCTCGCGGATGCCCGCCAGCATCAGAACCGACAGCGGATAGTAGATCATCGGCTTGTCATACAAGGGCAGCAGCTGCTTGGAGACCGCCATGGTGATCGGATAGAGCCGGGTGCCGGAGCCGCCTGCCAGGATGATGCCTTTTCTACCCGAGCCGGGCTTGCCATCAGTCATGCCAATTCTCCCAAATCCTTCAGAATATCATTCAACCCCAGCCGCCAGTCCGGCTGCGGGATGCCAAAAACAGTGTCTAATGCGGTGCAGTCGAGCCTTGAATTCAAGGGCCGCGCCGCCGGCGTCGGATAGGCGGAGGTGGGGATGTCCTCCACCGCGCAAGCCACATCCGCCCGGGCAAAGATCTCGCGCGCGAAATCCGCCCAGCTGGTCCGGGGCTGGCCTGCAAAATGATAGGTGCCGGATTGGCCCGGGTCTGCCTGCAGCTGCCGCGCCATCGCAAGGCAGGCCGCGGCAATAT
>NZ_LYUZ01000059.1 GCF_001679925.1 Leisingera sp. JC1 | reverse complement strand
AAGAGACAGCCCTGTAACTAATAAATAACCCATATTTAACTGGGCAGATTTTTTTGTATGCCCTGAAACACCCCCGCTTTCCCCCGCCGCAAACCCCGGATTTGCTTAGAAAAACCAAAGGGGATGCGCATTTTTCTTCCATGTGCCGTGTTTTTGGGTATTCTGGTCAAAAGGCAGCACATCGAGGCTGCAGACAGCACAGCACAGCACTTCACAAGGGCTGGACCGCAAAGGTCCAGGGACAGCAGGCAGATCCTCATGGCGCGAGATATCCACAAGGCAGGCGGCGGCCTCCCCCCCTATTTCAGCATCGACCCGGACGCCGCATTGGCGGAACTGGACAGCCCCACCAGCACCGCGGGCTTTGCCGAGATCGCAAGCGCCTGCGCGCAAGGGCGCGCCGATCTCGCCAGCCGGGGCCTCAATGAGGAAGGCCGCAAGGAGCTGCGCCTGTTCTCCACCTGGGAGATCACCCGCTACCTGATCCCGGTCGCTCAGGCCCATTTCCGCCGGGTGCTGAAAGCCAACCCCGATCTGC
This sequence comes from Leisingera sp. JC1, assembly GCF_001679925.1. Lineage (GTDB taxonomy): Bacteria > Pseudomonadota > Alphaproteobacteria > Rhodobacterales > Rhodobacteraceae > Leisingera. Next base: position 116 of record NZ_LYUZ01000059.1, on the reverse strand, counting down.
CTCAGGGCCGCAGTGAAACCGAAGGCGGCGCCAAGTGGTTCACCCTCGACGAGGTGCTGCGCCTGCGTGCCTTCTTCGCCGCCCAAGGATCGAAGGCCAAGGACTACACCCCCTAC
>NZ_LYUZ01000058.1 GCF_001679925.1 Leisingera sp. JC1 | reverse complement strand
CATCGACGAACCGACTTTCGCAGACGCCATCCTCGATCGGCTGATCCACAACGCGCACAGATTGCCTCTCGAAGGTCCGTCGATGCGCAAGACCCGCGATGCCCCCGCGGCCAAAACCATTGACGAACAAACCGACACCTGAGATGTCAGATCAAACGCTCAGCATCCCGCGCGAACTTTGTCCGCGCACCCCGGAATGACTGTCCGCGTGCCGTTGGAATGGCTGTCCGCGAAGCCCGGAATGCGCATTCTGTCCAAGTATTGCCGTCGTTTTTGTGCACGGGTGCTTCTGGCATCACCATCAAGGCTGCCGCTACGCCACCACACCTTCGACGCGCGGGGGGCTGGCAAACAAAATTCCAGGAGAACACTGCTCGGGACAGAGCTATTCGGTTAGCGCTTTTGCGAGAAGTGAGCTACCCCCTGAATTTCGGACACTGACGTAAGCTACGATTTGCTGTCTGTTGATCTTCGACGCAGAGGAGATCAGAGATGTCGAAACGGAAGAACCATTCGCCTGAGTTCAAGGCCAAGGTCGCACTTGAGGCTTTGAAGGGCGAGCGGACTGTTGCAGAGCTGGCAAGCCAATTTGGCGTTCATCCGACGATGATCCACAGCTGGAAGCGGGCGCTCCTGGAGGGCGCGTCCGGCGTGTTCGAGC
>NZ_LYUZ01000057.1 GCF_001679925.1 Leisingera sp. JC1 | reverse complement strand
ATCGATAAGCAGAACTGGATCGCCGCATTCGAGAACACCGGCGGGCGCCCAGGGCGGCCCTCATGCGGCGCGTACCAGGCCATCTCCTTGTCCAGCCAGATCAGCAAAGACCCGCGCTTGCGGAGCGCAGCGTTGTAGGCGGACCAGTTCGTCGTGCGGTAGCGGGCGGGCTTGGGCTTGCTCATGACATCCGTCTAACCCCATGGATTCGTGTTGTGAATCCTCCAACGAGAGAGTTCTGCAACAATGACCATCTGCTCAAGGAAGAAGCGCCGGTAGGTACCGAACACCACCGACACCGCACGCGCGATGGCAAACCTGTGGCGAGCGCTGGAAAAGCAAGCTAAGGCGACAGACAACGAGGATCGCCTTCGCGCGAGGGCAATCAATGCTACGATGCCGAGATCAATCGCCGCTTTCGGCGATGACGCATTGGAGCCGTTTTTCTTCGCGTTCGAATGCCTCGCCGCAGCAGCGAACTTCTGTCGGATTGCAACCCACCTTCTGCGGCCTGAGGTTGTCGACGAGATGCATGAAGACGCCGACGAAGAGGAGGCGCGGGCGGCTGCGGAGGCAGAGAAACTGGCCACAGTATCGGGCCAAGGAAAATTTGGTCGTACCACCGCCGAAGGCGTTGCGCTGAATACGCCTTCGATTAACTGAAAGGCACCCGCAGGTTTTGTTGCGGGTGGCCTTGGTCGGCAGCAGTTCCTACTTTCGGGCTGGAGCGAAGAATTTCGTTTTCGCCACAGTCCAGTGTGCGCTCCGGCAACCTCCGTTCCTGGCCGGGCCCTTGCCTTCAGCGGGAAGCTTTGTTGATTCTGGCTGTCCCAACGCCTTCAACCTACCAAGTTCCCAACAGGCGCACTGGTCAGCGAACCATCGTTCAGTATCAGGCACACCTCCGAAATCAAAGCAGCGCAAGCTGCTGTATCATGATGTCGCGCATCTTGAACTTTTGCGGTTTGCCCGTGACTGTCATGGGCAACTCGGTAACGACCCGGACAAAACGGGGGATCTTGAAGTGCGCGATCTGGCCGCGGCAGTGAGACAGGATCCCCTCTTCATCGAGGTTTGCACCCGGGGCAGGGACGATCCAAGCGCAGACCTGTTCGCCGAATTTCTCGTCTGGCACGCCAAACACCTGGGCATCTGCGATCTGCGGGTGGCGGATCAAGAATTCTTCGATTTCGCGCGGGTAGATGTTCTCGCCGCCGCGGATGATCATGTCCTTCACGCGCCCGGTGATGCTGCAGAACCCCTCCGCATCGAAAGAGCCCAGATCGCCGGTACGCATCCAGCCGTCCCTGATGGCCTCCTCGGTTGCAGCTGGGTCATCCCAATAGCCCTGCATTACTGAGTAGCCGCGCACTTGCAGCTCGCCCCGTTCCCCTGCAGGCAGGGTGGCGCCGTAGGCGTCCACGGCTTTCACTTCCAGATGCGGATGCACCCGGCCCACGGTGGTGCAGCGCTTGTCTGCCGGATCGGTGGTGAAGCTCTGGAAGGACACCGGCGCGGTTTCCGTCATGCCGTAGCAGATCGTCACTTCCTTCATATGCATGTCTGTGTTGACCCTGCGCATGATCTCAATCGGGCAGGGAGCGCCCGCCATGATGCCGGTGCGCAGAGAGGAGACATCGCGCGGCGACTGGTCCAGATCCTGCAGCATGGCGACAAACATCGTCGGCACCCCGTAAAGCGCGGAGGCGCGTTCGGCGGCGGCGGCGCTCAGCACGGAGGCGGGTTCGAACGCTTCGCCCGGGAAGATCATTGCGGCGCCTTTGGAAACCGCGCCAAGCACGCCCATCACCATGCCGAAGCAGTGGTAGAGCGGCACCGGGATCAGCAGGCGGTCAGCCTCAGTCAGGTTGATGCGGCTGGTAACAAAACGGGCGTTGTTGACGATGTTGAAATGCGTCAGCGTCGCCCCCTTGGGCAGCCCGGTGGTTCCGGAGGTGAACTGGATGTTGATCGCCTCCTCGGACAAAAGGCCTGAGGTGATCGCATCCAACTCCGCCGGGTTTACACCCTTACCCATCGCTTGCAGAGTGGCGAAGGGCAGGAATCCGGGGCCGGGATCGCCGGACATAACAACAGCATGGCGAAGCTCTGGCAGCCGCGCCGCTGCCAGCTGGCCTGGAACAGCGGTTAAGAGTTCAGGCGCCAGCTCGCGGATCATGCCCGAATAGTCGGAGCTCTTGAAACATTCGGCCGCGATCAGCACCTTGCAGCCTGTTTTGTTGAGCGCATATTCCAGCTCCGCCAACCTATAGGCCGGATTGATCGTGACCAGTATGGCACCGATCCGGGCGGTGGCGAATTGGGTCAGTACCCATTCGCAGCGGTTCGGGGACCAGATGCCGACTCGGTCGCCCTTTTCCACTCCCAGCTCCAGCAGTCCTGCGGCCAGTTCATCCGCCTTCTGTGCCAGTTCCGTATAAGTCAGTCGCACACCGGTATCTGTGAAAATCAGGGCTTCGCGGTTGCCATGCTTCTCCATTGCTTGCCGCAGAAGGTCCGGGATCGTGATGTGCTGCAACGGCGGCTCACTTGGCCCGCATACATGCGAAAGGCCGTCAATGGGTGCGGTGAAGTCAGTTTGCGGGTCAGTCATGGTTCGTCTCTGCTGGCAGTGAGGCCCGGGCCGCCGCGGCGGCAGCCCGGACCAATTCAGGTCGTGGAGTCAGCCGCGGGCGACGTTGATCACCTGCATCTGGGTGTATTCCGCGAGGCCCTCGACCGATTGCTCAACGCCGAGGCCAGAGCCTTTGAAACCAGCCATCGGGATATGCGGCCCGATGTTCAGCTGCTGGTTTACCCAGATGGTGCCGGATTCGATCCGCCCGGCGATCTCTGTGGCTTTGCCAGTGTCAGCGGAATGCACAGAACCGCCCAACCCGTAGTCAGAGGCATTGGCGCGGGCGATCACGTCATCGATGCTGTCGAAGCGGATCACCGGCAGAACCGGGCCGAACTGTTCTTCGTCCACGATCTTCTGCCCGTCGGTCACGTCCCGGACGATGGTAGGAGGCACAAAATAGCCCGGCCCGTCCTTGGCGCTGCCGCCGGCAATGATCCGGCCGCAGGCGCGGGCGTCCTCCAGGAAGCCCTTGATCTTCTCGAACTGCGCCTTGTTCTGGATCGGGCCGATGGTGGTGCCCTGCTTCATGCCGTCATCGACAACCGCCTGTTCGGCGAGGGCGGCCAGTTCTGCGCAGAACTCGTCGTAAATGTCGCTATGGACATAGGCGCGTTTCACCGCCAGGCAGACCTGGCCTGCATTGAGGAACGCCCCGCCATAGACCTTTTCCGCAGCCGCTTTCACGTCCACGTCAGGCAGCACGATGGCGGGGTCGTTCCCGCCCATCTCCAGCGTCACCCGCTTCATGGTGGCAGCGGCGCTGGCCATGATCCGCTTTCCGGTCTCCGACGAGCCGGTGAAGCCGATCTTGGCGACATCCGGATGCGCAGTCAGCTTGGGACCCAGGTCATTGGCATCTGTGATAACGTTGACCAGCCCAGCCGGGAAGATCCGGCTGCAGATCTCGCCCAGCTTCAGGGCGGCAACCGGAGTGGTGGGCGCGGGTTTCAGCACAATGGCATTACCCGCCATCAACGCCGGGCCGATCTTCCAGCAGCAGAGCAAAAGCGGGAAGTTCCAGGCGATGATGCCCGCCACCACGCCAAGGGGCTTGTGCCGGGTTTCGATCCGAAACTCGGCGTCATCCTGAATCACGCGGTCCGGCAGCTCCAGTGTGGCGGTATGCGCGAGATAGCCCTGCGACCAGGCAACTTCTCCCTGGGCTTCAGGCAGCGGCTTGCCTTGCTCCATCGTGATCAGCCGCGCCAGCTCATCCGCTTCCTCGCCGATGGCGGCGGCCAGCGCCTCGACCTTGGCGCGGCGTTCAGCCATCGGGGTTTCCGCCCAGGCCTTCTGTGCCGCCTTTGCGGCGGCCACCGCCTGCTCCATCTGGGCCTCGGAGGCATGCGGCACACGGGCAAAAACCTCCTCTGTTGCCGGGTTGATCACCTCAATCATGCGCTCCGCCGAAACCTGTTCGCCGTTGATGAGCATCCGGTAGTCCATTGCCGTTCTCCCTGTTTATCCGTCAGCCGGGTTTGATTGAAAAAGACAAGCACGGCCCGGCGACGCGGTCTTGGGCACCGGTGACAAAGAGTTTGCGTCCTGCGCCAAAAATCCGCTGAGTTTGCAGGTGCTGAGGTAGCTGCGGGGCGAACAGCCCAATTGCTGGCGGAAGACGCGGTTGAAATGGGAGATGTCGCCGAACCCTGCGCCATAAGCGATCTGGGCAATCGGAACCCGGAGGTCCTGCCGCGCCGCGTGGCGCAGCTTGGCCGCCACCACTGCAAGCCTTGCGCGGGTCAAGCAGTCGGTAAAGGTGGTACCATGCTCCTGAAACTCCCGCTGCAGCTGGCGCCGCGACAACCCGCAGCGGATGGCCAGCGTGTCCAGCGTCAGCCTCGGGTCGGCGCTCAGCAGCTCCAGCGTCTCGCGCACCAGCCGGAACCTGTGCTTGCGGGCGCCCAAGCTGCCGACACCCGGCCGCGTTCTATTGGTGAAGGCCAGAGGCACCAGTTCAAAAATGTAACCTGCGTTGTCATCAGTGCCGCCTGCGTCCAGCAACCCGCACAGGCTGGCGTGCAGCGGATGCGCTGAGTTGATCTTGCGGCCTGCCGCTGGCATCTCCCGGCGTGTCTCCAGCACCAGCGCCCGCGGCAGGTGTGCCGACAGGAAGGCGGCAGGTTGGCCGGTTATGCTCAGTTCTGCCGCGCGCGTGGAATCGAGAAGAAGAAATTCGCCGGGCATCAGCAGCGTTTCGCAGCCTGCATGATGGATGCTGGTTTCACCCTCCAACTGGTGCAGCAAAAAGAAATGCTCCTGATCGTCACGCAGTATGCCCTTGCGGGTGCGCTCTATCCGGGCCGGCGGGCAGCGGATTTCGGCCACATCAATGCCGCTGCGCCGGTGAAGGTCAAACGATCCCGCCCAATTTCCTGAGGCCCGGTCCGGGGTCGCATAATAGTGGCCGCAATTGGCACGCAGCGTGCTGTTCCAGTTGTCAAAGCAGATCATGCGGCCTGCGGGCCTCCTGTCCCGATGCGTTCCCGGCCGGTGAAGGACGGGTATTGCAGCATGTTCTCAATGCCGCCGCTCATGCAGGCCCGGGCCAGCAGCCCGGTGAAATGCGCCGCTGCCAGGCTGGCACCCCGGACCGGCACGCCAGGGGTGACCGGACAGGCGCCGTATTGTGCGCCGGGCAAGTTCAATAGTGACCATTGGCTGCTGTTGCAGCGGGCATCGCCTTGCACTGATACCACGCCCGCGCACCCCGCCGGATAAACCGGCGCGCCACGCGCCGGGGCAGAGGCGACCAGCAGCTTTCCTGCTCCCAGAACCGCAGCTGCCGCCTCATCCATCAGCGGACTGGACTTACAATGACCAAAGGAACAATGAACGATCTCCGCTTCCGACTCCGCAGCCCGGCGCAACGCCTCCGCCACGCTGGCAAGAGTGGTGGACAAGCGGCCCGCAAAGATGCTGAGCCCTAGGATCCGCGCGCCTGGCGCATTTGCGTGGATGGCAGCGGCCATGCTGCTGGCATGCAGCGCCGCCGGGCTTTCTGCCGCTTTCGGGTGCATGGCGCAGATATCCGCGCGGCTTGCGAAGCCCGGAGCATCCGCAGCCAGCGGCCCGTCAATCAGCGCTATCAACGGGGCGCGTTTCATGTCGTCACCTCTGCCAGGTCGATCACCATGTCGCATTTCCCGCTCGCCGCCGCACCGCCGTGCGCAGTCAGGATGCGGGTGGCGCGGGGAAAGGCCTCATCGATAAAGGCCAGGATCCGAGTTGCAGTGGCAGGATCCACCTCCGACAGCGCCTCATCCAGGATCAGGATATCAAACGGCGTCAGCAGCGCCCGCAGCAAGCACAGCCGCTGGCGTTCACCGCCTGACAGTGTCAGCCCGCTTTCGCCCAGCATTGTGTCAAGGCCTTCAGGCCCGCGGAACCTGTCCGCCATGCCGAACAGCTCCAGCAGCTGCCACACCCGCGCTTCATTCTCAGGCTTGGCCCAGAAGGCGCGGCTTTGGAACAGGTTGCCGCGCAGACTGGCCCGCACAGTGAAGGGCCGCTGCCCGGCATGGGCTACACGGTCAGGCAGGCTGTCCCCGCCCAGCAGGCGCAAGTCCGCGCCGCCCAGAGACACATGTCCGGCCAAGGGCTGTGCCCGCCCGCATAGTACAGCCAGAAGCGACGTCTTGCCCGAACCGCTGGCCCCCTTCAGAGCCACTCTGGCACCCTCGGGAATGCTCAGGGTGAGCGGACCCAGAGGAGGGGTGTTGCCGCGGGAAACGGTTACGTTGTCTAATTGCAGAACATAGCCGGCAGGAGAGAAACGGTTAGAAGGGGCAGAGGGTGATTGCATCACCGCATCCAGCCGTGCCGCGGCCACCTTGACCCGCGCCTGTGCGTGCCACAATCCCAGCAGAGACTGCATTGGCCCGGTCATAAATCCCATATAGGCGATAAAGGCGATCAGCGAGCCCAATGGCCACTCGCCCCGGATCACCATCAGCCCGCCCGCCAGAAAGGTCGCAGACCGGGTCAGGGCCGACAGCAGCACTGGCACCGCTCGGGTGAACTCGCCCCACAGGTTCTGGGCAATCAGGCGCTGGTTCAGCCCGGCATGATCGCGCAGGCTGCGCCGCTGAGCCCATCCGGTACCGCGGGCGGCCTGCAGTGCGGGCAGACCGAACAGGGTTTCCGACAGCCCCGCGCTGTACCGCCCCTGCATCTCGCGTACCACCGCGGCGTGGCGCTCGGTCCGGGGCCGCGCCCATACTAGAAAAGCCAGCTCCGCCGGTGCCAGCATGGCCGTCAGCAGACCCAGCCGCCAGTCCAACACCATCAGCATCGCCGAGCCGCCCAGCAGCCGGATCAGCGCTGAGGAACCGCCCAGCACTGCGTTGAAAGCAAACTTCTGCACCTCCGCGGCGTCACCATCAATCCGCGCCAGCAGTTCACCCGCGCGCTGGGTGCCAAACCAGCCGACAGGCTTGGCAGCCAGCCGCGACAGCAGCCTCTGCCGCATTCGAGCCAGCATCCGGATCGAGGCGCGCATATGCAGGATGTTGCTCAGCATTCCGGTGCCGGTGGCCAGCAGGCCGACTGCAAACAGCGCGAGCGACCAGACCAGCAGCTGTGAGGCATCCCCCGCCATCAATCCGCGGTCGATCACTAGCTTGCTGATATAGGGCGGCAGCAATCCAAGCGCGGCGGCGGCAAAACTGATCAGCAGCAGCACCGCCAGCCGCCGCCGGTGCGGGCTTAAGAGCGGCAGAAGCCAGGCTGCGGTAGCGGGTGTAAAAAGCGCCGCGCCAGCACTTGAAGGCAGGCGCGGCCAGGCGCGGGCAGCAGCAGGGCTGCCCGGCTGGGGGGAGAGTTTGGCGGCAGGCCCGGTCATCCCTGCGGCACGACGTGCAGGGTCGAGACTGACATGTCGCCGCCGGAGGGCATCCGGATCTCTCCGGTGCGTTCCAGCGTCTCGCTGTCATAGATGCCAATGTCGTCATTGGTGCCCGCGACATAGATTTCCTTCCCGTCGCTGGAGACATTGATGACGTAATAGGTGTGCGGCAGATCCACCCGCTTGACCAGTTCCTGGGTTTCCAGGTTGTGCTTGGACAGCTGGGTATAGACGCCATAGAGGTGTTTGGGGTCCACCGCACTGCGCACAGCCGAGAACATCAGTACCTCGAAAGAGGCAAAATCAGCGATCTCGGTCTCTCCGCTGGTCAGATCAACCGACTGGTAGCCCCAGACGAAATCCGCCATCTCCTGCTGGGCCTCATCGGTAAAGACCGCCGCTGTGTACATCAGCAGCATCTCGTCGTTCTGGCTGCCGGTCGGCCAGAAGGCCAGCACATCCGGCGGACTGTAGGTGGGGCGGTCCCAGCTGGCGTTGGCAATCGCCACCTCGGTTTTGCCGTTGGAGGGATCCACCCGGTAGATCTCATGCCCTGCGACATAGACCTGCCCGTTGCGGCCGCTCGCCATAAGGGTGGAGCGTCGCGGCGCCTCAAATGTCGCGGCGGGTTCCGCCTCCAGCCCGGCGGCGGTGTCATAGACAGCAAACTCCGGCTGCATCACCTCGTACCGGTCTGTCAGTTTGCGCACCGGATTGCGCACCGTGTAGATCTGGCTGCCGTCCTTGGACACCGCCAGCGAGGCCAGCGAGCGGCGGGTCACGTCACCTTCGGACTGGGCAGCGTGGAACACCTTTTCGCAGGTCTCGATATCGACCCCGACCACGTCCTGCCAGTGGTTCAGCAGCACGTAGGCGATGCGGTTGTCCGGCGACATCGCAATAACGCCGGGCGTCACATTCGCCCCCAGATCGCAGTCGGCTTTGACTGAGCGGTCCTCGGCATCAAAGACATAGAGGTTGGAGGGCCGGGCGACCGTCACCAGAAGGTCGCCAGCGGCCAGCGGCAGGGCTGACGCGCAAAACGCGGCAGCAGCAAAAAGCGCGGATTTCATAATGCGGGTCTCCTCAGGTTTCGGCGTCGGTGGGATAGGTGGCGCCAAGCGCCCGCCAGTCCTTGGCGGCATTGGGCGCGCCTTCGTCCCAGTTCTGGTGATTGACCATGATGTCGGGCACCTGGGCGGGCCACCAGCAGGGGTCGGAGCAGCCGTAAAGGTCCGCCTCCATCGGTTGGCACAACGCAGCCAGGCCGCCAAAGGGGTCGACCTCCCAGCCCGGGTCGAATGTGGTGGCACAGCCTGCGGTCACGGTCTGCATCGCGCGGACCTCGTCCATCTGGCCTTCGGCAGCGGCCTGCTGAACGCGTTCGGCTTTCTGATTGAGCGGTTTCATTTTCCAAACGCCCTCCTCGGCGCAACATGGTGGTGAAAGAACTGCGGCGCCTGGGCGATCAGCCGGGCATAGGCGGCGACGCCAAAGTCGATCCAGTCGCGCATCAGGTCGCAGTAGTGATAGGTCGGCATCATCGGATCGCTGAAATGGGCGTAGCTCTCGTGATAGCAGCCGCCCGCGCAGAGGTTGCGGATCCTGCAGGTGGCGCAGCCCTTCTCGGTGCGGTCGGAGCGCGCCTTGATGAAGCCCGACAGCTCCTTGCGCTTGATGCCTTCGTCGACGGAGCCGAACTGGTCCATTTCCGATCCGGTGAACCGGTGGCACAGGTTCAGCGCGCCATCGTGGTTGACCGCCAGCATGCCCACACCGGCGCCGCAAGGGAGCGCCTTTGAGCGCCCCTCATAGAGGTCGTTCATCATCTGATGCATGTTGGAAAAGCCGATGTTACGGCCCTCCAGCGCTGCCTCGACATAGATCCTGCCGAGGGTTTTCATCCCCTCGAACACCTCCAAAAGTTCGGCACCGTTGAGGTTGAAGGCATCCATTTCCCCTGATGTGACCGGAGAAAAACCGACCTCGGCAAAGCCGATGTCGTTCTTCAGATGGTCCCAGATCTCCACGATGTTGGTGATGCCTGCGGTCAGGGTGACGCGGGCGCCGACCGGTTTCGATGTGTACCGCGACAGCAGCAGCCGCGCCTTGGCGGCCACGGTGTCATAGGTGCCCTTGCCGCCTACCGTCTTACGGTTCAAGTCGTGCTGCGCCTTCGGCCCGTCGATGGAAACTGTCAGGCCAAAGCGGTGCGCGTCCAGCCAATCGATCAAGGGCTCGTTCAGCAGTGTCGCGTTGGTGGTGAGGCTGAAGTTCACCTCTTTGCCAAGCGCCGCAAAGTGCGGTTCGGCCCAGTCCACCACCTGCCGGATCAAGGGCAGGTTCGACAGCGGCTCACCGCCGAAGAACACAATGTTATAGCTGTCCCGGTCCGGATTTTCGGCCAGCAGCATCTCTGCCGACTTCCGCGCGGTGTCAAAGGCCATTTTCTGGCCCTTGGACGGGATCGCCAGATCCTCCTTGTAGCAATAGGAACAGGCCAGGTTGCAACCGGTGTTGACGTTCAGCACGATGGTGGTCAGCGGAAAGGTCTCGATCTCGATCGGCGGCCGTTCCGGCTGCAGCGGGCGGCCGTCGTTGACGATATCCAGCCGCACCAGCCCATCCAGCCGCGCCGCCGCGTCCTTGGCCGCAAACCGCGCCTCGAATTCATCCATCGAGAACGCCTGCTCCTGCGCGGCATAGTCGAGGATATCCCGGTCCACCCCGTCCATCTCAAAGATCGAGGTGGTCGGCACATGGAACAGAACCTCCCGCCCCTCGACCTCAACCCGGTGCGCATTGGCCGGTTGATAGTGAAAGTCTTTCATGGTCTCTCTCCCCTGTCTCAGCGGATCGGCGGGTCGATGAAGCGCTGCACGGTGACGATCAGCATCGCCTCCGCCTGCTGGCCCATCGCCTCTGCCTGCACGGTCAGCTCGCCCGCATTGTTGGCGCTAAAGGGGCGGTCCGGGTTGGGGCCGGCAACTGCGGGCAGGAAGATGCCGTTTGACTGCATTTCGCCTGCAAATTCAGTGTCCTTCATATGGGCTGCGTGCTCATGCGCATTGGCCACGGTCCATTGCGCCTCGACCCGGCCGATGCGCACGTCATCCTCGGTCCCGGCCTCGCCGTCAGGGCCGTTCCACATGCCGACCGCGTTGAAATAGGCAGGCACCGCTGCCGGGCCTTCCTCGCTGCCTCCGCCCACGCGGGCGATAGTGAACTCAGGCTCCACCCGCAGGCTGTCGACAGAGGTGTAATGGGCGATCTGCCCCTGGGCCCCGCCCGCGCTGAAGGTGACAGCGCCGTTGCCCTCCGCCGCCAGCGACAGCGCAGCGCCAAAGGCGTTCGCCGTGGCCTCACCGGCAGAGGCGTCCAGCCCGTCCAGCCCGGTGCCAACCACCTGTACCTGCGCCTCGCCTGCTGGTACGGCCGAGGGAACTGTGCCAAGGATGACGCTGCCAGACCCCTCCCGCACACCGCTCAGCGGCGCGCCAAGGGCATCGTTGCTGCGGTCGAACTGGCGGCCTTGCAGGCTGTTGCCATCCTCCGACAGTGCCAGCACCTGGCGGTATGCGGTGCCGCCGATGTCCAGATTGGCGCGCCATTCATACCCAGTGTACAGGTTCATCTGGCCGGACGCGGGATGGGTGGTGCCATCCGCCATCATAAACTCGCCGCTGACCTGATAGGGGGACGCCTCGCCGCTGACCGTCAGCCGGCCATAGGCCTCGCCAACGCCGGGCAGGTCGGTCATCACGACCCAGTCGCCCGCCACCGGCTGCTTGTCTGCCGCCTGCCAGTCCGCCCAGGCGGCGGTTTCCAGCGGATTCCGCTCCGCCAGATAGCCCGCAATCTCGGTCCGGGCGATCTTGTACCACTCCCGGTCGCGGCCAAGCGCCTGGTATTCAATGGTCGGAAAATGGCCGACATGGAAATCCATGTGCAGTTCCCATTCCTCCGCAGTGCGATTCTGCAGCACCCCCCGTGCGCCGGTATGGCAGCGTGAGCACATCGAGGCGAAAGGCTCGTCGAAGCTCTCCTGCGCGTTTGGATCCTTCTCAAGCGCGTAGCGGTAGGGCGCGGCCTCGGACGGTGCCAATCCTTGGGTATCCGCCAGATGCTGCACGATGGCGCGGCGGTCCCCGGCGCTGATGTCCAGACCATGCGCCTGCTGCATCCGGACGATAGTCATCATCCAGCCTTCAGGCGTCTTGCGCTGGCCGCTGATCCGGCTCAGCCCGTTTTCCTCTGCCGTGTGGCAGCTGGAGCATATATTCTGCAGCAGCTCCTCACTGGCCAGCGCAGGCATGGCGCCCGCCACTGATATCAGAAGTGCAGCTGTCAGGCCGCGGGATTGTAGTTGCATGGATCAGTCTCCCTGTTTGCAGTGTCCCAGGGGATCTGCGCCCCCTCGGTGAAGCCTTGTGACAAAAGCCATTGATGGATCGCCTGTGCCGCCTGCGGCGGCGCCTCGGGCAGAACCGTGCTGTGAAAGCGGGCCGCATCCGGCAGCGGCTGGCCGTTCAGGCGGCGTAGCAACGGCACGATCTCTTGCCCGGCAGCAAAAGCCGCGCCGCCGGGTGCGTCCCGGGTGATCAGCACCTCGCGCCGCGACAGATGCCCGTCCTGCACGACAACCCGCATCGCGGTGTGAGGGCGAATGTCCGGAGCATGGGCCGGGACATCGTCTGGCCATGCCGCGCGCTCTTGCCAGAACTTTGTTTTCAGTCCGGCCTCGCGGTAGAAATCGCGCCCCACGCGGGCCTGACGCCAAAAGGTCTCTGCCACCCGGTTGCGGTAAAAGTCGCGAGCCAACTCTGCCTCCCCGGATAAGAGCGCCCGCGCGATGGGCACCGCCATCAGCGCCGAGGACACCGCCCAGAACATCCCGTGCCCTGACAAGGGATCCAGCGCCACCGCCGCATCCCCGAGGCGCGGGCAGCGCGGGTTCAGATCCGGTGCCGCCAGCCGCGGCACAATCGCATGAACAACGGGGCGGCGGGGCATCGGGGTCTCTCCCATAACCGTCTGCCACAGCGCTGCCACAGCCGTTTTCCCGCCCGTTTGGCCCAGTGAATCCGCAGCGCCCACCGCCTGCAGCCACAGCCGGTCGCGGTCCATAGGAACCGACCAGAGCCAGCCATCGGGCCGCGCCTCGATCCGCGGTGTTTCCATATCTCCCGCCTGCGGAGGTACAAATCCGGCAACTGAAATCGTGTCCGGCCCGGCCAGTTCAGTCCGCTGCATTTCCGTGGATTGGCGCGGCGCACGGCGGCCTCGGGCCTCGAACAGAAGCCGGGCAGACAGGCACGTGCCATCGGCCAGCCGGATTTTACCAGCATCGGGCCGCACGCTGGACACAGAGGCATAAACAAGGCTGACACCCTCGGCCCGCGCCGCCTCCAGCAGCCCGGTGTCAAAGGCGCTCCGGTCGGCCAGATGCTCGCTGTTCTGCCCGCCCTGGAACGCGCCCCAGCTGACATGCCGCTGCGCCGCCGGGCCGACCCCAGCCAGCGGCAGCCCGTGCCGCGCCAGGATCGCAGCTACACGGCCGGAAAGGCCCTCGAACCGCGGCGCGTGAGGCGGCAGAGTTGCCATCGCCACGCTGAACCCGGCCCGCGCCAGCAAAATTGCGGCCACCGACCCGGCCGGGCCGCCGCCTGCAATCGCGATATCAAAGGTGCCTGTTTGAGGTGCCATTTGACCAAGGTGCCCCGGCCGGCCGTCCCTTGTGGCGGACACTTCCGGACAACAACCCGACATTTTCGGACAGAATCGGCCGCTTAGGCCCCCGTTGCAGCAATTTTTCTGGAATAGAGGATTTTTACGGTATTCTGGCGCAATCCTGAGGAACTGCGCGATGCCACACACCTATCAGCCCCGGATTTCCGCCTCCACATTGAACGACCCGCTGCGGGCGGTGGAGTTTATGAACGGCGATTCCGCCTCGATTTCCCGCAACGCGGGGATCCGCCCGCAGGACCTGGATGGCGAGATTGGCCTGAAGAAATTCGTGGACTTCTGCGAGCATGCCTCAGAGCAGCTGAACCTCCCCGATTTCGGCTGGCGCGTGGGTTCAGTATTCAACCTGCAAAACCTTGGCACGCTTGGGGAATATATTCTGCAGGCGCCAACGTTGGGGGCGGCGCTGGCGCTATTCCGCAATGCCTTTCCGATGGTGCAAAGCGACTCGGAGCTGCGGCTGACGGTCGACGGGGACAAGGCGCGGCTGACCTACCGGATCCTCGACACCCGCATCTGGCCGCGGCAGCAGGATGCGGAGCTGACGCTGTCGGTGTTCCACAGCCTGATCCGCTCCGCCACCGGCCCGGACTGGCGGCCCGACCTGCTGTCGCTGGAGCACGAATCAAGCGCGCTGCACAGCCGCAGCGCCGCGGGGCCGCGCTGTCCGGTACAGTATGCGGCGCCCTCGAACACGCTGGTGTTTTCGTCGGGTCTTCTCGATCTGCCACTGTCGGACCGCGAAAACCCTGGGTTCAAGTCCGCCTCGCAATCGATTGTCCGTACCGCCCGTCAAAGCGAGCGGGAGGCGCCAGTCACGGTGCGGGTGCGCCGCGAGTTGCTGATGCGGATCGGCCGCGAGAGCTTTGAGCAGACCGCCATCGCCGCCGCCTTGGGGATGTCGCGCCGTACTCTGCGGCGCCGGCTGGAAGATGAAGGGCAGAAGTTCTCCCGTCTGCTGGCCGGCTGCCGTATGGAGATTGCCAAGCGCATGCTGCTGGCTCCGGGCGCGCAGCTTCATGACATCTCCGAAAGGCTGGGCTATTCCGAGGTATCAGCATTCGAGCGCGCCTTCCGGCAGCAGGAGGGAGCCACCCCCAGCCAGTTCAGAAAGCAATCCTCTGCCTGAATTTCCCTGGTTGGATGCTGCAGGCATGAGTTTGGCGCCAATGAAAAGCGTCTTGAAGCATTGTCTTGCGTTGCGAAGTTTCAGGTGGTGATGAAGGGCTTTCCTTTGTGGAATGACGCTCAAATTGACAAGAAGCGCGCACCAATTCTGGTGCGCGCTTACCTGTCCTCGCGGCAATGGTTATACGCTGTGGTCAGGCTTCAAGAGCCAGCTTGTGCACGTGGATTTCATTGATCGGATGGCTCTCGGCACCGATAATGCCAGGCCGCGCATGGCGGTACAGCGAGCGCCAGTAGGGCTGAATGATGGTGCCGTCCTCACGCATGAACTGCTCGATCTTCTCCATATGCCCGCGGCGGGTATCGGCGTCGGCAATCGCTGAAGCGGCTTCGAGCATGCTGTCGAACTCGGCGCTGGCGAGGCCGGTCTCATTCCAGGCCACCCCAGTCTTGTAGGCCAGCGTCAGCACCTGCACTCCCAGCGGGCGGTGACCCCAGTCGGTGGAGCTGAACGGGTATTTGTCCCAGTCGTTCCAGAAGGTGTTGCCAGGCAGCACCGTGCGTTTGACCTGCAATCCTGCATCGCGCATCTGCGCTGCCAGCGCGTCCGTTGTGTTGCGCCGCCAGTCGTCGTCGATGGAGATCAGCTCGTGCTCGAAATCGAGCATCCCGGCCTCTTCCATCAGCTGGCGCGCGGCTTCGGCGTCGCGGACAGGCGCGCCGATATCGGCGTATTCCGGGTGGATCGGGCAGACGTGATGGTTCTCGGCCAGGGTGCCGCGGCCGTCATAGCCCAGTTCCAGCAGCACCGCGTTGTCGCAGGCCAGCGCCAGGGCGCGGCGGACACGGGCGTCGGCATAGGGGGTTGCCCCGTCTACAATTGCGTCGCGGTTGGTGCGCAGCACCAGGGTATTGGCGGAAACGGACTCGCTGACATTCCAGCCGATAGAGGTGAAGATGTCGACATATTCACCCACGGTCTCATAGGTCATGTCGATTTCCTCGGCTTCCGCGGCAGAGAGATGGGTCGATGCGTCGGTGCCGAAGTCAATGAATTCGATGCGGTCCAGATAGGCGCCTTCGCCCCACCATTCGTGGTCGGTGTTCTTCTCCAGCGCCACCTTCACGCCGACTTCGTATTCGACCAGCTTGTATGGCCCGGTGCCCACCGGGTCGGCGCCGGGATCACCCGACCAGCCGTCAGGCACGATGGCGGCGGGATATTCAGTGACCGCCGGGATGATGGTGATGTCCGGACGGGTCAGTTTCAGTTTAAGGGTCAGATCATCAATGATCTCCAGCGCGCCCTCAGCCGGGCCGTCGCCGGCCTCGTTCTGCAGGGAGCCCATGCGGGCCGCCATCGAGTTGCCTTCCCATTTGCCGTCACACCAGCGGGCAAAGTTATATGCGACATCCTTGGAGGTCAGGGTGCCTCGGCCGTCGTTCCAGTTCACGCCGGGGCGGATGTGCAGCAGATATTCTGTGGCGTCTTCGTTGACTTCCCAGCTTTCCAGAAGCCGGGGCTCAAAGGTGCCGTCGGCGTTGTATTGCACCAAGTATTCCAGGTAGCCACGCACCAGGTTGCCCAGCTGCGGCCAGTTGAACAGCGGCGGATCGAGCAGCGCGCGCACGACCTGCTGGATGCGGATGGTGCCGCCTTCCTGCGCATTGGCGGCGGCTTGAACTGGCTGGCTGAGGCCGATCATCCCGTAGGCGGCAGAGGCAGTGACCCCCAGCGCGGTTGCCCGGCTCAGGAATTCGCGTCGGTCCAGCTTGCCTTGCGCCGCCTCCTCTGCGTGCATCAGAGCCGCAGGGTGAAGGGTTTCCCTGTTGTAGTATTTGGTCATTTTGCTTCCTTTTTTGCTGTGTGCGGCGCACGAAAAGGTGCGGGCAGAGGTCTTGGGAATGGAACGGCAGCCCTGCCCGCCGGCCGCCGCCCCCGGGGAGATTCATTATTCAGCGGGCTCCTGGGTTACAGTGGTGGCTACACCCGCCTGCGCGCGGCGGCCGTCGTTGTAGATCGCCTTGATCAGTGCTGCGCATTGCAGCACCATCACCACCGAGAAGGGCAGGGCGCCGATCACCATCGCGGTCTGGATCGCCTTCAGGCCGCCGACCAGCAGCAGCGCGGTGACCATCGCCCCGAGCGCTGCCCCCCAGAACAGGATATGCGGGCGGGCCTTGGGGCCTTCGTCGCCGGCGGCGTTGATGGTGTTGACGATCAGCACGGCGCTGTCCGCAGTGGTCACAAGATAGGTCATCAGCAGAACCACGATCATCACCGACATCGCCCAGCCCAGCCACGGTGACAGCATGTATTGCACCATGGCAAAGATCTTGTCGCCATCCGGTGCGCCGGAGATCTGGCCGCTTGCGCCGCCGTTCAGTTCCAGGTCGATGGCAGTGCCGCCGGCCCAGGTGAACCAGACAAAGCACATCAGTGACGGCACGATCATCGCGCCGAGCACGAACTCGCGGATAGTGCGGCCCTTGGAGATGCGGGCCAGGAACAGGCCGACAAAGGGCGCAAAGGCAATCCACCATGCCCAGTAGAACACCGACCAGCCGCCTTGCCAGCTTTCCAGCTTGGAGGCGACGCTGTCCGGGTTGCCGTCACCGGCCCAGACGCGGAAGCTCATGTCCGGCAGCGCCGCCAGGTAGTCCCACAGGCCGACCAGCAATGCCTGCAGGCCAAAGAAGGTGGAGCCGAACAGCAGAAAAAAGCTTAGCAGCGCGATGCTTAGCACCATGTTCAGGTTGGACAGCCATTTGATGCCCTTGCCGACCCCCGAAAGCGCCGAGGCGGTGGAGGCGGCCATGATCACCACAATAGCAACCAGCACGCCGGCGGTGTTGGCGGTGCCCGCCTCATTGGTCAGACCGGTGATGCCGATCCGGGTGAGGCCGGAGACAAACTGTTCCACCCCGAAACCCAGGGTCTGCGCCACGCCGAGAATAGTGGCAACCACGGCGACGATATCCACCAGGTGGCCGATAGAGCCGGAGAGGCGGGTGCCGAACAGCGGTGTCAGCGAAGAGCGCATGGTCAGCGGCAGGCCGCGGCGGTAGCTGAAGAACCCCAGCGCCAGTCCGGCGATGGCATAGCAAGCCCAGGCGCCCAGGCCCCAGTGCAGGAACGACCATTTATACGCCATGCGGATATTGTCGGCGGTGCCGCCAGTCGTCAGCCCCTGGATCACTTCCGGGTTGTTGTTCCAGTGATAGATCGGCTCGGCGACCGCCCAGGTCAGCATGCCGACCCCGATACCTGCGCCGAACATCATCGAGAACCAGGAGAAGTTGGAAAACTCCGGCGCGTCGCCCTGCTGGCCCAGTTTGAGCCGCCCTGCTGTTGGCCAGATCGCCAGCGCAATGCAGCATAGAACGAACAGCGCCACGGTCCAGATATACCAGGCGCCGAAGGAGGCGAGGATGAAGCCGTTGATCGAGTTCAAGACTGCGCCCGACTGTTCCGGGAAGGCAATCGCCCAGACCACCAGCCCGCCGATCATCAGCTTTGATGAAATGGTGACGATCTGGCTGAAGCCCCGGTAAAATCCGCTGTCGGACGTGCCGATCGGCAGATCCGTTAAAGGAGGTTTAATTGACATGCAGTGTCCCTGTCTTTTTTTGATCTGCCTGGAGGTGCCGCCGGGGCTGCGGCCTTAGCAGAACTTACGCAGGGCATTTTTTGTTATAAAAATTTTCCCTTTTGCAGTAGGCAATATTTTATGAGCGACATTAGCAGTATTAATAGGAAGCTGAGCTACAACCTGGTCGCGCTGCACACTTTCGACCTGGTGGCCCGGCATGGCAACTTCACCGGCGCCGCCGAGGCGCTGGGGCTGACGCAGTCTGCTGTATCCCAGAAAATCAAGGGGCTGGAAACGGAACTGGGCATTGCCCTGTTCAAGCGCGAGCACCGCGGCGTGTCGCTGACGAACGAGGGCGTCCGGCTGCTCAATGTTGTCCGTCCGGCAATGACGCAGATGGGAAATTCCGTGGCCTCGCTGCTGGAGCGGAAGTCCAAGCCAAGAGTGCGGATTTCCGCTGATTTTGCCTTTTCCAGCTTCTGGCTGCTGCCGCGGCTGTCGCATTTGAGGGCTGAACTGGGCGATGAAATCGAGATCCAGATCCTTGCGGCACAGGCGCCGCCGGACGATTACGGCGACGATTGCGACATCAAGATCCACGTATCTCCGCGCAGCAGTATGGTGGACGGCGATGTTATGCTGCTGCAGGAGCGGGTCACGGCTGTCAGCAGCCCTGCCTATCTTGGGGCTCACGGCCCGATTGCCGCGTCTGCCAATCTGCTGGACTGCCACCTTCTCAGCCTTTCAAAACCGGCTTCGGCGGAATGGCAGACCTGGCAAGGCTGGTTCGATCGGCTTGGCATCGCGGGGGAACGCTCCAAGAACTACATCAGCTTCAACAACTACGACATGGTGGTGCAGTCGGCGGTGGCTGGTGATGGCATCGCGCTGGGCTGGCTGGGTCTGATCGACAACCTGCTGGCTGACGGCAGGCTGGTGCAGGTGACCGGGGATGTCGTCGCCAGCGACGCGGGCTATGTGATGTCGCGTGACTATTCTAGCCGCCTGCGCGGCCCCAATCTGGTATTCGAGTGGATTGCAGCACATTCGGCCGGCCTGGCGTTTAAGTAAGAATCCGGAATCTGAAAGGCTTTGCCGTTACGCCATGTATGCCCTGTTGGAAAGCGTGGCAGCATCGTGCGGTGCCAGCAGATTGAGTTTGAGCCGGTCACCGCTTGTTCTTTGCCGGTGAACAATGCCGAACACTTAAATTAAAGGGTCCGGACCTATAAAGACGCCGCCGCGCGGCTGGCCTGGTCATAGTGCCCCGAAAGCGCGCGCAGGCTACGGGCCAATTCGCGCAGGTCCTTTCCTGGCAGTTCACCTGCTTCCAATCCATCCAGCAGGCAATGACGGCGGATGTCACGGTAGGCGGCGCAGAGGTCCGCGCCCTCTGCCGAGGTGCGATAGAATACTTCCTTGCCGCGTTTCTCCGAGTCCAGCAGCCCGGCCTTCAGCAATTTGCGCAGCCCGTAGTTCACTGTGTGGCTGTCTTCAATGTTGAGCAGGAAGCAGATGTCGGACAGGCGCTTGTCCTTGCCGCGGTGGTTGACGTTGTGAAGGATGAGGATTTCCAGCGCGCTGAGGTTGGGTTGCCCGGCTGCTGTCATGCAGCGGATCATCCAGCGTGAAAAGGCGTTATAGGCCACGATGAGGCCGTATTCCAGTTCCGAAAGCTCCCAGCCTTCGCCTTCGGCCAGATGGCGTGAAGAGACGATTCGGCGGGATTTTGGCAATTTTTCACTCATTCAACACCCTTTCCATATCGGTAAAACCCCGGTGTTTTGCCTGTATTTGACGATAAAAGAACAAGATTTCAAGGAGATCAAGAAGGTGGTGAGAGATCGCTTGCATTACGTTGACAAATTGTAAGCGTAATGACTACAAAATACTTATATATTGCATTGGGAGGAGAAAATGCAGATTAAGCGTATGCTGGGCGGCGCAGCGGTCCTGATTGCCGGGCTGTCGGTTTCGGTACAGGCGGCGACCTGGGACATGCCGACCCCTTACCCGGACGCCACGTTCCACACCAAGAACATCGCAGAGTTTGCCGAAGACGTTTCTGAGGCTACTGGCGGCGGGCTTGAGATTAAGGTCCACTCGGCCGGCTCGCTGTTTAAACATCCTGAAATCAGCAAGGCGGTGCGCAGCGGCCAGGTGCCCGCGGGTGAGTTCTTCTTGTCACTGCTCGCCAATGACAACCCGGCTTTCGGCGCCGACTCGCTGCCGTTCCTGGCCACCAGCTATGAAGAGGCCGAACGCCTTTGGACGGCGCAAAAGGGCGTAATCGACGGGCTGCTGGACGAGCAGGGGCTGATGGCGCTCTACGCGGTACCGTGGCCGCCGCAGGGGTTGTACACCACCAAGGAGATCAACAGTGTCGGCGATCTGGCGGGACTGAAGTTCCGTACCTACAACGCGACGCTGGAGCAGTTCGCCAACCTGGCGGGCGCGGCGCCGACCCAAGTTGAGGTTCCGGACATTCCGCAGGCCTTCAGCACCGGCCGGGTCGAGGCGATGATCACCTCGCCGTCCACTGGTGTGAACTCCAAGGCGTGGGACTTCCTGACCCATTACACCGACATCCAAGCCTGGATCCCGAAGAACATCGTGGTGGTGAACAAGCGGGCCTTCCGCCGTCTGGACGAGGCCACCCAGGCCGCCATTCTGGAAGCTGCGGCTGAGGCCGAGGCGCGCGGTTGGGAGATGAGCCGGGCCGAGACCAGCAGTCAGATCGAGGTGCTGAAGGAAAACGGCATCACCGTGTCCGAGCCGTCGGAAGAGCTGATGGAAGGCCTGCGCGCGATTGGGGCGCAGATGCTGGAAAGCTGGAAAGGCGAGGCCGGGGAGACCGGTGCCGCCCTGCTGAACGCCTACCAGCAGTAACGTGACCTTGGCCGGACGCCGGAAGCGGCGTCCGGTCTCCTGGGGAGGAGGAGCGGCCATGCGGGCTGTGCTTGATTTCATCTACCGTGCGGCCGGCGGGCTGGCGGCACTGTTCATCGTTGCCATCGTGGCGCTGGTTTTCGCGCAGGTTTGCCTGAACCTCGCTGACAAGATCGCGGTGGCGCTGACCGGAACCGGCGTTGGCCTGACGATCCCGTCTTATGCGGACTTCACCGGCTTTTTCCTGGCCGCCTCGACCTTTCTGGCGCTGGCCTATGCGCTGCGCGCGGGCGGTCATATCCGGGTGACGCTGGTGACCAACCGTTTGCCTGCCGTTGCACACCGCGCGGCGGAGCTGGGCGTGACCCTGCTGGCGCTGCTGATGAGCGGCTATGCAACTTGGTTTATGGGGCTGTTGCTCCTGGAATCACTGGAGTTCGGCGACCGCAGCGCAGGCATGGTGTCGGTGCCACTGTGGCTGCCGCAGGTGCCGGTGGCGCTTGGCCTTGCGATCCTCACCCTGGCGCTGGCGGACGAGCTGATCTCGATGCTGCGCGGCGCGCTGCCCTCCTGGGAGGGCAAGGGCGAAAATCTTCTGAGCGAATAGGGGATCATCATGTCGGTTGCCGCGCTTTCCATCATTCTTCTGGTCCTTCTGTTCCTGTTCCTGGGCGCCGGCCTGTGGGTGGCTTTTGCCCTCTTGGGGGTGGGCATTGCCGCGATGGCGCTGTTCACCGAGGCGCCGCTGGGGCTGGTGATGGCCACCACCATGTGGGGCCACAGCAACTCCTGGGCGCTGGCGGCGCTGCCGCTGTTCATCTGGATGGGCGAGATCCTGTTCCGGTCGCGCCTGTCGGAGGACATGTTCACCGGGCTGTCGCCTTGGATGAACCGGCTGCCGGGGCAGCTGCTGCATGTGAACGTCTTTGCCTGCGGCATCTTTGCCGCGGTGTCGGGCTCCTCTGCGGCAACCGCCGCCACCATCGGCAAGCTGTCGATCCCGGAGCTGGCCCGCCGCGGCTATCCCGAAAAGCTGGTGATCGGCACACTGGCAGGCTCTGCCACGCTGGGGCTGCTGATCCCGCCGTCGATCATCCTGATCGTCTATGGCGTGGCGACCGAGCAATCCATCGCCCGTCTGTTTGTCGCGGGCGTGCTGCCCGGCGTGCTGCTAGTTGGTCTGTTCGTCGGCTATGTGGTGGTCTGGTCGCTGCTGAACCGCAGCCAGCTGCCGACCGAAGACATCGCCGCCACCTTCCGCGAGAAGCTGAAGCGCGCCCGCAGGCTGCTGCCGGTGGTGCTGCTGATCGGCGGTGTGATCGGTTCGATCTATGCAGGCATTGCCTCTCCCACCGATGCCGCGGCTGTCGGCGTGGTGCTGGCGCTGCTCCTCTCGTGGCAGTCCGGCTCGCTGACCCGGCAGAGCTTTACCGAGGGGCTGATGGGGGCAACCGTCACCTCCTGCATGATCGCCTTTATCCTGGCGGGGGCGTCGTTCCTGACCGTGGCGATGGGCTTTACCGGTATTCCGCGTATCCTGGCAGAGTGGATCGGCTCGCTGAACCTCTCCACCTTCACCCTGCTGGCGGCGCTGACCATCTTCTTTGTGATCATGGGCTGCTTCCTCGACGGGATTTCGGTGGTGGTGCTGACTGCCTCGGTGATCATGCCGATGGTGCTGGAGGCGGGCATTGATCCATTGTGGTTCGGCATCTTCCTGGTGATCGTGGTGGAGATGTCGCAGATCACGCCGCCGGTCGGGTTCAACCTGTTTGTGCTGCAATCGCTGACAGGGCGGGATATTCTGACCGTGGCCAAAGCGGCGCTGCCGTTCTTCTTCCTGATGGTCGTGGCGCTGGTGCTGATCGTGCTGTTCCCGTCCATTGTGACTTTCCTGCCGGAGCAGATGTGATGGCTGAGGTGAGCGCAGCAACAGCCGCCCCCGAAATCCGCACGGTGGGGGTGGACGGGATGCTGGTGAGCTTTGGCAGCCGCCTGAGCGAGCCGGCCAACCGCGCCGCCCTGGCGTTCCGCGCCGCCCTGGCGCAGGAAAGCTGGGATGGGGTGGAGGAGGTTTCAACCTCGCTGGTGTCGGCCTACGTGCGGTTCGATCTGCGGCATCTGGACCATGCGGGCCTTCGGGCGCGGCTGGAGAAGCTGCTGGCGCAGCGCGACTGGTACGCGGCAGCGCTGCCCCGCCAGCGCCGCCTTTGGCGGATTCCAGCGGTGTTCGGCACCGAACTGGCACCGCAGCTGCCGCAGGCGGCAGAGGCCGCGGGGATGACCGAAGCGGAGGCGGTGGCCTCGCTGTCGGCGGCGCGGGTCAGGGTGCAGACCATCGGCTTTGCCCCCGGCCAGCCCTATCTGGGCGAGCTGCCCGAGGCCTGGGATATCCCGCGCCAGACCCAGCTGACCACCCGCATTCCTGAAGGCGCGCTGGCGGTGGCAATCCGGCAGTTGGTGCTGTTCTCGGTCGCTGCGCCCACCGGCTGGATGCACGCGGGTCAGACTGCGGTGCGGCTGTTCCGCCCGGATGCAGAGGAACCGTTCCTGTTGCGGCCCGGTGACGAGGTGCAGTTTACCCCGGTGACACCGGAAGACCTGCAGGGATTGCGCGGCGATCCGCTGGGCGGCGCCAAAGCGGAGGCGCTGACATGACCAGCACATTGACCGTTCTGCGCGCCGGACCGGGGGTGACCGTTCAGGACGGCGGCCGCCCTGGCTGGCTGGAATACGGGGTCTCGCGCGGTGGTGCGGCAGATCGGCTGGCGCTGGCCGAAGGCGCGGCGCTCTTGGGCCAGGATGCGGATCTGGCGGCGATTGAGATGGGCGGTATGGGTGGCGAGTTCCAGGCGGACAGCGATTTGCGTATCGCGCTGACCGGCGCACCGATGCGGGCCAGCATTGACGGCACCGCCGTGGCCTGGAACGCCAGCCACCTGCTTCCCGCGGGCACGCGGCTGGCCATCGGCGCGGCACGCAGCGGCACCTACGGCTATCTGCATGTAGGCGGCGGCTTTCAGGCGCAGGAGATTCTGGGCGCGCGTTCAGCGCATCTGGCGGCGGGCATCGGCTCGCTGCTGGCAGAAGGCGACGGGTTGGAAACCGGCTTGGACAGCGGCCGCACCACTGGACTGGGGCTGGCAGCGGATGACCGGTTTGAAGGCGGCACCGTGCGGGTGGTGGCAAGCCTTCAGACGGCGCTGTTCCCGCAGAACGAGCTGGAGCGGTTTGAGCAGACGGTCTTCCAACGCGGGGCGCGGGGCAACCGGATGGGCGTGCCGGTGGAGAGCGATGGCGAAGGCTTTCGTCCAGAAGGCGCGCGCACAGTTGTCTCCGAAGTGATTACCCCCGGTGACATCCAGGTGACCGGCGACGGCACGCCTTATGTGCTTCTGGCTGAATGCCAGACCACGGGTGGCTATCCGCGGATCGGCACCGTGCTTCCTTGCGACTTACCCGTGCTGGCGCAGGCGGCGGCAGGGGCGGCGCTGCAGTTCCGATTCATTGCTCTGGAAGAAGCGGTGGCGCTGGAACAGGCCGAGGCGGAGCGGCGTGAGCGCCTGCGCAGTCTGTGCCTTCCCCTGATCCGGGATCCGCGCACCATGCCCAATCTGCTGTCCTATCAGCTGATCAGCGGCGCAATTGCCGGTGAAGATGATGTCTTGGAGGAAATGAGATGACCAGGACTGTCGATCTGAATGCAGACATGGGTGAAAGCTTCGGCACCTGGTCCCTGGGTGATGATGCCGGGCTGCTGGATATTGTGACCTCGGCCAATATTGCTTGCGGATTTCACGCTGGTGATCCGGACGTGATGGCCGCGACGATGAAGAACGCAGTGGCCAAGGATGTTGGAATTGGTGCTCATCCCGGCTTTCCCGACCTGCAGGGCTTCGGCCGCCGCCGCATGTCGGTGCCGAATGAGACCTTGGGGAACATGGTTCGCTATCAGCTCGGAGCGGCCCAGGCGATGGCGCGCGCTGCAGGCGGCGAAGTGCGGCATCTGAAGCTGCACGGTGCACTGGCCAATATGGCCTCGGAAGATCTGGCAATGGCGCGCACCTGTTATCAGGCAGCGCTGTCGGTGGACCCGCAGATCATTGTCATGGTACTGGCGGGAACCGCCCAGCAGCAGGCAGCACAGGAACTGGGGTGCAACACTGCGTGCGAGATCTTTGCCGACCGCGCATACAACGACGATGCAACTTTGGTGGATCGCAGGCTGTCTGGCGCAGTAATTCATGATCCCGGGGAAGCCGCACGGCGGATGGTAGAGATGGTCCAGGAAAAGGCCATTGTCACCGCCAGCGGCAAGCGTATCCCCGCGCGGATCGACACCATATGCCTTCATGGCGACACTCCGGAGGCCCTTGCGATTGCTGCAGCCGTTCGCAACGCGCTGTTGGGGAGCGGCGTACGCCTCGCCAAGGCCAATGGCGCGGTCCTTTGAGGTGCACCCAGGAAGCGCTTTCCGCCCCTGCCGGGGATATTACCGGCTGATTGGGGCCGCAATCCGTGCTGACCGGGATCCGCGCAGAAGTGGCACAGGCGCTGGGCAAGACCGGTGTGACAGGTGACGCTCAGACCCCTTCAGGCAAATTGGAGCGCAGCGTCGCAACTGCCCGCTAACTACTGGAGGGCTGAAGTGCCCTGGCGTGTTCCGGTCATAAGCCAGGGGGATGTGCTGATAGCAGCGTTTCAGGAAGAGCTGTCAGAAAGCGATATCGCAGCGTTGGTTTCCCTGCGCTGGACGCATAAGGCAATTGTTGGCATCCGGTCGGAAATTGCCATGGCAATGGTTCCTCTGGGGATCAATCTGGAGAGTGTTCCGGCAGCGCTGAACCATGGATCATGGAATGGAAAATTTACGGGACAGGTCGCGAACGTGGGGCTAAGTTCCCGTTGGGCCGAATATTTCCACCAAACTATTGTCTGCAGAACGGGTGGTGGAGGCGGTGGCACTTTTGAAATGAACGTGCGGCAGACGGTTGCGCCGTTAGCTGCGGCCTTTGCTGTGTGGCCGGCCTGGGCCCCGGCTAACCTTTTTTTTCGCAGGGAGACGAGCTGTGCTCACTGGTCCGGGGGGCGTTACCCGAGGCACTGGAGGTTTCGCAGGAACCCAGCAAGCAGGCTAGCCCCTAAAGCTCGACAGAGGGCACAGAATTGATTGCCTGTGCTATCTCGGCGTCGGCATTGGCCAGCGTGAGGCATAGGCCGGTTAAATCAGCATTTCAGCAGCGGCTGAAACAACCTGGAGCCGATGCAAATACTGAATGGATGCTGTTACACTGCAGTGCAATACTCTATCTGGCTTGGCGGGGCTCGGAAACGGGTGTCTGCCAAGATGGTTTCAGAAGGAGCATGCGGGAAACTCAGTTCGTAAATTTTGTCTGGATGCATGCTGCTCACCGAACGGCACGGCATAGAGATTTTAGTGTAAGAGGTGCAAGGCGGTGCCATTTTTGCATCTCTGCCCGGTAGTAAGAAAATCCTTGCGGCACTGGTCTGGAGATGGCGCGCAATTTGGGTTAGCTTGTTCTGGCATGGCGGGGCAACTGCCTGCCATTTTTCCCAAAGCCAAAGGTCTGGTCAGCAGCGGGTTGCCCCGGGCCGCGATTAATACACCTGCAAAAATTTGATGAGGCCGCCATGGCGACGATCACCTTTTACGAACCTTTTGTTGTCGGTACAGAAATTCAAGCAGAGTTTCTGGTGACAAGCAGCAGGATTATTTTTACAGGCGCCGATGGCTTTCGTGCAGAATACAGAGCTGCGGCGGGTTCGGAGTTCCAGCTGATTATTGGCCCGAACAACAGTTTCTCGATGAACGGCACTATTGAGTCCTACTATCAGTACCAGCCCTATAGCGTTACAGAGCTTACTTATTCTGTTACCGGTCTTTCGCTTGATGCTAACACCGTCGTTGCAGATCCAAACATCACTTCAGATGAGTTTCTGCTGCTTTTCTACGGCGGCTCCGATACTTTCTATGGTTCTGACCTGAACGATACCCTTTACGGCCTATCCGGAGCGGATCTGATCAGGGGTAATGGCGGCCAGGATCTGCTTTATGGCGGCACCGGATCCGATACCATTTATGGCGGATCTGAAGGGGATGCGATTTGGGGCGGCCTGGAAGATGATGTCCTTTATGGAGATGACGGGCAGGACACGCTGCGGGGTGAGACTGGATCTGACCAGCAGTACGGTGGAGCGGGCGGAGACCTGATTTACGGAGGAACCGGAGCTGATTTCTTGTACGGTGATGCCGGCGCAGACACTTTGGACGGCGGCTGGGGTGATGACCTTCTCTCGGGCGGCACCGGCGATGACGAACTGCAAGGCGGCATTGGCGCGGACATACTTTCAGGCGGTGATGGCGGCGACCTGATGCGCGGCGGCGGCGGCGATGACGGTTTGTGGGGCGATGCCGGCGCTGACCAGTTGCATGGCGGCGATGGCCACGACGCGGTCATTGGCGGCCGCGGGGCTGACTTTCTGTACGGCGATGCAGGTGCAGACACACTGGACGGCGGCTGGGGCGATGACCAGCTGTGGGGCGGCTCTGGCAATGACGAATTGCAAGGCGGGCTCGGGGCGGACACGCTGTCAGGCGGTGACGGAAACGACACGGTGCTCGGCGGCGGCGGAGATGACCGGCTGTGGGGCTGGGACGGGGCTGACTATCTGCAGGGCGGTGCGGGACATGATCAGCTGATGGGGGGAAATGGCGCTGATTTCCTGTACGGGAACGACGGCGCGGATACTCTGGACGGCGGCTTTGGCGATGACCGTTTGTGGGGCGGCACCGGCAATGACGAACTGCAGGGGGGTATCGGGGCGGACACGCTGTCAGGCGGCGACGGAAACGACACGGTGCTCGGCGGCGGCGGTAATGACCGTCTGTGGGGAGAAGACGGGGCCGACGAACTGCGAGGCGGGGCAGGACACGACCTTGTGATGGGTGGTGCCGGAGTAGACGCACTGTACGGTGATGAGGGGGCGGACACTTTGGATGGCGGCCTTGGATCAGATACGTTGACCGGCGGAGCGGATGCAGATGTTTTCGTCTTCGCCAGCTTCGATCAAAGCCGGGCTGGCGACGGTCAGCGGGATGTGGTTACGGATTTCGACGGCACGCAGGACCTGATCGACCTGAGTACCATCACGTCGGATGATGCCTATATCACCGTAACGCTTGATGATGGCGAGTTTGAACTGACGCCATCCAATGGAAGTTCATTACCGGATATTTACATTTACATTGATGGTCATGATGACGGGTTGCTCATCTCTGCGTTTGACAGCAGTGAAGATCAGCTCGACTTTGAAATCCTGCTGCTTGGTGTCACAGAGCTGACTTCGGATCACATTATCGGGCTTTCCGGTGGTCCCTTGGGGATGTAAGGAGCGCCGTCTCCTGTCGGGCCGGCTGGATCAGAGGCCCGCGATTCAGAAAACTTTGCTCCTAACGGGCGGAAAATTGAGGACAAAATGAAAAGCAGGAAACCCAGGGCCGTCCGCAAAATGCCCTTGTTCGCCGCACTGTTGCTGGCACCGGGGCTGGCTGAAGCCGCTGCAGTCAACGGCAGGGAAGTGTTGCAGGAAAACGCCGCGTTGTACCTGCACAAGGCGCAGGTTCGGGGCACGCCTTCGCCTTCTCAGTTCGGGGGAGACAGCAGCATCGGAGAAACAGGTGGTGATGCGGCGGAAGCGGACGGTGTGAGAAGCAGCAGTACTCCTTCCTCTGTAGGTCCGGCGTCTGTCACAAACTCCGTGACCAGCGCTGTGGTCGCGCAGATAAGTATCTCGTCGGCTGCATGTGAAGCCGTTGGCACGGCTTACAGAACAGACTGTCTGGCCAAGGAGCTGCAAGCACTGGTAAAGAAACTGCCTGCGCAAGGCGAATATGCCGCTGCACGCGAGGCGCTGGCCACCGCCTCCGCTGAACTGGCTGGCCTGTCGCGCCAGAACCGGGACAACAGCCAGCCGCGCTTGCGGATCACTGTTCAAGCTGACAGCGAGACTAAGCGCCGTCCGGTTTCGGCTGTTAAACCGGAGACCGTTGCTGAAACCAACGCCAAGGCGCTTGCCATTCTGGAAGACACCACAACAGTGCTTCTGCGCTCGGTGGAGGGCAACAACGACGTGGCGCTGCATTACCAGCGGATTGCCCAGGCACTGAATTCCAGCAAAGTTCTGCTGCGGTCCTAGTGAAGCGGCAAGCCGCCCGGCCCGGTCAGCCTGACTGTTCAGGGTAGGCGGCGGTAAAGGCAGGGTTGGCGGCGCAGGCCGCCTCCACCGCGCAGATCCGCGGCAAGTCTGAAAAATCCGCCTCCCAGCGGCGGGCGTTGTAAAGCTGGGGCATCAGGCAGATATCAGCCAGGCCTGGGGTTTCTCCGATGCAATACGGTGCCTGACTGAAGCCTTTCAGCAGAGTTTCAAACGCCTGCAGGCCGGGGTGGATGAAATGCTGCATCCAGGCTTTGGGCATATCCGCCGCGCCGCCGCTGAGCGCGGTGGCGTGTTTGGCAACTTGCAGGTTGCAGACCGGATGCACGTCAACCGCGACGGAATGCGCCAGTGCCCGTGCCCTGGCACGCTGGCCGGGATCTGCGGGCAGCAGGCCAAGGCTGCGGGTCTCATCCAGGTAATCAAGGATCGCCAGCGACTGGGTCAGGCGCATCCCGTCGATCTCCAGCACCGGCACGAATCCTTGCGGATTGCGGGCCAGATGCTCCCGACTCTTGTGCTCGCCCTTGACCAGATCCACTGGGACCGCGGTGTAGTCGATCCCGGCCAGGTTCAGCGCGATGCGCAGCCGGTAGCTGGCCGATGAGCGCCAGTAGTCATAAAGGATCGTGCTGCCCATCGGCGGTCTCCCGTGCTGAGAAGGCAGCCCGCCGGGCTGCCTTGGCTGTTTGAGTCTATCAGGCCTTGTTCAATTCCTTGGCGTGCAGCCACTCGGCATGTTTGGGCGCCTTCTTGGTCTTGGACCATTCATCCAGCATTTCCCATTTCACCGAGTCGAGCTTTTGCAGCAGCGCCTCTTCTTCCGGGTCGGGGCAGGCCAGCTCCACCCGGTGGCCGTTCGGATCGAAGAAATAGATCGAATGGAAGATCGAGTGGTCGGTGACACCCAGTACTTCGACGCCGTTGGCCTCCAGGTGCTCCTTGAACTGGATCAGGGTCTCGCGGTCCTTCACCTTGAAGGCGATGTGCTGCACCCAGACCGGTGTGTTGCGGTCGCGGTCCATCTCCGGCTTGGTCGGCAGCTCAAAGAAGGCCAGGACGTTGCCGTTGCCTGCATCCATGAAGATATGCATGTAGGGATCGGGTTCATGGGTGGAGGGAACATGGTCCTCGGCAATGGCCAGGACAAAGTCCATGTTCAGCATCTTGTTGTACCAATCCACCGTCTGCTTGGCGTCCTTGCAGCGGTAGGCGACGTGGTGGATCTGTTCGATTTTCAAGCGGAGTCCTCCCCGGTTTTCAGCGCGGCAGCGGCCAGCGCCTGTTTCAGGATCGCGCGTTTCCCAATGTGGTTTGCGAGCACCAGCACCAAGCGCGCGTTCAGCGCATCGCTTTCGTCTTTGCTTAGATCCTCATGCGCGGCCAGCAGATCGGCATAGAAATCGTCGGCGCGCTCGAGGTTGGAGGTCAGGATCAGTTGGTCTTCGGTCATGGTGATCACTCCTTGCCAATCGCCCGGCGGATCGCGTGCCGGAACTGGTTGTCGTCAAAGCTGGGACGGCGCGCGGCCACGTGCTGGTCCGGGCGGATCAGGTAGACGCCGCTTTCGGCATTGCCCAGATAGCGCTCCTTCAGCGCCAGCGTCTTGTCGTCCTTGATGGACAGCGCCAGCCGGGTCACCTCTACGCCTGCTTCTTCGATCACGTCCGGGGCGTCGGAGTCGATGGTCAGAAGGGTGAATTTGTCGCCCAGCTTGTCCAGCAGGAACCCGTCGGCCAGCGGCACGTCGGGACAGGGAGAGCCGGGGCGGGTGCGCTCCGGCCCGTCCAGCGCATCGGCCGAATTCAGCGGCGAGCCGTCATAGGTGCAGGGCACTGACAGGCGGCCGGAGTTCACCAAGGGGCGCGCGAATTCATACTGTTCCGACAGGTCCAGAACCGCATCGCGCAGCACCCGGCTCATCTCCGACTTGGGTGTGATGAAATCGGTGGAGCGCGAGGAGTTCAGGATGTTCTCGTCGGCGCCATGGATGCGTTCTATGTCATAGCTGTCGAGAAGGCTTTCCGGTGCCTTGCCGTCCAGCACCAGCTGCAGTTTCCAGCACAGGTTGTCGGTGTCCTGCAGGCCGGAGTTGGCGCCGCGGGCGCCGAACGGGGAGACCTGATGCGCGGCGTCACCGGCAAAGAGCACCCGGCCATGGCGGAACTGTTCCATCCGGCGGCACTGGAAGGTGTAGATAGAGACCCATTCCAGTTCGAACTTCACATCTTCGCCCAGCATCGCCTGCAGCCGCGGGATCACGTTCTCGGGGCGCTTCTCGCGCTCCTTGTCAATGTCCCAGCCCAGTTGCAGGTCGATCCGCCAGACACCATCCGGCTGCTTGTGCAGCAGGGCCGACTGGCCCTTGTTGAAGGGCGGGTCGAACCAGAACCAGCGCTCGGTCGGGAAGTCCGCCTCCATGATCACATCTGCAATCAGGAAGTTGTCCTCGAACACCCGGCCAACGAAATCCAGCCCCAGCATCTGCCGGGTAGGGGAGCCTGCGCCGTCGCAGGCGATCAGCCAGTCGGCTTCCAGATTGTAGGGGCCTTCGGGCGTATCGACTTCCAGCGTCACATGGCTGGGATGGGTGCCGATGGCTGAGACCTTGTTGCGGCCGCGGATCTCGATCGGCGCGCCCTGCTCCTGCAGCTCTCGGACCCGGTTCACCAGGTATTCCTCAAAATAATACTGCTGCAGATTGATGAAGGCGGGGCGCTTGTGGCCCTCTTCCGGCAGCAGGTTGAAGTCATAGACCTGACGGTCGTCGAAGAACACTTTGCCGACGTTCCACTGCACGCCCTTGTCCACCATCGGTTGGCCGCAGCCGAGCCGGTCGAGGATTTCCAGGGGCCGCTTGGCAAAGCAGATGGCGCGGGAGCCGAAGCTCACCTTGTCGTTGTCATCGAGCACCACCACTTCGGTGCCCTGTTGCGCCAGGTCGATGGCGGCAGCCAGGCCGATGGGGCCTGCCCCGATCACCACTACTTTGCGGCGCACGGGCGCAGGAGCATCCTGATCCGCATGGCGCGCGTAGGGGTACAACGGGACTTCAAAGATCTTGTTCATCAGGTCTCCTCCCAATTTCCGGGTGCCGTCAGGCACAGCTTCACCGTTTCCCGGCATGGGCACGCCGGGAGGATGGTCTAGCGTCTCACAGGTTCTGCCGGGGCGATACGATCTGGATCAAACCGCCCCGGTTGCAAAATCAGCCCTGCAGGGCCTCCCACATTTCCAGATCGCGCTGGGCGGTCCAGATACGGGGATGCGCAATGCCGCGTGCCTCGTCATAGGCGCGGGCGACGTTGAAGGGCAGGCAATGCTCGTAGATCGCGTAATCCGCGAACTTCGGATCGCATTCGGCGCGTACAGCATCCCAGGCTTCTTTCAGCGAACCGCCGCGTGCAGCGATGCGCTGAACCGGGCGGTAGGTGCTTTCGACGAAGTCGCGGGTGTTCTCGATGGCGGCATTGACCATCTCCTTGCCCACCAGCGCATCGCCGCGGCCCGGTGCAATCGCGTCCACGTCATAGGCCTTAATGTTGTCGAGCGTCTGGCCCCAATCGGCGAAATGCCCGTCGCCGCAGTAGCAGGCGGAGTGGTATTCGACGATGTCGCCAGTGAACATGACGTTCTGATCCGGCACGTGGATCACCGCATCGCCAGCAGTGTGGGCACGGCCGATCTGTTTGATGTCGACCCGGCGGTTGCCGAGGAAGACAGTCATCTGATCGGTGAAAGTTGTGGTGGGGTAGGTCAGCCCCGGGATGCTTTCATGGCCTTCAAACAGGCGCGGGAAACGCTGGAACTCGCTGTCCCAATCTTCCTGCCCGCGCTCCAGCACCATGTTGTATGCGGCATTTGACATGATCACTTGCTGCGCGCCGAACGCGCTGGCGCCCAGCACCCGAACCGCGTGGTAGTGGGTCAGCACCACATGGGTGATCGGCTTATCGGTGACCGAACGCACGCATTCGATTACCTTGTTTGCCAGCCGCGGGGTGGCCTGCGCCTCGACGATCATGACGCTGTCATCGCCGATGATCACGCCGGAGTTCGGGTCGCCCTCGGCGGTGAAGGCATAGAGCCCTTCGCCGATCTCATCGAAGGTGATCTTCTTTTCGGTCAGGTCCCCTTGGGACGCAAAAGCTTTTGCCATGGTGGTCTTCCTTATCTTGCGTAGGGGTCTTTAAGCGCAGGCAGCACGGTACCGGTGCAGTCGCCGAAGCCGATGGTGTAGCCGTCGCCCTTGGCCGCGCCTTTCAGGGTCAGCGTGTCGCCATCAGCGATGAAGGAGCGCTCCTCGCCGGTGTCCAGCGTCAGCGGCTCCTTGCCGCCCCAACTGAGTTCCAGCAGCGAGCCGCGGCTTTCCTTGGTGGGGCCGGAGATGGTGCCGGAGCCCAAGAGGTCGCCTGCGTTCATCGGGCAGCCCGCAGTGGTGTGATGCGCCAGCTGCTGCGCGGCGGAGTAGTACATCTCCTTGTAGTTGGTCCGCGCGATGGTGGTCGCCGCCTTGCCTTCCGGCGCCAGGGTCACTTCAAGGTCGATGTCATAGAGCATCGGCCCGCAGTCTTTCAGGTGGTCCAACAGTTCCACTTCGCGTTCCGGCGTGTCGCAGCGGAACGGCTCCAGCGCCGGCTTGGTCACGATCCAGGGAGAGATCGTGTTGGCAGTGGCCTTGGCCTGGAACGGACCCAGCGGCTGGTATTCCCAGGCCTGGATGTCACGCGCCGACCAGTCGTTCAGCAGCACATAGCCAAAGATGTTGTCATCCGCTTCCTGAACGGTGATCGGGCCATCGGAAGGGGTGCCGACAATCGCTCCCATTTCCAGCTCGATATCGAAGCGCGCGCAGGGCGCCCACCGCGGCTTGTCGTCGTTCGGGCCTTTCAGCTGGCCCCAGGGGCGGCGCACATCGGTGCCGGAAATCACGACCGAGGACGCACGGCCGTTATAGCCGATCGGGATATGCAGCCAGTTCGGCGGCAGCGCGTTTTCGGGGCCGCGGAACATGGTGCCGACATTAAAGGCGTGGTTTTTGCCTGCGTAGAAGTCGGTGTATTCGCTAACCGCAAAGGGCATGTGCAGCTCGGCATCGGCGGCGGCAACCAGCAGGGGCTCCACTTTCTCCTGCTCGGCGGCACCTTCGGACAGCAGCGCGGTCAAACGGTTGCGCAGCGCGGCCCAGACGGCGGGGCCTTCCTCCATCAGATCATTCCAGTAGGGCACGTCGAACAGCGGCGCATCGCCCAGCTGGACCAGACCGGCCTCCTCGGCGGCCTGCATGTCCAGGATCATGTCGCCGATGGCAACACCGCAGCGCGGGTCATCGCCCTCAACGGAAAATACACCATAAGGCAGGTTGTTCAGCGGGAACGGGTGGTTCGCATCATTGGCCGAGGCCACCCAGGATTTCAGCAGAGGCATAGTGTCTCCAGTTTCCGGATCCGAAGATCCTTTTCATCTTTCCGGAAATACTCCGGGGGTGAATGGGCCGGATCGGCCCAGAGGGGGCAGCGCCCCCTCACCGTTTCATTTCAGGCCGGGGGTGCCGTCGAACTTCTTCTCGATGTCGCTCCAGCAGTCGATATAGTCATCCTGCAGCGGCGCATCCTTGGCTGCAAAGGCAGTCAGGTGCTGCGGGAAGCGGGTCTCGAACATGAAGGACATGGTGTTGTCCAGCTTCTCCGGGCCGAGGTTGGAGTTGGACGCGCCCTCAAAGGCGTTCTTGTCCGGCCCGTGCGGCAGCATCATGTTGTGCAAGGACATGCCGCCCGGCACGAAGCCTTGCGGTTTGGCGTCATACTGGCCGTAGATATTGCCCATCAGCTCCGACATGATGTTCTTGTGGTACCACGGCGGGCGGAAGGTGTTTTCGGCCACCATCCAGCGCTCGCGGAACAGAACAAAGTCGATGTTCGCAGTGCCTGGCACGCCCGATGGCGCGGTCAGCACGGTAAAGATCGACGGGTCCGGATGGTCGAACAGGATCGCGCCGACGGGGCAATAAGTGGTCAGGTCGTACTTATAGGGTGCATAGTTGCCGTGCCAGGCGACCACATCCAGCGGCGAGTGTTCGATCTTGGTCTCGTGAAACTGGCCGCACCATTTGATGGTCACGGTCGACGGCACCTCGCGGTCCTCGAACGCCGCCACCGGCGCCTTGAAGTCGCGCGGGTTCGCCATGCAGTTGGCACCGATCGGGCCGCGGCCCGGCAGTTCGAACTTCTGGCCGTAGTTCTCGCAGACAAAGCCGCGGCAGGGGCCTTCCAGAACTTCCACCCGGTACACCAGCCCGCGCGGGATGATGGCAATCTCCTGCGGTGCTAGGTCGATGATGCCCAGCTCGGTCGCAAAGCGCAGGCGGCCCTCCTGCGGCACCACCAGCAGTTCGGAGTCGGCAGAGAAGAAATAACTGTCCGTCATCGACTCGGTGACCAGATAGATGTGGCTTGCCATGCCGACCTGAGTGTTCACGTCGCCCGCGGTGGTCATGGTGCGCATTCCGGTGAGCCAGGTCAGGCCCTCATCGCTATGCGGCACGGGATCCCAGCGGTACTGGCCCAGCGAAATCACGTCCGGATCAACGCAAGGGGCAGACTTCCAATGCGGCAGGTCGATTTTTTCATAGCGGTGCGAATGCTTGACTGAGGGGCGGAGGCGGTAGCACCAGGTCCGCTCCGGCACATCGGCGGTGAAGGCGGTGCCGCTCAGCTGTTCGCCGTAAAGGCCATAGTTGCACTTCTGCGGGCTGTTCATGCCCTGCGGCAGCGCACCGGGCAGCGCCTCGGTTTCAAAGTCGTTTGCAAAGCCGGGCATATAGCCCTCGTGCGGCCCCTGAAGAGAGGGGGCCTGGATCATTTCATGGGGATCGGCTGGCCGATTCATCGCGCGTTTCTCCTCTTGCTGCTTGCGGGATATTAGTTGTTTTTGTAACTAACAAGGGAGAGGGGACGAAAATGAACGAAAAAGATGATTTCGCTTTGCAGGATTTCCTGCCCTACCTGCTGAACCGCGCCGCCGAGGAAAGCTCGCTGGGGTTCCAGAAACACTACAAGAACCGATACGGGATGCTGCGCACCGAATGGCGGGTTCTGTTTCACCTGGGCAACTATGGCCAGATGACCGCCAAGGAGATCGGCAGCCGCGCCAAGATCCACAAGACAAAGATCAGCCGCGCGGTCGCCAAGCTGTCGGAAAAGCGGTTCGTGACCCGAACCCGCGATGAAAACGACCGCCGCTCAGAGCATCTGACGCTGACCCCAGCTGGGGAGGCCGCTTACAAAGACCTTCGTGAACATGCGCTGGAGTTCGACACAAGCATCTGCGCCCGCTTCACAACCGGCGAGGTTGCAATTTTGCGGTATATGCTGCGCAATTTAGCAGGGATTGAACCATAGACATTGTACTGCCCAGACCCCAGATAAAGCAGCGGGATTGAAGGTGAAGCGATGATACAGATTGATGTCAATTCGGGGCCGCTGATTGCCTGGCTGATGGAGCAGGGCCTGCACGGGGCGCCGCAAAAGGAGCTATTGCAAGGCTACTGTCAGCGACTGGTCGATGCGGGGGTGCCGCTGTGGCGGTTCCATTTKGCGCAGCGGGCGTTTCACCCTAAGTTCGGCGGCATCGGGTTTAATTGGACCCGGGCTGACGGCATCAGCCACCAGCACTACGAATATCAGGAATCCCCGCGCGAGGAATGGCTGCGCAGCCCGTTCTTCCACATTCTGGAGCATAATCTGGAAGAGTTCCGCGAGCGGCTGGAAGACAGTGCGCCGGAACAGTTTCCCTTGCTGCCGGAACTCCGTGAACGCGGGGCGACCGACTACTTCGCCAAGGGCGTGCGTTTTGCCCCGCCGGATGATGAGCCCAACGATCCGCGCCATCCCAGCGAGGGGATGCTGGTATCCTGGGCCTCTGACCGCCCCGGCGGGTTTTCCAGCCGTGAGCTTGACCTGATCCGCACAACCTTGCCGCATCTGGGACTGGCGCTGAAGTCTTCCTCTAACCGGCAGATGGCCAGTGACCTGCTGCAAGTGTACTTGGGGCGCGATGCCGGGCGCCGGGTCTTGTCCGGGGAAATCCAGCGCGGCTCCTCGCAGCAGATCGACGCGGTGATCTGCCTCTTTGATCTCAAAGGATTCACCCAGCTGGCAGAACGGCTGCCGGGAACGGAACTCATCGAGATGCTGAACGGCTATTTCGGGCTGGCGGTGGAAACCATCCAGGCGCATGGCGGCAACATTCTCAAGTTCATGGGCGACGGCATGCTGACCATGTTCAATCTGGGCAGTGTCGAGGAAGACGCCCACGCAGCGCTGGCCGCTGCCAATGAACTGTGCGGCAAGGTGCGCGCCTACAACACTGAACGGGAGGAGCAGGGCCTGCCGACCGCCGGCTTCACCCTGGCGCTGCACGCAGGCGACATCCTCTATGGCAATATCGGGGCGGAGAACCGGCTGGATTTCACTGTGATCGGCCAGGCGGTGAACCAGACCGCCCGGATTGCCGGTATGCACCGTTCTGTCGGCCAGAACATCATCATGTCCGAGGATGTGAAAACCGCGGCCCGGGGCACCAATCATGACCTGGTGTCCCTGGGCCGCTACATGCTGCGCGGCGTGGCAGAGCCGATGGAGCTCTACACGATCTACCGGGGCAATTGCGGCTGCGACAGCTAGGCGGCCGCTCTGCCGGGGTCAGAGGCTGATCTCGACCCCGGGCAGGTTCACTTCCTTCATCATGTCGCGCAGCTCCTGCCGGGCGGCGATGTTGGAAATGTTGAGCTGCTTGACGCCGATGTCCTTGAGATCCAGCAGCGTCAGGCCGCGCGGGAACAGCTCGCGGAAGATCACCCGCTCTGAAAAGCCCGGTGCGATGCGGAAGCCGATCCGCTTGGACAGCATCTTGATGGCGCGCTCCATCTTTTCCTTGTTGACCATGCGCTGGGTGCCGACCCGGTTGCGGATCACGATCCAGTCGATCGGCTTCAGCCCGGCCTGCGCCCGCAGCTGGCGGGCATTCCAGACCATTTCAGAGTAAACCGACGGTCCGGTGATGGTTTCACCCTTCTGGTCCACATGCGCCAGCAGGTCGAAATCGACAAAGCTGTCATTGAGCGGCGTGATCAGCGTATCGGCCAGCGAATGCGCTACCTGGCTGAGGCGGGTGTGCGAGCCGGGGCAGTCGATCAGAATGAAGTCATGGCCCGGCTCAAGCGCCGAGACCGCCGCCGAAAGGCGGTGGTCATAGATGTTTTCGCCCGGCTGAAGACTGGCCGCATCTATTTCCGGCAGTTCGTGGATTTCCACCATCGGCAAATCCAGGCCGGATTTGGCGCAAAACTCCTTGCGGTTCTCCAGGTAGCGCCCCATTGAGCGCTGCCGCAGATCCAGATCCAGCGCTGCTACCGTATGGCCGAGGCGGGCCAGGGTGGTTGCGACGTGCATGGAAACAGTCGATTTTCCCGCGCCGCCCTTCTCGTTACCGACGACAATGATATGCGCCATATACAGGTCCCTTCGCTCGTGCTTTGTTGCACGTCTCTTGCTTTGTGACCCTGTATAGGCTCTGGATTCCGCCAAGAAAAGCCGCGCGGACAGTCTGGTAAACTTAGTGTATCACCTGTGTTTTGCAGGACCCGCCGGCTTGCGCTTGGGACGGGCATCGCCGCCCTTGCCGCCCTTTGCGGACAGGGCTGCCGCAGCGCGGGCCTTGTTCTTCTTGCTGTTGGGCTTGCCGACCGGCGGTTTGGGGCCTTTGGCTTTGAACGGCTTGGCCGCGGGCGCGCCGGGCCGGGTCATGCGTTTGGACGGATCCGATGCGCCTTTGGGCTTGGCGGTTACCGCAGGCTTGGGCTTGCTGGGGCGGGCGTCGCTGCGCGGTTCGCGGCGTTCTTCCCGGGCCGGTTTGTCTTTCCACTCCTTGCGCGGTGGACGGCTGTCCTCGGAGCGCTCGGATTTGGCGCGATAAGGCTTGGAGCTTTCTTCCTTGTTGCGGTAGGGCTTCGGGCCGTCGTCCTTGCCGCGGTGCGGCTTGGGCTTGCGGTCGCCCTTGAAGCCGCCTTTCGGCCCGCCGGGTCCGCGGCGCGGGGCAGGGGCCAGTTCCGGGGCTTCGGCCAACTGCGTCAGTACGGCGCCCGGCTCCAGCTCGGTCTTGCCGTCCAGCGCCTTCAGGAAGCCCTCAACCGCGCCTTCGCTGATCTCGGCAAAGGTCTCGTTGTCCTGCACCCGGATCGCCCCAATGGCGTCGCGGTCGATGTTACCGGCCTTGCACAGCATTGGCAGTACCTTGCGCGGGTCGGCACCGGCTTCGCGGCCGCCCGACAGGGAGAACCAGACGGAGGGGCCAAAGGCTTTGCGCTCCTTACGCTCCTTGCGCGGCTCCGGCGTGTCTGCGGGGCGCAGGTCTTCAGGTGCCGAGTGGCGGCTGCGGAACAGGCGCAGATAGGTTGCGGCGATCTGCTCGGGTGTGAATGTGTCCAGCAGGGTCTGAACGCCAGCCTGCTCGTTTTCCGCAACCGGCTCCTGCCAGACCGGATCGGCCAGCATCCGCTCTTCGTCGCGTGCCAGCACGTCATCGGCAGACGGCGCTTCGCAATGCTCGGCGGTCAGCTTGGCCCATTTCAGCAAACGCAACGCCTTGGAGCGTGCCTTGGGCGGCGCGATCAGGGCGCTGACGCCCTTGCGGCCCGCGCGGCCCGTCCGGCCGGAGCGGTGCAGCAGGGTTTCGTGGTTCGAGGGCAGCTCCGCATGGACCACCAGCTCCAGACCCGGCAGGTCGATGCCGCGTGCGGCCACATCGGTGGCCACGCAAACGCGGGCACGCCCGTCGCGCATCGCCTGCAGCGCATGGCTGCGCTCGGTCTGGGACAGCTCGCCGGACAGGGTCACCACCGGCAACCCGCGGTTGGTCAGGCGCGCCGCCAGACGGTTCACGGCAGCGCGGGTGTTGGCAAAGACAATGGAGCTGGGCGCCTCATAGTAGCGCAGCACGTTGATAATGGCGTTTTCCGCGTCCGCTTGTGCCACGCTCATCAGGCGGTATTCGATATCCGCATGCTGCTTGGTCTCGCCCGCGGTCTTGATCCGCATCGCATCGCGCTGGAAGGTCTCGGCCAGGCTGGCGATTGCCGGCGGCACGGTGGCGGAGAACAAGAGGGTGCGGCGGTCTTCGGGTGCTTCGCCCAAGATGAATTCCAGATCCTCGCGGAAACCGAGGTCCAGCATCTCGTCGGCCTCGTCCAGCACCACGCCGCGCACCTGGCTGAGGTCGATGGAGCCGCGTGCGATGTGGTCGCGCAGACGGCCCGGAGTGGCCGCCACGATATGGGCGCCGCGTTCCAGCGCCCGGCGCTCATCGCGCATGTCCATGCCTCCCACGCAGGAGGCAATCCGTGCGCCTGCCTCGCGGTAGAGCCAGCCCAGTTCGTGTTTCACCTGCAGAGCCAGTTCGCGGGTGGGGGCAATCACCAGCGCCAGCGGCGCCGCGGCCTCGCCGAACGCCTCGTCGTCACCCAGCAGATCCTGGGCCAGAGCCAGGCCAAAGCCGACGGTCTTGCCCGATCCGGTCTGTGCAGACACCAGCAGGTCGCGCCCTTCCACGTCGGGCTGGGTCACAGCCTCCTGCACTTGGGTCAGGGTTTCATATCCGCGCTCTTGCAGTGCGTTGGCCAGGGCTTGTTTCACGAGGGGGCTGTCTTTCCCGCAGGGCGCGCATCCGGCCCCAGCGTCAGGAGAAAAAGAAAGAAGGCTGCCCGTCCGGGGCAGCCTTCGGGAGTTCTGCAAAATACGGCAGGCGGCTTAGAAGCCCAGGCCTTCGTATTTCTTCTTGAACTTGGACACGCGGCCGCCGGCGTCCAGCAGGCGCGAGGTACCGCCGGTCCAGGCCGGGTGCACGGTCGGGTCGATGTCCAGGGCCAGCTGATCACCCTCGGAGCCCCAGGTGGAGCGCATCTTGATGATGGTGCCGTCGGTCATTTTGACGTCGATGAAGTGGTAATCGGGATGGGTGTCTTTTTTCATGATACCGCTCCTCAGGCTTTCTTGGGCTTGTAGTTCGCATCTTCTGCGATACGGGCCGACTTACCGCGGCGGGCGCGCAGGTAGTACAGCTTGGCGCGGCGGACACGGCCGCGGCGCACCACTTCGATCGAGTCGATGTTGGTCGAGAACAGCGGGAACACACGCTCCACGCCTTCGCCGAACGAAATCTTGCGGACGGTGAACGAACCGGCAATGCCCGAGCCGTTCTTGCGGCTGATGCAAACGCCTTCGTACATCTGCACGCGCGAACGCGAGCCTTCGGTCACCTTGTAGCCGACACGGATGGTGTCACCGGCTTTGAAGTCGGGGATCTCTTTCCCCAGGGCGGCGATCTGTTCCGCCTCCAGCTGTGCGATCAGGTCCATCGCAACTCTCCTAAATTGCCTGCGGTTCACTCCGCAGAGGTTTGTGCCGTCATGAGAGCTCCTGGTCTTCACCGGGTCCCGCCAAAGGCAGCCCGCCAGAGATCACGCCGTCTGTTCCTTGCTGCTGGCGGGCTGGATCCTGAGGGAAACCGAAGAAGATTTCCGGGGCTGATCCAACAGCCAGCGGCCCGGGGCCGATTCCCGGCACCAGACGAGCGGCTTTTAGGCCTGCCGCGCCAATGTTTCAAGGGAATTCTGCGGCCGCACTCCGGATCGCAACCGGTGAATTCGTATTGGTCGGTTGCGGGTCAGCGGTTACCGTCTAAACACATTGGTTCACGCTGCGGGAGGAAAACCCGGCCGACGGGCGTGGCTCGCCAAGGAGGGAAACAGCATGCCATTCAAAAAAACGGACATTTTCTACAGCGGACAAAGCTATAAGGCGGAATTGCAGAAGAATTCAAAAAGGCCGGATGCCACACCGGTGGATTTATGCTTGCGGGTGCGGGAAACCAGAAAGGCCAGCCTGTTCAGACAGACCGGCCCCTGCGGTGAAAGGTCTGGTGCGGATCAGGCGGTCTGATCGTCGATGGCTGCATCCGGCGCGTTCTTCTTGACCGACTCGATGCCGCCATCCCGGCCAGAGGCGCTGGCATAGCTTTGCGAGGTGCCGATCACCTGGCCGTTGGTGGCCTTGAGGTTGAACATGTGCTTTCCGGCCGCGGTTTCCTTGCGCTCATAGCGCGCATCATCGCCAGCGTTCTTCTTGACCGACGCAATACCGTTCTCGGCGCTGGCCTTCTGCTTGTAGCCTTCGCTGGCCAGAATGTTCTCGCCGTTGCCTGCCTTCAGGCGGAAGCGGAATTCGCCTGCGTTGTCAGTGTAGAGTTCAAATTTCCCAGCCACCCTGCTGTCTCCTGTCATTTAACTTATGCAGGAAGAGTAAAGCATGGGTTTTCCATTGCGGCAACGGCCTGCCCGGGGGAAAAGCCAAGCTGACGCATCACTTGCGCTAGGCCTTGCCGCGGTCCTTTGCGCGGACATAGGCCTCCCACAGGTCGGGGCGGCGGGCCTTGGTGATTTCTTCGCTCATCTCGTGCCGCCACTCGGCGATCTTGCCGTGGTGGCCGGACATCAGCACATCCGGGATTTCACGGTCCTTCCATTCGGCGGGGCGGGTGTATTGCGGATGTTCCAGTAGGCCGGAGGAGAAGCTCTCCTCCTCGGTCGACGCGTGGTTGCCCAGAACCCCCGGAATCAGCCGCACGGTGGCGTCTATCAGTGCCTGCGCCGCCAGCTCGCCGCCGGTCATCACAAAGTCCCCCAGCGAGACCTCCTGAATGCCGTAGTGTTCCAGCACCCGTTCGTCGACGCCTTCGAACCGCCCGCAGAGAAGGGTGATGCCGTCGCATTGGGCAAAATTGTGCATCATCTGCTGGTTCATCGGCCGCCCGCGCGGGGTCAGGTAGACCAGTGGCCAGTTGCCGCGGGTGCCCGCCATCGTGTGTTCGATCGCTTCACCCAGCACATCAGCGCGCAGCACCATGCCGGCCCCGCCGCCGGCGGGCGTGTCGTCCACATTGCGGTGCTTGCCAACACCAAACTCGCGCAGGTCCGTTGTTTCCAGTTGCCAAAGCCCCTCCTGCAGCGCCTTGCCTGTCAGGCTTTCGCCCAGTACACCGGGAAAGGCCGCAGGGAAGAGGGTGATGATCTTGGCCTTCCAGACGCCGGCCAAATCCGGCGTCGGGGTCATCAGCTCACGCGGCTTCAGGGTCGGGCG
Organism: Leisingera sp. JC1; assembly: GCF_001679925.1. Lineage (GTDB taxonomy): Bacteria > Pseudomonadota > Alphaproteobacteria > Rhodobacterales > Rhodobacteraceae > Leisingera. The sequence goes on along the minus strand of NZ_LYUZ01000057.1, from coordinate 100,820 downwards.
GATGGCTTTGCGGCCATGGGATTTGCTTGGTGCTGTCATAATGATGCTGTTTAGTTCAGTCAGATTTTCACGCAATACAAAGCTTAGGTGTTTGGATGAATTCAGAAAGGCCGCCTGCGACGCCGGATCGCGATCCGGATGCGGTCCTGGCGGAGGTGCAGACCCGCACCCAGGCGCTTTGGCCTCAGGCGGCAGCAGCTGCAGGGTTGCCTGAAGAAGGGGCAAAGTTCCGCAGACTGTTGTCCAACCGCCGTCTGGAGCACAGCCGGTGCGTTCTGGAAGTGAATACTGCAGACCGCCAGCGTTTTGTGTTGCGGGCCGACTTCGGAGCGGAGAATCCGGAACGGCTGGCAAAAGTGCTGGAGTGTCACAGGCAAGCTGCCAGAAAACTGGAGCCGGTGCCGGGTGTATCAGTGCCGGGCCTTTTGTGGCAGGACCCGCAAAAGCCCTTTGTGCTGATGGAGTTTGTCCCCGGAGAAACGGCCTACCGTTCTCTCGCCCTGACGGATTATGGCTTTGGTGACAGAGCCGATATTCTGAACCGGATTGGCCGTGCGGTAGCCGAATTGCACAGGGTATCAGGCGCGGGCCAGAAGCAGTTCTGGCCGAAGCCTTTCTTAATGACGGTTTCGGATCAGGCGGAAGCCGTGCGTCAGGGGCGGCTTCAATTACCCAAACCCAACAGGTTTCTGGGGCTGTGCGCACATTTGCACCGGGCTGCACGGCGCGCGCGGGGATGCGAGTTCCGCAGTGCAGTGGCGCATGGAGATTTGCATCTGCGCAATATCATCCTGTCCGATCATGATGTTTCGTTTATTGATTTCCTGAACCACAAGGCCGTTTCCCCGCAACGCGACATTGCCAGTATCTGGCTGTCAAACTGCCCGGAGCATTTGGCTGCGGAAGACAGTGTCCCGGGGTTCGGGCTGGTGGCCCAAGCTGATTGGGCGGCTTTTGAAGAAGGTTATGGCGCCGGACTGACAGGCGATCCGGTTTTCCGTTTCTTCTTTGCCTGGCGATTGTTCCGGCTTTGGCTCAGCCTAGGGGGCAAACCGCCCGAGGAGCGCGTGAAGACCCAAATGGTAGCCGACTGGTCGGCGCGGGTTCTGGATGCCCTTCTGGCGGATGAGGCAGACTGACCTGTCGTCTCAGAACAGCCCTTCGGGCGGGTCGGCGATGATGCGCCGTTGGGTGAGATCCACGGTTGGCACCGCTTCCAGGGTGAAGGGCAGCAGCACCGTGGCCTTGAGGCCGGGGCCGTGGATTTCCAGCAGGTCGGCGGCGCCGTGGTTCTGCACCGACTTCACGGTGCCTAGCAGGGTGCCGCCAGTATCGTAAACCTCCAGCCCGATCAGGTCAGCGTGGTAGAACTCATCATCCGGCAATTGCGGCAGCTGATCGCGGCGGGCAAACAGGCGCAGGCCCTTGATGGCGTCTGCGTCCTCCTTGGTTTCCACACCGCCCAGCAGCGCGGCAAAGCCGTTTTTGATCGGGCGGGTGATGGTCAGGGAGTAGGTCTTGGACCCGTCCTCGTTGCTCAGCGGCGAGTAGTCCTCGATCTCCTCAGGGATGGCACAGAAGCTCTTGAGCCGCACCTCGCCTCGCACCCCGAAGGATCCGGAAATGGCGCCTACGCAGATCAGATCGCTCATGGTGTCAGTCCTTTGCACAGAACCCCGCGCGCAGCCATTGGCCGCCGGATTGTTCGCAGAGTTCCACTTGGTGGTTGCGTTCAAAGAAGATGCCCGCGGTAAAGGCCACTGCAACAAAAAACACAAGCCTTATCAACCGTCCCATGGGCGGTCTCAGCGGGTTTCGAGCGGCAGATCCGCCATCCGGCTTTCCCAGCCGGTTTCTTCCAGTTCCGGCGTGTCAGACAGCCGTTCCGGGTAGCCGATGCAGAAGTAACCGATCAGCTGCCAGCCCTCGGGCGCATTCAGGTCGCGGTTCAACTGCTCCGGGTCCAGTACCGAAACCCAGCCGAGCCCAAGGCCTTCGGCGCGAAGCGCCAGCCAGAACAGGGTGATGGCAGTAACCACTGAATAGCGGCGCATCTCCGGCATGGTCGCAGCGCCCAGGCCGTGGCCCTGTGCGGTCTCGTCATCGCAGTAGATGGCCAGCTGCACCGGGGCGTCGCGCATGCCGGAGAGTTTGAGTCCGGCATAAATTTCCGCACGCTCACCGGAATATCCGGCCAGCGCTTCGGCATTGGCGGCTTCGAAATTCTTCAAGGCGGCGGCGCGGGCGGTTTCGCTTTCCACCCGCAGGATGCGCCAGGGTTCGCTCAGGCCCACGGAGGGGGCGAGCGGAATGGCAGAGAGGCAGCGCATCAGCACTGCCTCTTCCACCGGATCGCTGCGGAACCGGCGCACGTCGCGCCGGAGCCGCATCAGCAGATCAAGCTGGCTGCGGAACTCTTCGGGAAAAGCGCCCCGCAGCTCCACGGAATTATTCCGCGTCTGCAGCTGCTTCGGCGGCTTCTGCAGCCTTTGCAGCTTTCTCTTCTGCGCGCTCCTGGGCTTTCTTGCCCGGGGTGCCTTTTTTCGGGTTGCTGCGCTCGGCCTTGGCGCGGACGCCTGCGGCTTCCAGCATGCGGGCGATACGGTCGGTCGGCTGCGCGCCCTGGTCCAGCCAGTGCTGCACGCGCTCCAGGTCCATTTTCACGCGGTCTTCCGAATCTTTCGGCAGCAGCGGGTTGTAGGTGCCCAGCTTCTCGATGAAGCGGCCGTCGCGCGGCATGCGGCTGTCAGCAGCCACGATGCGGTAGAAGGGGCGTTTTTTGGAGCCGCCGCGGGCCAAACGGATTTTCATTGCCATGGGTACATCTCCTTTGATGGCGTTGTCCGGGGTATGCCCCGGTTGTCCTGTTGTCGTTGTTATTCTTGGTGTTTCTTGTGGTGGCGGATGACTTCACCGATGATGAAGTTCAGGAATGCCTTGGCGAATTCAGGGTCCAGATCGGCCTGTTGCGCCAGGTCTTCGAGCCGTGCGATCTGGGCCGCTTCGCGGGTCGGATCGGACGGGGGAAGGTCGTGTTCGGCCTTGAGCCGGCCCACCGCCTGGGTGTGCTTGAACCGCTCGCCCAGAGTGTAGACGAGGATTGCATCCAGGCGGTCGATGCTTTCGCGGTGGCCCTTCAGCAGCGCGGCTGCGCGGGCAACGGGGTCTTGGGTATCTGTTGTCATCGGGGTCTCCGCAATGCAGCAGGCCAGGGTGTCATCAAGGGGGTGCCAGGCGTGCACCGGCTGTGCACCACCTGTGCACCGCCGCAGCGCAGCATCCGGGAAATCGCGCGCAGTTCAGTCAATGGCCCAGCCCTCCGGCTTGAAGAGCGGATCGGCGTAATGGCTGATTTCCATGTCGATCCCATGCGCAATCTGGCTGTCCTTCAGGGCGTCCGGCGCGGGGTGGCGGTAGACGGCATCGTTGCCGTCGATGGTGGCGGCACCATGATCCTTGGCGGCGCCGAGCCGTTCCGCGAGCCGGATCGAGTCGAGATTCTTGGGGTCGATATAGCTGACCGCCGTCTCCCAGCCCAGTTCGGAATAGAAATACCGCCGGGCGGCATGGGTAGCCTCCAGCGCGTAGCCCTTGCCTGCGGCATCAGGCCAGATGATCCAGGCGATCTCGCGCTCGGGCCAGCCTGCGGGCTGCCAGCCGCCGGCCATGCCGTAGGTCTCGCCGCTGGCCTTGTCGTGGATCATCCACATGCCGAAGCCGCGCACCTGCCAGTGGCCGATCTCGGCGGCATAAAGCATCCAGGCCTCGTAAGGATTGAGCGGCCCGCCCATGAAGCGCGAGCGGTAGGAGCTGAAGGTGGCCTTGAAGTCAGGATAATCCTGCGCTTCGGGGCCGCGCAGCTCCAGGCGGCGGGTTTCGATCACCGGGATGTCAAACGGCATCAGCGCGCTCCTTCCTGCGGAAGGGCGCGGCGGCGCCGGGATATGAAAGCAACGGCGCGCATCAGTGCAAAAGCCCCCGCGCGTGATGCGGGCTGGAGCTGCGGCCCGGCGGCGAGTGACGCCAGCAGCGCAGACCAGGTGCGGGCTGCAGCGGGAAAGAAACCAGCCGTTCCGGCTGGGCGCCGGCGCGGCGGGCCAGGGCGATGGATGCGGTGTTTTCTTCCGGCACGTAGGAGACGATGGTATCCCAGCCGGCCGCGTTGAACAGCCAGTCCAGCACGCATTGCACGGCTTCGCTGGCATAGCCCTTGCCCTCGCCGGTTTCCATCAGGTGCCAGGACAGTTCCGGTTCCGGCCATCCCTTGGGGAACCAGGGGCCGACCAGGCCGACGGTGCTGCCGGTGCTGCGCTCCACCACGGCAAACAGGCCGTAGCCGTGCAGGTGCCAATGGCCGATGATGGTGGCAATCGACCACCACAGCGAATCGGCATCATCCGCAACATTGATGAAACGCGGGGAGTCCGGTGCCAGGAAAGCGGCCTGGGCGTCAAACTCCGGATCCGCCGGAGAAATCAGCATCAGCCGCTTGGAAACCAGCCGTGGATACCGCCGTTGCGCGTCTTTCATATCGTACCCCATTGCCCGGGCGGCAGGCCGCCCGGCGTCTTTTTCACCCATCCGGTGAAGGAGTATCGATGAGACTGCGTAATTTTCCGTTAAACCGGGTGCGGCGCAGACGGCGGTGCCCAGGGGAGCGGCGAACTGACGGGAGGTCATGCGTAAGCCTCCATCCCGCCGTCGCAAGGCGCCTCGGGGGCAGGGTGGCGGTAGACCAGCTCACGCCCGTGCTTGGGGTTGTCGAATTCAGCTTCGAACACCGCGCCCAGCCGTTCGGCCAGCGCCACCGAGCGGGTGTTGCCCGGAAAGATGTTGGAGCACAGTGCGGGCAGGCCCATTACCTCATAGGCGTGGGTGCGGGCGGCCAGTGCGGCCTCTGCCATGATGCCGCGGCCTTCGCCGGCCGGAAAGGCGACCCAGCCCAGCTCGGGCTCCGGCCAGCCTTCGGGCTGCCAGACGCCGGTGATGCCAAGCGGCTCGCCGGTCTGCTTGCAGGTGATGGTCCAGAAGCCGAAGCCGCGCATCGCCCAGTGGCCCACCGACATGGTGAACCAGCGCCAGGCCTCGTTGCGGTCCAACGGCCCGCCAAATCCCCAGGAGCGTGCTTCATCCGCGAAGAACGCTGCCACCGGCCCGAAGTCCGACGCCTCCGGTCCGCGCAGGACCAGGCGTTCGGTTTCTAGCTGAGGGATGGCGGGGAGCTGCATGGCTTACTTCTTCTTGCCAAAACCGCTGAGGCCAGCGGGCAGGCCCATGCCGCCGCCGAGGCCGGGGAGGCCGCCGGGCAGGCCGCCCTTGCCGCCCATTGCCTTGGCCGCGGCTTCCAGCGCTTTCGGGTCCATCGCCGAAGGGTCCAGGCCGCCCATATCGGGCATGCCGCCGCCCTTGCCGAACATGCCCTTCATGGCCTGTTTCAGCATCTTGCCTTTGCCCATCTTGCCCATCTTCTTCATCACATCGGCCATCTGCCGGTGCATCTTCAGAAGCTTGTTGAGGTCGGAGACCTCCATGCCGGAACCGGCCGCGATGCGTTTCTTGCGGGAGGCCTGCAGCAGGGCGGGGTTGGCGCGTTCCTTCTTGGTCATCGACTGGATCATGGCGATCTGGCGCTTCAGCACCTTGTCGTCCATGCCCGAATCCTGCACCTGCTTGGCCATTTTGCCCATGCCGGGCATCATCTGCATCATGCCCTCCATGCCGCCCATCTGGAGCATCTGTTCAAGCTGCATCTTCAGGTCGTTCATGTTGAACTGACCCTTCATCATGCGCTTCATCATCTTCTCGGCCTGTTCGGCCTCGATGGTTTCCTGGGCCTTCTCGACCAGCGCCACGATGTCGCCCATGCCGAGGATGCGGCCGGCGATGCGGTCTGCCTCGAAGGTTTCCAGCGCGTCCATCTTCTCGCCCAGGCCGACAAAGCGGATCGGCTTGCCGGTGACGGCGCGCATCGACAGGGCGGCGCCGCCGCGGCCGTCGCCGTCCATCCGGGTGAGGACCACGCCGCTGATGCCGATCTTGGCGTCGAATTCCTCGGCCACCTCGACGGCGACCTGGCCGGTCAGGCCATCGACCACCAGCAGGGTCTCGCGCGGGGAGACCACGTTGCGGACGTCCTCGACCTCCTGCATCAGGGTCTCGTCGATGTGCAGGCGGCCGGCGGTGTCCAGCATGTAGACGTCATAGCCGCCCAGGGTTGCCTGCTGCTTGGCGCGCTTGGCGATGTCGACGGGTTTCTGGCCGGGCACGATGGGCAGGGTGTCGACGCCGATCTGGGTGCCGAGGACCGCCAGCTGGTCCATCGCCGCCGGGCGATAGACGTCGAGCGAGGCCATCAGGACCTTCTTGCCCTCTTTTTCCTTCAGCCGTTTCGCCAGCTTGCCGGTGGTGGTGGTCTTACCGGAGCCCTGCAGGCCGACCATCAGGACGGGGGCGGGCGGGTTGTCGACCTTGAGCTTGCCGGGATCCTCGTCGCCGCGCAGCACGTCGACCAGCGCGTCGTGCACGATCTTGACGACCTGCTGACCCGGGGTCACGGATTTGGTGACGGCCTGGCCAGTGGCCTGTTCCTGCACCTTCTTGACGAAGTCGCGGGCAACCGGCAGCGAGACGTCGGCTTCCAGCAGGGCCACGCGGACCTCGCGCAGGGCGGATTTGACGTCTTCCTCGTTCAGGGCGCCCTGTTTGGTCAGCCGGTCAAAGACGCCGGAAAGGCGTTCGGATAGATTTTCAAACATGCCTGCGGCCTCCTAATGCCGGTTTCAACGTGTGGCGCCCCCGTATGTAGGGGACAAGCGAACCATGCGCAAATGCCCGCCGGTCCTGGTGTCAGTCGTGGGGGCAAACCAAACGAGTTTGCCCCCACGGGCGTAACACGCTGGTGGGGGGCGATCCCTGGCACGGGCAGGGACCGGAAGACTCAGATCTCCCGGATGTTTGGGCGGGGGTTACGCGGATTGGGGGCCGGAGTCAACCTTTGCCGGGCTTTCGGCGGGGAGCCATGCGTTTACCGCATCGCTCAGCCGCTGCGGGCCGCTGCCATTGGTGTAGGCTTCAATCACCGGATGACGGCCGGCGCTCATGCCGCTGTCGAGCACCAGAACCGGGCGGTGGAGCGTGCGGGTGCGGCCCTCGCTGCGGCTGGTGGTGCTTTCCACCTCGGCGTGGGAGAGATCGGCCAGGCGGTGCTCCACCTGGCTGTAGCCGAACACCGACTGGCGCCGGATCACGATGCTGCCTCCGGGCCGGTCGAGGATCACCTGCACCCGGCGCACGAACAGGCAGAAGGCGGCAAAGCCCATGCCGCCGCCCATGAGGGCAAAGAAGATGCCGAACCAGAGATTTTCACCGCCGGTGCTGGCGGCGCCCAGGCCTGCGCCGACAAAGGCGAGGACAAACAGGATGAGGGAGATGCCGATGAACCAGGGGTTGTCGGCCAGGATCAGCTGCTCAGGCGTGTTGCGGGTGATTTTCATGAAGCCAGCTTACCCAAGGGAAAGACCTTGGAGAGGGGAAATCGGCGCCGCTTGCGTCAAAACCGTGCGCGGGGCGCCGCCGCTACGCCCTCTGCGCGCTTGACTCAGGGGCGGGTGGCTGGCCAACATCACAGGGTGGCCCAACGCCGATCACTCAGCGGCCGGGCCGGCTCGAATGAGCCGCGAGGCAGATCTTCAGCACAGGCAGTTCACGCGAACCGCAAGGTCCGCGCACCTTGACGGGCAGCCGCATCAGCTAAGGGAGGATCTGAGAACATGCGCGTTTTCACTATTCTGGGACCGTCGCAGTCCGGCAAATCAACGCTGGCCACGGCGCTGGCCAATCTGGACGGCACCGTGGGCAAGAGGCAGGAGGTTGCTGGCGTCGCCGCTTTGCAGCCTTTTTCATTTATGGGGGAAGACTGGGCCGCGATCGACATTGCAGGCGGCGCCGACAATCTGGCGCAGGCGGGACCGGCGCTGGCTGCCAGTGATGCTGCCGTCCTCTGCGTTCCGGCTGATGCCGGCGCTGCGGTGCTGAGCGCGCCGTATCTGCGCAAGCTGGAGGAGGCGGGGGTTCCCGCCTTTATTTTTGTCAACCGCATGGACCAGGCAACGGACCGGGTGGCGGAAATCGTCGCTGCGCTTCAGGCCTATTGCAGCCACAACATCATCCTGCGGCAGGTGCCGATCCGCGAGGACGGGCAAGTTGTGGGTGCTGTGGATCTGATTTCCGAACGCGCCTGGCAGTATCAGGAGGGCAAGCCTTCGGCGCTGATTGAACTGCCGGTGGCGATGTACGCGCGTGAGCAGGAGGCACGGACCGAACTGCTGGAGGCGCTGGCGGATTTCGACGACACTCTGCTGGAGGAGCTGATCGAGGACCAGCAGGTGATGGCGGAGGAAGCCTATGAGGTGGCCACCAAGGTGCTGCAGCACAACGACCTGATCCCGGCGCTGATGGGATCGGCGGAGCATAAGAATGGCATCCTGCGGCTGATGAAGTCGCTGCGCCATGAGGCGCCGGATGTGGGCGCGGCGCTGGAGCGGCTGTCGCAGGACGGCAAAGTGGTAGCGGTCGGCTGCATGGCGGATCTGGTCAAGCACCTGGGCAAGACGGTGATGGTGCGGGCGCTGGACGGCAATGTCGGCAACGGAGCTTCGGTGGGCGGTGCCGCGGTCGGTTCGCTGACCGGGGTCGGGTCGCAGGCGAATACCAGGCTGACACCTGGCGATTTGGGGCAGGCGGTGAAGTCGGACCATCTGAACCTTGGCTTTGCCTACGGGCCGGACGGCGCTGCGCCGCTGCCGGGCTGGGCGCAGCCGCGGCCTTCGACCTTCCGGCGGGTGATCACCCCGGTGAACGAGCGTGACGATGCCCGGCTGTCCGGCGCGCTGGAGCGGCTGGCGGAAATCGACCCGGCGCTGGTGCTGGGGCAGGACGAGGCCAGCGGCCATGTTCTGTTGAACCTGCAGGGGCCGCTGCATATGCGCCGCATCAAACAGGCGCTGAAGGATGAGTTCGGCGTCGAGGTGGAGGAAGGCCCGGTGCCGCCGGCCCTGCGCGAGACCATCAAGAAAGCGGTGCAGGTGCATCACCGCCACCGCAAGCAGTCGGGCGGTGCCGGGCAGTTTGCTGATGTGGTGATCGAGGTGAAGCCGCTGCCGCGCGGCAGCGGCTTTGTGTTCGAGGAAACCGTGAAGGGCGGCGCAGTGCCCAAGAACTACATCCCCTCGGTCGAAGCGGGCGCGCGCGAGGCGCTGGCACAGGGGCCGAACGGCCACCCTGTGGTGGATGTCTGCGTGACGCTGAAGGATGGCAAGCACCATTCGGTGGACAGTTCCGACTATGCCTTCCGGACCGCAGGAAAAAATGCGGTGAAGGAGGCGCTGGGCGAGGCCGGGCTGACCCTGCTGCAGCCGATCATGCGGGTGCATATCCATGTGCCGTCGGTGTTCACCGGCGGGCTGGKGCCGGTGGTGAGCGGCATGAAAGGGCAGATCCTGGGCTTTGAGGCAGAGGAGGGCGCCGCGGGCTGGGACGTGTTCGAGACACTGCTGCCGATGTCGGCGCAGGATGAGCTGTGCAGCACCCTGGCCAGCGCCACCCGCGGCACGGGCTGGTTCAGCACGGATTTCGACCACTACGAGGAGGCGCGGCGGGCTGATTTCGTCGAGGCGTGATCTGGCCAGGCGGCGGACGTTCGCGCCCGCCTTCCACAGCGATGGCGCAAAACGGGGCGCAGGGGGCGGAACACCTCTTGCGTTCCGTGGCCGTTTTGCGTGATCTGCACGGCAAACCCGAACGGCTTGCGGAGTAAGATCATGGATGCGTCATCGGCCTATCAGGACAGCCTGCCCATCTCCTCGGATGCGCTGCTGAAGCAGCTGGATGATTGGGGCATCGCCTATCAGCTGCATACCCATGCGCCGCTGCGCACGGTGGAGGACGCCAAGGGCGTCGAGGAGCAGTTCATGGTGCCTGGCGAAAACGCGCTGCGGCTGAAGAACCTGTATCTGCGGGACAAGAAGAAGCGGAATTATCTGGTGACGCTGCAGCAGGACCGGGAGATCGACCTGAAGGCGCTGGGTGCGGAGATCGGCGCGGGCAACCTGTCATTCGGCTCGGCGGACCGGCTGCTGGAAAACCTCGGCATCCGTCCCGGCGCGGTAAGCCCGCTGGCGATGATCAACGGCGCGGAGAAGGGCGTCACCTTCTATATGGATGCGCAGGCGCAGGAGGCCGACGTGATCTATATGCACCCGCTGGTCAACGACCGCACGGTGGCGATGAAGCGCGATGATGTGATGGCGTTCTTCGAGAAGGCCGGGGTTGAGGTGCGCTGGGTCTAACCCGCCTTTTCCTCTGCCAGCGCCAGATCCAGCGCGGCGGCCACATGGGCGGCGGAGGGGTTCACGAACAGGAAGCCGCCGGCCTCGAAGCTGACGTCGTCGATGTGATCGGGAAAGGCCAGCGGCAACTCGGTGCAGGCCAGCAGAATGGCGGTGCCGGGCTGCGCGTGTTTGGTGCAGAACCGCAGCAGGCGGTCCTGCGCTGTGGCGGAAGCACCGCCGTAGAAATCCTCGTCGATCATCATCTGCATCTCGGCGATCTCGTTCTGCGGCAGGGTATCGTTCGCAGTGACTCCGTGTGCAGCGAGCACATTGGCATAGTTGCGGGCCTGCATGGTGACCGTGGTGCCCAGCACCAGTGCGCGGGCGGCGCCGGTTGCGGCGGTGGCCTCTGCGGTGGCGTCGAAGATGCTGAGGACCGGCATCACCACGCCCTCCTTTATTGCGTGCAGGCGGGCGTGCGGGGTGTTGGAGGCGATCAGGGCGAAATCGCAGCCGGCGCGTTCAAGCGTCAGCATCGCCTCGCGGAAGACGGCATCAAAAGCAGCCCAGCTGGCCTCATCCCCCGGGCGGCCGCGTAAAGACCGGGTTTGCGCCTGCACCACGGATTCGATTGTGATCGGCGGCACCGGCAGCGGCGAGCCCGCGCCGCGGTCTGCGAAGAAACCTCCGGCGCCCTCACAAATGGCGCGGTAATAATCGAGGGTGGAGGCCCAGCCGACGCCACCGAGAATGCCGATCTTCTTCATGGGAATGCCTGTGCTTTGAAATACCGGTGCTGGCAGAGTGGCACAGGCCCTGCCGTGGTGCCAAACGCAAAAAGGCCGCCAGCCGGGGATGGCTGGCGGCAGGAGCGCGGGGCAGTGCGGGGATCAGGCCGCCAGCGCTTCGATTTGGTTTTTCGCTTTGGCCAGGGCGCCCTCGGCGTCGATGGACATGGCGTCGGCGGCGACGATCTGGACATTGGTGATGCCGATGAAACCCAGCACATGGCGCAGGTAGGTGGTGGCAAAGTCGATGTCGGACCCGGCCTGGGTGCCGCCGGAGGCCACCGCGACAATGGCGCGCTTGCCTTCCAGCAGGCCGATGGGGCCGGTTTCCTCATACCGGAAGGTGACGCCGACGCGGGCCACCAGGTCAATCCACGCCTTGAGGGTGGAGGGCACCGAGAAGTTGTAGATCGGCGCGCCGATCACGATGGTGTCGGCCTGTTTCAGCTCCTCCACCAAAGCGTCGGAGAGGGCGAGCAGCTGTTTGTCTTCCTCGCTGCGCTGGTCGGCCGGAGTGAAGTTGGCCCCGATCCAGGCGCCGTCCAGCAGTGGCAGCGGCGCGGCGAGGTCGCGGCGGATCACAGTGTCCGCGCCAAGGCGGCTGACGATCTGTGCGGAGAGGTCCCGGGTCACCGAGCCTTCGGTGCGGGCGGAGGAGTCGAGGTGCAGAACGGTGCGGGTCATTTTGGTGTTCCTGTGCTTGTTGCTGGTAGAGATTTGGGTTATTGCATTTGCGAACGCAACGCTGCAAAAGTAACACCGAGTGTGCGCATGTGCGCATGTCGCGCGGATTGGCAAGGAGGCCGCCATGGACAATTGGGATGAGGTTCGCACCGCCTATCAGGTCGCCCGGATGGGCACGGTCAGCGGTGCTGCCGAAGTGCTGGGCGTGCACCATGCCACGGTGATCCGCCATATCGACGCCATCGAGGCCCGGCTGGGGGTGAAGCTGTTCCAGCGCCATGCCCGCGGCTACACACCGACGGAGGCCGGGCAGGACCTGCTGCGGGTGGCGCAGGCGACAGATGACCAGTTCAGCCAGCTGGTCGGCCGGCTGAAGGGGCAGGGTGATGATGTCTCCGGCGAGCTGGTGGTGACTTCGCTGGCGTCTTTTGCGCCGATGCTGGTGCCGGCGCTGAAGGAGTTCCAGGACATGCACCCGGGGCTGATCATCCGCTATCTGACCGGCGACCGGCTGTTCCGGCTGGAATACGGCGAGGCGCATGTGGCGGTGCGGGCAGGCAATGCGCCGGATCAGCCGGACAATGTGGTACAGCCCTTCATCAAGCAGCAGGTGGGTCTTTATGCCTCCAAGGCCTATGCCGAAAAATACGGTGTGCTGCAGGGCGTCGAGGACATGGCTAATCACCGCTTCATCGGCAATGACGATGAAAACAGCCGCGCCCCGTTTTCGCGCTGGCTGCGGGCCAATGCGCCGGCTGAGGCGATCTCGTTCCGCTGCTCCAACGGGTTCACTATGCAGAACGCGGTGCACAGCGGCGCGGGCATCGGCTTTATGGCGGCCTGGGAGGCGCGGCAGAACCCGAACCTGGTGGAGATGATGGCGCCGCAGGAAGAATGGTCGGGCACACTGTGGCTGGTGACCCACGTGGATTTGCACCGCACGACAAAGGTGCAGGCGTTTTTGAAGTTCCTCAAGGAGCAAGCGAAAGAGTGGCAGCTGTGAGCGAGGCTCTGCACGGGCATCTGGCGATGCTGCTTTTTTCGGCGCTGGTAGCGGGCTCGTTCTCGCTGGGCGTGATGGTGGCAAATGAGATTGCGCCTGCGGCGCTGAATGCGGCGCGGTTCGGCATTGCCGCGGTGGTGATCGGCGTGGCGGCTTTGGCGACAACCGGGATGCGGCGGGTGCATTTCCAGGCGCCCTGGCGTTTCGCAGTGCTGGGCGGACTGTTCGGCGGCTATTTCGTGCTGATGTTTTACGGGCTGCAGACCGCGGCGCCGGTCAGCGCCGCGGCGGTATTCACGCTGGTGCCGGTGATGAGCGCGGGCTTTGGCTGGCTGCTGCTGCGGCAGGTGACCACCCGCTGGATGGCGCTGGCGCTGTCGATCGGGGCCGCGGGCGCGGTCTGGGTGATCGTGCGCGGCGACCTAGGAGCGCTGGCGGCATTTCAGATCGGCCAGGGCGAGATCATCTATTTCTGGGGCTGCGTGCTGCACGCCATATACACGCCGATGGTGCGCAAGCTGAACCGCGGGGAGCCTGCGGTGGTCTTCACTTTCGGGATGCTGCTGGCGGGCGGTGCGCTGCTGGCGGCATTTGGCTGGCAGGACATTCTGGCGACCGATTGGATGCAGCTGCCCCCGATCGTTTGGATCGGTCTGTTCTATCTGGCCATCTTTGCCAGTGCGGCCACGTTTGTGCTGCTGCAGTACGCCACCCTGCGGCTGCCCTCTGCCAAGGTGATGGCATACACCTATCTGACCCCTAGCTGGGTGATCCTTTGGGAGATCGCGCTGGGCCGCGGCGCGCCGCCGGGGATGGTGCTGATCGGGGTGGTGATGTCGGTTGCCGCGCTGGTGATGCTGCTGGAGGGTGACGCCAAGCCGGTGCGTGCCTGAGCGCAGCCTGCCGGGCGCGCTTGCGGCAGGTCAACGCACGCCCCTCGTTTTCCTGTATGCTGGTCTTGAGGGACGCGTCAGGAAAAGGAGGTAAAGATGTTCAATCATATCATGGTGCCCGTTGACCTGCACATGCCCCCGGCGGTCAAGAAGGCCTTGAACGTGGCCGCGGATTTTGCCGCCAACCATGGCTCGCGCGTGACGCTGGTCCATGTGACGGGCGAGCAGATTGAAGGCGCGCACACGCTGGGGCCGTCCGGCGATGAGCTGGCAGCACTGGCGAGCAAGATGGCCGAAAGCAGCGGCGCAAGAGTCGAGGGGCTGCCTGTGCATTCCGTGGATGTGGGGTCGGAGATGGACTCCATCCTGGCCCGGACGGCTAAGGAGCTGGAGGTGGACCTGATCGTGATCGCGACGCATATGCCCGGAATTCTGGACTATGTGTTCTCGTCCCACGCCAGCCATCTGGTGCTGCATTCCGAAATTTCGGTGTTTGTCGTCCGTTAGGGGGTGGTGGTCCTAACTGCCGGTCTGGCTGTCCTCTGACAGGTGCTCTGCCTCCAGGAAACGCTCAAAGGCATCCAGGTTCACCGGCTCGAACTGGCCGAAGCCCTGCATCCAGACAGAGGCAGTCCGCATCGCGTCGGGCTGCAGCTTGCACCATTTGACCCGGCCGCGCTTTTCCTGCGCGATGAGGCCGGCGCGGGTGAGGATGGTCAGGTGCTTGGAAATGGCCGCCAGCGACATCTCGAACGGCTCTGCCACGTCAGTGACCGCCATATCGTCCTCCAGCAGCATAGTCAGGATCGCCCGGCGGGTGGGGTCGGCCAGGGCCGCAAAGACGGTGTCGAGGGTTTCGCTCATGCCTGATACTCCTAAAGGTCAAGAACCGGGTCGACAATCCTGCAAAAACTGCGATGGATCGGTGCAAGGCATTTCGAGGGGGCAGTTGGCATGGCGTTGCGCTATTGGGCGGTGATTTTCATTCTTGGCATCGGCTGGGGCATGTCGTTCATGTTCAACGCCATCCTGCTGCGCGAGCTGGGGCCGCTGTCGGTTTCCATGGGCCGTGTGGGTTTTGGCGCGCTGGGCTGCTGGATCTATGTTCTGGCAGCGCGGAAGACCGTGCCGGCCGATGCGCGGCGCTGGCTGGCGCTGTTCGGCTTCGGCGCGCTGAGCTATGCCGGGCCCTTTGCCTTTTACGCGCTGGGCCAGCAGCACATCGCCAGCGGCGTGGCGGGGATCGTCAATGCCACCACACCTGCGTTGGCGGTGGTGGTGTCGCATTTCTGGCCCGGCGGCGAGCGCGCGACGGTGCTGAAATCGCTGGGGGTGATCTGCGGGTTCCTCGGGATCGTGCTGCTATCACTGCCAATTCTGGAGGGCGGCCAGTCCTCGGAAGCCTGGGCGGTGCTGATCACATTGTGCGCGCCGCTGTGCTATGCCTTCTCTGTCAATATCGCGCGCAGCTTCCGGGATATGGAGCCGGTGGTGCTGGTGGCGATCGCACTGACCGGGTCGACTGCGGCGATTGCGCCGCTGGCGCTGTGGAGCGAGGGGCTGCCGGTAATCACAAAGGCGGAGACCTGGGCCTCGCTGCTGGTGATCGGCTTTGTGCTGACCTCGGTGGCCTTCATCGCGTTCTACTGGGTGCTGCCCAAGGTGGGGCCGACCAACATCACCATGCCGACGCTGATTGCGCCGGTGTCGGCGCTGTTTCTGGGCACTTACATTCTGGGTGAGACGCTGCTGGCAGAGCACCTGTGGGGCATGGCGGCGATCTTGGCAGGGCTGCTGCTGATTGACGGGCGGATTGTGCGCTGGCGGCTGCCGAAACCGCCCGCCGGCTAAAATCAACCTTTTGGTTGAATATGGATTCCGGCGCAGTTTGGCGCTAACGGCACCTGCGGCAGAGCGGCGCGGCGTGTGATGCCTGGCAAAATATCGCGCCTAAACAATGGGATGGTCATATTTTGAATCTTCAATCCTTGTAATTGACTCCTAGCCCCCTTGGCCTTAGCACCCTCACTAGAAATTCGCGTGAGGATGGCGCCCGTGACCGATGACGACCAAAAGCAGCGCATGGCGCAGCTGGAGGAGAAATTGGCGGCGGCGCGTAAGGCCCAGGAGCCCAAGCCGCGTGCGGATGAGCATTATTCCCTGGCCAACCAGGCCTGGCGGATGGTGATCGAATTGGTGGCCGGTCTCGGGATCGGCTTTGGCATCGGATACGGGCTGGACCATCTGTTTGGAACCCTGCCCATCTTCATGGTGCTGTTCATAATGCTGGGCCTGGCGGCTGGGGTGAAGACGATGCTTCGCACCGCGCAGGAGATCCAGAAAGAGAAACTGGCCGAAGAGGCCGACAAAAATGCGCAAGACCGGGATTGATCCGACGGGATCGGCGACCGGCGACAGGAGAAGCGGACCGATGGGCAAAATTTTCTTTTTCGCAGCTCTGGCACTGGTAGTTGTGTCGGGTCTGATTTTCGCTCCGGCGGAAGCAAAGCTGGCGATCCACCCGATGGATCAGTTCCAGGTGAGCGCGCTGTTCGGCGATCACATCTCCTGGTACACCCCGACCAACGTGACCCTGTGGATGGCACTGGCCGTTGCCGCCGTGTTCGCGCTGCTGGTTCTGGGCTCCTCGCGCCGCGCCATCGTGCCGGGCCGCGCACAGTCGGTTGCGGAACTGGCCTATGGCTTCATCTACAAGATGGTTGAGGACGTGGCCGGCAAGGACGGCGTCAAGTTCTTCCCCTACATCATGACCCTGTTCATGTTCATCGTGATGGCCAACTTCCTGGGCCTGATCCCCGGCTCCTTCACCACCACCTCGCACATTGCGGTCACCGCGGTTCTGGCGGCGCTGGTGTTCGTGACCGTGACCGTGGTTGGCTTCGTCAAGAACGGCGTTGGCTTCCTGGGCCTGTTCTGGGTGTCGAGCGCGCCGCTGGCGCTCCGCCCGATCCTGGCCATCATCGAACTGATTTCCTACTTCGTGCGCCCCGTCAGCCACTCCATCCGTCTTGCCGGTAACGTGATGGCCGGCCACGCGGTTCTGAAAGTGTTTGCAGGCTTTGCCGCAGCACTGGGCATGTTCAGCTTCCTGCCGATCTTTGCCATCACCGCGGTTTACGCACTCGAAGTTCTGGTGGCCTTCATTCAGGCCTACGTGTTCACCATCCTGACCTGCGTGTACCTGAAGGACGCACTGCACCCGAGCCACTAAGGCCAGGATCTGAAAGCTTACCGGGCGGCGCCCTGAGCGGCCCCGCCCACCCTAGAAATCACCACATTCCATCGTAAGGAGAGAAATCATGGAAGGCGATATCGCACAACTCGGTCAGTTCGTCGGCGCAGGCCTGGCAGCAATCGGTTCCGGCGCAGCCGCAATCGGTGTGGGCCACGTGGCTGGCAACTTCCTGGCAGGCGCTCTGCGTAACCCGTCGGCAGCTGCCGGCCAGACCGCAACCCTGTTCATCGGCATCGCGTTTGCAGAAGCACTGGGCATCTTCTCGTTCCTGGTCGCTCTGCTGCTGATGTTCGCCGTCTAAGACCTTAGGAACCTATTTCCTTACGGCCGGGCAGTGCAGATCCTGCGCTGCCCGGTGTAACGGCAAGTTCCTGGGAGGACGACATGGCATCAAATACGCAAGAGGCAGCACACGGCGGCGGTTCCGCAATGCCGCAGCTGGACTTCTCGACCTTCGGGAACCAGATCTTCTGGCTCGTGGTCGCCCTGGTCGTGATCTACCTCATCCTGTCGCGCGTCGCGCTGCCCCGCATTGCTGCGGTGCTGGCCGAGCGTCAGGGGACCATCACCAACGACCTCGCCGCGGCTGAAGACCTGAAAGCCAAGGCTGTCGAGGCCGAAAACGCATATAACAAAGCTCTGGCGGATGCCCGTGCGGAAACGCAGCGCATTGCTGCCGAGACCCGCGCAGAAATTCAGGCCGGGCTGGATGAGGCCATCGCCAAAGCAGACGAGCAGATCGCTGCCAAGGCTGCCGAATCCGAAAAGGCTATCGCCGAAATCAAGGCAGGCGCGCTGGAAAGCGTGAAGGCCGTGGCCACCGATACCGCAGAAGCGCTGGTCGTTGCTCTGGGTGGTTCGGCAGACAAAGACGCAATTGCCAAGGCAGTTGCCGAGCGGACGAAAGGATAAGGACATGCGCAACATTCTCGCTCTTGCCCTGACCCTTGGCGCGGCTTCGCCTGCATTTGCTGCCGGCGGCGGCATGGACCTGTCCAACACCAACCTGGTTGTTGCGCTGGCATTCCTGCTGTTCATCGGCATTCTGCTGTTTGCCAAGGTGCCGTCGCTGCTGGCTGGCCAGCTCGACAACCGCGCCGAAGGCATCCAGAAGGAACTGGACGAAGCCCGCGCCCTGCGTGAAGAGGCCCAGACCGTTCTGGCGTCTTATGAGCGCAAGCAGCAGGAAGTTCAGGCCCAGGCCGACCAGATCGTGGCTGCCGCCCGTGACGAAGCTGCCCGTGCAGCCGAGCAGGCGAAAGCGGACCTGGAAACCTCCATCGCCCGCCGTCTGGCGGCTGCTGAGGATCAGATTGCCTCGGCAGAAGCTTCGGCTGTGAAGGAAGTGCGCGACCAGGCAATCTCCATCGCTGTTGCTGCCGCGGATCAGGTGATCTCCAAGCAGATGACCGCGACCGAGGCCAACAAGCTGATCGACGCCGCCATCGCGGATGTGGATGCCAAGCTGCACTAAGCGCTGGCTGATACAGACAAATTAAAAGAACCCGGTCCGAGTGGCCGGGTTTTTTGTTTCTGGCTTCCTTCTAATGGTGGGGGCTGCCCACTCTAGTCCATCCAGCTAGCTTTTAGACGCTGCAATTGTAAGATCCGATCTTCAGCTAATCTTTCCTTTGCTGACGACCATACCATTGAGTACATGGAACCGCCTTCTACCCGAGAAGCAACCAGCGAGGCCTCCGCCTCTGCAAACTCTTTCCACTTCTCCTGAACGTCGGCAACATCTTGTTGGTTGAGGCCCGATAGTCCTTCCAATTCATTTGCGGTCGATGTCAATCTTTCAAGTGTTGAATTGAGTTGTTCAGCTGCGTTTACGTTCATCGTAGTTTGAGTGCGCGGCAGGGAAGAGTGTAGTTCGGAAACCACTACCCAGTCGCATGCGTCGACAAACTTACAAGCTGCTTCACATAGCCAATCTAGGTCTAAATGCTCGACCACAGATTCCTTGGGCAGCTCATGTGTTAGTACATGTCGAATTTCAAACATCTCTGAAAGAGTGCCAATCGTTCTGTCGTAGTCTTCGATTATTGGAGGGTGGGGCCAAGTGTTGGCTTCTTCGGCCCAAAGCTCATGGGAGTTTTTCAGCTTAGGAACAAAACCCTCAATCAACCCTGACAAGCTGGAAACAACTGCATCAATGCCATTTATAGAAATGGAGTGGGCGACAAAGTCGCCAAGTGATAATTTTTTGCCCGCTAGGTGAGCAGCAAAAACAAGGTCCAGCTTGGCGCTTTTTACCAGTTTTCCTCCAGCTTCAGTGTAAGGGTCTCCAACGTCGACTAGCTCTCGAACAATGTCTCTTACGTAGACCTCGATGTATGTGGCAATCCGCATGGGTATAAATTCTGCCAGATGTTCGGAAGGAGATGCTTTCCAGACTCCTTTGAGCTCTCGCAAGTTTGCAAGTATGTCAAATGCTGGACCTGATTGCGGTCCGCGTCTTTGCTTCCATTCAATAATTTGGTCTGGCTTTGGTTGACGCATTCCTTCACCCCTTCCCGGTCTCATGCTCCAGCCGTTGCTTTGCCACTTCGGCGTTGCGTTCGGCGCGCTGGTGGTCGGTGAGGGCCTGTTTCACATAGTCCAGATGCGCCTCGACCGCGGTGCGGGCGGCTTGCGGGTCGCGGGCCTGCAGGGCGGCGTTGATGGCGCGGTGCTGTTCCAGGAGCGCCTCATAGGTGGTGTGCTGCTGGAACATGATGCGGCGGTTGTAGAAAACACCTTCGCGTAGCAGATCGAACATCGAACGCATCATGTGCAGCATGATGACGTTGTGGCTGGCGTCCATAATGGCGGAGTGGAACTGGGCATCGAGCTTGGCCGCTTCCTCGGACACGGCGGGATTGCCGGCTGCTTTCATCTTGTCAAAGATCGCCTGGATCACCTGCAGGTCATAGTCTGACCCGAAGCGGGCAGCGCGCTCGGCGGCCAGCCCCTCCATGTCTCGGCGGAAGTTGAGGTAGTCGAACACCGCCTCGTCATGGGTGGCGAACAGCTGGATCAGGGCAGGCGAGAAAGCGGACCCTAGGACATCGGCGACAAACACGCCGGAACCGGCCTTGGAGGCCAGCAGGCCGCGTTGCTGCAGCTCGCCGATGGCGTCGCGCAAGGATGGGCGGGAGACGCCGAGCCTTTCGGCCAGTTCCCGTTCGGCTGGCAGCCGTTCGCCGGGCGAAAGAATGCCGCGCAGGATCAGCTGCTCGATCTGCTTGACGACGGAGGCGGAGAGTTTTTCTGGCTGGACTTTCTGGAAGGGCATCTGGTCGCTCTGGCGGATTGGTCAATTTATATGACCACGCGGGGCGGATGGCCGCAAGAGCGGAGCGCATCACGAAGGCTGTAACAATAGGTCAGTATTATTGACTTTAATTTGGCGCCGCCTACCGTGGCCCTAGTTGTTGAGCGAGGGGAGAGCCATGCAGCTGGACCAGATATTTGCCACCCGCAACAGCCGGATGAAGGCGTCGGAAATCCGCGAGCTTCTGAAACTGCTGGACCAGCCGGATATCATCTCCTTTGCCGGCGGTATCCCCGATCCGGCGTTGTTTCCGGCGGATGAGTTCGCCGAAGCCTTCAAGACCGCGCTGGCACCGGACCGGCAGGCGCAGGCGCTGCAGTATTCCGTCAGCGAGGGCTACCTGCCGCTGCGCCAGTGGATCGTGGCGGAGATGGCGAAGATCGGCATTTCCTGTGAGCCTGAGAACGTGCTGATCACCTCTGGTTCGCAGCAGGCACTGGATTACTTGGGCAAGCTGTTCCTGTCGCCGGGCGATACAGCGCTGGTCGGCTGGCCGACCTACCTGGGGGCGCTGGCGGCCTTCAACGCTTATGAGCCGCGCTATGACCGGCTGTCGCTGAACGGGAACCGCACTGCGGAAAGCTATGCCGAGGGCGCGGCAGCGGCGGGGAGTGCAGTGAAATTCGCCTATCTGTCGCCGGACTTCGCCAACCCGACCGGGGAAACGCTGGACCGTGCCGGACGGTTGCGGCTGTTGGACATCGCGGGCACGCTGGACTGTGCGGTCATCGAGGACGCGGCCTATCAGTCGCTGCGCTATGACGGGGCGCCGGTGCTGCCGGTGCTGGCGCTGGAGATTGAACAGAAGGGCTCGATCGAGGATTGCCGGACGATCTATTGCGGCACCTTCAGCAAGACGCTGGCGCCGGGGGTGCGGATCGGCTGGGCAGTGGCGGCCAAGCCGGTGATTGCACAGATGGTGCTGCTGAAACAGGCGGCGGACCTGCATACCTCGTCGATCAACCAGATGGCTGTGCATGGCGTGGCCGAGACCTGTTTCGACGCACATGTTGAGCAGCTGCGCGCGGTTTATCAGCGCCGCCGCGACGTGATGCTGGCGGCCATGGCGGAACATATGCCGGAGGGCGTGGAGTGGACCCGGCCCGAGGGCGGGATGTTCATCTGGGTGACCCTGCCGGCTGGCATGAGCGGGGCAGACTTGCTGGCGCGTTCGCTGGAGACGGAACGGGTAGCCTTTGTCCCCGGTCAGGCGTTTTTTGCCGACGGCAGCGGCCAGAACACGATCCGGTTGAGTTTCTCCAATTCCAACCATACAGCCATCGAGGAAGGCATTGCCCGGCTGGGGCGGTTGTTGCGGTCAGCCTGACGCCTAAACTCCCCTGGCTTGGCAAAACACCGCCGGGTCCTGCGGGTTATCCACAAGATATGGTGTGTTTTGAGCAGAATTCACCCCGATTTGGGGGTGCGGAGCGTTGACTCAACGGGTAGGAACCGCTGAACTTTCTCGATACGGAATCACGAAGGGGCAGCTTTGCGGTTTTCCAAGCTCAGGCTGAACGGCTTCAAAAGCTTTGTTGATCCTACCGAACTGGTCATTGCCGATGGGCTGACAGGGGTTGTGGGGCCAAACGGTTGCGGCAAATCCAATCTTCTTGAGGCATTGCGCTGGGTGATGGGGGAAACCCGCGCCAAGGCGATGCGCGGCGGCGGCATGGAGGATGTGATCTTTGCCGGCACCTCGTCGCGGCCCGCGCGCAACTTTGCCGAGGTGAGCCTGAACATCGACAACTCCGAGCGGCTGGCGCCTTCGGGCTTCAACGATGCCGACGGGTTGGAGATTGTGCGCCGGATCACCCGCGATGTGGGCAGCGCCTATAAGTCCAACGGCAAGGACGTGCGGGCGCGCGATGTGCAGATGCTGTTTGCCGATGCGTCTACCGGTGCGCACTCGCCGGCTCTGGTGCGGCAGGGACAGATTGCCGAGCTGATCAACGCGAAGCCCAAGGCGCGCCGCCGCATTCTGGAAGAGGCTGCGGGGATCTCCGGTCTCTATCAGCGCCGTCACGAGGCGGAGCTGAAGCTGAAGAACACCGAGGCCAATCTGCTGCGCGTCGATGACGTGATCGAGCAGCTGGCGGCGCAGCTGGCGCAGCTGGCCAAGCAGGCACGGCAGGCGCAGCGCTACCGCGAGATCGGCGAGAAGCTGCGGCTGGCCGAGGGCATGCTGCTGTACCGCCGTTGGCGCGAGGCGGATGAGGCGCGGCTGGCCTCAGAGGATGAGCTGCGGGTGCGGGTTGAGCAGGCCGCCAAGGCGGAGGCGCTGGTGCGTGCCGCTGCCACCCAGCGCGGCACGTTTGAGGGAAAACTGCCCCCCCTGCGCGAGGAAGAGGCCATTGCGGCAGCCATCCTGCAGCGGCTGGTGGTGCAGCGCGACTCGCTGGGTGATCAGGAGGCGCAGGCGCGCCAGACTATCGAACGGCTCAGCAGCCGGATCGTGCAGCTGGGCAACGATATTGAGCGTGAGACCGGCTTGAACAAGGACGCGGGCGAAACCATCGAACGGCTGGAATGGGAGCAGCGCGAGCTGTCCAAGGCCGGCGACGGCTATGATGGAAAACTGGCGGAGGCCGCGGAGCTGGCGCGCGATGCGGGCTCGATTCTGCAGGCGCGCGAGGACCATCTGGCGCAGGTGACCGAGGACGTGGCCCGTCTGGCAGCCCGCCACCAGTCGGCGCGGCGCGCGGTCGAGGACTGCCAGCGCGCTTTGGGCCGTTCCGAGGGCGAGGCGGAGAAAGCCCGCGCTGCCCAAGGCGAGGCGCAGGAGGCGCTGGAGCTGGCGGCAGAGAAGTTTGAGGCGGCTGTCTCGGCTGAAGAAGAGGCGCGGGAAGCCTCGGAGATGGCAGAGGAAGCACTGGAAGCGGCGGATGAGGCGCGCACTGAGACCCAAGCCCGCGAGGCTGAGGCACGCTCGCAGCGCTCTGAGGCTGAGGGCGAGCTGGGGGCGCTGCGCGCTGAAGTGACCGCACTGGCCAAGCTGGTGGAGCGCGACACCGCCGAGGGCGGTCAGGTTCTGGACGAACTGACCGTTTCGCCGGGCTATGAGAAGGCGCTGGGTGCTGCGCTGGCTGATGATCTGCGCGCGCCGCTGGCGGATGCCGACGGGCCGACCGGCTGGCTGTCCCTGCCGGGCTATGACCGCGATGCGGCGCTGCCGGAGGGCGTGCAGCCCTTGGCGCTGTTTGTTTCCGGTCCCGATGCCCTGTCGCGCCGGGTGGCGCAGATCGGCCTGGTGGATGGCGATGCAGCAGCGGGTCTGCAGGCGCAGCTGCAGCCCGGACAGCGGCTGGTGACGCTGGAAGGCGACCTGTGGCGCTGGGACGGCTACCGCGCCTGGGCCGAGGACGCGCCCAGTGCAGCAGCCTTGCGGCTGGAACAGCTGAACAAGCTGGAAGCGCTGAAGCAGGAGATGGAGCGGGTCAGCGCCAAGGCTGATGGTGCCAGGGCTGCGCATGAGACGCTTCTGCGCAAGCTGGAAGAGGTGACGCTGGCCGACCAGAACGCCCGCCAGGCCCGCCGGGTGGCGGATCAGCGGGTGGCCGATGCGGCCCGTGCGCTCAGCCGGGCCGAGGCCGACCGCAACCTGGCAGAGGGCAAGCTGGAAACCCTTGGCATTGCGGTGTCGCGCCATGAAGAAGACGCGCTGAACGCCAGCCTGCAGCTGAAAGAAGCCGAAAAGGCGCTGGGGGAACTTGGCGATCTGGACCAGGCCCGCACCGCGGTTGAGGATATCAAGCAGTCGGTTGAGGCGGCGCGGATCACCATGCTGACCCATCGTTCCAGCCATGACGAGCTGCGCCGCGAGGGCGAGGCCCGCACCAAGCGCGGGCAGGAGGTGACCAAGGAGCTGTCCGGCTGGCGCCACCGCCTGGAAAGCGCCGAGGCGCGGATCGAGGAGCTGGCGGAGCGCCGCGAAGCCTCGCAGGAGGAGCTGGAGGAAGCCAATGCGGTTCCGGCGGAAATCGCCGAGAGACGCGAAGAGCTGAACGAGGCGATTTCCGAGGCGGAGGCGCGTAAATCCGCAGCCACCGAGGCACTGATTGCAGCTGAGGCTGAATTGCGCGAGGCGGTCCATAAGGAGCGCGAATGCGAGCGGCTGGCGTCGGAAGCACGCGAAGCGCGGGCGCGTTCCGAGGCGCGCAGCGATGCGGCCAAGGAAGCCGTCACGCAGGCCGCGGGCCGGATCATCGAGGCGCAGCAGATCACCCCGCAGGCGCTGCTGGAGAAACTGGGCGTGTCGCCGGATGAAATGCCGGCCTCGGATGATCTGGAGCACGATGTGGACCGCTATAAGCGCCAGCGCGATGCTTTGGGGGCGGTCAACCTGCGCGCCGAGGAAGACGCCCGCGGCGTCCAGGACGAACACGACACGCTGGTCGCCGAGAAACTGGACCTGGAAGGCGCGGTGAAAACCCTGCGCGACGGGATTTCCAGCCTCAACCGCGAGGGCCGCGAGCGGCTGCTGACCGCGTTCGAACAGGTGAACAACAGCTTTGCCATGCTGTTCACCCATCTGTTCGGCGGTGGCGAGGCCAACCTGGTGATGGTCGAAAGCGACGACCCGCTGGATGCGGGGCTTGAGATCATGTGCCAGCCGCCGGGCAAGAAGCTGTCGACCCTGTCGCTGCTCTCCGGCGGTGAGCAGACGCTGACCGCGATGGCACTGATTTTTGCGGTGTTCCTGTCGAACCCGGCGCCGATCTGTGTGCTGGACGAGGTCGACGCGCCGCTGGATGACGCCAACGTGACCCGCTTCTGCGATCTGCTGGACGAGATGTGCCGCCAGACCGATACCCGCTTCCTCATCATCACCCACCATGCGGTGACGATGGCACGGATGGATCGGCTTTTCGGCGTCACCATGCAGGAAAAAGGTGTCAGCCAGCTCGTTTCGGTTGACCTCAAGAAGGCAGAGGCGATGGTGGCCTGAGTGCTCGCGCAGAGGGGATTTGCGTCGGCGCCTGTTTGCAAAGACGAAGATTTTTGGAGTGACAAATGAATATGCTGAAAGCAATTACCGCTGCTGCGGTTCTGATGTCCCCGGCAGCCGCGATGGCTGACAATGTGGTGGCAAAGACCGGCGAGAGCGTCGCCAATTTCTTCAAGGACGAAGGTGCCGAGGTCGAAGTGACCATTGACAGCGTGGGTGATCCTCTCCTGAAAGTTGACTACTACGGCAACAATTTCACCATCCTTTATTATGGCTGCACTAACAATTCAGATTGTGAAGTTGTGGAGTTTTACTCAGGATACTCGACCAAAGGAAGTGTCAGGCTGGCAAAGATCAATCAGTGGAACGCGGAAAACCGGTTCTCACGAGGGTACATCGACGATGACGGAGATGCTCGCCTTGAGATGGATGTGTTCCTGGGCGATAATGGTATGAGTGCGGATGATTTCGCCCGCACGATCGGAATCTGGAACCGCGCGATGCAGGACTTCGAAGAGTTCATCGACTGGAACTGAGGCCCGGTTGTCACCGCATCGTGACAACCGGCTGCAAGATCAATCGTTAGGGTGGGGGCATGAATTGGATCATGCCCCTTTTCCTTTGCCTGACGGCAGGCAGCGCGGTGGCTGACAGCTGGCAGCTGCGTCCCGGCGACACGCCTTTCGCGCAGGCGGAGCTGGAGGCTCTGCCGGGCCAGTCGTTCCGGTTTTTCGACGGCGGCGAGTCGCAATACAGCAGCGGCGGGGCCTATGCCTATACTTATTCCGCTGAAAATGGCGGCGGCACCGCTTGGGGCACTTACCGGATTGCCGGTGATGGCAGTATCTGCGTGGACTTCACCAATGGCTTCAGCCGCTGCGATCTCTATGTGCGCAACAGCGGCCGGGTCATCCTGATTACCCGGCAGGGCGAACGGTTCCCCGTGCGTTAGATTAGAGCTTTTTCAGCAGCGTCGGCGTGGGCCAGGCGTCGGCGGGCAGGCCGAGACGCTGCTGTTCTTTCTGGACCGCGACCCGGGTGCGGGCGCCAAGGATTCCGTCGATGTCACCCACGTTGTGGCCGCGGGCCTGCAGTTTCTGCTGCAGCTGCTTCATCTGGGTGCCTGTCAGTCCGCCATCGGGCTTGCCTGCTGCGTAGACGTCAGCGCCCTGCAGCCGGTTGGCAAAATAGGCGGCGGTCAGCACATAGGTGAAGCTCTGGTTCCACTCGAAATAGACATCGAAGTTTGGATAGGCGAGGAAGGCGGGCCCCTTGTGACCTTGCGGCAGCAGCAGCGAGGCGCGCATCGCAGGGTCCGGCAGTTTTCCGTCACGGGCGGAAACGCCTAGCTTGCGCCACTGCGCCACGGATTTCTTCTGGGCGGTGCCGCTGAGGGACAGGTCCAGGTCTTCAGGGATTGTGACTTCCTGCAGCCAGGGCTGGCCCGGTTGCCATCCCAGTTGCGACAGCATCCGCGCGCCGGACATCAGCGCATCAGGAGCCGAGGACTTCAGGCTGACCTTGCCGTCACCATCAGCATCGACGCCATGCTGCAGGATGTCGCCGGGCAGCATCTGCACCATGCCGATCTCACCGGCCCAGGCTCCGGTTGTGCGTTTCGGGTCGAAGTTGCCCTGTTTGAACAGCTCCAGCGCGGCAAACACCTGCGGGCGGAACAGTTCCGGGCGGCGGCAATCATGGGCCAAGGTGATCAGCGCGTCGCGGGTGTTGAAATCGCCCTGATAGCCGCCGTAGTCGGTCTCAAACGCCCAGAAGGCCAGCAGAACGCCGCGGTCGATACCATAGGTGCTTTCGATCCGCTGGAAGGTGGCGTCGTGTTTCTGTGCCATCTGGCGGCCGGTTTTCAGCCGGTTCTGCGAGATCAGGCGGCGGGAAAAATCGATAAAGGGTTTCTGGAACACACCCTGGCCGCGGTCGGCCTTGAGCACGCGGGTGTCCTGGCGGGTGCCGGCAAAGAAGGCATTGACCGTCGCGGTGTCATAGCCGGCCTGAACAGCCTCTTCCTTCATCAGTTTCACGAAATTCTGAAAACCGCCGCCGCACTGGGCCGACGCTGCAGCAGGCAGCAGGGCCGCTGCGAGGACAAAGGGCAATAGGCGCATGGTTCTGGCGCTCCTTGGTCTTACCGCTCCCACAGGGTCTTATGTGCTAGAAAACCACGGCAATGGCAACCGCCAGGGCCAGCGCAAGCGCCCAGGTTTGCCAAAGGAGCGCAACGGAACGGGTGATGGTTTCGGCGCTGGCGCTCTTGGTGCCCTTGGCGTGCACCCAGGCGAAATCGCGCATTTCGCCATCATAGGAGCGTGGGCCTGCCAGCGAGGTGTCGAGCGCCCGGGCCATTGCAGCCTCGGGCCAGCCCGCGTTGGGCGAGCGGTGCTTGCGCGCATCCCCGGCAATGGCGCGCCAGTGGCGCAACTGGCCGCCGGCGGCGGCGATCAGCAATCCGGTCAGCCGGGCCGGGATCAGGTTCAGCAGATCATCCAGCCGGGCAGAGGCCCAGCCGAAGTCTGCGTAACGCTCGTTGCGGTAGCCAATCATGCTGTCGGCGGTGTTGATCATCTTGTAGATGATCAGCCCCGGCAGCCCGGCGATCAGAAACCAGAAGGCAGGCGCAATGACGCCGTCCGACAGGTTCTCCGCACCGCTTTCGATGGCGGAGCGCGCGGCCTGCGGTGCGGTCATCGCGCCGGTGTCGCGGCTGACGATCATTGCCACGGCCTGGCGGCCCTCCTCCAGGCTGCTGAGCAGGCCCTTGGCAACCGCGGCAACATGTTCGGTCAGGGACCGCTGGGCGATCAGGGCGGCCGCCACCAGAATTTCGATCAGTGTCCCGGGCAGGGCCAGCAGCTTGCCCGCTAAAAAGCCTGTCAGAACCAGGGCCGCTGCCGCCAGCACGCCTTTGGCGCGGCGGCTGGGGCCGGTGTTGAGCTGGCGGTCGAGGAAACCGACCATCCTGCCCATCAGCACCGCTGGGTGAGGTACGCGCGACCACAGCCATTTCGGCTCGCCAAAGACGGCGTCCAGCAGCAGGGCAAGGGCAAGCATGCCTGCGGTGCTCACAGCGCGGCCTCCAACCGGTCCCAGCCGTCCGCTGGCGGCAGCCCAAGGCGCAGGAAAGTCTTGGAATAGGGGAAGATGCGGCTCCAGATATGGGCGCGGGCCAGCTTTTGCTGCCAGGCAGCAGCATCATCCACGTTGTAAAGCCGGAACAGATCGGTGCCGCCGGCCAGGCTGGCCCCATTGGCGAGCACCAGTTCGTCCAGCCGGGCTGCGTCCTGCCGCAGCCGGGTGCGGGTCGCCTCGGCCCAGGTGTGGTCCTGCAAGGCCTGCGCACCGGTGCGCAGCGCCGGGCCGGAGACCGCCCAGGGACCCTGCCAAGTGGCCAGCTGCGCGATCAGCTTGGGGTCGCCGATGGCAAAGCCCAGCCGCATACCGGCCAGGCCCCAGAATTTGCCAAAGCTCTTCAGCACGATCACGCCGGGGCGGGCGGCCATGCGGATCAGGCTTTCGCCCGGGCACACATCGCAGAAGCTTTCGTCGATGATCGTCAGCGGTGCGGTAAGCTCGTCCTCGCGCCACATGCGGCCATCCGGGTTGTTGGGATGCACCGCCACCTTGGCCTCGGCAGGCCCATGCACCCGGACAATCCAGCCGCGGGCCTCAAAGGCGGCGGCGTGTTCGTTGTAGGTGGGCTTGGTGATCTGCACCCAGCGCGGCTCGGCAAGTGCGGGCAGCGCAGCAATCAGCGCAGATGCGCCGGGGGCCGCCAAAACAGCGGTTTCCTCTGGGATGTTCCAGAAGCTGCGGGCGGCCTGCTCCAGACCGGCCAGCGCATCCGCATCCGGCAGCGCCCCCCAATCGCCGGCACTGAACTGGGGCAGCGGGTAGGGGTGCGGGTTGATGCCGGTGGACAGGTCGATCCAGCCGTCGCGGCTGCCGCCGAATTCGGCGATGGCTGCGCTCAGGTTGCCGCCATGGTCGCGGGGCTGTGTTGCGGGGTCGTGAGAGAGGTCATGCATCGCGGTCGCCACCGGTGAGAGTTCACACCGGCCACTGCCGGCTGCCATCTGAGACACTGCGCGTATTAACCTATGCTGCGCGGGGCGTGAACTCCCTATTTACAGCGGGGCAAACGCAAACGCGTGAGTCAGCCGCGCCCGTGCGGTTCCTGCCAGTTGATCTCAGGGTTGGCGGGGATGATCCGGTGCGGATTGATGGTGTCATGGCTGTAATAATAGTGGCGCACGATGTGCTGCATGCCAACGGTCCCGGCCACCCCCGGCCACTGGTACAGCTCGCGGGTGTAGGCCCAGAGGTTCGGGTAATCCATCAGCCGTTTGCGGTTGCACTTGAAGTGTGTGTGGTAGACCGGATCGAAACGCAGCAGCGTTGTGAACAGCCGCCAGTCGGCCTCGGTGATGCGCTGGCCAAGCAGGTAACGGTGCTGCGACAGCAGGTCTTCCAGCCAGCCCAGGCTCTCGAAAAGCGGTGCGACAGCCTCATCATAGGCCTGCTGCGAGGTTGCGAACCCGCATTTGTAAACGCCATTGTTGATGGTGCTGTAGACGCGGGCGTTCACGGCCTCAATCGGCTCGCGCAGCTCTTCCGGCCAATAGTCATCGCTGTTGCCGGTGATCCCGTCAAAGGCCGAATTGAACATGCGGATGATCTCGGCGCTTTCGTTGGAGACGATGGTGCTCTGCGCCTTGTCCCACAGCACCGGCACCGTCACCCGGCCGGTATATTCCGCATCGGCACGTGTATAGACCTTATGCATGTGCGAACTGCCGAACAGATCATCGCCGGTGGCGCCATGTTCGTCAGTTTCAAAGGTCCAGCCTTCCCCCAGCATGTCGGGATGCACGACGGAGACAGAAATATGCTCTGCCAGCCCCTTCAGCTGGCGGAAGATCAAGGTGCGGTGGGCCCAGGGGCAGGCCAGCGAGACATAAAGGTGATAGCGCCCGCTTTCGGCCGCGAAGCCGCCCTTGCCCGACGGGCCTGCGCTGCCGTCGGCAGTGACCCAGTTGCGGAACTGCGATTCGCTGCGCTTGAAGGCGCCGCCGGTGGATTTGGTATCATACCACTGGTCGTGCCATTTCCCGTCGATCAAAAGGCCCATCGCGTCTGCTCCTGCTGCTTTGCTTGGCAAACATATGCGGGCAAGGGGCGTGCGCCTATGCAAGCCAGCGCGCAGGCCTTCTGCACCCCTGCACAGGAGCAACAAAATTGCGCGGCCGTCAAATTTTCGAAAATGTTCACTTGATTTTATATATTTGTGACGCACCGTTGAAAGAAGGACCCGTGTAAACCCAAGCATCTGGAAGGCCGCTGCCATGAACACCTACGTACCCAAAGCCGTGCAGGAAGCGCTGGACACCGCCCGCCTGCAGGGGATGCGGCGCAAGAGCCGTTTGCGGGTGATGGCGGACAATGAGCTCTATCCGGTGCTGCGGCTGTGGAAGACAGGGTTCTCGGTTGAGGCGGAGACTGCGCCGATGCTGCGCGGGCTGGTCGATATCTATGATGGCGCCCGCCATGTCTCGCAATGCCTGATCGTGGCTGGCGAGGAAGAGGGCGGCGAGATGCGCTATGAGTTCAAGCGCTCCACCCCTGCCGCCGACAAGGCGCCGGTGGATTTCTACAAGTCGCCGGACGGGCCTGCGGGGCTCATCCCCTTCGACCAGTCGCAGGGCAAGATCTGAGCCGCGGGGTCAGGGGCGGATTTCAACCTCGGTTCCGATCTCTGCCAGGCGCCAGAGCGTTTCCATCTGTTCGTTGCTGACAGCGATGCATCCGGCGGTCCAGTCGCCGGGCAGGGTGACAAGATTGCCCACCGCATTCGGCTGCCCGTGGATGAAGATATCGCCGCCCGGGCTGACACCTGCGGCTCGCGCGCGGATGCGGTCCTCGGGCTGCGGATAGTCGATCCCGAGGGATAGGTGATAGGCGCTGTCCGGATTGCGCCGGTCGATGCGGAAGACACCCTCCGGCGTTTTGCCGTCGCCCTCCTGCTGTTTGTCGCCGTCGGGGGTAAAGCCAAGCGCGATAGGGAACTCCAGCACTGTCTCGCCATTCCGGCTGGCAGTCAGGCGGCGGGCGGATTTCTCGATCAGGATGCGGTCTATCCGGTCCACCGCCGCGGATTGCGGCGGCGGCGCAGGACGCGGGGCAAAGGCTTGCCAGGCCATCCAGGAGGCGCCGGTCAGAACAACCAGCGCAAGGAGGCGCAGCAGGCGCTTCATGCTTATTGCAGGTCCGAGAAGGCTGCGGTCAGACGGCGGCAGGCTTCCTCCACCCGCGACCGCTGGGTCGCCAGGTTGAAACGCTCCATGAATTCGCCGCCGGTGCCGAAACCGTCACCGGGCGAGGTGGCGATCCTGGCGTCTTCACGCAGCCGCTTGATGAATTCCTCGCGGCTCATGCCGGTGCCGGAGAAATCGACCCAGGCCAGGTAAGTGGATGCCAGCGGCAGCGACTTCAGACCGGGCAGCGCGTTCACAGTCTCGTCGAACAGTTTCCGGTTGCCCTCCAGATGCGCGATCTGGGCATCGACCCACTCGGCGCCTTCGGGTGAATAGGCGGCGGTGATCATCGCGACGCCGAGGGCACTGGGGTCATAATCCAGCGTGTTCTGCTTGTGCCGCATTGCCGCGCGCAGGTCCGGATCGGGGATGATCATGTTGCCGGTGCGCTGGCCTGCGATGTTGAAGGTCTTGGAGGGCGCGGTCAGGGTCACGGTCCAAGCGCGCGCCTCGGGCGCGGCCACGTCCATCGGCACAAAGGTGCTGCCCGGGTAGACCAGATCGTGGTGGATTTCGTCCGAGACCAGGACCAGTCCGTTGCGCTTGGCAAATTCCGCCACTGCCCGCAGCTCCTCCGGCGTCCAGACCCGGCCCGAAGGGTTCTGGGGGGAGCACCACAGCAGCAGTTTCTCTGTGCCGTTCAGACGTGATTGCGCATCGTCCAGGTCCAGATTGTAGGTGTCGCCGTCCCGTGCCAGCGGGCATTCGGTCACCTTGCGGCCTGATTTGTTCACCTTGTGGGCAAACTCATGGTAGACGGGCGAGAAGATCACCACACCGTCGCCGGGCTGGCTCCAGACATCGAGGCAGAGCGCAATGGCGTTGCCGAGACCTTGGGATGTCAGGATCCAATCGGTCTCAATCTCCCAGCTGTGGCGGTTCTTCATCCACCATTGCACCGCTTGCAGATACTCGGGATGCTGCCAGGAATAGCCGAACACGCCATGCTCCGCGGCCTTTTTGACGGCCTCGATCACGCAGGGTGCGGTTTCATAGTCGGAGTCCGCCGTCCACATTGCCAGACCGTCCTCGGGGGAGACGCCGAACAGCTGCTCCATCTTGTCCCATTTTGAGCTGTGGGTGCCGCGGCGGTCGGTGGGTTTGTCAAAATTCATGTGGTGAACTCCCGTATCATTGCCTGCGAAGCTAACTGTTGCGGCGGCACGCGCAAGGGGGGCGTTGCGATGGGGCGGCTGATCGCATACATGAAGCACATGAAACGACCGATCCTGATCCATCCCGATCCCCGCCTGAAAAAGGTTTGCGCGCCCGTGCCGGACCTGAGCGATGACTTGCGCGTGCTGGCGGATGACATGCTGGAAACCATGTACGCCGCGCCCGGCATCGGCCTGGCAGCGCCGCAGATCGGTATCCTGCAGCGGCTGATCGTGCTGGATTGCGTCAAGGAAGAGGACGGCGAGCCGCGCCCCCTGGTGATGTTCAACCCTCAGATCATTTCTTCTTCGGACGAGACCAATGTTTATGAGGAAGGCTGCTTGTCGATCCCGGATCAATATGCCGAGGTGACCCGCCCCAAGGTGGTGGAGGTCGAATGGATGGACCGCGACGGCAATGCGAGAGCCGAGACCTTTGACGGGCTGTGGGCGACCTGTGTGCAGCATGAGATCGACCACCTGAACGGCAAGCTGTTCATCGATTACCTGAAGCCGCTGAAGCGCCAGATGATCACCCGCAAGATGCAGAAGCTGAAGCGCGAACGCGCCCGCGCCTGAGGGATTACCAGACATGACCGTCCGCACCTGCCTGCCCTGGCCCGACAAGCGCCTGCGCACCAAGGCTGATGAGGTGACAGAGATCACCGACGAGATCCGCGAAATCTGGAACGACATGGTCGACACCATGGAGGCGATGCCCGGCGTGGGCCTGGCCGCCAACCAGATCGGCGTGATGCTGCGGCTGGCGGTGGTGGACGGCTCCACCGAACGCGGCCGTGCGGTGAAGCTGGCAAACCCGGAGATCCTGCATGCCTCGGTCGAGCTGCGCGAGCATGACGAGGCCAGCCCGAACCTGCCTGGCGTTTCCGCCAAGATCAAACGCCCGCGTGCCGTCACGGTCCGCTTCATCAACGAGCAGGGCACGGTGGACCGCAAGGATTTCGTCGGCATCGAGGCGACCTCAGTCCAGCACCAGATCGACCACCTGAACGGCAGGATGTATTTCGACCGCCTCAGCAAGGTGAAACGCGACATGCTGATCCGCAAGGCGAAGAAGCTGAACGGCTGAGGCTGAATATTATTCCCGGATCGCTTGCGGTCCGGTTCGCGCCCTGGCAGCAGGCTGCACGGCAACCGGGGCAGGGAATGGTGGGCAGATTGCCCACCCTACGGAGGCATTGATGCGCATTACCTTCATGGGAACGCCTGACTTCTCGGTGCCGGTGCTGGACGCGCTGGTGGAGGCCGGGCACGAGATTGCTGCCGTCTACTGCCAGCCTCCCCGGCCTGCTGGCCGCGGCAAGAAGGACAGGCCGACACCCGTCCACGCCCGCGCCGCGGCCCTGGGGCTGGAAGTGCGCCACCCGGTCTCGCTGAAGGGCCCGGAGGAGCAGGAGGCCTTTGCCGCGTTGAACGCAGATGTAGCGGTGGTCGTGGCCTATGGCCTGATCCTGCCGCAGGCGGTGCTGGACGCACCCGCGCATGGCTGCCTCAACATCCACGCGAGCCTGTTGCCGCGCTGGCGCGGTGCGGCGCCGATTCACCGCGCGATCATGGCGGGCGACGCGGAAACTGGCGTCTGTATCATGCAGATGGAGACGGGGCTGGACACGGGCCCGGTGCTGTTGCGCGAGGCTACTGCCATCGGCACGGAAGAAACCACAGCCCAGCTGCATGACCGGCTGTCAGAAATGGGTGCAGCGCTGATCACCGAAGCCTTGAGCTGCCTGCCGGAGCTGACACCGGAAGTGCAGCCGGAAGATGGTGTCATTTATGCCGAAAAGATCGACAAGGCAGAGGCGCAGATCGACTGGACGTGTCCGGCGGCGGAGGTGGACCGCAAGATCCGCGGGCTGTCGCCCTTCCCTGGCGCCTGGTGCGAGATCGAAGGCCAGCGGGTCAAGCTGCTGGCGTCACGGCTGGCGGAGGGGCAGGGCGCGCCCGGGGAGGTGCTGGACGGCAGCCTGACCGTGGCGTGCGGTGAGGGCGCGGTGCAGCTGTTGCGCTTGCAACGGGCAGGCAAAAGCGCGCAGGATCCCGATGTATTCCTGCGCGGCTTCCCGGTTCCCAAGGGCAGCCGCCTGTAACCGGAGGGTCTGATGCCCATCATTGCCCTGATCATTATCGGTGCTGCGGCTGGTTTCCTGGCAACCCGGCTGATGAAACTCGAAACGGATATCATCACCACGGTTTGCATCGGCATGGCCGGGGCGCTGGTGGGCGGAATGGTGCTGCGTGCGCTGCTGGCGGTGATGGGCTTCATGGCCGGTTTCGTAGGCGCGGTGCTGGGCGCCCTGGTGCTGATCTGGCTCTGGCAGAAATACGTCCAGCGCTAGCAGCACCGCCTAGCTGCGCGGCGGGCGGCTTTTGTAAACCGGCAGGTGCCAGCCGAACAGGATGGAGCCTGCCCGCAGCACCCAGCAGACCCCGGCGCAGGCCAGCAGCGCGAACTTCAGCTCAAACCCCAGCCAGATGGCCGCAACGGCGGTGATGGCGCCTGCCATGGCGCAGGTGATGTAAAGCTCGCCCTGTTTCAGAACCAGCGGCACCTCGTTGCAGACCACATCGCGCATCAGGCCGCCCATGGTGCCGGTGGCCATGCCCATCAGCACGACGATCACCGGCGGGCTGTTCAGAGATATCGCAGCACCGGTGCCGGCAGACACCGCAACCGCCAGGGCAAAACTGTCCAGCCAAACAATCCAGCGCAGGCGGCTTTCCAACAGGTGCGCGGAAAAGAACACTGCAACTGCGGCAAGCGCGGCCAGCAGGATGTAATTGGGGTTGCCGATCCAGAACACCGGGTTGCGGTCCAAAAGCAGGTCGCGCAGGGTGCCGCCGCCAAGCGCGGTCAGGCAGGCGACAAAGGCAAAGCCGACGATATCCAGCTGCGCCCGGCTGGCGACCAGCGCGCCGGAGAGGGCAAAGACCAGCACCGAGGCATAGTCCAGCAGCGCCAGAAATGTCATACGGCAACCCTGCGCATCAGGCGCTTTTCTTCTTTTTGAAGGGCGCCATGCCTGCACGTGCGAGTTCATCCGCGCGCTCGTTCTCCGGGTGGCCTGCGTGGCCCTTGACCCATTCCCAGGTCACCTTGTGGCGGGCCTGCGCTTCGTCCAGGCGCTGCCACAGCTCGACGTTTTTCACCGGCTTCTTGTTCGATGTCTTCCAGCCGTTCTTCTTCCAGCCGAAAATCCAGCCGGTGACGCCGTTCTTCACATAGGTCGAGTCGGTCACCACGGTGATGGTGGACGGCCGTGCCAGGCTCTCCAGCGCGTTGATCGCGGCCAGAAGTTCCATCCGGTTGTTGGTGGTCTCCCCCTCACCGCCGCTCAGTTCTTTTTCTTTGACGATGGTGTCATCATCCATGGCGCGCAGCAGAACGCCCCAGCCGCCGGGGCCGGGATTTCCAGAGCAGGCGCCGTCGGTATAAGCAAATAATTCAGGCATGCGCCGTCAGTACTACGAACTCCTGGGCAGTGCCAGCCAGTCCTTTGCCTGTCCCGCGGCGGGCGCCGAGCAGGGTGAAGCCGACGGCTTCGAGTTTTTCGCGCAGCTCGTCCTCGCTGTAGTACGCATAGAACCTGCCCAGCTCGTCGCGGCCTTCGCTCTCGCCCAGTTTCATTGCCAGGCATAGCGTGCCGCCTTCGGTCAGCGCCCGGCGGACGGCGGTCAGGTGAACGGAAAGTTCCTCCCGCGGCACATGCAGCAGGCTGAAATAGGCCCAGATGCCGTCAAATACCGCCTCGGCGTCCAAGGCGTAAAAACCCGCGGTAATGACTTCAATCCCATAGGCCTTGCGGGCCTCCTCAGCCATTTCCGGCGAAGCATCAAGCGCGGCCACACGAAAGCCTGCATTGCGGAACCGTGCGGCCCAATGGCCGGGGCCGCAGCCGAGGTCCAGCACCGTGCCGCCTTCGGGCAGGCGTGCGGAGAAGGCCTGGAAATCAGCCTCCTCCCCCGGATCCGTTCTGCCGGTGAACAGTTCGGCGTATTCCGCGGTGCGGTCGTCGTAGACGCTGATGGTTCTGTCATCACTCATCTGGGCATCTCCCGGGCAGGGTCAGGCGCGTTCCATGGCCAGCCGGGCGGCAAGGCCCGCAAACACGGTTGCAAAGCCGCGGTTCAGCCACTTCAGCACCCGCTCGCTGTTCAAGAGGTAGGTGCGGGCCTGGGCGGCAAACAACCCGTAGAGAACGAAGATGGCAAAGGTCATCACCATGAACACCAGCCCGAGAACCGACATCTCCAGCGTGGCGCTGGCGGGATTGCCGCTCAGGAACGGGGGCAGCAAGGCCAGGAAGAACACCGACAGCTTGGGGTTCAGGATGTTGATCAGCGCCCCGCGCCAGGCGATTTTCCAGCCGGGCTGGCTGGTGCGTTTCGAGGACACGGCCAGTGCGCCGCCGCTGCGCAGCGCCTGCCAGGCGAGGTACAGGAGATAGGCCACGCCTGCGGCTTTGACGATCTGGAACAGCAGGACAGAGCTGTGCAGCACGGCCGCCAGCCCCAGCGTGGCCGCGGCCAGATGCGGAAGGATGCCAAAGGTGCAGCCGATTGCGGCCCAGATGGAAGCGCGCCAGCCTTGGCCGAGACCAAGCGCCAGCGTGTAGATGACACCCGTGCCGGGGGCGAGGACGACGACAAAGGCGGTAATCAGAAAGTGCAGCGTGATCATCAATTATGGCTCCAGAAATAATGCCCGGGACCTTAGGCGTACCACGGTTCGCCCGAAGCGGGTGTAATTTCTGTCACTTAGTATGCACTCTGGTCTGTGCGCTCACGCAGGCTGCCGCAAGACACGAGGCACCTTGAATTCCACTGTTTCCACTGCGGTCTCCACGACTTCCACGGTCACCTCGTAGCGCTCCCGGAAAGCGTCGATCACCTCGTTGACCAGCAGTTCGGGGGCCGAAGCGCCGGCGGTGATGGCAACCGAGCGGATGCCTTCGAGCGCGCGCCAGTCGATGTTCTCGGCACGCTGCACCAGTTGGGCGTAATCGCAGCCGTTCTTGGCCCCGACTTCGACAAGGCGGCGGGAGTTCGAGGAGTTCGGCGCGCCAACCACAAGGAGGGCGTCTGCTTTGGGTGCCACTGATTTCACCGCCTCCTGACGGTTGGTGGTGGCATAGCAGATGTCTTCCTTGTGCGGGCCGATGATGTTGGGGAAGCGTTCTTCCAGCGCCGCAACGATGCCCCTGGTGTCATCCACCGACAAGGTGGTCTGGGTGACATAGGCCAGCCGGTCCGGATCACGCACGTCAACCGTCGCCACATCTGCGGCGGTCTCAACCAGCAGCACTTCGCCCTCGGGCAGCTGGCCCATGGTGCCGATGGTCTCCGGGTGGCCCTTGTGGCCGATCATGATCATCTGCAGCCCGGCCTCGGCGTGGCGCTGGGCCTCGATATGCACTTTGGATACCAGCGGGCAGGTGGCGTCCACATAGATCATCTCGCGCGCCTCAGCGGCAGCGGGCACCGATTTCGGCACGCCGTGGGCGGAGAAGATCACCGGCCGGTCATCGGGGCATTCGTCCAGCTCCTCGACAAACACCGCGCCTTTCTCGCGCAAGCTGTCGACCACGAATTTATTATGCACGATCTCATGGCGGACGTAGACCGGTGCGCCCCATTTGCCGATTGCCATCTCGACAATCTTGATGGCGCGATCCACGCCGGCGCAGAAGCCGCGCGGCGCGGCAAGGTAGAGGGTCAGGGCTGGCTTGGTCATTGGCGTCTCCTTGGGCGCCAGAGGTAAGCGCTTCGGGTCGCAACGTCCAGTGCCGCGGAAACTTCACACAGATGTGACTGGTGCTTCCAGCGCCGGAAGGCGGCAGATAGCTTCACGGCACACCAGGACAGGAGGCAGAACTGATGCGGGCATTCACGAAGGTTGCGGCTTTGCTGGCGGCGGCGACGGGGGGCGGGGTCGTGCCCGCCGCGGCCCAGGCCGCGGGCATCCTGCCATATGACAAGCCTGAGCAGGTTGAAGCGGGCGGGGTGCTGTACGCAGACAACTGCGCCAGCTGCCACGGCGGCGACCTGCAAGGAGAGCCGGACTGGCAGATGCGCGACAGCGAGGGGTATCTGCCCGCGCCGCCTTTGGATGGGAGCGGCCACGCGTGGCATCACCCGGATGAGCAGTTGCTGGAGGTCGTCAGGGAAGGTGTGGAGGCAATTGCCGGCGGTGGCTACAAAAGCCGTATGGAGGGTTTTGGCAGCGTGCTGAGCGACGCGGAAATGCGCCAGGTTCTCGCCTATGTCAAAAGCCGCTGGCCTGCGGAGGTTGTCGCGCGCCACAACCAGATCAACAGCCAGGGACACGCGCACAACTGAGCTGCTCCGGAACAGGCGCCACCCCATCTGATGCCTGTTCCGGTCTGTATTCCGGCGGTCCGGGCTCAGCCGTGTGCGGCTGTTGCGGAACGCGGTTCGCTTTGCTCGCGCGGCGGGCGGCCGATCACGTCGCGCAGTTCTTCCAGCTCAATGAAATTGTCGGCCTGGCGGCGCAGGTCGTCAGAGATCATCGGCGGCTGGCTGCGGATGGTCGACACCACCGAAACGCGCACGCCCTGGCGCTGCAGGCTGGCAATCAGCGGGCGGAAGTCCCCATCGCCCGAGAACAGCACGATGTGGTCGACCCGCGGCGCCAGCTCCATGGCATCGACCGTCAATTCGATGTCCATATTGCCTTTGACTTTGCGCCGTCCCATGCTGTCGGTGTATTCCTTGGCCGGTTTGGTGACCATGGTAAAGCCGTTGTAGTGCAGCCAGTCGACAAGCGGCCGGATCGGTGAATACTCGTCATTCTCCAGCAGGGCAGTGTAATAAAAGGCCCGCAGAAGCTTGCCGCGGCGCATGAATTCCTGCCGCAGAAGCTTGTAGTCGATGTCAAACCCGAGTGCCTTGGCGGCGGCGTACAGGTTTGACCCGTCTATGAACAGCGCGAGCCGTTCGTCCTTGTAAAACATCAAAATTTTCCTTCCGGTATAACCGTCTCGGCCGGGGGTTCCGTGAGTGTGATTTTGAAAACGGCGAAACGGGTAGACTTAATGTAAGTTATTTGTCATTTGCCGCAAGTAATCTGTCCGTTTGAATAGGGTCAAAGATGGCCGAAATCCGTAAAACGGCGCTGATTGCGTTGGGCGGCAACCTGCCCGCTGACGCTGATGCGCCTCAGATCACCCTGGCAAAGGCTGTCCGCGCGCTGCAGTCGCAGGAGGTTTCCCTGCGCAGCGTCTCCCGGTTCTTTCAGACACCCTGCTTCCCGGCAGGTGCCGGGCCGGAATACGTGAATGCTGCGGTGGCGGTGGACACCACGCTGTCCGCCGGCGGGCTTCTGGAGCGGCTCCATCAGGTGGAGGAGCAGTTTGCACGGGTGCGGGAGCAGCGCTGGGGCATGCGGACGCTGGATCTTGACCTGGTGGACTTCGACGGCGCGGTGCTGCCTGACGCGGCGGGATATGCCCGCTGGCAGGGACTGCCCTTGGAGAGCCAGATGCAAGAGGCGCCAGGGCAGCTGATCCTGCCGCATCCGCGCATTCAGGACCGCGCCTTTGTGCTGGTGCCGCTGGCCGACATCGCGCCCCGCTGGCGCCATCCGGTGCTGCATAAAACCGTGGTTGAGATGCTGACGGAGCTGCCGCCGCAGGACGTGGCGGAGGTGACGCCGCTCTGAGCCGCGCAATGCGGTGTTTTCCGCCCTTGTCAAGAGAAAGATATGGGCGTAGATGTCTGCCTTCTGGACCAGGAATGATATGGAGAGTCGCTGATGGCCCGCGTGACGGTTGAAGATTGCGTAGATAAAGTGCCCAACCGCTTTGAGCTGGTGATGCTGGCTGCGCACCGTGCCCGCGAAATCTCGGCCGGTGCCCCGATCACTGTCGAGCGCGACAACGACAAGAACCCGGTTGTGTCCCTGCGTGAAATCGCTGACGAGACCCAGAGCGCCGATGAGCTGCGCGAGCGCCTGATCGAGAGCAATCAGACCCAGATCGAGGTTGACGAGCCGGAAGAAGATTCCATGGCTCTGCTGATGGGCGCGGACAACGACAAGCCGGCTGACGACGACATGTCGGAAGAGAAACTGCTGCGTGCGCTGATGGAGGCCCAGGGCCAGGGCTGAGGCGCGCGTCTGACTATTTTGAGGCTGCGGACCGGACATGATTTCCCCTGAAGACCTGATTGCTCTGGTCCGCAACTACAATCCAAAGACAAATGCGGACAGGATCGCGGACGCCTTTGCGTTTGGCGAGCAGATGCATGAAGGGCAGTTCCGCCACTCGGGCGAGCCCTATTTCACGCATCCGGTGGCGGTGGCCGCCATCCTGACCGAACAGCGCCTGGATGATGCGACCATTATAACCGCGCTGCTGCACGACACCATCGAAGACACCAAAGCCAACTACGAAGAAGTCTCCCGCCGTTTCGGCGAAGAGGTGGCGATGCTGGTCGATGGCGTCACCAAACTGACCAACCTGCAGCTCTCCAGCCGTGAGACCAAACAGGCGGAGAACTTCCGCAAGCTGTTCATGGCGATGTCCAAGGACCTGCGGGTGATCCTTGTCAAGCTCGCCGACCGGCTGCACAACATGCGCACCATCAAGGCGATGCGCCCGGAGAAGCAGGCCCAGAAAGCCCGCGAAACGATGGATATCTATGCGCCGCTGGCGGGCCGCATGGGTATGCAATGGATGCGCGAGGAACTGGAGGATCTGGCCTTCCGCGTGCTGAACCCGGAAGGCCGCCAGTCGATCATCCGCCGCTTTGTGACCCTGCAGCGGGAAACCGGCGACGTGATCCACCGGATCACCGGCGACATGCGGCTGGAGCTGGAAAAGGCCGGGATCGAGGCGGAGGTCTTCGGCCGTGCCAAGAAACCCTATTCGATCTGGCGCAAGATGCAGGCCAAGGACCAGGGCTTTTCGCGGCTGTCCGACATCTACGGCTTCCGGGTGATTACCATGTCCGAAGAAGACGCCTACCGCGCGCTGGGTGCCATTCACCAGCGCTGGCGGGCGGTGCCGGGCCGGTTCAAGGATTATATCAGCCAGCCGAAGTCCAACGGCTACCGTTCCATCCACACCACTGTTTCCGGCCGCGACGGCAAGCGGGTGGAGGTGCAGATCCGCACCCGCCAGATGCACGATGTGGCCGAAACCGGGGTTGCGGCGCATTGGTCCTACCGGGACGGCGTGCGCACCGAAAACCCCTTTGCTGTTGACCCGGCAAAATGGATCGCCTCGCTGACCGAACAATTCGACGCAGAGGACGACCACGACGAATTCCTCGAAGCTGTGAAGCTCGAGATGTATTCGGACCAGGTGTTCTGCTTCACCCCCAAGGGCGATGTGATCAAGCTGCCCAAGGGCGCCACGCCGATCGACTTTGCCTACGCCATCCACACCCGTATCGGCGGCTCCTGCGTCGGTGCCAAGGTGGACGGTATCCGGGTGCCCTTGTGGACGCGTCTGCGCAACGGCCAGTCGGTAGACGTGATCACCGCCGAGGGCCAGACCCCGCAGGTCAGCTGGCTGGAGATTGCCACCACCGGTAAGGCCCGCACCGCGATCCGCCGGTCCTTGCGCGAAGCGGACCGTGCGCGCTTCGTCAAGCTGGGCCATGAGCTGGCGCGCTCGGCGTTTGAGCACGTTGGCAAGAAGGCAACCGATAAGGCACTGGAAACAGCGGCCCGCGCATTACGCGCCAGCGGCGTGGATGAACTGCTGGCGCGGCTGGGCGCGGCAGAGATCACGGCCCATGACGTGGTGCAGTCGGTCTATCCGGAGCTGACTACCACCGGCGACGGCGACGAGATTTCCCCGCGACGCGCTGTGATCGGTCTGGAGCCAGGCCAGAGCTTCGAACGCGCGGCCTGCTGCCAGCCGCTGCCGGGCGAGCGGATCATCGGCATCACCTACCGCGGCCGCGGGGTGGTGGTGCATGCCGCCGATTGCGACAGGCTGGGCGAGTTCGAGGACCAGCCGGAGCGCTGGATGGACGTGCAGTGGCACAGCGGCACCCACCCGGCCGCCTATGGCACCACGCTGGAGCTGACCATCGGCAACGACGCCGGCGTGCTGGGACGCATTTGCACATTGATCGGCGAGAAAAAGGCCAATATCTCGGACCTGGAATTTGTAGACAGGAAACCAGACTTTTACCGGCTCATGATCAATGTGGAGCTGCGGGATGTGGAACAGCTGCACTCGCTGATGCTGACGCTTGAGGCGGAAAGCGATGTTGCCGCGGTGGCGCGGTTCCGGGAAAAGCCGGAAGAGCGCCATTTTCCGGGGTAAGCCGCTGAAACTCTGAGCCGGGAACTGGGAAGGACGCACAGCTTTGGTATTCAGGCGCCGGGACAGACGTCCGCCCCTCCGGGCGCTGGCGGATTTCCTCTGGCCGCGCGGCGGCTGGGGCAGGGCGTTCCTGTATGTAAAGCACCGGGTCCGGCGCCTTCCCGATTCGCCGGAACGTATCGCCCGCGGCATCTGGGCGGGCGTTTTCACGACCTTCACACCCTTCTACGGGCTGCATTTCTTTGTTGCAGCATTCATAGCCCGGCTGATGAACGGCAATATCCTGGCCTCGCTCAGCGCCACTTTCTTCGGCAACCCGCTGACCTATGTGCCGATCGGGGTCGCCTCGCTGCAGACCGGGCACTGGCTGTTGGGGACCGAATTCGATCAGGAGGTCGACAAATCCCTGGTCGGCAAATTCTTGGCCGCCGGCGGAGATCTGAAGGACAATCTGATCGCGCTGTTCATGGACCGTCCTGCCGACTGGCAGGGTCTGCACCTGTTCTATGACGAGGTGTTTTATCCCTACATGATCGGCGGCGTCATTCCCGGCGTTATCTCTGCCACGGTCTGCTACTTGCTCAGCCTGCCGGTGATCCGGGTCTACCAGCAGCGCCGCAGGGCCAAGATCAAGGCCAAGTTCGAGGCGATCAAGAAACGCGCCGAGGTTGATACTGGTCCTTAAGGCCAGTTTCCGGATTGTACCATTATCGCTTGCAGGCTTGCTCTTGCCTGGTGTCTGTCTAGTCTCGGGGCCAAGGCTTTGACTTCAGACGGATGAGAGACCTCTCATGACAGACAATCAGCTGCGCCTGGGCGTGAACATCGACCATGTGGCCACCGTGCGCAACGCCCGCGGCGGTGCCTATCCGGACCCGGTCCGCGCCGCCAAACTTGCCGAAGAGGCGGGCGCTGACGGGATCACAGCACACCTGCGCGAGGACCGCCGCCATATTACGGACACGGACATTGACGCGTTGATGGAGGCACTGACGGTGCCGCTGAATTTTGAGATGGCGGCGACGGAGGAAATGCAGAAGATTGCCCTGCGCCACAAGCCGCACGCGGTCTGCATCGTCCCTGAAAAGCGCGAGGAACGCACCACCGAGGGCGGGCTGGAAGTGGCGCGCGAGGAAAACCGTTTGGCCCATTTCATCGCCCCGTTGCGGGATGCCGGCTGCCGCGTGTCGATTTTCATCGCTGCTGACAGGAAACAAATCGAGGCCGCCCACCGCATCGGCGCTGAAGTGATCGAACTGCACACCGGGGCCTATTGCGACTATCACGCTGAGGGCCGGTTCGAGGACCGCGACCGCGAGCTGGAGGCGCTGCGCGAGATGTCCGCCTATGCCCATTCGCTGGGGCTGGAGGTGCATGCCGGTCACGGCCTGACCTATGACACCGTGCAGCCGGTTGCCGCCTTCCCGGAGGTGAAGGAGCTGAACATCGGCCACTTCCTGATCGGCGAGGCAATCTTCCGCGGTCTGACTCCGGCGGTGCAGGAAATGCGCCGCCTGATGGACGCGGCACGGGGGTAGCAGCGATGCAAGTCAATCTGATCCGTTACGGTCTTTGGTGGATGGGGGCCTCCGTTGCGATGCTTCTGGCAGGTCTTTTGCTGGCGCAATTCGGTATCGGCATGCCGGCCGGACTGGCAACAGTGCTGCCGCCGATGGTGGCGTCGGTCGTAGAGGGCATGCGCATCGCCCAAGCCACCCGCGCGCCGCTGCCGGGCAGGGATGCCTGGGTCTGCGCGGCGGCGATGACCGCGGTTGTGGCACTGCTGACCATTATCCAGCTGCCGATTTACTGGAACAGCCCGATGGTGACAGAGGCACGGCAGACAATTCCGTTTGCCTTCCTCGCGGGGATCTTCCTGCTGCTGCTGGCCGTAATCCTGATGGTCAACCGGTTGTTCCTGGGCCATGGC
This sequence comes from Leisingera sp. JC1, assembly GCF_001679925.1. GTDB lineage: Bacteria > Pseudomonadota > Alphaproteobacteria > Rhodobacterales > Rhodobacteraceae > Leisingera. The sequence continues at coordinate 55,875 of NZ_LYUZ01000057.1, read as the reverse complement.
ATCAAACTGGGTTTGAAGCGGCTGGAAGAATGATCCTGGGCATCGGAACCGACCTCGCCAATATCGAGCGCATCCAGCGCACCTTGGACCGCTTCGGCGACCGTTTCCGAAACCGTGTTTTCACCGAGATCGAGCAACGCAAGGCGGAGCGCCGCCGCGACGTGGCCGGCACCTACGCCAAGCGCTGGGCCGCCAAGGAGGCCTGTTCCAAGGCGCTCGGGACCGGCCTGCGCATGGGCATCGCCTGGAAGGACATGGCGGTCAGCAACCTGCGCACCGGCCAGCCGGTGATGCATGTGACCGGCTGGGCCGCCGAACGTCTGCAGCAGATGACCCCGCCCGGTCATGAGGCAGTGATTCACGTGACATTGACCGATGATCACCCCTGGGCGCAGGCCTTTGTGCTGATCGAAGCACGCCCGATCCCCGCGAACCCGGCGGAATCGCCCGCCGGAACTTGACTTGCCCCCCTCAGGCCCGCATGTAGCCCCGGACCCTGTTTCCAATCCGGAGAGCCTGATGACGGCCAAAGCAAAGACCGGCAGTTCGATCATCGAGACGATCAAGACCATTGTCTACGCACTGCTGATCGCCGGTGTCTTCCGCACCCTGTTTTTCCAGCCCTTCTGGATTCCGTCGGGATCGATGAAGGAAACCCTGCTGATCGGGGATTTCCTGTTCGTGAACAAGATGGCCTACGGCTATTCCTACGCGTCCTGCCCCAGCATCCGCATGCCCGCGATCGGGGTGAACATCGACGCCAAGAACATCTGCGGCTTTCTCGACGGCGACAACACCCGCCTGATCGGCGGCGAGCCGGAGCGCGGCGACGTGGTGGTGTTCCGCCATCCGGTCAACGGCAATGACTTCATCAAACGTCTGATCGGCCTGCCGGGCGACAAGATCCAGATGAAGAACGGTGTGCTGTTCATCAACGGCGAAGCGGTGAAGCTGCAGGATGCCGGCGATTTCGAGGAAGTGATGGAGCGTCAGGGCCCGCAAGGCTCGATGCCGCGCTGCGAGAACGCGCCAGTGGGCCAGGGCGCCATCTGCAAAAAGTCTCGCCAGATCGAAACCCTGCCCGGCGGCAATGAGCACACCGTGCTCAACATCACCAACCAGGGCGTCGACCACACCAGCGTCTATCAAGTGCCCGAAGGCCATTACTTCTTCATGGGCGACAACCGCGACAACTCCTCGGACAGCCGGCTGCCGCAATCCGCAGGCGGGGTTGGTTTCGTGCCGTTTGAAAACCTGATCGGCCGCGCCGACCGGATCATGTTCTCCTCCGCCGGGCGCTCGATGCTCTACTTCTGGACCTGGCGCAGCGACCGTTTCTTCAAGGGGATCCAGTGAAACTGTCCAAGGAACTGCGCGCGTTCGAGGAGCGGATCGGGCACAAGTTTGCCCGCCCTGACCTGCTGCAGCGCGCCGTGACTCATGCCTCCGTCTCCTCCTCCACCCGCAAGGACAACCAGCGGCTTGAGTTCCTGGGCGACCGGGTGCTGGGGCTGGTGATGGCTACAGCGCTTCTGGAGCATGACAAGACCGCCACCGAGGGCCAGTTGGCGCCGCGCTTCAACGCGCTGGTGCGCAAGGAAGCCTGCGCAGATGTTGCCAAGGAGATCGACCTCGGCGCGGTGCTGAAGCTGGGCCGCTCCGAGATGATGTCGGGCGGCCGCCGCAAGCAGGCGCTTCTGGGCGACGCCATGGAGGCGGTGATTGCCGCGGTTTACAAGGACGCGGGCTTTGATGCGGCGGCGGAGGTGATCCTGCGCCTCTGGGGCAGCCGCATCCACCAGGTCGAAACCGACGCGCGCGACGCCAAGACCTCGCTGCAGGAATGGGCGCAGGCCCGCGGCCAGAAAGTTCCAACCTATGTGGAGGTCTCCCGCAGCGGCCCCGACCACGCGCCGGTCTTCACCATCGCAGTGCGGCTGCAGGACGGGACTGAGGCGCAGGCCACTGCAGGCTCCAAACGGCAGGCCGAACAGGCTGCGGCCAAGGCGCTGCTGGAACAGCTCAGCTAGGTCTCAGACCACCCGGATGTATCCGGCCAGCCCGGTTTTCTGGTGCTCGATCACATGGCAATGGAACGCCCAGTCGCCGGGATTGTCGGCGACCAGGGCAATCTCGGCCACTTCGTCCTTCAACAGCAGCAGCGTGTCCGTCACCAGCGGCGGCAGTTTGCGCAGGTTGGAGCGGATAGGCACAAACGCCAGCCCATGCAGATGGATCGGATGCAGGTTCGGCGATTCATTCCTGAGCCGCAGAACATAGCTCTTGCCACGCTCCAGCACGGCCAGCGGACCGGTGCCTTTGGCCGCATCCCCGGCCCAGGGTGTGCGGTTGATCGACCAGAAACTGTAGCCCATGGAGCCGCAATAGCCATCATTTGGCGGCCCGCCCTCCGGCGTCCAGCCAAAAACAAAGTCATGCACCTCCGCGTTTGCCAGATCAGGCCGGGCAACCGGATTGGCAGGCAGCGGTTTCAGCTCCCGCAGATCACGGCTCAGATTTGTCCCGGCAGACCGCAGGCGCGCCATGGTGCGCGTGGGCTGGCCCGGCAGCTCTGCCAGCAGATCCGCCGTCTGCCCCTCGCCCGAAGGCATCCGCACCGCGAAATCCACCCGCTGGCCGGGGCCAACCAGCAACGGCTCCTTTGCTGAGGGCAGGGGCAGTTCAACCTCCACCGGATGCCCGTCCCAGGCAATGATCCGCGCCTGATCCGTGTTAAGGTGCAGCTTGTAAATCCGGGTGGTGTCGGAGTTTACCACCCGCAGCCGTACCAGCCCGCCCGCCGGATGATCATAGACTGGCGACTGCAGCCAGTTTGCAGTCAGCACATTGCCGTGCGTCCCGCCGCGGGCCGCACCGCGCGCAGTGTAATAGGGCAGGAACGCGCCCGCATCATCCAGCCGGAAATCCCGCAGGTTGATCACCTGATCACCGTCAAAACCGGGATCCTCCGCCTCCCGGATCACCATCACCCCGGTCAGTCCATGCGCCATCTGCGCCATGGTCATGCAATGCGGGTGGTACCAATAGGTGCCCGCGTCTGGCGGCGTAAATTTATAATCAAAGCTCTCGCCGCCTGCGATCGGCATCTGGGTCAGGTAGGGCACCCCGTCCATCGCATTGGCAATCCGCAGCCCGTGCCAGTGCATCGCGGTGTAGTCTTCGGTGCCATTCTCCACCCGCAGATGCATGGGCTTGCCCTGGGCGCCAAACAGCACAGGCGGCGGCGCATCCGGCGACAGGCTCACCAGCCCCTCGGTCGGTGTTTCACGGAAAGCAAAACTGGCAGGCTGGATGGTCAGCCGCTGCGCCCCGCCAGTACCCGCCAAACCCCAGCTGACTGCGCCAAGCGCTCCAGCGGATGCAGCAGTTCCCAGCAGAAAATCACGGCGGTTCATCAGGCAGGCCTCCTGTAGTGCTCTCAAAGAAAGGCCTGGCTGTCAGAATGGCTCGGCGCGGTGGTTCTTTCACGGGATTTGCCACAGGTCTTTGACATAGGGCAAGCTGGCTGCAACCCAATGAAAACGCCTCTGGCCCCTGTGGGTAAATTCCTGTAGAGGCACTGATCTGCAAACAGGACCAGTTTAGATGACCACACGCGCCGGATTCGTTGCCCTGATCGGAGAGCCCAACGCGGGCAAATCCACCCTTCTGAACCGCATGGTCGGGGCCAAGGTCTCGATTGTGACCCACAAGGTGCAAACCACCCGCGCCCGCATCCGCGGCGTGGCGATGGAGGGTGACGCGCAGCTGGTGTTCGTCGACACGCCCGGCCTGTTCAAGCCGCGCCGCCGCCTGGATCGCGCCATGGTCGCCGCCGCCTGGGGCGGAGCTGCGGACGCCGATGTCGTCGTGCTGATGGTCGAGGCCCACCGGGGCATCACCGAAGGCGTTGAAACCATCCTCGAAGGCCTTGCGGAAATCGGCGAGGGCCGCACCGTGGCGCTGGCGATCAACAAGATCGATAAGGTACCCGCCGAAAAACTGCTGGGTCTCACCCAGGAGCTGAACAGCCGCTACACATTCGCCGAAACCTTCATGATCTCGGCAGAGCGCGGCCATGGCGTCGATGACCTGCGCCAGTGGCTGGCGGGCAAGCTGCCGGAAAGCCCCTGGCTCTACCCAGAGGACCAGATCGCCGACCTGCCGATGCGGATGATCGCGGCGGAAATGACCCGCGAGAAGCTGACCCTGCGCCTGCACCAGGAGCTGCCCTACCAGCTGACCGTCGAGACCGAGAAATGGGAAGAGCGCAAGGACGGCTCTGCCCGCGTCGACCAGATGATCTATGTGGTCCGCGACGGCCACAAGGGCATCGTGCTGGGCAAGCGCGGCGAGACCATCAAGTCCGTCTCCCAGGCCGCCCGCGCCGAGCTGGAGGAATTCCTGGGCCGCAAGGTGCATCTGTTCCTGCAGGTGAAGGTGCGCCCGAACTGGCTGGAAGAAGCAGAGCGTTATTCCGAAATGGGCCTCGATTTCAAAGACGGTAACTGAGGACGGCCCGTGATTTTCACCTTTGCGGAAATACTCCCGCCGGAGGCTCCCGCAGCCCCCTTGCGTGCTGACGCTGGCAGAGGCACGGCATGACCCGCCTCACCGCCCGCTTCTGGGTCGACGCCTACCTGGCCCGCCTGCGGTTCCAGGACATCCCGGCTTTCATAACCTCCCACGGCGACGACACCGCCGGCGCGGTTCTGGTCAAGCTCAACACGCTGGACGGTCAGGCCCGCGCCTTTCACCGCACCTATGACCTGATGAGCGGCGACCGCAAATGGGATGCACTGGCCGAAGGGGCGGAGGCGGACGTCGATGCCTCTATCCGCCGCCAGCGCCAATTCGACCCCGATCTCTGGGTGATTGAGGTCGAGGACCGGCAGGGCCGCCACCTGCTGGACGAACCCGGCCTGGAATGACCCCGCCGCTTGCAGCCCATCCGGCAATGCGCTCTGGTAGGGCGGACCGCAGGACAGGGAGGCCCGGCTTTGGAGTGGCGTGATCACGGCATATTGCTTTCGGTGCGCCGTCACGGTGAAAGCTCGGCCATCATCGACGTTTTCACCGAAGAACACGGGCGCCACGCGGGTGTGGTGCGCGGCGGCGCCGGCCGCCGGATGGCCCCGATCCTGCAGCCCGGCGCGCAGCTGGATGTGACTTGGCGGGCGCGGCTCGAGGACCATTTGGGCAGCTATCACGCCGAACCCCTGCGCAGCCGCGCCGCTGCGGCGCTCTCCGGCCGGCTGGCGCTGGCAGGGTTGAACACAGTCACCGCGCTGTTGTCCTTCTGCCTGCCGGAGCGCGAACCGCACGCCGGTCTCTATACCCGCAGCGAACAGCTGCTGGATCTGCTGGGCAACGAAGACCTCTGGCCGCTCGCGTATTTGCGCTGGGAACTGGCGCTTCTGGAGGAGATGGGCTTTGGGCTGGATCTCTCGATTTGTGCGGTGACCGGCAGCCGTTTCGGACTGGCCTATGTCTCACCGAAAACCGGCCGGGCTGTTTCACGTGAAGGCGCAGGGGAGTGGGCGGACCGGTTGCTGCCGCTGCCGCCGGTGATGCTGGGCCTGGGCGATGCAGGGGACGCTGAAATCGTTCAGGCCCTGCGCACGACCGGGCATTTCCTGGAGGCGCATCTGGCCCCGTCGCTGGGCAATCACCCGCCGCCAGAGGCGCGGGCCCGGTTGCTGGATCTGCTCAGCCGCCGGCTTTAAACAGCATTTCGCGCCCCGCCTCATTGCTGAGGATCAGCACATCGCCGGTTACCTCTGACAGCGTCATTCCCTGCAAGGCGTTCAGGAAGGCATCCTCCGCCTCCAGCTCCGGGCAGGCCATGCGGGTCACCGCCAGCGGTCCGGTTTCAAACCAGGGATAAGGCGCGGTCTGGCTGCCGCTAAAGCTATTGCAAGGCGCCCGCCCGGCAATCTTGCCCGGTTCCGGAAAGGTCAGGGTGGCATCGGCGGCAAAGGTGTCGCCGTCAATGCTTTGCAGCAGCCATTCGGTGCCTGCGGCGCCATAGGCCGACAGGGTTTCGTCGCCTGCGCATGCGCTTGGCAGCAGCAGGGAACTGATTAGAACAGCACGCAGCATGAAGTCCTCCGGCAGCAGTTTCGCCAGCCACTTTGAAAGGCAGCCGTGTTAAGCGCAAGGGGCAGCCGCATGCGCTCCCGTCCGCCGCTGCGGCATCGCAGATGCCTTGCGCCCGTTGGGCCCGGCGCCGTGCTGCGCACGGCGCTGTGCATCCCTCAATTCTCCCGGATGATCTCTGCAATCTTGCGGCCGATCTCGCCGCTGGCTTTGATTGACGGGTGGATCATGTCAGCTGCGTGGTAGGAGCGGTCGCCGTAGGGAACCATGTCCTTGTTCGACAAAAAGAAGATACCTTCGTCTTGCGCCGCGAGACGGGTGATGCGGGCTTCCAGTTCGTTGCCTTCGTCCCGGCAATGCTCGATCAATGACCCCACCCCGGGGCTGCGCAGATAGCCGACGTAGATCACCTTGGCGCCGGTTGCGCGCAGCTTTGTCAGCATTGAGGGGATCGCCCCATCAAGCCCGTCAGCCGAGATCAGCTTGTCCATCTTGCGGTCGCAGGCAAAGCAGCCGCAGCCGAGCCACAGGTCGTTGCCGCCGCCGTTTACAATCACCCAGTCCCACTCGCCAGGTGTATACTGTTTGCCGATGTTCATGCCCGCGGCGCCGGAAATAGGCAGCTTGTAAAGGATCCGCGCGGCAGAGACCGAACGGTCCACCACCGGTTCCTGCAACTCCCGCGACACCGTGTCCGAAATGGATTTGCCCGCCAGGCTGTGCCAGGCGAGAAGGGAATCCCCCATCGCCAGAATGCGCGACGGATGGTCCAGCTGCACCGTATCGCCGCAGGCGGACAGCAGAAACAGAAAGGGCAGAAGGAGGCAGCGAAGGAGAGACATGCGCCATTTTTAACCACGATTCGTTAAGGATCTAATAACCTGTTTCGGAAACAGACTTATTCTGCGCAACGGTTGCAGGCAGGGCGCAGGAAACGCGGTTCCGGCCAGAAAAAAGCCCGGCGCGAACGCCGGGCAAGAAGGGGATTGCTCCCCTGCGGTGGTCTCTGGCGGCAGTCAGCCCAGCAGACGGCGGGCGATCACCTGCGCCTGGATTTCGGCAGCGCCTTCAAAGATGTTGAGGATGCGGGCGTCGCACAGCACGCGGGAGATCTTGTATTCCATCGCAAAGCCGTTGCCGCCGTGAATCTGCAGCCCATTGTCGGCCGCCGCCCAAGCAACCCGTGCGCCCAAGAGCTTGGCCATGCCGGCCTCCAGGTCGCAGCGGTGGCCGTGGTCCTTTTCCCAGGCTGAGAAATAGGTCAGCTGGCGGGCGATCATGATCTCCACCGCCATCATCGCCAGCTTGCCGGACACGCGCGGGAAGTTGATCAGCGACTTGCCGAACTGTTTGCGCTCCTGGGCGTATTGCATGGCGATGTCCAGCGCCGACTGCGCCACGCCGATGGCGCGGGCCGCGGTCTGAATGCGGGCCGATTCAAAGGTCTCCATCAGCTGCTTGAAGCCTTTGTTCTCCTCGCCGCCCAGCAGATTTTCCTGCTTCACGTGGAAATTGTCGAAGCCCAGCTCGTATTCCTTCATGCCGCGGTAGCCCAGCACCTCGATCTCGCCGCCGGTCATGCCGGGGGTGGGGAAGGGGGCCTCGTCGGTGCCCGGTGTCTTCTCCGCCAGGAACATCGACAACCCGCGGTGGTCGGTGGTGTTCGGATCAGTGCGCGCCAGCAGCGTCATCACATGGGTGCGGGCAGCGTGGGTGATCCAGGTCTTGTTGCCGGTGATCTTGTAATCGCCGTTCTCGTCCTTCACCGCGCGGGTGCGCAGGGAGCCAAGGTCGGAGCCGGTATTTGGCTCGGTGAACACGGCAGTCGGCAGGATTTCGGCGCTGGCCAGTTTCGGCAGCCAGTTGGCCTTCTGTTCATCGGTGCCGCCGCAGAGGATCAGCTCAGCCGCGATTTCCGAGCGGGTGCCCAGCGAGCCAACCCCGATATAGCCGCGCGACAGTTCTTCGGACACCACCACCATCGAGGCCTTGGACAAGCCGAACCCGCCGTATTCCTCGGGGATGGTCAGCCCGAAGACGCCCATCTCGGCCAGTTCCTCGATCACCTCCATCGGGATCAGCTCGTCCTTCAGGTGCCACTCATGGGCATTCGGCTCGACCTTCTCCACCGCGTAGCGGCGGAACTGGTCGCGGATCATTTCCAGCTCTTCCTCTAGGCCGGAGGCGCCGAACATGGTGGAACCGGCCTGTTCCTCCATCAGCTCCACCAGACGGGAGCGCGCGGCCTGGCTGTTGCCCTGCTCGCACAGCGTCATCACCGCAGGCACCATCAGCGCACGCTGGGCGTCCTGGCTCAGGCCCAGATCCTGCAGGCGGATGATTTCGCCCTGGTTCATCTGGATGCCGCCGTAGACCTGCCACAGGTATTCGCCAAAGCCGATCTGGTGCAGCAGCTGCTCCATCTCGCCGAACTTGCCCTCAGCCTGCAGCTTCTCCGCCCACTTCTGCATCTGCCGCAGCGAGTAAACATAAGTGGCAAGCCAGGACAGCCCGTGCGCCGCCACCTGGTTTTCCTCGATCAGCTTGCCGGAGACACGGCCGTCGCTGCTCACCATGTCCTTGACGGAGGCGCGTGCGGCCTTAAGCAGCTGGTCCAGCGGTTCCAGCGCTGCGCCGGTCAGCGCCAGCAGGTCGGGAATGAGAGTCGGTTTCATATGCAAGTCCTGTCCGTCGTGGGCCATGAATCAGATCCTTCTTCGGTCGCCCGGTGGTAAATCATTTCGCAGGTGCAGCGCAACAAAAATACTCATGGGTGCGTCATTTGGATCAAATCTTGCGTGTTGATTTTGCCCGTGCAGCACGCTGCGGATGTGATAGAGCGGAGGGATGACCGCATTGTTTTCGCTTCTTTCCCCGGCTGAACTGGCAGCGGCCTTTGGCATCGCGCTGCTGGCGGGCACGGTCAAAGGCCTGGTGGGCTTTGCCATGCCAATGATCTTCATCTCCGGCCTCAGCATGTTCCTGGCGCCGGACCTGGCGCTGGCCGGGCTGATCCTGCCCACACTGGTGACAAACGGCATGCAGGCGCTGCGGCAGGGGCCTGCGGCGGCTCTGGCCTCGATCCGGAAATTCCGCGTGTTCCTGCTGATCGGCCTTATCTGCCTGCTGCTCAGCGCCCAGTCCGTGCGGCTGCTGCCGCAGCAGGCGCTGCTCTTGGTCATTGGCCTGCCGGTCACAGTCTTTGCCTGCATCCAGCTGATGGGCAAGACATTCACCATAGCCAATCCTTCCCGCCGCAGCGAGGCGATGGTGGGGGGCATTGCTGGTCTGATTGGTGGTGTTTCCGGTGTCTGGGGCCCGCCAACCGTAGCCTATCTGACGGCCCTGAACACTGAGAAGACAGAGCAGATCCGGGTGCAAGGGGTGATCTACGGTCTTGGTGCGGTGGCGCTTCTGGTAGCCCACATCGGGTCCGGCGTGATCCGGGTCGAGACTGCGCCCTTTTCGCTGGCGCTGATAGTGCCGGCAGTGGCGGGCATGTGGATTGGCGGCCAGTTGCATGACCGGATCGACCAGGTGCTGTTCCGCCGTGCGACGCTGGTGGTGCTGCTGATCGCAGGCCTGAACCTGCTGCGCCGCGGCTTGCTGATGTAGCGCGGGGGCAGGGGGGCGTCATGCATCAACGGCTCAACGCGGAACAACTGGCAACCGGCTCTATCCTGGTCGCTCTGGCGGTTATGGCGCTGAAGGTGGCTGCCTGGCGGATGACCGGCTCCGTTGCGCTCCTTTCGGACGCGCTGGAATCGCTTGTGAACATCGGCGGCGCAATAATGGCATGGTTCGCGGTGCGTTATGCACAGCGGCCGCCGGATGCGGGTCACCCCTACGGCCACCACAAGGCCGAATATTTCTCGGCGGTGATCGAGGGCATCCTGATCGTCATCGCCGCCTTGGTGATCCTGCACGAAGCCATAAGCGCGCTGACCCGTGCTAGCGATCCCGCCTGGGGGATTGCCGGTATGGTGGTGAACGCGCTGGCGATGCTGGTGAACCTTGCCTGGGCGCGGGTGCTGCTGCGCGCGGGCACACGGCTCAAGTCCCCGGCGCTGTCGGCTGGCGGGCGCCACCTGATGAGCGACGTCTGGACCTCTGCGGGTGTTCTGGCCGGGCTGGTTCTGGCACTTGCCACCAGCTGGGCGGTGCTCGACCCGCTTCTGGCTTTGCTGGTCGGCGTCAACATCCTGCGCGAAGGCTGGCTGGTGATCGCCGCGTCCGTGAACGGCCTGATGGACACCGCTGCCCCGGTGGAAGAGCGCGCCCGGATTGAGGAGATCATTCACACCTCGGCCGCCGGAGCTATGCAGGTCCACGGTCTCAAAACCCGCCGCGCCGGCCGCGCGCTGTTTGTCGAGTTCCACATGGTGGTTGACGGCGCCATGACCGTGCGCGCCGCCCATGACATCTGCGACCGGGTTGAGGCCGCCCTGCGCACCGCGATCCCGGACGTGCAGCCTGTGATTCACGTGGAGCCCGAGCACAAGCTGGAGCCCGCCGGGATCGCGCCGCGCTGAAGCGTTTGCATTTCCCTGCGGCCTCCCGTTTAACCGCTCTCAAACAGGCAAAGGAGCAGGCACATGGCGATGGAGTGGAACAGGCTGCTGAACCCGGGACGGCTGTGCCGACCGGAGTTCCCCGAAGCCCCGGGGCGCGAGGCTTATCTGCAGGATTATGACCGCATCCTGTTCTCCGAGCCGTTCCGGCGGCTGGCGCAGAAAACCCAGGTGCACCCGCTCTACAGCCATGATCATGTGCATCACCGGATGATCCACAGCATGGAGACCTGCAGCGTCGGCCGTTCGCTGGGCTCCAGTGTCGGCCAGGCTTTGCTGAAAGACGGGCGCATCACCCCGGATCAGGTCTTGCGCATTGCCGGCCATGTGCAATCCGCGTGCCTGCTGCATGACATTGGCAATCCACCTTTCGGCCATTCCGGAGAGGACAGCATCGGCGGCTGGTTCGCTGCGCAGTTCAAGGCAGGCGCAGGCTTGGCCGCACAGGTGCCCCCGGACAGGCAGGCGGAATTCGCGCATTTCGAGGGCAACGCCCAAGGCTTGCGCATCGCCGGGCGGCTGGAAATGGCCCGGCGCGAGGGCGGCATGCGGCTCAGCTACGCGACGCTGGGCGCCTTCCTGAAATACCCCTGCACCCGGCAGGTGCGCGATGCCGTTTGCGGCGACGGCCCGGCGCCCTACGCGGGCCTCAAGAAATTCGGCGTCTTTGCCGCTGACACCGCGCTGCTCGATGAAATCTGCACCGCCACCGGCATGATCCGCGAGGACGCAGGCTGGTACCGCCGTCATCCGCTCGCCTTCCTGGTCGAGGCCGCGGACGACATCTGCTACCGCATCATGGATATCGAGGACGCAGGCGCGGTGGGCGATCTGGACCGCGCCGACGTTGCCGCAGTGCTGGAGGACATCACCGGCAAACCCAACCGCGAGGAAGACGCCGCCATGCCGCTGGGCGAGCGTGTCGCCCTGTTGCGTGCCCTGTCCATCGGGGCCGCCACCAGCGCTGCGGTGCAGGCATTCCTCGACAATTACGACGCCATCATGAGCGGCGAGTTCGACGGCGACCTGATCGGCGCTTCTTCCAAGGCGGCCGCCTTTGCCGAATTGCAGCGCCTGTCGGTGGAACGCATCTTTGCCGCCCGCCGCAAGACAGAGCTGGAGGTCGCGGGCCGCCAGGTGCTGCACCGCATCCTCGGCCACTTCCACGGGCTTTACACCGATCTGGCCGCTTGCGGCTGGGATCAGGCGGTTCTGGCCAAGGAGCATTCTCACTGGGCCCAGCTGATCCGCGCCGTGGACCTGGATTTGCGCGGGGTGGAGGATGCCTATACGGCAATGCATTCATTGGCCGATTTCGTCTCCGGCATGACCGACCGCTACGCAGTCAAGGTCCGGGACATGGTTTCCGGGAGCCTTCAGGCCTGATCCCCTTCCTCCGGGCGTATGATCTTTTCCCGGGCCGCGCTGTCGCGGCCCGCCATCTGATCCGTGATCCGGTTTGCCCAGGCGTTGTTCTCGTCCGCCAGTGCTTTGATTTCACGTGCCAGAAAGGCAAACCCCTGGCCGGCTTTGCCTGCCCGCGCTGCCTCGATCCCTGCGTTTATCGCCAGGATCGAAAGCTTCTGCACTGACCGCAGGATGTTCTCCGCCAGTTTCAGGATTTCGGCGTTGTCTGCTTCGGTCTTCTGCAGGGTGACTTCCAGTTCCTTGCGCAGGCTGACTTCGGCCGAGGCGTCCACCACCAGTCCTTCCAGAAATACCATCTCGCCACTGTCGTCGTAGACTGCGTTGCCACGCTCGCGGACCTATGCGGCTGAGCCGTCAGGCCGCTGCAGCCGGTAGGCAACGTCCCAGTTCTCTCCGGCTTCGATGGCTGCGTCCACGTCGGCAAAGACACGGTCAATGTCATCGGCATGGGTCAAGCCGACATATGACACTTTCGAGTTTCCAAGTATGTCCGATTTCGGGCATCCGCACAGCTTCTCGACCTGCCCGGCCATGAACTGCATCGTGAAATTCTCGTCATTGGCACAGCGGTAGACGAAGGCGCTGCCGGAACTGAAAATGCTGTTGAAGACTGTCAAAGCCTCGTTGCCCATTCTGGCCCCTCCCTGGGTGTGGCGCAAATCTGGATTAAACAGCCGCAAAGCTGTGATTGCGGAAGATTTGCGGGGGAAAGGGTTAAGAAAAAGTTTCTGTGAAATTTTATTTCCCCAAATGAAAAACCCCGGCGGAAAGCCGGGGTTTTCTTTACTCAGAGGAATTTGCGAAGTGTCAGCCGATGGCTGCGGCCTTCACGTCCTCGTCGATGAACGGCAGGTACTGCTCGAAGTTGTCGGAGAACATCTGCACCAGCTTCGCCGCCTGCGCGTCATAGGCCGACTTGTCGTCCCAGGTGCGGCGCGGATCCAGCAGCAGTTCCGGCACGCCCGGCACGTTGACCGGCACGTCAAAGCCGAAGTTCGCGTCCTTGCGGAATTCCGCATCCGCCAGCGAGCCATCCAGTGCCGCGGTCAGCAGCGCGCGGGTGGCCTTGATCGGCATCCGCGAGCCGGTGCCATAGGCGCCGCCGGTCCAGCCGGTGTTGACCAGCCAGCAGGTGGCGCCGTGCTGGGCGATCTTCTCGCGCAGCAGGTTGCCGTAAACCTCCGGGCGGCGCGGCATGAACGGCGCGCCAAAGCAGGTGGAGAAGGTCGGCTCCGGCTCGGTCACACCGCGCTCGGTGCCAGCAACCTTGGAGGTGAAGCCGGACAGGAAGTGGTACATCGCCTGCGCCGGGGTCAGCCGTGCGATCGGAGGCAGCACGCCGAAGGCATCGCAGGTCAGCATGATGATGTTCTTCGGGTGGCCGCCGCGGGCGCTGGCCGATGCATTGGAGATGTAATGCAGCGGGTAGGCGCAACGCATGTTGGCGGTCAGGCTGTCGTCGTTGAAATCCAGCTCCTTGGTCTCCGGGTCGAACACCATGTTCTCGATCACGGTGCCAAACTTGGAGGTGGTGGCGTAGATTTCCGGTTCTGCCTCGGCATTCAGGTTGATGGTCTTGGCATAGCACCCGCCTTCGAAGTTGAAGGTGCCGTTGTCAGCCCAACCGTGTTCGTCATCACCGATCAGGACGCGGTCCGGGTCGGCGGACAGGGTGGTCTTGCCGGTGCCCGAAAGGCCAAAGAACACAGCGGTGTCGACCGGGTTGCCCTTGGCGTGGTTGGCGGAGCAGTGCATCGGCATGATGCCTTTTTCCGGCAGCAGGTAGTTCAGCAGGGTGAACACCGATTTCTTGTTTTCGCCTGCGTATTCGGTGCCGCCGATCAGGATCATCTTCTTGTCGAAGTTCATCGCGATGATGGTCTCGGAGCGGCAGTCGTGCTTCTTGGGGTCGGCCTGGAAGCTGGGGCAGTTGATGACGGTGAAGTCGGCGGTGAAATCATCCAGGTCTTCACGGTCGGGACGGCGCAGCATGGTGCGGATGAACAGGTTGTGCCAGGCCAGTTCAGTCACCATGCGGACGTTGATCGCGTGCGCCGGGTCGGCACCGCCCACCAGGTCCTGAACGTAGTAGTCCTTGCCCTTCATGTGCTCCAGCATGTCGGCATAGAGCGCGTCAAAGCCTTCCGCGCTCATCGCGGCGTTGTTGTCCCACCAGATGGTGTCGCGGACGCTGTCGGTTTTCACGACATGTTTATCCTTGGGCGAACGTCCGGTGAATTTGCCGGTGGTGACCAGGAAGGCGCCGCCATTGCCCAGCGTGCCTTCGCCGCGCTTCAGCGCGGCTTCGATCAGCGCCGGCTCCATGAAGTTGTAATAGACATTGCCCAGACCCTCGATGCCCTGATCCTCGAGGCGGAATTGCGGGTTAACCCGTCCAGATGTCATGCGTTTTTTCTCCTGTGGCGGCGCGGGCGGCACGCAGGCTGCGCGGCTGCGCCAGTGGGGCAATAGAAACGGCATCGCTGCCGGTGGCGCGGTCTTAACATGGCGTTTTGGGCGGTGAACAGGCCGGTTTCAACCAGTTAGCGCCATCAAGGCGATGTTTAGCGCAACCATTGTTCTGCACCGCGGCAAGTGCCCTCTTGTTCAGCGAACGCTAAGGTATTTTTGCCCCAATTGTGTCCAAAGATCGTCCCGATTCTTCAAATGGGATTGATTCGGCGCACCAGAACGGCGATGAACATGGTAAAAACAAAACATAACAGAGCAGATTAGGGGCAATTCCGATGTCGAAGATTGCTTTGGTTGACGATGACAGGAACATCCTGACATCCGTTTCCATGACGCTTGAGGCTGAGGGCTTTGAGGTCGAAACATATAATGACGGGCAGGCCGCACTGGACGCCTTCAACAAAAAACTGCCGGACATGGCGGTGCTGGACATCAAGATGCCGCGCATGGATGGCATGGACCTGTTGCAGCGGCTGCGCCAGAAATCGCAGATGCCTGTGATCTTTCTCACCTCCAAGGATGATGAGATCGACGAGGTGCTTGGCCTGCGCATGGGCGCCGACGATTACGTCAAGAAACCGTTTTCGCAGCGTCTGCTGGTGGAACGCATCCGGGCGCTGCTGCGCCGCCAGGAGGCGATCAGCAGCGACGCCGAGGGCACCGCTTCGCCGGAGGCCAAGGTGATGGAGCGCGGCAACCTGCGGATGGACCCGCTGCGCCATGCGGTCAGCTGGAAGGGCAAGGATGTGTCGCTGACGGTGACCGAATTCCTGTTGCTGCAGGCACTGGCCCAACGGCCCGGCTTCGTCAAAAGCCGCGACCAGCTGATGGATGTCGCCTATGATGATCAGGTCTATGTGGATGACCGGACCATCGACAGCCACATCAAGCGCCTGCGCAAGAAGATGCGCAGCGCGGATTCGGATTTCGCGGCGATCGAAACCCTCTATGGTATCGGTTACCGGTACAACGAAGAATAAGCGGCCTATTTAAGCGGGGCCTAGTGCCCCCGGCCAGGGGAGTGGCGCGGATGCGCGATACCAGTGTTATGCAACGCCAGCAGGATGGCGATGTGGTCTTGGGCGAGGACTGGGTCACCCCGGACCAGTCGGTCACGCGGGAGATGCAGGTCAAGCGCGCCCGCCGGGGGTTCCTGCCGCTCAAGGGTTCGCCGCTGACCCGCAGGATCATCACCTTCAACCTGATCGCGCTGACCATCATGGTTGCGGGTATCCTGTACCTGAACTCCACGCGCCACAGCCTGGTACAGCAGCGTGCGGGCGCCCTGGTGTCCGAGGCGATGCTGGCCGCCGACGTTTTCGAGGCAGAGATGCCTGCCGCCGGCGCCGTCAGCTTTGCCGCTGGTGACGGCATCCAGGCCGAAGACACGCTGTCCCGCCTCAGCCTGCGCGGCGGGGTCGAGGCCTTTGTCTTCGACACCACCGGCAATCTGATTTCCAGCATCAAGGGCGTGGACCGCAGCGACGCGCTGAACGTTCTGAATGACAGCGGCGAGCGCCGCACCCTGATCAGCGATGCGCTGTCCAGGCTCTGGGGGCTGGCCGGCGGGGCTGAGCAGCAGGCGGCGGTTTCGGGCCCGGCGCTGGAGGACCGTCTCGGCGGGCTGGTGGACCGGGCGATGAACGGCGGCACTGGCGTTGAAACCGTGGTGGACACCAGCGGCAGCCGGGTGATCTCCGCCGCCACGCCGATCATGCACAACGGCACCGCCGTGGGGGTGATCGCGCTGGCCTCGCCCACCGGCGAGGTGGACGCGCTGGTGCGCAGCGAGCAGGAACGGGTGCTGCAAATGTTCATCGTGGCGCTCCTGGTCTCTGTCGGCCTCAGCCTGGTGCTGGCCTCGACCATCGCGAACCCGCTGGCCGACCTGGCAGAGGCTGCTGAACTGGGCCGCGACCGCGGCAGCCGCAAATCCAATCCGGGCCGGATCCGTATCCCGGACCTGTCCGCCCGCCCTGATGAGATCGGCCGCCTCAGCCGGGCCCTGCGCGGCATGGTCAAGGCGCTCTATTCCCGCATCGACAGCAACGAGCAGTTCGCCGCGGATGTGGCGCATGAGATCAAGAACCCGCTCGCCAGCCTGCAATCCGCGGTTGGCACCCTGCGCATGGTCAAACGCGACGACCAGCGGCAAAAGCTGCTGGAGGTGATCGAACACGACGTGCGCCGCCTTGACCGGCTGGTCAGCGACATCTCCAACGCTTCGCGTCTGGATGCCGAACTGGTCAAGGAGGAAGAGGAAGAGTTCGACCTCCTGACCATGCTCGGCAACCTCAATCAGTACCTGGGCGAGGACGCCCGCGCCAAGGGCATCGACTACATCACCGATCTGCCCGCCCAGCCGGTGCTGCTGCAGGGTCTGGAGGCGCGTCTGGCGCAGGTCTTTGTCAACCTGATCACCAACGCGATCTCCTTCTGCGAGGAAGGCGACGCCATCCGCGTCTGGGCGCGCCGCCGCGCCAACCGGGTGCTGATTGTGGTCGAGGACACCGGCCCCGGCATCCCCGACCAGGCGCTTTCCAAGATCTTCAAACGCTTCTACTCGCAGCGCCCGGTTGAGCATTTCGGCAATAACTCCGGCCTTGGCCTGGCGATCTCCAAACAGATCGTTGAGGCGCACGGTGGCGTAATCTGGGCTGAAAACATCCGCCCGACCGAGGCTGATGTCACTTCTGAGCCGCTTGGCGCGCGATTTGTGGTAGGCTTGCCTGTCTGAAGCCGGTTTAGCCCATGTCTGAAACACAAAGCCTCATCCTGCATGCCTCCTGCGTCGCGCTGGAGGGGCGGGGGCTTTTGATCACCGGCACCTCCGGCCAGGGCAAATCCGCGCTGGCGCTGCAGCTGATGGCCTTTGGCGCCCAGCTGGTCGCCGACGACCGGGTGCTGGTGCAGCTTCTGGACGGGGAACTTGTCGCCAGCGCGCCGGAGCCGATCCGCGGGCTGATCGAGGCCCGCTACATGGGGCTCCTGCAGGCGCAGATCCGCAGCCCGGTGCCGGTGACGGCGCTGGTGGATCTCGACGAGTCCGAAACCGAACGCCTGCCGGTGCGCCATACCACCCGGCTTCTGGGGCAGGAGGTGGCGCGCGTGAAACGGGTGGATGGCGCCCATTTCGCCCCGGCGCTGATGCAATACCTCAGATGCGGGGCGCTGGACCCGGATGCCTGAACAGAACCAACAGGCGGTCCCGGCGGTACTGGTCACCGGCCCCTCCGGCGCCGGACGCACCACGGCGATCAACGTGCTGGAGGATCTCGGGTTTGAGGCGATCGACAACCTGCCGCTGCGGCTGCTGCCGGGCCTGTTCGACGCCGCCGCCGCACCGCGCCCTATGGCCCTTGGGCTGGACAGCCGCAACCGGGACTTCTCGCCGCGCGCGCTGCTGGACGTGATCGACATGCTGTCGGGCCGCCGCGAGCTGGAGCTGACCGTGCTCTATCTCGATGCGCAGCCGGACGTGCTCCTGCGCCGCTACTCTGAAACCCGCCGCCGCCATCCGCTGGCACCGGCGGAGTCCCCGGGCGAGGGGGTGCGCCGCGAATTGGACCTGATGGCGCCGATCCGCGACCGGGCTGACATCCTGCTTGAGACCTCGGACATGAACGTCCACCAGCTGAAGGCCGAAATCGAGCGCTGGTTTGCCCCGGGCGGCCGCACCTTGGCGCTGTCGGTGCAAAGCTTCTCCTACAAGCGCGGCATGCCGCATGGCATCGACATGGTGTTCGACTGCCGCTTCCTGGCCAATCCCTACTGGGATCCCGGCCTGCGGGCGCTGAACGGCCAGGACCTGGCGGTGCAGGATTATGTCCGCGCCGACACCCGGTTCCAGCCGTTCTTTGACCGGGTGCTGGACCTCACCCGGCTGCTGCTGCCGGCCTACCGGGACGAGGGCAAATCGCATTTCTCCATCGCCTTCGGCTGCACCGGCGGCCAGCACCGGTCGGTCACAATGGCCGAAACCCTGGCCAAGGCCCTTGCAGAGGACGGCCTGCAAGTGTCAATTAGACACCGCGAGCTGCAAGGCCAGCTAAAGAAGTGAGAGGCCGGGTTGATCGGGATTGTGATCGTAGCGCATGGCGGACTGGCAAGGGAATACCTTGCCGCGGTGGAACACGTTGTGGGTCCGCAGCCCAGCCTGATGGCCATCGCCATCGGCCCGGAGGATGACCGCGCCGCCAAGCAGGACGAGATCTGCGCGGCGGCCAACAAGGTGGACAGCGGCGGCGGCGTTGTGGTGGTGACCGACCTCTTCGGCGGCTCGCCCTCCAACCTCAGCCTCAAGGCCTGCGCGCCCGCGGACCGCCGGATTCTTTACGGCGCCAACCTTCCGATGCTGATCAAACTGGCAAAATCCCGCCACCTTCCGGTTGCCGAAGCGGTACGGCAGGCGATGGAGGCCGGGCGTAAATACATAAACGCCCAGAACGTAAACCCTGACGGGGAGCAGGCACATTAAATGGCTCTGAAGACGCTGAAAATCATCAATGAAAAAGGGCTGCACGCCCGCGCCTCCGCCAAACTGGTGGAGGTGGTCGAAGCGTTCGACGCCACGGCAGAGGTGCTGAAGGACGGAATGTCGGCTTCCGGCGACAGTATTATGGGCCTTTTGATGTTGGCAGCCTCGAAAGGAACGACTATTGACGTCGAGACTTCGGGGCCCGATGCTGACGCGCTTGCGCATGCGCTGGAGGCTCTGGTGGCCGACAAGTTCGGCGAGGGCTACTAGGCCCCGCGCTGGCGGCGGAACGGGAAGAAGCAAATTGGCGGACACCGCACAAGACAGGAAGACCGGCATCGCGCCGGACACCGCTGAGCAGACAACGGGCGAGGTTTATGACCGCCGCACGCTGACCTATGCCAACTCCTTTGACGACCGCTGGACCTCGCTGGCGATCAAGACCATCGAATGGCTGACCGGCAAGCTGACGATCCTGCGCATGGTCAACAAGTTCGAGAAGAACAACGCCGAATACCGCGGTCAGAAGTTCTGGCGCGGCGCGCTCAACACCATGGGCATCGACCTGCAGACCCCGCAGGCGCAGATCGACAACATTCCGGCAGACGGCCCGGTGGTGATCGTCGCCAACCACCCGCACGGGATGGTGGACGGCATGATCTTTGCCGACCTGATCGGCCGCCGCCGCCTCGATTACCGCATCCTGACCCGCTCGGTGCTGACTGGATTGGATGAAGCCGCAACCTCCTTCATGATCCCGGTGCCCTTCCCGCACGATCCCGAAGCGCAGCGCAAGATGGTCGACATGCGGGCCAAGACCATGGCCTTCCTCAAGGAGGGCGGCGCCGTGGCCCTGTTCCCTTCTGGCGTGGTGATGTCGTCCGACAGCTGGTTCGGCCCCGCGGTTGAGCGCGAATGGAACGTCTTTACCGCCCAGCTGATCCGCCGCTCCGGTGCCCGGGTAGTACCGATCTTTTACCCCGGCTCGAACTCGCGCTGGTACCAGATCGCCTGCCAGATCTCCCCGATCCTGCGCCAGGGCCTGCTGCTGCATGAAATCGTCCGCTCTTGCAACAAGCCGCAGGCGCCGGTGGTCGGCAAGCCGCTCACCGATGAGCAGATGGAACAGCTGCACACCGATCCGCGCGGTTTTATGGCCTGGCTGCGCGAGCATACGCTGAGCCTTGGCAAACAGGGCTAAGGCCGCCTGACCACGCTGCTGGAAACGAAAAAGCGCCCCGCGGGGCGCTTTCTTGTTCCGTGCTTCCTGCTTACCGGGTCGGCACCGGCACTTCGCCGCGGTAGTCATAGAAGCCGCGCTGGGTCTTGCGGCCCAGCCAGCCGGCCTCGACGTATTTGGTCAGCAGCGGGCAGGGGCGGTACTTGGTGTCCGCCAGTCCGTCGTGCAGCACGTTCATGATCGCCAGGCAGGTGTCCAGCCCGATGAAATCCGCCAGCTCCAGCGGCCCCATCGGATGGTTGGCGCCCAGCTTCATCGACTCGTCGATCGACTTCACAGATCCCACGCCCTCATAGAGCGTATAGACCGCCTCGTTGATCATCGGCATCAGGATGCGGTTGACGATAAAGGCCGGGAAATCCTCTGCGCTGGCAGAGGTCTTGCCCAGCCGCGCCACCACGTCCTGGCACGCCTTGAAGGTCGGCTCGTCGGTGGCGATGCCGCGGATCAGCTCCACCAGCTGCATCACCGGCACCGGGTTCATGAAATGAAACCCCATGAACCGCTCGGGGCGGTCGGTGCGGCTGGCCAGCCGGGTGATCGAGATCGAGGAGGTATTGGAGGTCAGGATCGTATGCGGCTGCAGATGCGGCTGCAGGTCTTCGAAAATGGCCTGTTTCACGGTTTCCCGCTCGGTCGCCGCCTCGATCACCAGGTCGGTTGCGCCCACGTCTTCCAGTTTCAGCGAGGGCACGATGCGCGCAAGCGCCGCCTTCACGTCGGCTTCGGAAATCTTGCCCTTGCTGGCCTGGCGCTCCATGTTCTTGTGAATCAGGCTCAGCGCGCCGTCCAGCGCCTGCTGGCTGACGTCATTCAGCACGACCTCGTATCCGGCCAGCGCCATGACATGGGCAATCCCGTTGCCCATCTGACCCGCGCCGATCACTCCAACCTTCTGAATTTCCATGCCTCAGGCTCCTGAAATAGCTGCGGCAACCATACTGGCGGGGTGCGGGCAGGCACAAGGGCAGCTTACCCGGATTTGAGGCAAATTCTCACTTTAGGGAAATTGCAATGGTTGCCCGCCAAGGTGAGTCTCGGGTGAAAAATTGGTGGTACTTATGAGCTATGAACTCAAAAGCCCAGGGGGGCTTGCGGGGGAACCAGTCAGATATGGTCAATCCAGACTGCTGGTGCGGGGGCCGCAAAGGTCTCTGGAGGATCCTTATGTCGCCTTCCTGGGCGGAACCGAAGTCTATGGGCGATTCGTTGAATTTCCGTTTGTGGCGTCGCTGCAGGCCCGGCTGGGCATGGATTGCGTCAACCTGGGCAGCGTGAATGCGGGCCTGGACAGTTTTGCGCAGGATGACACTCTGATCGGGGTGGCCCGCAACGCCCGGTTGACCGTGGTGCAGATGCTGGGCGCGCAGAACATTTCCAATCCCTATTATCGCGTGCATCCGCGCCGCAACGACCGGTTCCTGGCAGCCCAGCCCGCGCTCAAGACTCTGTATCCCGAGATCGACTTCACCGAATTCCATTTCAACAAGCACCTGCTGTGCTCCCTGCGCGATATCTCCGCCCAGCGGTTTGAGCAGGTGCGCGAACAGCTGCAGCGCAGCTGGGTCGACCGGATGACCCGGCTGGTGGAGGAACTGGACGGCCGCGTCCTGCTGTTGTGGCTGCGCTATGCGCTCGACGCCGAAGCAGGCTTCCCGGAGGAACCAGTGCTGGTCGACCGCGCCATGGCTGAGGTGCTGCGCCCCAAGGTGCAGGGCATCCTGGAAATCAAGGCCGCCTCCGCCGCCGCAGCGCAGGACATCTCCGGCATGATATTCGGCCCGATGGAACTGCCGGCCGCGCGGCACATGATCGGCCCCAAGGAGCATATGAAAATCGCAGAAGCCCTGGCCTGCGACCTGGAACCGCTGCTGCGCGCCTGAGAGGCTAAGGTCCCAGCCCAGTCAGTCACCACCCTCAGAACGGAAAAAGGCCCGCCAGATGGCGGGCCTTTCTATTGGTCAGCTGTCCGGCTGGGCTCAGCCCAGTTTCTCGGTCAGGGCCGGGACGGCTTCGAACAGGTCGGCAACCAGGCCAAAGTCGGCAACCTGGAAGATCGGTGCTTCTTCGTCCTTGTTGATCGCCACGATGACCTTGGAGTCCTTCATGCCGGCCAGGTGCTGAATGGCGCCGGAGATGCCGACAGCGACATACAGGTCCGGTGCTACAACCTTGCCGGTCTGACCCACCTGCCAGTCGTTCGGGGCATAGCCCGAGTCGACAGCCGCGCGGGACGCGCCAACAGCGGCGCCCAGTTTGTCGGCCAGGCCTTCGATCAGTTTGAAGTCTTCCTCAGAGCCAACGCCGCGGCCGCCGGAGACAACGATGCCGGCCGAAGTGAGTTCCGGACGGTCGCTTGCGGCAACCTTGTCTTCGACCCACTCGGACAGGCCCGGGTTTGCAGCAGCCGAGATGGTCTCAACCGATGCCGAGCCGCCTTCGCCAGCTGCGTCGAAGGACGCGGTGCGGAAGGAGACGACTTTCTTGGCGTCGTTGGACTTCACGGTCTGGATCGCGTTGCCGGCATAGATCGGGCGCTCGAAGGTGTTGCCGTCGACAACGCCGGACACGTCCGAGATCACCATCACGTCCAGCAGCGCAGCAACGCGCGGCAGAACGTTCTTGGCGTCGGTGGTGGCCGGAGCAACGATGTGCTCATAGTCGGACGCCAGGCCTGCGATCAGCGCCGCGGTCGGCTCCGCCAGGCGGTGGCCCAGGGATGCGTCCTCGGCAACCAGAACCTTGGCAACGCCTGCGATCTTGGCAGCTTCTTCGCCAGCCGCAGCAGCAGAGGCGCCAGCGGCCAGAACGGTCACGTCGCCCAGCTTGGAGGCAGCGGCAACGGCTTTTGCGGTCGCGTCCAGCGCCAGCGCGCCGTCGGTCACTTCAGCAAGGAGAAGAACAGCCATTACACAGCCCCCGCTTCTTTGAGTTTCTCAACCAGCTCGTCAACCGAACCGACGATGATGCCTGCGGCGCGTGCCGGCGGCTCTTCGGTCTTGACGATTTCCAGGCGCGGCGTGACGTCTACGCCGTAGTCGGCGGCGGTTTTCTCGTCCAGCGGCTTCTTCTTCGCCTTCATGATGTTCGGCAGCGACGCATAGCGCGGCTCGTTCAGGCGCAGGTCCACGGTGATGATGGCGGGCATCTTCACGGAAATGGTCTGCAGGCCGCCGTCAACCTCACGGGTCACCTTGGCGTTGCCGCCTTCGATGTCCAGTTCAGAGGCAAAGGTGCCCTGGGACCAGCCCAGCAGCGCCGACAGCATCTGGCCGGTTGCGTTCATGTCGTTGTCGATCGCCTGCTTGCCGCAGAGCACCACGCCCGGCTGCTCTTCCTCGACCACTTTGGCCAGGATTTTCGCAACGGCCAGCGGCTCGATGTCGGTGTGCACGTCGTCGGCAGCAACCACCAGGATGGCGCGGTCCGCACCCATCGCCAGGGCGGTGCGCAGGGTTTCCTGAGCCTGCTTGACGCCGATCGAAACCGCAACCACCTCATCAGCCTTGCCGGCTTCTTTCAGGCGGATGGCTTCTTCGACAGCGATTTCGTCGAAGGGGTTCATCGACATTTTCACGTTGGCGAGATCGACACCGCTGCCGTCCGCTTTGACGCGGACCTTCACGTTGTAGTCAATCACGCGTTTGACAGGCACGAGTACCTTCATTTTGCGTTCTCTCCTTAACAAACGGCAAGCCGCCCCAGGGCGACTCCCCCTCTATGCTCTCGCAGCGTTGATACCGGCTGGTGTGCGCCTGCAACAGGGCAAAATCGTCACGTTAGCGCACGCCGACGTCGCGTTTGCTCATTTGGAACATCATTTTTGCAAGAATGTTTCCGGTGGGAAATCCGCCTGCCGCAACGGCAGGGGGCTGTTGCCGCAGATGACGCGTTTGGCGCCGGATTCGCAAAAATCCGGCGCCAAAGGGCGAATCAGAGCGGGATAAACCGGGGCAGGCGGCCTCAGCGGTTGGCGCCGGGCACCCACAGAACGTCGTCCTTGCCGCCGTTGTTGGCGGTGCGGGCAGCGACAAAGAACCAGTCGGAAAGGCGGTTCAGGTATTTAACTGCCGCCGGGTTCACGTCCTCGGCGGTGCTGAGGTCGGTGGCCAGCCGTTCGGCCCGCCGCGCCACGGTGCGGCAGACATGCAGATGCGCCGCCAGCTTGGATCCGCCCGGCAGGATGAAACTGCGCAGCGCCTCCAGATCCTTGTTCATGACGTCGATCTCGGCCTCCAGACGCTCGACCTGGGCCACGGCAACCCGCAGCGGCGGGTATTCGGCCTCGGCGTCCTTCTCCATCTCGGGCCGGCACAGGTCGGCACCCAGGTCGAACAGGTCATTCTGGATGCGCGCCAGTGCCGCATCCATCTCGCCGTCGGCTTCCAGCCGCGCAACGCCGACAAAAGAGTTCAGTTCATCCGAGGTGCCATAGGCATTGACCCGCGCGGAATGCTTGGCCACCCGCTCGCCGTTCCCCAGCGCGGTTTCGCCCTTGTCGCCGGTGCGGGTGTAAATCTTGTTCAGAACGACCATCGCCGATTATCCTCCCTGGCTGCGCAGATAGACGTAGGCCAGCAGGATCACCACTGCAATGAATTGAAACAGGATGCGCAGCCGCATCATCTTGTTTGCATTGCGGCGGTTGAACTCCCCGCCCTTGCCAAAGCCGCCGATGCCAATGACCAGCGCCACAACCACGGCGGCAACAGCTGCCAGTCCCAGATAATACAGCGGATCGCTCATCCTGTCCCCCAAAGCGCATCAATTCGTTGGGTTCCATCTACCCTGTGCAGGTGCAGATGGCGACCCTATCCGAGCTTCACAAGGATGCGGTCAATTGCCCGGGTCGGCAGGATGCGCCGCAGGAACCCCGCGATATGGGTGGGGGTGGTCACGTAATAGCGCGGATGCGGCCGCCGCGATTCGCAGGCATGCGCCAGCTTGGCAGTGACGGCAGAGGCTGGCAGCTCAAACCGGTCCGGACCGTTGCTGCCTTCATACAGCCGCTTCAGCAGCCGCGATTCATACAGGTCGCGCAGCGGCGAGGCTTTCCAGTCGATGAAGCGCTCGAAATGCGGGATCGACTTCTCGCGGATCTTCGACGTGACCGGCCCCGGCTCGATCAGCACCATGTGGATGCCGGTGCCTTTCAGCTCCACCCGCAGCGTATCCGTCAGCCCCTCCAGCGCATATTTCGTGGCCACATAGGCGCCGCGCCAGGGGAAGGTCACAAATCCCAGGATTGAGGAGTTCTGCACAATCCGCCCGTGGCCCTGCCTGCGCATCACCGGAATCACCTGCCGGGTCAGCTCATGCCAGCCAAAGAAGTTGGCCTCGAAGATGGAGCGCAGGCCCTCGGTCGGCAAATCCTCCACTGCACCGGGCAGCCCGTGCGCGCCGTTGTTGAACAGCGCATCCAGGGTGCCGCCAGTGGCCTCCAGGACCTCTGCCAGGCCAGCGGTGATGCTTTCGGGGTCGGTGTAGTCAATCCGCGGGCTCTCGAAACCTTCCGCCCGCATCCGGTCGCAGTCGCGCTGCTGCCGGCAGGAGGCAAACACCCGCCAGCCGCGCTCCCGCATGCCGCGGGCCGCATCCAGGCCGATCCCGGAGGAGCAGCCTGTGATCAGAATCGTTTTCTTCAAGAGATTGCCCTTCTGCCCGGAGTTCTCCGGGACCAGTTATGGGCGTTCCTTGCTCACCAGGGAAGCGGCAATCCAGCCGACCTTGCCCTTGCCGGGCGCGCGCAGGTGCAGCCAGCCGGTGCCGCTGTCCTCGAACACGATCACTTCGTCACCGCCCAGCAGGCGGGTGATCACCGGATAATTGGTGCCCGGTCCCTGCCGCATGTTCACGCGGGAGGCCCTGATCTGGCGGATGTCCTGTTCCGGCGCAGGCTGCGGCTCTGTCAGGGCTGCGCCCGCCGGTTCCGGCGAATCGTTTTGCACATCAGTCCCGGCAGAGGCCGGCTGAAGTGTGGCAAGACCGCCTTCAAGCGATGCCAGCTGCAAAGGCGCACCCTCGTCTGCCACCGCCGGAAAAACACTGGTGCTGTCGCCGATGGCCAGCCGGGCCTGGGTGATCTGCCGCAGCGCCACCCGCGACCGCAGTTGCGGATCGGCGGCAGGGCGCACAGGCCGTTCCGCCTCCTGCGTGCTGGCGGCCGGGCGGAAAGTCACGTTGCGGATCAGGGACTTGGCATCCTCACTGGCGCGGCTGCTGCGGCTGGTTCGGCGGGTCTCATCCGGCGCGGCAAAGGCTGCCTTGGCGATCTCCAGCGCGTCAGAGCGTTCCTTGCGCGGCTCGAAATCCGCACCTCCGCTGAGTTCGTAGAACCCCCAGCCCAGAAAAGCGAAAGAAACTAAAACAAAACGCGACATAACCCAGTCCCCCCTAGTACCACCACACACGGCGGCTGCACGAAATAGCATTGGTTTGAAATGGAAACGCACGGCGCAGCTGCCTGGTTCCCTTTTATCTAGGGCAAGTTAACGGCGGGGAAACAGGGGAGAGTCCGCTATCTTCTCCCCCCGAACCGTTGGCGCGCTGCTGCACTGTGCGAATTTCGCGCACGCCCGCTTTACCAATTCCGGCGGCGGCAGTATCACAATTTCATGACCGACCTGGTAGAAGATCCCGACATGCCGTCTGCCCCTGAACAGGGTGAAATCCTGGAACCGCTGCGCCGCGCCATTGGCGAGCGCTATCTGACCTATGCGCTCAGCACCATCATGCACCGGGCGCTGCCCGACGCGCGTGACGGGCTGAAACCGGTGCACCGGCGCATTCTCTATGCGATGAACCGCCTGCGCCTCAGCTCCACCGGCGGGTTCCTGAAGTCCGCCAAGATTTCCGGCGACACCATGGGCGACTTCCACCCCCACGGCGACGCCGCGATCTATGACGCGATGGCGCGCCTGGCGCAGGACTTCAACGTCCGCTACCCGCTGGTCGACGGCCAGGGCAACTTCGGCAACATCGACGGCGACAACCCGGCGGCCTCCCGCTACACCGAGGCGCGGATGACCTTCGTGGCCGAGGCGATGCTGGAAGGCCTCAACGAGGATTCGGTCGATTTCCGCGACAACTACGACGGCCGCCTCACTGAGCCGGCCGTGCTGCCCGCGACCTTCCCGAATATCCTGGCCAACGGCGCCGCCGGCATCGCGGTCGGCATGGCGACCAACATCCCGCCGCACAACATTGCCGAGCTGATCGATGCCTGCCTGCATCTGATCCGCACGCCGGATGCGCGCGACGACACCCTGCTTAATTATGTGCCCGGCCCCGATTTCCCGACCGGCGGCATCATCGTCGAACCCAAGGAAAACATCGCCAAGGCCTACAGCACCGGCCGCGGCTCCTTCCGCCTGCGCTGCAAGCACGAGGTCGAGGACCTGGGCCGCGGCCAGTGGCAGATCGTCGTCACCGAGATTCCCTATCAGGTCCAGAAGTCCAAGCTGATCGAGAAGATCGCCGAGCTGATCCAGACCAAAAAGGTGCCGATCCTCGCCGATGTGCGAGACGAATCGGCGGACGACATCCGCATCATCCTGGAACCCAAGTCCAAGAACGTGGACCCCGAGGTTCTGATGAACATGATGTTCCGCAACTCGGACCTGGAAATCCGCTTCAGCCTGAACATGAACGTGCTGATCGACGGTGTGACCCCCAAGGTCTGCTCGATGAAGGAGGTGCTGCGCGCCTTCCTCGACCACCGCCGTGACGTGCTGCAGCGCCGCTCGCGCCACCGGATGGAAAAGATCGACCACCGGCTGGAGGTGCTCGAAGGCTTCATCATCGCCTTTCTGAACCTCGACCGGGTGATCGACATCATCCGCTATGACGAGGACCCGAAGGCCGCCCTGATCCGCGAGGACTGGAGCAAGGACCACCCCCGCGCCTTCACCGAGGCCGAGTATGTCACTCCGGCGCCCGGTACAGGCGAACTGACAGAGGTGCAGGCCGAGGCCATCCTCAACATGCGCCTGCGGTCTTTGCGCAAGCTGGAAGAAATCGAACTGGTCCGCGAACGCGACGCCCTGCGCGAAGAGCGCGCCGGGCTGGTCAAACTGCTGGCCTCCGAAGACCTGCAATGGTCCCGCATCTCCGAGCAGCTGAAGGAAACCAAGAAGCAGTTCGGCAAGGACTATGCGGGCGGTGCCCGCCGCACCCTGTTTGCCGAGGCTGGCGAAGTGGAAGACGTGCCGCTGGAAGCGATGATCGACCGCGAGCCGATCACCGTGGTCTGCTCCCAGATGGGCTGGATCCGCGCGATGACCGGCCACATCGACCTGAACCGCGAGCTGAAGTTCAAGGACGGCGACGGCCCGCGCTTCATCTTCCACGCGGAAACCACCGACCGCCTTCTGGTGTTCGGCTCCAACGGCCGTTTCTACACGCTGTCGGCGGCCAACCTCCCCGGCGGCCGCGGCATGGGCGAACCGCTGCGCCTGATGGTCGATCTGCCGAACGAGGCAGAGATCGTCGATCTGATGATCCACAACCCTGAAGGCCGCCTTCTGGTCGCCTCCGATGCGGGCAACGGCTTCATCTGCGCCGAAAAGGAAATCGTCGCCCAGACCCGCAGCGGCAAGCAGGTGCTGAACGTCAAGGACGACGACCGCGCCAAGATCTGCATCCCGGTGGAGGGCGACCACGTCGCCATCGTCTCCGAGAACGGCAAGTTCCTGGTGTTCGCGGTCGAGGAAATGCCCGAGCTCACCCGCGGCAAAGGCGTGCGGCTGCAGAAATACAACATGGCCCGCGGCAAGCAGGGTTCGCTGGAACTGGACGGCGGCCTTTCCGACATCACCACCTTCAATTGGGATGACGGCCTGCGCTGGGAAATGGGCGGCGGCAAGACCCGCCACGAGGCCGACCTCACCCAGTGGCTCGGCAAGCGCGCCGGAGTCGGCAAGCGCCCGCCGCACGGTTTCCCGCGCAACTACAAGTTCAAGTAAGGCAGCAGAAACCTGCCGCCTGCCTGTGCCCCCCGCGCCACCCGCGCGGGGGTTGCTGTTTCCGGGTCTTTACCCCGCCCGCCGCCCCCGGCTATCTGGGCGGGACCGACTTTTCTTGGGGGATTTCCATGATCCGCATTTCTGCCGCGCTGGCTGCGCTGGCCCTGCTCACCGCCTGCGGCGAAACCCAGCTGAACGAGGCGCCGGAGGATCTGGGCGCCTTCCAGGCCCGCGTGACCCACGTCTATACCGAGAAGGCGCTGCAATGGCCGCTGTCGCGCAACGCCGACCACAGCGAATGGACTGCGCCGATCGAAAACGCGCTGAACACCCGCCTGCGCCGCTACCAGGGCGCCCAGGAGTACGACGTCGCAGTGACGCTCGAAGGTTTCATGCTGGCCCCCCCCGGCGTGCCGGTGCTGTTTTCCCCCAAGAGCGCGGTGGTGGTGAACGTCTTTGTCTATGACGTGGCGCAAGAGAAATTCCTCGCCAAGAAGCACCAGATGGAAATCTTCGAAAGCACCACCGGCGAAAGCGCGGTGCTGGGCTCCGGCCATGCCCGCACCAAGCAGGAGCAGATCCAGGGCCTCGCCATCAATATCGCCGACAAGGTCGAGGAATGGATGGCCGAGCAGCATGAAGCGGAAGGCTGGTTTGCTCCGCGCGCGGCGGCGGAATCCAGCGCCGGCGCAGGCGCGGCTGCGGCAGAGACGCAACCGGCTGGCTGAGCCTTGCGAAAACCGCCCCTGTCAAGCAGGAACGGGTTGATTTTTGCCGGCAAACCAAATAATCCGCCGGCGCAGAGGAAACCGGGTCGGCAAGCGACCCCTCATTTCAAAAGGGCGCCTAAGCAATGGCTAAGGAAAAGTTTGAACGTAATAAACCGCACGTCAACATCGGCACCGTTGGCCACGTTGACCACGGCAAGACCACTCTGACCGCGGCTATCACCAAATACTTCGGTGACTTCAAAGCCTACGACCAGATCGACGGCGCACCGGAAGAAAAAGCCCGCGGCATCACCATCTCGACCGCGCACGTCGAGTATGAAACCGAAGCGCGCCACTATGCGCACGTCGACTGCCCCGGCCACGCCGACTACNATGGCTAAGGAAAAGTTTGAACGTAATAAACCGCACGTCAACATCGGCACCGTTGGCCACGTTGACCACGGCAAGACCACTCTGACCGCGGCTATCACCAAATACTTCGGTGACTTCAAAGCCTACGACCAGATCGACGGCGCACCGGAAGAAAAAGCCCGCGGCATCACCATCTCGACCGCGCACGTCGAGTATGAAACCGAAGCGCGCCACTATGCGCACGTCGACTGCCCCGGCCACGCCGACTACGTCAAGAACATGATCACCGGCGCGGCCCAGATGGACGGCGCGATCCTGGTTGTGAACGCKGCYGACGGCCCGATGCCSCAGACCCGCGAGCACATCCTGCTGGCGCGYCAGGTTGGCGTKCCYGCSCTGGTCGTSTTCATGAACAAGGTTGACCAGGTCGACGACGAAGAGCTGCTGGAGCTCGTCGAAATGGAAATCCGCGAGCTGCTGTCCTCCTACGAGTTCCCGGGCGACGATATCCCGATCATCGCAGGTTCCGCCCTGGCGGCGATGGAAGGCCGCGACCCGGAAATCGGCGAAGAGAAGATCAAAGAGCTGATGGCGGCCGTGGACGAGTACATCCCGACCCCCGAGCGCGCGGTTGACCAGCCGTTCCTGATGCCGATCGAAGACGTGTTCTCGATCTCCGGCCGCGGCACCGTTGTGACCGGCCGTGTCGAGCGCGGTGTGATCAACGTTGGCGACGAGATCGAAATCGTCGGCATCAAAGACACTTCGAAAACCACCTGCACCGGCGTGGAAATGTTCCGCAAGCTGCTGGACCGCGGTGAAGCCGGCGACAACATCGGCGCCCTGCTGCGCGGTGTGGACCGTGAATCCGTCGAGCGCGGCCAGGTGCTGTGCAAGCCGGGTTCCGTGACCCCGCACACCAAGTTCGAAGCCGAAGCCTACATCCTGACCAAGGAAGAAGGCGGCCGCCACACCCCGTTCTTCGCGAACTACCGTCCGCAGTTCTACTTCCGCACCACCGACGTGACCGGCACCGTGACCCTGCCGGAAGGCACCGAGATGGTGATGCCGGGCGACAACCTGAAGTTCGCGGTTGAGCTGATCGCGCCGATCGCGATGGAAGACGGCCTGCGCTTCGCCATCCGCGAAGGCGGCCGCACCGTCGGCGCNCAAGTTCGAAGCCGAAGCCTACATCCTGACCAAGGAAGAAGGCGGCCGCCACACCCCGTTCTTCGCGAACTACCGTCCGCAGTTCTACTTCCGCACCACCGACGTGACCGGCACCGTGACCCTGCCGGAAGGCACCGAGATGGTGATGCCGGGCGACAACCTGAAGTTCGCGGTTGAGCTGATCGCGCCGATCGCGATGGAAGACGGCCTGCGCTTCGCCATCCGCGAAGGCGGCCGCACCGTCGGCGCCGGCGTTGTTTCCAAAATCATTGAATAATGATTTTGAAACGGTGGGCGGCAGGCGGTTTTCGTTAGAAAACCGCTGAGAGTCCACACGGTAATGTTCTGCGAAAGGGCCTCCCTCGGGAGGCCCTTTTTCTATGCGCCAACGCCTGAACAGGGCAGGGACCGGCCTGTGGCCGGGCACGGCCCGAATGCTGGGCAGTCCGGGCGGCAGATAACTGGAGCAACCGGCAAGACTGTCGCAGGGCAGAGATGTGAACCGGAGGGGCTTTTAATCCGGCCTCTCATCTTGCAAAAGCAGATCAGTTCCGAAATTGATCTCCCTATGCCTGAATTTCTCTTTCTCCTCTTTCTCACCGGTTTGCTTTGTGTCCTGCTGTTTCTGCGCAAGCCGGAAAAGCCGGACCGGCCTGCCGCCAAACGTAAGCGGCCGGTCAGAACCGCCCGTAAACCGCTCGCCATTATTGACGGCTCCAACCTTTTGTACTGGAAGGACAACGCGCTATCGCTGGACCCGGTCCGGGATGCGATCCATATGCTGAAAGCGTCCGGTTACACGCCTTGTGTGATCTTTGATGCCAACGCCGGCTATCTGGTCGAGGACCGCTATGTCGACGGCCCGGGCTTTGCCAGGCGCCTTGGTCTTTCCCGCCGCCATGCGCATGTCGTGCCAAAAGGCCGGCCGGCAGATCCCTTTATTCTCGGGCTGGCGCGGGACAGCAGCGGAATCGTTGTTTCGCGGGACAGGTTCCGGGACTGGGCGGAAGACTTTCCAGCCGAAACCGGGCCGGACCGGGTTGTGCGGGGCGGGTACCGGGGGGGCAGGCTGCAGCTGAATCTGGACCGTGTGCGAAAGACCTGAAAAGGAAGGGGCGGGTTGAACTGCCTGGACGCCAGTTTAACCCGCCCGCGTCTTCGTATCCTCACTGCCGCGCCCGGCTGCCGCATCCGCCGCGTCCGTTATGGCATCCAGTGACGCCTCCAGGCTCAGCCGCAACTCCTCAACCTGCTCATCGCTCGGCTTCTTCGGCACCTCGTCCGTCCACTCCCGGCACATCAGCACGCCGCGCGAAAACGGCAGCGGCAGCATCTGCTGGTCCCAGGTCGGCAGCTTCATCACCTTCTTCTCGGCAAACGCGACGGTGAACACCCGGCAGCCGGTCATCCGGGCCCAGACCACCGGCACGGTGGACGAGACCCGCGCAGGCCCGCGCGGGCCGTCGGCGGCGATGCCGATGGAGCAGCCGTCCTTGGTGCGGCGCAGCACCTCGCGCGACAGGGCGACGTGGCGCTTGTGGCTCGACATCGGGATGGTCTCAAAGCCCAGACGCACCAGGATCTGCCCCGCCAACCGCCCGGCGCGGGCGGCAGAGGTCAGCGCGCAGATGCGGCCCAGCGAGGTGTCGAACAGATAGGGCGCCATGATCAGCCGCTGGTGCCAGAGCACGAAAATCACCGGCTCGCCGCGGCGCACGCAGGCGTCCATCTCCTCGAACCCGCTCCGGGTCCAGCGGGAGGTGCGGAAGGCGAATCGCACGTAGGCTGCGAACAGCCCCTCGACGGCGCGGTTGACCTTTGGGCTGTCGGCGATTTTCTTTCTGAGGCTCACGGGGCTAGGGCTCATTCCTGCTGGGGGCACAGGGGCTTGGCCCCGGCATTTGCCCCGTCATACTGCATGGCTGCGCCGGGGCAAAGCCCGGTGGCGGCAAAGCGTCCGGGCGGCGCAAGAAAATGCGCTTTTCCCTCTTGCCTCCGCAGCGCGCCTGCCGTAGGACATGCCGCACCACAGGGGTATAGCTCAGTTGGTAGAGCGACGGTCTCCAAAACCGTAGGTCGCGGGTTCGAACCCTGCTGCCCCTGCCATTTCCCGCACATTGCCGGTCCAGCACTGCCCTTTCGGGCAGGCCGTTTGGCGTGCCTGGTCACTCCAGATCCAGATGGGCCGGCGCCAGCCCCTGCTGCTGCCGCGCACAGGCCGCGTCATAGGCCGCTTCCACCTGCCGGGCCAGCCGTTCAGGGCTGAACAGCGCCGCGGTTTTCTGCTGGGCGCGGAGCTTGCCGCGCAGGCTGGCGGCGGCTGTGATGTCTGCCGCCAATTCCGCGGCCTTGGCCTCATAGTCCTGGGGGCTTTCGGCAATCATCTCCGGCAGACCGGCCGCTTGCAGCAGGCTGGCGGAGGTGCGGGCGGCGGATTGCTGGCCGGGCAGGGTGAGGACCGGCACGCCGGCGGATAGGGCGTCGCGTGCCGCGGCGGCGGCATTGACGGTGAAGCTGTCCAGGGCCAGATCCGCCAGCGGCAGACGGGCCAGGTGATCATCGCGGGCGGCGGCGGGGGCAAAGACCAGGCGGTCCGGATCGACGCCGCGCGCAGCGGCGGCGCGGCGCAGGTTCGACACGGCGTGCTCGCCGTTGTCCGCCAGCCACAGCACACTGTCCGGGGCGCCTTGCAGCAAGCGCATCCAGATATCGAATTCCTGCGGTGTGATATGGCTGCCGCTGGCAAAGCTGCAGAACACGAACCCTTGCGCGGGCAGGCCGCAGGCAGCGCGGTCCGGGGCGGGGGTGGGTGCTGCAAGTGCCACGGCCTGATGGCCATCTGCAAGACGCAGCAGGTGCTCGTTGTGGTAGCGTTCGCTGCCGGGCGGGCAGGCGGCCTCATCGCTGATCAGGTAGTCATAGGCGGCGGTGCCCATGGTGCCGGGGTAGCCGGGGAACAGGATGTGCAGCGGTGCCAGGCGGGCGGCAAACAGCGGCAGCGCACCGCCGCCGGAGTAGCCGGAGAGATCCACCGCGGCGTCGAGCTGGTCTGCCTTCACCGCCGCTGCCATCTGATCCGGGGCGCTGGCGTCCAGAACCTTGAGACCGCTGAATTCCTGCGCCGCGTTCTCCGGCAGGCTGGCGCCGATGGCATAGATGCGGATGTCGAACCGGGCCGGGTCGTGGGCGGCAAGCATGCCGCCGTGCTGGTTCAGCACCGTCTCTGCGTCGCGGGCGGCGAAGAAATAACCGATCCGCAGCCGCTCAGGCCGCTGGCCGGCAGGCGGGGTGCTGTTCAGCTCTGTCGTGCCGAACAAGTCGCTGGCATAAGACTGGGCGCGGGCGCGCAGCAGGTCGGGATTGTCCTCCATCAGCATCAGGGCGCTGGGGTCGCAGCCGCTGCCGCGCAGGCCCAGCTGGCGGCGGTGGTCGCTGTATTCCGGCAGCCATTTCCAGTCGCACAGCTCTGCCAGCACATGCAGCCGCTGGGTGCGGGCGCGGTCGTCTGAGGGATTGGCCTTCAGCACCTTGTCGAAACAGGGCAGGGCGGCGGCAAAGGCGCCCTCGGCCTTCAACAGCAGGCCCAGCTGATACCGCGCCTCCGTCAGGGCGGGGTTCAGGCGGACGGCCTGGGTGTAGTGTTCCTTGGCATCTTCAGCGGCGCCTTGCTGGTTCAGCAGGCCCGCCAGCGTGACATGCAGGGCGGCGTCATGCGGTGCAAGCTTCACCGCCTTGCGCAGCATGGTTGCGGCCTTCTGACTGCGTCCCTGCTTGATCAGCACCTCTGCCTTGCCGTGCAGCGCCTGCAGGCAGCCGGCTGTCAGCATCAGCGCCTTGTCAAACAGCGCCATGGCATTGTCCAGCTCGCCGCGGGCAGCCTTCACCCGGCCCATGGCGGCATAAGTGCCGGCGGCACGGGGATTGATCCCAAGCGCCTTGTTCAGGCATGTGGCGGCATTGTCCAGATGGCCGGCGGCCAGATGGCAGCGGCCCAGGAAGTCCCACAGGAAATGCGATTCGCGGAAGGTCTTGAGCAGCGCGCCGCAGCTTTCGGCGGCTTCGAAATGGCGGCCCCCGGCCAGCGCCTCCTCCAGCCCGGCCTGATGCACCGGCGACGGGTCGGTCTGCGAGTCCAGCCGTTTGCGCAACCCCTCCAGCGCCGATTGCGCGCGTTTGTTGCGGGGATTGCGGGACAGGATGCCGGCATAGGCCATGGCGGCATCTTCAAACTTGGCGTCGCGTTCGAACTGTTCGGCCTCGGACAGGGAATTGGCAGGTGTCATGGCTTCCGATCTCAATAATTCACACGGTCCGGCCCCCGGGCGGCGCGATGGGCCGCAGGGAACCTCTGGAGTCAATTTTGCCAGTAGTGGATTAAAATTGGATTGACTCGGCGTTCGCTGCCTGCGCAACAGCCGCAACGGGCCGGGCAGGAGGGCCGCAGGGCTTGAATTCACGGGCCGCTCCGGTTACATCGCCCTGACTGCTAGCAGAGAGACACCCCCAGTATGGCAACTATCAACCCCGTTCAGTTCATCCAGCAGGTCCGCGCCGAAGTCTCCAAGGTCGTTTGGCCGACCCGCCGCGAAGTGCTGCTGACCACGGTCATGGTGTTCATCATGGCGGCGCTGACGGCGCTGTTCTTTGCGCTGGTGGACCTGCTGATCCGCTTTGGCCTGCAAGGGCTTCTGGGGATGTTCGGCTAAGTCCGCAGCGGTACTTGGGCTTTGGGGCCGCAATTGCTGCGCTGCACTTGATCTTGGCAGCGATGGGCGGTACCTGAGCAGGAATTATTGAGGCGGGCGTGCAGCGATTCGGTTTGCACGCCGCTTTTTGTTGGAGAGCGCAGCCCCGGGGCTGCAGCGGAATGAACAGGCAGCGGCGCGGCAAGTGGCCCGCCCGGCAGAACAAGGACAACGGTTCATGGCGAAACGGTGGTATTCGGTCAGCGTTCTTTCGAACTTCGAAAAGAAAATCGCAGAGCAGATCCGCACCTCGGTCGCAGAACAGGGCCTTGAGGACGAGATCGACGAGGTTCTGGTCCCCACCGAAGAGGTGATCGAGATCCGCCGCGGCAAGAAGGTCTCGACCGAGCGCCGCTTCATGCCCGGCTACGTGCTGGTGCACATGGAAATGTCCGACCGCGGCTATCACCTGATTTCCTCGATCAACCGCGTCACCGGCTTCCTGGGCCCGCAAGGCCGCCCGATGCCGATGCGCGACGCAGAGGTGCAGGGCATCCTGGGCCGCGTCGAGGAAGGCGTCGAGGCGCCGCGCACCCTGATCCACTATGAGGTGGGCGAGAAGGTCAAAGTGAACGACGGCCCGTTCGAGGATTTCGACGGCATGGTCGAAGAGGTCGACGAGGACAACCAGAAGCTCAAGGTCACCGTGTCGATTTTCGGCCGCGAGACCCCGGTGGAGCTGGACTTCACCCAGGTGACCAAGCAGGGGTGATTGGGGTGTGGGCAGATTGTCCGCCTACGGAATTCGAAGCGCCGCGTTGCATTTGCACCGCGGCGTTTTTGTATTTCGGGGAGTTCCCTGATGCTTGTTCCAGTCTGGTGGAGTTCTCGACGAGACAGAGAAACGCCGTAGTTTGTCACCTAAGTCAGCCAGACCGGGTTATGAAGTTCTCATGTCCGGTGTTGGGCAGATTGGAATTCCATCTGATGCGCCCGCTGCGGCGGTCAAATGATCCGATGATCAATCCAAGGGCGGTTGGAACTGCCTGGCACAAAAGAGCAGCCCCTATCAATAAGCCAACAAGAAATGCGATGTCGCTCCAGGACCCGATGCCTGCAGCCATGTCCCTAAAGATGGATCGCGATACGTCTGATGCACTCAAAACGCAGAGAAAGGCAGCCCAGAGAACTGCCCGGCCGAAATGGCGTAGGATCAAGCTGCTCTTCACCCCCTGCTGAGCAAGCCCTCTGAAGAACCTGAAGTTCGCGCGTGGCTTGAGCGCCAGTGTTATGATTTGCAAAAGGGGGCCGATGACAGGAATTTCTTGCGCCCCTTGCAGCGGCCCCGATTGGTAGGCGAAGGAAGTGCGTTTGCCAGCGTCAACAAATTTTGCAATGTTCTCTTGGTTTGCTGCCCTTGAAGCATCCATGTTTTTCTTGCCAGGAAGGGATGCAAACAATGCGCAAGAAGGCCAAGCTTCTACCTCTACAATGCCATCAGGGCTTCGGGGGGGATAGGGAGTGGTCAGAGTTCCCTTGTTGGTTTGCCATAGCTGCCGCGGTGAGTTTTGACCATCTTCGGTTTGAAACTCGAAAAGGTAAAAGCACCAAAGCACCCCCTGTTTTTCAAGTTCTCTAACTTGCTCAGGGGCAAAACCATTGCCGAAGGCTTTGCCGGATTGGGCAGCAGAAAGTGCCTCTTGGTAGGCATCGGATTGGGTCAAAAGGCTGATCCAATAACTGATGGCCTCCTTGTGAGGCAGGAGCTGAATGCCATAAGATTTGATCGCAGAAGGTACCATTAGATCAAGCGGGATCTCAGCGGCGGCGGCAGTCATACGGACGTGAAGCGCATCCAGTTCAGGTTGAAGTCCAGCTAGATTCTCCGTCGATAAATCCGGGTAGTCAGTTTCGCTTTCAGAAACGCGAACCGCCAGATCCACATAGTCCTGAAAAACATTTGCTGCTTGGTCAAACCCTATCCGGCGAAAACAGTCAGCCCTTTGGCGGTTCCAGACAACATCGTCAGCTTCATGGCCCGATCTCAGATCTTTTGCTGAATAGGCGAAGGTCATGAGGTCCTGCAGAAGGTATTCTTCATGGATGTCTTCCGCCAGGCTGAGCTCTTCTAGAACGGCTTTGGTTTTGTCACATTTGATGAAGCGGTCATTTATGTCGGCTAGACTGCCGAGATGAGATTTTAGAATTTTAAAGGACTTTTGGGAGCTGTTCGGCACCACGATATTCATATCAATCACTTCAAAGCTCCGTAAATATGAAGTCTGTTAGGTTTGAATGCGCCGTAAATCTCACATATGAGGGTGCAGAATCCAAGCTTGCAGCTTTCTGTCCCTGTCCGCTTGCCAACCCCCGCATTCCCCTGTAAACGCCGCCTCTATCGTCTTCGGGCGAGATTCTCTCGTGGGAGATGGACGGATCGCGATCCTGAAATCCGACCACGCAACATTCTCCGGGCAGGACGCGTCCTGTCCTCGTTGAAAGGAAAACCAAATGGCTAAGAAGCTTGTTGGTTCGATGAAGCTGCAGGTTCCTGCAGGTCAGGCAAACCCCTCTCCGCCCGTCGGCCCGGCCCTGGGTCAGCGCGGCATCAACATCATGGAATTCTGCAAGGCGTTCAACGCCAAGACCGCAGACATGGAGCCCGGCGCGCCGTGCCCGACCGTGATCACCTACTATCAGGACAAGTCCTTCACCATGGACATCAAGACGCCGCCCGCGTCTTACTACCTGAAGAAGGCGGCCAAGGTGAAATCCGGCGCGAACAACCCGTCGCGCGAAACCGTCGGCACCGTGTCCGTGGCCCAGGTGAAAGAAATCGCCGAAGCCAAGATGAAAGATCTGAACGCCAACGACATCGACGCGGCAATGCAGATCATCCTGGGCTCCGCCCGCTCCATGGGCATCGAGGTGAAGTAAGATGGCAAAGCTCGGTAAACGCACCCGCGCCGCGCGCGAAGCTTTCGCAGGCAAAGAAAACCTGTCCGTGGAAGAAGCTGTTGCCCTGGTGAAAGCCAACGCAACCTCGAAATTCGACGAAACCGTCGAGATCGCTCTGAACCTGGGCGTTGACACCCGCCACGCAGACCAGATGGTCCGCGGCGTGGTCGGCCTGCCGAACGGCACCGGCAAAGCCATGCGCGTTGCTGTGTTCGCCCGCGGCCCCAAGGCTGACGAAGCCACCGCAGCCGGTGCAGACATCGTTGGCGCCGAAGACCTGATGGAAGCGATCCAGGGCGGCAAGATCGACTTTGACCGCTGCATCGCCACCCCGGACATGATGCCGGTCGTCGGCCGTCTGGGCAAAATCCTGGGCCCGCGCAACCTGATGCCGAACCCGAAAGTCGGCACCGTGACCATGGACGTGAAAGCGGCCGTGGAAGCAGCCAAGGGCGGCGAAGTCCAGTTCAAAGCGGAAAAAGGCGGCGTTGTGCATGCCGGCGTCGGCAAAGCGTCCTTCGACGAAGCCAAGCTGGTCGAGAACGTCCGTGCCTTCGTGTCGGCCGTGGCCAAAGCCAAGCCGACCGGCGCCAAAGGTGCCTACATGAAAAAGATCAACCTGTCCTCGACCATGGGTCCGGGCATCACGGTTGACGTGGACAACGCTGTCACCGAGTAATCGGGCGTACAGTTGAAGTCAGGAGGCCCGGCGGATCTGATCCTGCCGGGCTTTCTTTTGTTTTGCTTCTTTCTTTGATGTTGTTTTGACCACTTCCAGCTGGGAGGGGCGGGTGGAGATCTGATGATTGGGCTTGCAATATTCTTGTCGGTTACGGCCCTGTGCGCCGGAACCATTCTGGGCATTGCCGCGCTCGGCAGGCGGCAATTCCTGAAGACCGCTGAACGGGCGTTTGTGCATGTTGCGCAAGTGCGTGTCCAATGGGCTGAGAGGGCAGACAGTGACGGGGATGTGAAGCGCTACCGGCAGTATCAGCCGGTGCTGCAGGTGCATGGCGCTGAGGGCGCTTCGCAAAGCTATGCATCGCATGCCTGGCGGAACTCGTGCCCGCACCGTGCGGGTGATGTGGTTCCGGGATATATCTGCAGGGTGACGGGGCGGATCGAGACTGAAGAGCTGCTGAACAGCGGCGGAGGGTTCCGCCTGATCTGCCGCGTGATCCTGGCTGCGGCGCTGGCGGGGCTGGCTGCCTGTGCGCTCTCGCCCTTGTGGCTGTGACCGCAGGCATCCGGGGCCGCAGGTGCCGGCTGCCGCCTGGACGCGCGGGAAATTGCCGGCTGAGGCGGATTTGCCCCTTGGAAATCCCCGTCAATGGGGCTAACTACGGCCTTGAGATAAAGCGTGCGATTCGTCGTGCGCTTTATTTCATTTCGTCCAAGATGGTGGGTGGCCTCCGATCGGCCTTAATTTCCCTCCTGAGACGGGTACAGACCAAGAAGATCGGGGGTTTTCAATCCCTCGGGCGGATTTGGCTCATCCCGTAAAACGGACCTGAACGCCGGTTCTTCCTGGACCGGCAAATATGAGCCGGGGTGTGCAAGCATCCCTAACTTGGAGAGAACTGTGGATAGAGCCCAGAAAGAGAAAGTGGTCGAGGAACTCGGCCAGATCTTCGAAAGCTCTGGCGTCGTGGTGGTAGCTCACTACGCCGGTCTGACAGTTGCTGAGATGCAGGATCTGCGCGCACGTGCCCGTGACGCGAACAGCTCCGTGCGTGTTGCCAAGAACAGGCTCGCCAAAATCGCCCTCGAGGGTAAGCCGTGTGCAAGCATGGCCGACCTGCTGACAGGGATGACCGTTCTGACCTACTCCGAAGATCCCGTGTCCGCTGCAAAAGTGGCCGAGGATTTCGCCAAGGAAAACAAAAAGTTTGAGATCCTTGGCGGTGCAATGGGTGAGAACGCTCTGGACCGCGCAGGCGTCGAAACTGTGTCCAAAATGCCGTCCCGCGACGAGCTCATCGCTCAGATCGCAAGCTGCATTGGCGCACCTGCTTCGAACATCGCCGGCGCGATTGGCGCACCTGCAAGCAACATCGCAAGCATCCTTTCGACCATCGAAGAGAAGGCGGAAGCTGCGTAAGCGGTTGGCACTGAACGGTCGGCGTGGGGCAAAAGCCCGCACGTTGGAACACAAATACTGTAAACGGAAAGAGCTGATAAAATGGCTGATCTGAAAGCACTCGCAGAAAGCATCGTGGGTCTGACCCTGCTGGAAGCACAAGAACTGAAAACCATCCTGAAAGACGAATACGGCATCGAGCCCGCAGCTGGCGGCGCAGTTGTCATGGCAGCTGGCGGCGACGCCGGCGGTGCAGCTGAAGAAGAAAAGACCGAATTCGACGTCGTTCTGAAGAACGCCGGCGCTTCCAAGATCAACGTGATCAAAGAAGTCCGCGGCATCACCGGCCTGGGCCTGAAAGAAGCCAAAGAGCTGGTCGAAGCTGGCGGCAAGATCAAAGAAGGCGTGTCCAAGGACGAAGCAGAAGACATCAAAGGCAAGCTGGAAGCAGCTGGCGCCGAAGTCGAGCTGGCCTAAGCACTGCCTCTGGTGCATCTCCGATGCATCGGAAATTTGGCTGGGTCCGGATTTTTCCGGGCCCAGCCGAACCTGTCTTAGAAAGGGCCTCATGAGAGAGGCGTTTTCTCAGGCGGAGTTCAAGGGATCGGGAGGCTGCCTTCGGGACGGTGGCCATGAATTGATCCGAACGCGCTGTCTCGTATGGGCAAGGAGCCGGGGCCCGGCGGTTTCCTTGACCGGTGAGAACTCGAAAGGTGACATCTGACATGGCTCAATCGTTCCTTGGCCAGAAACGTCTACGCAAATATTACGGCAAAATCCGCGAAGTGCTGGAGATGCCGAACCTCATCGAGGTGCAGAAATCTTCTTATGACCTTTTCCTGCGCTCCGGCGATGCAGCTGAGCCGCTGGACGGCGAAGGCATCAAGGGTGTGTTCCAGTCGGTATTCCCGATCAAGGATTTCAACGAAACCTCCGTTCTGGAGTTCGTGAAGTACTCGTTCGAAAAGCCGAAGTACGACGTCGAAGAGTGCATGCAGCGCGACATGACCTACAGCGCGCCGCTGAAGGTCACCCTGCGCCTGATCGTGTTCGATGTCGATGAGGACACCGGCGCAAAGTCCGTGAAGGACATCAAGGAACAGGACGTCTTCATGGGCGACATGCCCCTGATGACCCCGAACGGCACCTTCATCGTGAACGGCACCGAGCGTGTGATCGTGTCCCAGATGCACCGCTCGCCGGGCGTGTTCTTCGACCACGACAAAGGCAAGACCCATTCCTCGGGCAAGCTGCTGTTTGCCTGCCGCATCATCCCGTACCGCGGCTCCTGGCTGGACTTCGAGTTCGACGCCAAGGACATCGTCTTTGCCCGTATCGACCGCCGCCGCAAGCTGCCGGTGACCACCCTGCTGTACGCCCTGGGCCTGGACCAGGAAGGCATCATGGATGCCTATTACAACACCGTGCAGTTCAAGCTGGAGAAATCCCGCGGCTGGGTCACCCCGTTCTTCCCGGAACGCGTGCGCGGCACCCGCCCGACCTATGACCTGGTGGACGCTGCCACCGGCGAGATCATCTGTGAAGCCGGCAAAAAGGTCACCCCGCGCGCCGTCAAGAAGATGATCGAAGAAGGCACCATCACCGAGCTGCTGGTTCCGTTTGAGCACATCGTCGGCAAATATGTGTCCAAGGACATCATCAACGAAGACAACGGCGCGATCTATGTCGAGGCCGGTGATGAGCTGACCCTGGAGTACGACAAGGACGGCGAGCTGATCGGCGGTTCCCTGAAGGAACTGCTGGACGCGGGCATCACCGACATTCCGGTGCTGGACATCGACAACGTCAACGTCGGCCCCTACATGCGCAACACCATGGCGCAGGACAAGAACCTGGACCGCAACAGCGCGCTGATGGACATCTACCGCGTGATGCGCCCGGGCGAGCCGCCCACCGTCGAGGCAGCCTCCGCGCTGTTCGACACCCTGTTCTTCGACAGCGAGCGTTACGACCTCAGCGCCGTTGGCCGCGTGAAGATGAACATGCGTCTGGCGCTGGACGCCGAGGACACCCAGCGCACCCTGCGCAAGGAAGACATCGTCGCCTGCATCAAGGCGCTGGTCGACCTGCGTGACGGCCGCGGCGATGTCGACGACATCGACCACCTGGGCAACCGCCGCGTGCGCTCCGTCGGTGAGCTGATGGAAAACCAGTACCGCGTCGGCCTTCTGCGCATGGAGCGTGCGATCAAGGAGCGTATGTCCTCCGTCGAGATCGATACCGTGATGCCGCAGGACCTGATCAACGCGAAACCGGCTGCTGCCGCTGTGCGTGAATTCTTCGGCTCCTCGCAGCTGTCGCAGTTCATGGACCAGACCAACCCGCTGTCGGAAGTCACCCACAAACGCCGCCTGTCGGCGCTTGGCCCGGGCGGCCTGACCCGCGAACGCGCCGGCTTTGAGGTCCGCGACGTGCACCCGACCCACTATGGCCGGATGTGCCCGATTGAGACCCCGGAAGGCCCGAACATCGGTCTGATCAACTCGCTGGCGACCTTTGCGCGCGTCAACAAGTACGGCTTCATCGAAACCCCCTACCGGGTGGTGAACGAAGGCCAGGTGACCGACGAAGTGCACTACATGTCGGCGACCGAAGAGATGCGCCACACCGTGGCGCAGGCGAACGCGACCCTGGACGAGAACGGCAAGTTCATCAACGAC
Organism: Leisingera sp. JC1; assembly: GCF_001679925.1. Classification (GTDB taxonomy): domain Bacteria; phylum Pseudomonadota; class Alphaproteobacteria; order Rhodobacterales; family Rhodobacteraceae; genus Leisingera. The sequence continues at coordinate 11,969 of NZ_LYUZ01000057.1, read as the reverse complement.
CTGGTGTCGACCCGCCAGTCCGGCGATTACACCCTGGCGCCGCGCGAAAGCGTGGACCTGATCGACGTGTCGCCCAAGCAGCTGGTCTCGGTAGCTGCCTCGCTGATTCCGTTCCTGGAAAACGACGACGCCAACCGCGCTCTGATGGGCTCGAACATGCAGCGTCAGGCGGTTCCGCTGCTGCGTGCAGAGGCACCGCTGGTCGGCACCGGCATCGAGGAAAAGGTTGCGATCGACTCCGGCGCGGCCATCCAGGCCAAGCGTGCGGGCATCATCGACCAGGTCGATGCGCAGCGTATCGTGATCCGCGTCACCTCCGATCTGGAGCTGGGCGATGCGGGCGTTGACATCTACCGTCTGCGCAAGTTCCAGCGTTCCAACCAGAACACCACCATCAACCAGAAACCTCTGGTCAAGGTGGGCGACACCGTTGCCAAGGGCGAAGTCATCGCCGACGGCCCGTCGACCGATATGGGCGAACTGGCACTGGGCAAAAACGTGGTCGTCGCGTTCATGCCGTGGAACGGCTACAACTACGAAGACTCGATCCTGATCTCCGAGCGCATCGCGCGTGACGACGTATTTACCTCGGTTCACATCGAGGAATTCGAAGTCGCCGCCCGCGACACCAAGCTTGGGCCGGAAGAGATCACCCGCGACATCCCCAACGTCGGCGAGGAAGCCCTGCGCAACCTCGACGAGGCGGGCATCGTCTACATCGGCGCCGATGTGGAGCCGGGCGACATTCTGGTCGGCAAGATCACTCCGAAGGGCGAAAGCCCGATGACCCCGGAAGAAAAGCTGCTGCGCGCCATCTTCGGCGAGAAAGCATCTGACGTGCGCGACACCTCGCTGCGCGTGAAGCCGGGCGATTACGGTACTGTGGTCGAGGTGCGCGTCTTCAACCGCCACGGCGTGGAGAAAGACGAGCGTGCGCTGCAGATCGAGCGTGAGGAAGTCGAGCGTCTGGCCCGTGACCGGGACGACGAGCTGGCGATCCTGGACCGCAACATCTATGCCCGCCTGCACGGCATGCTGCTGGGCAAGACCGCGGTCAAAGGCCCGAAAGGCGTGCGCGCCGGTGCCCCGATCGACCAGGACCTGCTGGACAGCCTGTCCCGCGGCCAGTGGTGGATGCTTGCTCTTGAGGATGAGCAGGACGCCCAGGTCGTCGAAGCCCTGAACGAGCAGTACGAAGCACAGAAGCGCGCCCTGGACGCCCGTTTCGAGGACAAGGTCGAGAAGGTCCGCCGCGGCGACGACCTGCCGCCGGGTGTGATGAAGATGGTCAAGGTCTTCATCGCTGTGAAGCGCAAGCTGCAGCCGGGCGACAAGATGGCCGGCCGTCACGGCAACAAAGGTGTGATCTCGAAAGTGGTGCCGATGGAGGACATGCCGTTCCTCGCCGATGGTACCCCGGTCGACTTCTGCCTCAACCCGCTGGGCGTGCCGTCGCGTATGAACGTCGGACAGATCCTGGAGACCCACATGGGCTGGGCCGCACGCGGCCTCGGCATCAAGGTGGATGACGCGCTGCAGGAATACCGCCGCTCGGGCGACCTGACCCCGGTCCGTGAAGCGATGCACCACGCCTATGGCGACGATGTCTATGACGAAGGCATCGCCAATATGGATGAGGCGACGCTGGTTGAAGCCGCAGGCAACGTGACCCGCGGTGTGCCGATTGCGACCCCGGTCTTCGACGGCGCCAAGGAAGACGATGTGAACAACGCCCTGGTGCGTGCGGGCTTTGACCAGTCCGGCCAGTCGATCCTGTTCGACGGCCGCACCGGCGAGCAGTTCGCGCGTCCTGTGACCGTCGGCATCAAGTACCTGCTGAAGCTGCACCACCTGGTGGACGACAAGATCCACGCGCGTTCCACCGGCCCGTACTCGCTGGTTACCCAGCAGCCGCTGGGCGGTAAGGCGCAGTTCGGCGGTCAGCGCTTCGGTGAGATGGAAGTCTGGGCTCTGGAAGCCTATGGCGCCGCCTACACCCTGCAAGAGATGCTCACCGTCAAATCGGATGACGTCGCCGGCCGGACCAAGGTCTATGAGTCGATCGTCAAGGGCGAGGATAACTTCGAGGCGGGCGTGCCGGAATCGTTCAACGTTCTGGTCAAAGAAGTCCGCGGCCTCGGCCTGAATATGGAACTCCTGGATGCGGAGGTTGAGGAGTAAGGGCCCCGCGCCCTTCTCCCGCTCCCCCCTTCCGCAAGATTTGAGGTATCAAAATGAACCAGGAAATCACCAACAACCCGTTCAACCCGCTGACCCCGCCGAAGGTCTTTGATGAAATCAAAGTCTCGCTGGCCAGCCCGGAACGGATCCTGTCTTGGTCCTACGGCGAAATCAAAAAGCCCGAGACCATCAACTACCGGACCTTCAAGCCGGAGCGCGACGGCCTGTTCTGCGCCCGGATTTTCGGCCCGATCAAAGACTACGAATGCCTGTGCGGCAAATATAAGCGGATGAAGTACCGCGGCGTCGTCTGCGAGAAATGCGGCGTCGAGGTCACCCTGCAGAAAGTGCGCCGCGAGCGCATGGGCCACATCGAACTGGCCGCGCCGGTTGCGCACATCTGGTTCCTGAAGTCGCTGCCGAGCCGCATCGGCCTGATGCTGGACATGACCCTGCGCGATCTGGAACGGGTTCTGTACTTTGAAAACTACGTTGTCATCGAGCCGGGTCTGACCGACCTGACCTATGGTCAGATGATGACCGAAGAAGAGTACATGGACGCCCAGGACGCCTATGGCATGGACGCCTTCACCGCTAACATCGGCGCTGAAGCGATCCGTGACATGCTGGCCCAGATCGACCTGGAATCGGAAGCCGAAACGCTGCGCGCCGAACTGGCCGAAGCGACCGGCGAACTGAAGCCCAAGAAGATCATCAAGCGTCTGAAAGTCGTGGAATCCTTCCTGGAATCGGGCAACCGTCCGGAATGGATGATCATGACCGTGATCCCGGTCATTCCGCCGGAACTGCGCCCGCTGGTTCCGCTGGACGGCGGCCGCTTTGCGACCTCCGACCTGAACGACCTGTACCGCCGCGTGATCAACCGGAACAACCGCCTGAAGCGGCTGATCGAACTGCGCGCGCCGGACATCATCGTCCGCAACGAAAAGCGGATGCTGCAGGAATCCGTGGACGCGCTGTTCGACAACGGCCGCCGCGGCCGCGTCATCACCGGTGCCAACAAGCGTCCGCTGAAGTCGCTGTCCGACATGCTGAAAGGCAAGCAGGGCCGCTTCCGCCAGAACCTTCTGGGTAAGCGCGTCGACTTCTCCGGCCGTTCGGTTATTGTGACCGGTCCCGAGCTGAAGCTGCACCAGTGCGGCCTGCCCAAGAAGATGGCGCTGGAGCTGTTCAAGCCCTTCATCTACTCGCGTCTGGAGGCCAAGGGCCTGTCCTCGACCGTGAAGCAGGCGAAGAAGCTGGTCGAGAAAGAGCGCCCCGAAGTGTGGGATATCCTCGATGAGGTGATCCGCGAGCACCCGGTGATGCTGAACCGCGCGCCGACGCTGCACCGTCTGGGTATCCAGGCGTTCGAACCCACGCTGATCGAAGGCAAGGCAATCCAGCTGCACCCGCTGGTCTGCTCGGCGTTCAACGCGGACTTCGACGGCGACCAGATGGCTGTGCACGTCCCGCTGAGCCTTGAGGCCCAGCTGGAAGCGCGCGTCCTGATGATGTCGACCAACAACGTTCTGTCGCCCGCCAACGGCGCGCCGATCATCGTTCCTTCGCAGGATATGATCCTGGGTCTCTACTATGTGTCCCTGGAACGCGAAGGCATGCCCGGCGAAGGCAAGATCTTTGGCACCATCGATGAGGTTCAGCACGCGCTGGACGCCGGCGAAGTGCATCTGCACACCAAGATCACCGCGCGGATCACCCAGATCGACGAGGAAGGCAACGAGGTTCTCCAGCGTTTCGAGACCACCCCGGGCCGTGTCCGTCTGGGCGCGCTGCTGCCGAAAAACGCCAAGGCGCCGTTTGAACTGGTCAACCGCCTGCTGCGGAAGAAAGAGGTTCAGCAGGTCATCGACACCGTCTACCGCTACTGCGGCCAGAAGGAGTCTGTGATCTTCTGCGACCAGATCATGACCATGGGCTTCCGCGAAGCGTTCAAGGCCGGCATTTCGTTCGGCAAGGACGACATGGTGATCCCGGATACCAAGTGGACCATCGTCGACGACACCCGCGAGCAGGTGAAAGACTTCGAACAGCAGTACATGGACGGCCTGATCACTCAGGGCGAAAAGTACAACAAGGTTGTCGATGCCTGGTCGAAGTGTAACGACAAGGTCACCGAAGCGATGATGGGCACCATCTCCGCTGACAAGCGGGACGAGAACGGCGCTGTGATGGAGCCGAACTCGGTCTACATGATGGCCCACTCCGGTGCGCGTGGCTCGGTTACTCAGATGAAGCAGCTGGGCGGCATGCGCGGCCTGATGGCCAAGCCGAACGGCGACATCATCGAGACCCCGATCATCTCGAACTTCAAAGAAGGCCTGACCGTTCTGGAGTACTTCAACTCCACCCACGGTGCCCGTAAGGGTCTGTCGGATACCGCGCTTAAGACGGCGAACTCGGGTTACCTGACCCGCCGTCTGGTGGACGTGGCGCAGGACTGCATCGTTCGCGAGATCGATTGCGGCACCGAGCGTGCGATCACCGCAGAAGCGGCTGTGAACGACGGTGAAGTCGTGGCGTCGCTGGGTGAGCGCATCCTGGGCCGTGTGGCTGCGGATGACATCAAGAAGCCCGGCACCGAAGAGATCATCGTGGCCGCCGGCCAGTTGATCGACGAACGCATGTCCGACGCAGTGGAAGAGGCCGGCGTTCAGTCGACCCGCATCCGCTCGCCGCTGACCTGTGAGTCGGAAGAGGGCGTCTGCGCCATGTGCTACGGCCGTGACCTGGCCCGCGGCACCCGCGTGAACACCGGCGAGGCTGTCGGCATCATCGCGGCGCAGTCGATCGGTGAACCCGGCACCCAGCTGACCATGCGGACCTTCCACATCGGCGGCGTTGCCCAGGGCGGCCAGCAGTCGTTCCTGGAAGCCTCGCAGTCCGGCAAGATCGTCTTCGAGATGCCGAACACCCTGGAGAACGCCAACGGCGAGACCCTGGTTGTCGGCCGCAACATGAAGCTGATCATCCAGGACGAGCACGGTGAAGAGCGCGCCAGCCACAAGCTGGGCTACGGCTCCAAGCTGTTCGTCAAGGAAGGCCAGATGGTCAACCGCGGCGACAAGCTGTTCGAATGGGACCCCTACACCCTGCCGATCATCGCCGAGAAGCCGGGTACCGCCAAATATGTCGACCTGATCTCGGGCCTGGCTGTCCGCGACGAGACCGATGAAGCCACCGGCATGACCCAGAAGATCGTGATCGACTGGCGTGCGGCTCCGAAGGGCTCTGACCTGAAGCCGGAAATCATCCTGGTGGACGCAAATGGCGAGCCGGTGCGCAACGACGCAGGCAACCCGCTGACCTACCCGATGTCCGTGGATGCCATCCTGTCGGTCGAAGACGGCCAGCAGATCCTGGCAGGCGACGTTGTCGCGCGTATCCCGCGTGAAGGCGCCAAGACCAAGGACATTACCGGTGGTCTGCCGCGCGTTGCGGAACTGTTCGAAGCCCGCCGTCCGAAGGATCACGCGATTATCGCCGAAATCGATGGTTACGTGCGCTTCGGCCGCGACTACAAGAACAAGCGCCGTATCGCGATCGAGCCGTCGGACGAGTCGATGGACGCCGTCGAATACATGGTGCCCAAGGGCAAGCACATTCCGGTTCAGGAAGGTGATTATGTCCAGAAGGGCGACTACATCATGGACGGCAACCCGGCGCCGCATGACATCCTGTCCATCATGGGTGTCGAGGCACTGGCGAACTACATGATCGACGAGGTCCAGGACGTCTACCGCCTGCAGGGTGTGAAGATCAACGACAAGCACATCGAGGTGATCGTCCGCCAGATGTTGCAGAAGTGGGAGATCTCGGACTCCGGCGACACCACGCTGCTGAAAGGCGAACACGTGGACAAGCAGGAGTTCGACGCCGCCAACGAGAAGGCCCTTGCCCGCGGCAAGCGTCCTGCTCAGGGCGAACCGATCCTGCTCGGCATCACCAAGGCGTCGCTGCAGACCCGCTCCTTCATCTCGGCGGCCTCCTTCCAGGAGACCACCCGGGTTCTCACCGAGGCCTCGGTGCAGGGCAAGAAGGATAAGCTGGTCGGCCTCAAGGAGAACGTCATCGTGGGCCGCCTGATCCCGGCCGGCACCGGCGGCGCCACCCAGCGGGTGCGCCAGATCGCCCAGGGCCGTGACAACGTGGTTCTGGAAGCCCGCCGCGAGGAAGCCGAAGCCGCTGCAGCCCTGGCTGCTCCGGTGATGGACGACGACGCGATGGACGCAGGTCTCGACAACCTGGTCGATACCCCGGAAAGCCGCGACTAAGACCGGCGGTCTGAGACAGAACAGGGAAGCCCCCGCATGGCGACATGCGGGGGCTTTTCCGTTTCTGCGTCCGGGTCTATCAGTTGCAGGGCAGGGAGGATGCAGGCATGGATATGATCTTGGCAGGACGGCGATGACACCGAACCAGACAGGCGCGCTATGGATGATCGGGGCAATGGCGGCTTATACGTTCAATGATGCGCTGGTAAAGCTGATCGGCGGCGCGCTGCCGCTGGCGCAGATCCTGACCATCCGCGGTATCGCTGCCAGTTTCCTGATCTATCTGCTGGCCCGACGCATGGGCGGGCTGCGCTTCCGGCTGCCGCCGCGTGCCTGGGGCATGATCATCCTGCGCTGCGCGGGCGAAGTGTCGGCCACCTATCTGTTCCTGACCGCGCTGATGGTGATGCCGATTGCCAATGTCACCGCGGTGCTGCAGGTGCTGCCGCTGGCAGTGACGCTGAGCGCGGCGCTGTTCCTGCAAGAGCCGCTGGGCTGGCGGCGGATGGCGGCGATCGCCGCGGGTTTCTGCGGCATGCTCCTGATCGTGCGGCCGGGCCCGGAGGGCTTCAGCGAGGGGGCGCTTTATGCGCTGGCCTCGGTGGCCTGCATCACCGCCCGCGACCTGGTCACCCGGCGGATGCCGGCGGAGGTGCCGTCGATGACCGTGACACTGGCGTCGTCGCTGTCGGTGCTGGGGTTCGGCATTGCCCTGTCCGCTGCGGTGCCGTGGCAGCCGGTGACGGGCATGCAGCTGCTGATCCTGACCGGCGCGGCGCTGTTCATCTTTGCGGGTTACCTGTGTTCTGTGATGACCATGCGGGTGGGGGAAATCGCGGTGATCGCGCCTTTGCGCTACAGCGGCCTGTTGTGGGCGCTGCTTCTCGGCTGGCTGGTGTTCGGCGAATGGCCGGACCTGCTGACGCTGGCGGGCGCGGCGGTGGTTGCCGGGGCCGGGATCTTCACCTTTTACCGGGAACAGCAGATCAGCCGCAGGAGCCGCTCAGCTGGGGTGTGAACGCCGCGCGCACATGGGCGGCTTTGATGCCGAACATCGTTGCAAACTCCCGCTCCTGTTTCGGGGTCAGCGGCGCAACGTTTTCCTCGCCTGCATTGCGCTGGCGGGAATCGTTGTAGATGTTGTGGCTGCGCACCCACATCGGCACATCGGTGATGGTGATCGACGGCATATGATGGTGGATGCGGTGGTGGCCGAAGTTCATGATCGTCTTGCGCACGCCGCCAGCCGCATACATTCCCAGCGCCGCCGTAAAATAAGGCCTTAATACCGGTTCTGAGGCCGCGATCCCCCCGGCGCCGAATTCGGCGATGTAGCCCCGGTTGAAGTCGATGGCCGCAGTGGGTGTCTTCTCCAGCAGCCCGGCGCAGTCTGCCGCGGTCTCCCGCAGCCGCTCGACAAACTCCGCCGCAACCGCATCGTCGTCGTCGGCGCGGAACTGCAGGCAGGGCTGATCCGGGTTGCGGCGGGCGGCGTTCAGGATCTCCTTCATCACCTGCCGGTGGCGGCGCGGAGGCTCTGCCACGATCCGCACTTGCGGCATATCCGCGGTCAGATCCTGCAGGCGGCCGCGGTGATGCCGGGGCAGGCTGTCGCCGGTCACGATAACCAGGTCGAAATCGGGGTCGGTCTGCGCCCGCATCGAGGGCAGGGCAACAGTTTCGAACAGCCGGAACCGCTCCTCCATCCGCTCCTCGGCATAGAGATAGGCGATCCGCTCCGCGACGGTGTCATGCTCGACCTGAAACCCGCCAAGCGCCGGGTAGGAAAACCGGCACAGCCCGATGACCTGCATATCGAAATTCCATCTGTTGCAAATGCCTGCAACGGCAACTATGGCGGGTGGCACGCGGGCTGGCAACCATCGCACGACGCGTGCACGGCATCGATCAGGGCTGCTGCGCCCGGCTGCTGTTGACAACCCCCGCGACTCCCCATATACGCGCGCCTATCCGGCACCCGGAGTGTATTCTTCGTCAGCCGAATTCAAAATTGCAGTGGCTCAAGGTCCGGGCACTTTTACCACCCGGATCCTCTGTAAACACACCGCGTCGTCTCACCTCGGAATGGGAGCGATTGCGGTTTTTGCGCTTGTGGACGCACAGGTGCAGCGAAATCACCCGCACGCGCCGGCGTGCATGACAAGTTGCTAAACGGGGAATACCTGAATGCCAACGATCCAGCAGCTGATCCGCAAGCCGCGTCAGCCGAAGCGTAAAGTTTCGAAGTCCCAGCACCTCGAGCAGTGCCCGCAGAAGCGCGGCGTCTGCACCCGCGTGTACACCACCACTCCGAAGAAACCGAACTCCGCTATGCGGAAAGTTGCGAAGGTCCGCCTGACCAACGGTTTCGAAGTGATCTCCTACATCCCCGGTGAAAGCCACAACCTTCAGGAACACTCCGTGGTTCTGATCCGCGGCGGCCGTGTAAAAGACCTTCCGGGTGTCCGTTACCACATCCTGCGCGGTGTTCTGGATACCCAGGGCGTCAAAGWCCGTAAGCAGCGCCGCTCGAAGTACGGCGCGAAGCGTCCTAAGTAAGAAGGAGAGGCTGATATGTCACGTCGTCACGCCGCTGAAAAACGCGAAGTTCTGCCCGACGCCAAGTTCGGCGACCGCGTTCTGACCAAATTCATGAACAACCTGATGATCGACGGCAAGAAGTCGGTTGCAGAGCGTATCGTCTACAACGCGTTCGACCGCGTTGAAGGCAAGATCAAGCGCGCTCCGGTTGAAGTCTTCCACGAAGCGCTGGACAACATCAAACCGTCCGTCGAGGTCCGCTCCCGCCGTGTTGGTGGTGCAACCTACCAGGTTCCGGTTGAAGTCCGCCCCGAGCGCCGCGAAGCGCTGGCCATCCGCTGGCTGATCGCTGCCGCCCGCAACCGCAACGAAAACACCATGGAAGAGCGCCTCGCAGGCGAGCTGCTGGACGCCGTCCAGTCCCGTGGCACCGCGGTCAAGAAGCGCGAAGACACCCACAAGATGGCCGAGGCGAACAAAGCCTTCAGCCACTATCGCTGGTAAGCTAGAGGACATAGACCTATGGCACGCGAATATCCCCTCGACCTGTACCGTAACTTCGGTATCATGGCGCACATCGACGCAGGTAAGACCACCTGTTCCGAGCGCATCCTGTATTACACCGGCAAATCCCACAACATCGGTGAGGTGCACGACGGTGCAGCCACCATGGACTGGATGGAGCAGGAGCAGGAACGCGGCATCACCATCACTTCGGCTGCGACCACCACCTTCTGGGAACGCACCGAGGACGGCAAGACCGCTGACACCCCGAAGCACCGCCTGAACATCATCGACACCCCCGGCCACGTTGACTTCACCATCGAAGTTGAGCGTTCGCTGGCGGTTCTCGACGGTGCCGTCTGCGTTCTCGACGCAAACGCCGGTGTTGAGCCCCAGACCGAAACCGTGTGGCGTCAGGCTGACCGCTACAAGGTTCCGCGCATGGTGTTCGTCAACAAGATGGACAAGATCGGCGCCGACTTCTTCAACTGCGTCCGCATGATCGAAGACCGCACCGGCGCCCGCGCGGTTCCGGTTGGCATTCCGATCGGCGCAGAGAACGAGCTGGAAGGCCTGATCGACCTGGTCACCATGAAAGAGTGGCTGTGGCAGGGTGAAGACCTGGGCGCGTCCTGGGTGCACGCCGAGATCCGCGACGAGCTCAAGGACATGGCCGAAGAGTGGCGCGGCAAGATGATCGAGGCCGCCGTCGAAGAAGACGACGACGCCATGGAAGCCTACCTGGAAGGCGAAGAGCCCGACGTGCCGACCCTGCGCAAACTGCTGCGCAAGGGCACCCTGGCGCTGCACTTCGTGCCGGTTCTGGGCGGTTCCGCGTTCAAGAACAAAGGTGTGCAGCCGCTGCTGAACGCCGTGATCGACTACCTGCCCAGCCCGCTGGACGTTGTCGACTACATGGGCTTCAAGCCGGGCGACGAGAACGAAGAGCGTAACATCGCCCGCCGCGCGGACGACGACATGGCCTTTGCCGGCCTCGCGTTCAAAATCATGAACGACCCGTTCGTCGGCTCCCTGACCTTCACCCGGATCTACTCCGGCGTGATGAACAAGGGCGACACCCTGCTGAACTCGACCAAGGGCAAGAAAGAGCGCGTTGGCCGGATGATGATGATGCACTCGAACAACCGTGAGGAAATCACGGAAGCGTTCGCGGGCGACATCATCGCGCTGGCAGGCCTGAAGGACACCACCACCGGTGACACCCTCTGCGCCGTCAACGACCCGGTTGTTCTGGAAACCATGACCTTCCCCGATCCGGTGATCGAGATCGCGGTTGAGCCGAAAACCAAGGCCGACCAGGAGAAGATGTCCCAGGGTCTGGCCCGTCTGGCCGCCGAAGACCCGTCCTTCCGCGTCGAGACCGACCTCGAGTCCGGTCAGACCATCATGAAGGGCATGGGCGAACTTCACCTGGACATCCTGGTGGACCGCCTCAAGCGCGAGTTCAAGGTCGAGGCGAACATCGGTGCGCCGCAGGTGGCCTACCGCGAGACCATCTCCAAAGAGGTCGAGCATTCCTACACCCACAAGAAACAGTCGGGTGGTTCGGGCCAGTTCGCCGAGGTGAAACTGATCATCTCCCCGACAGAGCCGGGCGAAGGCTACTCCTTCGAATCCCGTATCGTCGGCGGTGCGGTTCCGAAGGAATACATCCCGGGTGTCGAAAAAGGCATCCAGTCGGTCATGGACTCCGGTCCGCTGGCAGGCTTCCCGGTGATCGACTTCAAGGTTGCCCTGATCGACGGTAAGTTCCACGACGTGGACTCCAGCGTTCTGGCCTTTGAAATCGCCGCCCGCATGGGCATGCGCGAAGGCATGCGCAAAGCTGGCGCGAAACTGCTCGAGCCGGTGATGAAGGTCGAAGTGATCACCCCGGAAGAATACACCGGCGGCATCATCGGCGACCTGACCTCCCGCCGTGGCCAGGTGTCCGGCCAGGAGAACCGCGGCAACGCCATCGCCATCGACGCCTTCGTGCCGCTGGCCAACATGTTCGGCTACATCAATACCCTGCGTTCGATGAGCTCGGGCCGCGCCCAGTTCACCATGCAGTTCGATCACTACGATCCGGTTCCGCAGAACATCTCGGAAGAGATCCAGGCGAAATACGCGTAAGCGTCAGAAAATACGGGGGTTCGCAAGTGTTGCGGACCCCCCTCGAAGCAAAAGGAGGCCATCATGGCTAAGGAAAAGTTTGAACGTAATAAACCGCACGTCAACATCGGCACCGTTGGCCACGTTGACCACGGCAAGACCACTCTGACCGCGGCTATCACCAAATACTTCGGTGACTTCAAAGCCTACGACCAGATCGACGGCGCACCGGAAGAAAAAGCCCGCGGCATCACCATCTCGACCGCGCACGTCGAGTATGAAACCGAAGCGCGCCACTATGCGCACGTCGACTGCCCCGGCCACGCCGACTAC
>NZ_LYUZ01000056.1 GCF_001679925.1 Leisingera sp. JC1 | reverse complement strand
GTGCAGCGGGCAGAGGAGACACAGGGCGTCACCTTTGTGGGACGGCTTGCCACCTACCGCTACCTGGACATGGATGTGACCATCCGCGAAGCGCTGGACGCGGCGCGCGGTTTTGCCGGATGCCTGGACAAGGGCACAGCGGCACCGGCGTTTTTTGCCGCACCGCTCTGAGCCGGGGGCTCAGCGCACCAGCCATTCCGCGATTTGCGGGCCCGCCTGCCGCATCCGGATCCAGCGGGCCCCGGCGGGCTGGCCCTGGCGCAGGCGCAGCTTGCCCACCAGCCCCACCAGCGCCCATTCCGGGCGCTGCGCGCGCGGCACATAGGCCCGGGAGGCATCATAGGCGGGATTTTGCTGCGGGCGGCCGTCCGCATCCCGCAGCAGGGTGCCGTAGGGGTCGCGCAGCCAGCGGTGCTTCCAGCCATCCATGTCGCCGTCGCCCACCACTGCCGGGTTGGCGCTGATCACGCCGATGGGCTCCTCGCCGGCCTTTGCGGCGCGTATTTTTCCGCCCTCCAGCACCACGGAGGTCGCGCAGCCAGCGGTGCTTCCAGCCATCCATGTCGCCGTCGCCCACCACTGCCGGGTTGGCGCTGATCACGCCGATGGGCTCCTCGCCGGCCTTTGCGGCGCGTATTTTTCCGCCCTCCAGCACCACGGAG
>NZ_LYUZ01000055.1 GCF_001679925.1 Leisingera sp. JC1 | reverse complement strand
CAGCCGTTCAGGTTGCGAATAACGCAACCGTCGATCTGTCCGACTTCGAAACTTCTGCCGCACAGAAGATCGTAGGTTCACGGGGAAACGAAAGCATCATAGGCACTCAGGCCGCCGACCTGATTCTCACCGGCCACGGTGATGACACGGTTCTGGCAGGCGCTGGCGATGACGTCCGGATGGGGCAGGGCAACGACACCCTGCGCTTCATCCAGGATGGCACAGCAACCATCAATTTGGAAGGCCGGGGATATGGCACGATCACCTATGGAAACGGCGATATCATCACCTTCCACAACGTTGAGAATTTCGAGGAAATCAAGCTGAAGTCGGAATATGTGCTGGATTTTGACGATAGGAAGCGCATCAAAGACGGCGATAGCATTCTTGATGGCAATTTTGTTGCAAGTGTGAGCCAGGGGTACCGGAACCACCAGGGGGCCATCGGCACGCTGGACTATGAACGGGACGGCGATGCCGAGGCCTTCAACGGCTGGGCATCGGTCATCGGCTTCAGCCAGGCGGACGGCGAGGACTTTGACTTCAAAAGCCTGTCGCTCGCCAATTCGTCCATCCAGAACCAGCGTATCGTCCCCGAAAGAAACTGGGCAAATGAGGTGACGATCACTGGGTATCAGGACGGTGTGGCCATTTACACGATGGAAAT
>NZ_LYUZ01000054.1 GCF_001679925.1 Leisingera sp. JC1 | reverse complement strand
GAACGAGTGTATCTCCTGCTTTAAACTTGTTGCTGCTCAACAGGGACGCGAACGCGCTGGAGACATCCTGACCCGCGGACCAGCCGAGGTCAGACGAATACCAAACGGTCATGTGATTTCCTTTCACTGGTGATCAGCCGCTGAGTGGCGCGGCTCACACTCTTACATTTTCCCAAACCATACCCGCCGGGGCAGGGCCTTCAGGCCGTGCAAGCAGCTGCCGGGTTTCCCGCCGGCCGCCGGTGCCTGTCATCCCGCCGCAGAGAGCAAACTTGTACAAAACCTAGAAGCGGCCTATCGCCCAACTTGGTTAACAGGAAGACTGATGGAGGTTTGCGCCCAAAAGCTGGCTTTTTTCGGCCAATTCCCTGTCAGCGGTCTGCAAATAACCGCGCACAGGCGAAAACCCGCTTATGGCGGGCCGCCAAAAAGCTGGGAAACAGCGGAGCTGTTCTGTAACAGTGGATCTGGTGTGCCCTGCAAACCGATACATAAAATCCGGCACAAATCAGGCCGCGGGACATGCAAATCGCAGTAATCAGAGGTGTTTAGCCGCTGCTGCGGAAAAGATCAAGCGGCTGCGCCAGTTGAAATCGCGATACAAGAATCGAATTTGCAGGCCAAAAGGCCCGTTTCAGGCGGCCCTGCGCGCAAACATGCTGCGCAGCCGCAGCATTGCACGTGATCCCGGCCGGAC
>NZ_LYUZ01000053.1 GCF_001679925.1 Leisingera sp. JC1 | reverse complement strand
GAGGCCAGGTAACTCAGGGCCTCGGGATCAATCTGCGCGGCCTGACCGGACTGGACCAGCCTTCTGTACAAGAGCGGGCCGACAAGGTTGTCATTGGCGCAGCCGATGATCAGCTCCCAGTCCGGGTCCCGGGGCACCCGCCCCTGCAGGCATTCCGCCAAAATCTCCAGCGCAGTCGGGGGTAAAAGGCACCTGATCAACCGCTCCCCGCAAGGCTCCAAGCCTCGCGGGCCAAGCCGCAGGCCTGATCAAGACCGTCAAAGCGGGCGCGGAAGAACCGCGCGGAGCCTATCAGCGCAGCCAGCGATTCAAACCCGTCCCCCGACAGGCGGTCGTCCGGCGACCAGCAGGACGCCAGCATCATCCGGATGATCTCCTCTTCCGCGGTGACAGGCGCAAGCCCGGCCGGAGTGTCCGGGCTTCTGTCCAGGAACAGCACGCAGCGGACCGGGCGCGCCGGAAACGCCCCGGCGTCCAAAGCCCGGTAGCGGACCCGCTTGCCGTCCGGGCGCAAATAGTCCGGCAGGTCCTCAAGCCCCGGCAGGCGCTGCGCAAGAAGGGGCAGCGAGCCGCATTTCAGGGTCGCCGGAAAGGGCAGGGACATCACCTGGCCGCCGCTGCGCAGCACTGCCAGATCATCCCCTTCCAGGCGGAAGCCTTCGCCGTGCAGCGCAACCGACAAGGTCGACTTGCCGCTGCCCGGATCGCCGCACAGCAGCATGCTCCCGCCC
>NZ_LYUZ01000052.1 GCF_001679925.1 Leisingera sp. JC1 | reverse complement strand
AGCTGCTTTTCCGAGGTCGGACGTGGCGCTGCCGCCAGCGCCCGCGGACACAGTCCCAAAGATGAGCCGCTCCGCCGCCCGCCCCGCGAGGTGGACGTAGAGCTGACGGTCGAAATCTGACGCCAGACCCGGATTCGGGGGAACATCCCGTTCGATTGTTCCGCCTGCGGCAGCCACCCGGACCTGCGTGATCGCCTCTCCGAAGATCCAGGCGGCGATGGCGTGGCCGCATTCATGGACGCAAATGCGGTAAAGCAGGCCGTGGTTCTCCTCCAGCTCCCTGACACCGAGATGGCGACGCAGAAGCTGCAGATCGAGCGGGCAGCCGCTGTGCCGGGCTTCACTGCGGGCTGAGCGCACCGCCGCGTCCACGTCGGCAGCGGTCTTTCCGATACATTCCCGTGCCAACTGGTGCAGATCCCCCTCTTGGACAGCGTCCTGCAGCCGCTCAGCAAGGAGGTGCTGCAGCATCGCCATGCTTGGCAGCGGCATCTCGATCTTGATGTTGCGCATTCCGGGCTTCGCGGACAGCCATTCCAACGGCACGCGGACAGTCATTCCGGGGTGCGCGGACAAAGTTCGCGCGGGATGCTGAGCGTTTGATCTGACATCTCAGGTGTCGGTTTGTTCGTCAATGGTTTTGGCCGCGGGGGCATCGCGGGTCTTGCGCATCGACGGACCTTCGAGAGGCAATCTGTGCGCGTTGTGGATCAGCCGATCGAGGATGGCGTCTGCGAAAGTCGGTTCGTCGATG
>NZ_LYUZ01000051.1 GCF_001679925.1 Leisingera sp. JC1 | reverse complement strand
CTCTACGCCCGCAAGCGGCGCGCCTATCACAGCTCGGACAAGCGCGCGGCGGAAAGAAGCCGGGTGGTGATTGAGCCGGACGAAATCTTTGCCTGGATGGAGGGCAGCGCCGCCCTCGGCGCCTACGAGGAGCAGGTTTTGCGGAACGTGCCGCATACCGCGCTGAGCTATGAGCAGAACCTGAGCGGCGCAGATGCGCAGCAGGCCACCTACGCCGGGCTGCTGGACCGTTTCGGGCTGCCCTATGAAGCGCCGCAGACCGCCCTGCGCAAGGTGACGCCCTCGCGCTTTGAGGACACCATCGAAAACCACGCGGCGCTGCTGCAGGCGATTTCCGGCAGCCGCTATGCCTGCTATCTGGACAGCTGAGGGAGAACCGTGATGAAACCGACGGTCATCGGCATCGGCGCCCAGAAATGCGCGTCCTCCTGGGTGCATACCATCATGGGCACGCATCCGGAGATCGGCGTGTCCGACCCCAAGGAGCTGGATTTCTTCAGCTATTACTTCGACCGGGGCTATGCCTGGTACGAGCGTTTCTTTGAGGGCTGCGCGGGCAGGCCGCAGGCCTTTGAGAGCTCGCCCTCCTATTTCTATGATCCGCGCACACCGGAGCGGGTGATGGCCTATGATCCAAGCATCAGGATCATCGCCCTGCTGCGCGACCCGGTGCAGCGGGCCTATTCGAACCACCTGCATGAGGTGATCAAGGGCCATATCGCACCTGTCAGCTTTGCCGAGGGGATGCAGAACAACCCTGTCTACG
>NZ_LYUZ01000050.1 GCF_001679925.1 Leisingera sp. JC1 | reverse complement strand
GGCAGGATGCAGAACCACCAGGCGTTGTAGTCGGTGCCGGCCGGCTTGTTGAAATAGTGCAGCTGGGCAGGGTCGGCGAGATCGACATTGTGGCAATAGGGCTCGATGCGGTTTTCCGGGCGCAGGAAGGCGCCGGCCTCATACATCACCGAGGGCCGCATCGCATCCAGCATGCCGGCGCCGAGCGCGATGTCGCGGGCGGCATAGTCGAGGAACCGCAGCGCCCGCAGGATCATGCGCGGATCGAGCACGATGTCATCGTCCATCATCAGGTGGTGGCTGGCCGGCTCGCCTGCGTTCAGCGCCTCGTCCAGCGAGCGGGTGAAACCGCCGCAGCCGCCGAGGTTGCGCTGCCGGATGCTGTGCACCTTCGGCGCCTCCAGCAGGCCGCGGATGGCGGGGGACTGGAACGGCTGGCCCTGGTTGACCACATAGACGGCGCGCAGCGCCTCCTGCTGCTGCGCCAGGGCGGCGACCTTTTCCAGGGTGCGGGCGAAATAGGCTTCCTGGTTGAAGGTGCACAGGCCGATGGAGAGGGTGGCCTGCCGCTGCGGCGGGGCAGGGGTGGCAAAGGCAATGGCGGCGACGCGGCAGGGGCCCTGCGCCTCAACTTCGACGAACAGGCGGCTGCTGGCCTGCTGCAGCGGCGCCGCCTGGCCGCGCGGCCGCGGCGGCAGCTGCAGCAGGTAGCTCCGCAAGCCGGATCCGCCGACCTCTTCGCGGCGCAGTATGCGCACGCCCTGGCCGGTGTCCTCGAACACCCGGATGGCGGCC
>NZ_LYUZ01000049.1 GCF_001679925.1 Leisingera sp. JC1 | reverse complement strand
CCCCGCCTGGGTCCAGTATTTGCGCGCTGCCTCCAGCATGTTGAAGGTGCCGGTGATATTGGTCTCGATGAAGTCGCCCGGCCCGTCGATCGAGCGGTCGACATGGCTTTCAGCCGCCAGATGCATCACCGCATCCGGGCGGTGGCGCTCAAAAACAGTGTCTAATGCGGCGCGGTCGCGGATGTCGCATTGCTCGAAGGCATAGTCCGGGCTTTCAGCCGCTTCCGCCACATTGTCCAGGCAGGCGGCATAGGTGAGCGCATCGAGGTTCACCACCTGATGGCCGCGGGCGATGGCCAGCCGCACCACGGCTGAGCCGATAAAGCCGGCGCCGCCGGTCACAAGAAGCTTCATATCTTATCCTTCCCAGACAAAGGGGCTGTCGAAATCCGCGAGGGCCGGCGCCGCGGCGTCTTTTCCGCTGAGCACCGGGCTGCCGTCAAACCCCCAGTCAATGCCGCAGCTGTCCCAGGCCACCGCGCCGTCGCACTCCGGCGCGTAATAATCGGTGCATTTATAGACCACCTCGGTACCGGGCGCCCGGGTGACAAACCCGTGCAGGAAGCCCTTGGGCACCAGGAGCTGCTTGCCGTTTTCCGCGCTGAGTTCAATGCCGAACCACTGGCCGTAAGTCGGCGCGCCCTTGCGGATATCCACGGCCACATCAAACAGCGCGCCCTGGCCGCAGCGCACCAGCTTGTCCTGGGCATGGGGCGGCGCCTGGAAATGCAACCCGCGCAGGGTGCCGGTCTCCGCCGAGACAGAATGGTTGTCC
>NZ_LYUZ01000048.1 GCF_001679925.1 Leisingera sp. JC1 | reverse complement strand
GGCCAGCTCCCCAATCTTAGCGTGCAGCTCTTTGACCTGTTCTTCGTCAATCTCCGGGGTTTTCTTGCCGCCACGCTCGAACACGCCGGACGCGCCCTCCAGGAGCGCCCGCTTCCAGCTGTGGATCATCGTCGGATGAACGCCAAATTGGCTTGCCAGCTCTGCAACAGTCCGCTCGCCCTTCARAGCCTCAAGTGCGACCTTGGCCTTAAACTCAGGCGAATGGTTCTTCCGTTTCGACATCTCTGATCTCCTCTGCGTCGAAGATCAACAGACAGCAAATCGTAGCTTACGTCAGTGTCCGAAATTCAGGGGGTAGCTCAAAATGCTCGAAGAGACTGTAGTCATAAAAACTGCGGGAGACCTGCGCTTACTTGACCGCTCCGCCGACACCAATGTGTCTTGGCTCGCCAGATTGTTCAACCCGACTGGGCTGGATAAACAGGAGGCATGTCTTGCCGAAGCCCTGTACTTCGAAGCACGCAGTGAACCGTATGCGCCGTCCACTTCCCATTGGGAAGTTTCGCGCCTTGCTGTTGACAGGCTCCAGCCATTTGTGCGGACGAGCACGTCAGGGAGTCCCGGGCGAGCTCACGTCTTTTGATTGTTCGTCGGCATAGGCCCAGGGCATCAAGGCGTCGATATCCTTGTTGAGATGGCCCGCGGCCAATTTGGTGAACAGGCCGACCAAATAGGCATCCGCGGCCAATTTGGTGAACAGGCCGACCAAATAGGCATAGGGTTCGACCCCGTTCATCCGGCAGGTTCCGATAAGGCTGG
>NZ_LYUZ01000047.1 GCF_001679925.1 Leisingera sp. JC1 | reverse complement strand
GGACCTCACAGAGATCTACCGGCTGGAGGCGGTCCCGGTGCAAAGCTGCATCCTGCTGGAGAGCGCGGAGGCGGCCCGGCAGTTCCCGCGCCATCCGCTGGTGCTGATGTTCTGCGGCAGCTGCGGCTTCATCTTCAATTCGGTGTTTGACCTGTCGCTGGTCGACTATGCCTCAGCGACGGAGGAGAGCCAGCATTTCTCCGGCACCTTCAACCGGTTTGCCCGGGATCTGGCGGCGGAAGCGGCATCGCTTTACGACCTGAAAGGCAGGCGGACCCTGGAAATCGGCTGCGGCAAGGGCGAGTTCCTGCAGGAGCTTGCCCGCCAGACCGGCACCATCGGCCTGGGCGTCGACCCCGGGTTCATCCCCGAACGCCTGCCCGGGGCGCAGGGCCAGGAGATCAGGTTCCAGCGCGAATTCTTCGATCCCGGCACCATCGCCGAGCCGCCTGATTTCATCGTCTGCCGCCATACGCTGGAACATATCCCCGAGGTCGGCCGCTTCCTGCAGGACATCGTGCAGGTGCTGGACGGGCAGGCCGGTGCGGGCCTGTTCTTTGAAACCCCGGATGTTCAGCGGGTGCTGCAGGAGGGCGCCTTCTGGGACATCTATTACGAGCATTGCTCCTATTTCACGCAAGGCAGTCACGCGCGGCTGTTCCGGCGCGCGGGCTTTGATGCGATCGGGCTGTATCTGGCTTATGACGGCCAGTACATCATCCAGTACGCCGCGCCTGAGGCCGGCCGCCCGGCGCTGCCGCAGGAGGACGATCTGGACACGGTGCGTGCAC
>NZ_LYUZ01000046.1 GCF_001679925.1 Leisingera sp. JC1 | reverse complement strand
GGGCGTTCTGGAAACGATGGACGGGATACCACACCCGCAGCCGCGCAGAAGCCAGGATGCGCTGCCTCAAGGCCTTCGGCGAGCGCATCGCCGCGAGAGACCCAGATAGCCAAACCGCTGAAATCCACATCCGCGTCGCACTCATCAACCGCTTCAATGCCCTCGGCACCGCCGAGATCGTCCGCGTGGCCTGAACCTGAAGGGGAAAGGGGAAGTCACGCCTCAAGACGCCTTTCTGCAACAATGCCCATGGACGTCGCAATGCCTGCGGAGTGAAGGAGCGGGGTTGGAAAAGACCATTGACGTACCATAGTAATGCATCAAATAAGCGTCATCGTGGTCATCAGTCGTCGGAACAAAAATGATGCTGACTTCTGGGTCGCCGGTACGGATTTTCGGAGCCATCAGCGGTGAACCAGATTTCTTGTAATCCATCCAGAACTCCAGCCCATCGCTGGTTTTGTAGATCATTGCGTCCTGGGGCGGTTTCGGCCTGTTCACGTAAAATGTCCCAACAAAGTTTGGCTGCACATTAATCCGTATCCTCGGCCGATTGGAAGCCTCAGCCATCCCTTCAGTCGCAAGTCCCGCCTTGCACCCCGCCGCAACCCAGCTAGTCTCTGCGCCAAAAGGGGAGGGCACATATGATACTCGACCATCTGGCAGTGGCCGGCGAAACGCTGGAAGAGGCCGTTGCCCATACCGAAGACGCGCTCGGCATCGCCCTGGGCCCCGGCGGCGTCCATGTCCGCTATGGCACCCATAACCGGCTGACCGGGCTGGAGGACGGGCTCTATCTGGAGGCCATCGCTATCGATCCGGACGCCGAACCGCAGGAGCAGCCGCGCTGGTTCAACCTCGACCGCTTTGAAGGCCCCGCCCGGCTCAATAGCTGGATCCTGCGCAGCGAAGATCTGGAAGCGGAGAAACCCCTGCTGCCGCCCCATGCGCAGCGGCATGTACAGATGCAGCGCGGGGACTTGCGCTGGCTGATGACGGTGCCCGCGGACGGGCTGCTGCCTTTTGACAACCTCTTTCCTGCGGTTCTGCAATGGCAGGCGGAACCGCCTGCAGCAAAATTGCCGCAATCGAACTGCCGCCTGACCCGCCTGATCCTCAGCCACCCGGAGGCCTCTGATTTACAGACCGCGCTTGACCGCATCCTCAACGACCCGCGCCTAAAGGTCGAACAGGGCGCGCCGGCAATGATGGCGGAGTTTGACACGCCGCATGGGCCGCGGGTGCTCCGATGATCATCCGCTCCGCAACCGAGGCTGATGCCGAAGCCGTCTGCGCCATCGCCAACTGGGTGATCCGCGACACGCTGGCGACCTTCAACACGATCGAGAAGACCCCGGAACAGGTGCGCCAGCAGATCGCCGCCAGCAACGGCGCCTATTTGGTGGCGGAACAGGACGGGGAGATCCTCGGCCACGCGCATTTCTTCCCGTTCCGCTCCGGCCCCGGCTACCGCTTCACGGCGGAGCACACCATCCACCTGCTGCCCGCAGCACAGGGGCAGGGCGCCGGCCGCTGCCTGATGCAGGCGCTGGAGGAAAAGGCCACAGACGCGCAGATCCACGTGCTGATCGCCAGCGTCAGCAGCGCCAACCCTGCTGCCATCGCCTTTCACGCCGCCCTGGGATACGTGGAAACCGCCCGGATGCCGGAGCTTGGCTGCAAGAACAATCTCTGGCTCGACACTGTTTTCATGCAGAAAATCCTGACGCCCGGTATTCCCGCCCCTGACAGCACGGTGAAACCCGGATAGGCTCGCCCCATGTCACTCTGGACCCGCATATCCGACGCACTGGCCGCGCTTGCCGCAGGTGAAAGCCTGACCGACGTCTTTGACAAGCTGCGCGCGCCGCCCGAACGCACGGTCGCCTTTGCCATTGCCGTCATCGCGCTTGGCGCCAAGATGGCCAAGGCCGACGGCCAGGTCACCCGCGACGAGGTCACCGCCTTCCGCGAGGTGTTCCAGATTGCCCGCGATGACGAGGCCGGTGCCGCGCGCGTCTTCAACATGGCGCGCACAGATGTCGCGGGTTACCAGGAATACGCCCGCCGCATCCACAGCATGTTCGCCAATGACCCCACCACGCTCTGCGACCTGATGGAGGGGCTGTTTCACATTGCCATGGCGGACGGCTTCTACCACCCCGGCGAAAACGAGTTCCTGGAGGAGGTGAGCCGCATCTTCGGCCAGACCCCGCAGCAGTTCCAGGCTTTGCGCGCTCGCTTCGTGCCGGATGCGCCCAAGGATCCCTATACGGTGCTTGGGGTCAGCCCTGAGATGACCAAGGAAGAGATCCGCAAGCACTGGCGCAAGCTGGTGCGCGACACCCACCCGGATGCGATGATCGCCCGCGGCGTGCCGGAGGAAGCAGTGCGGCTGGCGGAGAAGCGGATGATCGACATCAACCGCGCCTGGGACGAAATCAGCGGATGCGGCGGCAATGCGGCTGGCCACCTATAATATCGAGTGGTTCGCCTATCTGTTCGACAAGGACGACACCCTGATGCTGGACGCCAAGCCCTCCGGTGTGCACGGCGTCGACCGCTATACCCAGGGACGCGCCATCGCCCAAGTGCTGCAGCGCATTGATGCCGATGCCATCATGGTGATCGAGGCGCCCAACACCGGCCGCAGCCAGCGCACCACCCGCGCTCTGGAAAACTTTGCCGCTGAGGCCGGCCTCAGGGCGCGCGAGGCGGTCAGCGGCTTCCCGAACGACACCCATCAGGAAATCGCGCTGCTTTATGATCCGGACGTGCTGGACGCGGTGCATGACGCGC
Source organism: Leisingera sp. JC1 (assembly GCF_001679925.1). Taxonomy (GTDB): domain Bacteria; phylum Pseudomonadota; class Alphaproteobacteria; order Rhodobacterales; family Rhodobacteraceae; genus Leisingera. Next base: position 115,946 of record NZ_LYUZ01000046.1, on the reverse strand, counting down.
GCTCCAGCCCTGCCGCACCGCGGTTCGACGGCGTCTTTGAGATCGACCTCGACGTCGATGAGCGGCTGGATCAGGTGGCGTTCTCCAAACCGCCGCTGGAACTGGCCGTCACCACCAAGGACGGCACCGCCTTACGGCTGATCGGCGCGCATCTGAAATCCAAGGCGCCGCATGGGGCCAGAACGCCCGAAGCCATCACCGCCGCCGCCATCGCCAACCGCCGCAAGCAGCTGGCGCAGGCGATCTGGCTGCACCGCCGGGTCGCGGAGCACGTCGCCGCAGGCGAGCAGGTGATGGTGCTGGGCGACCTCAACGACGGCCCCGGGCTTGACCAGTACGAACAGCTGTTCGGCCAGTCCTCGGTGGAGATCGTGATGGGCGATCTGCTGCACGACCCGCACGCGCAAAGCCTGCTGCAGCCGCGCCCCGCCATCCCGCCCAGCACCTCGCGGTTCTACAATGCCGAGACCAAGCGCTTCACCCGGGCGCTGCTGGACTACGTGATGATTTCGCAAAGCCTGATGGGCCTGCGCCCCCAGTGGCGCATCTGGCACCCGTTTGAGGACGGCGAATGCTACGGCGACGCAGACATGCGCCAGGCACTGCTGGATGCGTCCGACCATTTTCCGGTAACGCTGGATATTGAGATGGGTTGAGACACGGGATGCTTTCCAACGGTCGTCTTGGAACGGCTGTTTTGTGCGACGCCTGAAAAGGCTCAGGGTTGTATCCCGGAACATCCTTGTTATTTCAGGCAGTCGTGCGGGGCGCGCTGCCGCGCCGGTTACAAAAACAAATTTGCAGAGCGGTTTATATGTTCAAGACGATTTTGTTCCGAAATCCGCATCCGGCGGGACCACTATGGTTCAGAAAATTGGCCTCGGTTTACCTCATTCTGTGTGGTTTGCCGATCTTTCTGCCTTACTTTGATGCTCGGTATTTACCCTCCCCGGAATGGGTGTCCAGCGTTCGCATTTTCGATATTCTTGTTGTCATTCTCATGACTTGCGCTGCGGGTTTCTTCGTCTTCCAAGAGTGTAGGAAGGCTACCTCAGAGGTAAGTCGAGTAAATGCCGTCTGGGGCGGCATTGGGATAACTATACCATTTTGGATTTTTGGCATTCTATTGAACTGGGGGCCGGTAACCCATGGCGGACCAATGCTGGTTTCAGGATTGATTGGGCAAGAGGTCGAGTTACCGTTTGATGTCAGGTTCTGGGACACTGGCCGCGATCGCAGCCGATGCCCTAACTCCGTCACTGTAAAGGACTTGCCGTTGATCCAGGGGAAGATCTGCAATCTGCCACCAGAGTTTCTCACCACGCTGCAGCGGTACGACACTATCATTGTGTCTGGTCAGGGAACGCAGGCGGGACTGTTTGTCTCCAGCGCACGTAGAGCTGTGCAAGAACCTGACAGCTTGTAGAGCTGTAATTTGCCGCCGTCACGGTTCTCCTTACCTGTTCACGGCATTTGCCCCCCGCTTGACAGGTTCCGGTCCGCTGATTAGATGACTGCCGCACGAGGGGCACGATGCCTCTTGCGATGGAGATTTTATGAAAGAGTCCCGGGCCTAACGCCCGTTCCTGGCGAACCTCACAGGAACACCCGCAAAGATAGGCACACTCACGCGCTGACGCTGAGTGCCCCTGTTTCTGTGCTTTCATAAATCGAGACATCCCCATGAATATCTCAAAGCACGAGCAACGTGTTTTGCATGAACTCGCCCTGGGCGGCGAGATTAAATACGCGCGCGGCGACAACGGCAAAGTGCAGTCCGTCCAGTGCTATACACGCGACGGCTTTGTCTTCTCAGCCTGCACGATGGACGTGTTCAAGCGCCTCAAGGACAAGCGCTTCATCAAGTCGAAGAACGGCAACCCCTATCGCATCACGCATTTAGGGAACCAATCCGTGCGCGCCCAAATGAACCAGCGGTAGGACAGAAGAAGATGACAGATAACACGTTCTCTATCCGCCCTTACCACGCCGGTGACACGGATGCGGTGATTGCCGTCTGGCAACAGGCCAATGCGCTCGCGCATCCGTTCCTCAGCCCGGACTTCGTGGCAGAGGTGCAGCAGGCCATGCGCAGCATCTACCTGCCCAATGCGGAAACCTGGGTTCTGGAGGAAGCAGGCACCGTTATCGGTTTCATTGCATTGCTTGGCAATGAAATCGGCGGCCTGTTTCTGGAGCCGTCCAGACACGGCCGGGGATACGGCAAGGCGCTGGTTGATCATGCGGTGGCTCTGAAAGGGCCGCTGACGGTGGAGGTCTTTCGCGACAACACCATCGGGCGGCCGTTCTACGAACGCTACGGCTTCGAGTTTGCCGGGGACGCGCTTCACGAACCTTCCGGACAGGTGAGCCGGAAGATGGTGATGCCCGGTGCTTGACCACCCTTCAACAGGCCGTCCCTTGCGCGGGGCGGCTACACCATTCATCCAAAGGAGACCAGAAATGGACAACATGGAAAAAGAAAACATCATCGACGTTCACCGCCGTGCCTTCGGCCCGGACGAAGGACCGGAAATCGCAAAGCTTGCAGAAAGCTTCCTTGATCACCCGAACACCATCTCAATCAGTGTCAGCCGCGATGGCAAGACCGCGGGCAACGTGCTGTTCACGCCCTTCGTTTTCGAGGACCACCCGGACGCAAAATGCTGCCTGCTCGCGCCCTGCGGCGTGTTGCCGGAGTTTCAGGGCCATGGAGTGGGCAAGGAGCTGATGGAAACCAGCATCGCGCACCTCAGGTCCGCAGGATTTGACGCAGTGTTCGTGCTGGGCGTCCCCGCATTCTATCCCCGCTACGGTTTTGTCCCGACGGACAAGCAGACGCCGTACCCGGATCTGCTGACCATTCCGGAATCCTGGATGGCACTGGAGCTGACCGCCGGAACAGTCGCAAAGCTGAGCGGCAGGACAAAGGCGATCCCTGAGTTCATGCAGCCGGCGATGTGGGACACCTCCGCGTACGGCTAGGTGCTGCAAACGCCACGGGGGGCACCCTGCGTCTTGCAAAGGGAATGCCCTGGACGGCTTGACGGGGAAGGCCGGCGCGGAAGTCGCGCCGGCCTTTCAGATAGCCAGCGCCTGAAAGGCATGGGGTCCGTTCTGGTTTTCATTAAATTTTAGGCAACTAGCGGCAGACTTGCACTTGCGGGCGCGCGTGCTGCCCTCCACTTTTGGTTGTGGTGGGCGGCGTTCGCGGTGTGATCCGCATACGCAGGTGCCGGAGTATGAGCGAGCAAGACAGAAACAGAGCCTTTGCGGCTGAGCTGGAAGCCCGGTTCGGCGCGGAGCTTGACAGCCGGGAGCGTGAAACCGCGGCGCAGGCACTGGGCCGGGATGCGGCCCGCTGCCGGCTGCGTCCGGGCGGGTTGCGCGCGCTGTTCAAGGCGCTGGATGAAACCGAACCCGCGGGCCGGGGCTGAGCGTTGCCATGGCGGAATATACGGCAGAAGCCTTCAAGTGGTCGGGAACCGGCTACAACGCGCAGTACAACACCTCCCACACCGCAGTGTTCAAGGACAATGACGCTGCTTACCAGGGGGACGGCGACAACGGTGAGCGTATCAGCATCGACGGCGGCTCCTTCGGCAAGACCGCCGGCAGCCCTTATGCCATCGACATCTCATTCACCGGCACTGACGGGGCGCAGCACACCGAAACCTTCTATTTCTTCAATACCGGCGGCGAGTGGTATTTTGTGCCGGGGCCGGGCTCTGCCTTCACCACCGGCGCCACGCTGGGCAGCTATCAAAGCCATACCAGCGGCTGGAACTACGCGGATGTGGTCTGTTTTGCTCGCGGCACCCTTATCAGCACCGCCGAGGGCCCCTGTCCGGTCGAGATGCTGCGCCCGGGGCAGCAGGTTCTGACCGCCGATGGCGGCTATGCCGTGCTGCAAATGGTGACCTGCCGCGCAGTCAGTGCAGAGCAGATCCGCCGCAACCCGAAATTGTGCCCGGTACTGATCCGCGCCAGTGCGCTGGGGGCGGGATTGCCGCTGCGCGACCTGCGGGTGTCACGCCAGCACCGGCTGCTGGTCAGTTCCCGCATTGCAGGCCGCATGTTCGGCGGGGAACAGGTGCTTGCGGCTGCCCACCAGCTGACGGCGCTGCCCGGTATCCGTATCGACGACGCGGTGGCTGAGGTGGAGTATTTCCACCTGATCTTCGACCGGCATGAGGTGGTGCTGGCCGAAGGCACCCCGGCGGAAAGCCTGCTGATGGGGCCGGAGGCGCTGAAGACCCTGCCGCCCGCCGAACATGCCCGGCTCAAGCGCCTGTTTCCGGCGCTGGACGGCGTCGCCCCGCCGCCCGAGCCTGCGCGCCCGATCCCTGCGGGCAAGCAGCAGCGCAAGCTGATCGCCCGCCACAAAAAGAACAGCCAGCCATTGCTTCAGACCTATGTGCCGCAGCCGGCCCCGGCGGCTGCCGCGGGCAAGGCTTCCGCCGCCGCAGGGCACAGCCGCGCTTCCTGCAGCACCGGCCCTGGCAGGCTGCCGCTGATCCTGTCAGACCCGCTGGCCGGGACGGACCCGGGGGGCAGGCCTTCGCAGGCCGCGGCGGTACCGGCCTCCCGGCTCTCCTGATGGCGGCTGCCCCGGCTGGCATTCACCGCCTATGCCGCGTTCCCCCTGTTACACCCCGCAGCCCCTCCCTATATTAGCCTCATGAAACACCTCATCCTGCCTGCCGCTCTGATCGCCTTGATGTCCGCGCCGCTTTCCGCTCAGGAGGCGGAAGAGGAGGGCACCGGCCCGTCGCTGATGGAACGCGGGGCGGAGCTGCTCTGGGAAGGCCTGCGCAAGGAGATGGCGCCCGCTCTGGAAGACCTGCAGGGCATGATGGAGGAGATCGGCCCCTCGATGGGCGCGTTCCTGGCCGAGATGGGGCCGGCGCTGGCGGATATTGCCGAACAGGTGGAGGACTGGAGCGCCTATGAGCTGCCGGAAATCCTGCCCAACGGCGATATCATCATCCGCAAGAAGCCCAAGGAAAATGCGCCTGCCAAGGAAGACAAGGATGAGGACGAGGGCGTCACCGAAATCTGACGCCAGTTTTGACGCCAGTGCGGCCCCCTGTCTGCGTTATTCCGGTGCTTGCTCCGGCTGCGGTTCCGGCGCGGGTTTGCTGAACTTCAGGTCAACCTCCGCATCCAGCGCCTTGGCCAGCGACTTCAGCCGCGATTCCGCCACTTCGCCGTAAAGCGGCCGTGCCGAATCCGGCAGGGTCACATGCAGCACCCGTTTGCGCGGCTGCCATTGCAATTCGCCGATTTCGCCGTTGCTGGTCACCATCAGCATGGCGCCGAACCGCATCGCCTTGCCCAGCACCTCGGCCTCGTGCTGGCCTTTTTCGTCCAAGAGATCATAGAGATACTCAAAGGAGCTGCCGTGCCGCTTGTTGCTGTAGCGGTGCAGGAGCGCGAGGCCCAGGAACACCCGTTCAGAATGCTTGAGCCCGCCGAGGTTGGCACGGGTCGCGTTGTCGAAACAGACCTCGGCACGGTAGTCCGGATGTGCCCGCCAGCTGACGTCATGCAGCAGGCAGGCCGCCTTCACCAGCCGCCGCTTGCTGTGCCGGGCATTGGCGAACAGCGGATGCACGAAGTCATAAAGCGTCTTGCCGAAGCCGGGCACGCGGGCGTCCTTCATCTCGGCAAAGCGGGAGGCCTCGACCAGCGGATCGCGGGCGCGCAGCCGCTGCGGCATCTGCTCATACAGGAGGCCCTCGCGGATGCCGTAGCTGGAAACCGCGATGTCCTTGGGCTTGAAGGTGTGAATAAGCCGCGTCAGCACATCAATGGCATAGGGCACCAGCGCCATCCGGGTAGAGGAGATGCCGCAGGCGTCGCGCAGCTTGTTCAGGTCGCGCTTCTCGATGTAGCGGGCGGTTTCACGCACGTCGCTGGCGCTCATCCGGTATTCATGCAGAACCTTCAGCGGATAGCCGCGCCGGTGCATGTCGATGCGGGCAATCGCGCGCCAGCTGCCGCCGACCAGGAACAGCCGGTCGCGCTGCGCGCCCATCTCGCCGCGCAGCTGTTCCATCACCTCTTTGATATAGGCCTTGCGGCCCTTGCGGCCGCCCTTGATGTCGCGCAGCTTCAGCGGCCCCAGTGGCGACGTCACCCGGCGGCCGACAGAATTCTCCTGGATCTCCGCCAGCTCCATCGAGGAGCCGCCGATATCGCAGACCAGCCCATAGGCGCCGGGCCAGCCCAGAAGCACCCCCTGCGCCGACAGCCGCGCTTCTTCGCGCCCGTCGATGACGTGGATCTTCAACCCGGTTTCGCGCAGAACTTCCTCGCAGAACTCGGGCCCGTCCTCAGCGTCGCGCACCGCGGCGGTGGCGACGGCGGACAGGGGCGGCAGCCCCATGCCCTTGGCCAGATGCTGGAACCGGCGCAGGGCCGACAGCGCGCGGGCGCGGCCCTCCGGGTTCAGGCGGCCCGATTCCGACAGGCCGGCACCCAGCGCGCACATGATCTTCTCGTTGTAGAAATAGGCCGGGCTGCGGGCGGCGCCGTCAAACACCACCAGACGGACCGAGTTGGAGCCGACATCGACCACGCCCACCCGCGACAGCGCCCGGGCCTTGGGGTCATCAAAGATCGGACGCCCGAAGGGGCCCCAATCAGTTGCGGCGGCGGTGGCAGCGGGGGCGGGGTCCTGGGACAGGTTCATGAGGGCTCCGTCTTGCGATCCGCGGTCAGGATGGGGCATGGGCGGGCAGGGGTCAACAGCTTGCGGATGCGTCATTTTCCGCCGCCTCTTCGCGCACTTCAGACAGCACCCGGACCGCCAGGGGCCGTGTCAGGCTGCGTTTTTCCGCCAGGGACAGCTGGTCCAGCCGCCGCACGATCTGCGCCGCGGCCGCAAAGGAGCGGTCCATATGCGCCACCAGATAGGGAATCACATCCGGCTTGGGTGTGATCTGGCGGTCGTTGAACAGCTTGGCCAGCACCACCGCCAGCAGCTGGTCGTCGGGCGGCTGCAGTTCGGCATGGGTGGCGGCCTGCACCCGGCTTTGCAGGTCAGGCAGCGTCAGCCCCCAAAGGTTCGGCGCGCCGCGCCCGGTCATCACCAGCGAATGGCCCTGCGCCAGCACCAGATTATGCAGGTGGAACAGGGCGTTCTGGCGGTCTTGATCGTCCGCGATCTGCGGCACGTCCTCGACCACCACCGGGCCTTGCGCCAGCTCCGGAACCAACTGTTCGCTCAGGCTCGCAGCGGACAGGATCCGCGCGCCGGTCTGGCTGGCCCAGACATGCGCCAGATGGGTTTTTCCTGCGCCCTTGGGGCCGGTCAGCACCAGCTTGCCGCTGGGCCAGGCGAACTGCGGGTCCAGCAGGGCGACGGCCATGGCATTGGAGGGCGCGACAAAGAAATCCTCCCGCCCCAGCGCCGGTTTCGCCGGGAGATCAAAGCTCAGCTGCTGTGCCATGGGATCACTCCGCGCCTGCGTCCCGCTTTTCAGCACTGGGATGGCTTTGGCCCTGGTACAGGCGGCTGTCCAGATACTGCTCGGTGACAAAGCGCGCGATCACGCCAAGCGCCGCCGCCACAGGCACCGCCACCAGCATGCCGACAAAGCCAAAGAGCGCGCCGAAGACCGACAGCGCCAGCAGCAGCCAGACCGGATGCAGGCCGACCGAGCCGCCCACCAGCTTGGGCGTCAGGACGTTGCCCTCTGCCACCTGGCCGATGGCAAAGATGGCCGCCACCAGCCCGATCGACACCCAGTCTCCCCAGAACTGGAACAGCGCCAGCCCGATGGCCAGCGCGCCGCCGATCAGGGCGCCGAGGTAGGGAATGAAGGTGACAAGCCCTGCAATGAAGCCCACCGCGAGGCCGAAGTTCAGCCCCACCAGCATCAGCGCCACCGCGTAATAGGTGCCAAGGATCAGGCAGACGGTGCCCATGCCGCGGATGAAGGACGCCAGCACCGCGTCGATCTCGCCCGCCAGACGCCGGATCACCGGCTGGTGGTCGCGCGGCAGCAGTTCATCAATGCGGGCGACCATCCGGTCCCAGTCCAGCAGCAGGTAGACCGCCACCACCGGCACGATCACCAGCAGGATCACGATGTTCAGGAAGGAGGCCGCGCCGCCCAGCACTGATTGCAGCACCTCCATCGCACGCGATTGCAGCGTCTGCATGAAGGAGGTGACCGCCTGGTGAATGCGGCTGTTCTCCTCGAAAACCGTGGGGAAATGCTCGGTTGCAAAGGCGCGGGCATCGCGCAGCAGCTGCGGCAGCACCTGCGCCAGGTCGATCATCTGCGAGATCAGCGTCGGCACCACCACCACCAGCAGCAGCAGGAAGATCAGCAGGGTGCCCACGGTTATTGTGGCGGTGGCGCCGGTGCGGCTCATGCCCCAGGCCTCCAGCCGGTCGGCAACCGGATCGATCATATAGGCGATGGCCGCGCCCAGCACGAAGGGCATCAGAACGTTGCCAAGCGCCCACATCACCACCGCAAAGACAATGGCGGCGATGCCCCAGTATTTCAGCTGCTGTTTTGCCGGTAAGGCCATGGTCCGCGTGCCGCCCTTGGTCCGTTTGCATCAGGTTCCTGGCGCCAGTCTTTCCTGATGCAGCAGGGGCTTGCAAGGGGGCAGGGCGATTCCCCTGTGGGCAAGGCGGGGATAAGGCGGAAAAGGCCGGGGGCAACTGGGGGATGGCTTTGACGCAAAGCGGCTGCGCCGGCCCGAAAAAATGCCCGGACCAAAGCGGTCCGGGCTCAGCTGCCAAGGGGGAGGGCGCCTTAGTGGCAATCAGGCCGGGTGCCTGGCAGCAGAACCTTGTCCACCACATGGATCACGCCGTTGTCCGCCTTGATGTCCGCAATCACCACATTGGCGGAATTGCCGGTTCCGTCAGCGATGCTGACACCTTCTGACGTTTTGCTGATGCACAGCCGTTCAGAGGCCAGAACGGGTTTGAAGTAGTTGGAGCCGCTGGGGATCATCTCAGCCGTCAGTTTCCTGTCATCGACGTGGTACAGCAGCACATTTGTCAGCTGATCCTTGTTCTCGGGTTTCAACAGGGTTTCCACCGTGCCTTCGGGCAGGGCGGCAAAGGCGTCGTTGACCGGCGCGTAGACGGTGAACGGGCCGGGGCCTTGCAAAGTTTCAGCCAGTCCTGCTGCCTGAACGGCGGCAACAAGGGTCGTGAATCTGTCGTCAGACGCAGCGATGTCGACAATGGTGTTTGCCGCGGCAACGCTGGAAAAGCTCAGAACGGCGGCGGCAGCACAGGCCGCGTGTTTGACTTTGGAAAGCATGAAAAGTCCTCTCTGCTGAAGCTGTGTTTGGCGTCATGACACGTGCGTTACGGCGCCAGCAGGAGGATCGGATTATCCCGTTCACGAGCCCGTGAACGGGCGTGAAGCCTTGGGCTTCTTCAGCTATGGATCGTGCCCAGCTCCGGCGTGTCTTCGCTCGCGTCCTCATCCGGCCAGTTGGTGCGCCAGATCTCTGCCGACCAATGGCCGCAATGCACCGCAGGCCGGTCGAACCCCGCAACCGGCGGCAGCAGCGGCTGCACCACCACGTCATGGCGCGGCACGGCGAAATAGGGGAAGGAATAGCGCTCCCGCCCGGATTTGTTCACCACCCGGTGCGGGGTGGAGACCAGCCGCCCGCCGGACCACAGCTCCAGCATGTCGCCGATATTGACCACAAAACCGCCTGGCGGGCAGTCCGGGGTGATCCAGCCGCCGTCGCGGGTTTGGATTTCAAGGCCCCCCACGGGGTCCGGCGCGATGATTGTCAGCGCGTCGGTGTCCTTGTGCGGGTGGATGCCGAACCCTTCCTCCTCCGGCGCCTGCGGCGGGTAGTGCAGCAGGCTCATGTTGGTGAGCGGTTTCTCAAACGGTTCCTGAATCGCCGCCGGGTCCAGCCCCAGACCTTCTGCCAGCGCGCCCAGCAACAGGTGAAAGACACCGTCCAGCTGCGCCCAGTAGCCCAGAATGACCTCGCGCGCCTCCGGAACCTCAACCGGCCAGCGGTTGGGGCCGTAGAGCGGGCAGGCAGCGCGGATGGGATCGTCTGCCGCCACCTCATGGTGCAGCTTGTAGCCCTCGTATTTGTCCGCGGTCCCCGAGCCGTCGTTTGGCGTGAAGAACCCCATCGGGATATAGCCGCGGTAATTCTCCCGCGTAATTGCCTGATCCCACTTGGATTTCTCCTCCACGGCAAAGATTGCCCGCACCGCATCGCGCACCCTCTCTACGGTTTCCTGCGCGACGCCGGTGCCAGTGATCGACAGAAACCCGATATCCTCAGCCGCAGCCAGAGTGGCTGCGACGGTCTGCTGGTGCTGCGGGTGGCCATCCTCCCGCAGCGGTGTGATGTCGATGGTGGGGATGGCTTGCGTCAATGGATCCGCACCCCTTGGCGCTTCAGCTCTGCCTGCACCGCGGTGATATCCACCGCGTCAAACTCGCAGCCTGCTTTGACCGACAGCGCCGCGGCGATGCCCGCGCCCTGACCGCCAACCGCGCAGCAGGCCATGTTGCGGGTGGCGGCATGGGCGATCTTGTCGCCGCCGATGGCGCGGCCAGTGACCAGCAGGCCCTGAACCCCTTTGGGCAGCATCGACCGGTAGGGGATCTGCATGTAACGCCCGGTGGTGGGCAGGATCAGAACGCCGTAGCCGTCGATGAACTCCGGGTAGATGCCGATGGTGTCCTCGAACCGGCCCTGATGCCGCGTCTCATCCTCAGTGATGTTGTGAAAAGCGTCGATCTTGCGGGTGTCGCGGATGCCGATGGTCATGCCGAAGTTCCGCAAACGTGCCCCCTCGCAGCCGGGCGTATAGGTCCGCAGCGCGTCAATCGCGTGCATCGCCTGTTTGCGCCCCTCGATTTCACCCTTGGTCATGCTGTCGGGGTTGGTGCCGTCGATGCCCGCCAGATGCACCAGGTTCATATAGGTCATCTCGCCCGAGTCATGCACCGCGCCCCAGGTGCCGCCGATGGTATTGAGATGCGCGGGGATCACCCCGTCGCGGATCGCCTGGGCAAACGGCTTTGCCAGGAAGGGCGAGAACATCTCATCCTCCTTGCCTGAGGTCTCCACCTGCCATTCGCCGGTCGACCAGTTGGCATAGGTCTGCGGATCGGCCTTCACGCCTTCCATGAACTTCTGCTTGTCGACGCCGGCGATGTTGAACATCACGCTGGCCGCCTGCATCTGCTCCACCGGGGTTTTCACGCAAGGCGCCCCCATCATATGGGCAATGTCAGCATCCCCCGTCGCGTCGATCACCCGTTTCGCCAGCACTGCCTCGCGGCCCGCCTTGCTCTCGACGATGACGCCGGTGATCCGGCTGCCCTCGCGGATCGGGGCCACGAACACCCGGTGCAGCATCGGGTGGATGCCCGCTTCCTCGACCAGCTTGTCCGCGACCAGCTTGAACCCCTCGCTGTCCAGCTCATAGCTCAGCGACTGGCTTTCCGGCACCGCCGCGCCCATCGCCTTGGCGCGTTCCTCGAATTCCCAGCCGATGCCGCCGGCCTCCACCGTTTCCTCGTGCCGGTACCAGGCAAAGCCCTCGACCCCCACGGTGGTGATGTTGCCGCCGAAGCAGCCGAAGCGGTCCATCAGCGTGACCTCGACGCCTGCGCGCGCTGCAGCCAGCGCTGCCGCCAGACCGCCGGGGCCGGAGCCTACGACCAGCACCTCGGTTTCATGGATCACCGGTATCTCGCGGGCCGGTTCGGTAATTGTTTTGGCCACGTCTCTCTCCCTAAGTCGTGCCGCCGTGTTTGGCGTTTCCGCTAACACTTTCGAATCTTGAACGGCGGTTCAAGTTCTTTTKCGCCAGAATGCGGCAAAAGCGACATCATGCTGAGAGCAGGGCGCATACCGGCCCCAGGGCGGGTTTGCGGCGCAAATTAGGAGATTTCCGAATTTAATGCGACACTTGAGGCAGAATTAACGAGTAAGAGGGGAGGCGTCATGCCTGAAACAAAGAAAATGCTCGATCCCGACCCGAGGGTCTGGGACTTCGAGACGGAGTATGAACTGGGACAGGACAACATCCGGCCCTTCGGCCTGGACATCCATAATCCTGTCTTTCTGATTTCCAGTATCCTGATTGCGGCATTTGTGCTGATCGCGCTTGCCAACCAGGAGGCGGCGGCGGCCTTCTTCGGCTGGCTGCGGCCGTGGCTGACCAGCACCTTCGACTGGTTCCTGGTGTTGTCGGTGGATGCCATCACACTGTTCTGCCTGGCACTGATCATCCTGCCGGTCGGCTCTGTCCGGATCGGCGGCAAGGATGCCAAGCCGGATTATTCCTATGCCGGGTGGATTGCGATGATGTTCGCGGCCGGCATCGGCATCGGCCTGCTGTTCTTCGGCGTGCTGGAGCCGGTTTACTACAACTTCTCCGAGGGCGGCGCGGCACGGCCGTTGGGAATCGACATCAATGAGCCGGGCAATGAATACATCGGCATTGTCGGCACCATCCACCACTGGGGGCTGGAGGGCTGGGCGGTCTACGCCGCGGTCGGCCTGTCGCTGGCGATCTTCTGCTACAACCTCGATCTGCCGCTGACCCTGCGCTCGGCGTTTTACCCGATCCTGGGCGAGCGGGTCTGGGGCTGGTGGGGCCACACCATCGACACGCTGGCGGTATTTGCCACCCTGTTCGGGCTGACCACCTCGCTTGGCCTGGGCGCGCAGCAGGTGGCTGCCGGCCTGAATGAGGTGTTCGGGATCGAGCCGACCCCGACGGTTGTCGTGCTCCTGATCATCGGCATCACCGCGATTGCGCTGGGCTCGGTTCTGCTGGGCATGGACGCGGGCGTCAAACGGCTGTCGGAGATCAACATGGTGATGGCGGTGGCGCTGTTCATCTTCGTGATCCTTGTGACCGGCATCGGCACCGCAATTGCACGCTATTTCAGTGTGATGGTGGACTATGTTCAGCTGCTACCGGCGCTGTCGAACCCGTTCGGGCGCGAGGATACCAGCTACTTCCACGGCTGGACCACCTTCTACTGGGCCTGGTGGATTGCCTGGTCGCCCTTTGTCGGCATGTTCATCGCCCGTATCTCCAAGGGCCGCACGGTGCGCGAATTTGTGCTGTGTGCGCTGATCGCGCCCACGGCCGTGTGCGCGCTGTGGATGTCGACCTTTGGCGGCGGCGCCATCGACATGCTGAACGCAGGCGGTGCCGAAGGCGTCAAGGCAACCGTGATCGACAGCTACAAACCCGAGGGCGCGCTGTTCGGCTTCCTCAAGGAACTGCCGCTGTACTCGATCGTCGCCCCCATCTCGCTGGTGCTGATCGTGGTCTTCTTCGTGACTTCGTCCGACTCCGGTTCGCTGGTGATCGACACCATCACCGCCGGCGGCAAGATGGATGCGCCGGTGATCCAGCGGATCTTTTGGTGCACGCTGGAGGGGCTGGTGGCCATTGCACTGCTGCTCGGCGGCGGCTTGTCTGCGCTGCAGGGGGCGGCGGTCTCGACCGGCATCCCGTTCACCCTGGTGGTGCTGATGATGTGCTACTGCCTGTGGCTGGCGCTGCGGGCCGAGCGGGCCAAGATGTAGAGCGACACAAAAATCTTGGGAGAAAGAACTGCGGGCGTCCCGGCGCCCGCAGTTTTCTTTTGGGGGACGTGTCACGCAGTGGCACGGCCCGCGCCTGACCTTTCCCCCGGTCAGGCGCATTCGCGCCAGCCCAAGGTCCGGCCCGGGCCTTGTGTTGCACTAGGGCCGTATCCCGAATGCATTGGAACCTCCTCTTGCCCGCACCCCCATCACCCACTAAACCGGGCGGGAACTCGAACCCACATCACCGATGGAGCCAAGATGCGCCTGTCCCGCTATTTTCTGCCGGTTCTGAAAGAGAACCCCTCGGAAGCCCAGATCGTCAGCCACCGGCTGATGCTGCGCGCCGGGATGATCAAGCAATCCGCCGCCGGGATCTATTCCTGGCTGCCCTTGGGCTTCAAGGTGCTGAAAAAGATCGAAAGCATCGTGCATGACGAGCAGATCCGCGCGGGCCACATTCCGATGCAGATGCCGACCATGCAGTCCGCCGACCTGTGGCGCGAGTCGGGCCGCTACGAGGCTTACGGCCAGGAGATGCTGCGGGTGAAGGACCGGCATGACCGCGACATGCTGTTCACCCCCACCGCCGAAGAGCTGATCACCGACATCTTCCGCGCCCATGTCAGCAGCTACAAGGACCTGCCGCTGACCATGTACCAGATCCAGTGGAAGTTCCGCGACGAGATCCGCCCGCGCTTCGGCGTGATGCGCGGCCGCGAATTCTACATGAAGGACGGCTACAACTTCGACCTGACCAAGGAAGACGCGCTGCACGCCTACAACCGCCACCTGGTCAGCTACCTGCGCACCTATGAGCGGATGGGCCTGCAGGCGATCCCGATGCGGGCCGACTCCGGCCCCATTGGCGGTGATGACACCCATGAATTCCTGGTGCTGGCCGACACCGGCGAGTCCGAAGTGTTCTATGACAGCGCCGTCACCGATCTGACCTTCGGCGACCGTGAGATCGACTATGACAGCGTCGAGCAGTGCCAGAGCGTGCTGGAGGAGTTCACCTCCAAATACGCCCGCACCGACGAGACCCACGACGAGGCGCTGTTCAACCAGATCCCCGAGGAGCGCCGCCGCGTTGCCCGCGGTATCGAGGTCGGCCAGATCTTCTATTTCGGCACCAAGTATTCCGACGCCATGGGCGCCACCGTGCAGGGCCCCGACGGCAAGAACGTGCCGGTCCACATGGGCTCCCACGGCATCGGCGTCTCACGCCTGCTGGGTGCGATCATCGAGGCCAGCCACGACGACAAGGGCATCATCTGGCCCGAAGGCGTGACCCCGTTCCACTGCGGCATCGTCAACCTCAAGCAGGGCGACGACGAGGCGGATGCGGCCTGCAACCAGCTCTATGCGGCGCTGACCGCCGCCGGTCTGGACCCGCTGTACGATGACCGCAACGAGCGTGCGGGCGGCAAGTTCGCCACCATGGACCTGATCGGTCTGCCCTGGCGCATTACCGTCGGCCCGCGCGGGCTGAAGAACGGCGTGGTCGAGCTGACCTCCCGCCGCACGGGTGAAAGTGAGGAACTGTCGCCGGAAGAAGCGGTCAAGAAGGTGGTCGAGGTCTACAAGGCGCATCCCACCGGGCGCGGCTTCTGAGCTTCGCTGCACAACAGTTTGAAAATCATGGAAAGGGGGCCGGCCGGCTCCCTTCTTGCCCCCAGTGAGTGGCAACGAACAGAACTGTGGGAAATGAACTAGTTTATTTTGTTTGTTTCAGATTCTTGAATAAAGTTTTGAAGCCACGCTCGGAAGTCTTTGTTCCAAATGCCATTATGACCATCCAGAACGTACTTGTTGGTTGAAACAACAAGAAATGGATTGTTGCGCTGTTCGTCATCGGTGCGAGAAAGGTGTATCTTAGAATTGCAGTAGGAGTCCGCCCAGAAATCCACCTTCTCGTGCACTTTTGAGCATGATTCGTCTTTAGTGAGAGAGTGTGTGAAGTAGTCGGAAAAGTTTCCAATCGATGTTAGCTGAGCCGGGCGACGTAGCAAGCCGACCCATTGACCAAGCGGAAAAAATAGTTTTGTGGCAAAATCATTTGTCGTTGAAATCGTTACTAGTATTGGCTGCTGATCTCTTCTGAACCGTTCCTTGCGAACGCGCTTAACGCTGTCTAGAGCTGTGTAAATGGAAGCCTCAAATGCCGGGTTTAAAAGAATAATTTGATCCGCAGGCCCTTCGAGCTCCCTATAGACAATCTTTCTTCTCCCTGATGAGGTCCTTTCTTCGCTGGCGACATTCGGGTAAGCACTTTGAAGGCTGTGCAGCAGTATTTGTGAAGTAGCAGAGAACAGAATTCTCGCTCCAAAACTATGACCAATGAGAACTACTTGATCCCGCTTTCCGCCCTTTCTATCTCTGATGTTGTCTATAGCCCCAATCAGTTTCGAAATAATAGCGGATTGGCTAATTCGATCGGCTGTGGCTTTTGTGCTCCAGAATGTCAGATTTTCGAGTGGGCCAATGTTTGTAGCCGCATCCCAGCCTACATAAATTCCTACTACTTGCCTTTCTTCATCGGAGGCTACTTCGGAAACGAAGGAACGAAAGTTCTCTAAATCAGTGTCGCCTTCTTCTGCATTATGCTTCCAGCCGTGGATATAAAGAATGACAACTTGTGGCTCATCGACTCTGGTCAGCTCTAAGAGCGCGTCCGTCCAGTCGCAACGGTCGACAAGTGCCCCAGTGTCGGTCAGCTTTATTTTCTTAATTGTGGAGTTTCTATCAGTAGGTCGAGGAAAATGAATTCGATTTGAAGGGTCCTGTGCTCCAGTTTTCCTACACTCGGTCTGGTCGGGATCTGCCTTGTAGCGGCTGGTGCTAACCAGAAGGTTGGGAATAAAAATGTAGGCGCACAAAAAGACGAGGAGGAGAAACTTAAACTTTCTGTGTATAGGCGTTAACATCACTTATGACTGCGAGTGGAGTGGTCAGTAAACTTCCGATGAAACTCAATCGGAATGAGTTGTTCGGGAGAGAGCTCTTGCTGCATTTTTAGAAAGTGTTGTAGGAACATTACTGAAAGTTGCAAGCGGTGCAAAGGGAACTGCAGACATTTCCGCCATACCGCCTGTGCCGAGATGCGCGGCGATGCGGTGCTGCCGATGCTGCTGCACAGCCACGCGCCGCTGGATCTGGTGGTGATCATGCTGGGCACCAACGAGATCTACGAGACCCGCCCCAACCATCTGATCCGCGACGGGTTGGAGCGGCTGG
The DNA here is from genome assembly GCF_001679925.1 of Leisingera sp. JC1. GTDB lineage: Bacteria > Pseudomonadota > Alphaproteobacteria > Rhodobacterales > Rhodobacteraceae > Leisingera. The sequence goes on along the minus strand of NZ_LYUZ01000046.1, from coordinate 99,125 downwards.
TGGAGATCATCCGCCACCACCCCTGGCGGATGCCGGAACCGGTGGTGCCGCAGGTGCTGCTGATTTCGCCGCCGCCGGTGACGCTGTGCGAAACCTCGGATGTGACCCCGGCGATGGTCGAACAGTCGGAGGCGCTGGCAGACGTGATCGAGGCGCTGGCAGACCGGCTTGGCTGCGGCTTTTTTGATGCAGGCCAGGTGGCGCGGGCCTCTGCAGCCGACGGCTACCACCTGGAAGCCGCGGATTCGCGCGCCCTCGGTCAGGCGTTGCGGGTGCCTGTGGCGGCGATGCTGGCGCTCTGAGGCCAGTCCCGCTCAGCTCTGTTTCAGAGGGTAGTCATGGCCTGAGAAACGGTGGAACAGCGCGGCAATCACCACCAGAGCGACGGCTCCGGTCAGCACCGGGAACAGCAGGAAGGAAAGACCGGGATCGGTGGCAAAGACCACCAGCGGGTCGGCACCCGCAGGCGGATGGGTCAGCCGCAGTGCTGCCATCAGGGCAATCGACAGCCCCACGGCCAGTGCCAGCGCCCACCAGGTGTCGGGCAGCAGCGCGTTCAGTGCCAGGGCGACGGCGGTCGCCAGCACATGGCCGCCGACCACATGCGCGGGCTGCGACAACGGACTGGCCGGGACCGAGAACAACAGCACGCAGCTGGCGCCGAAAGGCGCGATCAGCAACAGGAGGTTGGCGTGGGTGGTCATCAGCGACAGCGCCGCAATGGCCAGAAACGCACCGAGCCCCGCCATGATCACCGTGCGCAGCGAAGGATGCGGCAGTGCGCGTTTGAAGTACTTGTCCATCGTTCTCACCCATAAAACCGGGACTCGCCTGATAAAGCCTTAGCACCGGGTGAATGCAAGGCAATGGGCATATGCGGCAGGTCACGATGCGGTGACGCCAGGCGAAACGGGTGCACAAGAGTTTTGAAGGAAAACTCTTGGCAAATCTTTTCCTCAAAAGATTTGCGCATTCTATCCGCTTGCCTGAGCGCGGCGTTTTGGCGTTTGATTGAAAGAAAAACAGGCAGCAAAAGAGAGAGAGCAGCAATGCTGGCGAGGTTCATCACCCTGGCAAGCGGCACCTTCGGGGCGGCAGCCAGTTCCCAATTTCCGGAGTTCTCGCAGCAGTATCTGCAGCGGCTGGGCGGTGCGGTGGACGAACTGCGGCGGTTTGCGGCCGGGTTCGATGCCGATGCGGCGGCATTGGGGCTGACCCGGCAGGAAGCCTTGGCACAGCTGGCTGAAGGCGGCGCAATGGGCGCGCAGCGGGCGGAAACCATGACCGGTGTCCTGTCCCGGTTCCAGCAGCTGCAGGCCGATCTGGCCGCGCTGCAGGATCTGACGCCGATGCAGCGGGTGCTGAGCGCCGCACGGTTCTCCGATCCGGAGGTTGCGGCGGCCGCCTGGGCCAGCTTCCAGCCTGCAATTCCAGTGAGCGCGGACGGGCTGATATTTGCCGGCGGCGGCGTGCTGGCAGGTGTTTTGGCGGCCGGCCTGCTGTTATCGGTTCTCCGCCTGCCGTTCCGGGCACTTGGCCTGGCTGCTTGACCCTGTCCTGCCGCCCTCCTAGGGTCGCGCAAAATTTCCGGGCAGGACCCTTTACATGGCCACCACACCACCGCCGTTTTCACGATTTGAATGGATCATCGCGTGGCGCTACTTGCGCGCCCGCAAGGCCGAGGGCGGGGTCAGCGTGATGACCTGGATCAGTCTCATCGGCATCACGCTTGCGGTGTTTGCGCTGATTGCCACGCTGGCGGTGCGCTCCGGCTTCCGGTCAGAGTTTGTCGGCACCATCCTGGGTGCCAATGCCCATGTCACCGTCTATTCCTATGGCGAGGTGAATGAGGCGGGCGTGCTGGACCGCAGCCTCAAGGACTACGAGGCGCTGGCCGAGACCGTCGCTGCAGTGCCGGGCGTCACCCGGGCTGCACCCTTGGTCAAGGGGCAGGTGATGGCGAACCTGCGCGACCGCAACGCAGGCGTCGAGGTGTTCGGGATCTCTGCCGAGGATATTCAGGGCATCCCCGGCGTTGCCCAAAGCGAAGAGGCCATCGGCGACCTCGCGCGGTTTGAGGAGGGGATTGCCATCGGCTCCGGCGTGGCGCGGGAGCTGGGGGTCACTGTCGGCGACAAGATCAAGCTGATCTCTCCCAACGGCGTCAAGACCGCCTTTGGCACCAGCCCGCGGGTGAACGCCTATGAGGTGGTCTATGTCTTCACCGCCGGGCGCTGGGACATCGACCGCACCCGGGTCTATCTGCCCTTTGGTGAGGCGCAGGCGTTCTTCAACCGCGAGGGCGTCGCGGATGAGATTGAAGTCATGGTGGAAGACCCTGAAAACGTGGATCAAATCGCCCTGCCGATCCTGACCGCGGCGGGCGGCGTTGCAGGCGTCTGGACCTGGCGCGATGCCTCCGGCGGGTTCCTGCGGGCGCTGGAGGTCGAGGACAACGTGATGTTCATCATCCTGTCGATCCTGGTGCTGATTGCGGCAATGAACATCGTCTCGGGCCTGATCATGCTGGTCAAGAACAAGGGCCGCGATATCGGCATCCTGCGCACCATCGGCCTGAGTGAAGGCTCGGTGATGCGGGTGTTCTTCATCTGCGGCGCCTTCACCGGTGTCCTCGGCACCATCTGCGGCGTGGTGCTGGGCTGCCTGTTTGCGCTTTATATCGATCCGATCTTCTCCTTCGTGAACTATGTCATGGGCGGCGGCGTCTGGGACCCGTCGATCCGCGGCATCTATGCGCTGCCCGCTGAGCTGCGGCTGGCGGATGTCGTCTCTGCCACCGCGCTGTCGCTTGGGCTTTCGTTCTTTGTGACCATTTTCCCGGCCCGCCGCGCGGCGCGCCTCAACCCGGTGGAGGCGCTGCGCTATGAGTGAGATCACGCTGGAGCTGAAGGGGATCACCAAGTCCTACCTGAGTGGCACGCCGGGGCAGGTGGATGTTCTGCGCGGCGCCGATCTGACGCTGCAGGCGGGCGAGGTTGTGGCGCTGGTGGCGCCCTCGGGCGCGGGCAAGTCGACGCTGCTGCACATTGCGGGGCTCTTGGACACGCCGGATGCGGGCGAGGTGCGGGTGGCCGGTGAGGATGTGACCCGCAAGGGCGACCGCCGCCGCACCCGGGTGCGCCGTCAGGAGGTGGGGTTTGTCTACCAGTTCCACCACCTGCTGCCGGAGTTCACCGCGCTGGAAAACATCGTGCTGCCGCAGCTGGCCAATGGGGCGTCGCAGAAAGCTGCCGTGGCGCGGGCGGCGGATCTTTTGGGCACTGTCGGCCTTGCCGGCCGCGCCGACCACCGCCCGGCGGCGCTGTCGGGCGGCGAGCAGCAGCGGGTTGCATTTTGCCGGGCGCTGGCCAATGCCCCGCGGGTGCTGCTGGCGGATGAGCCGACCGGGAACCTGGACCCCGGTACCTCCGATCAGGTGTTTGCGGCGCTGATGGAGCTGGTGCGCGGCACCGGAATGTCGGCGCTGATTGCCACCCACAACCTGGAGCTGGCGGTGCGGATGGACCGGCAGGTGAAGCTGGAGAACGGGCTGCTGGTGCCGGTTTAGGGCTGGAATGCCGGGCGGGGCCCGTTCGCGGGTGGGCGGCGCTGACTGTAATGTATGGCAGTTTATCCCGCCTGTTCCGTAGAAGTTCTGATGGGTCCGCACCGTTGCCAAAGAGCCCGCTCGAGGGGGCGGACGGGCTCTGCCCGGCGGCGCTGCGCGCCTTGTTCCGGGCTTTGCGCTCGCCCGCCAATTGACCCAATCCACCACCCGGTCCACTCTATCTCTGGTGTGGTTCCAGTGACGGCAGGTTCAGATGCAGAAGACGGTTTCGGTCCTGAAAGACCTCGTGGTCCTGTTGCGCGATATGGCGGTGATTGCGCTGTTTGCGGTCTTCCTGCTGTTTCCGCAGAAGCTGAACGGCATTCTGGTCAGCGCCGGGTTTGAGGAGGGCAGCTTTGCCGGCTTCAAGTGGAAGTCGAAGCTTGTCGAATACGACGCCACCGTGGCAGAGCTGCAGACCGCGCTGGCGGAGGCGCAGAAGGTGAATGCCCGGCTGACCCAGGCGCTGCAGGCGGCAGAGGCGGGGCCTGCGGAGGCCGGTACATCGGAACTGCAGCGCGAGGCGGAGCTGGTGCAGCAGGACGCGGCGGCGGCGTTGGAGGCGGCCAGCAGGACGGTGGCTGGCAATCATCAGCTGGTCGAACAGGCCCGCGCCCAGCTGCAGGAAGAAGTTATCCGCTACTGCTATCAGGAGGCGACCGGCAAGACCGGGCCGCAGGCCTATCTGGTGGCCTGCCACACCACGCCGGAGCGCTGCGAGCGGGCCATGGAGAACCCGGCCACGCGGTCCTCTGCCTGCGTGGCGCTGGACATGAACACGGCGCCCTGGCAGCCCAGCCCCGGCGGCTTCTGGGGCTCGCTGTTTCAGTACAGCGCCGCGCCTTTGCCCGCGCCCTTTCCGCAGGTGGAGTAGGCGGCAAGCGCAGCCGGGCGGCGGAACCTTGCCGGCGGAACAGGCGCGGCTTTGGCCCTTGGGCGGCTGTTTGCTATCAGCTATTCAAATTGGCCCGGGCGGGTTAGGCTGTCCGGGGATGCGCAGAAAGGGCTGAGACGTGGTGAATTCGGTAATCGAGAAAGATGTGACGGTTGAAGGCAATATCACCTCCAGCAAGGGCAGCGTCGAGGTCCGCGGACGGGTCATTGGCGATGTCTCGGCGCAGGCGGTGACAGTGCTGGAAGGCGGCACTGTGGACGGCGCGCTGAGCGCCAAATCGGTCACGGTGGAAGGCGCCTACAGCGGCAAGATCCAATGCGAGGACCTGCGTCTTGCAGCCAGCTCGCAGGTGCAGGCGGACGTGTCGGCGCAGACCATGTCGACCGAGAACGGCGCCCAGCTGCAGGGCAACATCAAGGTCAGCGGCAAGACGAACGGGGCATAAAGGTCCGGGCCTCACGCCTCGCAGAGGAAGCTCCAGGTCAGCATCCGGCGCTCGCGCAGGGTGCGCAGCTGGTTTTGCACCATCTGTTTGAACCCTTCCCCGAACAGCAATCGGGTAGTGATCGGCACCGGCGGCGGCGGACCCGTGCCGGCGGTGCGCTCCTCCAGCCAGCGCAGGCTTTCTGCGGTGGATTCAATGCTGTCCAGCAGCTTGAAGCCGGCCTGGCACAGCAGGGTTTCCATCTCTTGGGGGGTCGCCAAATGGCTGATCGACGGCTCCGCCGCCCAGGGCGCAGGAAAGATCATTCCGCCGCCGCCGCCCTGCAGGATGTCATAGACGGCAAACACGCTGCCGGGGCGCAGCACGCGGCGGGCCTCGGCATACATCCGGTCTTTGGCCGGAATGTTCATCGCCACATGCACTGTAATCGCGGCGTCAAAGCTATTGTCCGCAAAGGGCAGCTCCGTGGCATCGCCTTGCATGAAGTCAGTTTTGTCCGTGAGGCCCAGCCAAGTTGAAATCTCTGCCGCCGCTGCGCACAGTTCGGGCGTCAGGTCGAGGCCGGTGACATGGCAGCCCGCGGTCTCTGCAAGGGTACGGGAGACACCGCCAAGGCCGGAGCCGATGTCGAGCGCTTTGGACTGCGCGGTCAGACGCATCTGTGCGGCCAGTTCCAGCGTGGCGGCGCGGCCGCGGAAGTGGAATTCATCCAGTGCCGAGAAATCGGCGGGTGTGAGGCTTGAAGACTCCAGCCCCTTGGCGCGCAGGTCTTCGGCGATCCGGGCGGCCAGACTGCCGCCTCCGCTGTAGTGGTCTTCTATCTTGCCGGTCATGCGCCTGGCCTCTCGCTGGTCCGGGGCAGTATAGCGCAAGCAGGATCAGGCAGGAGCAGATCTGTCTCTGGCTTTGCGCCGGTTTCCGGGCTATTGGCGGGGCATGACTGATACCTTGCCGCCGTGCCCCGAATGCTCCTCTGCTTACACCTATCAGGTGGACGCCCTGCTGATCTGCCCCGAGTGCGCTTTTGAATGGGCGGCGGGTGAGGCCGCGGGCGACGCCAAGGAAGTGCGCGACAGCGTTGGCAATCTGCTGCAGGACGGCGACACGGTGACGGTGATCAAGGACCTGAAGCTGAAGGGGACGTCTTCGGTGATCAAAGTCGGCACCAAGGTGCGCGGCATCCGGCTGGTGGACGGCGATCACGACATCGACTGCAAGGTGCCGGGCGTCGGGCCGATCGGGCTGAAGTCGCAGTTCGTGAAGAAGGTGGCGGGCTAGGGCGCCGCCTGCTCCTCAGGCCATCTGGGTGATCCAGACCCCCAGCGCCATCACCGAAATGCCTGCCGCGCGGGTCAGGGTCAGCGGGCTGACCTGGGCGCCGAACAACCCGAAATGGTCGATGGCGGCGGCCGAGATCAGCTGGCCGATCAGCACAAAAAACACCGCGTTTCCGACGCCGAAATGCGGCGCCACATAGGTGATCGACAGGACGTAGAAGGCGACCAGCACGCCGGCCAGCAGCAGGTGCTTGGGCGCGGCGGGGATCCTGGCCAGTGCTTGCGGGCCTGCGATCAGCGCGTAAAGGGATGTGGCAATCAGCGCGATCAGGAACAGCACCACCGCGGCAGAGGCGGGGGAGCCGATCAGCTTGCCGAGTGCCGCGTTCAGCGCCGCCAGCACCGGAATGCCCAGGCCCGCGGCCAGCATGATGAGAGCGTATTGGGTCATTGGGCGGCTCCTGCAGATTGCTTGCGGGATTTGTGGCCGGAAATCCGGCGTCAAGACAAGCCCTACGTTGCGGCCAACGCCGGAATTCGGCGCGAATTCCGGCCATGAAAAATCGATTTTTCATGGCCGTTTTCATTGCATGAAAACGGCGGATCAATCGCAGATGCCGTTCAGTTCCGCGTCCTTCCAGGGCAGGTAGACCGCGCTCTCGCGGCTTTGCGGCAGCGGACTGACCGGCATGGCGCCGGAAAGCATCCGGTGCAGCCGCTGGGTGCGGGCGGCCTGCGGCGCGAGAGCACGGCAGCAGACGTATTCCTCGACGATGGCACCTTGCTGCTCGAACCCGTAGGTGAGGAAACTGGGGTCGCCTTCCAGGTCGAACAGATAGGGATCGCGGTCCTGGCCGTGTTCCGCCGCAGCGCGCAAGGGGGAATAGCCGGTCTGGCGGCGGTTCTGCCATTGCCAGACATGGGTGGCCTCATGCGCCAGCAGCATCGCCTCCACCAGATGCAGCCGGTCCGGGTGTTCCGGCAGGTAATTCTCCAGATACCAGTCGCGGGTGAAGAAGATGCGGTTGAACAGCGCGACGGCGGCGGGTTTGGCGGTGACGATCTCGTCCTTCACGGGCGGCAGGATGCGTTCGCGGCAGGTGACGCGCGGGCGCGGCATGCGGCGGAAGGTGACCGGCCCCAAGGGCGCGCCCTCGACAAGGCGGACCTTGTCTGCGTTGAGGCTGGTACCGTGCAAGGTGGCCAGATAGGCGCGTTCGGTCTCTGTCAGCGGGCGTCCGCAGGCAGCGAGGAACAGCAGGGCGAGGAGCAGGCAGCGGATCATATGGGCTTTGCCTCAGCAGCTCATCGCCAGCACGCGGCTGATTTCGGTGAGCGAGCGGCCGGATCGCCCCATCCATGTGTTGAAGGCGGATTGCACGGACTTCAGAGCGGTCTTGGAGGTGGCGGGTTTGTCGATCACGCCTTCGGCGATGAGGCGGGCGGTGACGTCCTGGGACAGGATAAAACTGTCGCGGCCGGCAAAGCGCATGGCGTATTGGCCGGTGTTGCCGCCCAGCCTGCTTCCGCGTTTCTTGAGCATGTCCAGCAGCCCGATGTAGTCGGTAGAGGGCCAGCCGCCCAGCACCTCACCTGCGCCGCCCTGATCGCGCAGCTCCATCAGGAAGGCGGCGTTTTGCCGGACCGTGGCGAGCTTGGCGCCGTTCCGGACCACGCGGGTGTCGCTGAGGATGCGGTCGAACTCGTCCTCCGGCATGAAGGCGCAGGGACCGGGGTCGAAGCCGTGAAAGACCTCCTCGAACCCGTCCCATTTCGCCTCGATCACTTTCCAGTTGAAGCCCGCCTGGAAGATGCATTTGGTCATGGTGGCGAGCCAGCGGTCCTCCGGCAACTCCGTCACCTTGGGATCGGGTTTGGAAAGCTTTTCTTCCAGCATCTCCGGCCCGCCGTGGCGGTCTGCGGATATGGCGTGGATCTCGTCGAATGTGCGCATGGGCGGGTCCTGTGGCGTCAGGTCAGGTTAGCGGCGCGTGCGCAGCTCGACAATGGATTTGCCGAGGCGGAAGGGAGCGGCGAAGCTGACGAGGCACAGCGCGATGATCTGCAGCACCAGGATATGGGCGTTGTCCTGCAGGTATTCCCATTCTTCCTTGAGCTTGGAGACATGGGCGATCAGGCCGTCATAGGCGCGGGCGATGATCAGGAAATCGCCGGCGATGGCAGGCACCTTGCGGCGCATGGTGTCGACAGCGGCCTGCGTCGGGGCGTCGAGGGCGGTGAAGACCAGGAAGGCCGCCGGGTCGAAGGCGGCGGCCTTGGCCTCCATGTCTGCCATTTCTGCCTTCTCCGTGCGGCTGCCGAACAGGAAGCTGAGGCCCTGCAGCGGCGCGACCTCATCTGTCACTGCGATGAACAGCGGCAGTTCGGCGTTGCCCGCTGTAGACGCGGAGAGGAATTCGACCTTTTCGCACAGGACCGCGATGTCGGCGTCATAGGCGGGGTCGCAGAAGCGCAGGCGGAAGCGGGCTGCGTCGCGGTCGAAGGCGGCGGTGGCGGCATAGGCGATGTCGATCTGGCGTTCGAGCCGGGAGGAGTCGGCGGCGTAGATGCCGGAAATCACCGCGACCAGCGCGCCGAAGCCGCCGAGGACGACCCACACGAGGTCCGCCAGTTTCCAGGCGCGGTGGCCCGGCGGTTTGCGGAACAGGAAGGCGGTGCCGATCAGGCCCGCAAAGAAGAACAAGAGGAGCAGGGGCAGCTGGTTGTCCGCGATGAAGGCCATGGCTGTTTCCCTGCTGTGATCGGCTGGCCTGACCATAAGAAGGGAAAGCGGTTTCAGGCAACAGCCCTCACGAAGCTGTCACCGGATGCGTGGGTTTGGCCGGGCGGGAGGGGGTCCCTGTCCGGTGGCTGTCAGTCAGTCTGTCTGGCCGTCTGCTTGTCTGGGGCCGTTGGGCCGTTTTGTTTGTGTGGCCGTGATGGACTGGCCGGTGAAGAGGTGGCGGCGCCGCCAAGGGCCCGGAGGGGCCGGAGGCGGAGGGCCGGGCAGGGGATCGCAAGCCCCCATGTCCGCTCGAAAGCTTCCGTTGTGCGGAGACCCCCTGCACCCGATGAAGAGGCGGTCTTGGGGGCTCCCGTATCTCCTGTTGATGCGGGGTGTCAGTCCGCACCGTGTGTCGCGACGGATTGGAGTATGGCAGAGCGGGGTTAAGGGCGCGCAAGCGGGGCGTGCGGTGGATTGGGGTTTGGCGCAACACTTGCAACCCGTGCGGTAGCGAGGGAGAAAGAAGGTCATTTATTGGAGAACATCGAACATGACCGATTTGAACAACGCTTACGCTGACGCGCAACAAGCCATGGCTCTCTTGAAATCCGCGGTTCGCACTGTTTTGGAAATGGCACCTGAGGGTGGCCTAAAGAATGCAGAGATTGGGCGCTCCCTCGGCATTTATGGCGGTCACGTTGAGCATGTAGGCCACATTTCTAGGACCTTGCTGGAAATGCTGAAAGAAGAAGGCGTAGCCGTGCAGGATTCGGAGACGAAGATGTGGAAGTTGTGCGGTCAACGCATTGAAGTGTGAAGACTTCGCAATGCCCCTTGGGACGTGGCGCGCAGCGGCACGGCCCGCGCCTGATTGGGCTCCGCCCGTTTCGACCTGAAACTGTCCCCCGGACAGTTTCCTAGACGGTCTCAACTCCCCCCGGGAATTCGAACCGGTCCGCGCAGCGGCAAACGCTCCGGGGGAGCGTTTGAGGTTCGGACGGGCGGAGCCCTTCGCACCCAACCGTGCAAGCCAAGGAGCGGAGCTGGCAAGATGTCCCTTGGGACGTGGGGCGATAGCCGCACGGCCCGCGCCTGACCTTCCCCCCGGGAAGGCGCTTCACGCCTCCCCAAGGTCAGGCGCGGGCCTTGTGTTGCGGGAGGGTGGACGGTTGCCGAAGAGTTACTTGCTAGCTAATTTCCAAAAAGCCGTCAGACCCGAATTCCTTCATGTATTCTCCGCCTTCAGCATCGAACTCGAATACAAATGTTTTCGAATGCTCGCTACCGTCTGCATTCGTATAGGTAAGAAGAAAATCAAACTTTTTTCCTGAATGCCCTTTGCTTACAGCGAAACAATACCTGCGGCCTTTGAAACGCTCCCAAACTGGATACTCCATTTCCGCGAATTCTTGATTGTCATTGGCCTCGCTAGTAGTCTGAATAAGACCTGCTGGGAACAGAAAGGAAAAGTCAGCAACTGCTTGACCAAGGTTCGTTACATCGACATAGAACTCGACGAATTTTCCATTGTGCCAACAAGAGCCGTGTGAAACTACGAACTTTCCTCGCTCAGAGGCCAGTCTTGATTTCTCGCTAAGTTCGTATTTCTGCTTCTCAAAATTGAGTTGTTCAAGGCTCGAACGGGCCAAAGAGGTATGTTGACGTGTAGCGCTGGCAAGCTCGGCTGCCTGCAGTCTTAAGGCATCTGAGCTATTCTGAAGCTCTTTTCTTTGTTGGTAGTAACCAATTACGAGCCAAAAAAGCGCAACCGGCCCGGCTACCCCGGCAAGGAAATCTCCAATTTCATTGGGTTGAAGATGACCTCCTTGCGCGGAGAAACGGTTGTAGTAGCCAGCCCAGAATCCGAAATAGAGGCAAGTTAGGAAAACATGCCAGTTTCTGAAGAAGCTAAAAAAACTACCCAATTCTGCTTAATCCTCAAACATCCAACTCCTCCACGAACTTCGCGTTCTCCTGGATATACTGGAAGCGGAGCTCGGGTTTCTTGCCCATCAGGCGCTCGACCAGGTCGCCGGTCTCGCCGGGCTCGTCCTCGTCGATGGTGACGCGGATCAGCTTGCGGGTGGCCGGGTCCATCGTGGTCTCCTTCAGGTCCTTGGCGTCCATTTCGCCAAGACCTTTGAAGCGGGAGACGTCGATCTTGCCCTTGCCGCCCAGGCCCTTCTCCAGCCATTTGTCGCGCTCGGCCTCGTCCAGGCAGTAGACGCGCTTGGCGCCCTGGGTCAGGCGGAACAGCGGTGGGCAGGCGAGGTAGAGGTGGCCGCCGTCAATGAGCGGGCGCATCTGGGTGAAGAAGAAGGTCATCAGCAGCGAGGCGATATGGGCGCCGTCGACGTCCGCGTCGGTCATGATGATGATCTTGTCATAGCGCAGATCGTCGAGGTTGAACTTGGTGCCAAGACCGACGCCAAGCGCCTCGCAGAGGTCGTTGATCTCGGCGTTTGAGCCGAGCTTGTTGGAGGCGGCGCCAAGGACGTTGAGGATCTTGCCCTTGAGCGGCAGCAGCGCCTGGTTCACGCGGTTGCGGGCGCCCTTGCCGGAGCCGCCGGCCGAGTCGCCCTCGACGATGAACAGCTCGGTGCCGGAGCGGTCCTTCGACGTGCAGTCGGTCAGCTTGCCGGGCAGGCGCAGTTTCTTGGTGGCGGATTTGCGCTGGGTCTCTTTCTCCTGCTTGCGGCGCAGGCGTTCCTCGGCGCGCAGGATCAGGAAGTCGAGGATGGCGCCGGCGGATTTGGTGTCGGCGGCCAGCCAGTTGTCGAAATGGTCGCGGACCGAGTTTTCCACCATCTTGTTGGCGGATTCCGTGGACAGGCGGTCCTTGGTCTGGCCGACAAAGGCCGGGTCGGCGATGAAGCAGGAGACCAGCGCGCAGCCGCCTGCCATCAGGTCGTCGCGGGTGATCTGGGCGGCCTTCTTGTTGCTGACCAGTTCGCCGTAAGCCTTGATGCCCTTGAGGATCGCGGCCCAGAAGCCGGTGACATGGGTGCCGCCCTCCGGCGTCGGGACGGTGTTACAGTAGGACTGGGTAAAGCCGTCGCGCGACGGTGTCCAGTTGATCGCCCATTCGACATAGCCCGGCTCGCCGAATTTCTCGCGGAACTCAACCTTGCCGGCAAAGGGCTGGTCTGCGTAGACGGAGGATTTGCCGAGGACTTCGGTCAGATAGTCCTTGAGGCCGCCGGGGAAGTGGAAGGTGGCCTCGGTCGGGGTCTCGCCGTCGTCGATTTCGGATTTCCAGCGGATTTCGACGCCGGAGAACAGGTAGGCCTTGGAGCGCACCAGGGTGAAGAGGCGCTTGGGCTTGAAGCGGTGATGGCCGAAGATCTGCTCGTCGGCGTGGAAGGTCACGAAGGTGCCGCGCTTGTTGGGAGCGGCGCCGATTTTTTCGACCGGGCCAAGGGGCAGGCCGCGGGAGAAGCGTTGTTCGAACAGTTCCTTGTTCTTGGCGACCTGCACCACCATGGAATCCGACAGCGCGTTCACCACCGAGGAGCCGACGCCGTGCAGGCCGCCGGAGGTCTGGTAGGCCTTGCCGGAGAACTTGCCGCCTGCGTGCAGGGTGCAGAGGATCACCTCCAGCGCGGATTTGTCGGGGAACTTGGGGTGGGGGTCGATCGGGATGCCGCGGCCGTTGTCTGAAATGGTGACGGCGTAATCGGAATGCAGCGTCACCTCGATCCGGTTGGCGTGGCCCGCGACGGCCTCGTCCATGGAGTTGTCGAGGATTTCCGCCACCATGTGGTGCAGCGCGCGTTCATCGGTGCCGCCGATATACATGCCGGGGCGCTGGCGGACCGGTTCGAGGCCTTCCAGAACCTCGATGGAGGACGCGTCATAAGTCTCAGAAGCGGGCGTGCTGAGGAGGTCGTCGGCCATGTGCGGGAGCTGCTCTTCCTTGGTGTTGATTGGCGGCCATTATGGCAGGTGTTGGGGCCGGGTGGAAGAGGGACGCAAGGGGCTGTGGATAAGCCCCGGGGCTGACAGCTCAGCGCTCCAGCCGCAGCATCTGCCAGTGCAGGCAATTGGCGGAAAGAACAGCAAAAAGAAGCCGAAGTAATACATGCAGGCGATCATCATCGGAATCCAGGCAAGCGCAATCAGCAGGCCGACACCACCGCAAATCCGGGTGGCAAGCTGCGCAGGCAGGATGCGCATCAGGGCCAGCTGGAACAGCTGGCCGCCGTCCAGCGGCATGACGGGAAGCATGTTGAGAACGGCGAGGATGATATTGACGTCGGCCGCGGCCTCCAGCGCCCAGGAGAGGTCCGGGTTTGCGGCATAGGGCACCAGCAGGCTGCAGATGGCCCAGAGCGCGAGGTTAACGATGGGACCCATGGCGACGATCAGCTCGTCTTCGCAGCGGGTGGCGGGGTCGTGTTCGCAAAATCCGCCGCCGCCGTAGATCATGATCCTGCGCACACTGACGCCCTGCACCCGGCAGCCCCAGGCATGTCCCAGCTCATGCAGAAAGATGGACAGGATCAGGATCAGAAGGAAGACGATGTCATAAGCAATATAGGCTGGGTCTCCGCCCACGGACAGAAACAGGAACGCCAGGAAGATGATGCTGCTGCCGATCTGTACCGGAATGCCAAAGGGGCCGCGGAATTCGAAGAGGGCGGAATCTCTGAACATGTGAATTTCCTGTCTTAAACACGGGAGCATTACCCTGTGTTGAGCCGGGTGTGCCAGCGCTGCCGTTATGCGGGAAGGCATTTTTGCAGTTTGTGTTGCCGGCGTTCCGCAGGTGCGCAAGCAAGGCGGCTCGCAAAATCCCGAACCACAGTTTTCAGATTGCCGCAGTTCCGAAAATACTGCTGCATCTGCAGCATTTGCGGGCTAAACCTGCCGCCAGCGGCAGGCAGGAGGAGGGCGCGCAGGTGGCTGAGAAGGGGATCAGGACGCAGGACTGGGCGGCATTCCGGGCGGAGGCGCAGCGGATGCTGGAGGCGGCGCTGGACCAGATGCAGCAGGCGGCAGAGCACCCTTGGCAGCCGGTGCCGGAGGATATCGATGCGCGCTATGCGGTGACGGCGGAGGCGCGCGGGCCGCGGGAGACGGTGGACCGGATCATCCGCGACGTGCTGCCCTATCACGGTGGCAATATTCATCCGCGGTTCTGGGGCTGGGTGCAGGGGTCGGGGCTGGCCTCGGACCTTATCAGCTCCCTCGCGGCGGCGGCGGTCAATGCCAATATGGGCGGCCGCGATCATGGCGCGAACTATATGGAGCGCGCGGTGGTGGACTGGACGCGGGCCAGAATGGGCATGCCGGAGAGCGCCAGCGGCATTCTGGTGACCGGCACCTCGCAGGCAACGGTGATTGCCTTTCAGGCGGCGCGGCTGCGGGTCATGGAGGATCTGCGCAAATCCGGGCAGGGCGCGGTGCGGCTGACCGCCTATGCGGGCGAGGGCGTGCACAATGCGACGCTGAAGGCGGTGGAACTGCTGGGCATCGGCTCGGACAACCTGCGCAAGGTGCCGCTGGCGGAGGGCAAGCTGGACTGCGCGGCCCTGGCCCGGATGGTAGCAGAGGACAAGGCTGCAGGCGCGTTGCCCTTTCTGGTGGTCGGCAACGCGGGCACCGTGGACCTGGGGCTGTTTGACGACCTGAATGCCTTGGCGGATGCGGCAGCAGATCTGGGGCTGTGGCTGCATGTGGACGGGGCCTTTGGCGCCTGGACGCGGATTGCGGAGGAACCCTGGCGGTCTTTGAGCGATGGGATCGGGCGGGCAGACAGCATTGCGCTGGATTTCCACAAGTGGATGTACGTGGGCTACGACTGCGGTATGGCGCTGCTGCGCAATGAGGACGAGCACAGGGCGGCCTTTGCGGCGCGGCCATCCTACCTGGAAGGGGCCGAGCGCGGGCTGGCGGGCGGCGAGCCGTGGTTCTGCGACTACGGCATCGACCTGAGCCGCGGCAACCGGGCGCTGAAGGTGTGGACGGCGCTGGAGACCTATGGCGAGGCGGCGTTTTCCGAGGCGATTACCGGCAATTGCGAACTGGCGGCGTTCATGGCCGCTGAGGTGGCGGCGCAGCCCCTTATGGAATTGGGGGCGCCGGTGGTGTCGAATGTCTGCGTGTTCACCGCGCGCAGCGATCTGGCGCCGGAGGCGCAGTCAGCGCTGAATGCGGATATCGCCCAGACCCTGCAGGAGAGCGGCGAGGCGGTGTTCTCGACCACCCGCGCAGACGGCCGGGTGATGCTGCGCGCCGCCATCACCAACCACCGCAGCCGCGAGGCGGATGTGCGGGCAGCCATTGCCGCGGTGGCGCGGGAGGCGGCGAAGTAAAGCAAGGAGACCCGCGCCTGCCTGGGCGGGCGCAGACGTGACGGGGCTGCTTGGCACCCGGCGGGATTGATGATTGCCGCTGCGTCTGGTTGAGCCGGTGAACGCGCCTGCCGGGGGGGCAGGCAGGCGCGGGGCGGCGGTGCCGCCAGGCAGAACATCTGTGACGCTCGGTTTCTCCTTTCCGCGGTGTCAGATCCAGTTACTCTCCGGACCAGACAATCAGGGAGAAGCACATGGCCTGGATCAGGACCGTTCCGTTTGAAGAGGCAACCGGCAAGCTGAAGAAGCTGTATGAACGGGTGACCGGGCCGGGCGACAATGTCGACAACATCATGATGGTGCACTCCCTGCGGCCGCATTCAATGGAAGGCCATATGGCGCTGTACAAGAACGTGCTGCACCACACCGGCAACAAGGTCCCGAAATGGTTTCTGGAGGTGCTTGGGGTCTGGGTGTCGTCCTTGAATGACTGCGCCTATTGCGTCGAGCATCACTTTGCCGGGCTGCAGCGGCTGCTGGGGGATGAGGAGCGCGGGCTGGCGATCAGGTCCGCCATCGAGGCGCGCGATCCGGGTGCTGCCCCGCTGGAGCCTGCGCAGGTGCTGGCGATGGGCTATGCGCGGATGCTGACCGAGGAGCCTGCCAGCGTGAGCGAGGCGGACATTGACGCCTTGCGGGAGGCTGGGTTCGACGACGGAGAAATCCTGGAGATCAACCAGGTGACTGCCTATTTCTCCTATGCGAACCGGACGGTGCTGGGGCTAGGGTGCTCCACCAAGGGGGATGTGCTGGGGCTGAGCCCGAACAATTCGGAGAACCCGGACGATTGGGGGCACACGTAGGGGCTTTGCCCCTCGGCCCCTTTCGGCCTCGCCCAAGGATATTTTCAGCCGGATGAAAAGGATCAAGCGGCCCGCTGCGGCCGCTTTTGTTGTGCGGATGGCGTATCTTTTGATGCAGGTCAGCGCGGGGGTGCCCCGGAGGCGGTAAGGTTGCGGCGCAGAATGAAAGAGGGAGTGTTTGATGGACGCCGCAGCAGAGAAGACCGTGAACAGCACCGCAGCGCAGATGCCTGCGAAACCCGCCGGGGAGGCCCGCGGGCCCAGTGCCGAGGACATCCGCCGGGCGTTTGAGAGCGGCAAGTACCCGTACCCCAAGAAAATGGCGCGCAAGGCGTATGAGGCGGAGAAGGCGCGGCTGCAGGCGGAGCTGCTGAAGGTGCAGCTGTGGGCGCAGGAGACCGGCGGGAAATTCGTGATGCTGTTCGAGGGGCGCGATGCGGCAGGCAAGGGCGGCACCATCAAGCGGTTCACTGAGCATCTGAACCCGCGCTCTGCCCGGGTGGTCGCCTTGAACAAGCCGTCGGATGAGGAGCGCGGGCAGTGGTATTTCCAGCGCTACGTGCAGCATCTGCCGACCAGCGGCGAGATCGTTTTCTATGACCGGTCCTGGTACAACCGGGCGGGCGTCGAGCGGGTGATGAGCTTCTGCGAACCGAATGAATACCTGGAGTTCATGCGGCAGGCGCCGGAGTTTGAGCGGATGCTGGTGCGGTCCGGCATCCGGCTTTACAAATACTGGTTCTCGGTCACGCA
The DNA here is from genome assembly GCF_001679925.1 of Leisingera sp. JC1. GTDB lineage: Bacteria > Pseudomonadota > Alphaproteobacteria > Rhodobacterales > Rhodobacteraceae > Leisingera. Next base: position 82,264 of record NZ_LYUZ01000046.1, on the reverse strand, counting down.
GGCAGAGCAGAAGCGTCGGTTTGTCTCGCGCGAGACCGATCCGCTGAAACAGTGGAAGCTGTCGCCGATCGACAAGGCCTCGCTTGGCAAATGGGACGATTACACCGAGGCCAAGGAGGCGATGTTCTTTTACACCGACACCGCGGATGCGCCCTGGACGGTGATCAAGTCGAACTGCAAGAAGCGGGCGCGGCTGAACTGCATGCGGCACTTCCTGGCTTCGCTGGACTATCCGGGCAAGGATCCGGAGATCGCGCAGGCACCGGATCCGTTGATTGTCGGCCAGGCGCATCATGTGATCCACCAGTCCGATCACATCCTGGGTAAGGCGCTGCATCCTGAAACACGGACGCGCTGATCCCCGCTTGCGGTGCGGCCTCGCGCTTGCGGGGGCGCCGAACTGGGCTTAAGTCTTTGGGCATGAAACATCTTGCTCCACTTCTGGCACTTGCGCTGCTGGCCCCTGCGGGCGCCGGGGCGCATCCGCATATCTTTGTCGACACCGGAATGAAACTGGTGGTCTCGGACGGCGGGCAATTGCAGGCGGTGGAGATCACCTGGGCCTATGATGAATTCTATTCGCTGCTGATCTTTGAGGACCGGGGGCTGGACAGTGATTTCGACGGCAGCCTGACGGCGGAGGAACTGGCACAGCTGCAAGGGTTTGACCTGGCCTGGAGCGAGGGGTTTCAGGGCGATACTTACCTGACATTGGACGGCGAGGCGCTGGGCCTGGGCGCGCCTGAGCATTTGTCGACCGAGGTGAAGGACGGGCGGATCACCACCCGGCACCGACGGGTTCTGACACAGCCCCAGGAAGCGGACGGGGTGGTGATCAAGGCCTATGATCCGACCTACTACACCGCCTACACGGTGAATCAGGGGCTGGAGGTTAGCGGCGGCTGCCAGGGCAGTATCACCCCGCCCAACCTCGATCAGGCTTATACCCTGGTGGAAGAGCTGCTCTATGCGATGCCGGCAAATCAGGCAGAGGAGGCTTACCCGGAGGTGGGTGAAGCATTTGCCGATACCGTGCGCTTGAGCTGCGGCGCGTAAGGTGAAGATTTTCTTAACAATTGCGGCATTATTTGTGGCGGCCCTGGCGGTGTGGCTTTGGGGCTTTGGCGGGTCCGGAATGGTGTCCGCCTGGGCTGCCGAGGGCCAGCGCGAGGCGCAGAATGCAATGGCGCGGGGGTTGCGGGCGTTGCGTGCCGGGGAACCGGGGGCGCTGTTGGCGCTGTTGTCCCTGTGTTTTGCCTACGGGTTCTTTCATGCTGCCGGGCCGGGACATGGCAAGCTGGTGATTGGCGGTTACGGCATGGGCAAGCCGGTGCCGCTCATGCGGCTGGCGGGGCTGGCGCTGGCGTCCTCGCTGGCGCAGGCCGGTACAGCCGTTCTGCTGGTGGCGGGCGGGCTGATGCTGCTGGACTGGGGACGTGAGCAGCTGACCAATGCGGCGGAGGATGTGCTGGCGCCGCTGTCATACGGGCTGATTGCGCTGGTAGGAGTGTGGCTGCTGGTGCGGGGCCTGCGGCGGCTTCTGGGCAGCCGCACCGTTCAGGTGGCAGGCCATGCCGGACACCATCACCATGGGCATGGCCATGATCATGAACACGATCATGATCATGATGACGGGGTCTGCGCCTCCTGCGGGCACCGGCACGGGCCGACGGTGGAGGAAGCTGCCAATGTGCAGTCGCTGCGCGATGCGCTGGCGATCATCGGCGCGGTGGCGCTGCGGCCCTGCACCGGCGCGGTGTTCCTGCTGCTCTTGACCTGGCGGATGGGGGTTCTGTGGGCCGGGATCGCCGGTGCCTTTGCCATGGGGCTGGGCACCGCCACGGTGACGGTCGCGGTGGCGGTTGCGGCCGTCACAATGCGCAAGGGCGCACTGGCGCAGATGGAAGGCACTGGTGCCTTGCGCGCGGCGGCGGTGCTGGAGATCCTTGCCGGCGCCGTGGTGGCGGTGCTGGCCAGCCAGATCATGCTGCGGGCGTTGTAAGAGCGACGAGCCCGCGCAGCAGGTGAGAGGAAAGCATTTGAAAGTGATCGCCTTGCCGTTTGTTATTGGGCACATTTTGGGTTTGCCGCAACAATGCTTCCTGATTGCATAAATGTGAACTTTGAGAATTCCAGAAAGGAGCAGAGGCGATGCCGTCCTTGAGTGACTTGTGTTGGTTTATCAGTAAGCCCAAAGCTATGAGGGTGCTGTTTTTCCTTTTTTGCACGGTACTCACGACAGAGCTTGTCTTGATTTACTACGTTTTTTACGAGCCTGAAATTTATCTAGACAGCAGCCGTGCCCGTTTCTTTGCCCCCTGGCTTGTGTGGGTTTTTCCTCCAGTGGTTACGTTTATGCTGCTCAGGCTCATCAAGGTGGATGCCGATGCTCTCCGCAGGAGAGAAAGAAAAGGGAGCACTGCTTCGTCAGGCGAAAGCTGAAGCAAAGTTTAGTCCAGCAAAGGAGCCTTACCCCGCCAAAGCACTGTCCAGCAGGGCGAACATCGGCTCCTGTGTCAGATAGGCAGACATCAGCGCGCCCATCGGGGCGGCCTGCTCTTGCGCGTTCATCTCATGCCAGACCGTCAGCGACTTGCGCTGCAGCAGCGCGCCGTGGGGATGGGCCTTGCCATAGGGGGCGGGGACGCGTTTCAGTTCCGGGTCCCTGGCTGCAAACCCTTTGAGCGCGAGGATGTCCACCAGTGCCGCGGTTTCATCGCCGAAGGCGCCGTCGATGGCCTGCCGCCAGCGCGGCATCTGCGCCTTGCTGAAGCCCATGATGCCGCCGCCAGCGGTGCAATAATCCGGTGCGATGCCGAAGAACAGCGCACAGCCTGCGCCGTTCAGGGTCCACATCATGTGCAGATGGGAATTGTACGGCGTCTTGTCCTTGGAAAACCGCACGTCGCGCTGCGGGCGGAACAGCTTGGCGGTGACTTGCGCGCCGCTGCGGCGGCTGATCGCCTGTGCGACCTCGTCCATCAGCAGGAGCGCGGGGGATTTCAGCTGCGCCTCGTACCGGTCCTTGTGCGCGGTGAACCAGTCCCGGCTGTTGTTCTGCGCAAGCTCCGCCAGAAAGGCGCGGGCATCGGGGATCAGCTGGGCAAAGGCGTCGGTCATTCAAAAGGGCTCCTGCGAAGGGTTGCCTGTGCAGAATACCACCATGGGCCTGTGCGCAGGCAAGGAAACTCTTCTCTTGCCGGGGCGTGCGGGGGCGCCTAAGGCTGGCGGGATGAGTACGTTAGCGACCAAACACACCGAGATGCCTCTGCGCGGCCACGTGCGGGCGATTGCCGTTCTGGGCCTGCCGCTGATCGGCGGCCATGTGGCGCAGTTTGCCATCGGCCTGACCGATACCGTCATGCTGGGCTGGTACGGGGTGGCGGAGCTGGCAGCGGTGACGCTGGGCTCATCCTACTTCTTCTCGATTTTCCTGTTGGGCTCCGGCTTTGCCTTTGCGGTGATGCCGATGGTGGCGGCCGCGGCCGGCGCGGGAGAGGAGCGGCAGATCCGCCGCTCGACCCGCATGGGGCTGTGGCTGTCGCTGGCCTATGGCGTGGCGGCGATGCCGCTGTTGTGGTGGTCGGAGCCGATCCTGCTGGCGCTGGGGCAGGAGGCGAAAGTGGCGCATGACGCGGCGGAGTACCTGCGGATTGCCGGCTGGTCGCTGTTTCCGGCGCTGCTGTACATGGTCGCGAAGTCCTACCTCGCAGCGCTGGAGCGCACCCAGATCGTGCTGTGGCTGTCGGTCTTTGCCGCGGTGATCAACGCGCTGGTGAACTATGCGCTGATCTTCGGCAACTGGGGCGCGCCGGAGCTGGGGATCACCGGGGCGGCGATCGCCTCACTGGTGACCAATGGCGTGTCCTTTGTGCTGGTGCTGGCCTATGCGCTGAAGGTTCTGCCGCAGCATGAGCTGTTGAAGAACTTCCACCGGCCGGACTGGGAGATGCTGGGCAAGGTGTTCCGCATGGGCACGCCGATCGGGCTGACGACCCTGGCGGAGGCCAGCCTGTTTGCGGCTTCAGCCATGCTGATGGGCTGGCTGGGCACGGTGCCGCTGGCGGCGCATGGCATTGCGATCTCTTTGGGCGGGCTGACGTTCATGGTGCACCTTGGGCTGTCCAACGCCGCCACCATCCGGGCAGGCAATGCCTTTGGCCGCGGCGACCGCGAGCATCTGGCGCGCGGCGGCAAGGCGGTGACGGTGATGTCGCTGGCGGTGTCGGCGGTGGCAATTGTTCTGTTCCTGACCATTCCGGACCCGCTGATGTCGCTGTTCCTGGACGCGGAAGATCCGCAGAAGGACGCGATTCTGCTGATCGGCGGCGGCCTGCTGGCGGCGGCGGCGCTGTTTCAGCTGATGGACGGAATGCAGGCGGTGGCGCTGGGATTGCTGCGCGGGGTGCAGGACACCGGTGTGCCAATGGTGATTGCGGCGCTCAGCTATTGGGCGGTGGGCATCCCGGCCTCCTATGTCTTTGGCTTCCTGCTGGGCTGGGAAGGCCTGGGGGTCTGGATGGGGCTGGTTGCCGGCCTGACCTGCGCCGGGCTGTTCCTGATGCTGCGGTTCTGGCGCCGCTCGATCCAGAAGGTGGGCACTGCCGCCTGAGGCATGAACCAGTGTCAGCTTGTGCCGTCTTCCCGTCCCAGAGTGTGGATCGGGTTAAAGGCACCCAGGATCAGGCGCCGGTGGTCGAACGGGATTTCTACCGGGATGTCAAAGCGGCTGTCCTTGGCAATCTGCGCCTCGGCCTGTTCCATTTCTGTCCGGCTGGGCCATACCTGCCAGCTGAGCACGATCTTTTCTCCGGGCTTGGCGGCCACGGCGCGGCGGAAGTCGGTTTGCTGGCCGTCGGGCACGTTGTCCTCCCAGGCGTCGACGATTTCGAGGCAGCCGTATTCCCTGAAAAGCGCGGCGCTGGCTTTGGCCCAGGCCTTGTAGGCCTCAAGGTTTTCTTCGGGAACGGGGATTACAAATCCTGCGACATACATGGTGGCCCTTCCTGTTTGCGGCGCGGATGGCACCCGGCCGCTGACAGTTTGGCACGGCATGGCGTTCCGCTCCAGCCTGGGGAAAGCATGGCCGCAGCGGCTTGACCGCCCGGTGCCCCGCAGGCAGGGTTCCTCAAGAGCATTGTATTCATTCAGAAAGAGGCCGTTTCCCATGATGACAGACGACGACAAGCGCCTGCTGCGCATTGCCTATGAGGAAGCCAAGGCGGGATTTGACGAGGGCGGCTGCCCGATCGGGTCGGTGCTGGCGCGCGGCGGCCGGGTGGTGGCGCAGGGGCGCAATCAGCGGGTGCAGAAGGGCGATCCGATTGCACATGGCGAAATGGACGCGCTGCGCAAGGCCGGGCGGCAACAGAGTTACCGGGACACGGTGCTTTATACCTCGCTGTCGCCCTGCATGATGTGCAGCGGCACCATCGTGCAATTCGGCATCCCGCGGGTGGTGATTGGCGACACGCAGAATTTTGGCGGCAACGAGGACTTCCTGCGCTCCAAGGGGGTCGAGGTGGTGATTGCCGATGATCCGGACTGCATCGCGCTGATGGAACGGTTCATCCGGGAGAAGCCGGAGCTGTGGGCGGAGGATATCGCCGAGTAAAACCGCCCCGGTCTGTCAGCCTGTGAAAAACTCCAGCGTGCCGATGTTTTTGGCGCGGACGGCGAATTTGCTTCCATAGCGCTTCTGGTCGATCCCGCCCAGCTCGCTGCGCAGTTCCGGGCTGATGCGGACCGGCCCGATTTTCCCGCCCTCCATCACGTCTTCCTGGTGCGCCTGTTCCAGCCGGGCGGCCTTGTTCACCTCCGGTCCGATCAGGGTGAACTGATGGCGGGTGGCGGAGCCGAAATCGCCGCTGAGCACGTAGCCTGCGTGCAGGCCGATACGCAGGCCGAGCGCCTGCTTGCCGATGGTGATGTCAGCAACGGCGGCCACTGCCTCCTCGGCGGCGCGAAGGGCGGCGGTGCAGATGCTGCGGGCGGAGTCGGTGGCGGAGCCGAGCACCCAGAACGCCATCAGCCCGTCGCCGATGAATTTGTCGATATGGCCGCCATGCTGCTGGATCGGCTGGGTCTGGGCGTTGAAGAACCGCTGCACGATGTCGGCGATCCGCTCCGGCGGCGTTCTGGTGGTGTAGCCGCTGAAGTTGACAACGTCCGAGAACCAGATCACCGCCCGGTCCACCGCATAGCCGGTCTGCTGGCCCGCGCCGGCCTGCATCCGGCGGCTGAGCGCGTATTCGTTGGTGTAGGCGTGCAGGATGCGGGTGTCATCGGCCAGCTGCTGGCTGAGCGAGGCGGTGCGGCGGCTGGCGCCGCGCAGCTTGATCGAGATGATCTTGGCGATGTTGCGCCAGATCTTCCCGGCTTCCGGATGCCGTTCAATCTTGGCCTTGTCGACAACCAGCACTTCAACGCTTGTCTCATTCGCTACCAGGTCATAGATCCGCTGGTAGCCGTTGCCGACCAGATGCTGCTCTCCGACCACCTCGTTGCGGCGGCGGACAAACAGCGTGTGGCCGTCTTCCCGGATCGCGACGGAGCCCTCCACCACGATCCAGAGACAGGTCGCCGGATCGCCGCGGGAGCAGAGATGCTCGCCTTCGGCAAAGCGGAAAGGGCGGGCGTCCAGCAGGTCCGGGTCGAGAAGGTCATCGGCCAGGCCGCACATCGCCATGGCATCCGCATAGCGGGATCCCAGCGCGTTCAGTTTCTCGATCTTCGGTTTCATGTCTGCGTTGCTCCGGCGGGCCTTTGGGCCCGGTGCCGCAAGAACTGAGTCTAGCATTTTTTCCGCGGCGGGGCCTTGATCCTGGTTGCCGGGTGCAAACCGTGAATCGCAACTCGTGGATTGGTTCCCGCCACCGGTGCATTCTCTGCTGGCCAAGCGGAAAGCCGCAGGAAGGGGTTGCGGGCCTGCGCGGACAAAGGCCGGTCCGGCCGGTAGGGCGGTAACCTGCTTATTTGAAACAGAAAAACGGCGCTGTTGCGCCGGGTTTCGAGCCGGATGCGGTTGGGGGATGGTGCTGCGCCAGGGCGCGTCATAGCTGTTTGCCACGGCTCGCGGAACACACCGCGGGCTGCAACAAACCAAATGATGACTGGAGTGTCTCACATGAAAAAGTTTGCCCTGACCGCCGCCGCTGTTGCTGCTCTGACCGCTTCGCCGCTGGTTGCGAAGGACCTGGCAGTAGAGCTGGACGCTGATGGCAACGGTACTTTCTCGCTGGAAGAGCTTCAGCTGGCGTTCCCTGAGCTGACCGCGGAAACCTTTGCCACCATTGACGCCAATGCGGATGGCGAAGCCGATGCGGCAGAAGTGAGCGCAGCGATCGAGGCGGGCGTTCTGACCCAGGCAGGCTGATCCCGGCCAAAGCCGCTGGAGCACCGTCATGCTGCACCCCTCTTGCCTTTCGGGGGGAGGCGCATATTCCCTTCCGGCCGCGCAGGTGACGGCACAGCGCAGAAAAGGTCCCGCGGATTGCGGGGCCTTTTTGCATGTCCGGCGGGTGGCGGATGCGGTGCATTTCCCGTCGGGTTTCGGGGGCTGCAGCTGGCGGCTTGCCTGTAGGGTCTGCGCAGATTTGAAACCCCGTGCGCCGGGCAGCGGCCCGCGCCGTCAGGAGGCTCTGCCATGTCCAAACCGATTGTTCTTATCACCTCGGCCACCGGCCGCATCGGCCGTGAGCTGGTGGCGCGGCTGGCGCAAGGGCAGCAGTTCACCGTGCGCGCCTGCTACTTCAGCGATGCCAAGGCGGAACAGCTGCAGGCGCTGGGGGCTGATGAAGTGGTGAAATTCGACCTGTCGGACCCGGCCACCTGGGAGGCTGCGCTGGAGGGCGTATCGGCGGTCTATTCCGCCTCGCTGGATCCGATGCTGGAGGGGCATCTGAACTTCTGCAAGGCGCTGGGGGCGCGCAAAGATCAGATCAAACATGTTGTGCGCGTGAGCTGCATGGGCGCGGATACAAACACCGCCGACTACGACGTGGACACCCACGCCTCGCGTCCAGGTGCGGGCATTCCCTTGATGCTGCAGCACTACTGGTGGGGGGAGAAGGCGCTGATCGATGCAGGGCTGACTGTCACTGCGCTGCGCAACAACTTCTTCATGAACCACCTGCTGAAGACCGACTGCGAAACCATTGAAAACGAAGGCTGGTTCTCCAACCCGCTGGGGAGCATGCGCAACTCCTTTGTCGCTACCCGCGATATTGCCGAGGCGGCGGCGGTGGTTCTGGCCGAAGGGCCGGAGCGGCACGGCAACAAGTTCTATGACATCACCGGCCCGGCGCCGCAGTCGATGGCGGAAATTGCCGCGGACCTGGGCCGCGCGATGGGTAAGGACATCGAATACCGTGCCCAGTCGATGGAACAGTTCGAGGCCGACTTTGGTGCCACCCGGGCGGAATTCTTTGAGTATCTGACCAACGGCTTCTACACCCGCTGCAGCCCGGATTTCTACAACATCACCGGCCATAAGCCGACGTCCTATTATGACTACCTGACCACCAAGGGCGCCAGCGGTGAGACCGGGCTGGAGGAACTGTGGCAGGGCAACCTGTGGAAGAAGGGCGTGGACGCGATGAAGGACGCGGCAGGCGCCAAAGCGTCCTGAGGTGCCGGGCAATTCTTCAGATGCTTCCGGCGGATATGACCGGAAGAACCCTTGTTTCTGAATGTCAGGTGAACGGAGCCTTGCTGCTATACTTTAACGGTACAGCGGCGGCTTCCGTTTCCCAAGGGACGGCCCGGACGGCTGACTTTGGTTCCTGCTGGCGAAAATCAAGTTTTAGTTGTATCGTATTGGAAGTGGCGCACGGGCGGGTGCCTTCGTTTTCGGTGCCCTTGTAACGAGTGTGGACTTTCTTGGCGGAGTGTCTGGTTGTGTTCGATGACCCTATCCGTATCGCGCAGGCAGGTGTAGCGGTTACCCTGGTGGCTGCAATTGTAGCCATCTGCCAGTTATCCGCTGCAAATAAAGCATTGAATCTTGGCAATGCATTCGAAGTGCGCCGGGAACTGGCAAGCAATGCCAACGATCTGCTGTCAGTTATGGCCTCCACCAGCGACGGGGACCGCCAGACAGAGGCATATAATCTATGGAATTTGCGGTTCGACTATATTGAAAAGCTGGTTTCCGAGGGCGGGATGACGGCGGAATCCTGGGATGCGATCCTGCAAGAGCAATGCAGATTGTACGAGCCAACTAAGTTTGGCGCGTATCTCCCGGAGAGCGGTCAACTGGAATTCCGGCAGGCACGGCTGCGCACGTTGTGCAAAGGAGGCGAGTAATGCGAAGAACCCCGGTAAACTTGGTTTCCCTGGCTGTTCTCGGGCTTTGCCTTGCTTGGCTGGCTGCACAGGCGCAGGACGTCTATGAGGAATACGGCAAGAGAATTCTTGAAGCGCAAACACGCAACAACCCTGACCAAGGCGTTGTCATAGCCGTTGTCGAAGCGCTGGATCTGGAAGAGACGCTTGATGCCGCCTACCGCAGCTACCTGAATGTTACGGCCGAGGAGATGGTCGGGACACTGTCCGAGATCTCTGGCCGGGCGTCTGAACTGGCCGAGAAGTTTCGTGCCTTTGGGGCTTCGGAACTGATGCAAAATACCGAACTGGGTGTTTTGGCCAAGCTTCGTATTCTGGAGGATTACGATGCGGACCCGGAAAAGCCCGGACAGCAGTACGCGGAATCGCTGGCAGATCTGCTGAATGCGATTGCGCAGCAATCGGAAGCGTTGGGTGAACTCTCAGAAGCTCTGGCAAAGCTGGAGCTGGAACCCGAGGAGCTAGGTGTGGCGCTGGAAATCATGAGCGGTATAAAGCAGGCCTGCGGAGCCATCGTGGGATTGAAAACCGTCGAGCAGTCAGACGCTTAGCGACGAGGTGAGAGCGAAAGCAGAGGCTCGCTCGTTTCCGGTGGGTTTGTTTGCAAGGCGGAAGGGCATGGCTCTATCCGGGGCGCATGGTTTCCAAATGTCAAATGCCGAAATGAACTTTGTCTCGATCGATTGCAAAAAATGGCTGGGGAGCGGACCGGATAAGTCTGCGCCCGCGGGCAGCAGGGGGGTGCTCCACGCGGCTGCAGCGTGCCTGTTCTGCGGGCTGCTGGCGCTTTTCTGGAGCGTTGCGGCAGTGGCCGCCGGGGACGGTGAACCGGAACGCCCGCCAGCCGGGCTGATGTGGAACCGCAGCGGGCTGCCCGCTGTCTTTCCCCTGCAGGTCAGGACGCCTGAAGGTGACGACTATTTCCTGGTGCTGTCCGGCAGCAAAGGTGATGCGCTGGCGGCCTATATCCGGGGCGGGAAGTTCTTTAAGGTTCTGGTGCCGCCCGGACGCTATGCGCTGCGTTTCGCCGGCGGCGCCGGCTGGCTGGGCGAGGCGCGGTTGTTCGGGCCGGACACCGGGTTTTTTGAATTGCCTGAGCCGCTGGAGTTTGCGGTCCGCGGCACGGGGATCAAGGCCGGCCACATGGTGACGCTGACGCGGGAGCTGCCGCGCGGCGGTCTGCGGGCGGAGGTTGAAGGCCAGTTTGTTTGTCAGGTTGCCAGCTTGGAGGGGATGGCACCGCAGCAGGCTGTGCCGCAGGGCCGCCGCGGTTTCGGTCTGGGCGGTGATGCGCAGGCAAGGGCTGGGTTGCATCTGAGATGGCGGCTGCGGCTGACAGGGGTGGAGCCGGGCACGCCGGACGCGCGGTGGCAGCGCAGCCTGTTTGTTCTGGAAAGCCCGAACCTGCGCAGGCACCCGCCGAATACGACGGAACCGGGCCAGCCGCAGGTGCAAACCGGGTACCGTTCTTATTCTGTCAGATCGCTGTATTGCGGCTGAGCCGGCGGCCAGTGCCTATTCCCCGCCGCGTTCCTTCATCAGCCGGTCGGCCTTCTTGCGCACCAGCACGTTGCGCAGGTCGTGCATGGCCATCAGGAGCGCATCGGTGACTTCCTCCAGCTGTGCATCCGTGGCGCGGCTGTTGGCCCAGTGGGCGGTGAGGTTCAAATGGTCGATGGCACGGTGGATGTCGTCAATATCGCGGGCCGCCAGGGTGGCGGCGCGGGCTTCCATCCAGTACTTGATCTCAGCAAGGTCCTGTTCGCTCAGCTGGCGCTGGCCGTGCGGTTTGATCTCGCCGTTGCGGATGTTCACCACGGCGATCTGGTCCATCTCGATCCGCCGGTTGCGGTTCTCGGTATCGACACGGAAGACAAAAGCGCCGTTCTCACGGACGCGGAAGTAGTAATCCGGCAGATCGGCGCTCATGCTCTTGTCTCCTGTTTACGTCAGCGAAGCACAGAATTTCTGGATGCGGCGGCAGGCCTCTTCCAGTGCTTCGTCGGAGGTGGCGTAGCTGACGCGGAAGTTGGGCGACAGGCCGAAGGCGGCACCGAACACCACGGCGACGTCTGCTTCCTCCAGGAGGGCGGTGGCGAAACCCTCATCGGTTTCAATCACTTTGCCCGCAGGCGTGGTTTTACCGATCAGCCCGGCGATGGAAGGGTAGACGTAAAACGCGCCCTCCGGCACCGGGCAGGTGATGCCGTCGATTTCGGACAGCATGGAGACCACCAAATCGCGGCGCCGCACGAATTTCTCATTGTTGGGGGCCAGGAAGTCCTGAGTGCCGTTCAAGGCCTCCACCGCGGCCCATTGGCTGACCGAGCAGGGGTTGGAGGTGGACTGCGACTGCACCTTGCGCATGGCTGCGATCAGCTTTTCAGGGCCGGCGGCATAGCCGATGCGCCAGCCGGTCATCGCGTAGGCCTTGGAGACACCGTTGCAGGTGAGAGTGCGGTCATACAAGCCGGGCTCCACCTGCGCAGGGGTGCAGAATTCGAACCCGTCATAGGCGAGGTGCTCATACATGTCGTCGGTCATCACCCAGACATGGGGGTGGCGCATCAGCACGTCGGTCAGCTCTTTCAGCTCTGCCTTGCTGTAACCCGCACCGGTCGGGTTCGAGGGTGAGTTGAAGATGAACCATTTGGTCTTGGGGGTGATCGCGGCCTCGAGCTGATCAGCGGTCAGCTTAAAATTGGTTTGCAGCGAGGTTTCGGCAATCACCGGCGTGCCGCCGGCCAGCAGCACCATGTCGGGGTAGCTGACCCAGTAGGGGGCGGGAATCACCACCTCGTCACCGGGGTTCAGGGTAGCCATCAGCGCGTTGTAAAGCGTTTGCTTGCCGCCGGTGCCGACAGAGACTTGCGCAGGCGTGTACTCCAGCCCGTGGTCGCGCTTCATCTTGGCGCAGACAGCCTGTTTCAGCTCCGGGATGCCGTCGGGGGCAGTGTATTTAGTCTTGCCCGCGGCGATGGCGGCAACCGCAGCGTCCTTGATGTTCTGCGGTGTGTCAAAGTCAGGTTCACCGGCGCTCAGGCCGATGACGTCACGTCCCGCCGCCTTCAGCTCTGCTGCTTTTGCGGTCATCGCTATGGTCGGCGACGGTTTGACGCGGGATAAGGTCTCGGACAGGAAAGACATTGGCGGTGCCCCGGTTTGTATGTTCTGCGGAACTGTCATAGGTTGCCGCCAAACAGCGATCAAGCTGCATTGGCACTTTGAGTTAGGAGAACTGACAATGACTGAGCAGAACACAGACTGGTACGGCCCGGATGCAGCAACTTTCGGCGATCGCGTTGCCGCGGCGCGCGAAGCCGCCGGTATGACCCAAGGCCAGCTGGCACGGCGTCTGGGTGTCAAGAAATCCACCCTGAGCGCTTGGGAACGGGACCTGTCGGAGCCGCGTGCCAACAAGCTTACCATGCTGGCAGGCCTGTTGAACGTGTCGATGTCCTGGCTGCTGACCGGCGAAGGCGAAGGCATGTCGGAACCGGCGCCGCTGGAGCTTGAAGCCGGTGATTTTGCCAGCGTGCTGAATGAGTTGCGTTCGCTGCGCAGCGAGATGCGCCAGAACGCCGAGCGCGCTGCGCGGCTGGAAAAGAAACTGCGCACCCTGCTGCAGGTGAATGACGCACCGGCCCCGGAAACCGTCTGAGGCCGATGATGCAGGAAGACCGTGCCACCCGGCTAAAGCGGCTGCAGATGCGCTCGATGCGCCGGGGTATCAAGGAAATGGATATCCTGCTGTCGGCCTATGCAGCTGCCAGCCTGGAGCAGATGGACGCGGCGCAGCTGGATCTTTATGACCAGCTGCTGCTCGAGAACGACCAGGATCTGTACCAGTGGGTGACCGGCCAGGCGGAACCGCAGGAGCGGTTCCGCGCCCTGGTTGCAGAAATCGCACAAACCCGCCAAAAATAATAAAATTCCGGCTTAACTGATTTTTCGGGAATTGTTGGCATCTTGTCTCAGAAGCAAATTCGAGTCGGAGATGCGAATGAGTATGGAATTGCCAATTGGCCAGGTGGACCGCAAGGGTTTCATGACTGGCTACCTGGAGGCGCTGGGTCTGCTTGAGCGCCTTCATCGTCTGCTGCTGGATGTCATCAAGGACGAGTTTGAACGTGTTGGTGTATTGGAAATCAATGCCGTTCAAGCGCTGCTGCTGTTTAACATCGGCGACAACGAGGTGACCGCCGGGGAACTGAAAACCCGCGGCTACTATCAGGGCAGCAATGTCAGCTACAACCTGAAGAAACTGGTCGAAATGGGCTATATGCACCATCAGCGCTGCGAGATTGACCGCCGCTCTGTACGGGTGCGCCTGACCCAGCGCGGCCGCGAGATCCGCGATATCGTTTCGGCGCTGTTCTCCCGCCATGCCGAAGGGCTGGAAGGCAAGAACGTGATTTCCTCTGAAGGGATCGAGGATATTACCGCCTCGCTGAAGCGCATGGAGCGCTACTGGTCCGACCAGATCCGTTACATTTACTAAGCGTCTGCCGGGAAAACTTTCCAGCAGGCATTAGGCCGCGCAGCCGGGGAACACCGGCAGGCCTCTGACAGGGCATGAGGGGAAACCGTGCTCTGACCGGATTGAAGGGTAAGGCGCCGGGCCTCGCGCAGGCCACGGCTGAGGCTGCAGAAGCAGCCGCCCTTTCCGCCCGGTATCAACAGGCATAGAACAGGCGTTTTTGCACGGACAGCCCAGGCAGGGCTGAGCCGGCTTTTTGCGTGGGTGCCAGTTGCGTTCCAGGCTTTAGTTCGCGGCGGCTGCACTCGTTTCGGGCATGCGGTAACGTCGCCGTTGGCTTTTGCCCTGCACCCCGAGAGAGATACAGGGCTGGCAGTCAACGGCCAGCGCACTCTGCGGCCGGTTCTGCCAATAGCCAGACCGGACAGTGACGAGGTCCGCCAGTGACCAGGCTTGCGAGAGACCGGGCCTAGTGGCCAACCCTACCAGTGACCAGTGTTTTCCATGCTGGCCCAGGGCTCTGCCGCGGGCAGGGAGGGGCCGTTCTGCAGCAGTTCGACGGAGATATTGTCGGGCGAACGCACGAAAGCCATATGCCCGTCGCGCGGCGGGCGGTTGATGGTGACGCCGTTGTCCATCAGGTGCTGGCAGGTGGCATAGATGTCATCCACCCCATAGGCGAGATGGCCGAAATGGCGGCTGTCGCTGGGCAGCCCTTCGTCGCCGTCCCAATTATAGGTCAGTTCGACCGGGGCGTCCTCCTGGCCGGGAGGCGCCATGAAGACCAGGGTGAAGCGGCCCTGCTCGTTGTCCCAGCGGCGGGTTTCCTTGAGGCCGAGGAGTTCGAAGAAGGCCATGGATTTCTCCAGGTCTTTCACCCTGACCATAGTGTGCAGATAGGTAAGCGGCATGATGGTTTCCCCTGATTGGTTTTGCCCGCAGTATTGACCGGGCCGCGCAGAAGGAAAAGCGGCAAAGAGGGGGCTGCCGTCACGATCCTGTGCTCATTTTGCGGCTTTTGATTCCGGGTGGGCCAGATGTAGTATGTCCCAAGGGGCAGGGCGCAAGGGATTCCCGCTTGGCCCCGCCCGGTCCGGAAGGTAAGACCGGGCCAGCGCCAGTGGGCAGGGAGCAGGCCATGCAACAATATCACGATCAACTGCAGTTCATTCTGGATAACGGGGTGCCGTCAGACGACCGCACCGGCACCGGCACGCTGTCCTGTTTCGGGATGCAGGCGCGCTATGCCTTGGCGGACGGCTTCCCGCTGGTGACCACCAAGAAGCTGCATCTGCGCTCCATCATCCATGAGCTGTTGTGGTTCCTGTCCGGGGACACCAACATCCGCTACCTGAAGGAAAACGGCGTTTCGATCTGGGACGAATGGGCCGATGAGAATGGCGACCTCGGCCCCGTTTACGGCCACCAATGGCGCCGGTTCCCCAAGCTGGAACTGGCAGAGGGCACCATCGGGGATGAGCCGCTGTACCGTGCGGGCAGTGTCGACCAGATTTCGGATCTGGTGGAGATGATCCGCAAAAGCCCGGACAGCCGCCGCCTGATCGTCTCCGCCTGGAACCCTGCGGATGTGCCGGATATGGCGCTGCCGCCCTGCCATACGCTGTGGCAGGTGCGGGTTGCGGGCGGCAAGATGCATATGCAGCTCTATCAGCGCTCCGCCGACATGTTCCTTGGCGTGCCGTTCAATATTGCCTCCTATTCGCTGCTGCTGGCCATGCTGGCGCATGTGACCGGCTACGAGGCCGGGGACTTCGTGCACACGATGGGGGATGCGCATATTTATTCGAACCATGTGGAGCAGGTGCAGCTGCAGCTGTCGCGCAGCCCCAAGCCGCTGCCGCAGCTGCGCATCAAGCGTCAGGTGAACTCGATTTTCGACTTCACCTTTGAGGATTTTGAAATCCTGAATTATGACCCCGATCCGGTGATCAAAGCGCCGGTGGCGGTCTAAGGAACAAGGACAACAGGCATGATTACCCTGATCGCTGCGCGGGCGCGCAACGGTGCCATCGGCAAGGATAACGATATTCCGTGGCGAGCACCTGAGGACATGAAGGCGTTTCAGCGCGAGACTTTGGGCGGTGCCATCATCATGGGCCGCAACACCTGGGACAGCCTGCCGGTGAAGCCGTTGAAGAACCGGCTAAATCTGGTGGTGTCCTCCAACCCGCAGGCGGCAGAGATCGTGCTGCCCTCAATCGAGGCCGCGGTGCAGGAAGCCTATGCCCAAGGCTACCGGCGCGTCTATGGCATCGGCGGCGAGGGGATCTATCGCGGAATGCTGGGGATGGCGGACCGGCTGCTGGTCACCGAAGTTGACCTGACCATTGAAGAGGCGGACGCCTTTTTTCCGGAGTTTCAGGCAGACGACTGGACCAAGGCAGGGGAAACGGTGCTGCGTAGCAGCGATCCGGCCTGTGTGATGGTGGAATATCTGCGGCGGGGCTGAGACCGCCCTCAGTGCCTGCGCCCGGCCAAAGTCCGGGCGCAGCGCAGGCATGAGACCTTACATCGCCTTGATGTCGGCCGCCATTTGCCGGCCGTCCCGGCCCTCGGTCAGCTGATAGCCGACTTTCATATTGTCGGCGAGACCGGTCATGCCCGACCGCTCCACCGCTGAAATGTGCACAAACACATCCTTGCCGCCTTCATCGGGTTCAATAAACCCGTACCCTTTGGTGGTGTTGAACCACTTCACGGTGCCGCTTGGCATTTCCCGTGTCTCCTTCTACTTTGCACGTCGCCCCGGGATGCCCCGGGGTATCCGGCCCGTTCCCTGATTGCGGGGAACATGGTTAAGCCGAACAACCTAGAGTTTTACACGGGCTGAACGAAAATCAAGAGAAACCGGTGAATTCTACCATAAATTGTGTGAATCCCGGATCGGGAGCATGAAGGCATCATGAAAATCTACGGGCTCAAGAACTGCGATACCTGCCGCAAGGCGTTGAAAGCGCTTCCGGATTCGGTATTGGTCGATATCCGCGCGGATGGCATGCCGGAGGGTTTGCTGGAGACCGCCCATGCGCAATTCGGCGAAAAGCTAGTGAACACGCGGTCAACCACTTGGAGGGGCTTGAGCGAGGAAGAGCGCGCCGGCGAGCCGCTGGACCTGCTGCGGGCGCACCCGGCTTTGATGAAGCGGCCGCTGATCGAGCGTGACGGGGAATTATTCCTGGGTTGGGATCAGAACACCAAGGCGGCTCTTGGCGCGGCTTGAGGCGGCGCATATGTCATTTCCGCAGATTTCGGGAGAGAATTGATGCGTAATGCAGCCCTTGTACTGGGGATCATCGCCGGGGTTTTCGGCATGGTGGTCGGGTTCTTCGGCTATGGCTACACCGCCGCGGTGGAGCATTTCGGCGAGGTCGAGGGGCTGGCCGAACAGGTCGAGAACGTTGAGAAGCTGCGGATGCTGGCGGTGCTGTCGCCGCTGCTGGCGATTGCCGGCGGGGCGATGGCACGGGCGCGGGCCTTGTGGGGCGGTATCCTGCTGCTGGGATCGGCGGCGGGGATGTATGCAGGCTTTGGCCTCAACGTCTTTACCATCTTTCCGCTCAGCTTTGCTGCGGTGGGCGGCTTGATGGCGCTTGCGGCGGGCAAGCCGGATGAGCCCAAGGCGCATTTCTGATCCATTGCGGAACCGCATGAAAAAGGCGCCGCTGCCGGGGGCAGGGCGCCTTTTGCTTTTGCCAAGTGGCCGTGTCAGGCGATGGCCGGTTCCATCCGGTTGCGCAGCAGGGCGTCAACAGACAAGGCGCCGGCGCCCTTGACTACCAGAACCGCCAGCAGAAAGACCCAGAACAGACGCTGGTCCAGGATCACCGCGTCGGGGAAGCGGTCAAACAGGGCGCCAAGGGTTTTGCCGTCGGTTGCGCCATGGCCGTAGATGTCGGTCAGCGATTGCACAATGACAAAGCCGATCATGCCCAAAGAGGCGAGACGGGTGAACAGGCCGATCACGATCAGCAGCGGCAGGATGAACTCGGCATAGGTGCCGGCCAGCACCACCAGTTTCTGGAACAGCCCGAACTGGGAGACGTCGTAGCCAGCCGCTTCCAGCTGTTTCGGGAAGATCTGGCTGTAGGCACCGATCGAGGGGCTGAACAGGCCGAGGATGCCGTCGCCCAGCTTGGTCAGGCCGGAGTTCCAGAAGTAGAGCAGCAGGGTGGAGGCAAAGACAAAGCGCGCGGCCAGAGGCAGCAGCCAGTTGCCGCCCCGTTCCACATGGCGGAAGACGGCGTCGTGAATGGAGACAAGTGCGTGCATGGAATTACCCTTTGCTGTCCAAGCCGGTGATCGCGCCGCCCTGCAACAGCAGGGCCAGCGTAGCACCCAGGTCGAAAGTTTCGTCTGCGGCGGCGGCCTGTTCCAGCGCCTCGCCGATGGTGGCGCCCTCCATCAGGGCGCGGATCCAGATGGCCCCGCCAGACGGCAGAACCTGGGGAATGGAGTCGAATTCGGGGCGGGTGACCAGAACGTCCTGGGCCTTCGGCTCTGGCTTGGGCGCGCCGTCTTCGGTGTTGTAGCGCCAGATGGCGTGAATGGGCCAAGGCGAACAGATAACCTGCACGGCGGGCGCCAGCGTCAGGCGGGTGTTCATCAGCTGATCCGGCGTCAGGGCGCCAAGCGGCTCAGGCGCAATGGGCGCGGCATCGGCGGCGTGGTAAGCGCGGCGCAGGGCCAGCTCCAGCCGGGCCACATCCCCGAGGTAGCCCAGATGCTTGAGCTGTTCCATGCCTTCCAGGAAGGCGGGGAAGTGTTCGCCGTAGAACATCATCAGGGGTGACGACGGCGGATGCTGGCGCAGATAGATGCCTGCCAGCCCGTCCATGTTCTGCTTTCCCAGAAGCTTGGCTGTCACCGGAAAGGCGCTGTGCATGGCCTCTGTCAGGGAGACGGCCACATTGTTGCGGTAGACGCTGAAGCGGCGCCCGGCGGGCTTGGCGTGATGGTCGATCAGCCCGTCCGGCACCGGCTGCCCCGCATCCATCATGGCGCGGGTGAATTCTGTCTGGGAGACGCTCATGCCGGGACGCGCTCCAGCGCGGTTGCGGCGCGGGCGGCCTCGGCTTCAAGCACCGGCCAGTCCGGCACGTCGTTGTCCCATTCAATCAGCACCGGCTTGGGGCCGGATTTTGCAAGCGTATAGTCCAGCAGCGCCCAGACCGGGTCCACCACTTCGCGCCCGTGGCTGTCAATCAGCAGCGGATGGCCGTGGTCGTCCTCATCCTCGTCATGGCCGCCAAGGTGTACTTCGCCGACCTCGTCCAGCGGAAAGGCGTCGATATAGCCCTGGGGCGAGAAGTCGAGGTTGGTGGCAGAGACAAAGACGTTGTTCACGTCCAGAAGCAGCCCGCAGCCGGTGCGGCGGGAGATTTCGGCCAGGAACTCCGGCTCGGACCAGGTGCTCTCGGCAAAGGCGAGGTAGCTGGAGGGGTTTTCCAGCAGCATCCGGCGGCCGATGGTGTCTTGCAGTTCGTCGATGTGATCGCAGATCCGCTGCAGGCTGGTGTCCGTGTAGGGCAGCGGCAGCAGGTCGTTGTAGAAATGGCTGTCGTGGGTGGACCAAGCCAGGTGCTCGGAGAAGCTGGCAGGGTTCAGCCAGCCAACCAGATGCTTGAGGCGGGTGAGGTGGTCTGCATCCAGCGGGCCCTCGCCGCCGATCGACAGGCCGACGCCGTGCACCGACATGGCAAAGCGCTCGGACAGGTGGCGCAGCTGGGCAATCGGGCGGCCGCCGTCGCCCATGTAGTTCTCGGCGTGGATTTCCAGCCATTTGACGCTGCCCGGATCGGTTGTGATCTGGGCGAAATGCTGCGGCTTATATCCGACGCCGGGGGCGGCGGGCAGCCTGTTATGTGCAGCGGAGTCGAGCATGGCGGGTCCTGTGGTCCGGGTGCAAAAGGGGCGGGAACTTTCACTCCCGCCCCGGAAATCAGGCCGATCTTATGCCGGCAGGTCGCGCTCCAGCGGCTCCAGCGAGCCCTTGCGCTCAGTGCCGTCTGCCATCGCCGGCAGTTCCATGCCTTCGCAGGTGCCGGCATCCACCAGGGTCCAGGCGTTGCCCTGGTAATCGGTGGTCGAGGTGCCTGCGCAGGTGGTGCCGGGGCCGGCAGCGCAGTCGTTCTGGCCTGCCAGCGAAACGCCGTAGCATTTTTCCTTGGTGGCAGCAGCAGCGGGGATGGTCGAAGCTGCGGTCAGAGCGGCGGCAACGGCGCTGGCAACGGCCAGGGATTTTGCGGTGGTCGACATCTCGTGAATTCCTTTCGGTTTAACATGCGGTGTCGTGTTGACAGGAAAACACTAACCCGAGGTTTTCAGGAATTTAAGTCACGAGGCTGTGTCTCACGTCTGCGTCAGCGTATGTGAGACAGGATTGCAGAGCAAAGGGCTGAAATCGCGGAATTTTACCCGGGCTTGAAACAAAACGGCCCCCGTGTGGGGGCCGCTGATGCTGTTTTCGGGGCGGAATGTTACAGCAGGTCCGGCGGGGTGGCTTCCACCGCCAGTGCCTTTGTAACATTTTCGAGGCTTTCCACTTTGGTCTGTTTTTCGCCAAGACGGCGGACGGAGACGGTGCGCTCCTCCACCTCGCGGTGGCCGACGGCGAGAATGACCGGAACCTTGCCCACCGAATGCTCGCGGACCTTGTAGTTGATCTTCTCGTTGCGGATATCGGCCTCGGCCCGCACGCCGGCTTTCTTCAGCTCGGCGACAACCTCCTGCACATAGTCATCTGCGTCGGAGGTGATCGAGGCGACCACCACCTGGCGCGGCGCCAGCCAGAACGGCAGCTTGCCTGCGTGTTCCTCGATCAGGATGCCGATGAAACGCTCAAAGGAGCCGAGGGTGGCGCGGTGCAGCATGACCGGGCGGTGCTTGGCACCGTCGGCGCCGATATAGGTGGCATCCAGGCGTTCAGGCAGCACGAAGTCCACCTGGTGGGTGCCGCACTGCCAGTCGCGGCCGATGGCGTCGGTCAGGACGAACTCCAGTTTCGGCCCGTAAAAGGCACCTTCGCCAGGGTTCAATTCCGGTTCGATCCCGGCGGCGCGGGTGGCGGACAGAAGCGCGGCCTCTGCCTTGTCCCAGACCTCATCGGAACCGGCGCGGGTGTCCGGGCGGTCGGAGAATTTGACCGAGAACTTCTCAAAACCCAGATCTTTGTAGATCTTGGAAAGGAAGTCGATGAATTCCGCGGTTTCGGATTCGATCTGATCCTCGGCGCAGAAGATGTGGCCGTCGTCCTGGGTAAAGCCGCGCACCCGCATGATGCCGTGCAGTGCGCCCGAGGGCTCATACCGGTTGCAGGAGCCGAATTCGGCCATGCGCAGCGGCAGGTCGCGGTAGGATTTGAGGCCCTGGTTGAAGATCTGCACGTGGCAGGGGCAGTTCATCGGCTTGAGCGCGTTCACAGCCTTTTCGCGGGCGTGCTCTTCGTCCACTTCGACGATGAACATGTTCTCCTGGTATTTGTCCCAGTGGCCTGAGGCCTCCCACAGTTTGCGGTCCACGACCTGAGGGGTGTTCACCTCGACATAACCGCCCTTGCGCTGCTGGCGGCGCATGTAGTCCTGCAGCTGGGTGTAGACGGTCCAGCCGTTCGGGTGCCAGAAGATCTGGCCCGGCGCCTCTTCCTGCATGTGGAACAGGTCCATCTCGCGGCCCAGCTTGCGGTGGTCGCGTTTGGCGGCCTCTTCCAGCATGTGGAGGTGCGCTTTCAGCTTCTCCTTGCCGGTGAAGGCAACGCCGTAGATCCGCTGCAGCATGGCGCGGGAGCTGTCGCCGCGCCAGTAGGCACCGGCAATCGACATCAGTTTGAAGGCATCACCCGGAAGCTGGCCGGTGTGCTGCAGGTGCGGGCCGCGGCAGAGGTCCTGCCAGTCGCCGTGCCAGTACATCCGCAGCGGTTCATCGCCCGGGATGCTCTCGATCAGCTCGACCTTATAGGGCTCGTTGTTGTCGGTGTAATGCTGGATCGCGCGGTCGCGTTCCCACACCTCGGTGCGGACCTCATCACGCTTGTTGATGATTTCCTGCATCTTTTTCTCGATGGCACCGAGGTCTTCGGGGGTGAAGGGTTCGGCGCGGTCGAAGTCGTAGTACCAGCCGTTTTCAATGACCGGGCCGATGGTGACCTTGGTGTCGGGCCAGATTTCCTGCACCGCACGCGCCATGACGTGCGCCAGGTCGTGGCGGATCAGCTCGTTGGCCTGGACCTCATCCTTCATGGTGTGGATGGCGATGGTGGCGTCGCTGTCAATCGGCCACTGCAGGTCCCAGTGCTGATCGTTGACGGTGGCGGAGATGGCCTTCTTGGCCAGCGAGGTCGAGATGCCGGCAGCCACCTGCGCAGGAGTAATGCCTGCGTCGTAGGATCGTGCATTGCCATCGGGGAAAGTGAGAGAGATTTGGGCCATTGTCTGGCTGCTCCTCGTCGGTTTGGCGCCCACAGAACGCCCGGTTGCGGGTATATGTTTGGTCTGCGCGTTTTGCTGCCAATACAGAGGCAAGTCAAGGCGGCTTTGCATGTGATTGTAATTGCGCCGGAAAATCCCTTTGTGTGCCTGTGCATGCGATTGCACATATGTGTATACTGGTAAGCATTTGAAAAATAACAAAAAAATTATTGCCATTGATGAGAATACGGGGCAGGGTGACCGAAATCTGAGACCCAAGGACATACCAGGAGTGTTCCGATGACCCGCCCGAACCCGAGCTTTGACCTGACGGTTGAAGATGTGGATCTGATTGAAACCGCACTGTGCCAGTCGCAAAAGATCCTGTCGCACCGCCATCTGTCTTATGAGCATGGCGCGCAGATTGAAGGCGGGGCGAACGTGGAGAAGGCGATGCAGACCGGGGAGGTCCTGAGCCGGATCCAGAACCTGCTGGGCCGCTTGCAGATGCAGAAGGTGAGCGGGACACCGGCTGCCGGCCTGTCCTGACGCAGCCGCCCGGGATGCGAGGGGTCAGCCCCTCGCGCGCCTTGGGATCTATTCAGCCAGTTTGATGAAGATCCCGGATTATTGGCCAGGCGACGGCACACCTTCGCGGATCATTGCGGAATAGCCGGGATCGACCCCGTGCGCCTGTGCGATCGGGGTGATGCTGCCAAGTGCGCGCAGGTCTTCGACGCTGCGGCTCTGGTCCAGAACGCCTTGTTCCCAAGCAAATTCCGGCAAGTAGCCGTTCGCCAGCACCCGCCAGTCCAGCGGCACGTCATCCGCAAAACTGCGGATCAAGGTCATCACAACGGTGGTGCAGTTGGTGGTCAGTGAATTGTACCACTGGGGCTGTGCCGCCAGGCTGTTGGCGGTCTCGACGTATTTCATCAGCAGTTCCCGGCCGGTGTCGGGGCTGACGCCGATGCGGAATAGCTGCACATCCTCACCGCGGGCATTGGTGCGGGTGCCGACCAAATCGCGCTCATCCGCGGCGATCAGAACCAGCGTGTTGGACTTGAACAGGTCGGCAATGGGGGAGAAGCCGCCGCCGATCTGGCGCCGCACTTCGACAGACCAGGCAATTTGCTCGCCGCCTTCAAAGCCGAAGCTGACGATCATATGCGCCATCTGCGGGCCGGCCCAATAAGACATGAAAAGGTCGGTGGATTGCAGCTTGGTCAGGTCGTAGCTGCGGGTTTCCCAGGCCTCAGTGAAGTCTTCCGGGGTATTCCATGCAAAGTTGCGCACGTTTTCAAGGGTGAGGATATCGCCTGCGACCGTGCCGGTCACCTGGCGGGCCACATCGGGCGACCAGTTGCGGTCCGCGGGCGGAGTGAGTGTCGACCACCACAGGATCACTGCGGCCAGCGCCAGCGCGAAAGTGCTCAGAGCGCGCAGGGCGCGGCGGCGGAACAGCCCGGCGATCACAACAAAACCCAGGAGGGCAAAGCCGCCCGCCAGTGCCCCGCGCCCCAGCGTTTCAAACGGCAGCCGGTACCACAGGGCCATCACCGCCCAAACTGTCGCCAGGGCCACCGCAATGATGGCGGCGCTAGTGAAAATGCCCTTGATGAGTCTGAACATGCCCGCACGGTCCCTAAAAAATTCTGGCGGACCATAAGGAAGGCGGAGGGGGAGTTGCAAGCAGGCTGTGCACCTGCTTGCGGGGCGGGCGGAGCCGTGCCACATCTTGGGAAAAGCACAGGAGAGCAAAGACATGCCAGCCGCATCGTACCTCGAGACCGCCCAGGGCCGCCGGATTGCCTATCACAAGAGCGAGGGGCAGGGGCCGTGCGTGGTGTTCCTGGGCGGGCTGAAGTCGGACATGGAAGGCACCAAAGCAGTGCATCTGGAGGCCTGGGCCAAGGCGCGCGGCCAGGCGTTTCTGCGGTTCGACTATTCTGGTCATGGTGAAAGCTCCGGCACCTTTGAGGAGGGCTGCATCGGCGACTGGCACGAGGACACGCTGGAGGCGGTAGCGCATCTGACCGAGGGAGAGATCGTGCCGGTTGGATCATCAATGGGGGGCTGGCAGGCGCTGCTGCTGGCGCGGGAGATGCCGGAGCGGATCAAGGGCATGGTGACCATCGCAGCGGCGCCGGATTTCACCGAGGACGGCTATTGGGCCAATTTCTCCGAAGCGCAAAAAGCGGAACTGGCGAGCCGCGGTTATGTGGAGCTGCCGAGCGACTACATGGAGCCCTATCATATCTCGAAACGGATGATCGAGGACGGGCGCAGGCGGCTGGTTCTGCGCACGCCGCTGTTCCTGCCCTTCAAAGTGCGCTGTCTGCAGGGAACGGCGGATACGGCTGTATCCACGGAGACTGCGCTGCGGCTGATGGATCATGCGACCTGCCCGGATATGCGGCTGAACCTGGTGAAGGATGCGGATCACCGGTTCTCGGACGGCGCTTGCCTGACGATGATCGAGGATGCGGTACTGGACGTTCTGGGCACCTCCTGATGCGCCGGTTCGGGCGCGCCTTGGGGCGGGGGTTGCTGGCACTGGCTGTCGCCGGGGCGGCGTTGTGGACCTTTGGTCCTTATGAAGATGTGGATCTGAGTGCCGGTTTTGATGCGCGCAAGTTTGGCGAAGGTGTTCAGGTTTACTTCGAAAGCGTCGAGAGCCGGTTTGATGACATTACCCCGGGTGCGGAAAAGCGCGTGGTCTGGGCCGGGCAGGCAGAGGTGCGGACGCCAGTCTCGGTCCTGTACATTCACGGGTTTTCCGCCACCTCCGAGGAAATCCGCCCGGTGCCGGACCGCGTGGCTGAGGCCCTGGGCGCCAATCTGGTCTTTACCCGGCTGACCGGCCACGGGCGCTCCGGTGCAGCAATGCTGGAGGCCACGCCCAAGGCCTGGATGCGGGACACCGCCGAGGCACTGGCGGCGGCGGCGCAGGTGGGGGAGCGGGTCGTTGTGATCGCCAATTCCACCGGTGCAACCCTGGCTTCGGTGGCGGCGCGGGATGCGGATCTGGCGCAAAACATTGATGCGCTGGTGCTGATGTCGCCGAATTACGGGCTGAACACGGCTTTTGCACCGCTCTTGACCTGGCCTGCCGCGCGTTACTGGCTGCCGCCGCTGGCCGGGCAGGAGATTGAGCTGCCGGTGCGCAGCGAGGCCTTTGGGCGGTTCTGGACCACTCGCTACCCGTCGCAGGCCGTGCTGCCGATGGCGGCCATGCTAAAATCCGTTCGGGAGATGGATTTTAGAAAAACGGATGTTCCTGCATTGTTCTGGTATTCGGATGGCGATAAGGTGGTGCGGCCGGACATCACTGGTGAGGTCGCCGCGGCATGGGGCGGCCCGGTATCTGTGAACCTGGTGCCGCCAGGCGCTGCAGACGATGTGCATGGCCACATTCTGGCTGGAGACATCGTGTCGCCCAGCCAGACTCAGGCAACGGTGGACGGCATATTGAATTGGTTGAAAACACAAGGAATTGAATGATGGAACAAAGGGTAAGCCTGATTACACTGGGCGTGCCGGACATGGAGAAGGCCGCCGCCTTTTACGAGGCTCTGGGCTGGAAACGGGCCGAAAGCCCGGATGGCGTCATTGCATTTGATCTGATTTCGCAGACGCTTGGTCTTTATCCGCTGGCAGCTCTGGCGGAGGATATCGGACTGCCGGTGGCAGAACTGGGAACCGGCGCGATGACGCTGAGCCATAACACCCGCAGCAAGGAAAATGTGGCAGAGCTGCTGGCAGCAGCTGAGGCCGCCGGCGCGGAGATCCTGAAGCCTGCGCAGGATGTGTTCTGGGGCGGTCACCACGGCTATTTCCGCAGCCCGGACGGGCATGTTTGGGAGATCGCCTTTAACCCGTTTTCGCCCCTGGCTGAGGACGGCGCGTTCCGCTGGAACGGCTACTGAGCGTGGCATCGCGGCGGCAGTTTTTGTGTAAATTGCCGCCGCTCCAAGGTTTTTCTTGATCCATTGGATTGCCGCCCGCAGAGTTGGGGCACGGGTGGGAGGCAAACCGCGAGGGCAGGACATGCCTTATGATCAGCAACCGTGCCGCGAACCCCTGGTTCTGCTGCCGGGCATGATGTGCGACGGCCGTATTTTCTACGCTCAGGTCAGGACATTTTCCGGAAGCATGCCGGTGATGGTGCTGCCGCTTGCAGGCGGCGACACGGTTGAGAAGATCGCTGCCCGGATGCTGACGCATCTGCCGCCGCGCTTTGCCCTGGCGGGGTTTTCGATGGGTGGCATTCTGGCAATGGAGCTGGTGCGACGGGCGCCGGAACGGATCAGCCGCCTGTGTATCATCGGGGCCAGCCCGCTGGCCGAAACGCCGGATCAGGCTGCCAGCCGGGAGCCGCAAATCGTCGCGGCCCGTGCCGGACGGCTGGAGGATGTGCTGCGCGAGACGATGCCGACAGAAGCGCTTGCCCCGGGGCCCCTGCGCCTGGAAGTCCACAAGCTGTTTTGCCGGATGGGAATGGAGTTGGGGCCGGAAATGTATGTGGCACAGGCGCGTGCGCTGCAGCGGCGGCCGGATCAGCAGGCCGCGATGCGGCGTGTGCATGTTCCCACGCTGGTTCTGGGCGGTGAGCATGACACACTGGTGCCGCCGGCAAAGCTCGATCTGCTGGCACAACTGATCCCGGAGGCGCGGCTGGAAATCCTGCCGGATGCCGGGCATTTCCCGGTGCTGGAGCAGCCGGATGCTGTGAACAGGGCGTTGCTGCACTGGCTGGCAGAGCCGGTTTCTGAACCCGCGCCTGCTGGTCAGCCGGCGCTGTGTGGTCAGGGGTAAAGTTTTGCGCGCTCTGCCTTACTGACAAGCTGCGGTTCTGACACTGGCTTGCTGGTTACCGCATCAAAGAACGGCGTGTCTTTCCACCGCCCAGACAGCCGCGCTGTAATCATCCGGCTGAGAATGCCCCAGGCCATTGCTCCGCCGCCCTTGGTGCGGGCTTGCTTGCCTGCAGCGGGGACGAAGGCCTTGGCGCGGATCTTGCCCAAGGCGGATTTGTCCTGAAACAGGTCTGAACGCATGCCGGCAAAGGGCAGCCCCGGCTTGGCCAGGGTATTGGCAAAGGGGGTGCCGCAGCAGGATGCATACCAGCGCAAAGGCCCGCGGGGGCCGAGGCGGAGCGCCTTCAGATGTTCGGCCCCTTGGGTGATGGTGATGGTATCGGGGGCGAGCTGGAACAGATCGACCGGATCGGGGGCCGGGTCGGGCTGGCCGTGGTACAGCTCATTGGCGCGGCAGTCGGCGCAATAGCAGACAACGCGGGTGCCGGTCTTGATGCCTTGCGCCGCAATTTCACCGCGCAAGGCCCCGCAATTGCAGGAAAACACCAGCCCGTTCGCCATGCGGTCAGGCCGCCGTGTTCTTGTTGGCCGGTTTGTGCGCCGGTTTCTTGCGGCTGTTGGCGTTCATGAAGTCGATCACCAGCGGCCGGATATTGTTGCGCCAGCTGCGGCCCGCGAAGATGCCGTAATGGCCGGCGCCCGGTTCCACATGGCTGGCCTTCTTCTCCTCCGGCAGGCCGGTGCAGAGGTCCAGCGCGGCGATGCATTGGCCGGGGGCGGAGATGTCGTCCTTGGCGCCTTCGACGGTTTTCACCGCCACATCGGTGATCTTGGAGAAATCCACCTTGTGGCCGTTCACGACGAATTCGTTGCGGGCGATTTCGCGGTTCTTGAAGATGCGCTCGACGGTGGACAGGTAGAATTCCGCCGTCATGTCCATCACTGCGAGATATTCGTCGTAGAAGCGGTTGTGGGCATCGTGGTCGGAAGCCTCCCCGCGGGACACGCGCTGGATCTGGTCCATGAAGGCCTTGGAATGCCGTTCGCCGTTCATCGACATGAAGGATGCCAGCTGCAGGAGGCCCGGGTAGACCTTGCGGCCGACGCCCTTGTACTTGTAGCCGACACGCTGGATCATGGTTTCCTCCAGCTGGCCCATGGTGACGCGGCGGCCGAAATCGGTGACTTCGGTCGGGGTGGCATCCGGGTCCACCGGGCCGCCGATCAGCGTCAGCGACGACGGCTGCGCCTTGGGATCCTGCTCCGCCAGATAGGCGGTGGCGGCGAGCGTCAGCGGCACCGGCTGGCAGACCGCAACAACATGGATGTCAGGACCCAGTTCGCGCATGAAGTCGACGAGGTAAAGGGTGTAATCCTCAACGTCGAATTTACCTGCAGAAACAGGGATGTCGCGGGCGTTGTGCCAGTCCGTCACATAGACTTCACAGTTCCTGATCAGACTTTGCACGGTAGAGCGGAGGAGCGTGGCGTAATGGCCGGACATCGGGGCAACCAGCAGTACTTTGCGCGGCTGTTCTTCGCGTCCGCTGACCTTGAAATGGATGAGGTCGCCAAAGGGGCGCTCCACCACATTGGTGATTTCAACGACGTGGTCCTTGCCGTCTTCGCAGGTGAAGGAGGGGATGCCCCAGTCGGGTTTCACCACCATGCGCTGGTAAGTACGTTCCGTCACTTCGCCCCAGGCGGCCATCCAGCTGAGAGCAGGGTTTGGCAAGGCGGAAAAGACCGGGTAAGATGCCATGGAGAGGGCGGTGGCTCCCAACCATTGGTTGGTGTTCCGGACGGTCTCCATCAGGTCGTAGGTCATCATGTATCGCATGCGCGTCTCCTTCGGGCTTTGCCCCAGCGTCATCGGACCAACAAATCCGGACTATCGGACCAATCGCCGCTTTGCCCTGAAAATTGCAGAAGAGTATTCTGCATAGCAGAAAGCCTATGAGGGATTCTTTTATATGACAACTAGTGACGAATTATCCGCAGCCCCGAATTCTGAGAGCATTGAAAAGCTTAAGGAAAACATGACCCGTGTGGAGGAGCTGAGCAAACGTCTGGCTGATGTCATGTCCCGGAAGGTGCCGCATAACCCGGCTTTGGACGGTCCGAATCAAGAGCTTTATGCGCGCGCAGCAACTGCCTATTGGGCCGAAGCGATGCAGAACCCGGCCAAGATCCTGGAACAGCAGGTCGAGTACTGGAGCAAGTCTGTGCTGAATTTCGCCGAAGCGCAGAAAGCCCTGGCTGGAAAACTGGAGAATACGGATGACGGCGGCCCCAAGGACCGCCGTTTTTCGAATCCGCTTTGGGAGACCAGCCCGTACTTCAATTTCGTGAAGCAGCAGTACATGACCAACGCGGATGCGATCCGCAAAGCGGTGCAGGAAGCAGTGGACCTGGACCGCAAGGACAAGCAGCGGCTTACATACTTCGCCGATCAGATCATCGAGATGATGGCGCCGACCAATTTCCTGCCGACCAATCCGGACGCGCTGGAAAAGGCCGTGGAGACCGAAGGCCAGTCGCTGATCGACGGTCTCGAGAACCTGGTCACCGATCTGGAAGCCAACAACGGCGAGCTGGTGGTGCGGCTGGCGGATGAGAGCGCCTTTGAGCTGGGCGGCAATATCGCCACCACGCCGGGAGACGTGGTCTACCGCAACCGGATGATGGAACTGATCCAGTACAAGCCGGTAACCGAGACCGTGCATGAGACGCCGATCGTGCTGTTCCCGCCCTGGATCAACAAGTTCTACATCCTCGACCTCAAGGCGCAGAACAGCCTGATCAAATGGATAACCGAACAGGGTTACACGCTGTTTGTTGTGTCCTGGGTCAATGCGGATACCAGCCATGCCGAGGTCGGCATGGAGGATTACATCCAAGAGGGTTTCCTGACCGCTTTTGACAAGGCCAAAGAGATTTGTAAGGTCAAGCAGGTCAACGCGGTGGGCTATTGCATCGCGGGTACCACGCTGAGCCTGACGCTGTCGCTGCTGAAACAGCGCGGCGACAAGTCGGTGAAATCTGCAACCTTCTTTACCACACTCACCGATTTCGGCGATCAGGGCGAGTTCACGCCGTTCCTGCAGAACGATTTCGTCGACGGGATCGAGGCGCAGGTGGAGGAAGAAGGGCTGCTGCGGTCCTGGGTGATTGCGCGGACCATGTCGTTCCTGCGCTCCAAGGACCTGATCTATGGCCCGGCGGTCAAAAGCTACATGATGGGTGAGACGCCGCCCGCCTTTGATCTGCTTTACTGGAACGGTGATGGCGCCAATCTGCCGGGCCGGATGGCGGTGCAGTATCTGCGCGGTCTGTGCCAGAACAACGAGTTTGTCGGCGAGGGCTTTGAACTGATGGGCCACAAGCTGCATATCAAGGACGTGGACGTGCCGCTGATGGCGATCACCTGCGAGACCGACCATATCGCCCGCTGGAAGGACTGTTATGCCGGTGTGCAGCAGATGGGGTCGCGCAGCAAAAGCTTCATCGTGTCGGAGTCCGGCCATATCGCGGGCATCGTCAATCCGCCCAGCAAGAAGAAGTACGGCCATTACACAAACGACGATCTGAAGGGCGACCAGGAAGCCTGGATGGCGGGTGCAGAGTTCCACGAGGGGTCCTGGTGGCCGCGCTGGAATGATTGGCTCAAGAAACGCTCCGGCAAGCAGGTTCCTGCCCGCGAGGTAGGGGATTCGGGGTATCCCTCTTTGATGCCGGCACCCGGATCTTATGTGAAGGTGAAGGCAAACCGTTGATTTTGCAGGTGCAGAAATATTTTTTCTGCACCGCAGCAAAAAATCCTTGAAATGCTGCGGTGCGGCACGCATATTCCTCTCATGCTAAGAGCGCAGGATGGTCCTGCTGCAGCTTTCTGAGGAATTAGAACTATGGCAAAGACCCAAGACTTCACCGCGATGATGAAAGACTTCATGGGCGCCTTCCCGGTCGACACCAAAGCGATGGAAGACGCATTCAAGAACACCGCAGCTCTGAACGAGAAGCTGTCCGCTGTTGCCCTGGACGCAGCCGGCAAATCCGCCGAGATCTCCAACAAGTGGACCAAAGAAACCATCGCCAAGCTGGGCGACGTTTCCAAAGTCAAAGCAGAGCCGGCCGACTACGCAAAAGCCGCAACCGACTTTGCTTCCGCTTCCGCTGAAGTGGCTGCCGAGAACATGGCTGCCTTCGCCGAAGTGGCAAAGAAGGTTCAGATGGACACCGTTGAGCTGCTGATGGCTGCTGGCAAAGACGCAACCGAAGAAGCAACCGCTGCCGTGAAAAAGGCCACCGAAGAGGTGACCTCCGCAGCGAAGAAAGCTTCGGCAGCAGCCAAGTAAGAACGACCACGATCCGGCCCTCGCTCTCCTCCCTGACGGAGCCGGACCGTGAAGAAGGGCAGGCCGCAAGGCCTGTCCTTTTGCATTTCAGGGATCACCCGGATTTCACCTCTCACTCGGGCAGCCCGGCGCGGCGCAGCCCGTCGCAGTAATGCTCCAGGTCTTCTGGCCTGGCGAAGGGCAGCGTGCTGCGGATGCGGGTGACGGAGAAACCGGGTTCCAGCTGCAGGATGCGCCCACATTCCTGGGCTGCGGCAGCCTGGTCACCTAACTGGCCGTAGCAGGCCGCCAGATGGCGGCGGGGCGCGGGGAAGCCGGGGAATAGCCCGACCGCCTTGTTCACCTCAGAGATGCCCGGCTGGTATTCCTGGCACATGTACAGCGCCAGTCCCTTGAACCAATGGAAATAGGTTGGATGGAACGGGTTGCGCGCTGTGGCCTCTTCAAGCTCGGCGAGCGCTTGTTCCGGTTTGCCCTGATAGACCATTGCCAAGCCGCGGAAGGCTATGGCGTCCGTGTCATTCGGGTTGAGCGCCAGGGCGCGCTGGAAATGGTCCTCTGCCAGGGAAAACTCCCCCTTGAACAGATGCATGACGGCCAGGCGGCGCTGCACGACGCTGTCCAAAGGGTCGATGCGGGCGGCACGGCGCAGCAGCGGGAAGGCCCGGTCCAGGGTATCACCAGGCGATTTGCCCCAGCCGCTCATCCATTCCACCAGGTAAGTGAGCGCGAGACCGGAACAGGCCGTGGCATTACCGGGGTCGGCGTCGCTGGCCTGCTGGTACAGGCTGCGGCATTGCAGCAGTGCGTCACGGGTATCCAGGATCAGCGCCTTTGCCTTCAGCACAAGATCCCGGGCAGTCATAGGGGCGCCGCTTGCAGGCAGAGCGGCCGATTTCCGCTTTGCGGTGGCTTGCAGCTGCCCGGTCAGGGTTTGTGTGATCTGCCGGGTCAGGGCATCCTGCTGGCTGATATCAGCGCCGGCCGCCAGATGGTATTGCTCGCTGAGCAGCGTAGAGCCGCTGATCCCATCTGCCAGAGAGACGGCAATCCGCAGTTTGTCCGGCAGCTGCCGCACTGTGCCCTCGGCCAGGTAGCGCACCCCCAGCTCAACCGCGGCCATGGAAGTCTCAGAAGCGCGGCGGGCATAGCGCAGTGCGGTTGTGCGGGATATCACCCGTAGTTCGCGAAAGCGGGAGAGGCCGATTGTGATGTCTTCGGTCAGGGATTCTGCCAGGCCGCTTGCAGTGTCCGACACATCAGGTTTTCCGGCAAACGGCAGAACCGCAACAGAAATTTCATAGGCCGGGCCTTCGGGATCCAGCTGCGGCATGGTGTTTTCGGCAATGCGGAAAATCCGCACCGGATCGGAGATGTTGCGGATGACCTGCAGGCCCAGGTCATCGAAGGCGGCATTGATCCGCCCGCGGACCTGTTCCTGCACGGTGCCGGAGACACAGATTTCACCAGGTCCGGCAAGGCTTTCGAGCCGCGCGGCGATGTTGACGCAGTTGCCGAACAGGTCGTCTCCGGATGAGATCACATTTCCGGTGTGGATGCCCATGCGCAAGGCCAGACGCTTGGGCCCCGGGCTGGCTGCCTGGCCCGTTGATTTCCTGGATATCAGCAGGGCTGCTTTGACAGCCTGCAGGGAGGAGGGAAATTCCAGCAGGAAACCGTCCCCCAGTGTTTTGACAAGCTGGCCTGAATACTGACGCGCAGCGGGCACGATGATCTGGTCCGCTAGTTTCCGCACGGCCGCAACAGCCTCGGGTTCCCCGGTTTCCACCATCGCGGAAAACCCGGCCACGTCAGCGATCAGAATGGCAGCTTGTCTCTGTCTGTCCCCTTGGTCAGCCATATTCCCTGCCACCACAGACTCAAAGACTTGATGTTCATTATATCATATTGAGAGTCTTTTCGAAAATTTAGATGCAAAAAATATGATATTTTCTTCAAGGGGTTCTGCCCGGGTTTTAAAACTGCGCATCACGGAAGCTGACGAACTGCGGCTGCCAGCCGGTCAGATCGCGCAGCTTGCCCGAGCCCATCTGCTGGTCCAGTGTCGGACCTTCGGCCCAGTCGCCGTATTTGATCAGCACATGTTTCAGGCTGCGCACCACATAGCCGCCGTCATGGCCGCGGCGGCGGGCAATCTCGCGGGTTATCTCAGCCACCGGCACGCCGTCCTGGGCACTGGCGTTGAAATGGCCTGTGAGGCTCGGATTTTCCAGCAGCAGCCGGTAGGCGCGGGCCAGATCTTCACGCTGGATCAGCGGCCAGCGGGTGGAGATGCTGCCCCAGATCTCGAATGGTTTGGCTTCGCTGGCAGCCGCCAGGTAGCGTGAGAAGGCGCCGCCGTCTTCGTGGTAGACCAATGCCGGGTGGATCACCGCCGCGGAGACCTCAGGGGCGTCCAGCACCCTGCGGGCGTTCCTCTGCATCCAGGCAAACGGCTTGATCGGCCGCATCGGGCTGGTCTCATCGGCAACGCGGCTGCCAGTGGCGCCATAGAGCCAGCATCCGCCGGTGTAAATCATCCGCAGCGGCTGCGGGCGCAGGGCGGCTTGCTGCAGGATCGCGGTGATGGCTGAAGTATCGGCCTCAGCCATGTCGTCCTCAAACGTTGCGGCCAGCTGGATCAAGCCATCCGTGCGGGCCGCTTCGCGCACCCAGGGGCCGGGTGCGCGCAGATCGCCGCGCAGGGGGCAGGCGCCCAGGGCTTCCAGCTTGCGGTCCGAGGCTTTAGACCGGCTGAGTCCGGTGACATTGTGGCCATGGCGGACCAGTTCCCGGGTGACGGCGGTGCCGATGGAGCCGGTGCCGCCCAGGATCAGGATGTTCATTGCTGTGTGCTCCCGCTCAAAATTCTGGTGCGGGGGTACTGATAAAAGCTCAAGCCGGGTTCAGGTCAAGCGGCTTTTGATGCAGATGCTGCAGGGGTGTACAGAACAATTGTTGCGGAAAACACGCCAAGGCTTCCCTTTTGTTCTGCACTGGCATAGGCTTCGCTGCAATGCGTCATGACCGGGGAGGGAACACATGGCAGATCAGGACAAACCCTTGCTGATCAAACGGTATGCGAGCCGGCGGCTCTATAACACCGAGACCAGCGATTATGTCACGCTGGAGGATATCGCGGGGTTCATCCGGGAAGGCCGCGAGGTGCAGATCGTCGACCTGAAAACCGGTGACGACCTGACCCGCCAGTATCTTCTCCAGATCATTGCCGAGCATGAGAGCCGGGGCGAAAACGTATTGCCGGTCAATGTGCTGAACGACCTGGTGCGCAGCTATATGGTGCCGGGCGGCGGGGTGATGCCGCAGTTCCTGCAGACGTCCTTTGACATGCTCCGCGAAAGCCAGTCGAAGATGATGGAGAACATGAACGCCATGAACCCGATGTCCAAGATGCCGGGGTTCGAGGCGATGAAAGCGCAGCAGGAGGCGTTCCTGAAGGCGATGACCGGCGGTTTCGGTGCTGCGGGCTGGACCGGCGGTGCTGAGGAAGAGAAATCCGAGGGCAGCGGCGAGGATCTGGACGACATCAAGAAACAGCTGGCAGCGCTGCAGGAAAAACTGTCGAAGATGAAATGACGCGAAGCGCCCGGCGCTGACAGCAACAGTCACAGATAAGCCCCCTGTCCGGTTCGGCGGGGGCTTTTTGTTGCGCG
Organism: Leisingera sp. JC1; assembly: GCF_001679925.1. Lineage (GTDB taxonomy): Bacteria > Pseudomonadota > Alphaproteobacteria > Rhodobacterales > Rhodobacteraceae > Leisingera. The sequence goes on along the minus strand of NZ_LYUZ01000046.1, from coordinate 47,164 downwards.
GTCACTGAAGGGAGCGGTTCAGGACCCGGCCTCGACCTTCAGCACGTTATGCAGGCGGTGATAGGGGGCGTTCTTCACGATCTTGTCCAGATCTTTTGCCGCCGGTTGCGGACGCGCGCGCATGAAAAGATAGGCGCTGGCGCCGAAAGACAGGGCGCAGGCGCCGATGATCGTGCTGACGATGACAGTCTCAAGTCCCATGGCTTCAAACATGCGTTTCTCCGGTTGCACTGCCAATATAGGGGAAGAAAGCTGAAAATTCCATATCACTTCCCCTCCTGCTTCAGTTTGCCTGCTTCCAGCACATGGCGGGCCAGCGAGTCGGCGCTGTCCCGGTCTTGTGCGCGGCGGCGCATCTTTCCCCGCCCGCCGATGCGAGAGGCGGTTGCGAAAATGAAACCCGAAAACGACAGCAACGTGAGGCCAAAGGCCAGCCCGCCAGCCACCGTGCCGGCAATTGCCGCGCCAAAGCTTGCCAGCAGCGCGCCGGCGGCCAGACGCTGCGCCCATTGGCCGATAACCTGATCCGCGTCGCGGGCCTGGGCTTCCGCCTTTGCCGCCTCGGTGGCATAGGCAGTCAGCAGGTCGGCCACGGCCAGGCCGCAGTCCGGGTCGTTCGACGCGCGGAGCGCGGCGAGCAGCGCCGCCCGTTCCGCGCGGTCAGGCACAACCGCGCCAATTATCTGGCGCAGCTCATCACCGGGGACGGCATCGCCCATGCTCAGGGAGTTTGCCATAGCCACCAGCGCGGTGGCCGGGCGCCGTTTGAATTTCAATGGGCCTTTCATGAGCGGCACCGTGGACGGCACAAGCCTGGATTGCAATCGCGAAAAGCCCCGGCGCGGAGGCCGGGGCAGGAACTCGCTAAAGCACTGTCGTTCTCAGGCGGCAGCCTTGCCCATTGTTTCCTGAGCGGCAGCCAGCAGGATGTCCGCAATCACGTCCAGTTCCGCCCGGGTCAGCCGCACCGGCAGGCGCACGTCGCAGGCCTTCATCAGCATGTCACGGGTCCGGGGCAGCTCAGGGACGTTGCCCAGGAACTGCCAGTTCCAGAAGGCGCGGGCGTTGTCGGTGGACAGCCCGAAGACTTGTACCTTGACGCCCTTGGCCTCTGCTGCGGCGGCAAAGGCGCGGGTCTGGGCTTCGCTCAGTTCCACTAGGTTGAACTGGATCGAATCCGGTGCCCGGCGCTCCGGCCCCAGCGGTGCAGGCACGTCAAAGAAGGGGGAGGCGTTCAGCCGCTCCGCCACATAGTCGTGGTTGGCGAGACCGTCACGCACACGGCGCGCCAGTTCCGGCAGCTGCGGGCGGATCACCGCGGCGGACAGGTTGCTCATCCGCAGGTTATAGAGCGGCAGCTGGTTCTGCCACTTGGCAAAGGCTTGCTCCAGGTCCGGGGTGTTTTCTCCATGCGGGCCTTTGTGCTTTTTCCAGTTGTGCTCATAGGCACCGGACATGATCACGGCGCGGGCGATCAGGTCGGCGTCGTCGGTGATCAGGATGCCGCCTTCGCCGGCGTTGACCATCTTGTAGGACTGGAAGGAGAAACAGCCCACCTTGCCGAGGGTGCCGATGTTCCGGCCGTTCCAGGTGGTGCCAAGCGAATGGGCTGCATCCTCGACCACCGGGATGCCGCGGGCATCGCACAGCGCCATGATCGCGTCCATGTCAGAAGTATGGCCGCGCATATGGCTGATGATCACTGCCTGTACATTGTCCAGCTTGGCCTCGAAATCAGCCATGTCGATACGGTAGTTGTCAGCCACCTCGCACAGCACCGGCACACAGTCGGCATGCACGACAGAGGAGGGCACGGCAGCAAAGGTGAAGGCCGGGATCAGCACGCGGGCATCGCGGGGCAGGCCAAGCGCCTTGAGCGACAGGAACAGTGCTGCTGAGCAGGAGGAAACCGCCAGCGCATATTTGCTGCCCAGAAGCTCCGCGTATTCCTGTTCCAGCAGCGTGACCGGCGCATCCTGGGGCGCGGTGTAGCGGAACAGGTCACCCGATTGCATCAGAGCGTCGATTGCGTCGCGGGCGGCTGCGGGAATGGGTTCAGCGTCATGAACGTTGGGCGGCAGAGCCATATTTCAAAATCCTGAATTGTTGCTTTGGGAAATGTAAAACTAAGATTTCAGGATGCCAAGACCGGACGCGGCGGAATCTGCTGCGCCCGGCAAAATTTCACAGAATTGTTGCGGAGTTGCGCGGAAACCGGCTCAGACGCCCAGCCGGTCGCGCATGGCAAACCAGGTCATCGCCAGCACCAGCAGCGGCGAGCGCATCCGCGGCCCGCCGGGGAAGCGCGGGGCAGGGACGCGGGCCAGGGTATCAAACCCCTCAGCCTGTCCCTGGATCGCCTGCGCCATCAGCTGGCCCGCATGGGTCGCAGTGCCGACACCGTGGCCGGAGTAGCCTGAGGCGGTCAGAACATTGGGCGCCAGCCGTGCCAGGTAGGGCATCCGTTTCATAGTGATGCCCAGAGTGCCGCCCCAGGCATAGTCGATCTTCACATCCTTCAGATGCGGGAATATCTCAGCCATCGGCTTTCGCACGGTGGCCTGGATGTCGGAGGGGAAGCGGTAGCCATAGCTTTCACCGCCGCCGAACAGCAGCCGCTTGTCGTGGCTGAGGCGGAAGTAGTTGACCACGAATTTGGTGTCCGCGACGGCGACGTCACGGGTCAGCACCCGGGCGGCGTCATCCCCCAGCGGTTCCGTTGCCACCACGAAGTTGTTGATCGGCATCACCCGTGCCGCAACCTGGCCGTTCAGCCCGCCGAGGTAGCCGTTGCAAGCCAGGACCAGGTGGTCTGCTGTTACGGTGCCGCCCGCGGTGCGGACACGCAACTGGCTGCCTTCCTGAATGTCCAGAACTTCGCTGTCTTCGTGGATCACAGTTCCGGCAGCGGCAGCTGCGCGGGCCAGGCCCAGCACATAAGCCAGCGGGTGCAGATGGCCCGCGCCCATGTCGAGGGAGCCGCCAACGTAGGCAGGTGACGGGCAGAGCGCCTGCATCGCGTCCCGGTCCAGCAGTTCGATCTGATCATAGCCGTAGCGGGTTTGCAGATGTTCCGCATAGGCGTGCTCATGCGAGGTCTCCCCCTTGGAGAAACAGGCGTGCGAGACGCCGGGCTTCAGGTGGCATTCGATGCCGTGGCGGGCCACCAGATCCTTCACAAGGTCCTTGGCGCCCTCGGCCAGATCCCAGAGCTTGCGGGCATCGTCCAAACCGACCAGCTTTTCCAGCCCGTCCTGCTCCATCCGCTGACCGCTGCCCAGCTGGCCGCCGTTACGGCCAGAGGCGCCAAAGCCCACCCGCTGCGCCTCCAGCAGCACAACGGACAGGCCGGCCTCCGCCAGATGCAATGCGGCGGACAGGCCCGTGTAGCCGCCTCCAACGATGCAGACGTCCGCCCTTACATCGTTTTTCAGCGCCGGAAACCGCTCCAGCGGCGCAGCGGTCGCCGCATACCAGCTGTTTGGATATTCGCCTTTGCGGTCATTGGAATAGAGCAGGTTCATCGCCATCCCGCACCTCACCTGTTGGCGGGAGTTCCCGGAAGGGATCCCGCTGTTCTTCTTTGTCCGGATAATCAATTGCACTGGCGCTGCACCGCGGTGCAGCGCCAGAGGCTTCAGACGTTCATCAGCAGATGCTCGCGCTCCCAGGGGGAGATGACCTGCAGGAACTCCTCATACTCCGCGCGCTTCACGATTGAGTAGACGCGGGCAAAGTCCGGACCCAGAACCTCGTGCAGCTCCTTGGCCTCGTCGAACAGGTCCAGCGCCTGGCCCATCACCTGCGGGATATCGCCTTCGCCCTCATAGGCGTCGCCCTTGAACTGCTTGCGCGGGCGTTCCTCGTTGATCAGGCCGAGATAGCCGCAGGCCAGCGACAGGGCGATGCCCAGGTAGGGGTTGCAGTCCATGCCGGCGATGCGGTTCTCCACCCGCCTGGCCTCGGGTCCAGACAGCGGCACGCGGATGCCGGTGGTGCGGTTGTCGCGCGCCCATTCCAGGTTGATCGGCGCGGCGTGGTCCTTCACGTAGCGGCGGTAGGAGTTCACATAGGGCGCCATCACAGCCAGACCGGCAGGCAGGTGGTTCTGCAAACCGGCGATGAAGTTGTAGAACGCATCCGTCTCGCCGCCCTGCGGGCCGGAGAAGATGTTCTGGCCGGATTCCACATCCAGGATCGAATGGTGGATATGCATGGCCGAGCCCGGCTCATCCTCGATTGGCTTGGCCATGAAGGTGGCAAAGCAGTCGTGGCGCAGTGCCGCCTCGCGGATCAGGCGCTTGAAGTAGAACACCTCATCGGCCAGCTTGACCGGATCGCCGTGGCGCAGGTTGATCTCCAGCTGGCCGGCGCCGCCCTCCTGGGTGATGCCGTCAATCTCGAAGCCCTGCGCCTCGGCAAAGTCGTAGATGTCGTCGATGACGGGTCCGAACTCGTCCACCGCGGTCATCGAATAGGCCTGCCGCGCCGCTGCCGGGCGGCCGGAGCGGCCCATCATCGGCTCGATCTCCTTGGCCGGGTCGATGTTGCGGGCAACCAGGAAGAACTCCATCTCCGGCGCCACAACCGGTTTCCAGCCCTTGTCGCGGTACAGTTGCACCACCCGCTTCAGCACGTTGCGCGGGCTGTAGGGGATCGGCTGATCATGCCGGTCATAAGCGTCGTGAATCACCTGCAGGGTCCAGTCACCGGTCCAGGGCGCAGCGGTGGCCGTCGACATGTCCGGTTTCAGCGTCATGTCCTTTTCGATCCAGCCGTCTTCATCCGCGGCATCGGCCCAGTCCCCGGTGATGGTCTGGTAGAAGATGCTGTCGGGCAGATGAAAGTAATCGGTCTTTGCGAATTTCGATGCCGGTACCGCCTTGCCACGGGCGATACCGGGAAGGTCCGAGATAACGCATTCGACTTCGTCGAGACGACGCCCCTCCAGATAGGCTTTTGCTGCTTCGGGAAGGGTGTCGAGCCAGGCTGACATTAGGTCCTCTCTTTCCTGTAAAATTCTGCGAGGAGGGTTGCGATATCTTGGTTGTCCACGGGGGTGTCCAGCTCAGCGGCTGCACGGTCCAGCAGGTCGTCGGGCACCACGCCGCGGCCGCGCTTTTCGATCAGGCCGCCGACGAAGGCATTGGGGAATTCGGGGTGGGGCTGCCAGGAGATGATGTGGTCGCCATAGGCGAGGATGCCGTTCCGGCAAAAATCATTGCCGCCCAGCACGCGGGCGTCTTCGGGCAGTTTCACCACCTGGTCCTGGTGCCAGGCGTTCAGGGTCAGATTCTTGCCGTCCACCTGATAGGTGACCGGGCCGACGGCCCAGCCGCCCTCGAACTTTTCGACCTTGCCGCCAAGCGCCTGTGCGATGATCTGATGGCCGAAGCAGATGCCGGCCAGCGGCTGTTTGCGTGCATGGATGGCGCGGATCAGATCCTCCAGCGGCGGGATCCAGGCGTGGTCTTCATAGGCGCCGTGCTTGGAGCCGGTGATCAGCCAGGCGTCGGCGTCCTGAGGCCCGTCAGGCAGGATACCGTCCACAACCGCCCAAGTCTGAAACTCAAACCCGTTGCCGTCCAGCATGTCGCGGAACATGGCGTCGTAGTCGCCGAAGTTTCCGAACAGATCTTCGGGAGAGTGGCCGGTTTGCAGGATGCCGATTTTCATGTGTCACCAAATTTGATCAAATTGAGCCTAGCCGAGGATGCCGGGGCGGGCAAGGGGCTTGCCGGGCGCCGCAGGCAAAGCGGGTTTATACCGCCTCTAGCCAGGACAGCCAATGGCTCTCCTTAGGGCGTTCCGCAAAGCCCATGAGTTCCTGCCGCTTGGTCATCACAAGGTTGCGGATGGCGAGGTCCGGCAGGATGCGTGCAATCAGCGGGTCGGTGTCAAACCAGTTGATCGCGGTCTCCCAGTCGGCGGCCAACTGCGGCAGGCCCTCAATCTCATAAATGTTGCCCTCGGAAGGCGCTGGCGGCTGCATCTTGTCCTCAATCCCGGCCAAGGCCGCGCCGAGAACTGTGGCAAGCATCAGGTAGGGGTTGATGTCGCCGCCTGCGACCCGGTGTTCGATCCGGCGCGCCTTGGGGCTGCCGCCGGGAATACGGATGGCGGCAGTGCGGTTTTCATACGCCCAAGCGGCGCTGACCGGGGCGTGGGCGCCGGGCACCAGCCGGTCATAGGAGTTGCCGTGCGGGGCAAAGATCAGCGAGCTGGCGGGCATCGCTGCCAGACAGCCGGCAACCGCGTGCATCAGCAGATCAGACCCTTTGTCACTGCCGTCGTCAAAGATGTTGTTGCCGTCCTGATCCTCGACCGAGAAATGCACATGCATGCCGTTGCCGGCTTCCTCGGCATAGGGTTTGGCCATGAAGGTCGCGGCAAATCCGTGTTTGCGGGCAAGCCCTTTGACCAAGGCCTTAAACAGCCACGCATCATCTGCGGCGCGCATCGCCTCCTGGTGGAGGAGGTTGATTTCGAACTGCCCGAGGCCGGCCTCGGAGATGGCGTCCTGGGCGGGAATGCCCATCGCCTCAGCGCCCTCGTAGAGGTCGGAGAAAAACTCGTCAAAGGCATCGAGTTCGGCAATCGACAGCACCGATTGCTGATCCAGCTCGCGCCCTGTGAGCGGATCGATCGGCGGGGCCGGGCGGGCGCCGCTGTCGTCCAGCAGGCTGAATTCCATCTCGGTCGCAGCGACAACAGTCCAGCCGCGCGCGGTGTAGCGCGACAGCACCTCACCCAGCACATGGCGGGGATCGCCGAGGAAGGGGGAGCCATCTTCCCAGTACATTGCCATCGGCACCAGTGCCGAGGCGGTCTTGAGCCAGGGCATCGGCACCGGGCCGCGCTCGGTGGGCAGCATGACGCCATCGGCATCGCCGGTCTCAAAGACCAGCGGGCTGTCTTCGACATCGCGGCCCCAAAGGTCGACGTTGAGGGCGGAAACCGGCATCCGTGCACCGCCGCTTTCCAGCTTGCCTGCCTGGCTTGCGGGCAGCCGCTTGCCGCGCATCTGGCCGTTCATGTCACAGGCGGCAATGCGGATTGTCTTGAGTCCGGGCAAGTCCATTTGGGGCTCCATAAGTGCGTTGCGCCAACCCTAGCCTATGGAAATCCATTCGCCAAGATAATTTGATCAAAAGTTTGGTGCGGTGGCCGCACCGCTGGTGGATTGCCAGTGCTGGCGGGCGCATCAGGCCAAGCGGAGCAGCTGGCCGCAGCTTTGTTCAAAACAAAAATGGCTCCCGAAGGAGCCATTTTGTGATTAACGGATCAGGCTGATCCTCAGCCTCGGCTTGGCGCGCCGTTCTTGCGGCAGGTGGCGGTTCAGCCGCCGGTTCACAAAGCCGAACAGGGAAATGATCACCAGCGTCAGCAGTATGAAGTAGAAGGCCAGGATCGGGTAGGGGACAAACGGGTTGAAGGTCTTGTCCGCGAAATAGCTGGCGTAATAAAGCGCGTCGCCCTGCTGCCGCCAGGCCGGGAAGCCGGAAAAGAACACCAGCGTGGTTGCGTGGAACAGGAAGATCGCCTCGTTGGTGTAGGCAGGCCAGGCAAGCCGCAGCATGGTCGGGAAGGTGATGCGGCGGAAGCGGTTCCAGCCGGTCATGCCATAGGCGTCGGCGGCCTCGATATCGCCCTTGGGGATCGACAGGAGCGCGCCGTAAAAGATCTCGCCCGAGTAGGCCGCGGTATTGCAGAACAGCACGACCAGCGCCCCCAGCCAGGCGGAGGTGAACGGGTCAAAGAAGCTGGAGACGCCCTTAAGGCTGAGGAAACAGGCGTAGGCGAAGAAGAACTGGATGAACAGCGGGCTGCCGCGGAACACGAAGATGAACCACTCCGCGGGCTTGCGCCACAGCGGGTTGGGGCTGGACTTGCCGACTGCCAATGCCATTGCAAGGAAGAAGCCGGTCAGCAGCGCCAGCGCGCCGAAATAGACGTTCCAGATCAGGCCGGAGCCGATCAGGGTGAAATGCTCGCACAGGGTATATTCGCCGCGCGGCAGCAGCCGTTCGCCAAAGCCCAGGGAGCGGAAGGCATAGGCCTGGATGGTTTCAACGCAACTCATGCCGCTGCCTTTCTTTGTGCTTCACCTGCTGCGGTGGCCTGGCCCTTGGTCAGGCGGGTCATGATGCGGTCCAAAACAATCTCGGAGACTTTGGTGAAGCAGAGGTAGAACACCAGCAGCGCCGCGAAATACCAGACATGCCAGTTCGGGTGCGGGTAATCGGTGAAGCGTGCAGTCTTGGTGCCGCCCAGTTCGCGCGCCCAATAGACGATGTCCTCAACCCCCAGCAGGAACAAGAGCGGCGTGGATTTGATCAGCACCATCCACAGGTTGGACAGGCCGGGCAGGGCATAGACCCACATCTGCGGCACCAGAATGCGCCAGAACGCCTGGCGGTGGGTCATGCCATAGGCCTCGGCGGTTTCGATCTGGGCGCGCGGCACGGCGCGCATGGCACCGTAAAGGACGTTGGCGGCAAAAGCGCCAAAGACGATGGAGAAGGTCAGCACCGCCAGGAAGAAGCCGTAGGTCTCATGCACCCATTGCGGCGAGGTGGAGAGCGGCAGCTTGGCCGCGTCGCAGACCACAAAGTCGATACCCTGGCGGATCGGCTGATCCCAGTCGGGGCATTTCACCTTGTGGCGCATCCATTCAAACGCTTGATCAAGCGCGATGACGAAGAACAGGAAGAAGGCAATGTCCGGCACGCCGCGCACGATGCTGGTGTAGCCCTTGCCGAACCAGCGCAGTGGCAGGAACTTCGAGCGGGCAGCACTGGCAGCGCCGAAACCGAACAGCAGTGCAACCGGCGCGGTGATCGCCAGCAGGGTCAGCACCACAAAGACCGAGATGTAAAGGTTCACATGCTTGCCGGTGGTCAGGTAGCAGCTGAGCCAGCTCAGCCCCTCAAGCGTGGATGGGTCCGTGCAATAGGAAAACATATGTACCCTGTCTTTCTGAGCTCACGCCCGGGGCCTTGGGCGCCGGAAGCGAATGAATGAGGCCCGCGTGCCGCGACACGCGGGCCTGCAAGATCCTGAAACAGGATCAGATTACCACTGGGAGGACACTTCCCACTTGGCGATCAGTTCGTTCAGCGAGCCGTCGTCTTTCATCGACTGGATTGCCGCGTCGAACTTGCCGCGCAGTTCTGCATCCGACTCGCGGAAGCCCATGCCAACGCCGCCGCCCAGCGATTCGGATTTCTCCAGCATCACCAGGTCGTCGCCAACCACGGTGTCGAGGAAGCTCTTATCGGCCAGAACCGCGTCAGCTTCGCCGTTGCGCACGGCTGCGACGGTTTCTTCCGGGGTTGCGAATTCGACCAGGGTCCAGCCCTGCTCGGCGATGAAGGCCGCCTGGATGGTGGTGGCCTGGGCCGCGATCACGCCGCCTGCCAGGTCGACGTCAGCCGACTGCGCCACATAGGCGGACGGATCCGGCGGCGTGTAGGGCTGGGTGAAGTCAATGACTTCGTCGCGCTCGTCGGTGATCGACATGCCGGCGATGATGGTGTCGTAGTTGCCGGAAACCAGGTTCGGAATGATCGAATCCCAGTCGTTCTTGACCCACTCGCAGGTCAGTTCGGCGCGCTTGCACAGCTCATCGCCCAGTTCGCGCTCGAAGCCGTCGATCTCGCCGGCGTCGTTGACGAAGTTCCACGGCGCATAGGCGCCTTCGGTGCCCAGGCGCACGGTGTCCGCCAGGCCCATGCCCGCGGTCAGCGCCAGGGCGGCGGTGCCAAGGATCAGAGATTTCATCAAGTTACTCCCATTTTTGGTTGGTTATTGACTTCGTTATTATTGCTCGTGGCGGGTAGATGACAAGAACGCGCGCAACCGTTCGGAGCGGGTGCCGCCAAAGACGTCATCCGGCGTGCCTTCTTCCTCGATCAGGCCCTGGTGCAGGAACACCACGTGGCTGGACACATCAGCCGCCATCTTCATGTCGTGGGTCACGATCAGCATGGTGCGGCCTTCGGCGGCCAGATCCTTGATCACCTTCACGACTTCCTGCTCCAGCTCAGGGTCCAGCGCAGACGTGGGTTCGTCGAACAGCAGCGCCTCGGGCTCCATGCACAGGCCCCGGGCAATCGCCGCGCGCTGTTGCTGGCCGCCGGACAGCTGCGCCGGGTAGACGTCGCATTTGTCGCCGATGCCGACCTTGGCCAGGTAATAGCGGGCCTTCTCCTCGACCTCGGCCTTGTCGCGGCCCAGCACGGTGACCGGCGCCTCCATCACGTTTTGCAGGATGGTCATATGGGCCCAAAGATTGAACTGCTGGAACACCATCGAAAGGTTGGTACGGATGCGCAGAACCTGCTTGGCGTCGGCCGGACGGCGCGCCAGACCCTGGCCGGTCCAGGTAATCGGCTCGCCCTTGAACAGGATTTCACCCTGCTGGCTGTCTTCCAGAAGGTTGCAGCAGCGCAGCAAAGTGGACTTTCCAGACCCCGAGGACCCGATCAGCGACACCACGTCGCCCTTCCTGGCGGTGATGTCGACGCCTTTGATCACTTCCAGCTCGCCATAGGATTTATGCAGGCCGCGGATTTGCAGAACGGGCGTTGTATCGGTCAAGGTGTCTTTGTCCCTGTGAGTGGAAATTCGTTCTTATTGGACCGAAAAAAAGACCGAATGCAACGTTCAAACCGCACAAGCTGGCACCTGAGGTGTCAAAATGGCGGGTCCGGCGGCACATTTCGGAAGGGGCGCTACGTCAGCTCCGCCGCGCGGATGCGCTGTTCGGTCAGCACCGGGCCGGGCGGGGTCGGCACCGCCAGATAGTCGCTGGGGGTAAACTGCACGAGGCCTTTCAGATGCAAACACGCCTTGGTCTCCGCATCCAATTCCCGGATGGCGGTTTCAATGGCAGTGAACAGTTCACCCGTATCCCGGCCAAGGGCGGTGATATAGGGCAGGGTGGGTGTCGGTTCTGTGCGCTCGATCTCGCACAGGCCGGCAGCAAATGCGTCGTGCTCGCGGATGAGTTCCCATGTCAGCGCATCGAGCGAGGCGAAATCGGCACGGCCTTCGGCAACTGCTTCGGCAGACAGCCGGTGACCGCCGGTTTCGACCAGTGCACCGGGCAGAATGCTGCGGTCGTGCAGATGCACCATCGGCGCGGCCCAGCCTGATTGCGACAGGGATTCGTTGTAGGCAAACCGGCGCCCGCCAAAGGCAGAGATCGGCTGGCCTGCGTCTTCCTGCCGGGCGACAAAGACGCTGTTGTAATAGCCCGGCTCACAGCCGGGCAGGCCGTAGTCGGGTGTGCCCACAAGTTCCACCTCGCCATAAAGCCGGGTGCGGTAGGGGCAGCCGCAGGTTTGCGACAGCAGCAGATCCGGGGATTTCCAGACCTGCCAGAAATCGGCGCCGCGGGTCAGCTCATCCGGACCGCCGCTCAGGTGTTTGCGGATCTCCGCCCAGAGTTTATCGTTGGCCGCTGCGGTTTCCGGGCGGTCATACATGCCTAGATGGGCAATCATTTCGCCGCCTCCGCCCGTTTGCGCGCCATGGCGCTGTCCACGTCCGAAACCCCCAGCAGGCTGGCAGACAGCCGCAGCAGCGCGTCTTCGTTTGCGTCCCGGTGCCCGTCGGCCAGCGCGACCTGCCAAAGCGCCTCAATCACGCCAGTGCGGTCCTCATAAGCCACCGCATCCTTGATGGCGCGGGTGAAGCGGACGGTATCCGGCGCCTCGGCCTCCATCGCCTCAGCCTGTTCGCGCAGGATCAGCGCACCGCCGGTGTCCAGCCCGTACCGGGTGGTCAGGATGCGGTCGATGCGGTCCTTCTCCACCTCGGAATAATTGTGGTCTGAGCGGGCAATCCGCACCAGCAGCGCCGTCAGTGCCAGTTTTGCACCTTCGTCGTCCAGCTGCGCGGGCGCTGGCTCCAGCAGCCGGTTCAGCAGTTCCTTGAACATCAGCTGTCCTCCGCTGTGGGGGGGGATTTCGCCACCGCGCGGGCGCGCGCCTTCTGGCTGTCGGAATAGGAAAGGCCCATCGCCTTGCGGGCGTCTTCGATGATGGTGATTTCGCCTTCATGCTCATTGCCGTCCGCCAGCACGACTTCCCACAGCGCATCCAGCGCTGCCAGCCGTTCCTCCAGCCCCGTGGTTTCGCGGATCAGCCTGCCAAAAGTGTCGGTCTCGGGGGCCGCGGCGTGCAGTTTTTCGCAGGTGGCGCGCACCTTGGCGGCCTCAATCGCGTTGTGCTGGTAAAGCCGCGCCAGGATCCGGTCGATCAGGCTGATCTCCTCCAGCTTGTAGTCACGGTCTGATTGCGCCACCCGCACCAAAAGCGCCCCCAGCGCCAGTTCGGCATCCGGGTCGGGAAGGGCGGGCGGCTCAGACGGGCGGAACGCTTGAAAGAATTTCTTGAGCAAGGGCATCGGCAGACCTCTGGCAGAGCAGCAGGGCAGACGGCTTCAGCCGCCGTACCCTTCGATGATGTGCATATCACCCGTCGAGACCAGATCGCGAAAGGCCTTGGCGTTCTGATAAGCCACGGAATCATAGCAGGCTTTAGCGGTTTCGAAATCCTTGAATTCAAGGACAACGGTGCGGGCCTTGAACGCGCCTTCACGCACTTCCCGCTCGCCGCCGCGGATCAGGAACTTGGCTTCGTACTCCTCCAGCACCGGCCGCGCTGCCTTGATATAGGCTTGATAGCGCTCCATGTCGTTCACATCCACATGGGCCACCCAGTATCCCTTGGGGGTGGTTTCATTGGGCATGGCTGCAGCCTCCCTTGTTCTTATGGTTGACGGCAGGCTGATACAAAACCGCCGCAAAGACAATGGGGCGGTTACCAGGAATTTCCCCGTACTGATGAAAATCAGAATGGTTTCAACACGCTGCAGCGAACAGCAAAACGCCCGCCGAAGGGGCGGGCGTTTCGAAGGTGTTTTTCAGCGGGATCAGCCGATCTCGGCAAGACGTGCCAGCGCTTCCTTGACCTTGGCTTCCTCTTCCTCGCGTGCCGCCAGGTTCTCGCGGGCTTCCGCCACAACCTCTTCCGGCGCGGAGGCCGCGAATTTCGGGTTGTTCAACCGTCCGCGCAGACCGCCCAGTTCCTTGGCCAGCTTGCCCAGGGTTTTCTCCAGACGCGCCTTTTCCGCATCCACGTCGATCACATCCGCCAGCGGCAGGCCAAAGGAGGCACCGGGTGCGGCCACCGATGCGCAGCCCTTGGGGAAGCTGTCCACCTGTTCCAGCGAAGTGATGCGGGCCAGTTTCTGGATCATCGCCTCGTTCTTCTCCCAGGCGGCGCGCGCCTGATCGGAGAATTCGGTGACGACCATCGGGATCTTGGCACCGGCCGGCACATGCATCTGCGCGCGGGTGGAGCGGATGTTCTCAATCGCGGTGATCACCCAGTTCATCTCGGCATCGGCCTCGGCGTTCACCAGCTCAGTGCCGTAGGTGGGCCACTCAGCATGCACCAGCATGTTTTCGCGCTTGGCGGTGTTGCCCCACAGCTCTTCGGTGATGAAGGGCATGATCGGGTGCAGCAGGATCATGCACTGATCCAGCACCCAGCCCAGCGTCTGGCGGGTCTCTGCGATCACCGCCTCATCCTCGGAGCCGAACAGGGGTTTCGACAGCTCGATATACCAGTCGCAGACCTTGCCCCAGACAAAGGCATAAAGCGCATTGGCCGCGTCGTTGAAGCGGTAGGCTTCGAGCGCGGCGTCCACTTCCACCCGCACCTTGGCGGTTTCGCCGATGATCCACTGGTTCACGGCCGCCTTGGCGTCCGGGCAGGCGTAGGCCGGGACGGTTTCGTCATAGACGTTGTTGAAATGGGCAAAGTTCACCGCATTCCACAGTTTGGTGCCAAAGTTCCGGTAGCCCTTGAGCCGCTCCATATCCAGCTTCAGCACGCCGCCCAGTGCGGCCATGGCAGCGGAGGAGAAGCGCAGCGCGTCGGCGCCGAATTCCTCGATGATCTCCAGCGGGTCCACAACGTTGCCGGTGGATTTCGACATCTTCTTGCCTTTGGCATCGCGCACCAGCCCGTGCAGGTAGACGGTGTCGAAGGGGATGCGCTCCTTGACTGGCAGGCTTTCGTCCAGCACCGCCAGCTGCATCATCATCATCCGGGCAACCCAGAAGAACAGAATGTCCTGACCGGTGACTAGGGTCGAGGTCGGGAAGTATTTCTTGGTGTCCTCGGTCCATTCCGGCCAGCCCAGCGTGCCGATCGGCCAGAGACCGGAAGAGAACCAGGTGTCCAGCACGTCGGGGTCGCGCCAGAGATTGAGAGTGGCCCCACGAGGCTGTGTTTGATCTTCCTCTTTCAAAGGGGTGGGCATGATTTTCATGCCAAGCACACCGAGGCTGGTGCCACGTTCCTTTAGCTTTGCGTTTTCTGCTGCATAGTACTCATGCATCAGCGCAATGGCTTCATTTTCAGACGCGGCGCAGAACGCAATTGGCTCCTGATAGTCGTAGGTCCAGATCGTCTCGTAACTTTCCACAGGCCTTACGATGATGTCATCGGGGTCAGGGTTCCTAGTAATTGTCAGAGGCTCTTCAAGCATGCGGATGCTCGGCCCGTACCAAACCGGGATCTGATGGCCCCACCACAGCTGGCGCGAGATGCACCAGGGCTCGATGTTTTCCAGCCAGTGATAATAGGTCTTCTCGCCGCTTTCCGGCAGGATCTTCACATCGCCGTTCTTCACTGCATCCAGCGCCGGGCCGACAACCTTTTCCGCGTCCACGAACCACTGGTCGGTCAGCATCGGCTCGATCACCACCTTGGAGCGGTCGCCGAAGGGCTGCATGATCGGCTTGTTCTCGACGTAGGGCTCCTGTAACTGGACCTCCTCGCCGGTCTCAGGATCGGTCTTGGTCACTCTGTGCATCACCGCCAGGCCCTCGCTGGTGATCTGCTCGACCACCAGTTTGCGCGCCTCGAACCGGTCCAGCCCGCGCAGGTCATCCGGCACCAGGTTGACGGCATCAGCCTCGTTCTCAGTCAGGGTCTGCTCGCCCTTGGCCACGGCCATGGCAATGCCTGCGGCCTCTGCATAAGGCGCGCCGTCGGCCCGCATCTGGCCGCGCATGTCCATCAGGCGGTACATCGGGATGCCGCCGCGCTTGGCGACCTGATAGTCGTTGAAATCATGCGCGCCGGTGATCTTGACCGCACCGGAGCCGAAATCCTTGTCCGGGTATTCATCGGTGATGATCGGGATCAGGCGGCGGTGCTCCTTGGGGCCGACCGGGATTTCACACAGCTTGCCGACGATAGGGGCATAACGCTCATCCGAGGGGTGCACAGCCACCGCGCCGTCGCCCAGCATGGTTTCAGGCCGTGTGGTGGCGATGGAGATATAGTCGCGCTCCTCTTCGAGGATGACGTTGCCGTCCTCGTCCTTCTCCACGTAAGTGTAGGTGGCACCGCCCGCCAGCGGGTATTTGAAGTGCCACATGTGGCCTGCGACCTCGATGTTCTCGACCTCAAGGTCGGAAATCGCGGTTTCGAAATGGGGGTCCCAGTTGACCAGCCGCTTGCCGCGGTAGATCAGCCCCTTGTTGTACATCTCCACAAACACCTTGATCACGGCGTCGTGGAAATTGGGGGAGTTCTCGTGGCCGGTGCGGGTGTCGCCCTGGGCGCCTGCCATGGTGAAGGCGGTGCGGGAGAAATCGCAGGAGGCGCCGAGGCGTTTCAGCTGCTCAACGATGGTGCCGCCGGATTTTTCCTTCCACTCCCAGACCTTTTCCAGGAATTTCTCGCGGCCCAGCTCGCGGCGCGACGGCTGCTGGGTCTTGGCCAGCTCGCGCTCCACCACCATTTGCGTTGCGATACCCGCGTGGTCGGTGCCGGGCTGCCAAAGGGTGTCAAAGCCCTGCATCCGCTTCCAGCGGATCAGGATGTCCTGCAGCGTGTTGTTGAAGGCATGGCCCATGTGCAGTACGCCGGTGACGTTCGGCGGCGGGATCATGATGCAATAGGTGGAGGCTTCCGGCTTGGCGTTGGCGCCTGCCTTGAAACAACCGGCCTCTTCCCAGGCCTTGTAAAGGCGGCTTTCGGCTTCCGCCGCGTTGAATGTCTTTTCCATCGCCATGCGCTCGATCCTGCGTGGGTGTCATTTCGGGTCGGGCTATCCCTTACCGAAAGGGGCGGGAAAGGGAAAGTACCCTAAGGCGCGGCTGCTGGCAGGCGGAGCGCCCGCGCTCTGGGAGGCACATATTTTCGGGTGTTAACGGCAGGTTTTCGGGAACTATCAGCAGGCGGTGGCGTTTTATCTGCACGATGCACCTCGCGGTTCCGCCGGGTGCACTGAGTTTCAGGCGCCGGAGGCCGGCGCCGCACCCAAAGACGCCCGGCCCTTGCTGACGCGCATTCCGCGGTACGGGCCGGGCGCACGATTTTCTGCTGTGCAAAGGGTCGCCCGGTGCTGTTCGTGCAGCGGAGGTTAAATCTTGTCCAGCGCCTCGTGCAGTTTGTCCAACTCACCCTCGTGCATAGAGATCGCTTGCGCCCTGTAGGGGAAGTTCCGGGCGCGTACCTCTGACTGAAACTCCTGCAATGCCTCCACCCGCTCCTGATACATTTGCCTGTGAAGCCGGCCCAGGTCCCGGAAGGCATGGGCGTGGCGAGGCGGGTTATCCGCTTCACCGCAGATGTCGGCCATGAACAGAAAGATCACATCGCCAGCATTGCCGGAGCCGAGGGAAATGGTGACGATGGAAGTGCGGTGATTGAGCAGCCGCAGGGTGTCCTCCGCCACACATTCGATCTCGCAGGCAAAGGCGCCGGCATTCTCGTAACGCTTGAAGGTTTCATGGATCTGCATCGCTTCTTCCGCGGTGCGGCCGAAGGCGCGCAAGCCCCCGCACCAGTGGCTGAGCGAAGGCACCAGCCCCATGTGCACCTGCACCGGGATGCTTTCCCTGGCC
Organism: Leisingera sp. JC1; assembly: GCF_001679925.1. Lineage (GTDB taxonomy): Bacteria > Pseudomonadota > Alphaproteobacteria > Rhodobacterales > Rhodobacteraceae > Leisingera. The sequence continues at coordinate 30,225 of NZ_LYUZ01000046.1, read as the reverse complement.
AGCATTTCCACAACGTCATAGGAGTGGTTGGTGAAATACATATCCGCACCGTTTTCCATGCATTGGATGGCATGGCGCATGATCTCGTCATTGGTGGCGAATTGGCCCCAGTTCATCGCGGTGCCTGCAAAATGGGTGGGAGCGATTTCACGCGCCATGTCCAGATGCACGTCCCACAGGGTCAGCAGGTCAATACCCGCATCGACGCAGGCCTGGATCTCCGCCTCATTGGCCGGGTTGCACATGGTCAGACGCTCGCCGGTTTTCTTGAGGCCGATCAGATCCTTGACTGTGTAGTTGCGCTGCGCCGGGCGGCGGCCGAAGGTGTAGATGTTTTTCATGGGTTCTGCCTGTCTCTCAGATGGGAAGACCGGGCCAAAGCGGCCCGGCAGGGTGTTCCGTGACGCCTGTTACTCGGCAGCCCAGATCTTGCGGCGGCGTTCCTTGACCATTTCGTTGCCCTCTTCGGTGCCGTCATGGAAGGTGTTGAACCACTCGTCCCAGGGCGTTTCCCAGGTGCCGTAATTGCAGTCGAAGAACCGGTGGTGCAGCTGGTGGAAGAAATCGCCAACCAGGAATTTGGCCTTGTTGCCCAGCTTCAGGTGCTCAAACCCGGCGTGTGACGTTGGAGCGCCGATGCCGTGATGGAAAAGCAGGAAGATCGCCAGGACCGGGTGACCGGGCAGGAGGAAGAAGATCATCGTGTCGAACATCAGGAAGAAGCTCTCCACCGGGTGCATCGCCAGGCCGGACCAGGGGCCGGTGTTGATGTTGCGGTGATGCCAGGCGTGCACCCTGGTATAAAGCACACCCACATGCAGCAGCCGGTGCAGCCAGTAGAAGTGGAAGCCAGCCCAGATCGGAATGAAAATGGTCATCAGAATGAAGGTGACGGGGTTGTCTTCCAGCGTGATCATTTTGACCCAGCCATTGGCATAGGCGTATAAGATCAGGCTCTCCCAGAAGGTCCAGAAGGTGAGTGCCGGGCCAAGGGTCCAGAACATGTTGTCCCAGACCTGGTTCTTGAAGGTGAAGACCTTGGCGCCTTTCATCATCGGGCGCAAGTCATAGCGGTATTCGTCTGCCTGCGTACGGAACTTCCACAGCACCAGATGCAACCCGCCGGCCACCACCATCAGGATGCAGAAGTTGCGGAACCAGATCTCGGCCACCCAATCCCAGCTGAGCGTAGCAATCCTGTCAAGCGAAGGGGTGAAGAAAGTCCAGGTTATGATGGCAAATACCAGCAACAGCGCCCGCAGCGCCAGCGGGTTCCAGCTTTGCAGCAGGTACTTGATCGAAGCCAAGGGCTTCATCGGCCAGTCCCAATAGGGGGACGTCTGGATCGGCAGCTGCGGTGTGAAGTTCCAAATCTTGCGCTTGGGGCGCGGCGCGTTGGCGGGACCTGTCATGTCTCGTCTCTCATCTGGCTGGTTGGGTTGCCGCTGTTGCAGCGGGGTGTTCGCTGCCATGAACCCTAGGGGAGGGGCGGGTAATCCCAGCACGGTATGTCTTGCCGGTAAGGCTAAGTTTTGCTTAGCCTGCTCGCATGGCGACCCGGATCCCCTCCCTGAACTGGCTGCGTGTGTTTGAGGCTGCGGCGCGCACCGAAAGCTTTGCCCGCGCGGCGGCGCAGCTGAACATGTCGGCGGCTGCCGTCAGCCAGCAGGTAAAGGCGCTGGAAACCCAACTGGGCACGCCGCTGTTTCAGCGCCATGCCCATGCGGTGACGCTGACGGAGGCCGGGCGGGCCTATTTGCCCTCAGTGCAACAGTCGCTCTTGATGCTGGAAACCGCCACCACTGGCCTGTTCGGGGAAAGCCGCGAGCAGCGGCTGTTTGTGCAGTCGGTGCTGCTGTTTGCCCATGGGGTGCTGGCGCGCGGGCTGCCGGACTTCCAAGCCGCGCACAGCCAAGTCAATTTGGCACTCAGCACAGGCAATATGGCGGCGGATTTTGCCAACCAGTTCACCGACTTGCAGATCGTCTTTGGCAACCCGTCGCTGTTCGGCACCGAAGGCGACGAGCTGCTGCGGGAGGTGCTCTATCCGGTGGCACCGCCGGAGATTGCCACGCAAATCCAAACTCCCCAGGATCTGTTCCGTTTTACCCTCATCGAGGTCTCCACTCATCGGGCCAGCTGGGTGCAGCTGTTTGAAAACCTGCGCCTGTCCCACGGCCAAGCCCGCTATTTCTTTGCCGACAATTCTTTGATGGCGGCAGAGCTGTCGGCGCAGGGATTAGGGATTGCTCTGGCGCGGACGCCAGCGTCGGATGCAGTGGTTAGGGCCGCCGGGCTGGTCCGTTGCCTGCCGGAGGTCGAAGTGCCGGGGCAGGAGGCATACCATCTGATCTATCCGGACCGGGGCTCCATGCGTCCCGCAGCAAAGCTGTTCCGGGACTGGCTGCTGGACTATGTGAGAACTGTCTGAGCCTTACTGCCCGGTCCGGTCCAGTTTGGTGGCCAGATGAATCAGGCTCTCAGATGAGCGCACGCCGCGCGCCTCTGCGATACTGTCGATGGTTTCATCGAGTTCAGCCGTGCTTTGGGCCACCACCTGTGCCAGCAGGTCGAACCGGCCGGAGGTCGTGTGTACCACCTCGACGCCGGGCAGGCTGCGCAGGCGGGCCAGAACCTCCGGTCCGGATCGCGGTTCGATTGACATCAGGACAGTCGCCTGCAGCGGCGGGCGGGCAGCTGCGGAGGATTTCAGGGTGTAGCCGGTGACCACACCTGTGGTTTCCAGCCGCTCGATCCGTGCCTGCACTGTGGTTCGGGCCAGGCCCAGATGGCGGGCAAGCTCAGCCACCGGGCGGCGGGCGTTCTCCCTTAGCAGGGTGACAAGGCGCTGATCTGTTTCGTCGGATTGCATAAAATACCTGCGATGTGACGGATGATTTCGTCACTATAGTAAATGTGCCGACCGGAATCGACGATCATTTCACGCAAAATATGTAAAACGAATGAGGGTTACCCGATGCAGCAGATTCCTCCGCTATGGCTTTCGCCTGAATCCCACCTTGCCCGCAGCGCGCCGGATCATCCGATCCTGTATTTCTCGCCGCGGGTCTTGCATGAGGTGGCGCTGAGGTTCCGGGCAGGCTTTCCGGGTTTGGTAACCTACGCGGTCAAAGCAAACCCGCATCCCGCGGTCCTGTCCAATCTGGTGGCGGCGGGGATCACCGCCTTCGACGTGGCTTCGCCCGCGGAAATGGAGGCGGTGCGCGCCGCCAGCCCCGACGCGGTGATGCACTACAACAACCCGATGCGGTCTGAGGCGGAGATCGTTGCCGGTATCGAACACGGTGTGGCCAGCTGGTCGGTGGATGAGCTGAGCGAACTGGAGAAGCTGGATGCGGTGCCGCGCTCTCGTGAAATCGCTGTGCGTTTTGCCTTGCCGGTTGCTGGCGCTGCCTATGATTTCGGCAGCAAGTTCGGCGCTGAACCGGAAGAGGCAGTGGAACTCCTGAAACAGGTGGCCGCCCGCGGCTGGACCCCGGCGCTGTGCTTCCACCCCGGCACCCAGTGCGAGGACGAGAGCGCCTGGGTCGAATATGTCCACGCTGCCAAGCGGATCATTGATCAGGCCGGCGTGCAGATCGCCCGCCTGAATGTCGGCGGCGGCTTTGCCGCCAACCGCGACGGCGTGGCGCCGGACCTGGAGAAGGTCTTTGCCGCCATCGGCGCAGCGGCAGATGCGGCCTTTGGCACAGAGAAGCCGGAGCTGATCTGCGAGCCAGGGCGCGCCATGGTCTCGGAAAGCTTTACCCTGGCGGCGCGGATCAAGGGGATGCGCAAGGCAGGCGAGGTGGTCTTCCTCAACGATGGGATCTATGGGGGCTTGGTCGATATCCGGGACATGGGCCTGCCGGGGCGGGTTGAGGTCGTTGGTTCCGATGGCAAGCATCGCACGGGCGAGCGCAAGCCGCGGGTGGTTTTCGGCCCCACCTGCGACAGCCTGGACAGGCTGCCGGACGGTCTGCCTCTACCCTGCGATGCAGCCACCGGCGACTATGTCCTGTTTCCGGGGCTAGGCGCCTATTCCTCCGCCATGAGCACGCAGTTCAACGGCTACGGCCTCAGTGACGTGGCGACGGTGATTGAGCTGGCTGGACAACCGGCCAGCTAAGGGTACTCTCGCCCCCGGACAGCCAGTCAGCGCGGACAGGGGGCGAGTATGGACAAATTCGGGAAAAGCCAGCCGGTAAAACGGGTCGAGGATGTAAGGTTCCTGACCGGCCAGGGCAACTATATCGAAGACGCAGCCCCCGCGGATGCCCTGCGCGCCTGGGTGCTGCGCAGCCCGGTGGCGCATGGGGTGATCACAGCGCTGCACACCGAAGACGCGCTGGAAGCAGACGGCGTCCATGCGGTAATCACCCTGGCGGATCTTGAGGCCGCTGGCATCAACGTTTCGATGGATGGCACAACGGTCAAGAACCGGGATGGCTCTGACGGGGCCTCGCCGGAACGCCCGATGCTGGCCCGCAACAAGGTGCGCTATGTCGGCGAGCCGGTTGCGGTGGTGGTCGCGGAGACTTTGGATCAGGCCCGTGACGCAGGCGAGCTGATCGAGTTGGAAATCGACGACCTGCCGGTCAAGCTGGACCTGATGCCCGGCGGTGAGCCCTTGCACGGCAGTGTGCCGGACAACAAGGCCTTTGACTGGGGCATGGGGGATGAGGCGGCCACCGAAGAAGCCTTCCGCACCGCCGCCCATACCGTCGCGCTGCAGGTCGAGGACAACCGGATCATGGTCAGCACCATGGAGCCGCGCGGCTGTTTTGCCGAATGGCAGCAGGGTCGGCTGCATTTCACCTTTGGCGGTCAGGGTGTTTGGGGCATGAAATCCCAGTTGGCAGCCAAGCTGGGGTTGAACGAGGATGACATCAAAGTCACCACGCCCGACGTCGGCGGTGGCTTTGGCATGAAGGCCTTTGCCTATCCGGAGTATTTCGCCGTGGCCCATGCCGCCACCGTGCTGAGCCGCCCGGTGTTCTGGATTGCTGACCGCACCGAGGCGATGCTGAGCGACAATGGCGGCCGCGATCTGACCTCGCTTGCGGAGCTGGCCTTTGACAAAGATCTGAAGATCACCGCCTACCGGGTCAGCACTCGCTGCAATCTTGGCGCCTACAACTCCCATTTCGGGCAGCCGATCCAGACCCAGCTGTTCAGCCGGGTGCTGGCCGGGGTCTATGACATCCAAACCGCCTGGCTGCAGGTGGAGGGGATCTATACCAACACCACCCAGGTGGACGCCTACCGCGGCGCCGGGCGGCCCGAGGCGATCTATGTGCTGGAACGGGCGATGGACCGTGCCGCGCGCGAGCTGGGCGTTGATCCCCTGGAACTGCGGCGGCGGAACTTCATCAAGCCTTCAGCGTTTCCCTACGGCACCGTGACCGGGGAGACCTATGACGTGGGCGATTTCGACAAAGTGCTGAGCCGGGCGGCCAAGGAGGCGGATCTGAAGGGATTCGCTGCCCGGCGCGCAGAAAATGGTAAACGCGGCAAGTACCGGGGCGTTGGGGTCTGTTACTATATCGAAAGCATTTTGGGCGATCCTTCAGAAGGCGCGGAAGTGGAGTTTCTGGAGGATGGCCGGGTGAACATCTATGTCGGCACGCAAAGCAACGGACAGGGGCATGAGACCGTCTATGCCCAGTTCCTGGCCGACCAGAGCGGTATTCCGGCGGACAGCATCCAGGTGATCCAGGGCGACAGCGACCGCATCGCCCAGGGCGGCGGCACCGGCGGCTCGCGCTCTGTCACCACTCAGGCCAACGCGACGCTGGCGGCGGTGGAAACCATGATTGCCGCCTTTACCCCGTTCCTGGCGGAAGAGATGGGGGTGGACGCGGACGCTGTGGAGTTCGATGGCGATACCTTCCGGGCGCCGGGGTCCAACCTGACCCCCACTATGCTGGAAGCGGCGGAGATGGCCCGCGCGCAAGGCCGCACTGATTTGCTGCGTCACGCGGCGCGGGCCCGGTTGCCGGGACGCTCGTTTCCGAACGGCGCCCACATTGCCGAAATTGTTATCGATCCGGAGACTGGAGAAGCCGGCGTGGAGCGCTACACTGTAGTGGACGATTTCGGTAATCTGATCAACCCGATGCTGGCCGAAGGCCAAGTGCATGGCGGGGTGGCGCAGGGGCTGGGACAGGCCATGCTGGAGCGGGTTGTCTACGATGAGGACGGGCAGCTGCTCACGGCTTCGTTCATGGACTATGCCTTGCCGCGGGCCAGCGGCGTCCCCATGATTGGATTCACCTCCGAGCCGGTGCCTTCGACACAGAACCCGATGGGGATGAAGGGCTGCGGTGAGGCGGGCACCGTCGGTGCGCTGGCAGCGGTTGCAAACGCGGTGCAGGACGCGGTCTGGGACCGCGGCGTGCGGCAGGTGGACATGCCGTTCACCACGCTGAGGATTTGGGAAGTGCTTAGGGATGTTTCTGAAGCTGCTGAGTAAAAGGGTTCTAGGGTGGCTTGGACGGCCGCTGCGCTCGGAACATTCCGGCGAAACCAAGCTGCGCGGGCCGCATGCCCATGTGATCATTCTGGATGGCACCATGTCGACGCTGGAGGCAGGACACGAAACCCACGCGGGCCAGCTGTACCGCCTGTGCCAGGAAATGGGCGGCCAAGTCTCGGTATTCTATGAATCCGGTGTCCAGTGGAAGGGGTGGGGCAGCGCTCCCGACGTGATGATGGGGCGAGGCATCAACCGGCAGATCCGCCGCGCCTACGGCTACCTTGCCTCCCGTTACCGTCCCGGCGACCGGATCTATCTGTTCGGCTATTCCCGCGGTGCCTATGCCGTGCGCTCTCTGGCCGGTGTGATTGACCGGATTGGCCTGTTGAAACCTGAACATGCCACCGTCCGCCATATCCGCACGGCCTACCGTCACTACCGGCTGAACGGGCGCTCCAATTCTGGCGCCGCCTTTACCGCGGCCCATTGCCACGACGCGGTCGAGATCGAGATGGTCGGCGTCTGGGATACCGTCAAAGCGCTGGGCCTGCGGTTGCCGCTGCTGTGGCGCTGGGCCGAACGGCAGCACAATTTCCACAACCATACCCTGGGACCGCATATCAAGAGCGGTTACCACGCCTTGGCGCTGGATGAGACACGTGACGTGTTCAGGCCGGTGCTTTGGGACTGCCCAAAGGGCTGGAGCGGCCATGTGGAACAAGTCTGGTTCCGTGGTGCCCATGGCGATGTCGGTGGTCAGCTGGGCGGCTACGAAGACGCGCGGCCGCTGGCCAATGTGTCACTGATCTGGATGCTGGAGAAGGCAGAGGAACGCGGTCTTCCGCTGCCGCTGGACTGGCGGATGCGGTTCCCTGTTGATCCTCAGGCGCCCTCTGTCGGTACCTGGCAGGGCTGGGCCAAGATATTTCTGCTGCGCAGCCGCCGCCGGGTTGGTCTGGACGCCAGCGAACGCTTGCACAGCAGCGTCGGTGCAGGCAGCCGGAAGGCGTCCGCAGCGGGCGGCTGGCTGGCAATGTTTTCCAAAACTTGAAGGCGGCCTGACAGCGGCCGGACCTGCATGGCACGACCGGTCCGCGGCGGCGTTAGGCCGTGGCGCTACCGGGAGGCAGTCTTGCGTTGTTCCAGCTCTTGTCTCAGCCGTTTCAAGGAGAGTGAAACAATCAGCTTGTGCGCCGGGCGGACGGGGAGCATGTAGATGCGGCCGAACAGGTTATGGGTCTTCACGGATGACGTGATGCTCAGCACGCCGCTGCTGCTGGTCACGCAGGTCATGACGTCCAGATGCCGGTCCCGCACGGTGAGGGTCAGAATCTGATCCGAGACTGCTTCCACCAGAAAGAAATCCAGCTTGTCGCCGGTCGAAACTTCCTGACGCTGCCGCCCGGAAAACCCGCCGATCCGCCTGACCCCGAACAGGGCGGAGATGGCGTCGCGCAGCCGGAAGGCCAGTTTCATCCCGGGCAGCGGGTGCTGGTGCATGATGTTCCAGGCCTCAAGCGGTGTGACCGGAACCGGCAGAACCAGTGACTGCGTATCAAGGAAATCAAGTTCCTTTGCCGGGGCCAGAACCTGGATGCGGGCGGTCGCGGCGCGGGCAAGGCTGTTTGGCGGCATGACCGGCCTTTCTGCGGTTTTTGATCTGCTAGCAGATACTTAGGCGGAAAGCCGAAGCAAACAAGAGCGCAGTAGGCGCCCGGGTGCTCAGTGCGGTGCGATTTGCATCACGATGCAGGTGGTGGAGCCGGTGGCATAGAGCCGCCCGTCCTCAATCCCGCGCAGCTCACCATGCGCCACACCGGTGGAGCGGCCAACATGGTCGATGCTGCCGGTGCAATCAATCGTGGTGCCCAGCGGGATCGGCCGCAGGATGTTGATCTTGTATTCCAGCGTTGTGTAGACCGCGCCCAGTGGCACTTTGGTCATCACCGCGCAGGCCATTGCGCTGTCCAGCAGTGTTCCATACCAGCCGCCATGCACCGTACCCATCGGATTGCAGACGTGAAACTCCGGCGTGCCGCGGAATACCACCTGGCCGTCCTCGACACTGCGCAGATGATAGCCGAGCGTTTCGGCAATTGGCGGGCCCGGCAGGCGGCCTTCCAGGATGCCGCGCATGAAGTCGAGCCCGGAAATCCGGGAGATCTGATCGATGGTCAGCAGGTCAGAGGGCTGTTTGGCGTAGAACATGGCGCGCGGGTCCTTGGCGGGCAGGTGCCGCCATTAGAAACCGCGCGCCTTCCGGCGCAACGCTTACGCCACGTTCTGAAGCGACACTTTTGGGGTGACACCCAGGGCGAAGCAAACGTCGCGGGTCAGTTCCGGCCGGTTAAGCGTATAGAAATGCAGCTTGTCCACACCGCCCTCCAGGAGGTCAGAGCACAGCTCGGTGCAAATCACCGTCGCCAGCAGTTCCTCGCGCCCGTCCCGCAGCGCCTTTTCAAAGGCATTCTCGACCCATTCGGGAATGACGGTGCCGCAGCGCTTGGCGAAGTTGCGGGCGCCTTTCCAGTTCTCGATCGGCAGGATGCCTGGGGTCAGCTTGGTGCCGTCAATCCCGGCCTTTTCGCAAGCGTCGCGGAAGCGGAAGAAGGTCTCTGCCTCGAAGAAGAACTGGGTCAGTGCCTCATCCGCGCCGGCATCCAGTTTGCGCTTCAGCCATTCCACGTCAGCGGCCTGATCAGCGGCTTCCGGGTGGCGGTCCGGATACGCGCCGACCTTGATGCTGAAATCGCCGCGTGCCTTCAGGCCTTCAATCAGCTCAACCGAATTGGCAAAGCCTTCAGGGTGCGGGGTGAATTTGCCTTCGCCTTTGGGCGGGTCGCCGCGCAGGGCGACAATCTCGGTCACGCCGGCCTCGGCAAACTGGTCTGCGATCTCCAGCGTTTCCGCTTTGGAGGCATTCACGCAGGTCAGATGCGCTGCCACATTCAAGCCGGAGGATTTGTGCAGCGTCGCCACCGCATCGCGGGTCAGGGTGCGGGTGGTGCCGCCAGCGCCGTAGGTGACGGAAACAAAACGCGGATCCATCGGAGAGAGGACCTGCACGGTGTCCCAAAGCCGGAAGGAGGCTTCGAGATTTTGCGGCGGGAAGAATTCAAAGGAAATCTTGGGCGTCGTCATCTCAGGTCTCTCACTAGGTTGATGTCACCTCTTGTTGCACGCGCAGCAATGTGAGACAATTTCATAATACTCAAGATTAACATGAGCGATCTGATAGGATGCATATCGAATTCCGCCATCTCCGCACCATCAAGGCCATCCATGAGGCCGGCGGTCTGGCCCGCGCTGCCGAGCAGCTGAACATCACCCAAAGTGCGCTGAGCCACCAGGTAAAGGGGCTGGAGGAACAGGCCGGCGTCGAGCTGTTCATCCGCCGCTCCAAGCCGATGAAACTGTCACCGGCAGGCCTGCGGTTGCTGCGACTGGCAGAGCAGGTCCTGCCGCAAGTCGAGGCCGCGCAAGCGGAATTTTCCTCTCTGAGGGACGGAAACACAGGCCGGATGCACATCGCCATCGAATGCCATGCCTGTTTCGAATGGCTGTTCCCGGTGCTGGAGGGGTTCCGCAAGAATTGGGGCGATGTGGATGTGGACATCCGCCCGGGCCTCGCTTTCGACGCGCTGCCCGCGCTGCTGAAGGAAGAGGTGGACCTGGTGGTGTCCTCCGATCCGGAGGACATCAACGGCGTCGATTTCATCGAGCTGTTTGACTACAACCCTGTCTTTGTCGCTTCGGCGCAGCATCCGCTGGCTGCGAAACCCTATGTGGAGGCGGAGGATTTCATCGGCCAGAACCTGATTACCTACCCGGTGGACAAGGTCCGGCTGGATGTGTTCAGCCAGCTGCTGATCCCCGCCGGTGTGGAGCCTGCCGCAATCCGGCAAGTCGAGCTGACGGCGGTGATCCTGCTGCTGGTTGCCTCCAACCGCGGGGTGTCCGTGCTGCCGGACTGGGTGGTGCGGGAGGTGAAATATTCCTCCGACTATGTGACCCGGCCGCTGACCAAATCCGGCATCACCCGCAGCCTTTACGCGGCAATCCGGACAGAGGACCGCGAGAAACCCTTCATGCAGGAGCTGATCCGGCTGGCCAAGGTCGAGGCGCGCAAGCTGCAGCATCAATAGAACCTGCCGCCTGCGGTGGCGCGAAGCGGCCTGCGCCCTTCCGGCGCCGGTGCCCGCTCCACGCGGTTGCGTGATCCGGCAGACGCAGCCGCCCGGCTCAGACCAGTTTGACGATCTGCTTGCCGGTATTGCCGCCCTGCATCATCGACAGGAAGGTCTTGGGCGCATTTTCAAGGCCCTCTGCGATGTCCTCCAGGTACTTGATTTCCCCGCTTGCGATCTTTGGGGCTGCTTCCTGCAGGAAGGCCGGGTAGCGGTCGTAGTGGTTGAAGATGATGAAGCCATTCACGGACAGGAACTTGGTCAGCACCGTCCGCCAGATGGCTGGGGCCGTCAGATCTGTCTCGGGACTATTATACCAGGCGATCATGCCGCAGACCGGGATACGGCCAAAGTTGTTCATCAGCGGCAGCACCGCTTCCAGCACCTTGCCTCCGACGTTTTCATAGTAGATGTCGATGCCGTCCGGGCAGGCGGCTGCCAGCGCTGCGCTCAACGCCTCTGCCGATCCCAGGGCGCGGTGGTCGAGGCAGGCGTCAAAGCCGAATGTCTCCACCGCCAGCTTGCACTTGTCCTCGCCGCCCGCGATGCCAACCACGCGCAGGCCTTTCTGCTTGGCCAACTGGCCGACCATGGAGCCGACCGGGCCGGTGGCGGCGGCAACCACAAGGGTTTCGCCTGGCTGCGGGCGGCCATAGGCGTCCAAGCCATGCCATGCGGTAAACCCCGGCATGCCGAGAACGCCAAGCGCTGTGGTGAGCGGTGCCATGTCCGGGTCCAGCTTGCGCAATTCCGAGGCTTTGGCGCTGGCATGGCTGGCCCAGCCGAACATGCCCAGGGCAAAGTCGCCGGGCTGGTAGTCCGGGCTGCCCGAGGCAACCACTTCCCCCACGCCGCCCGCAGTCATGGTCTCTCCGATCTCCACCGGCGACGCATAGGATTTTCCCGCATTCATGCGCCCGCGCATGTAGGGGTCCAGTGACATATAGTGAACCTTTACAATCACTTCTCCTTCGCCGGGCTGGGGCAGGTCCACGGTCTCGAGGCGGAAGTTTTCCTCACTGGCCTGGCCTTCGGGGCGGCTGGCCAGCACGATACGCTGCATCTGGTCGGGCATGGGGGCATTCCTTGTTCTGTTTGCAGCAAACACTGGCCGTGGCGGCGGCGGATTTCAACCGCTTGAACCGGCAGCGCCGCGGCGTCAGGCCGGATCAGCAGTTTCCGGCTTAACCCCTTGGCATTCCGGGGCAGGGCGCGTATAGGCACGCATTGACCCGGCATCTCCCCGACGTGACAGGATTCTGCAGACATGATTGGCAGCGCAAACCTCAATGTGATGATCAAGGCCGCCCGCAAGGCAGGCCGCTCCCTGGTGAAGGACTTCCGCGAGGTGGAAAACCTGCAGGTCTCGATGAAAGGCGCGGGCGATTTTGTCTCCAAGGCCGACATCGCCGCCGAGAAGATCATCAAGGAAGAACTGCGCAACGCCCGCCCGACCTATGGCTGGATCGCGGAAGAGGGCGGCGAGATCGAGGGCGAAGACCCCACCCGCCGCTGGATTGTCGACCCGCTGGACGGCACCACCAACTTCCTGCACGGGCTGCCGCACTGGGCAATCTCCATCGCGCTGGAGCACAAGGGCAAGATCGTCGCGGGCGTTGTCTATGACGCTGCCAAGGACGAGATGTTCTTTGCCGAAAAGGGCGCGGGCGCCTGGATGAATGACACCCGCATCCGCGTGTCGGGCCGTCACCGGATGATCGAGTCGATCTTTGCTACCGGGGTGCCATTCGGCGGCCGCGCCGACCTGCCGCTGACGTTGCAGGACCTGGCGCGCCTGATGCCCGCCTGCGCCGGCGTGCGCCGCTGGGGCTCTGCCGCACTGGACATGGCCTATGTGGCTGCCGGCCGCTACGAGGGTTTCTGGGAACGCCGCCTGAACGCTTGGGACCTGGCCGCAGGCATCATCATCGTGAAAGAGGCCGGCGGCCTCGCCGAGGCGATCGACCCGGAAGCAGGCATCATCGACAGCGGTTCGGTGGTTTGTTCGAACGAGCCGATCTTCGAGAACTTCGCCAAGGTGATCCGCGGCTGATTACGCCTGGAGCTGTACGCACTGGAAACGCGGCCATTGAGCCGCGTTTTTTGATTTACGGGCGGCGCTGCCGGGCCTGCCGGCAGGATCACTGATCCGACGGATGATTCACCCCGTCGTTCCACTGGATCTCGCCATAGGTTTCCGGATGGGTCCGCGGATTGGCGCCCTCGATACAGCCCAGGTTGACGCCGCACTCCTTCGGGTCGGACCGGCGCTGGTGGTGAGTGTAGATGCCGCAGGTCTTGCAGAAATAGTGTTTCGCCGTATGAGTGCCCCAGGTGTAGAGGCTGAGGTTCTCCGCCCCTTTCAGCACCTGCAGGCTGGAGGTCAGGGCCGTCACGGCCGCCGCCCCGCGACGCAGGCAGAAGGAACAATCGCAGCGCGCGGCAGAGGCGAGGCCCTCAGGAAATTCAGCCTCTATCTCAACGGCGCCGCAGTGGCAGGTGGCTCTCAATCGTGTCACAGCCATTCCCCTTGATTGGCAAGTTTTGAGTAAATACTTCGATAATTCCCCGTAAACTTCTCCGGACCAGATCTACCATTACCTGACCCCGATGCCCGTCGGGGTGGCGGCCTGCGTTTTAATCAGTAGCCTGTTCCCATGGTTCCGCAGGCCGTCTTGATACTTCCTTCCTGAAAGCGAACACCGGACTGCGGGGCGCTTCATTTCCCCCATGGCCCCGGATCACGCTTCTTTCGCGGCAGTTTCGGGATGCGGCTGGCGGAGTAGTCGTACTCATTCTCAGGGTGTGGCGGAGTGCCATGCGTCCGGTTCCAGAATGCCGGGCCGCCGCGGCGCAGCCACAGGGGCAGGCACAGGATCAGACCGACCGCAAAGCCGCCGGCATGGGCCCAGTAGGCGACGCCGCCCTGGTCAGGATCAGAGCCGAGGCCGCCAAAGAACTGCATCATCAGCCAGACACCCAGCATGACGAAGGCGGGGATTGTGAAGATGCGGAAATAGACGATCAGGATCAGCAGAATATCGACGCGGGCCTTGGGGTACATCAGGAGGTAGCCGCCCATCACGCCTGCAATCGCACCGGAGGCCCCGATTGTGGGCACCATCGACCCTGGTGCGGACATCACATGGATCAGCCCCGCGCCAAACCCGCTGAGAAGGTAGAACAGCAGAAAGGGCAGGTGGCCCATCTCCTCTTCCAGGTTGTCGCCAAAGATCCACAGGAACAGCATGTTGCCGCCCAGGTGCATCAGCCCGCCGTGGATGAACAGGGAAGTGAAAAGCGTTTCATACCCGTAGCCGCTGCTGATCTCGGCAGGCACCACCGCATAGGCGTCATAGAAATACTGCAGCGCACGGGGCGAAACGTAGCTGGCGGAATAGTAGATATAGGCCAGTACATTCGCGGCAATCAGCGCGTATACGACATAGGGCCGGCGGCCGGACGGGTTGTGGTCGCGGATCGGAAACATGGGGGAACGCTGGGCCGGAAACGGCCCAGCGTCAAGTGCTTAGCGCGAACAGCTCAGGCCATGCCGCCCAGCAATTGGGCGTTGCCGCCGGAGGCGGTGGTGTCGACGCAGACGTGGCGCTCGGCCAGCACGCGGGCGCGGTCGGGCTTGCCCGGGATCAGCGGCACGATTGCACCGTCGCGCTTGGCAAGGCTTTGTTCGATCTCGCGGCCTGTAGCTTCGTCGCCCCACCACAGCACCCCGGCGATGCCCTGGATGCTTTCCAGCTGGCGCATATCAAGCAAACCGTGCGCCTCAATCGCGGTGCCACCGAGGCTGATCACTTCTTTGGCCTGGGCCGCCGCGGCCTCCGCCCCCGGCCCCATGCACAAGAGCGGCGGGCGGGCAGAGACTGTCAGGCGGTTCGATTCACCGGTCGGGCCGGGCAGGGAGGTTGTGACCGGCTGCGAGGGCACGCCGCTTGGCGCCTTCAGGTCGGTGATGTTGCTGTCCCAGCTGTTTGCGCTGGACTGGCGGTCCGGCGCGCAGAAGCGGCTGAGGTAAAGCGGGCCGCCAGCCTTGGGGCCGGTGCCTGACAACCCCTCGCCGCCAAACGGCTGGCTGCCGACGATGGCGCCGATCTGGTTGCGGTTCACATAGATGTTGCCCGCATGCACCCGGTCGCAGACATGCTGCACCCGGTCATCAATGCGGGTGTGCAGCCCGAAGGTCAGCCCGTAACCGGTGGCGTTGATGTCGGAAATCACCTGATCCAGCTGCTGCGACTTGAACCGTGCGACATGCAGAACCGGGCCGAAGATTTCCTCTTCCAGCGCACTGATGCCGGGTACCTCGATCATAGTGGGCGCGACAAAGGTGCCGCCCTGCGGCGCGCGCATTTCCTTCAGCACCCGGCCCTCGGCGCGGGCCTTGTCAATGTGGGCCAGGATGCCCGCGCGGGCGCCCTCGTCAATCACCGGGCCGCTGTCGGTGGACAGGTGCCAGGGATCATCCAGCTGCAGGCAGTCCATCGCGCCTTTCAGCATCTTCAGCACGTTGTCGGCAATGTCGACCTGCAGATACAGGCAGCGCAGCGCTGAGCAACGCTGGCCGGCCGACTGGAAGGCGCTTTCGATCACCGCCTGCACCGCCTGTTCCGGCAGCGCGGTGGAGTCGACGATCATCGCGTTCAGCCCGCCGGTTTCCGCAATCAGCGGCGCGCCCGGCTGCAGATTGTCAGCCATCGCCTTGCGGATGCGCAGGGCGGTGGCGGTGGAGCCGGTGAAGGCGACGCCGTTCACGCGCGGGTCGGAGGTGATGGCCGCCCCGACCACGCTGCCGCGGCCCGGCACCAGCTGCAGGGCGCTGCGCGGCACCCCGGCCTCATGCATCAGCTGCACGGCACGGTGGGCGATCAGCGGCGTCTGGTCGGCGGGTTTTGCCAGCACCGCGTTGCCTGCGGCCAGAGCGGCCGAGACCTGGCCGGTGAAGATCGCCAGCGGGAAGTTCCAGGGCGAGATGCAGGAGAAGATGCCGGCGGGCGGCGCATCAGGGATGCGGGCCGCATAGTAGCGCAGGAAATCCACCGCTTCGCGCAGTTCGGCAACCGCATCAGGGATGGTCTTGCCGGCCTCGCGGGCGAGGATTGCGAACAGCTCGCCGAAGTTTTCCTCATAGAGGTCAGCGGCTTTGTTCAGGATCGCGGCGCGCTCGGATGCCAGGGCGTCCCACGGGTCGGCCAGCGCCAGCGCCAGCTCGATATCCTCGGAACTGCACTGGGCGACAGTGCCCACGACGCTCTGGTCGGTGGGGCTGGTTACATCCTTGGCTTCTTCCGGCTGGGCGTCACCCGCCAGCAGCGGCGCGGCTTCCCACTGGTGGCTGCGCCAGGGCGCGCGGGCCTTTTCGATCTTTACCAGCGTCGGGGCGTGGCCCAAATCGAACCCTTTGGAGTTCGGGCGTTCCGGCGCGTACAGCTCCGGCCCCGTCGGGATCTTGCGGGTCACATCTGCGATTGCCGCAAACGGATCGGCCGCCACCACCTCTGGCGGCACGTTGTCGTCCACGATCTGGTTCACAAAGGAGGAGTTGGCACCGTTTTCCAGCAGGCGGCGCACCAGATAGGCCAGCAGGTCGCGGTGGGCGCCAACGGGTGCGTAGATCCGGCAGTTGGTCTTGTTCTGCTCCAGCACCATCTGGTGCAGGGTCTCGCCCATGCCATGCAGGCGCTGGAACTCATACCGTTCGTTGCCGACCCCTTCGGCCATATGCAGGATGGCGGCGACGGTGTGGGCGTTGTGGGTGGCGAACTGCGGATAGATCCGGTCCGTCATGCCCAGCAGCTTGCGGGCGTTGGAGATATAGGACACATCGGTCAGCGGCTTGGAAGTGAAGACAGGGAAGCCGTCCACGCCCTCCACCTGGGCGCGCTTGATCTCGGTGTCCCAATAGGCGCCCTTGACTAGCCGCACCATGAAGCGGCGGTCGTATTTTTCAGCCATTTCATGCAGCGCGTCGATAGCAAGCCCGGTGCGAGGGCCATAGGCCTGCACCACCACGCCAAAGCCATCCCAGCCCGCCAGCGCGGGGTCAGAGACCACGGCCTCGATCACCTCCAGCGACAGCGATAGGCGGTCGGCTTCCTCGGCATCGACGTTGAGGCCCATCTTGGCCGCCTTCGCCAGCAGCGCCAGTGCCTTCAGGCGCGGCACCAGCGCTTCCATCACGCTGTGCTCATGCGCCAGCTCATAGCGCGGGTGCAGTGCCGACAGCTTGACCGAGATGCCGGGGTTCCTGCGGATGTCATCGCTGTTGCAGGCGGCTGCAATGGCGGAGATCGCCTTGGAATAGGCCAGGTGATAGCGCGAGGCGTCGGCCTCGGTCCGGGCGGCCTCGCCCAGCATATCGTAGGAATAGGTGTAGCCCTTGGCCTCCATCCCGGCGGCGCGGTTCATCGCGCTCTCGATGGTCTCGCCCAGCACGAACTGGCGGCCCATCTCCTTCATCGCACGGCTGACAGCGGTGCGGATCACCGGTTCGCCCAGGCGTTTGATGGCACCGCGCAGGGCGCCGATCGGGCTGCGTTCCTCGTCCAGCACCTTGCCGGTCAGCATCAGTGCCCAGGTGGAGGCATTGACCAGAGAGGAGGTCGATTTGCCCAGATGCTTGCCCCAGTCGGAGGGAGCGATCTTGTCTTCGATCAGCGCGTCGATGGTATCGGCATCCGGCACCCGCAGCAGCGCTTCGGCCAGGCACATCAGCGCGACGCCCTCATCGGTCGACAGGCCGTATTCGGCCAGGAACACCTCCATCAAACCCGGCGCCGAATGGCCGCGGATATCACGCACCAGCGCGGCGGCGTTGGCGCAGATCTTCTTGCGGTCAGCATCGGTGAGGGCGGCCTGGGCCACCAGCTGGTCGCGCATCGCGGTTTGATCGGCATAGGTGCCGGCGTCGATCCGGTAGCGCAGCTTGGTTTGAGCGGTCATGCGGGGAACTCCACAAAAGGTGTGCAGGGCTTTTGTTGAGAATACACCCTTTCCGAAAGGACAATCGCCTAAAGATGTGATAGATGCAGGTCAAATGAGTAAAAAATAAACTCAGGAAAGTCCAAATGAACTCCATTGATCTTGATCGTTACGACCGGGCGATTCTGAACGTGCTGAGCGAGGACGGACGCATCTCCATCGCCGATCTTGCGCGGCGGATTGGACTGTCGAAAACCCCGACCCAGACCCGGCTCAAGCGGCTGGAGGCGGAGGGCATCATCACCGGTTACCGGGCGCTGGTGGACCCGATCCGGCTGGGGCTGGACCACGTGGCCTTTGTCGAGGTGAAGCTGGACGACACCCGCGAGGCGGCGCTGGCCAAGTTCAACGCTGCGGTGGCGCGGCTGCCTGAGATCGAGCAGGCGCATATGATGGCTTCGCATTTCGACTACCTGCTGAAGGTGCGCACCCGTTCAATGACGGATTACCGGGCGGTGCTGGGGGAGAAGATCTCCTCGCTGCCGCATGTGGCCTCCACCTCCACCTATGTGGCGATGCAGGCAGTCAAGGAAGACGGCGTGCTGGGGCCACTTTAGGGGACCATGCGGGGTTACACGTCCAGTTGACTTGATTGAAACCGCATTTGTGCGAGCATGGGACATGTTTCTTGCACTGTTCCGCCCCCCGTTTTCTCTTGTTGCAGCTTTCATTGCAGCGACTTTTCCAGCCCACGCATCGGACTGCCCTGATGCGCCCGACCACAGCACCCCGCTGGAGGCGCTGATGGAAGAGGTGCAGGAAGCCGAAAGTGAAACCCAGGCGCGGGAAATCGCCAACCGGATGTGGGAATACTGGGCCGATGCGCCAAATGCGCAGGCGCAGGCCATGCTCGACCGTGGCATGACCAAACGCTCCGCCTTCGATTTCCTCGGCGCGCTGGCGGACTTCGATCAGCTGATCGCCTATTGCCCGGACTACGCCGAGGGCTACAACCAGCGCGCCTTTGTGCACTACTTGCGCCGGGATTTCGCCGCGGCCCTGACGGATCTGGACCGGGCCTTGGACCTGTCGCCACGCCATATCGCCGCCATGAGCGGGCGGGCGCTATCGCTTTATGGTCTTTCTCGGCTGGAGGAAGCGCGCGAAGCATTGACCGCGGCGCTGGCACTGAACCCCTGGCTGCCGGAACGCTATCTGGCAGAGCCCGGCGGGCCGCTGGCACCGCCCGGCACCGGGGATGTGGAGTTGTAGCGCTGCCCGCTCTGCGCGAAATTTTTTCCGGTCTGGCCGAAAACACATTGTCCGCGTGAAATCAGGAGGCTAGACCTGCGTCCAAGGTGCCGCGATCCGGCGCCTGTGTGCGGACGTGGTGGAATGGTAGACACCGGAGACTTAAAATCTCCTGGCCGTATGGCCGTGCGGGTTCGAGTCCCGCCGTCCGCACCAGCTTTCTCCAGATAATTGCGGCGCTGCCCTAAAGACTGCCTTCTGTTCTCTCTGCGGTACCGCGCCGGGTTGCGGTCCCAGCGCCTTTTTGATGGCGTTTCACCTGTTCGCGCTGGGATTGCGTTGCTGTGACGATAATTTTGTGCAAGATGTTTCGCGGAATGTGAAAGATCCGGCACATATGGCGCTCATCCACGAGAAAATCGCGGCTCTTCTGGAGGATATGAACCTGTCCAACCGGCAGGCGGCGCTGAAGTGCGGCATCCCCTATGGCACCTTCAACAGCGCGCTGAAGCATGAGCGCGAGATCGGCTGGAGCACGCTGGACGCGCTGGCGCGCGGTCTGGGGGTGTCGTTCCACTACTTCTCTTCCGAGACCGCGGGGCTGGAGCTGCTGCCGGATATCCGTGCGGACGCGGCTGCCGTGAAGGCGTTCGAGATTCTCAATACCCGGCTGCAGGCCGCTGCCAGAACCCGCCAGTACAGCGGCTGCGACGTGTCATTGCAGGATTTCCTGGACTGGTGGTTTGCCAACAGCGGCCGCCTGGAAGGCTTTGACCGGCTGCAGCACGCGGTCGACATGTTCAACCCGCCGGATGCGGAGCAGAACCGCATCCAGCCGATCCGCTCCGGTCCGGCCAGCCTAGCCTCTATCTGCTTTGAAGTCTCCGACAGCAACCAGCTGCGCAGCACGCTGAACGGATTCAGCGACAAGGTGAACGCCGATCTGGTGATGGCCCACAGTGAGGCCATCAGCCGGGGCGAGCCGGTGATCACCCATCCTTCGCTGGACGTGAAACTGCTGAATGGACGCCGCTTCACCCGCCAGTACCGCCGGGTGCTGGCACCCGTCTATCTGCCTGACGGCAAGCTGCTGGTGGTCAATTTCTCACAGGACATCAAAACCGGCTAGGTCGCTCTGCAGCATATGCTCCATCTCCAGCCGGGGCGCGCCGACAAACCATTCGGTGCTGCTGCGCACCTCCGGTTCCGGGGCGCGCCATTTCTGCGCCCTTGGGATGGCGCGGGTGAAGCCATAGACCAGGTCCAGCCGCGCCTGCATGTGGCGGTCGGGGATAAAGGCATAGATCCAGTCCACATCCCATTTCTGGATTGCCAGGATCTGAAAGATCCGCATGAAGGGCGCCAGCCTCTCCGCCCGCCGCCCGCGGTGACCGGGCAGAAAGGTCAGCTCACCCACATAGGCCAGTCGCCCGCGCACTTCGCGTGCCAGCGGCTCGGCCACGCTTTCCACTCCACCGCCGGCATCATTGGGAAACTGGTGGCGCGAGGTGCGCAGCAGGTACTCCGCCAGCGTCTCCCGGCCCAGGTCCTGCAGCATCGAAGCCGCACCGCCGATATAGCTGTCGCCGTCCTTCAGGAACAGCCAGAAGGCCGAGTTTTCGGTGTGGTCGGCCCGTTCGATGGCAAACCCCGGCATCTGGAACTGACGTCCTGACGAGGCGGCGGCCTCCGGCACTTTCTCGAAATCGGTGAACATTTCAACCTGCAGACCTGCCTGCGAAAGCGCCTGTAGATAGCCCGAAAGCGTTTTCCCCAAGTCCAAAGAGTTCATCATAGTCCCCCGTCATTTTGTTATCTGCCCGGGCTTGCCGGATCCCCGAATGGCTTCGCCAGGCGGGGCAGGACCACTAAACTCAAAACTACTTTTGCGGTAAATTGTTTGTTTCTTCAGGCTTCGCTGCAATCAGCCGCAGAGGTGTTACGCTGGCGGGCCCGGTTTTGTTTTTTAATAAGAAAAGCCCGGCAGATGTGCTGCCGGGCTGAGAAACAAAAGGTGCTTTGGGTTGTGTCAGCCGCGACCGCGGTAGGGCGGCACGCCCTGGTCCGGGATCCATACGCCTTCGGGCATCGGGCCGGTCTGCCAGAACACATCAATCGGAATGCCGCCGCGCGGGTACCAGTAGCCGCCGATGCGCAGCCACTGCGGCTCCAGGAAGTCCGCAAGGCGGCGGGCGATGGAGACGGTGCAGTCCTCGTGGAAAGCGCCGTGATTGCGGAAGGAGGTGAGGAACAGCTTCAGCGACTTGCTCTCCACCAGCCAGTCGCCCGGCACATAGTCGATGACCAAGTGGGCAAAATCCGGCTGGCCGGTCATCGGGCAGAGCGAGGTGAACTCCGGCGCGGTGAAGCGCACGTTGTAGGCCACGTCGCTTTGCGGGTTCTGCACCCGCTCCAGTTCCGCTTGTTCCGGGCTTTGCGGCACGATGGTGTCGCCGCCCAGCTGTTTCAGATTGCTGTAGATGCTGTCAGACATGTCAGTTTCCTTGTCTTCAGACGCCGCGCTTGTTGCCCCAGACCAGCACATGCAGCTGGGGCAGGACGCGGGGGGTGAACCAGCTGTCGCCGGTCACTTTTTCAATCAGCCACAAGAGGCGTTCGGTGGCCTGGTTAAGATCAACCGGCAGCTCCGGGTCGACCTCCGGGTTGCCGGGCTGCAGGTACAGCGGCAGCTCCGGGTGGCGCTCTGCGGCATCTTTTGCCCAGGCATAATCGGTATCGTTAAATACCACGATTTTCATCACCGTCTGACCGCAGCCCTGAGCCTGATGCAGGCAGCGGGTGAACTTGTGCCAGTCGGTCTTTTCGCCGCTGGAGGGCGGTTTGGGGCTCAGCACCAGCGTGTCCAGCGCACCGAACCAGGGCTGGGAAACCGACCCCTGCGTCTCGCAGGCAAAGCGGTAGCCTTCTTCCTTGCCGATGGCGATCACCTGGGCAAAGTTCTGGATAGCCGGGTTGCCGCCGGAGATCGAGACGGTCAGCGGCTTGCCGCCGGACAGGCGGCGCACCTCTGCCATTACCTCCTCAGCCGTCATCACCGCCCAGTCACGCCGGTTGGCGCTGTCGACCGCGTGCATGCTGTCGCACCAGGAGCAGCGGTAATCGCAGCCGCCCGCGCGCACAAATACCGTGGGTTCCCCGATCAGCGCGCCTTCGCCCTGGATGGTGGGGCCAAAGATTTCCGCGATGCGCAAAGTCGTCATGGCCGGTACTCTGCCCAGGTTTTGGGGGTTTCGGAGACCTTAACGGCAGTGACTTCCGGCCAGCGCGCATGGCACCAGTCATAGAAATGCCTGGCCATGTTCTCCGCCGTCGAATGCCCCTCCAGCACATCGTTCAGATGACGGTGGTCGAAGGTGCCGTCGATGTAGTCCTTCAGCGGCTTCAGCTCGTGATAGTCGCGCACAAATCCGTCGCTGTTCAGCTCTTTCGCCGCCAGTTCCACCACAACGACATAGTTGTGCCCGTGCAGCCGGGCGCATTGGTGGTCCGTCGGCAGGTGCGTCAGCTGATGGGAGGCGGAGAAGTGAAACTCCTTGGTGATCCGGAACATCAGGCGCCGTCCTTGGCGGCAATCGCCGCTTTCCAGAACTCCGGGTCGGCATAGTCCGTCGGATCCTCGACACCGGCCAG
This sequence comes from Leisingera sp. JC1, assembly GCF_001679925.1. Lineage (GTDB taxonomy): Bacteria > Pseudomonadota > Alphaproteobacteria > Rhodobacterales > Rhodobacteraceae > Leisingera. Next base: position 7,722 of record NZ_LYUZ01000046.1, on the reverse strand, counting down.
ATGGAAGGCTTCGCGCCGCTCCACACAGGTGCCGCAGCGCCCGCAGTGCTTGTCGCCGCCCTTGTAGCAGGACCATGTGTCGGCAAAGGGAGTGTTGTGTTTGGCGCCCGCGGTGACGATGTCGCCCTTGGTGCGGTGCACAAAAGGCGTATAGAGGCGCACGTCAGCATAGCCATCCAGCGCTGCCCGCTGCATGGCGTCAAACGCCTCTGTAAAGGCCGGGCGGCAGTCCGGATAGATGAAGTGATCCCCGCCATGCACCGCGGTGGCCACGGCGTCATCGCCATTGGCGGCCGCAATGCCATAGGCGATGGCCAGCATGATCGCGTTCCGGTTCGGCACCACGGTGACCTTCATGGTCTCTTCCTCGTAGTGGCCGTCCGGCACGTCGATGTCATCGGTCAGGGCAGAGCCGGAAAGCGCGGCGCCGATGCCGCGCATGTCGATGATGTCATGCGGCACACCCAGCCGTTTGGCGGCGGCGGCGGCATAGTCCAGTTCCTTCTTATGGCGCTGGCCGTAGTCAAAGGAGACAAGACGGGTCAGCTGATGTTCCTCAGCGACCATATGGGCAAGCGAAACGGAATCCAGCCCGCCCGAGCAGATAACGATAGTTTTCATTTTTGAACCCTTGTTTTGATGACCGGGTAGGCTGCGACCGGTGCCGCGCGTGTAGCAGTATGGCGGGAATGGCGCAAGCGGCGGGCGCATTGAGAACATTCCGCAGGACTTGTCGGGAAAATTTGAAAATGGCTGTCTGACGGGCCGGATGTCTTAAACCGGCGGCAGTTCCCCCTCCAGCCACTCCAGAAACGCCCGTGATGCCGGGGTGCTTGCATGGCTGGGTGGCGGCATCAGAAAATAGTTCTCCAGCAATTCGGCCGAGTGATCGCTGACCCGGATCAGCTGGCCGCTCTCCAGCAGCCCGCCCGCCAGCGTGTCATGGGACATGGAGATGCCGGCCCCGTTCAGTGCCGCAGTCATGGCAATCACGTAGGTGGAGGCCAGGTTGATCTCGTGATTGCGGTCAAACGGAAGATCTTGCGACTTGAACCAAGCGCCCCAAGACCCTGTCACGCCAGCACAATCCAGCAGCGTTGCGGTGCTGAAGTCCACTTTTCCATCCTGATAGCCCGGTGCGCAGACCGGGTAGAACTGGTCGTAGGTCAGCCGTACAGCCGCCGCCGACATGTCATTCGGGCGGCCAAAGCGGATCTCGGTCCCGGCAGAGGCTGCATGGCGCTCCGGGTCCCAGATCGGCGTCACGATGTTCAGCACCAGCCAGGGGAACTTCTGGTACAATCGCGGCAGACGCGGCGACAGCCAGAAGACTGAGAATGCCATGTTGCACTGCAAGACCAGATGCCGCCCCTGGTCGCCGCCGGTAAAGGCCTGGGTGCCGGCCGCAATCAGCTCAAAGGCCTCGCGCACGATGGGCATGTAGTTCGCCCCGGCCTCGCTGAGTTCCAGTGCGCGGGTTTTGCGGATGAACAGCTCCCGGCCCAAAAAATTCTCCAGGCTGCGCACATGCTGGCTGATCGCCGATTGGGTCAGGTTCAGCTCCGCCGCGGCGCGGGTGAAGGACAGGTGCCGGGCGCTGGCCTCAAAGGCGCGCAGCCAGGTGAGCGGGGGCAGGGAGGAGGAAGGCGATCCGGGAGACGGCATGGATGCAAGACCTATGCATTAGTTTAGTTAATGCATAGCGGCTGAATCAATCGTTTGTCAGCAGGAATTTCGGCTGGCACCACTAAGAAAAGCGGATTTGGAGGCCCAAGATGAACAAGCAAGCGGAACTGAGCCCGAACCTCACCCATTGGCAGGAGCGCGTCGACATGGCCGCGGCCTTCCGCTGGACCGAGCGGCTGGATATGCACGAAGGCGTCGCCAACCACTTCAGCCTGGCGGTGAATGAGGATGGAACCCAGTTCCTGATGAACCCCAATCAGGCGCATTTCCGGCGCATCAAGGCCTCGGACCTGCTGTTGCTGGATGCCAATGACCCCAAGACAATGGATCGCCCCGATGCGCCGGACCCGACCGCCTGGGGCCTGCACGGCTCAATCCACCGGCTCTGCCCGCATGCCCGTTGCGTGATGCATGTGCATTCGATCCACGCCACCGTGCTGGCCTGTCTCGCCGACAGCACCCTGCCGCCGATCGACCAGAATACTGCCACCTTCTACAACCGCTATGTGGTGGATGGCGATTTCGGAGGGCTGGCGTTTGAGGACGAGGGCGCCCGCTGTGCCTCGATGCTGACCGACCCTAAGGTCAAGGTGATGATCATGGGCAATCACGGGGTGCTGGTGATCGGCGACAGCGTCGCGGATACCTTCAACCGGCTCTATTACTTCGAGCGCGCCGCCGAGACCTATATCCGCGCCCTGCAAACCGGTCAGACGCTGCGGGTGCTGAGCGACGAGATTGCCGAGAAAACCGCGCAGGAACTGGAGGATTATCCGGATCAGGCTGAGCGCCATCTGGCAGAGCTGAAGGCGATCCTCGACGATGAAGGCTCCAACTACGCAAGCTGAGCGCCAGCATGGGAGGCGGCACAATGGACGGAATCGTGCACACCGCGGAACGCGACCGGGAAGCCGAGCGCTGGCACTACCACCCCAAGGGGCCGGTGCCGCTCAACCCGCTGTTCAGCTGGCCGCCGCGCCCGGCGGCGGTCCTGCGCTGGTACCGCGGCGCCTGGATGGAGATCACATCGCTGACGCTCTGCTTCCTGCTGGCACTGGCGATCTATGCCTGGATGCTGCCGCCGCTGGCAGAGATGGGTGAATTCCGCCCCGGCTGGATGCTGCAGGTCTGGCTGGCCAACCTGCTGCCGCAGGCCGCAGTGGCAGGCTGCCTGCACTGGTGGCTCTACATGCGCAAGGGCCAGGGGATGCAAAAGAAGTTCGACAAACGCGACCTGTCGCGCGGCAACGGCACCTTCGCCTTCAAGAACCAGGTTCTGGACAACATCTGGTGGACGCTGGGCAGCGCGATTACCGTGGCCACCGTCTATCAATGGGGCATCTACTGGCTGATGGCCAACGGCTGGGTGCCAGTGGTGACATTTGCGGAGGCGCCGGTGTGGTGCGTGGTCTGGATGCTGTTCATTCCAATGTGGTCCGGCCTGCATTTCTACTGGGTGCACAGGCTGGAGCATCACCCGAAGCTCTACAAACACGTGCATGCGGTGCACCACCGCAACGTCAACATCGGGCCGTGGTCAGGGATTTCAAACCACTGGTATGAAAACCTGCTCTACTTCACCACCTATTTCATCCACCTGGTCGTGCCTTCGCACCCGCTGCATCTGGCCTTCCATGCGATGTTCCAGCAGATCAGCCCGGTTCTGTCGCACTCCGGTTTCGAGCGGGTGATCGCCAAGGAAACCGAGGCCGCCAAGGCCGGCGATTTTTTCCACCAGTTGCACCACCGCTATTTCGAATGCAACTACGGCACCTCGGAGATCCCCTTTGACAAGTGGTTCGGCACCTACCACGACGGCTCCGCCGCCGCGACTGAGCGGACCCGGGCCTACAAGAAGCAGATGTACACCCGCTAGAATTGCGTCGCGGGTAAGCTGATCAGGATCAAGGCGTATATATTCGCGAATCCCTATGCCTGTGTGCAGGACAGTCAAAGGCATAGGAGAAAGCCCATGTTGCGCCTTGCATCCATCCTCTATTCGCTGATCGGCAGCAGCCTGGCAGGGGCCGGGGTGATTGCAGTTCTGGCGGCCGGGCTTGTAACCACACAGGCAATTCTTGCGGCCGCAGCCGCTGGTGCAGTGCTGGCTCTGCCGGTGGCCTGGCTGGTGGCAAAACAGCTCTACGCCCGCGGCGCCTGACGAGCGTCAGGCGTTCAGGAACACCCGCGCGGCGGCCTCGAACTCCCGCGGCTTCTCGGCGTGCAGCCAATGGCCCGCGCCGGGCAGCTTGGCAAAACGGGCATTGGGGAAGCGCGCGCGGATCTCTTCGCGGTGCTCCGGCAGCACATAGTCCGATTCCGATCCTGACAGGAACAGGGCAGGGCCGTCCCAGGCGGAGTCTGTCTGCGGGAAGGACATGATGTTCGGCATCTGATCCGCCAGCGTGTCCAGGTTCAGCTTCCAGCGCTTGTTCGGCAGGTCCAGCGACTGGGTGAAGAAGCTCTGCAATGCAGGCTCAACCCCGGCCTCCGACAGCTGCGCAGCGGCCTCGGGGCGGCGCTCGATGGTCTCCAGATCCAGCGACTTCATCGCGTGGATATACTGGATCTGCGTGTGCCCGTAGGCGACCGGTGCGATGTCGGCGACCACCAGCTTGCGCACCGCTTCAGGGTGGTTCAGCGCCAGCATCATCGCCGCCTTGCCGCCCATCGAATGGCCGATCACATCCATCTGCCCGCCATGGGCCGCGATCACCTCTGCCAGATCCCCGGCTAGCTCTGGATAGGTGTGGCTGTCCGCACGCGGGCTGTCGCCGTGGTTGCGCATGTCTACTGCAACCACCTGCCGCTCATCCGACAGACGCTTAGCGATGACGCCCCAGTTGCGGGCAGAGCCATAGAGGCCATGGGCAATCAGGAGCGGAGTTTTCGAGGTGGCAGAGCCATGAGTGATCGTGTTCAGCATAAGCACTTGATAGCGGCGCAGGCGGAGGCTTGCCACCCCCATTGAGGCAGCCGCGGGTGCAGGCTAGGGTAGCGCTACAGCGCAGCAAGGGGAGAGTGCCAGAATGGCCGCCAGCCTGGACCAGGATATCGAAGACATCCGCACCCTCCTGAAGGAGCGCGAGCACGCCTCCGGCGACCTGACAGCTGCGCTGAAACACGTCCGCCGCCGCATCCCGCGGCGGGTCTACAAGCAAGGCATGCGGCTGGCAGCCGCGCTGCCGCTGCTGGCGCACCCCAAACTGCGGATGACGGTGGACGAAAAGCCTCTGCAGGGCGCCGCCCGCGAGGTAAAGGCGCATCTGCAGAAAATCGACCTTGCCGACCGCCGCAAAGGCTTCTGGCTCGGCGTCCTTGGCAGCATGGCCTTTTCCATCCTCTGCGTGCTGATCCTGCTGGTGGTGGTGCTGCGCTGGCGCGGCCTGATCTGATTTCCCGCTTTACCCCGTGTCTGCCGACTGTATTTTGAACACAGTTCAAGACAAAGGCAGGACGCCATGGCAGGCAAAGTGGAAGCGCGCAAAGCGGCGCTGCGGCAGAAACTGGTGGAAGCGGCGGAGATCCGTATCGCGCGCGACGGGGCAGGGGCGCTGCGCGCCCGCGATCTGGCGCAGGATGCGGGCTGCGCGGTCGGGGCGATCTATAACGCCTACGATGATCTGACCGCCATCATCATGGCGGTGAACGGGCGCACCTTTCAGAAACTGGGCGCCGCGGTTGAGGCTTCGGTGGCGGGCGCAGAAGACGAGCCGCCGACCCGCCGCCTAATCCTGATGAGCAACGCCTACCTGCAGTTTGCGGTGGAAAACACCAACCTCTGGCGGGCCATGTTCGACCTGCGGATGACGGCTGAGGAGAAAGCGCCGGAGTGGTACCTGACCGCGCTGGATGACCTGTTTGCCAATATCGCCAGGCCCGTGGGTGAACTGTTCCCGGACAAGGACGCAGGCGAGGCGTCCCTGATGGTGCGGGCATTGTTCTCTGCCGTCCACGGCATCGTGCTCCTGGGGCTGGAGCAGCGCATCTCAGGCGTGCCGCCGGAACGCATCGAGCAGATGATTGCCCAGGTGCTGGAGCAAATCGGCGGCAAGTGATTTTTGAACATCGTTCAAGAAAATACTTGAACACCGTTCAAGTCGTTGCTACATGATTCTCCGTGAACGATGTTCATGTTTGCGGAGGAAGCAATGTTCAACACTCTGAAGACCCTGATCACCGGCGCCAATGCCCGGGCAGAAGAGCAGCTGCGCGAGACCTACTCGATCGAGCTGATCTCCCAGAAGATCCGCGAGGCGGACGCCAATCTGAAGGCTGCCAAGCTGACGCTGGCCAGCCTGATCCAGCGCCAGCGCGCGGAGCAGCGCCAGGTGGACACCCTGGAGGAGCGCATCCGCGACCTGATGTCCCGGGCAGGCGAGGCGCTGGAAGGCGGCCGCGAGGATCTGGCCCGCAGCGCCGCCCAGGCAGTGGCCGACATGGAGAACGAGCTGGCGGTGCGCCGCCAGACCCTGGACCGGCTCGACACCCGTATTCTGCAGCTGCGCCAGTCGGTGGAAACCGCCAGCCGCCGCATCACCGACCTGAAGCAGGGCGCGATTGCCGCCCGCGCCACCCGGCGCGAGCAGGACCTCCAGCGCCGCCTGCACCGCCACACCGGCGGCGACAGCCCGGCGGAGGAGGCCGAGGCGCTGATCCGCGACGTGCTGCAGCGCGACGACCCCTTCGAGCAGGGCGAGATCCTGCGCGAGATCGACGGCGAGCTGTCGCGCACCACCATTGCCGACGATCTGGCTGACGCGGGCTTTGGTCCCCGCAGCCGCAGCACTGCCGCCGACGTGCTGAGCCGCCTCAAGCCCAAGGACTGACCCGACCTTTTTCATTTCACGCGGCCCGCCGGGCCGATCCCACTGAATTTACCGGAGAAAACACATGTATACCGATAACACCGACAACAAGCTGATCATTCTGCTCAACACTGCCGGCGTTGCCATTGCCTATGGCATGCTGGGGATTTCGCTTTGGCTCTCGACCGACGTGCCGCTGGCGACCAAGGGCTATTGGGGCATGGCCGTGCTGCTGCTGACGCTGAGCCTCATCAACGTGGTGAAATACCGCTTCGACCACCGCTCCAGCGAGGACCGCATCCGCAAGATCGAGGATGCCCGCAACGAAAAACTGCTGGAAGATGCGCTGATGGACAGCAAGCAGGACTTCTGAGCTCAGCTAGGCCGCTCCTGGCCGAAAGCCGCCCGCCGGATATGCGGGCGGCTTCTTTTTTACCGCAGTTACCGTGCGTTGACCGCATTGCGAAGCCAGCCGCTCCCGCCCCCTTCCTGCCTGCAGTCATTGCGCGCGCAGGGGAGCACGGGGAGGGCGGATTAACGCTGCGTACGCTGATGTAATATACTGTTAATAAAAGAGGTTTCGCAGTGAAACCCCCTTTCGGTGACGCCTGTTTCCTGTCGGCTGGCCGCTTTTTGCAGCGCGCAGTCAAAATTTGCCTGCCAAAGCAAAACCGCCGCGGCTTTTGGGCCGCGGCGGTTTCATGTGTTCAGTCCCGGATGGGATTACAGGTTCGGATAGAGCGGGAACTTGGCGCAGAGGTCCGCGACCTTGGCGCGCACCGCCGCTTCCACATCCGCATTGCCCTCTTCGCCGTTGGCCGCCAGCCCGTCGATCACCTCGATGATCAGGTCGGCGATCTGGCGGAACTCCGCCTCGCCGAAGCCGCGGGTGGTGCCGGCCGGGGTGCCCAGGCGCAGGCCGGAGGTCACGGTGGGCTTTTCCGGGTCAAACGGGATGCCGTTCTTGTTGGTGGTGATATGGGCGCGGCCCAGCGCCTTGTCGGCGATGTTGCCGGTGACGCCCTTGGGGCGCAGGTCCACGAGCATCACATGGGTGTCGGTGCCGCCGGTCACGATGTCCAGGCCGCCCTGGATCAGCTGGTCCGCCAGTGCTGCCGCGTTGGCGCGGACCTGCTTCTGGTAGGCCTTGAACTCCGGCTTCAGCGCCTCGCCGAAGGCTGCCGCCTTGCCTGCGATCACATGCATCAGCGGGCCGCCCTGGATGCCC
>NZ_LYUZ01000045.1 GCF_001679925.1 Leisingera sp. JC1 | reverse complement strand
CTTTCGGTCTTGATGCCGTCCCCCAGCGAATTGCGGAAATGGCTGCCGGAAATCGTGGCGCCATCGCCTTGCACGACACGCAGCTGGTAGAAACCGCCGTCGAACAGGCTGCTTTCAACGGTCAGATTGTTGCCGCCCTGCACGTCGACATGCATCGAAACATTGCCCGAGAAGGCGCTGTCCTCGATCGTGACGTTGTCGCCATCGACAACCAGCACCCGTTTCTTGTGGTAATCCTGGCCGGCCGCCGGAAGGATCCCGTCATAGCTGGTCTTGGGCGCGTTCACCACGCCGAAGGTGACATTGTCCACCGTCACCCCGTCGGAGAGGATGAACAGCGCCGAGGTGTCGGCGGGGGAAGCCGTGCGCACATCCAGGCCCGCGCCCGGGAGGGCGGTGAGGGTGAAATCCTTGGGCAGCCGCAGGTTCGAGCCTGAGATCTTGTAGGTGTGCTCGAGAACCAGCGTGCTGCCGGGCTTGAATGTCCTGTTCGAAAGCAGTTCCGCAAAGGCGCTGGAGATATCCTCATCCGCAGACCAGCCGAAGCCGGAGGAGTACCAGGGCGGCGGGCGGTATTCCTTGGCCCAGAAATCCACGGCCAGCACGCCGGAGATCAGCAGCAGAACCGCAAGGCCACTCACGCGAAGGAGTGTTTTAAAAGATATCAACTGCGGTTCCTTCCTCCCTCGCGGCAAAATGGTGCCAATTGACGATACTAAACAACGTAAAGTGAGGCAATCTGGGCAGACAAGCGCCTCAAGGGGCTGAAAAGGCAAGCGGTGTGAAGCGGCTTCAGG
>NZ_LYUZ01000044.1 GCF_001679925.1 Leisingera sp. JC1 | reverse complement strand
CAGCGCCCGGATCCGCTCCATCTGCGCCTCCGTGTAGTCCGGCTTGCGGTCCGGCGCCGCATTCAGCCGCGCAACCCGCAAGGACACGCCGAACACCTCGCGGTAGCGCGCCGTGAAGCCCTCGAGGTCATCGAGGAAGCCGACCACCGCAAACTTTGCCAGCCGCGCCTTGGCAAGATCCAGCGCTGCGGGCACGTCCTCATCGGCAATCACCGTCTGGCCGTAGAGGTAACGCAGGAACACCTGCGCATGGCTGCGCGCCACCGGGCCGTCGAGGTAGCTGTCCAGATCCTCTGTCACCACCCCGGCCCGCTGTGTCATCCGGAAGTTCGAGATCATCCGCTCCACCGGGTCGCGCAGAAGTGTCACATATTTGTAGCGGTCCCCGAAATGGCGTTCGGCCTTGTCCGAATAGAGCACATGGCCATGCAGCAGCCAGCTGTCCCAGGCCATGTGCTGCAGCAGCATCCCCTCGCGCAGGTCGAAAACATCCTGCCCGTGCGGCAGGTCCTCATGGCACAGCGCCGGGTCATCCTGCCCGTGCTTCAGTATGGCCGCGGCGCGGCGGGTGGACACCGCATCGATGATTCCAAGGCGCTGCGAAAAGGGAACCGTGGCGTACATAGCCTCGGAAATCGATGTGCCGCCGCATTTGGGCATATGAAGAAAGACACTGCGGTGCTTGGGCTTGCGGCTGCCGGCAGTCCGGCGCGCCCGGCCGGTCACGATGCGCAGCCGCCGCGCAGTGCGTTCTCTAAACGGAGCTTTGCGGGCCATTCGCCTTATATCCCATTCTTGCACTTACTCGCCGAACCTGTGC
>NZ_LYUZ01000043.1 GCF_001679925.1 Leisingera sp. JC1 | reverse complement strand
CGGAGTGCCAGCGGTAGAGGCCAAAGGCACGCTGCGGCTGGTTGCTGATCCCGCCGATCCAGTCCACCCATTCATGCGGGGGCGTGATCTGGGCCCTGGCCTTGGCAACAGCCGGGCCGCATTTTGCGCCCAGCAGGCGGTAACCGGCGTTGCTGTAGTGAATGGCCTCGCCTGGGTGCTGATGACCCTCCTGGCCCTCGACAAAGACAACGCCCGGCAGGATATGGGCAAGGTGCTGGTTCACCGCCACGATCTTTGCCCGCGCGGCTGCCCCCTGATAGGTCCATTCAGGCGGCCCGCCATACAGTACCCAGGGGGCATTCGGAGCCCCCCAAGCCGCACGGATGCCCTCGATGCAGCGTTTTGCCTTGTCAGCCAGGTCCGGCCAGGCGCCACCTGTGTCGTTTTCATTGCAGGGGTGGCCGAAGAAAATGGGCGGCAGGATGGCCTTGCCGGGAAAGCTGGCTGCGGCAGCCGTCTCCAGAGCGGTTTTCCAGTTGCCCGAGGTGTGCGCCTTGTAAAGCGCGCCGGATGTTTCGGTTTGCGCCGCAGTGCCGCCGATGTCCCAGGCCGCGCCCGTGCCGTCAGGGTCCCAAGGGCCGGAGCCAGGGCTGGCATCAGCTCCGTTGTAAACGCCCCGGCCGCCGACTGCCGTGGGCACCATCACATAGATCGGTGCCGGGTCCTGATTAGCCAGATGCTTCACGAAGTTGATAGCGGGGGTAGTGCTCTGTGTTTCCATTCCACCGGGCCGGGGAATGCCGTTGCTGATACTGATCGGGCCAATGCTGCCGTCTGCTGGATACAGGAAGTTCAGCCGGCTGTCTTCGTCCAGTGCGGCACTGAGACGCGCACCCGTGCTG
>NZ_LYUZ01000042.1 GCF_001679925.1 Leisingera sp. JC1 | reverse complement strand
GGGCGTTCTGGAAACGATGGACGGGATACCACACCCGCAGCCGCGCAGAAGCCAGGATGCGCTGCCTCAAGGCCTTCGGCGAGCGCATCGCCGCGAGAGACCCAGATAGCCAAACCGCTGAAATCCACATCCGCGTCGCACTCATCAACCGCTTCAATGCCCTCGGCACCGCCGAGATCGTCCGCGTGGCCTGAACCTGAAGGGGAAAGGGGAAGTCACGCCTCAAGACGCCTTTCTGCAACAATGCCGCTGGTCGGTGACAATCCAGGCTAGGGGCATCCTCGTTGCAATATCGAGCAAAACCAGAATGAACAGGCGGTCCCGAATGACCTTGTCGATTTCCTTGAGAACCTTCTTGTCACCTTCCGATAAACGCTCCCAAGTCCCTTTCCTTTTTGCAGACAAGATCAGAGATGCTTTGCATTCGTCTATTTCGACCAGCTCACCCAAGATCAATGCACGGATGTCAGTACTCCCGCGACCGCGCTTGTTGCGGACAAATTTCTCCCCCTTAACAGCTGTCAGATATTCGCTTTCACTCAGAAGCTCTTTGCGAAACCTCAACAGCGTTTCATGTGATGGACAAAGAAGGTCTGGTGTTTCGTTACGTCTGCGCCGTATATTCTCCTGATTGATAAGGCTTTTCAGCAGCTTCATAACATTTGCTGGGGCAGGCCCCTTCAGATCAAAGCCCTCTTTTTCCCACGCTCTTTTCATAAGGACTTTAACGTCCCAAGAAATTCTGTCCGTCCGGTTCCCCTTTAGATGAAAAAGAGGCACCAATGCATCCAACGCGCTTTCGTCTGGATGCAAGCTATTGAATAGCTTGAAGTGCTTCATGGGCTTTGTCAGGTTGCTGACGCCGCACCGGCGGGG
>NZ_LYUZ01000041.1 GCF_001679925.1 Leisingera sp. JC1 | reverse complement strand
GCCGCGCCACCAGGCGCTGGCGGATCATGTCGAAGAGAAAGAAGAACACCAGCGCGATGCAGGCGCCGGTGGTCAGGGCTATCAGGGTTGGAATGCTGCCCGAGGCCATGACCCGGGCAAACAATTGCAGCATGTAGAGCGGCGCTGTCAGGACTAAGAGGTTCACAAAGATGCTTGCTGTGAAGATGGCGGCAAGCACGCCCCGTTGACCGTCAAAAACCCGTCTTACCTTCATTGTCGTAGCCCCCCGGCTGCACGCGTTGAAGTTATGAATTCTGGAGAACAGCGCCCTGGTCCAAGGATGCAATCCTTGGCCGGGGACCAAATCGCTGTCCTGAACCAGGGCTGGACGGGCCCGGGGCTGACCCCGGGCCCGCCGTTCCTATGGCTCAGAGAGCGTGACCCCAGATATTGGAGTAGCTGTCGTCAAAGCCATTGTCGGACGTCAGCACGCGGATCGCCTCGTAGGAGCCYGCATCGCCGGTGGTCACGGCATTGATGCCGACGCCGCCGATCGGGATGGCGTCCTGGCCCAGCGAGGTGAACGGCGCCTCGCGGCCGGTCAGGCCGAGCAGGTCGACGCTGGAGCCGCCCACCGAGATATTGGTGTCGGTGCCGTTGTCGCTGACCGTTGCAGTGGCATTCAGCACGCCGAAGGCATCCTGCGCCGAGGTGCCGAGGCCGCCGCCCACATTGGTGATGCGGTAGAGCAGCACATCGTGGTCCTGATCGATGTCGAAGTCGTGGATGGTGTCGTTGCCGTCATTGGACGAGAAGCTGATGCCATCCCATTCCAGATCGACAATGAAGACATCCTTGCCTTCGCCGCCGGTCAGCCGGTCACGGCCTTCGGCGCCTTTCAGGAAGTCGTTGCCGTTGCCGCCGTACAGGGTGTCATTGCCC
>NZ_LYUZ01000040.1 GCF_001679925.1 Leisingera sp. JC1 | reverse complement strand
ATTTGCGCCTGGCGCGCCTGCCGGCGGCGTGAAGCGCCCTCAGCATGAGGGCCCCGTAGAGCAGCGCTGCCAGCATCCCGTAGCTGTAATAGGCCATCGCAAAGGTTGCATGCGTCGCCTTGCCGGCCTGTTCGGGAACCACCCAGCTGTCCGAATACCTGACGGTCACCCCCTCCCCCAGAACCAGGAACTGCGGTTTCCCGGCAACGTGCTGGAACGGCTCGACATAGGCCAGAACACGTTCGCTTTCGCGCTCATCCTGAAAGGGGTTTTCCAGCACCGCCTGGCTGCGGTTCGACAGGCGGTCGAAGAAAAAGAGCTGGGAGGAAATGCCCACGGCCAGAATGACCGTGGTGCTGACCGCAACCGGAAGCAGAATTCCCCGCCGCACATATTTGAGCCCGTAGATCAGAACTGTCAGCAGGATGAGCAGGCTGCCCAGGATCGGCCCGCGGGAATAGCTCATCACAACCCCCATCGGCGCCAGCAGGCAGGCGGCCAGCGTGATCGCCCGCCAGACCGGCCCCAGCCGCCACGGCCAGCGCAGCAGCAGCGCCGCAAGCGGCCAGCACGCATTGATGAAGGAGGCGCCAAGTATCGAAACGCCGACCAGGGTCCGGCCGCGGACACCGCTTTCCCCGGCGCTGTAATGTGCGCCCACCCCTTCCGCAGCGGGCTCGAGGAAGGGGTTGGAAAACACCATGTCCACCACAAGGACCCGTGTCATGGGCAGCGAAGATAGGATCATCAAGTATCGAAACGCCGACCAGGGTCCGGCCGCGGACACCGCTTTCCCCGGCGCTGTAATGTGCGCCCACCCCTTCCGCAGCGGGCTCGAGGAAGGGGTTGGAAAACACCATGTCCACCACAAGGACCCGTGTCATGGGCAGCGAAGATAGGATCATCA
>NZ_LYUZ01000039.1 GCF_001679925.1 Leisingera sp. JC1 | reverse complement strand
CTGGGCGCCTGTCTGCCCGCCGGGGCCCGCGGACGGCTCAGGCGCCGCTGGAACAGCGTATTCGGGAGGACCTTTCTTGCAATCCGCAACCATTGAACGCGCAGGCATGGTTCCCGGGCAGGAGCTGCGGGTTGCCTGTTTCGCCAATCAGTTCGGCGACCGGCAGGGGCACGGGCTGGCCCGCTACGCCCGCGAGCTGCTGCAGGCGCTGCGGGGCGTTGGCGGTCCCGAAATCATCCCCGTTGCCGGATGGTCGGGGCTGGAACCGGCGGCGCTGGCCGCGCGCCAGCAGGAGACCGGGCTGAAGCTCACAGGGCTGGGCCGCCGCGGCACCTCGCTGCTCTGGACGTTTCTCGGGCGCCCGTCCCTTGAGGCCTGCCTGGACGCGCCTGTCGATGTGGTCCACGCGGTGTCCCTCGGCTACCCGGTGGCCACCCGGAAGCCCCTGGTGGTGACAATTCACGATCTCGGCCCCCTGATCCATCCGGAATACTTCCGCAACACCCGCCCTTGGGTCATGAAGCGCAGCCTCGACCAGGCGGTGCGGCAGGCAGATATCATCACCTGCGTGTCGCAATACACCGCCGATACCGTCCGGGAGTATGCAGGCCCAAGCGTCGAATCCCGGCTGCGGGTTGTGCTGGAAGGCGTTTCGGAGGATTTCTTCACCCCGGCGGATCCGGTGCTGCTGCAGCGGTTTGCCCTGCCATCCGGCGTGCCCTTCATACTCTCCGCCGGGGCGGCAAGCCCGCGCAAGAACCTGGCCGGCCTGCTGCAGGCCATGGCGGGCCTGGCAGACAGCATCCCGCACCATCTGGTGCTGGCCGGCGGCGCAGGCTGGGACAGCGGGGAGATTGCCCGGGCGCTTGCCGCACCGGCGCTGCGCAACCGCGTGCACAGCCTTGGCT
>NZ_LYUZ01000038.1 GCF_001679925.1 Leisingera sp. JC1 | reverse complement strand
TCACCGCGTAGTTCGAGGGCGGCACCGTCTTCGGCTATCACGTGGCCGATCCGGAACGTTACGGCGTGGTGGATTTCGACGCGGACGGCAAGGCGCGCGAGATCATCGAGAAGCCGCCGGTGCCGCCCTCGAACTACGCGGTGACGGGGCTTTATTTCCTGGATGGCAGCGCGCCGGAGCGGGCGCGGGCGGTGCAGCCCTCGCCCCGCGGCGAGCTGGAGATCACCGATCTGCTGCAGAGCTACCTGAACGAAGGGAGCCTGCGGGTCGAGACCATGGGCCGCGGCTATGCCTGGCTGGACACCGGCACCCATGGCTCGCTGCTGGATGCGGGCAACTTCGTGCGCACGCTGGAAAAACGCCAGGGGCTGCAGACCGGCTGTCTGGAGGAAATCGCCTATGAGCAGGGCTGGATCGATACCGCGGCACTGGAGGCGCGGGCCGAGCTGTTCAAGAAGAACAGCTATGGCGCCTATCTGAAGGGGCTGCTGAAGTAAGCCTGCCTGAGTGAGCCTGCCGGGAAGGCCTTGAAGGGCGGCTGCGCCTTCAAGGCCTTTTCTTTTGTTCAGGCTGTCCGCGTCAGGGATGAGCGGCCGGAATCCTGGCCTGCCCCTATTCGATCACCCCGGCGCGGCTGAAGACGCCGAAGAAATTGCCGAAGATGTTGGAGATCGTCAGCACGTCGTTGACCGGCGATTCCGTGGCCATCACCAGGTCGCCCGGGTTGATCTGGAACTGGCGCGCCGAGAACAGCCCGTCGGCGGAGGTGAGATCAAGCGAGAACACCACCCGCTGCTGCCGCGGGCCGCGCACGCCGGGCGCAACGGCCGACGCGGGATAGTCGCGCAGCACCAGCAGCCCCTTGGGATCGGCCTTGCCGTCCTGGAAGCCGCCCGCCACCGACATCGCGTCCATCGCCGACATCTCGTCCTTGGTGAAGAT
>NZ_LYUZ01000037.1 GCF_001679925.1 Leisingera sp. JC1 | reverse complement strand
GGATCAGCTGCCATTCCAGCCCCGCAAGCCCCGGCAGCCGCGAGCGGAGCAGCCTGCGCTGATGCAGCAGCCAGCCCAAGGGGCTGCGCGGGCCTTCGGGAAACCCTGCCCCGGGAAACAGGTGCCGGATCAGGCGGCATTGCAATTCCAGCCCGAGCTTGAAGCGGTAGGTTGCGAACCTGTCCTCGACCTGCTGCCAGTCGACCGGATCCGCGGGATCCGCGCACAGCTCGATCAGATCATTCAGGTACGCCAGCCCAAGGGGCTGCGCGGGCCTTCGGGAAACCCTCAGCATGTCATGCGCCAGGCTGGTCACCAGGCGCAAGTTGGCATTCGGGATCCGCACGGCGCCCTTTCCGAACGGAACCAGATGGCTCTGCTCTTCCATGTCGCGTGCGCTGATGGTGCCGAAATACCGCTCCGGGATCCGGTGATGGATGTCCAATGCGCCGGCGACATCGGCCCGGAAATAGCTTCCCAGGGAATACTGGTTCCGGCTGTCCGGGAATTTTTCGTAGCCGAGGCGGCTCAGAACATGTTCCACAACGGCATCCTGCTCCGGGCTGGTCACGATATCCAGGTCAAAGGACATCCGCGGCACCTCGGCGGCATCCGCGTCCTGGAAGAGATTGACCGCCACCTTCATCAGGCCCGCCTCCAGCCCTTCCGCCGTCAGGGCTGACAGGGCTTCGTCAAGCTGGGCTTTCAGCATGCTGTTGCGGGTGATGTTGGCCGCATCCACTGAGGCCAGGTAACTCAGGGCCTCGGGATCAATCGCGGCACCTCGGCGGCATCCGCGTCCTGGAAGAGATTGACCGCCACCTTCATCAGGCCCGCCTCCAGCCCTTCCGCCGTCAGGGCTGACAGGGCTTCGTCAAGCTGGGCTTTCAGCATGCTGTTGCGGGTGATGTTGGCCGCATCCACTGAGGCCAGGTAACTCAGGGCCTCGGGATCAATC
>NZ_LYUZ01000036.1 GCF_001679925.1 Leisingera sp. JC1 | reverse complement strand
ATATACTCCCATTACGGGTATAATGATTTCTCTGTCGCGCTTGGCTACAAGGGCGATTACATCAAGCGCTACTTTGCCGAATACGGCACGCTGGCGGGCAGCATTACCGTCAATATGGGGCGCCCCGATCCGGTGGTCCGCCACGATCAGGAGCATGCGCCCTGGACAGTCGACCTGATCGAGACCGGTGACGAAACGCTGACCGGCGGCCGGGTCAAGCGGCTGCAGCCGCATCTTGGCAACGGGACCTTCATGCTGACCTGGGGCGACGGCGTGTCCGATGTGGACCTGGACAAGCTGCTGGCCTTTCACCGCTATCACGGCAAGCTGGCCACCATCACCGCGGTGCGCCCGCCCGCCCGCTACGGCCACATGCGGTTTGACGGCGACCAGGTCACCGCCTTTGAGGAAAAACCGCAGACCGCCGAGGGCTGGATCAACGGCGCCTTCTTCGTGCTGGAGCCGCAGGTCTTCGACTACATCGAAGGCGACATGGTGATGTTCGAGCACGCGCCTTTGGAAAACCTGGCCAGGGACGGCCAGCTGATGGCCTACCGCCACGATGGCTTCTGGGCGGCGATGGACACGCTGCGCGACAAGCACATCCTGCAGAAACTCTGGAATTCCGGCCAGCGCCCCTGGGCGGTTTGGGAGACGTGACCATGCGTGTACTGGTGACAGGCCACCGGGGCTATATCGGAACCGTGCTGACCCCGATGCTGATGGCGGCGGGCCATGAGGTGACCGGCCTCGACAGCGATCTTTATGAGCGCTGCACCTTTGCCCCGGGCGGGGAGATGCCGCAGGTGCCGTCGATCCTCAAGGATATCCGCGAGATCGAGGCCGCGGACCTGCTGGGCTTCGATGCGGTTCTGCATCTGGCGGCGCTGTCCAACGACCCGCTGGGCGATTTCCGCCCGGAAACCACCTTTGACATCAATTTCGAAGGCACCATGAAGG
>NZ_LYUZ01000035.1 GCF_001679925.1 Leisingera sp. JC1 | reverse complement strand
CTTCTCCAAGGAGGGCTGGCTGGAGATCACCCGCATGCACGAGGCGATCCTGGCCAATCTGCAGCTGGCCTCCAACGTGCTGATCTCCGACGATCTGGAGAGCGCGCGGCTCTTGAGCCTGGAGAAGACCGAGCTGAAGCGGATGGAGCACGACAGCCGCAAGCGCCACCTGAAGCGGCTGCAGGACGGCGCGCGGGAGAGCTTTGACACCTCCGACATCCACCTGGAAACCCTGCGGGCCCTGCGCGAATTCAACAGCCACATCGCCGCCGTCGCCACCCCGGTGCTCTACCGCAGCGGACAGCTGCTGGAGACAAGGCTCATCGAAGATTTGCCAGAAGGTGAGGACGAGGACACGCTTCAGAAGACCAGCAGCTGACTGCCCGCTCGCAGCCTAGGGTCAGGACCCTAAAGTAGAACGCTGCCGGGCATATCCGGAAAATCCTCAACTGCAGAGGCTTCCAGGTAATTCCGCACTGTCGGGTCTATCCGCGTGCTGCGCACCGGATAAACCCCGCAGGCGGCAATCGCCTCGCGTGCTGAAACCCGCTCATCCAGGCGCTTCCAGATCGCCCGCGCCSCWWWGSGGCGCGGAAAGGGACGCCAGGCCAATCCCATTGTCATGCCGCGCAGGTATTTCAGCTGCTGCCGGTGGGCGGAAAACAGGATGGTCTGCGCCACGCTGCCCTCATGCGCGCGCTCATGCTCGGTGATGAACAGCCGGTTGCCGCGCTGGGTCACCATGCCTTCGTACCGCGAGATTTGCCGGATGCTCTGCTCCGGATCATGGGCGATTTCCAAGTTGCGCGAAAGGATGAACCCGTCTTTTTCAAAAAAGCGGGTCAGGGAGCAAAAGATCCCCTCACCCCAGGAAGGCGTCCGGAAATAGGCGTGGTAAAAGCCCAAGTAGCGCTTCAGATTGCGCTGCTGGCCGCGGAACGGCTCCAGGAAACTGTCGCTTGGACCCGGCGGCGTGGTACGGGCGGCGTCGCTGAGCTGGGCTTCGAACTCGGCCTGAGGGGCAAACAACCGCGCCTCCGGAATATCGAAATAGCGCGCAATCCGCCGCAGGTTGTGGGCTGCAGGCAGGCTGGTGCCGTTGAGGTAGCGGTTGAACTGCTGACGGTTGATTCCAACCTCACGGCAGATCTGCGCAATGCTGCCATGTTCGGCGCATAGCGACCGCAAGTTTTCAGAAAAATTTTCCGGCATGGCTGATTTCCTTTCGCATACTGACGCGATGATGATGCATACCGCGCCGGTTTGCGCATGTTTGCACAATTCCGTGATCCGCGAAACAGGCGTTTTCTGTTCCCAAGCCGCCTGGGTCCGGGGAACCCGGAACCTGCCGAATGACCTGACAAGTCAGTGCCGCCAAGCGCAGGCAGACCGGAGGAGCACAGGCGGAGCGGATCTGATCCAAGGGAGGACATCATGAAGATCGAATGGACCAAGACGGCGCTGGGACGCCGCGGATTTCTGAAGGGCGCCACGGCGCTGGGGGCGGCAGCGGCGCTGCCCATGGGCCTGGGTGCCCGTGCCATGGCGGCTGAGGGCGGCACCCTGCGGGTGCGCTCCTACGGCGACATGCAAAGCATCGACCCGGCGTTTTCCAAAGGCGTGATCGACGAGGAAATCCATGCCTCGATCTACAACAAGCTGATCCAGTACAAGCCGGGCCGCGAATGGGACTGGCAGATGGACGCCGCCGCGATGATCGAGCAGGGCGACGACACCCACATCAAGTTCGCACTGCGCGACGACATCGGCTTTACCAACGGCTTTGGCGCGATGACCGCCGAGGACGTGAAATTCAGCTTTGAGCGGATCGTGGATGAGGCAACCGACAGCCCCAACAAGCCCGACATGGGACCGCTGAGCCATGTGGAGGTGACGGGCGAACGGGAAGGCACCATCGTCCTGAACGAGCCGTTCGCACCGCTGTGGTCGATCGCACTGCCTTATATCACCGGCAACATCGTGTCGAAAAAGGCGTGGGAGGCCGCAGGCGGCAAGGCAACCACCGATCCGCTGGCAGAATCCGGCCCCTATCTGCGCGACAGCTGGTCGCCGAAGGAAAAGACCGTGCTGAAGCGCAATCCCGACTGGAAAGGCGAAGCGCCCGCGTGGGACACTATCGAGATCCTGCCCATTGATGACGAAAACACTGCAGAAATCGCCTTTGAGGCCGGTGAGCTGGATTTCACCCGCGTTTCGCTGGGCTCGGTCGCGCGCTACCGGGACGGTGTGCCGAACGGCGGCACGCTGCTGGAATACCCCTCGCTCTACTACACCTGGCTGGGCATGAACCTCGATCACCCCAAGCTGCAAAACCCGAAACTGCGGCAGGCGATCCAGCACGCAATCGACGTGCCCTCGGTTCTGGAAGCCGCCTATTTCGGCGCCGCAGAGCCCTCGACCGGCATCATCGCGCCGGGTCTGGCAGGCCACCGGCCGCAATCGCTGGTGCCGCCGCAAGCGGATTTTGCCAAGGCCGCGGAGCTGCTGGCGGAATCGGGTGAGACCAACGTCACCCTGAAGCTCGACACGCTGAACAAGACCACCTTCACCACCGCCGCGCAGGTGATCCAGGCGACGCTGGCGCAGATCGGCATCACGGTGGAGGTCAACGTGCTGGAATCCGGCGCCTTCTGGGCCAGCGCCGACAACGAAGACCTGCAGCTGGTGCTGAACCGCTATTCGATGACCCCGGACCCGTATTATGCGACTTCCTGGTTCACCACCGAACAGGTCGGCCACTGGAACTGGGAGCAGTTCAGCAACGACGAGTTCGACAAGATCCACGCCGAGGCCTCGCAGCTGACCGACCAGGCGAAACGGGACGAAATGTACCGGCGAGCGCAGGACCTGATGGAGGAAAGCGGCGCCTACCGCTTCCTGACCCATGAGGCGACGCCAGTGATCCACTCGGCTGGCGTTGTGCCGGCGCTGCGGCCTGATGGGCTGGCACTGCTGCGCTACTTCGGCAAGGCCTGACACTCCCCGCAGGCCCGGTCCTCCCCCCCGGGCCTGACCTGGCACGGCTGCAAATTTCGGCGCGGCCGTGCCGTTTTCATCCGCACAGCGAAGACAAGGGAGCCATGCGGCCATGTTACTTTATGCAATCCGGCGGTTCGGGCTGGCACTGCTGATCCTGATCGTGGCGGTCACCGTCATGTTCCTGATGATCCGTGCCGTGCCCGGCGATCCGGTCCAGATCATGCTGGGCCCGCGCGCCACGCCAGAGCTGCAGGCGCGGCTGACGGCAGAACTGGCGCTGGACCAGCCCATCTGGAAACAGCTGCTGATCTTCTACGGCAACCTGATGCAGGGCGATCTGGGGATCGACGTGTTCTCGGGCCGCTCGGTAACCGCGATTGTCTTTGAGCAGCTGCCGCACACGCTGGCGCTGATCTTTGCCTCGATCATCTGGTCGGCACTGCTGGGCATCGGGCTGGGCGCCTATGCCGCGGCGCACCCCAACACACTGATCGACCGTATCGCCGCCGCGCTTTCCGTCAGCTTCGTCGCCGCGCCCGCCTTTGTGGTCGCGCTGCTGTCGCTGCTGATCTTTGCGGTGAACCTGCAGTGGTTCCCGGCCATCGGCGCAGGCGAGGGTTTTTGGGGCCGTCTTGACCACCTGGTGCTGCCCGCCTTTGCCATCGGCCTCAGCTGGGTCGGCTATATCGCCCGGCTGGTGCGCGCCTCGATGCTGGAGGTGATGGGCGAAAGCCACATCCGCACCGCCCGCGCCTTTGGCATTCATGAACGCCGGGTGGTGATGGTCTACGCGCTGCGCATCGCCATTCTGCCGGTGGTCACGGTGATCGGCGTCGGCATGGGGTTCCTATTGTCCTCCGCCGTCTTTGCCGAGATCGTCTTTGCCCGCCCGGGCCTGGGCAAGCTGGTGATCGACAGCATCACCACCCGCAACTACCCGATCGTGATGGGATCGGTGCTGATCTCGACCGGCCTGTTTGTGGTCTCAACCGCGCTGGCCGATCTGATCAACGCCTGGCTCGATCCCCGCGCCCGCACGGCAGCATAAGGAGGGCGTGAGATATGGCAAAATCCCGTTCCGAACTGGGCCAGATCGTCACCGGCGTCGCCCGCGACCCGCTGGGGCTGATGGGTCTGATCATTGTCGGCACCATCGTGTTCTGCGCCATCTTCGCCTATTGGATCGTGCCCTTCGATCCGGTTGGCATGAACATCAAAGACCGCCTGCAGGGACCGTCATGGACCCATCTTCTGGGCACCGACCAACTGGGCCGCGATACGTTTTCCCGCGTGATTGCGGGCGGCCAGGTGGCGCTGCAGGTTGCCCTGCCGGCTGTCTTCGGCGCCATGGCCATTGGCCTGACGCTGGGCATGATTGCAGGTTACGGGCCGAAATGGCTCGACAACCTGCTGATGCTGTTCTTTGACACCATCCGCTCCTTTCCCACCGTGATGTTTGCGCTGGCCGTGGTCGCGCTGGTGGGGCCAAGCCTGCAGACCGTTGTGTTTGTGGTGATGGCGACCTCGATCCCGACCTATGGCCGGGTGGCGCGGACCCAGACGCTGACCCTGCGCAATTCCGAGTTCATCCTGGCCGAACGCTCCATGGGCGCCAGCATGAAGCGCATTCTGGGCGTGCACATGCTGCCCAATATCGTCGGCGTGCTGGCGGTGCTGGCGGCGATGGATATCCCAACCGTGATCGCGCTGGAGGCGGGGCTGTCCTTCCTCGGCCTCGGGGTGAAACCGCCGACACCCAGCTGGGGTGCACTGCTGAAAGACGGCTACTCGCTGATCCGCCAGACCCCCTGGCTGGTGGTCGGCGGCGGACTGCCGATCATCCTGGCAACCCTTGGCTTCACCTTCCTGGGCGAGTCCCTGCGCGACGTGGTTGACCCGAAACTGAGGAAACAGCGATGACTGATACGCTTCTGGAAATCGACCGCCTCAGCGTCGACTATGAGACCGCCCGCGGCGACCTGAAGGCCTTGCGCGAAATCAGCTTTGATGTGCGCAAGGGTGAGATTGTCGGCATCGTTGGCGAGTCGGGCTGCGGCAAGTCCACCCTGATCTCCTCGATCCTCCGGCTGACCGCGCCGAACACCCGTTTCCGCCAGGGCGCGGTGCGGTTCAAGGGCCAGGATCTGCTGCAACTGCCCGAACGCAAGATGCGCGACCTGCGCGGGTCTGACATCTCCATCGTCTTCCAGGACCCGATGCAGACCCACAACCCGGTCTTGTCGATCGGGCAGCAGATGCTGGATATCCAGCACCGCTCCAAAGCGTCCAAGGCCGAGAAACGCGCGCGCGCCGCGCAGATGCTGGGCGCCGTCGGCATCCCTGACCCTGAGGCGCGGCTGGCGCAGTTTCCGCACGAATTCTCCGGCGGCATGCGCCAACGCATCGCCATCGCCATGGCGCTGATGTCGGAACCGGACCTGCTGATCGCGGATGAGCCGACCACGGCGCTGGATGCCACGCTGGAGGTGCAGATCATCGAGCGCCTGCAGGAGCTGCAGCAACAGTTCGACTGCGCCATCCTGTTCATTTCGCACCATCTGGGGGTAATTGCAGAGCTTTGCGACCGGGTGGTGGTGATGTATGCGGGCGCCGTAGTCGAAAGCGGCGAGGTGCGCGAGATCTTCCACGATCCCAAACACCCCTACACCCGCCGCCTGATCGACTGCGACCCGGGCCACATCAAGGAGCGCGCCCGCGTGCTGCCGACCATCCCCGGAGAGGTGCCGGATCTGGCCAACCTGCCCGGCGGCTGTATCTTCCGCGACCGCTGCGACCAGGCGATGCCGCGCTGCGCCGCTGAGGTGCCGCCGCTGACACAGCTGAAAGACGGCCACCACGCCGCCTGCTGGCTGAACCACAAGGAGGCCGCAGAATGAGCCTGCTGGATGTCAAAAACCTGAAAACCAGCTATGGCCCGGTCAATGTGCTCGCCGGTGTCAGCTTCACCGTAGAGCCGGGCGAGACCTATGCCCTTGTGGGCGAGAGCGGCTCTGGCAAGACCACGGTGATCCGCGCGATTGCCGGTCTTGCCCCGGCGCAGGAAGGATCGGTCAAATTCGACGGCCGCGAGATCCGCGGCGCCTCGGAACGGGAGCTGCGCCCGCTGCGCAAGGACATCGCGATGATGTTCCAGGATCCGGTCGGCTCTTTGTCGCCGCGCCTGACGATCCGCAGCCTGATCACCGAACCCTACCGCATTCAGGGCATGAAGGACCGCGATCTGGATGCCGAGGCCAAACGCCTGCTGGAAATGGTGAACCTGCCTGCGCATTTCGCCGACCGCTATCCCTACCAGCTGTCCGGCGGGCAGGCACGGCGGGTGGGCGTGGCCCGGGCGCTGGCGCTGGAACCGAAGCTGATCCTGGCCGATGAACCCACCGCGGGGCTGGACGTGTCGGTGCAGGGCGAGCTTCTGAACCTGATGAACGACCTGCGCGAACGGCTGGGGCTGGCGATGGTGATCATCACCCACAACCTGAACGTCGTGCGCCACGTGGCCGACCGGATGGGCATCATGTACCTGGGCCGCCTGGTCGAGGAAGGCACCACCGAGGCCATCTTCAAGGAGCCGTGCCATCCCTATACCCGCTGCCTGTTGTCCGCGAACCCGGAACCCGATCCCGACGCGCGGCTGGAGCGCATCGCGCTGAAAGGCGAGCCGCCCAGCCTGCTGCGCCGCCCCAAGGGCTGTGAGTTCCGCGAGCGCTGCCCATTCGCCCAGGAGATCTGCATTCAAACCCCGCAATGGGAAGTCGCAAACGGCCACGGGTTGCGCTGCCTGGCGCCCTTGAGCTGACGGCCCTCTGCCCGAAACCCCTCAACATCTGAAAGACCATGACCAGCACATTGTATTTCAACGGCGTTGTCCTGACGATGGACGCGGCCAATTCCTGCACCCAGGCGGTGCTGACCGAAGGCGAGACCATCCGCGCCGCGGGCGCTGAGGCGGACCTGCGCGCGCAAATGCCTGCGGGCACTGTTGAGGTGGATTTGCAGGGCCAGACCCTGATCCCCGCCTTCATCGACCCGCACGGGCATTTCCCCGACCCGGGCTTCATCCGGCTGTTTCGTGTAAACTTGGCTTCTGCCCCCAGCGGCGACTGCCCGGACATTCCAACCGCGCTGGACCGGCTGCGGGCCAAGGCGGCTGAGACCCCTGCGGGGGAATGGGTTATGGGGGTGCTGTTCGACAACACCGCCATTGCAGAAGGCAGGATGCCCACACGCACCGAGCTGGACAGTGTCTCGACCGAACATCCCGTCTGGGTGATCCACGCCTCCGGCCACAACGGCGCGGCAAACTCACTGGCACTGGAACGCCACGGTGTGAACCGCGACACGCCTGACCCCTTGGGCGGGCGGTTCGGGCGCGACCCGGAGACCGGCGCGCTGACCGGGCTGATTGAGGGTCTGTCAGCGATGGGAGAGATGGGCGATACCGATTTCCTGATCGACCGCGACCGCTTCTGGGCCGGGTTCAACAGCTGCCGCGACGAGTACCTTGCGCATGGCGTCACCTATGCCCAGAACGCCTGGGCCACGCGGGATATGCTGGAGCATTTCGCCTCGCTGCCGGCCGATCAGGATCCCGGCTACGACCTGATGCTGCTGCCGATCGGAGAACTGGAGCCGGAGCTGAGCCGCGGCCCCGATGCGCTGGACTGGCCCGGCAATCCGCATTTCACTCTTGGACCGCGCAAACTGTTCACTGACGGCGCGTTCCAGCTGCAAACCGCCTTCCTCAGCGCGCCTTATCACAAACCTGTGGATCCGGCGCACCCTTGCGGGATGTCTTATGCGGATGCCGCCGAACATCGCCGCGAGGTGCAAAAGCTGCACGATCTGGGTTTCCAGATCCACTGCCACTGCAACGGCGACGCAGGCGCGCAGATGTTCATTGATGCAGTGGCCGCCGCGCTGGAGGCCAACCCCCGCGAAGATCACCGCCACACCATCATCCACGGGCAAGCCTTGCGCGATGACCAATTGCAGCAAATGGCCAAGCTCGGAATCACTGTCAGCTTCTTCCCGGCGCATGTGCATTTCTGGGGTGACCGCCACTATGACACTTTCCTAGGGCCGGAGCGGGCAGAGCGGATTTCCCCCTGCGCCTCCGCTGACCGGTTTGGCGTGCGCTACACCATCCACAACGACGCCTCCGTGACGCCGCCCCGGCCCATCCACCTGGCCCATTGCGCGGTGAACCGGCTGACCGCCAGCGGGCGGCGTCTGGGCGAGGCACAGCGGATCAGCGCCCTGTCGGCCCTGCTGGCCCAAACCATCGACGCCGCTTGGCAAGTATTTCAAGAAGACACACGCGGCTCCATCGAACCGGGCAAGCTGGCGGATTTCGCAGTGTTGAACCGCAATCCGCTGGAGGACCCGGAGCTGATTGAGACCACCAAGGTCACCCGCACCATCCGCCGAGGGCAAACCGTTTGGGCGCAGGAGCAGTGATAATGCAGGCCAAACCGCGGATCGCCATTGCAGGCTTTCAGCATGAAACCAACTGCTTTGGCACCACCAAGGCCGGGCTGGCGGAGTTCGAGATGGCGGATTCCTGGCCCGCCATTCTGCACGGAGAGGAGGTGATAGCGGAGACCCGAGGCATGAACCTGCCCGTCGCAGGCTTTGCCAAAGCTGCGGAAGACGCCGGGATGGAACTGGCCCCCATCCTGTGGTGCGCGGCGGAACCGTCAGCGTATGTCACCGATGAAGCTTTTGAAACCGTCTGTGCCAAAATTCTGGACGGCCTGCGCGCCGCTGGGCCGCTCGTTGGCATTTTCCTGGAGCTGCACGGCGCCATGGTGAGCGAAAGCCACCCCGACGGCGAGGGGGAACTTCTACGGCGGGTGCGCGCCTGGGCCGGGCCGGACCTGCCCATCGTGGTCAGCCTCGACCTGCACGCGAATATCTCTGCGGCGTCGGTGGAACTGGCCGATTACATCGCGATCTACCGCACCTATCCGCATCTCGACATGGCTGAAACCGGCGCCCGCTGCGTGCCGGTGCTGCAGCACCTTCTGGCAGGCGACAGGCTGCACAAGGCATTCCGGCAGATGAACTGCCTGATCCCGCTGCATGCGCAATACACCACTGCCACACCTGCGCGGGAGCTTTATGCCGCGCTGCCGCCGCTGGAGCAGGCGGGCGTGCTGGCAGACATCGCGCTGGGGTTCACCGCGGCGGATTTCCCTGACACACGCCCCTCTTGCGTGGCCTATGCCCGGACTTCTGGCGCCGCAGCACAAGCCGCGGACCATATCGCCAGGCTGTTTGCTGATCTGGAACCGCACTTCAGCCACCCGATGCTGACACCGCAGCAAGCCGCAGAGATTGCCTGCCAGCCGCGCGCAGGCAAACCGGTTGTGCTGGCAGACGTGCAGGACAATCCGGGTGCAGGCGGCACCTCTGACACCACCGGGCTGCTGGCGGCACTGGCGCAGTCAGGCGCGCAGGGCGTTCTGATGGGGCTGTTCCATGACCCCGCAACCGCCGCCGCGGCGCATGAAGCCGGGCAGGGCGGCATCTTCCGCACAGCACTTGGCGGACGCTCAGGCGCAGAAGGCGACCAGCCGTTTGAAGCAGAGTTTCAGGTTCTGGCGCTTGGCGATGGCCGCTGCCCCTATAGCGGAGAGATGTATGGCGGCGGAGTAGCGGAGCTGGGTCCCGCAGCGGCGCTGCGGCTGCATGGGACAGGCGCAGACATTACCCTAGTTGTCACCAGCATCCGCAACCAATGCCTCGACTTGGCGCATTTCACCCATATCGGGCTGGACCCGGCGGCATTCAGCACGGTCTGCGTGAAAAGCACCGCCCATTTCCGCGCTGACTTCGAGCCCATCGCCAGCGCCGTTTATCCGGTAGCGGCCCCGGGCGTGTTTCCCTGTGATCTGGGCGGGTTCCCGTACAAGAACCTGCACCCGGACGTCAGAACCATCCCTGCAAAGGGCTGACACCTGTTGCAGGGATGGTCTTTGCAGGCGGCCAGGGGAAACCGCCTGCGGGGAGGATCAGTCCTCGTCCTCTCCGTTCTGGTAGGGCACCACCAGCGTCGGGATCTGCGAGCGGCGCAGCACCCGTTTGGCCACAGTGCCCAGGAACGTATGGGAGAACCCGTGGTCATGGGCCCCCAGCACGATCAGGTCGCATCCCAACTCGACCGAACGGCGCAGGATCACCTCTGCCGGGTGGCCGTCGGTCACCTCAACTGAGGTGACCTGATCGCGGATCCTGGCCTCGTCGCCTTCAAAAGATGCCCAGAACCGCGCCTGCCGCTCGGCCAGCATCTGCTTGACCATCTCATGCCGCCGCTTGGCCGCGGATTTGCGGGTTTCATCGTTCAGCACGAACATCTCGAAAGTGATGCGCGCATCCTCTGAAATCGGCTCATTCACATGCAGCACGTGAATTTCCGCCCCTGTCGCGTGCGCCAGACTGGCCGCATGGCGCAAGGCCAAGGTGGAGTTGTGCGACAGGTCGGTGGCAAACAGGATGTTTGTGATCATCGGTTTCATGCCGGTCTCCTTTCAGATCAGTAGCCGAACAGCCGCGGCAGCCACAGCGAGATTTCCGGGAAGAAGGCGATGATGAAGATCGCAATCGTGTTCACAGCCGCAAAGGGCAGCGCCCGCAGCGAAATCGTCTCAATCGAGATGTTCGAGATGCCAGAAGCAATGAACAGGTTTTCCCCCAAAGGCGGCGTCTGGAAGCCGATACCCAGGGTACAGACCATCACCACACCAAAGTGGATCGGGTCGATGCCCACTGAATAGGCCACCGGCAGCATCACCGGCACCAGGATAAGGATGGTGGCAAGCGTCTCCATGAACATGCCGACAAACAGCAGGAAGAAGATGATCAGCGCCCAGATCACATAGAGGTTCTGGGTAAAACTCAGCATGCTGTCCGCAATCATTGCAGGGATCTGGTTTTCCACCAGCAGGCGGCCGAACACGGTGGCAGTGAACAGGATCAGCAGCACGCGCCCGGTCAGCCAGGTGGTCGCCTCCAGCGATTGGAACAGCGACGACCAGGTCAGTTCGCGGTAAATGAAGACACCGATCACAAGGGTATAGAAGATCGCCACGATGGCCGCTTCGGTCGGGGTGAAGAAGCCGGTGTAGATCCCGCCCAGGATCACCAGGGGCGCCATCAGCGACCAGAATCCGCGGTACATCTCGCAGCCCACATTGCGGATCGACCAGCCGTCAGCAGATCCTTTGTAGCCGCGCTTCTTTGACATGAAGAAGTTCAGGATCAAGAGGCTGGTCGCGATCAGGAAGGCTGGCACAAAACCTGCAATGAACAGCTTGGAAATCGAAACGGACTGGAAGGTTCCGTATTTCTCCACTGCTTCCGGCGGCGGCGCCATGCCCAGGGCCGCGATACCGAAGATCACCATCGGGATCGACGGCGGGATGATGATGCCCAAACCGCCGGAGGACGCCGTGACCGCGGAGGCATAGCCCTTTTCATAGCCACGGTTGATCATTGCCGGGATCATCAGCATACCGACCGCCGCCGTGGTGGCAGGACCAGAGCCGGAGATTGCGCCAAAGAACAGGCAGGCCATCACAGTGGCGGCGGAAATGCCGCCTGTGAACGGCCCGGCCAGGCTTTCAGCCACATTGATCAGCCGTTTCGAGATGCCTGCGGCCTCCATCAGCGCACCGGCCAGGATAAACGCGGGCAGCGCCATCAGCGGGAAGGACCCGACAGAGGTAAAGGCGATCTGCACAAACTTGATCGGGTTTTCATCCAGATAGAGGAACGACAGCAGCGACGACACCCCGAGCGCGACAGTGATCGGCGCCCCCAGAAGCAGCAGCAGCAGAAAGGATCCAAACAGGATCGTGACGATTTCGGTTTCCATAGTCCTGTCCCTCCCGGTTAAGTGCGGTTGTCCGCGCCAGCGGCGGCCTTGATTTCATCAAGGTCGATCTGGTCGGGATCGTGGATATCTTCGCCGCGGATCAGCTTGCGGTAATTCACCTGCAGAATGCGGATCGTCATCAGCGCAAAGGCGATGGGCAGAACCATGTAGATGTATTTCATCTCGACGCCCAATGTCTGCGACTTCCAGAACTTGTTCATCTTGTTGAAGACGAAATCGGTGGCCAGCCACAGGAAATAGCAGTTGAAGAACAGCCAGAAGAGGTCGGCAAAGGCCTCGATGTACTTGATCCAGCCCGCAGGCAGAAACTTGAACTGGAAGGTGACCCGGTTATGCGCACCTTTCAGCGCCGCATAAGAGGCTCCGAAGTAGACGAACCAGACGAACATGTAGACCGACAGCTCTTCGATCCACGAAAACGAATGGCCGAACACCTCGCGCGAGACGATCTGCACAAACAGCAGAATGACAAAGCCGGACAGCAATATTCGGCAGATATAGCTTTCTATGTTGTCCAGGAATTTCCAGAACATGATGTACTCCTCCCCTGTGCAAAGCAGCGCCGTAGCGCTGCCTTGTTATTTTTCTCATTCAAMCCAGAGGTTTACTGGGCCGGATCGCGGCCAATTGTGGTCAGCACGGTGTTCAGCTTCTCGACACCGCCGATGGAGTCATAGAACTGCGGCCACACGGCTTCAGTTGCCAGCTTGATGAACTCGGCTTCGTCGTTTGCCGGATCGTCGATCTGCATGCCTTTAGCCAGCAGCTCTTCTTTGATCTGTGCCTCGATGTCGCGCAGGAACTGAGCCGACTTAACTGTCGCTTCCTTGCCCGCCTCGATCAGGATCTGCTGGTCTTCTTCGGACAGGTCCTGGAACACCGCCTCGGAGACGATCAGCGGCTCGATCGAAAAGATGTAGCGCAGGTTGGTCACATATTCCTGCACTTCATAGAACTTCATCGCGTTGATGGTGGTGTAGGGGTTGTCCTGGCCGTCGACAACCTTGGTCTGCAGGCCGGTGAAGGTTTCGGACCAGGCCATCGGAGTCGGGTTGATGCCCCAGGATTTGTAGGTCTCGATCATGATTTCGTTCTTGGGAACGCGGATGACCAGATCCTGCAGGTCAGCCACGGTGGTGACCGGCTTCTTGGAGTTGGTCAGACGGCGGAAGCCGGTGTAGGTCCAGGCCAGGATACGCACGCCGGCGTCCCGGATGGTGTTTTCGGTCAGCTCCTGGCCGATCGGGCCCTGGGTCAGCTTTTCCGCATCTTCCAGCGACAGGATCACATAGGGCAGGGTGAACACACCGACGGTCGGCGAGAACGGCGTGACGTTGTTGATCGCCAGCAACGACATGTCCAGGGTACCGATTGCGGCCTCATTGACAGTGTCCTGCTCCGACCCCAGCTGGCCGTTCAGGAACATGGTGCCGGTGTGCTTGCCGCCGGACTTTTCTTCCAGCGCCTCGATGAAGAACTTGCCGGTGCCTTCCTGCGAGCTGCCGGCACCGTCGCCCACGGCGATCTTGAAGTTCTTGGCGGAAACAGCGCCGGTGGTCAGCAGCGCAGCGGCGGAAACGGCTGCCGTCAGGGTGCAGACCTTCTTGAGAAATGACATAACTTCCTCCCGTATTGTCATTCTGGGGCCCAAGGTCCGGGGTGGCGCGCCCTCCACAGCGCATCTGCCAACCGGTTCCAGCCTTGGTCTGCCGGAAGCTACATTGCGTTTGTGGTTTCTTGAATGTAAACTTTTGAACGCAAAGTTTCACATATATCGAACCTATTGATGGCCCGGAAATCCAACCTCAAACATGTCGCCGATGCTGACCTGAAATTGCTGCGTGTGTTCAAAGCCGTCGCCGAAAGCGGCGGCCTGGCCGCAGCGGAAACCGAGCTGAACATCGGCAAGTCCACCATATCGAAATATCTCGCCGATCTGGAACTGCGGCTGGACCTGAAATTGTGCCATCGCGGTCCGGCCGGGTTTTCGCTGACCGACGACGGCAGCAAGGTGCTGAAATCCGCAGAGGGCTTGCTGCTCTCCGTTTCAGGCTTCCGGGCGGAAGTGAATGAAATCAAGCAGCAGCTGGCCGGCACTCTGCGTATAGCCTTGTTCGATCAATGCGCCTCAAACCCCGAGGCCTTTGTTGCCGGAGCGATCCGCTCTTTCAACAAAGCTGCCCCAGCAGTCGAAATCGACCTGTCGCTGGAGCCGCCCAACGTGATCGAAACCAATGTGATCGGCGGGAAGATCGACGTTGGCATTCTGGCGCTCCACCGGCCTTCGCCCAGCCTGAACTACGCGCCCCTTTATGGAGAGGACATGTTTCTCTACTGCGGCAAGGGGCATCCTTTCATGGATTGCGATCACGCCAGCCTCCGCCTGGAGGACGTGCGCGCGGCCAATTACGCTGGCATCCGGGTGAACTCCCCCAACCTGCACGTTGGCCAGACGCTAGGCTTCCGCCGCGCCGCCAAGGTCCAGAACGAGCAGGCACTGGCCATCCTCGTCATGTCCGGCAGCTATCTCGGCTTTCTGCCCGACCACTTGGCCGACAAGTTTGTCCGCGACGGGATGATGCGTAAAGTTCTGCCGGAACAGATTTACTACAGGAGCCAATTTGCAGCCGTCACCCGCAAGCGCCCGGCAATGAACCGCATCACCAGGCTGTTTCTCGACCAATTGACCGCAGCGCACTCCGGTCAGCAGCCGGACGGTATGGCACAGGAAAAGGCAGCCCCCGTCAGATGATATCCAGCGAAACTTTGACCCGGTCCATCACAACCGAGGACGTAAAGCGGCTGACATTGGATTCATCAAAGAAGTATTCTTGGGTGAAGGCCTCGTATTCCTTTATGTCCTTGACGATGACCATCAGGATGAAATCCGCTTCGCCGGTAGTGTAATAGCATTGCTGCACCTGCGGCGCCCTGCGCATCTTGCGTTTGAATGCATCCAGATGCATCCGGCTTTCGCGCTCCAGGACCACCTGCACGATCACTGTCATTTCGCGGCCCATCTTGGCCGCCGAGAGGACCGCGATTTCCCTTTCTATCACCCCGGTATCACGCAGTTTCTTCAGCCGCTTCTGCACCGCCGGTGCTGACAGTCCGACTTCCTGGCTGATCGCCTCTGCAGTCAGCTGCGCATTTGCCTGGATCAGCCGCAGTATGTCGTGGTCTTTGTTGTCCATAGCTGATTTTTGGGCCGGTTTGGCTGGAATGACAACTTGAAAACCTGCGCCAGACCCACCCGCAAGCAGCTGCCGCAAGGAGCTTGCGGATGTAAAACTCCAAAATATGAATGTATCACAGGATGACAATTTGCGGCATCCAAACGGCGTATCACCAGCAGCAGCGGCCAGTCCGGCCTCGAAAACAAAGGCTTTTGACAGCTGTTTCGCCGAAATGGCGCAAAGTTCAAATTTGCGGCATCAATTCCGCAATGTTTCCGGAAAACTTCATTTGTGCCTGGCTTACGGTACACGTTTTATCAGGACTTTCGGGAGTATGACTCCTCAAGGCCCCGGTGCGACCGGGCGCCGCAGACTGCAGGAGACCCTGGCCAATGCCCCGACTAACGAAACTGCCTCTGAAGCTGAAACTGCCGCTGATCATGGTGGCCCTGACAGGTGTGTTCCTCGTCACTGTGTCAGTGCTGGTCTATTCCATGGCAGAGCGCAGCATCCGCGAAAACGCATTTGCGGCCCAGAAGATCGAAGCCAAATCCGGTGCCCAGGCACTGGGGTTCCTGATCAAAGCGGCGCGCTCCGATGTCTCCAGCCTGGCGGGCCAGCCTGCGGTGTTCCGCGCGATAAGCAACTTCGAACGGGTGATCGGCATGGTCGAGGAAGACGACCCGGTTGCGTATCTCAAGCAGACTTATGCAGCCGGAAACCCCAACGCCGCGGACCAGCGGGAGGAATTGACGGATGCAGGCGACGGTTCCTACTACAACCAGTCGCATGTCACCTACCACCCCACCTTCCTGCAAAGCCTGCGCCTGAACGGCTATCAGGACCTGTATCTGATCACCCCCGCCGGGCAGGTGGTCTATTCGGTGAAAAAGCAGGACGATTTCATGACCAGTGTTCAGGAAACGCCTGACAGCGGTCTGTCGCAGGTGTTCCAGGCTGCGCTGGAAGCAGAGGCAGGCACAATCGCAGTGGCGGATTTCGCCGCTTACAGCCACAGTCCGGAAGCCGCAGCCTTCATGGCCGCGCCAGTGTTTGCCAAGAACGGCAAAATCGCCGGGGTCATTGCCATCCAGCTCGGCACCGATGGCGTCGTCAGGGCCCTGACCAGCAACCTGTCCGGCGGCACCCATCAGAACATCTATGTGGTCAGCAGCGACGGCGTGGCGCGCAGCCCGTCCTCGGTTGGGGGTCTGTTCCCGGCACTGCAGAAACTGCCGGAAACACCGCAGATCAAGGCCGCCAAATCGCATGAGGCAGGCCAATTTGAAGGAGTTCCTTCCTCGCTTGGCGAACGCGCCATTGCCCAGGTGGTGCCGCTGGGCCTGCCCGGATTCGACTGGTCGCTGGTGCTGGAAACCGATGAGCATACCGCCTTTGCCGTGGTCGAGCGCATCCGCCTGATCGCTGCCGGCATGATCGGTGCGGCGCTGCTGGCGGCGATCGGCGTGTCCTGGCTGGCGGCGCGCAGCGTCACCCGTCCGATCCACGCTCTGCGCGAAGCCACAAATGCGCTGGCCGATGCCGACTACAATTCTGAAATCCAGGGCCTCGCCCGCGGTGATGAGCTTGGCGATCTGGCCCGCAGCCTCGACACCTTCCGCGGCAAGCTGAAGGACGCGGATGAGGCCGCCGCCCGAGAAGTGGAGGCCGCCCGTCATACCGCCGCCGTGGTAGAGAGCATGAGCGCAGCCCTGTCGGAGCTCCAGCGCGGCAACCTGGCCTGCGACATCCGGGCACCGTTTGACGGTCACTACGAAACCCTGCGCGAAAACTTCAACCGCAGCCTCGAACGCCTGCGCGGCTCCATGGCCGAGGTGGTCGGCGCCGCCGGAAACGTTGGCCGTTTCTCCGAGGAACAGCGCGGCGCAGCAACCGAGATGGCGCACCGCACCGAAAGCCAGGCCGCAACCTTGGAAGAAACTGCAGGCTCCATCCGTGAGCTGACCGGCGGCATCCGCGACACGGCAGAGCGCGCGGGCCGCATGGACGACACCATGCGCGGCGCCCGCAGCGAGGCAGAACAAAGCACCGATGTGGTGACATCAGCGGTGGCGGCAATGGATCAGATCCAGGAGGCCTCCGCAGAGATTTCCAAGATCATCAACATGATCGACGACATTGCCTTCCAGACCAACCTGCTGGCGCTGAACGCAGGCGTCGAGGCCGCCCGCGCAGGTCCTGCAGGCGCTGGCTTTGCCGTGGTCGCCTCCGAGGTGCGGGCACTGGCACAGCGCGCTTCCAATGCGGCCGGGCAGATCAAGGGTCTGACTTCCGCCAGCGAAGAGCATGTCGCCAATGGTGTTGCCATGGTGGGCCGCGCCGGTGATGCGCTGACCCGGATTATCGAACAGGTCTCGGCGGTTTCGGGGCTGGTCACCGAGATCGCCGATGGTGTCCGGGCGCAATCGCGCGGGCTGGAAAAGATCGACGGCGCCATGCATCAGCTGGACAACATGACCCAGCAGAACGCCGCCATGTCCGAAGAGGCTGCCGCCGCCAGCCAGCTGCTGCAGCATGAATCGCAAAGTCTGACAGACATCGTCGGCCGCTTTGATTTGGGTGGTGAAGGTGCAGAACCGGATTTTGCGGCAGATCCGCACCGGCTGAGCGCTTGAACCCGAACCGGCAGGCTGGAGTCAGACTTCAGCCTGCCGGCAAGAAACGTGCTTTCAGCTACTTAAGCTTAACATAAGTCTCATTACAGGCCGCTTGCCTAGACCCCCAGGAACCGGTCCGCAATATCCGCAGGCAGCTCGGCTATCCGGCCCTCCCAAGCGTTGCTGCCCTTGTTGAGGATCACCGCTCTGTCTGCCACGGCGGAAAGTTCCTTGAGCGATTTGTCCACGACCAGGATCGACAGCCCCGCCTCGCGTTTCAGCCGGGCGATCGCGGCCCAGATTTCCTGCCGCACCACCGGCGCCAGCCCTTCGGTCGCCTCGTCGAGGATCAGAAGCCGCGGATTGGTCATCAACGCACGCCCGATGGTCAGCATCTGCTGCTCGCCGCCCGACAGCGATCCGGCGGCCTGGGTCCGGCGCTCCTCCAGCCGCGGAAACAGCTCTGCCACCTTGGCCATATCCCACGGGCCCGGGCGGGCGGCGGCGATCAGGTTCTCCTCCACTGTCAACGGCGCGAAACAGCGCCGGCCCTCGGGCACCAGCCCAACCCCCAGCCGCGCGATCTTGTGCGACGGCAGCTGGCGCAGGTCGTGACCGTCAAACGTCACCGCGCCCTCGGAAGCCGCCAGCATCCCGCAGATTGTCTTGATGGTGGTGGATTTACCCATGCCGTTGCGCCCCATCAGCGCCACAACCTCGCCCTCGCCGATCTCCAGATCGACCCCGAACAGCGCCTGTGCCGGGCCATATGACGCTTCAA
The DNA here is from genome assembly GCF_001679925.1 of Leisingera sp. JC1. Classification (GTDB taxonomy): domain Bacteria; phylum Pseudomonadota; class Alphaproteobacteria; order Rhodobacterales; family Rhodobacteraceae; genus Leisingera. The sequence continues at coordinate 103,544 of NZ_LYUZ01000035.1, read as the reverse complement.
CCCCTTGCAATGACAGCAAGCTCATGCGGCGGCGTCCTCTCCCAGATAGGCACGGCGCACCTCTGCGTTGGCGCGGATCTCATCCGCAGTACCGGTGGCGATGATCTGGCCGTAGACCAGCACGCTGATCCGGTCCGCCAGGGCAAAGACCGCATCCATGTCGTGCTCCACCAGCAGGATCGGGGCCTCCTGCCGCAAGCCATCGAGGAACCCGGTCAGCGCCTTCGATCCGGCGGTGCCAAGCCCCGCCATCGGCTCATCCATCAGGAACAGCCTCGGTTTCAGCGTCAGCGCCACCGCCACCTCCAGCTGGCGGCGCTGGCCGTGCGACAGGTCAGCGGTGCGGCGGTTGGCGTCATCCATCAACCCGACCCGCTCCAGCGCGTCGCGCGCCCGCTCCAGCAGTTCCGGATCCTTCATCACATTGCGGAAGAAACGGAACACACGGCCCCGCCCGCCAAGCGCGCCCAGCACCGCGTTCTGCAGCACCGTGTATTCCATCGCCAGTGCGGAGATCTGGAACGTCCGCCCCAGCCCCATCCGCGCCCGCGCCACTGTATCCAACGCAGTCACATCCTTCCCCAGCAGCTCTACCGTGCCGCTGTCGGGTGTCAGGTTGCCTGCAATCTGCTTGATCAGGGTGGATTTGCCCGCCCCGTTCGGCCCGATCAGCGCGTGGATTTCACCGGGCCGCAGATCCAGCGAGACATCGCGGCTGGCCTGCAGCGCGCCAAAGCTCTTGTTCAGGCCCGTGGTTTTCAGAACGACATCAGCCATGCGCCTTCTCCCGTCCAGCAATCGCCCCGATCAGCCCGCCGCGGGCAAACAGCACGATCAGCAGCAGCAGCACGCCCAGGAAAATCTGCCAGTAATCGCTGATCCCGCCCAGCAGATGCTCCAGCAGGATATAAAGCGCAGCCCCTGCAACCGGACCATAGAGCCGCCCGACGCCGCCAAGGATCACAAAGATCATGATCTCGCCGCTGGTGTGCCAGCTGAGCATGGTGGGGCTGACGAAGCGATTCAGATCGGCAAACAGCGCCCCAGCCAGACCGGTGATGGCGCCGGAAATGACAAAGGCCGTCAGCCGCAGTGTAAACGGCGTCAGGCCCACCGCCTGCACCCGGTCCTCATTCTGCCGCGCCGCCGCCAGCGCCAGACCAAAGGGCGAGCGCGCCAGCCGTGCCGCAAACACCAGCGCCAGGCAGAGGATGACATAGGCAATGGCAAAGAACTGAATCGGATCCAGCGTGTTGAGGCCTGGAAACTCATTCCTGACCCAGATCGACAGCCCGTCCTCGCCGCCATAGGCGCTCCAACTGATCGCGAAGTAATAGAGCATCTGACCGAAGGCGAGCGTGATCATGATAAAGTAGACCCCGGAAGTGCGCAGGGACAGCGCGCCGATCACCAGCGCGGCAAGCGCGCTGAAAACCACAGCAACCAGCCAGATCAGCGGCATCTGGTTGCTGCCCTCGAACAGGAACGGCCACTCAAACAGCGGCTCATAGTTCTGGGCATGGGCGGCCAGAATGCCCATGGCATAGCCGCCGATCCCGAAAAACGCCGCATGGCCCAAGCTGATCAGCCCGCCAAGGCCGAGGGCAATGTTCAGCCCCACCCCGGCCAGCGCCAGGATCGCCGCCTTGGTCGCTAGCGTGATGATGAACGGCTCATCCAGTGTCCAGGCAGCCAGCGGCACGATTAGCAGCGCCGCAATCATCGCCCAGTTGAGCAGGCTCTCACGCGTCAGCATCATGCGCTCCCCCCATAAAGGCCAGAGGGGCGCACCAGCAGGATCGCCGCCATCAGAATGTAGATCAGCATCGAGGCCAGCGACGCCCCGGCAGAGGCCGCACTGGCCGGGTCCATGAACAGGGTAAACAGTTGCGGCAGGAACACACCGCCCAAGGTGTCGGTCATCCCCACCAACAGCGCCCCGGCCAAGGCGCCCTTGATGGAGCCGATGCCGCCAATGACGATCACCACAAAGGCCAGGATCAGCACCGGTTCGCCCATACCGACCTGCACCGACTGGATCGCCCCCACCAGCGCGCCCGCCAGCCCGGCCAGCGCCGCGCCAAGGGCGAAGACCAGCGTGTAGAGCTTTGAAATATCAACGCCGAGCGCGGCAATCATCTCGCGGTCGGCCTCGCCTGCCCGGATCTGGATGCCGATGCGCGTGCGCGCAATCAGCAGGAACAGCCCGGCGGCGATGGCCAAACCAATCAGGATGATCGTCAGCCGGTACAGCGGATACTGAATGCCCCCCGGCAGGCTGACCGGCCCCGACAGGTAGGACGGCACGTCCAGGAACAGCGGGAAGGAGCCGAACAGCCAGCGTGTGCCCTCAGAGAAAATCAGGATCAGCGCAAAGGTTGCCAGCACCTGGTCCAGATGGTCGCGCCGGTACAGGCGCCGGATCACCACCAGCTCCATCAGCGCGCCCGCGGCGGCGGCGGCGGCCAGGCTTGCGATCAGCGCCAGCAGGAACGAACCGGTCCAGCCCGCCACCGCCGCGGCGGCAAAGGCGCCAACCATATAGAGCGAGCCATGGGCCAGGTTGATCAGCCCCATCACCCCGAACACCAGCGTCAGCCCGGCTGCCATCAGGAACAGCATCATCCCGAGCTGGAGCCCATTCAGGATCTGCTCCAGAACTAGAATATACGTCATTTGATTTTCCGAAGGGGAAGTCTTGCCGTGTGCGGGGGCACCTCAGGCGCCCCCGTCCGGATCAGGTCTTACATCTTGCACTCGCCCGCATAGGCGTCGGCGTGATCGCTCAGGCCGGTGGCGATGATCTTGTTGGTATAGACGTCGCCTTCCTTGATCACTTCACGGACATAGATGTCCTGGATCGGGTGGTGGTTGTCGCCGAACTTGAAGTCACCGCGGACCGATGCGAACTCCGCCGCCTTCAGCGCCGCGCGGAAAGCGTCCTGGTCTGACACCTCCGCCTTGTCCAGCGCGCTCAGGATCAGGTTGGCTGTATCGAACCCCTGACTGGCATAGAGCGACGGCAGGCGGCCGTACTTCTCCTGGAAGGACACGACAAATTCAGCGTTGGCCTCGTTGTCGAGGTCCTTGTTCCACTGCGAGGTGTTCTTCACCCCCAGCGCGGCGTCACCCACCGCCTGCAGAATGCCCTGGTCAAAGGAGAACGCCGGGCCGACCACCGGCAGGTCCACACCGCTGCCCGCATATTGCTTGAGGAAGGAGATTCCCATGCCGCCAGGCAGGAAGAAATAAACCGAGTCTGCGCCCGACGCCCGGATCTGCGCGATTTCGGCGGCATAGTCAGTCTGGCCCAGCTTGGTGTAGATCTCACCGGCCAGCTCGCCTTGGTACATCCGCTTGTAGCCGGTCAGTGCGTCCTGGCCCGCCGGGTAATTCGGCGCCAGGATGAAGCTGTTCTTCAGCCCCGCCTCGTTGGCATAAGCGCCCGCGGCCTCGTGCAGGTTGTCATTCTGCCAGGCGACGTTGAAGTAATTCGGATGGCAGCGCTTGCCGGCCAGCGCCGAAGGGCCGGCGTTGGGCGACAGGTAAAACACGTTCTGCGCGGTTGCCGCAGGCACCACCGCCATTGCCAGGTTCGACCAGATGATGCCGGTCAGGATGTCCACCTTCTCGGATTGGATCATCCGGTCGGCGATCTGTACCGCCACGTCAGGCTTGCGCTGATCGTCCTCGATCACCACCTCGACACCCTCGCGGCCGTCCTGTTCGATCGCCAGCATGAAGCCGTCGCGCACATCCACACCCAGCCCTGCGCCGCCGCCGGACAATGTGGTGATCATGCCGATCTTGGTATCCGCCTGGGCTGCAACAGCCAGCGCCGGAATCGCAGCCGCCATTGCAAGCATCCGAATGGTCTTCATTACGTCTTTCCTCCCAGAATATGCCCCGGCCCTTGGGCCTGGGTTCTTGATCAAATGCTTGCGACTTTAACGCCGCCCCGGCAGAAGCCAAGAGCCGCCGCAGCCCGCATCGCCCCGGCTGATCTTGCGCCAGCCCTCGGGGTCAGCCTACGCAGGCTTGAATATATATTTCAAGCATAAAATATATAGGGCAATATTGTTGCCTGAATTGCTGCAGCTGCATGATAATGGGCTTGTTACCGATACGAGGGGCCGGCCTCTCGCGCTCCCCGGGGTATTGGCCACCAGAAAGAAGCAGCAGGTTTTCAGGCTGGAAAGCCCGGCCCGAAACAGACTGCCAGATGGTCAATCAGCGCCCGGATCCGCACCGTCAGGTGGCGGCTGGAGGGGTAAACGGCGTAAAGCGTTGCCGGGTCGGTTTCCTGTTGTTCGAAAAGCACTTGCAGCCTGCCGTCGCGCAGGAACGGCAGCGCGGTGTAGTGCGGGCAGCGGGCAATGCCAAGACCGCTTGCGGCCATATGCGCCACCGCCCTGGGCGAATTGGCCCGGAAGCTGCCGCCGGCGGTGACGGTCCGTTGCGCCGCGCCCTTGCCAAAGACCCAGGCGTCCGGTTGCGGCGAGGTCATCTGCAGCAGACAGTTGTGAGTGGCCAGCGCCTCCGGCTCCGCCGGTTCGCCGTGCTCGGCCAGATAGTCCGGCGACGCCACCAACACCAGCCGCATGTCGCAAAGCTTGCGTGCCACAAGCGTCGAATCCTTCAGGGCACCGAAACGCACGGCCAGATCGACCCCCTCCTCCAGCATCGGCAGATGCCGGTCCGACAGCACCAGCTCCACCGAGACCTTGGGGTGCGTCTGTTGGAACGGCTGCAGCGCCTCCACCAGTTCGCGGCTGCCGAAACCGGTGGGCGCAGTGATGCGGATCGGTCCTGCCAGCTCCTGCTGGCGCAGCTGCACCACGTCCTCCAGCTCGTCGAACTGCGCAAGCAGAGGCAGGCAGCGCTCCAGATAGGCGCGGCCGGTATCGGTCAGCGTCACCTTGCGGGTGGTGCGGTTCAAAAGCTGCGCGCCCAGCTGCTCCTCCAGCCGGGCGACATATTTGCTGGCCAGCTTGGTGCTGATCCCAACCTGCCGCGCGCCGGAGGTAAAGGAGCTTTGCGCCGCCACGGCGGCAAAGGCGCGCATGCAGTCCAGCTTGTCCATCCCAGGGCCTCCGGCGTTTGTTATGAACAGCATGTACATAATCTTTCCATGAAATGGAATATTATCGCCATCTACAGCGCAGCGTATCTTCCCGGTGTCTTCAGAAACCAGCGGCCCCTGCCGCAGCAAAGGACCCCAGACATGGCACATCCGATCCGCATCCACAGCTTCCCCCTCTCCGGCCACGCCCACCGGGTAGAGCTGTTCGCCAGCCTCACCGGCATCGCCCATGAGGTGGTGAACGTCGACCTCGCCGGTGGCGAGCACAAGAAACCGCCTTTCCTGGCGCTGAACCCGGCAGGCCAGGTGCCGGTGATCGAGGACGGTGAGACCGTTATCACCGATTCCAACGCGATCCTGGTCTACCTGGCCCGCAAATACGCGCCGTCCTGGCTGCCCTCCGACCCGGTGCAAGAGGCTGAGGTGCAGAAGTTCCTGACCCTTGCGGCAGGCGAGATCGCCTTCGGCCCGGCGGCGGCTCGGCTGATCAACGTCTTCAACGCGCCGCTGGACGCAGACTTCTGCGCCACCATCGCGGCCCGCGTGCTGGGTAAGATCGACGCCCATATGGAGGGCCGCCGCTTCCTGGTCGGCGACACCCCCACCATCGCCGACGTGGCGGTCTATTCCTACATCGCGCACGCGCCGGAGGGCGGCATATCGCTGGAGCCCTACCCCAATGTCCGCGCCCTGCTGGCAAATATCGAAGCTTTGAAAGGCTTCAAGCCGATGCCCGCAACCAAGGCCGGCCTCGCAGCCTGATCCCGCGGGCGGCGGTCCACCGGGCCGCCGCCGCATTGCTCCAGCTAAAGGAGGTTCCCATGCCCCATGACGCAGACAGCCCCTCGCCCTTCCACGCAGGTGAAAAGGAAATGCAGCGCCGCGCGGGCAAGCGCGACATGGCAGAGACCCTGGGCCGCCGGATGATCCGCCCCTTCATGCCTGAGGAGCACCGGGAGTTCTTTGCCCAGCTGCCGTTCCTGGCCGCCGGTGCCGTGGACGCGGATGGCTGGCCCTGGGCCAGCCTGCTCAGCGGTGCCCCCGGATTTGCCGTCTCGCCCGACCCGGAGCACCTGCAAGTAACGCTGAATGGAACTGCGGAGGACCCGGTCCAGGCGGCAATCCGCGAGGGCGCACCGCTGGGGATGTTGGGGATTGAGCTCCACAGCCGCCGCCGCAACCGGCTGAACGGGCGGATCATTTCAGCAGGCCCGGAAGGTTTCACCCTGCGGGTGGACCAGTCCTTTGGCAATTGCCCGCAGTATATTCAAGAGCGGGACCTGACCCCCGCCGATAACAAGCCCGCCGCACCCCCGCAGGCCTTTACAGACCTGCCGCCGGAGCACAGCGCGCTGATCGCCCAGGCCGAAACATTCTTTGTCGCCAGCCACATCCCCGCAGCCGCGAACCCGGAGCGCGAGGGTGTCGATGTCTCCCACCGCGGCGGGCGGCCCGGTTTTGTCCGGGTGTCGGGCAACACCCTCACCATCCCGGATTTCCGCGGCAACAACCACTTCAACACGCTGGGAAATTTCCTGCTGAACCCGCGCGCGGGCCTGGCCTTCCCGGACTTCGAAAGCGGCAGCCTTCTGCTGCTGACCGGCACGGTGGAGCTGCTGGAAGAAGACCATCCGGACGTGACCGCCTTTGAACGCGCACAGCGCGGCTGGCGCTTTACCCTGCACAAGGGGCTATGGCTGGAAGCCGCCCTGCCCTGGCGGACCGGCCCCGGAAGGTTTGCCGCTCAAACCCTGCGTACCGGCACCTGGGCGGAAACCCAAGCCAGTAGCAGTTCACCCGGCAAATAGCATCCTCGCGTAGGACCCTGAAATTTTCTCTGGACAAAGCTGTCCAGGATGGCCGATGTATTGGACAGAAATGTCCARAGGGCGGATTCGGGGGCGCTCCCCGCTGACCCGGCGGTGTCAGACAGGGAGCAAGTCCATGAAGTCGCACTATCGTGCCGTTGTCATCGGGGGCGGCGTTGTCGGCGCCTCCGTCCTTTATCACCTGGCGAAATTCGGCTGGACCGACGTCTGCCTGATTGAACGCTCGGTGCTGACGGCGGGATCAAGCTGGCACGCGGCGGGCGGCTTTCACGCGCTGAACGCCGACCCGAACATCGCTTCGCTGCAAGCCTATACCATTGACCTGCTGAGCGAGATCGAAAAGGAATCCGGCCAGTCCGTCGGCATGCACATGACCGGCGGCATGACGCTGGCGGGCACGCCCGACCGCTGGGAATGGCTGCAGTCGGCCTACCGCACATTTCAGTCGATCGGCATCGACGACTGCCGCCTGATCACCCCGCAGGAAGCGGGCGAGCTGTGCCCGATCATGTCCACCGAGGGCATCCTCGGCGGTATGTGGGCCGACCGCGAGGGCTATGTCGACACCACCGGCACCGTGCACGCCTATACCGGGGCCGCCAAGAAGCGCGGCGCCGAGGTGATCGAGCACAACCGGGTGCTGGAGCTGCATCAGGTGGATGATGGCTGGCAGGTGGTGACCGAAAAAGGCACCATCCACGCCGAGCATGTGGTCAATGCCGCGGGCCTCTGGGCCAAACATGTCGGCCGCATGGCGGGCGTGGAACTGCCGGTCTCGCCGCTCAACCACCACTACCTGATCTCCGACACCATCCCCGAGCTGGAACAGCTCGATTTCGAGGTGCCGATGACCGTCGATCTGGAGGGCTTCACCTATATGCGCCAGGACCAGAAGGGCATCCTGCTGGGCATCTACGAGATCGACCACGAGCATTGGATGATGGATGGCGCGCCCTGGGAATACGGGTTCGAGCTGCAGCAGGAAGACCCTGACCGGATCGAACGGGAACTGACCCTGGGCTTCGAACGCTATCCGGCCCTGCAAACCACCGGCGTCAAGACCTGGGTCAACGGCGCCTTCACCTTTGCCCCCGACGGCAATCCGCTGGTCGGCCCGGTGCGCGGCAAGCCCGGCTACTGGTGCGCCTGCGGCGTGATGGCCGGCTTCCTGCAGGGCGGCGGCGTCGGCAAGTCGTTGGCCGAATGGATGATCCACGGCGAGCCGGAGGCGGATGTCTTCGGCATGGATGTGGCGCGCTTCGGCGATTACGCCCAGAACAAACGCTTCATCAAGGAAACCACTGGCCAGTTCTATACCCGCCGTTTCGTGATGACCTACCCGAACGAGCAGCTGCCCGCAGGCCGCCCGCTGAAGAAAGCGCCCGCCTATGACGGCATGACTGCCGCGGGCTGCCGCTGGGGCGCCAGCTACGGGCTGGAAGTGCCGCTCTATTTCGCTCCGTCGGAAGACTTCACCGAAACCCCGACCCTGAAACGCTCCAACGCATTCGAAATAGTCGCTGACGAATGCCAGGCCGTGCGCAACGCAGTGGGCCTCTTGGACATCTCCGCGTTCTCCCGCTTTGAGGTCACTGGCGCAGGCGCCGAAGCATGGCTCAACCGCATCATGGCGTCGAAACTGCCAAAACCCGGCCGCGCCAAACTGGCGCCGATGCTGTCGTCCGAAGGACGTCTCAAGGGCGACCTCACCGTGTTCAACTGGGGTGACGGCACCTGGTGGATCATGGGCAGCTACTACCTGCGCGAATGGCACATGCGCTGGTTCCAGGACCACATGGGCGAAGGCGTCGAAGTGCGCGATGTGACGGATGCCATCACCGGCTTCAGCCTCTCCGGCCCGAACAGCCGCAAAGTGTTGGAAAAGCTGACGGATACCCCCATCGCAGACCTGCCCTTCATGGGCTGCACCACGCTGGACATCGGCATGCTGCGCCTCAAGGTCGGCCGCCTCTCGGTCGCGGGCGAGCTGGGCTATGAGCTCCACTGTTCCGCCGCCGAACACATTACCCTGCGCGAAACCCTGCTGGAAGCGGGGGCTGACCTTGGCATCCGCGAAGTCGGTTTCAACGCGCTCCTCAGCCTGCGGCTGGAGAAAAGCTTTGGCATCTGGAGCGCCGAATTCACCCAAGGCTACACTGCCGCCCAAACCGGCATGGACCGCTGGATCGACTGGGACAAGGACTTCATCGGCCGCGAGGCCGCGCTGAACGAGCGCGACGCAGGCGGCCCGGCGCAGGTCATTGTGTCGCTGGAAGTCGAGGCCATGGACGCTGATGCCAGCGGCTATGAACCGGTCTGGCAGAACGGCAAGCGTGTGGGCTTCGTCACCTCCGGCGGCTACGGCCATACCCTGGGCAAATCACTCGCCATGGCAATGGTGGACCGCGCGGCAGCTGCGGAAGGCACGGAACTCACCGTCCATATCGTCGGCCAGGCACGCGCCGCCCGCGTGATTGCGCCCTCCCCCTATGATCCCTCCGGGAAAGCGATGCGAGGCTGACGCAATGACAAATGAAATCGAGGGCAATGCCCGTGGACGCCGGAACAGGGGGCGGGGGCGGGGTCGCAAAGCGGAAGCCGCCCCTGCTCCGCAGCGCAACGTGAACTACCGCCAGCTCAAAAACCCCTTCCCGCTGATGGAGGTCTTTCCGGCGCATCAGATCGCGGACATGCATGAAACCGCGCTGAGAATGCTGGAAGAGCTGGGCATGAAGGTGCTGCTGCCCGAGGCGCGCCGGATCTATGCCAAGGGCGGCGCCCGCGTCGATGAAGACCGCGAAATGGTCTATATCGGCCGCGACATGGTGGAGGCGGCGCTTGCCACCGCGCCCCGCTCCATCACCTGCCGGGCCGGAGCAAGGGAGCGCGACATCACCCTGGAGTTGGGCAGCCTGGTGTTCCAGGCCGGTGCCGGCGCGCCCAATGCCACCGATCTGGAACGCGGCCGCCGCCCCGGCTCAGCCCGGGACTACCTGGAATACCTGCAGCTCACCCATCACTTCGACGTCTTCCACATGATTTCTCCCCAGGTGGAGCCGCAGGACGTCCCCATCCATCTGCGCCATTACTTCACCACCGAGGCGCAGATGACCCGGACCGACAAGTTCCCCTTCATCTTCTCGCGCGGGACGCCGCAGGTGATGGACTGTTTCGAGATGATCCGCGACTTCCGCGGGCTGTCGGATGCCGAGTTCCAGGCCGAGCCGCGCTGCTACACCATCATCAACACCAACAGCCCGCGCACGCTGGACATTCCGATGGCGCAGGGGCTGATCGACTTTGCCCGCCACGGGCAGGTCTCGATCATCACGCCCTTCACGCTGATGGGGGCAATGGCGCCGATCACCGTCGCAGGCGCCATCACCCTCAGCCATGCGGAGGTGCTGGCCGCGCTCACTCTCACCCAGCTGGCCAAACCCGGCGCGCCGGTCTGCTACGGCACCTTCACCTCCAACGTGGACATGAAATCCGGCGCGCCTGCATTCGGCACACCCGCGCATTTCCAGGCCTCGCTGGCGGCAGGCCAGCTGGCGCGGCACCTCGGCCTGCCGTGGCGGTCCGCTGCCGGATCGGCATCAAACAGCAACGACGTGCAGGCGGCCAATGAAAACCAGATGGGGCTCTGGGGCTGTCTGATGGCGGGCGCCACCGTGATCATCCACTCGGCCGGCTGGCTCGAAGGCGGGCTTTCGGTTTCTTACGAGAAACTCATCACCGACGCCGAGGTCCTCAACATGATTGCCGAACTCTGTGCAGGCGCCCAGGCGGGGACGGAGGAAATAGGCTACGCCAGCGCCCTGACACAGGTGGAGCCGCAGGGGCATTTCTTTGCCGCCCCCCAAACCATGGACCGCTACAGCACGGAGTTCTATCAGCCGGTGGTGCATGACTACGCCAACTTCGGCACCTGGACCGAACGCGGTGCCCTGAATGCCAGCCAGCGCGCCACCCGGGTCTGGAAGGATATCCTCGCCCATGATACCCGGCCGGTGACGGATGAAACCCGCGCTGAGGCCCTGCAGGCCTTCATCGCCAAGCGCACCGCAGAAGGCGGCGCCCCGCCGGAGAGCTGACATGGCCAGACGCGCCGCCCCGGTGCWGCACCGGGACAACCCCGACAAGGAACCCCTCAGCGGCCATGTGAAGGTCACGCCGGAGGACTGGCTGAACGTGGCCCGCGACCTGCTGGTCAGCGAAGGGGTGGCCGGGGTCAAGGTGCTGGCAATCGGCGAACGGCTCGGCGTCTCGCGCTCCAGCTTCTACTGGTACTTCAAAAGCCGCAAACACCTGCTGGAGGCGCTGCTGGACGACTGGGAAGCGCGCAATACCGCACCCATCCTCGACCACTGCGAAATGCCCGCCGCCAACATAAGCTGGGCGGTCTGCAATTTCTTCCGCTGTTTTGTCGACCCGGACCTGTTCGACGCCAGCCTCGACTTCGCGGTCCGCGAATGGTCGCGCCGCGACGGCAAGGTGCGCAACCGGATCGACGCGGCGGATGCGCAGCGCCTCGCCGCGGTGACGGCGATGTTCGAACGCCACGGCTTTTCCGCCTATGAGGCAGAGGCCCGCGCCCGGATCCTCTATTTCATGCAATGCGGCTATCACGCGCTGGAAGTGCGCGAACCGATGCAGGCCCGCACCGCCCGGCTGGAGGGCTACCTGCTGGGCTTTACCGGGGTTGAACCGGACCCGGAGGCCGTAGCTGCCGCCCGGATATTTGCCGAAGGCAAGATGGCCCCCTGAGGCGCCCCCCGGGGCCTTTGCAACCGGAAAGAAGCAGCGGAGGCTGGTTCAGCCCCGGCTGTGAAAGATGAAGCCGAGGAAATTCAGCAACAGCTGCGCCGCCAGGATCTGGGTGCTCTCGGAGGGGTCATAGGCCGGAGCGACCTCCACCAGGTCGATGCCCGCCACATCGCCGCGCTGCGCCAGCCCCTGCAGGATTTCCAGCACGTCGTAATAAAGGAAACCGCCATGGCTCGGCGTGCCGGTGCCCGGCGCGATTGAGGGGCAGAAGGCGTCGATGTCGATGGTCACATAATACCGCGCGCCTTCGGGGATGCGCGCCAGCACCGCTTCAGAGCCCAGCTTGCGCACCTGCCGCACCGACAGGATGTCGGAACCGCGCGCGCGGGCATCCTCATAGCCTTCCCGCGCAGTGGAGGACACATTGCGGATGCCCAGCTGGGTCATGCCGCTGACATAATCCTTCTCGATCGCGCGGCGCATCGGGTTGCCGTGGCCCTCGGTGACGCCATGGCGCTCATCAACGAAATCCAGATGCGCGTCGATCTGCACCACATGGATCGAGCCGTTCCTGGCGCAGTCCTCCTCAAAGGCCCGTATACAGGGGATGTTGATGGAATGATCGCCGCCGATCACCACCGGCAACGCGCCTGCCTGCAGGATCTTCCGCACCCCGTATTCGATATTGGCGTGGCTTTCCCCGGTCATGGTGTGGACGATGTCGGCATCCCCCAGATCGACGATCCGCACATCTTCCCCCAGGTAGGTGGCATCATCCTCGTGATCATAGGCGCCGGCATGGCCAAAGCTGAACAGGGTGGACGCCTCGCGCACCGCCCGCGGGCCGAACCGCGCGCCGGACCGGTACTGGCAGCCGAAATCATAGGGCGCACCGAGGACCGCAACATCCGCATCGATGCTGTCCCAATCCGCAACATAGGGTTTCTTGCCAAAGGTCGCGATGCCGGTGAACGGCAGGTTCAGGCGGCCAGTCTCATATCCATGTCCGGACATTTGCGTCTCCAACTGCAAGGCTTCACAGCAGTTGATCACGGCAAGCCGCATGAAAAAATATTCTGCTGTTCATCTTCACATAAAGTGATTTCATGCATCCCGATCACCCCCTAAGACAGAGCGCCCCCATGAAACTGCTGCGCAACACTTTGCTGGAAACCTTTGTCACCGTTGCCGACTGCGGCGGTTTCTCCGAGGCGCAATATGCGCTTGGCATCACCCAATCCGCCATCAGCATCCGCATCCGCGATCTGGAGACCTCGCTGGGCTACCGCCTGTGCGACCGCGGGCGCGGCGGCTTCCGCCTGACGGAACGCGGCGAGACCGTCTACCGCAGGGCCCGCGACATGCTGCGCAGCGCCCGTGATTTTGATGCCGGGCTAATGGAGCTGCGCGGCACCGTGACAGGTGACTTGCGGATCGGCGTGGCGGATGCCGTCAGCAGCCTGCCCGGCCTCAACCTGACACAGGCGCTGCAGCGCTTCGGGGCGCGGCCGAACGACGTGCAGCTCGACATTACCGTGGCCTCCCCGGCTGAGCTGACGCAGCAGCTGATCACCGGCGCGCTGCATGCGGCCATTGCCCCTTTCCGCAACCAGATCGCCGATCTGGCGTATGAGGACCTGTGCCAGGAGGAGCACCGGCTGTATTGCGGTGCGGGGCATCCGTTATTCACCCTGCAGGAGCAGGAGGCCGCCCCGCAGGACATCGCGCAGTACCCGCTCTGCCAGCGGTCCTATGACCGGCTGCCGCTTGCGGGACTTGCCTCCGGTGAACCCGCGGCCTCTGCCGCCAACATGGAAGCCCTGGCGATGCTGATCGCAACCGGGCAATACCTTGGCCCGCTGCCCGCGCATTTTGCGGACGCATGGGTTCGCAGCGGCAAACTTCGGGAAGTGAACGGTCCCGAGTTGCGCTGGATCACAGTATTTCACCTCGCCACCCGCCGCGGCCAAATGCACCGGCGGGCGGTCTCCCTGTTCGCCGAAGATGTGCGCAGCAGCCGCCAGCCCCCGCCTGCGGCACCTAGCCCGGGCTGACCCGGCAGCCCTGCACGAAATCTGCACAAAAGCCCCCTGAAACCTGCGGAGACAGCACGCCAAAGATGCAAGCGCAGGCCGCATCACTGCAGGCAATGAAAATTGCAAGCAGGAGACAGGACATGAGGCAGGAACTGGTAATACACGGCGTGCCGGACAGCATCAGGCTGGATGCGTGGTGGCTGGAGGCCGCAGGCGGGCCGCCGCAGGCGCAGCCCCGCCGCCGCAAGGACGGCGGGCCGCTTCTCGCCTCGTTGCGGATGCGTCATGCAATACCGCTTCTGGCATCGCTGGTTGCGGTTGCGGACTGGCTGTTCTGGGACCAGCCGGCTGGCATTTCGGTTGCCGTCTTTGCGCTGATCCTCTCTGCCGCCGTCATGGCGATGAAGCCCCGCCGGCCAACAGCCCGCGAATGGGCAGGCGCCGCTTGTTTTGCCCTGCTCAGCAACCTGCCCGCCGTCATCGAGCTGCAGTTCCTGTCCGTCCTGTTCAGCCTCGGCGGCCTGATCTGCCTGACAACCTGGGCGGTCTACGGCCCAGCCGTCAGCGAGCGGCTGGCGCTGCGCACCGCTCTGCGCCTGCCAACGGTTGGCGCCGCGCTGCTGCTGCGCGATGCATTCCGCGCCATGCCCGCCTCGGACCTCAGCTCTGGCGCCCGCCGCCAGGCGGCCTCGCTGGCGCTGCCGCTGCTCATGGGGGCGGTTTTCCTGATGCTGCTGGCCTCGGCCAACCCCGTGCTGGAGGAGTTTCTGGCAGAGCTGGACCCCGGCCGCCTATTCGAGCTGCAGTTCTGGCTGCGGCTTCTGTTCTGGACCGTGATGGCAGCGCTGCTGTGGCCCTGCCTGAACCTCAGCGAAACATGGCTGGGCAGCGCCGCGCCTGCCGCAACCGTGCAAAAGGCCGGCCCCAGCAGGGCCGCCTTTCTGATCAACCCGGTGTCAGTGCGCAATTCTCTGGTGCTGTTCAACCTGCTGTTCCTGATCCAGACGGTGATGGACCTCGGCATCCTGACCGGCGGCGTCTCCCTGCCGGAGGGGATGAGCTATGCCTCTTACGCCCACCGCGGTTCCTATCCGCTGGTGGTGACGGCTCTGCTGGCCGGTGTGTTCACACTGATGACGCGCAGCATGACCGGCGCCGACAAAACCCTGCGCGCCCTGGTCTACCTGTGGCTGGCGCAAAACATGTTCCTGGTGCTGACGGCGGCCATCCGGCTGCACCACTACGTTGAAGCCTACGCGCTGACCTACCTGCGTGTGGCCGCCTTCGTCTGGATGGGGCTGGTGCTGGCGGGACTTGTGCTGACGGTTGTCCAGATCCACCGCGGCCACGGCAATGCCTGGCTCCTGCGCCGCTGCTTTGCCGCCCTTCTGGGCACTCTCTACATCTGCGGTTTCGTGAACTTCGCCGGGGTCATCGCCCGCTACAACCTGACCCACGGCAGCACGCTGGTGAAACAGGACACCTATTACATCTGCAGCCTCGGCGCCGGTGCCTACCCCGCTGTCCATGCCTTTGAAACCGAAACCGGACAGCAGGTTTGCGGCAGCGCAATGCACTATGACCTTTACAAGACCGCCATCACCAACTGGCGCGAATGGGGCTTTCGGAGGTGGCGGATCCAAGCCTATTATCAGCAGCAGAATTGAAGGACCCCATTTGATGCCAGCCCGCATTCTTGTTGTCGATGACGATCCCGATATCCTTGAGGTGACCGGCTTCGCGGTGGAAAAGGCAGGCTTTGAGACCGTCTTTGCCAGTGACGGCCTCGCCGCGCTGAACGCGAGCCGGGAGGAGACTCCCGACCTGATCGTGCTGGACATCGGGCTGCCGGAAATGGACGGGCTGGAGGTCTGCCGCGAGATCCGCAAATCCTCCGACGTGCCGATCCTGTTCCTCACCGCCCGCGATGACGAGATCGACCGTATCGTCGGGCTGGAGCTGGGTGCCGACGACTATCTGACCAAACCCTTCTCCCCGCGTGAGCTGGTGGCCCGGATCAAGGCGATCCTGAAACGCAGCGCCCCTGCTGCCCCGGCGCAACCCGAAGCGGTGCTGGCGCAGGGCAGCCTTCATCTGGACGCAGAGCGCCACCTCTGCCGCTTCGCCGCCGCGCCGGTGGCCCTGACCGGGTCGGAGTTCCGGCTGCTGGCAACCCTGATGGCCCGCCCGGACCGGGTGCTGTCGCGAGCGCAGCTGGTGGATGCGCTTTACGGCTACAACATCCATGTCTCCGACCGCACCATCGACAGCCACATCCGCAACATCCGCGCCAAGCTGGCGCAGGCCGGCTGCACAGAGGGGATCGTGACCGTGCACGGCGTCGGCCTCAGGATGGGCGCATGCACGCCAGCCTAACCCGCAAATGGCGGCCGCGGCTCTGGGCAGTGGTGCTTCTGGTGCTGGCGCTGGTCCTGTGCCTGCCCTTTGCCGGACTGATCCTGTTCCGCTTTTACGACAGCCAGCTGGTGCAGCAGACCGAGGAAAGCCTGCTGACCCAGGCCGCGGTGATGTCCGCGGCCTACGCAGAATTTTATGCAGGCGCGTCCGGCGCCAAGCCGCCCCGCGGACGCCCGGTTTCCGGCGAGCACGCGGTGTTTCCGTCGCTGTCGGTCAACAGCGAAACCGTGCTGCCGCCGCGGCCCGACGCAAAACCGCTCTCCGGTCCTGCGGGCGCCCCTTACCGGAAAATCGCCACACGGCTGACCCGCATCGCCAATGCCGCACAGGCGCAGACACTGGCCGGCTACCGGTTCCTGGATGCCCGCGGCAATGTCTTTGCAGGCTCGGCCGAAACCGGCACCTTTCTGGGCCATGTGGAGGAGGTGCAGGGCGCGCTGGCGGGCGAAACCGTTACTGTTGCGCGCACCCGCCTGCGCGAAGACGCGCCGCCCGCGCTTTACACTCTCAGCCGCGGCGCCCGCGTGCGCGTGTTCGTGGCGATGCCGGTCTTTGCGGACCAGACCCTGATCGGTGCGGTCTACCTCAGCCGCACCCCGAACCACATCTTCCGGTTTCTCTATGGCGAGCGCTTCAATCTGGCCAAGGCCGCAGGCTTTGTTGCCCTGTCCACCATGCTCATCGGCTATGTGTTCTGGCGCTTCATTACCCGCCCGATCCAACTGCTGATCCAGCGCAGCCATCTGGCGGGCCACGGCAGCCAGACGTGGGAGCCGCCGGATCAGCTTGGCACCCGCGAGATCGAGGAGCTGAGCCGCAGCTTCCAGTCGCTGACCGGCCGCCTGCAAAGCAAGCAGGACGCGCTGAAAACCTACACCGCCCATGTGACGCATGAGCTGAAGTCGCCGCTCACCGCTCTGAAAGGTGCTGCGGAACTGCTGCGCGACGACGATCTGCCCCCGGCCCAGAAACACCGGCTGCTGGATACCGTGGACAAGGGCGGCAAACGGATGGAGGACCTGCTGGCCAACATGCGTGCTTTCAGCCTTGCGGATCAAAGCGCGATGGCTGGGAGCTGCTGCTTAGATGAGATCCATGCGCAGGTTTCGCAAGCCTTTCCCGCCCTTGCGGTCAAGGTGCAGAACGGCACCCTGCCGCTGCCGGTGGCGCCGCGCACCCTGCAGATCATCCTGACCCATCTGCTGGAGAACGCCCAGCAGCACGGCGCCAAGGAGGCCGTGCTGACCGCCTGTCAGGACGGCACCGCCACCTGCCTTCAGATCACAGACGACGGCCCCGGCATCAGCGCAGGCAACGCAGACAAGATCCTGCAGCCCTTCTTCACCACCCGGCGGGACAGCGGCGGCACCGGCATGGGGCTCAACATCGTCAAGGCAACGGCAGAGGCCCTCGGCGGCACGCTGAGTGTTGTCCCGTCCAGCAACGGCGCCTGTTTCCGGCTGACCTTCCGCTGAAATCAACCGGGCCGCACTGCAGCAGGCGGCCCGGTTCAGCGCATCAAAGACGTGTCAGACCTGCCCCGGCAGCCACAAAACAATCGCCGGGAACGCCACCAGCAGCGCGATGGTCACGGCGTCGGCGATGAAGAACGGCGTCACCCCCTTGAACACATCCTGCACGCTCAGGTCATCGCGCACGCCCGCCACCACAAAGCAGTTGAGGCCGATGGGCGGGGTGATCAGGCAGAACTCGGCCATCTTGACCACCAGGATGCCGAACCAGATCGCGCACATCGGGCCGGACATGCCAAAGGTGCTGTCCGCGGCCRAAACCGCCTCACCGCCATTGAGCGCCATCACCGCCGGGTAAACCACCGGCAGCGTCAGCAGCAGCATGCCGATTGCATCCATGAACATCCCCAGCACTGCATAGGCCAGCAGAATGCAGATCAGGATCAGCATCGGGCTCATCTCCAACGAGGTGATCCAGTCCGAAAACGCCCCCGGCAGATCCGCGAACCCGAGGAACCGCACATAGATCAGCACCCCCCAGATGATGGTGAAGATCATCACGCTCAGCTTGGCGGTTTCCAGCAGCGCATCTTTCAGCTCCCGCCAGCGCATGCCGTGGCGCAGGGCCATCAGGAACACCACAAACGCCCCGATTGCCCCGCCCTCTGTCGGGGTGCCCCAGGCGTCGCCGCCAAAGGGGTTGTAGACAAAGAAGATGATGGTCAYGACGACAAACACGATCGGCAGCGCAGGCGGCAATGCCGCAAACCGCTGGCGCCAGGTGAACCCGGTGACGCGCGGGCCGAAGTCCTTGATCACCACTGCCATGCCGACGATCAAGAGACCATAGATCACCGCCGAGAACGCGCCGGGAATGAATCCTGCCAGCAGCAGCTTGCCCACGTCCTGTTCAACGATGATGGCATAAATCACCAGAATGGCTGAGGGCGGGATCAGCGACGCCAGCGTGCCGCCAGCGGCCACAACGCCCGCGGCAAAGCGTTTGTCATAGCCGATCTTCAGCATCTCCGGGATGGCTATGCGGGCAAAGACGGCAGAGGTGGCCACCGACGCGCCGGATACGGCGGCAAATCCCGCGGTGGCAAAAACGGTGGACACCGCCAGCCCGCCCGGCACCCAGGCCATCCAGCGTTTGGCGGCCTCGAACAACGCTCGTGTCAGCCCCGCGTAATAAGCGAGATAGCCAATCAGGATGAAAGTCGGAATTAGGCTCAGCGCCTGACTGGACACCTTGGAATGCGGCACCTGCCCTGCGGTCTTGACCGCAATGGTCAGCGCCTTGCCGAAACGCGCCGGGTCATATCCGAACTTGGCCCAGAAGATCCAGATCAAGCCGATCATCCCGGCAGCAGCAGCGGCAAAGGCCACCCGCATGCCCAGGATCACCATCACCAGCAGCCCGGCTGAAACGATCAGCCCAATTTCAATCGGTTCCATATCAGAAATTCCTCAGCTGTCGTGGCCGGAGACGTGATCCGCCTCCATCGCAGCCTGGGTGGCGGCATCGGCAATCATCGGGACGGCAACGGGCCGGTCCGTGCCGCTGCGCCAAGCGCGGCCATAGGCCCAAAGCTGCAGTAAAAGACGCAGACACAGCACGCTGAAGGCCACCGGCGCCAGCAGTTTCGCAGGCCAGAGCGGCAGCGAGATGTCCATTGAGCTGTCGGCGCTCCACCACGGCGCGGCAAAGTCGAAACTGCGCTGGAAATGCGCCCAGCTGCCCCAGACCATCAGCAGCATCAGGATCAGCACGGCGGCGGTGGTCAGGAACTCGGCTAGGTACAGCGCCCGGCCTTTGAGGGCGCCCACCAGCATGTCCATGCGGATATGGCCGCCGTCGCGCTGGGTGAACGAAATGCCCATGAAGGCAATCAGCGGCATCGCCTGCTCGATCCAGTCCACATAACCCGGCAGCGGGCTGTTGAACAAATTGCGCCCGCCGACGGAGCCAACGGCAAGCAGCATCAGGGAAAACACCGCCAGGCCGCTCAGCAGGGCAAGGGGCTTTTCGATACGGTAAAGGGTCTGATCAAGCGTGCTGAGACGGCTGCCGTCTGTCAGCACGAGGGATGAGCCGGCCATGGCGGGACTCCATCAAGTTTTCAGGGGAAAAAAACAGTCGCCCCGCAGCGCGCGGCTGCGGGGCGCGGCAGTGTCAGCTGCCTTTGGCGATCAGACCTGTCACCAGGTCGTAAAGTTCCTGCGCAGGCAGGCCGCGGGCGGCGTTTTCCTCGATCCACGCCTGGGCCGCAGGTGCCGCGGCGGCCTCCTTGAAGGCAGCGATTTCCGCATCCGGGAAGGTCACCAGCTCAATCCGGGCGGCATCCAGTGCCGGTTCCCAAGTGTCCAGGGAGTTGAACTTGTAGAAATCAACGTAATGGGCCAGCGCCTCATCCACCGAGCCCAGCAGAGCCGCGCGGTGCTCATCGGACAGGCTGTCCAGCGCATCGGTGTTCACCACCACCGGGCAGTTCACCGTGCCGGGGTTCAGGTTGGTGGTCCACCAGGTGCCGTTTTCGATGGTGCCAAAGGACATATGCGCATGCGGCGCAAAGGCCACCGCCTTGACGATGCCGCTGTCCATCGCCTGGCGCACCTCGGTGGCCGACATCGAGGTGGGCACCGCGCCGACGGCTTCCATTGCCTTGCCGATACCGCCGGTTGCCCGCACGGTCAGCCCCTCAAAGTCCTTCAGCGTGCCCGGCACATCGCCGGTGCCGACCAGATTGTACTGCGGCAGCGGCGAAGGCATCAGCAGGGTCGCGTTCCAGCGCGCCAGATCCTTTTGCACCGCCGGGTGCTGATAGACCGCTTGCGAGACGGCGATTTCCTGCTCCAGCGATGTCACGCCCAGAAACGGCAGTTCCAGCACGGTGATGGTCGGGTTCTTGTCGCGGTGGTAGCCGGCGCAGAACTGGGCCATTTCAAAGGCGCCGATGGAGATGCCATCGAGGTTTTCCTTGTTCTTGCTGAGGCCGCCATAGCTGATGTTCAGGGTGAACTCGCCGCCGGTCTTATCGCTGACCAGCTCCGCCAGCTTCTCGACATGTTCGGTAAAGGCCCGGCGCTTGCCCCAAAGCGAGACGTTCCATTCGGTGGCCAGGGCTTCGGTGCCAAAGGCGGCGGTGAGGGCGGCCAGCGCGGCCCCCTTGAGATAAGTGCGCATCAGTGCTCCTCCCAGAAACATGCGGATATGATTGGGGGAGTATCCGGGACGGCGGGCCGCCTGCCTATGAAGGAAACCGCGCGGCATTTGCGGGCCGCCCTGCGGATTTCCGCAGGGTACACGGGCTACAGAAGCGCGTCCTTGTCGAGGCCCAGTTTGACGATCTTTTCGTTCAGCGTGCGGCGGCCGATCCCCAGCGCCTCGGCGGCAGCRTCCATGCGGCCCTCGTAGGCTTTCACCGCCTTGCCGATCAGTTCGCGCTCAAACGCGGCCACAGCCTCGCGCAGGGTATCCGGCACGTCGTCCGGGGGCTGATCCATGCGGATGGCTTCAGCCATGGTGCCGCCGCCGCGGCGCGCGGCCAGCACCCGGCGCTCGCACACGCTGCGCAGCTCGCGCACATTTCCCGGCCAGCCGTGCGCCATCAGCGCGGTCAGATCGTCCTGAGAGATATCCGGCACGGCGGTTTCGTAAAGCTGCGCAAAATGCGCCAGGAAATGCGCCGTCAGCAGCATCAGGTCATCGCGGCGCTGGCGCAGCGGCGGCAGAGTCAGCACCATGGCATTTAGCCGGAACAGCAGATCCTTGCGCAGGCGGTTCTCCTGCACGGCCAATTCAACGTCCTCATTGGTGGCAGAAACCACGCGGAAGCTGACCGGCACCGGCAGCTGGCCGCCTGCGGGCAGAACCTGCTTGTCCTCGATCACCCGCAGCAGCTTGGCCTGCACTTCCAGCGGGCAGGAACAGACCTCATCCAAAAACAGCGTGCCGCCCGAGGCCGCCAGCAGCCGCCCGCCGGACCCGCCATCGGTGCCAAACATGTCAGCCTCAAAGGTGGCGGGCGACAAGGCAGCGCAATTCAGCGCCAGAAACGGCGCATCGGCGTTTGGCCCCAGATCATGCAACGCGCGGGCAACCAGCTCCTTGCCGGTGCCGGTCTCGCCCTCGATCAGAACCGTGGTGCCGGTCTCCGCAAGGTCCAGGGTATCCTGACGCAGCTGAACCACCGGCGCCGACTGCCCCAGCAGCACCCGGTCCAGCCCCGACAGCGCAAACAGCCGCGCCTTCAGCCGCGCGTTGCTTTGCTGCATCCGGTGCTGTTCGGCCGCGTGGCGCAGGATCGCCAGCAGACGGCGCGGCTCATAAGGTTTCTCGACAAAGCTGTAGGCGCCGTCCTGCATCGCCTTCACCGCCATCGGAATGTCGCCATGGGCGGAAATCAGCACCAGCGGCGGCGCGGCGGGATCCAGCGCGGCCAGCAGATCCAGCCCGGACATGCCGGGCATCCGCACATCGGACAGGATGACATCCGGCTGAAGCTCCGCCAGCCGCTCCAGACCCGCCGCCGCCCGTGCCGCCGCGGTGACCTGCCAGCCCGCGGCCTCCAGCAGTTCCGCCACCGACTGGCGCATCGCCTTGTCATCATCAATGACCAGGATGCTGAAGGGCCTGGCGCTGCTCATGGCTGATCTTCCTCTGCTTGCCGGAACGGAAACGCGACCCGGAACACCGCACCGCCCGCGTCCCTGTTGCGGGCCGTCATCGTGCCGCCGTGATCCTGCACGATACCGGCAGAAATCGCCAAGCCCAAGCCCATGCCCCGGCCGCTTTCGCGGGTGGTGACAAAGGGCTCCTGCAGGTCGGCCAGCGTGGCTTCGCCCAGACCATGGCCATTGTCCTTGATGTCGAACCAGGCCTCACCTTCCGCAGCGCCGGTGCGGGCCATGATCAGCGGCGCGGCGCTTTCCTCGCTGGCATCAATGGCATTGCGCAACAGGTTGGTCATCACCTGCTCGATCCGCAGGCGGCTGCCCCGCACGCTGACCGGGCCGGGGCACAGATCCAGCCGCAGCTGTGCCCCCGCCTCCTCTAGATTGGGGGCAACCAGGGCCGCAGAGGCACGCATCGCGGCGTTCAGATCAACGGCAGTTTGGCTTTCGGCGTCCGGTGTCGCAAAGAACTTGAGCTGCCGGGTGATGCCCTCCATCCGGTCCACCAGCGCGCCGATCCTGGAGGGCAGCGCAGCGGCGTTGCCCGGAGCGATCTCCGCGGCAACCAGATGGTTCCGCATGGCGGCAATCGGCTGGCCCAGCTCATGCGTTACCGATGCAGCCAGCCTGCCCAGGGCTGCCAAGCGGCTGGCGCGCTCCAGCTCCTCCTGGGTGCGCTTCAGCCGCCGTTCCGCGGTGCGGCGGTCCTCGATCTCGCTTGCCAGCATCTCGTTGGCCCGGCGCAGCTGCGCCTCTTCCTGTTCGGACCGCGCCAGCGCGGCGCCGATCCGGCGCGCCCGCTGCACCTGGAACAGGATCAGCGCAAGGCCCGCGGCAAACCCAACCAGCGAGGTGACCAGCCAGCTGCGCGCCACCGCCCGGTCGTCGCCGGCAAAGTAATGCAAGGTCCAGCCGTGCGGCGGGATGTCTGCTGTCAGATGTATCTGCTCCCGCCCGGCAATCACCGCGCGCGGCCCCTCGCCCGCCTGCCATTGCAGCGGTTCCAGCGCCTGGCCCGGAAACTGCCGGGCTTCCTTGATCCGCTGCCGCTGCCCGGCCGCCAGCGGCGCCAGCACCCGGTACCGCCAGGCGGGGTCAGAGGCCAGCAGCACAACGCCGTCCTCATTGGCCATCAAGACCTGCTCGCCCGAACCGCTCCAGCTCTGCTCCAGCGGCTGAAAGCCGATCTTGATCGCAATCACACCCCCAAGCGCTCCCTCCGGGCCCCGCACTGCATCCGCGATAAAATATCCGGGCAGGCCGGTTGTGGTGCCAATGGCGTAAAACCGTCCCTGCCCGCCTTGCAGCGCCTGCTGAAAATAGGGCCGGAACGCATAGTTCTGCCCGACAAAGCTGCCGGGCTGGCGGAAATTGGAAGCCGCGATGGCAACCCCGGCCGTATCCATCAGGTAAATCGCATCCAGCCCCGCCTTGGCGGCAAAGTCTTCCAGCCGCAGGTTCAGCGCGCCGGTATCCGCACCGCCGGCCGTTCCGATGACCGCGGCGTCCCGCGCCAGCACATGGGTCAGATGGGAAAACCGCTCCAGCTCCGCAACAACAGAGCTTTGGTAGAGAGACAGCGGCCCTTCCGCCTTGGACACCTCTTCGGAGCGGAAATAGGCACTGGACACCCGGAACACGCCAGCTGCGACGGCAATCGTCACCACGAGGGATATCAGGAACGGGATCAGGCGCATTCCCGTCGATAGGCTGCAAAAACGCGCCATGGCAAGACATTAGTGGCCCCCAGTCGGCAGCCGTTCTCAAGGCTGGACAACTTCTGCGCGCCTGCCGCACTATCCGGAAACGATCCCTGCACCGGGCGGAACCTTTCCGGGCGGCGGCAAGTTCAGCCGCAATGGCGCAGTACAGAGTAGCAAAAGCCAGGCCCAAGCCCGGCCGCAAAGGAGCGAAGGAAACCATGTCCCAGATATCCAGCACCGTCCTTGCGCTGCTCGAAATCCTGTCCTATGCCTTCATCTTCGCCCTTGGTGCGGGCCTGTTGTGGGTGATTGCGATCTACATCCGCGACAAGACCCAGACCGCCAGCACCCTGCGCCGCAATTACCCGGTAATCGCCCGTTTCCGCTATTTGTTCGAGCACCTGGGCGAATTCTTCCGGCAGTATTTCTTTGCGCTGGACCGCGAGGAGATGCCGTTCAACCGCGCCGAACGCTCCTGGGTCTACCGCGCTGCCAAAAATGTGGACTCCACCGTCGCCTTCGGCTCCACCCGCGACCTGCGTCCGGCAGGCACCGTCTATTTCGCTAACGCGCCCTTCCCGGACCTCGAACACGGCACAACCCCGCCTGCGCCAGTTACCGTCGGCCCCTATGCCCGTACGCCCTACACCACATCGTCGATCTTCAACATCTCCGGCATGAGCTACGGTGCCATTTCGGTTCCGGCCGTCCGCGCCCTGTCGCGCGGCGCCAAAAAGGCCGGCATCTGGCTCAACACCGGCGAGGGCGGGCTGTCGCCCTACCACCTGGAGGGCGGTTGCGACATCGTGTTCCAGATCGGCACCGGCAAGTTCGGCGTGCGCAAACCGGAGGGCGGCTTTGACGAAGACAAGCTGCGCGCCGTCGCCGCCCATGAAACCGTCCGCATGTTCGAGCTGAAGCTCAGCCAGGGCGCCAAGCCCGGCAAGGGCGGCATCCTGCCCGGCGCCAAGGTGACTGAGGAAATCGCCGCCATCCGCGGGCTGACGCCGGGCGAGGACGCGATCAGCCCCAACCGCCACCCGGAGGCCTCCAACGTGGGCGAACTTCTCGACATGATCGCCTATGTGCGCGAGGTGACGGGAAAACCGGTGGGGTTCAAGGCGGTGCTGGGCGCCCACGGCTTCCTGGACGGCCTGTGCCAGGAAATCCTGGCCCGCGGCGAGGCCAGCGCGCCGGATTTCATCACCATAGACAGCGCCGACGGCGGCACCGGCGCCGCCCCGATGAGCCTGATCGACAACATGGGCATGCCCCTGCGCGAAAGCCTGCCCAAGGCGGTGGATGTGCTGACCCGCTATGGCTTGCGCCAGCGCATCAAGATCTGCGCCAGCGGCAAGCTGATCAACCCGTCAGAGGTCGCCTGGGCCTTCTGCGCCGGCGCCGATTTCGTCAACTCCGCGCGCGGCTTCATGTTTGCGCTTGGCTGCATCCAGGCGCTGCAGTGCAACAAGAACACCTGCCCCACTGGCATCACCACCCATAACCCCAAGCTGCAGTTCGGCCTTGATCCCGCCGACAAGGCGGAACGGGTCGCCTCTTATGCCAAGAACATGCTCAAGGAGGTGACTGTCCTCGCCCACAGCTGCGGCGTCACCGAACCGCGGCTCTTGCGCCGCTACCACGCGCGGATCGTGCAGGACAGCGGGCGGTCCGTGTCCATGGCTGAGCTGTACCCGGAACAGGCCCAGCAGCACGCCATGCTGTAAATTTCCGCTCCGCCGCCGGAAACCCTGTCACAAAACCGGTCCCCGATCCGTCATCCCTTCAGACCCTTATTTCTGGAGGCATGAATGCAAAGGATCTTTCTGACGGCGGCGGGCGGATTTGCCTTGGTCAACGCCGCATACATGTGGACCGCAACCCAGCACTGGTACGCAACCGTGCCGGGGGTGCAGCAGACCGGACCGCTGAACATTCATTTCGCCAAGGACGTCGCGCTGGCCTTCCTGTCCAGCGGCCTGGCACTGGCCTGGGCCGGGCTCAAGGCGGACCGCAGTGCCGCGGTCTTCGGCTCTGCCTGGCTGGTGTTCCATGCGCTGTTCCACATCTGGATCTGGACCCACCACGGCTTTCCGGCGGACCTGATTGCGCTGACCAACCTCACCGGCATCCAGCTGCCTGCCGCCGCCGCGCTCTGGGCCGCCCTCACCCTGCAACGGCAGGCGCTCCCCCAGACACAGCAAAAGGCCTGAACCATGATCAAGTTTCTTCTCAAGCTGGCCACCCAAAGTTTCGCGGACCGCTACAGCTACGATGCCGCCTATATGCAGCATGTCACTAAAACCTCTGCCTCCGCAGGCTTGCGGCTGGCCATCGCCCTGCCGCTGTTCGCCCAGTACCGCGGCCCCCGGGCCGCGCAGGAGGTCCGCTGGGGTGCCCAGCTCGCCTCCACGCTGGACGGCGACTGCGGCCCCTGCGCCCAGCTGGTTGCCAGAATGGCGCTGGAGGCCGGGATGCCCGCCGACAAGCTGGCGCTCTGCCTGCAGGGCCAGGCCGGCAGCGCAGGCGACCTCGGGCTGGGCTTCCGTTTTGCGCGGGCGGCCATCGCCGATGGTCCGGAGCTGGAAGAGTTGCGCCAGGAAATCGCCCTGCGCTTCGGCGAAACCGCTGTGGTTGCAGTCTCCTTCGCCGCCGCCAGCGGACGGATTTTTCCGGTCTTGAAGCGGGGCCTCGGCTTTGCCAAGACTTGCAGCCAGGTGTCCATCGGGGATGAAATGATCAGGGTGCAGCTTCAGAAATGAACATGCTGACAGATGTGTTTGAGGCCGAAAGGCGCCGGCTGGTCTCGATCTGCTACCGGATGCTGGGCGAGGTCGGCGGCGCCGAAGACGCGGTGCAGGAAACCTGGCTGAAATGGGCGGCGGCAGACCGGAGCCAGATCGCCAACCCCGCCGCCTGGCTGCGCCGGGTCGCCACCAACATCGCCATCGACACCCTGCGGCTGGCACAGACCCGGCGCGAGACCTATGTCGGGCCCTGGCTGCCGGAACCGCTGATGCAGGCGGCAGAACAGGAACCTGTGCCGCATTTCGAACTGGCACAGGAATGCGAGCTGGCGCTCTTGTGGGCGATGGAACGGCTGAACGAACGCGAACGCGCCGCCTTTATCCTGCGCGAGGCGTTTGACGCCAGCTATGGCGAAATAGCAGCGGTGCTGGACACCACCCAGGCCGCCTGCCGCCAGCTGGTCAGCCGCTCGCAGAAGAAACTGCAGGACAGCGGCCCGCGCTTTGACGCCCCGCCCGCGGAGGTCGCCGCCCTGTGCGAGCGGTTCTTCGGCGCGGTGATGGCAGAGAACTACGATGCCGCCCTGGCGATGCTGGCACCGGACAGCGTGGCCCTGTCTGACGGCGGCGCGAACCGGCGCGCGGCCCGGCGGCCGCTCTGCGGCGGGCCCGAGATCATGCAGGTGTTTCAGGCCCTGCACCAACGGGCCAAGACGGAACAGGGCTGGACCCTGCGCACCGCCGTGGCCAACGGCAAGGCCGCACTCCTGCGCTACAAGCACGGGCAGCTCGACTCGATCACCACGCTGGCCCCGGACCATACCGGCCGGATCGCCTGGATCTACATACTGCTGAACCCGGACAAGCTGGGCACCGCCCTGCCCGGTTCCGGCTGATCTGCCCGCCCTTTCCCCCGGCTGCCGCGGCCGCTATGACCGCGGCAGCTTACCCAAGGAAAGGCAAACCCCATGACCATCACCCGTATCGGCACCACCGCCCGCTCCAGCAAAATCGTCAAGCACAACGGCGTCGTGTACCTCAGCGGCCAGGTGTCCGAGGCCGAAACCGCCGCGGACCAGACCCGCGAGATCCTCGCCAAGGTCGACGCCCTGCTGGCAGAGGCCGGCAGCGACAAGACCCGCCTCCTGCAGACCGTGATCTGGCTCTCCGACATGTCCTATTTCGCTGAGCTGAACGAGGTCTGGAACGCCTGGGTTCCCGAAGGCCACGCCCCGGCACGCGCCTGCGGCGAGGCCAAGCTGGCCCGCGAAATCCTGAAGGTGGAGATCATCGTCACCGCCGCCTGCGACTGACCCGCAGCCGCACAAAGACAGCGCCGGGCCTCAACAGCCCGGCGCTTTCCTTTTGCAAAAACCTTACGTGCCTCAGGCGTGCAGGTCCTGCTTCATCCGGGTTCCGTCCGCTGCCACCGTCTCAACCGAGATCGGCGACGCCGAAGGATCGTCGTGCAGCGACTTCAGCAAACCCCAGATCATTGCGATCAGCACAAAGGAAATCGGGAAAGCCGCCGCAATCGACGCCGTTTGCAGGGCGCCAAGCCCCCCGGCCAGCAGCAGCGCCGCCGCAACCACGCCTTCGCCCAGCCCCCAGATGATGCGGAACTTCTTCGGCGGGTTGTCATCGCCCATCGACAGCATGGTGGTGATCACCAGCGTGCCGGAGTCTGACGAGGTGATGAACCACGAGAACAACAGGAACGTCGCCAGCAGCGACATCGGCCAGCTGACCCAGCTCATATCGCCCATCCAGCTGGTGGTGCCGATGTTGTCGATGGTCCCGAACAGCGCGCTCGGCAGGTTCCAGTCGCGCACGGTCTGGATGATGCCCGCCCCATCAGCCGAGGCCACACCGGCCCCCATGTGCATCTCTTGCCAGATCGCGTTGCCGCCGAACATGCACAGCCAGAAGAACGCGATGGTGGTGGGAACAAACATCACGCCGACCATGAATTCGCGGATGGTCCGGCCGCGCGAAATGCGGGCAATAAACACGCCGACAAACGGTGACCAGGAGATCCACCAGCCCCAGTAAAAGATTGTCCAGCCGCCCTGCCAGGCCACGTCCGGGCCTTCGGTCGCAGTCCAGAACCCCATCGGGATGAAGCTGGCAACATAGTCGCCGACCGTGGTCACAAACAGGCCCATCAGCCACTGGAACGGCCCGAAGATCACGAAGGCCGCCAGCAGCACGATCGACAGCCAGATGTTCCATTCCGACAGGATGCGGATGCCTTTGCCAACGCCGGACACCGCGGAAATAGTCGCGATGACCGACACAACCGCGATCAGTACCAGCTTGGTGCCGGTGCCGGGATCAACACCGAACAGATGGTTGAGCCCCGCCGCCATCTGGCTGACGCCCAGACCCAGCGAGGTGGCGACGCCGAAGACCGTGCCGAACACCGCCAGAAGGTCCACCGCGTGCCCCCACGGGCCATAGATACGCTCGCCGATCAGCGGGTACAGCGCCGAGCGCAAAGTCAGCGGCAGCTTCTTGCGGAACCCGAAATACGCCAGACTCAGACCAACCAGCACGTAAAACGCCCAGCCGTGGAACCCCCAGTGGAAGAAGGTCACGCGCATCGCGTCCACCGCGCGCTGCATGTCCATTTCCGTATGGCCCGCAAGGTCCGCATGCGGGTTGTTGGGATAGCCCCAGACTGCAGAGGTGTCGAAGTAGAAGATCGGCTCGGCAACACCAAAGAACAGGATGCCGATGCCGATGCCTGCGGAGAACAGCATCGAGAACCAGCTGAAGTTGCTGAACTCAGGGCGCGAGTCGTCGTCCCCCAGGCGGATCTTGCCGAAACGCGAGAACATCAGCCAGAAACAGACAAAAAGCCCGATGGAAAACAGGGTGATGTAATAGAAGCTGAGCCCGTTTTCGATCCAGCTGCGGATCGACTTGTAAAGGCCCCCGGCGAACTCGACGTTCATGACCGTGAAGATCACGAAGGCAGCGATCATGCCCTTGGCCGCAATGCTCATCCCCGGATGAAGACCGGTAAAGAAACCGGATTTCGCCACCAGGTGGCTGTTGGAACTGTCTTCAGACATTTGGTCCTCCCAATTGTTTCTGATGCCTCAGCGCCCGGGCCCTCCAGCCGCGGAAAACTGAGCAGAGCGCGAAGCGGGATGAAGCCTTCCCGATGGCCCGGCGCTCCGGCATGGTCCCCCCCGCTGCCGCATTTGCGGTCAGCACGCTTTCAAAAAACGGGCCGGATCGGGGAGGAGATCCGGCCCGCAAAAAGAAACCCGGCAGCGCGCGAGCCGCCGGGTTTCCAAGTTATCCGCGCTGGCCCACGTGGCGCCCGGCGCCTTCCGGCAGCGGCAGGCCTGCGTGCGCGGCGGCAAAGGACGCCAGCTTGTCCGCCACCTCCGGCGACGGCAGCGAGGTGCCGCGCGCGTTCAGGTCCATGTGCAACAGCAGCGTCTCCACCGTCGCCGCCAGCTTGCCTTCGGTGCCGTGCAGGCGGTGGAACAGATGCATCTTCTTGCCCTCGCCCTTCAGCACCTGAGTGGTCACGGTCAGCGCATCGCCCTCGTGCAGCTCATCCAGGAAGCGCACATGGTTCTCCACGGTGAAGTAGCTGCCGCCCGCGGCGATGTACTCGGCGTCGCAGCCGATCATCTCCATGAACCGGTCGGTCGCCTGGGCCGACGCTTCGGTGTAATGCGCCTCGTTCATGTGGCCGTTGTAATCGGTCCAGCTCTGCGGCACCGGGCGGCTGACGGTGACCGGCAGCTCCACCGCGTCCGGCACGGGCAGCGTGGCTTCATGGGTGTTGATGACACCGCCTGCCCCGCTGCCGGATTTCTTCAGCGCCCGCATCATGCCGACCAGGTTGTCGTCCCGCAGCCGCTCCAGCGCGCGGATCGGCATATGGCCGGATTGCGCGTCCGACTGGCCCGCGATCAGGTCCACCAGTTCCTCGGTGAACTCCGGCACATCCATCAGCTTGGTCCAGGGCCATTCCAGCGCCGGTCCGAACTGCGCCATGAAATGCTTCATGCCCGCCTCGCCGCCGGCAATCCGGTAGGTCTCGAACAGACCCATCTGCGCCCAGCGGAGGCCAAAGCCCATGCGGATCGACTCGTCCAGCTCCTCGGTGGTGCAGATGCCGTCCTTGATCAGCCACAGGCCTTCGCGCCAGACTGCTTCCAGCAGACGGTCGGCGATATGCGCGTCGATCTCCTTGCGCACGGTCAGCGGGTACATGCCCACCGATCGCAGGATGCCAGCGGCCTGCGCGCAAGTCTCCGCATCGCCCACCAGCTCGACCAGCGGCAGCAGGTAAACCGGGTTGAACGGATGCGCCACCACGGCGCGGGCGCCTTCGGCGTTCAGCTCCGACGGTTTGAAGCCGGAGGTGGAGGAGCCGATCACCGCAGATGCCGGTGCGTGCTCCTGCAGCTGAGCGTGGATCTTGTGCTTCAGATCCAGACGCTCCGGCACGCTCTCCTGGATCCAGGCGGCATCCGCCACCGCTTCCGCCATGTCGGCGTGGAAGGTCAATTCGCCTTCGGCCGGCAGCGCCTTGTCATACAGCGACGGCAGCGAGCGGCGGGCGTTGGCCAGCACTTCGCCGATCTTGCGCTCTGCTTCCGGGTCCGGGTCGAACACCCGCACATTCCAGCCGTTCAAAAGGAACCGCGCGGCCCAGCCACCGCCAATTACCCCGCCGCCGATGATTGCTGCTGTTTTCATGATCTATCCTCTGATCGCCCTCCCTGTGCGCCCGCCGGTGCACAGGGGGTGTACAGGGGGTGCACGCATGGCACCCCCGCATTTCGGCTTATTTTTCCACCGGCGCGCGCTTGGTCAGGCCCAGTTTCTCGCGGACCGCCTCCGGACCGATGATCCGGGCGCCCATGCCTTCGATCACGCCCACCGCGCGCTCCACCAGCTGCGCGTTGGTGGCCAGCACGCCCTTGTCCAGGAACAGGTTGTCTTCCAGACCGACCCGCACGTTGCCGCCCGCCAGCACCGACTGCGCCGCGTAAGGCATCTGATCGCGGCCCAGCGAGAACGCCGACCAAGTCCAGTCCGACGGCACATTGTTGACCATCGCCATGAAGGTGTTGAGGTCGTTCGGCGCGCCCCACGGCACCCCCATGCACAGCTGCACCAGCGCGTTAGGCTCCAGAATTCCCTCTTTTACCAGTTGCTTGGCAAACCACAGGTGGCCGGTGTCAAACGCCTCAATCTCCGGCTTCACGCCCAGATCGGTCATCATCTGGCCCATCGCCCGCAGCATGCCCGGCGTGTTGGTCATGACGTAATCGGCCTCGGCAAAGTTCATGGTGCCGCAGTCCAAGGTGCAGATTTCCGGCAGGCATTCGGCGATATGGGCCATCCGCTCAGTGGCGCCGATCATGTCGGTGGCCGCCTCATTGACCGGCAGCGGCGCTTCGGTGGAGCCGAACACGATGTCGCCGCCCATGCCCGCAGTCAGGTTCAGCACCACGTCCACCTCGGAATCGCGAATGCGGTCGGTAAGCTCCCGGTAATACTCAAGTTTCCGGGACGGCGCGCCGGTTTCCGGATCACGCACATGGCAGTGAACCACCGCCGCGCCGGCCTTGGCCGCCTCGATCGCGGACTCCGCGATCTGCTTGGGCGAACGCGGCACATGGGGGGATTTGTCCTGGGTGCCGCCAGAGCCGGTCACGGCGGCAGTGATGAAGACGTCTCGGTTCATGGTCAGGGGCATGGTTTCGCTCCTTTGGGGTTAAGCTTGCAATTCGGGGTGATCCGCAAACAGCTCCAGCGCCTGCGGATTGGCGAGGCCGGAGAGGTTGCGGACGTGATGTTTGTTCACCACATCGCGCACCGCCAGCTCGGCAGTTTTGCCGGATTTGGTGCGCGGGATGTCAGCGACGGCGATGATTTTCGCGGGCACATGGCGCGGCGAGGCGTTCTTGCGGATTTCCGTTTTGATCCGGGCGGTTAGCTCATCATCCAGCGCAGCACCTTCGGCGGGAACCACAAACAGCACCACCCGCACGTCGTTGTCGATGCTCTGGCCGACCACCACCGCATCTGCGACCTCGTCGATCTTGTCGAGCTGCCGGTAGATCTCCGCCGTGCCGATCCGCACGCCGCCGGGGTTCAGCGTCGCGTCCGAGCGCCCCAGCACCACATATCCGCCGTGTTCCGTGCGGATGGTGAAATCGCCCTGCCGCCAGATATTGCGGTATGTTTCGAAATAGCTGGCACGGTAACGGGCATTGTCCGGGTCGTTAAGGAACCGCGTCGGCATCGACGGATGCGCATTGCGGCAGACCAGCTCGCCGGCCGTGCCCTCCACCGGTTCGCCCTGATCGTTCAGGGTTGCCACATCCAGCCCCAGCATCGGTGCCTGGATCTCGCCCTGGTGCACCGGCAGCAGCGGGCAGCCGCCGATGAAACAGCCTAGAATATCAGTCCCGCCGCAGATCGAGGCCAGCTGCACATCCGCCTTCCAATCGGCATAGACATGGGCAAAGCCTTCGGGCGACAGCGGCGAGCCGGTGGACAGAACCACCCGCAGCGCTGCCAGGTCATGGCTGTCCGCAGGCCGGTTGCGGCGCTTTTGCGAGGCATCGATGTATTTGGCGGAAATACCGAAATGGGTGACCTTCTCAGCCTCGGCCAGGTCAAACAGCCGGCGCATGCCCGGATACATCGGGTTGCCGTCAAACAGCACGATCACGGCCTCGGAGGCCAGCGCCGCCACCTGCCAGTTCCACATCATCCAGTTGCAGGTGGTGTAATATAACATCCGGTCGCCCGGTTGCAGGTCGCAGTGCAGCTGCTGCTCCACCAGCATCCGCAGGAGGGTGCCGCCGCCGGAATGCTCAATGCACTTGGGCTTGCCGGTGGTGCCGGAGGAGAACATCACATAGAGCGGATCGCGAAAGCCCATCGGCCGGCAGTCCAGCGCCGGGGCGTCTGCCTGCTTGAAGGCCTCATAGGCGGTCATGCACTCCGGCAGATCCTGCGCCTCGCCAGCATAGGGCCAGACCACGATCTGCCGGATCGACGGCACCCGGGCCGCGACCTCGGCAATGGCGGCGCGGGTCTCAAACGCTTTGCCGTTATAGAAATAGCCGTCGGCGGCAAACATCAGCTTGGGTTCGATCTGGCCGAAGCGGTCGACCACCACATCCGGCCCGCTCTCCGGCGCGCAGGAGGACCAGACCGCCCCCAAAGATGCCGTGGCCAGCATCGCCGCCACGGTCTGCGGCATGTTCGGCACATAGCCCGCGACGTGGTCGCCAGCGCCGATCCCGGCTGCCCGCAGCGCGGCGGCAAGCATTTCCACCTCGCGCTTCAGCTCCGCACGGGTCCAGACCATGCGGCGCCCGTCCTCGCCAATGAACACAATCGCCTCGCGCCCGTCGGCATTCTTCAGGAAGGTGTCCACGACGTTCAGCCGCGCTTCGGGGAAGAAACGGACCTGCACCGGGTCCTGATGGGCCAGCAGCGGCACCTCCCCCGGGTCGCCCTCCAGCCCGCAGAACTCCCAGGCCAGCGGCCAGAAATCCTGCGGCTGCGCAACCGACCAGACGTGCAGACCGGCAAAGCTGTCCAGCGATGTTCCGGCAATCGCAGAAGCCTGCGACATGAAACCGGACAGCAAAGGTTTGCGGCGCACCGAAAGGTCCGGCTGCCAGAGAAGAGGAGCGGTGGTCATGGAGGTATCAGTGGTTAGAGAGCAGGCGTCAGGTGGGCGTCGGCGGATCGTCAAGATGCTTGACTTCCTGCGTGATTAGCGCAGGAGTTGACGCAGCGCTTATACAGTTTCGGTCAAAAAACATACAGATGCCGCCAAATCAGCCGCCGATATTCGAATTCCTGCTGTTTGACGGGTTTTCCAACATGGTGCTGGCCAGCGCCATGGAACCGCTGCGCGACGTGCGGATGAATGCCGGCCAGGATATTGCCGGGTGGCGCGTCACCACGCTGGACGGGGCACCGGTGCGCAGTTCCAGCGGGCTGCAGATCACGCCGGACGGCGCATTTGACGAACGCCAGGGCAACCGCACCCTGGTTCTGGTTGCCGGCTACCATGTGCGCGAACAGGTAACGCCTGCCCTGCTGGCCAAGCTCAGGGCAGCCACGCGGGCTGCCCGGCTCGTTCTGGCGCTCGATACCGCCGCATGGCTGCTGGCTGCAGCCGGGGTGCTGGACGGCCATACAGCAACGATCCACTGGCAGGAACTGGACGCCTTTGCCGAGACCTTTCCCAAAGCCGAGGTCTCCACCGCGCGGTTTGTGCGCTCCGGCCCGTTCCTCACCTGCGGCGGCGCCAGCACTGCCCTCGACATGATGCTGAGCCTCATTCAGGATCTTTACGGCTCTGCCGCCGCCTTTGGCGCCTCGACGATGTTCGTCTATGACCCCTCGCGCCAGTCGGAACTGAACCGCGGCGCCGCGCGGCTGGAGCAGCGGGGATCGCCCAAGATCCTGAAGGCCGCGAACCTGATGGCAGAAACCATTGAAACCCCGCTGAGCACGGCGGCGCTGGCCAAGCGGGTGTCGCTGTCAGAGCGCACACTGGCGCGGGCATTCCAGCGCGAACTCGGCATGACGCCGGGAAAATACTACAAAATGCTGCGGCTCCAGCATGCCCGCTACCTGTCGGAGGAAACCCATCTGAGCCTGGAGCAGATTGCCCTGCGCTGCGGGTTTTCCTCAGCCTCCTCTCTGGGGCGGTCGTTCAGCGGGCATTTCGGCCGGACCATCCGCGAGGCGCGGGGACGGGAAAAACCGTGGGTCC
This sequence comes from Leisingera sp. JC1, assembly GCF_001679925.1. GTDB lineage: Bacteria > Pseudomonadota > Alphaproteobacteria > Rhodobacterales > Rhodobacteraceae > Leisingera. The sequence goes on along the minus strand of NZ_LYUZ01000035.1, from coordinate 68,027 downwards.
AGCAATCCGGCGGCAACGGGAGCGGCTGAAAACGGCATCCGGCAAGCGGCGGCAGCCCTAGACCAGGCCCATTACCACCGGTGAATGCGGCTCAATCCCGAGATCGCGAAACCCCGCAACCCCTTCGCCCACCGTATTGTCGCGCCGCATCAGCGCGATCTGTGCCGGGGTAACCGGAGGACTGGGCAGCAGCGACAGCAGCGCCGCTGCAACCCGCCACAGAGCAAACGGCACCGGCAGCAGCAGGCGGCGGCGGCCGGTGCGGGCTGCAAGACGCTGCAGGATGTCACGGTAGGCCAGCACATCCGGCCCGCCCAGCTCAAACACCTTGCGCTGCGCCCGCGGGCCATCCAGAACACGGGCCACCGCTTCCGCCACATCCTCCACCCAGACCGGCTGCAGCCGGGTCTGGCCGCGGCCGAACAGCGGGATCACCGGCAGCTGCGCGGCAAGCCGCTGCAGATCCCCGAAGAACACGCCGCCCTGGCAGAACATCACGCTGGGCCGCAGGATCACCGCATCGGGGCAGGCACTGCGCACCGCGGCCTCCCCCTCAGCCCTGGCCCGCACATAGGCCGAGGGCGAATGCAGGCTGGCGCCGATGCCGGAGACGTGGATCAGCCGCTGGCCCGGGGTCTGCCGAACCAGCCGGGCGACCCTGCGGGCGCCCTCCACATGCACGCTGTGAAAATCCTGCTGCCGGGTTTCCGTGTAAAAGCCGATGCAATTGACCACCCATCCAGCACCGCTGAGTGCACGCGCCATGACGCTCTGCTGTGCCAGATCCGTCTGCACCTGCTCCACCCCCGGCTCCCACTCATCCGGCGGCGGCGCCCCGGGCGCACGGGTGCCGGCGCTGACGCTGCAGCCCTGCTGCTGCAGACGCCGCACCACCCGGCGGCCAAGAAACCCCGTGCCGCCCAGCACGATCACTCTGCGCGGGCTGATCTGCATCCGGAAGCGCTCCCTATGGGGATCTGCGCCTCCAGATAGCGCATCCGCGCCGCCGCGCCACTTGCGCCCGTCTTTGCCGGATCAATCCAGCCGGAACCCGATCTTCAAGCCGACCTGATAATGGGCGACCTTGCCGTCCTCGACATGGCCGCGGATCTCACCGACCTCGAACCAGCCGATATGGTCAATGGTCTTAGACGCGCGGGAAATGGCCCCGCTGATGGCATCCTCAATGCTGGATTGCGAACTTCCGACCACATCCACTGTCTTGTAAACCGCGTCACTCATCACACACCTCCTCACTCTGCAGCCCTGGCGGCCGCAGTACGGGGTCCAGTGTGACCGGATAAGCGCCCGCGTCCAGAGTTTCCTCCGGATCAGATCAGCGCATCACAAAGGGATCGGGGATCGGATCATCGCTGGTGCGCAGCCAGACGGCCTTCACCTTGGTGTAGTCCAAAGCGGCCTGCAGCCCGCCCTCGCGCCCGTGGCCGGACAGGCCGTGGCCGCCAAAGGGCGCAATCGGGCTGACTGCGCGGTAGGTGTTGACCCAGACGATCCCCGCCCGGATGCCCCGGATCATCCGGTGTGCACGGGTGAGGTTCTGGGTGAACACGCCCGAGGCCAGGCCGAAGGCAGTATTGTTGGCAATCTCCATCGCCTCTGCCTCGGTCTCGAACTCCACCACCGACAGCACCGGGCCGAAGAATTCGTTCGACAGGCAGGGTGCCTCCGGTGCATCAGAGCAATCGAGCACCGTGGGCGGGAAATAGAACCCCTCCCCTTCCGGCACGGTGCCGCCCGTGACCAGCTTGGCACCGGCCGCAACCGAGGCCCCGATCAGCCGCAGCGCATGATCGCGCTGTTTCAGGGTGCAAAGCGGCCCGACCTCGGTCGCCATATCATCCGGCGCACCGATCACCACCGCTTCGGCCTTCTCCTTCAGCCGCGCAAGGAACGCGTCCTTAATGCCCTTCTGGATCACCAGCCTCGATCCCGCAACACAGCTTTGCCCGGTGGCGGCGAAGATACCGGAGACCTGCGCATTCACCGCGCTTTCCAGATCGGCATCGTCAAACACGATGAAGGGCGACTTGCCGCCCAGCTCCAGCGAGGTGGAGGCGAGGTTTTCCGCCGAATTACGCACGATATGGCGCGCGGTTTCCGGCCCGCCGGTAAAGGCCACATGGGCAACGCCAGCGTGGCTGGTCAGCGCCGCMCCCGCCTCCGGCCCGCCGGTGATCACGTTCACCACGCCGGGCGGAAAGCCCGCCTGATCAAAGATGCGGGCAAATTCCAGCATCGGCGCCGGGCCTTCCTCCGACGCTTTCAGCACAACGGTGCAACCCGCCGCCAGCGCCGGGCCGATTTTGACAGCAGACAGGAACAGCTGCGAATTCCACGGCACGATGGCGGCCACCACCCCCACCGGCTCGCGCCGCAGCCAGACCTCCATGTCCGGCTTGTCGATCGGCAGATGCGCGCCTTCGATCTTGTCGGCCAGCCCTGCGTAATAGCGGTAGTATTCCGCCACATAGGCGATCTGGGCCGAGGTCTCGCGGATGATCTTGCCGGTGTCGCGGGTTTCAAGCTCCGCCAGCCGCGGGGCCTTTTCCGCCACCAGATCAGCCAGCCGCATCAGCAGCTTGCCGCGCTGGGTGGCACTCATCCCAGCCCATTCAGGGGAGAAGAACGCAGCCTCCGCAGCCTTGACCGCCCGGTCCACATCCGCCGCCGAAGCGGCCGACATCTGCGCCCAGGCTTTGCCGGAGGCAGGATCGAGGCTCTCGAAGGTCTCGCTCGCGTCCTCAAACGCACCGCCTATATACTGCTGGAAAGACTGCATTCTCAGGCTCCCTTACTGAAACGCGGGCATGACTTCGGTGATGAACCGCTCAAGCGAGGCTTTCTTGCGCTCGAAACTCATGCTGCTGTCGATCCAGAACGAGTATTCATCATACCCCAGCGCCTCATACTTCTTCAGCCGCTCGATCACCGCCGCCGGTTCGCCGATCACCAGATCGCGCTCCATCGCCTCGGGCGAATAGAACGGATGCGCCGCGATTTCCTCGTCGCTCAGCGGGTCGATCAGGCCCTGGCGGATCTCGCGCTTGTTCATGAACCAGGCGCCGAAATAGCAGTAGAACCGGTTCAGTTCCTCTGCCCCGCGTTTCACATCCGCTGCGCTGTCCGCCACATAGGTGTGCTGCAGCAGCATGATCTTGGGCCGCGGCACATCGGCATGCTTGGCGCAGGCATCGTTGAACTTGCCCATCAGGTCGGTGATTTCCTCGTCCCCCTTCCACAATGGCGTCACCTGCACATTGCAGCCATTGGCCACGGCAAATTCATGGCTGTTCGGATCACGCGCCGCCACCCAGATCGGCGGGCCGTTTTCCTGAACCGGTTTCGGGGAAGACGKGGTTTTCGGGAAGGAGKGGAACTCCCCCTCCTGCGCGTAATCGCCCTGCCACAGGCCCTGCACCGCCGGGATCAGCTCCCGCATCCGCTGGCCCGCCTCCCAGGCGTCCATGCCGGGCATCATGCGTTCGTATTCAAACGAATAGGCGCCGCGCGCGATGCCCAGGTCCAGGCGGCCATTGGTGATGATATCGGTCATCGCCGCCTCGCCCGCCAGCCGGATCGGATGCCAGAACGGCGCAATCACCGTCCCCGTGCCCAGCCGCACGTTCTTGGTGTGCCGCGCCACGTCGATGAGGTTCAGGAACGGGTTCGGCGAGATGGTGAAATTCATCCCGTGATGCTCACCCGTCCAGACCGCATGCATCCCGCCGTCATCGGCAATTTTGCACAGCTGGATGAACTCGTCATACAGCTGCTTCTGATCGTCTGCCGCGGAAATCCGCTCCATATGCGCAAAGAGGGAAAATTTCATGCGCCTTTGCTCCCTGTCGCCACGGGGCGGACCTGCCCGGTGGTCTGATTGCCATAATACACCCCGAAATTGCCCATCCGGGCCTCACTCGCGAACCGTTCCAGCATGGTGCACATAGCCGCGTCGGCAATGTCCATCAGCGTGGATTGGGTCAGCGGTGTGAAAACACCCTTGGCCGGTGTGCCGCCGGCCGATTGGCACAGAAACGAGATATGCTGATGTTCGCGCGCTTTGTCTTCGTAAACAGAATAGATGAACCCCGGCTCAGCCTCGACGCCGGTGTCCGCGATCAGCTTGGCCAAGGCGGCAGAGGCGCCCTCCTTGCCGACCCGGATTTCCGGCAGCGTCAGCTTGCCCTGGTCGTTGCCCATGAGCAGCACCTTGCCCTCATGCTCAATCAGGGCCGAGACAATCAGCTTAGCCCCCTGGCTCAGCGCCTCGGCCTCCGCCGCCGCTGTCACATAGGCACCGCGGGCGTATCCCAGACCCGGCGCGGGCGAGGTCTCAAACGCCTCCACCCGGCCGATCAGGATCAGGTGATCACCGGCTTCGACCCGGTTGTGCATGGAACAGTCGAACCAGGCAGAGACGCCTTCGAACACCGGGCTGCCCTCAGGCCCCTTCTGCCAGCTGACGGCAGCAAAGCGGTCCTCGACCGGGCGGGCGAAGGTGTTGGAGACGTCCTTCTGGTCCTCTGCCAGCACATTGACGGCAAACCCGCCCGCTTGCTCAAACGCCGCGTAATTGCTGGAGGAATTGGCGATGCAGACCAGCACCAGCGGCGGATCCAGCGACACGGAGGTGAAGGAGTTGGCGGTAAAGCCGATGGGGTTTCCGTCCGGATCATGCGTTGTCACCACGGTGACGCCGGTCATGAAGGTCCCGAATGCGTTTCGCAGGGCGCGCGGGTCAATCTCGCTCATGACGTTGCTCCTTCGGTGTTCAGCCAGTCGTGCAGGGCCGCGTTGACCTCTGCGGGTGCAGTCAAATTGACCATATGCCGGTGGCCTTCGATGACAATGGCCCTGCCCTGCGGCGCGGCGGCGGCCATCGCTTGCGCCATTTCCGGCGTTGAGTTCGGATCCCCGTCGCCGGTCAGCGCCAGCAGCGGGCAGCTTATGCCCGCAAAGCCGTCGGCATAGGTGCTGTCGCCGCGGGCAAAGGCGGTATAGGCGGCGGCGTAGCCTTGCAGGTTCACAGCAGACAGCCACTTACCCACCTGCGCCCGCGCCTGTTGGTCGGCGGGGCTGTCCCCGAACCAGCGCGCCAGCGGCGTTTCCAAGTCAAAGCAGCCCGTGCGGATTTCAGCCGCGCGCGCCTCAACCGCAGCCCGTGCGTCTGAGGAACGGCGGAACACCCCGTTCAGCAGCGCCACCCGGGCCACGTTTTCCTGATGGCTGACAGCATAGCCGCCCGCAATCAGCGCACCCATGGAATGGCCTGCAAGCGAGACAGGCCCTAAGTTTAGAGCCTGCAGTGCGCCATGCAGCCACGCCACATAATCCGGCAGTTCCGCCCCCTCCGGCAGCGGCGCGCTGCCGCCATGGCCGGGCATGTCCAGCGCGATGACCTCATGGGTCTGCGCAAAAGCCTCAATCTGCGGCCCCCAGGCCGCCGATTGCATGCCGACCCCGTGGATCAGCACCAGCGGAGACCCCTCCCCTGCCCGCAGGCAGGTGACAGCCCCGTAAGGCTCAGACAGCGGCAGGATTGTCGACGTCATGGCCCAGTTCCTTCAGGTCCTGATAGCGGTCGCCGATCCGGTGATGCGGCCGCCCGCCGATGGAGGCGCCAAGCGCGATCACGATCTCATCCGGGCCCGGCGCATCCGCCACGGACAGCTGGATGGTCAGGTAATGGCTGCGCCGCCCGCCGTCGTTCTTGTCCATCAGCGGGATCTGCAGCGAGGCATTGGCCGGCCCGCGGGTGTTGGTGAAGGCGAGGTAGGATTTCGCCCCCACCGCCTCGCGGAAGTGGTTGCCGAACCGCAGCGTGTGGATCAGGGCAGAGGCATGCTCGACCTCGCCATTCACACCAACGATGGCGGATTTGCCGTAGCCCTCAACCTTATCGCCGCCGCCGGCAGCCTCCAGGATCATCGCCGTCAGCTTCTCGCCAAGACCCGGAGCGCAATCATGGATCGCAGGGCGCAGGTCCTCGACAAACCCCTGCCCTGCCCAGGGGTTTTTGATCACCGCCACCGCGGCAATCATCTTGAGCGGGGTTTCCGCTGCCTTGCCGCCCTCGATCAGGGTCTCTTCGACATGCAGCAGCGTCTTGCGGATTTCGGCGGGCATGGGCGGGTCTTTCTTGTCTGATTCCAGTTGCCGTAATATGGTATACCATCATACAGTATGTCAATGCAGACTTGTTCCGCCCTGCCCCCGTTGCTATCGGAAGAACCATGACCAGCCCCATCATGAGCAAAATCGACCACCAGCCGCAGACCCTGCGCGACATCGTGCAGGAGCGGATGCGCGAGGCGATCATCTCCGGCCAGTTTGCCCCCGGCGAACGGCTGGTGGAGCGGCCCCTGTGTGACCAGTTGGGCGTCAGCCGCACCGTGGTGCGCGAAACGATCCGGTACCTGGAGGCAGAGGGGCTGGTGGAGATCCTGCCCGGAAAGGGGCCGATTGTGGCGCAGCTCACATGGGCCGACGCGCGGCAGATCTACGACATCCGCCAGATGCTGGAGACCGCCGCCGCCACCGAATGCGCCCGCAACATCACGCCGCAACTGGCAGAGCAGTTGCGGGCGGCACTGCAGAGCCTGCAAGAGGCCGTGGGCGCAGGCGTGCCCACCCCGATGCTGCGCGCCACGACGGAGTTTTACCGGATCATCTTCGATGGCGCCGGCCACAACGTCGCCTGGGAAATCGCCCAGCGTCTGAACGGCCGCATCAGCCGGCTGCGGGCAGTGACGCTGTCTACCGCGGAGCGCCAGAAGCCCGGCCCCGCCCATATGCAGGATATCTGCGAGGCAATTGTGTCAGGGGATGCAAAGGCTGCACAGGCCGCCATCGAACGGCACCTGAGCGACGCCAAACACACCGCCGAACGGCTGTTGCAAGAAAAATAGCCGGCCTCCTCACTGGAAACCGGCTACCCAGGTTTGTTTGGCGGGCTGAATTATCAGCCCAGGATGCCGGGCAGGTTCAGCCCGTGCTCCCGCGCGCAGTCCTTGGCGATGTCATAGCCCGCGTCCGCATGGCGCATGACGCCGGTCGCCGGGTCATTCCACAGCACGCGGCCAATGCGGCGGTCTGCGTCCTCGGTGCCGTCGCAGCAAATCACCACGCCGGAATGCTGCGAGAAGCCCATGCCAACGCCGCCGCCATGGTGCAGCGACACCCAGGTCGCGCCGGAAGCGGTGTTCAACAGCGCGTTCAAGAGCGGCCAGTCAGAGACCGCGTCAGAACCGTCCATCATCGCCTCTGTCTCCCGGTTCGGAGACGCGACAGAACCCGAGTCCAGATGGTCGCGGCCAATCACCACCGGTGCCGACAGCTCGCCATTGCGGACCATCTCGTTGAACGCGAGGCCGGCCTTGTGCCGGTCGCCGAGGCCGATCCAGCAGATCCGCGCAGGCAGGCCCTGGAAGGCGATGCGTTCCTGCGCCATGTCCAGCCAGCGGTGCAGGCCTTCGTTCTCCGGGAACAGCTCCTTCATCTTGGCGTCGGTCTTGCGGATATCCTCCGGATCGCCCGACAGAGCGCACCAGCGGAACGGGCCGATGCCCTTGCAGAACAACGGGCGGATATAGGCGGGCACGAAGCCCGGAAAGTCAAAGGCGTTCTCCAGCCCCTCCTCCAGCGCCATCTGGCGGATGTTGTTGCCGTAATCCACCGTGGGCACACCCATCGCGTGGAAGTCGCACATCGCCTTCACTTGCACCTTCATCGAGGCGCGGGCGGCCTTTTCCACCGCTTTCTTGTCCGATTCTCGGCGCTCTTTCCATTCGCCCATGGTCCAGCCCAGCGGCAGGTAGCCGTTGACCGGGTCGTGGGCGGAGGTCTGGTCGGTCACGATATCGGGGCGGATGCCGCCTGCTTCGGCGCGTTTCACCAGCTCCGGGAAGATCTCTGCCGCGTTGCCCAAGAGGCCCACGGATTTCGCCTCACCTGCCGCGGTCCAGCGCTCGATCATCTCCAGCGCTTCGTCGAGGGTTTCGGCTTTCTCGTCCAGATATTTGGTGCGCAGGCGGAAGTCGATGCTGTCGGGGTTGCACTCCACCGCGAGGCAGCAGGCACCGGCAAACACGGCTGCCAGCGGCTGCGCGCCACCCATGCCGCCCAGGCCGCCGGTCAGGATCCACTTACCCTTCAGGTCACCGCCGTAATGCTGACGACCGGCCTCGGCAAAGGTCTCATAGGTGCCCTGCACGATGCCTTGGGTGCCGATGTAAATCCACGAGCCAGCGGTCATCTGGCCGTACATCATCAGGCCCTTCTTATCGAGCTCATTGAAGTGGTCCCAGTTGGCCCAATGCGGTACGAGGTTCGAGTTCGCGATCAACACCCGCGGCGCGTCCTTGTGGGTCTGGAACACGCCGACCGGCTTGCCGGACTGCACCATCAGGGTCTGGTCTTCCTCGAGGTTTTTCAGGTTTTCGACAATGAGGTCGAAGTCCTTCCAGGTGCGCGCGGCGCGGCCGATGCCGCCGTAGACCACCAGCTCATGCGGGTTTTCCGCGACGTCGGGATGCAAATTGTTCATCATCATCCGCATCGGCGCCTCAGTGAGCCAGGACTTGGCGGTGATTTCCGGGCCGGTGGGCGGAAAGATGTCGCGGGTGTTCTTGCGGGGATCGCTCATGCCGAGGGCCTCCAGTTTTTGAGATCAGTCAGAATGTTGGTGAGATGGGCGCGCAGTTCTTCCGCGCGCTCCTGCAGATAGGTCCAGGGCGGGCTTTCCTGGCAGTAGGTGGCCTGCGCCAGCTCCATCTGGATAGCGTGCAGGCCGTCCGCAGGGCGCCCGTAGTGGCGGGTGGTCCAGCCGCCCTTGAAACGGCCGTTGAGGGTGGAGGTATAACCCTCCGCCGCCGCGCATTGGGCCACGGTCAGCGCCTCGATCGAAGCGTCGCAGGTTTCGCCCATGTTGGTTCCCACATTGAAATCCGGCAGGCGGCCCTCGAACAGGAACGGAATGTCGCCGCGGATTGAGTGGCAGTCGTAGAGGATGGCAAAGCCATGGATCGCCTTCACCCGCTGCATCTCCGCCGTCAGCGCCGCGTGATAGGGCGCGTGATAGGCGTCGCGGCGGCGGGTGATCTCCGCCTCATCCGGTTCCTTGCCCTCCTGCCAGATCGGCAGCCCGTCAAAATCCGTGAGCGGCACCAGAGTGGTGGTGTTTTGCCCGGGATATAGACTGATACCACCCGGATCGCGGTTCACGTCGATCACATAGCGGTGGACCGGTGTGCGGACGGTTGTCACCTCCTCTGCCAGCCCGGAATACAGGTCATGGATATGCCAATCGGTATCGGCCAGCGCCCTGCCCGTCTCGTTCAGGCACTCCCAGATGTCCGGCGGCACATCGGTGCCGGTGTGGGGCAAGCCCAGCACCAGCGGCGAGGTGCCTTGGGTCACTTCGATCATGCCGTCACCTTCACGCCTGCGGCCTCCGCAATCCGTCCCGCACGGACCATGGCGCTGGCGGCTTCGATGTCGGGCGCCAGGTAGCGGTCCTCTGCCAGCGCGGGGATATCGGTGCGCAGCATTGCCAGCACGTCCTGCAGCCGGGCGGAGGTCATGAGCGGCGCGCGCGCCTCCACCCCTTGTGCGGCGCAGAGCATTTCGACGCCGAGGATCACCGACAGGTTGGCGTTCATCTTCGACAGCCGCAGCGCGCCATGGGCGGCCATGGACACATGGTCCTCCTGATTGGCCGAGGTCGGGGTCGAGTCGGTCACGCAGGGGTTGGCCAGATGCTTGTTCTCGCTCATCAGCGCGGCGGTTGTGACTTCGGCAATCATGAAACCGGAATTGAGGCCTGGATCCGGCGTCAGGAACGGCGGCAGGTCGTGGCTGAGGGTCGGATCCACCATCAGCGCCACCCGGCGCTGCGCGATGGCGCCGATTTCGGCGACGGCCAGCGCGATCTGATCCGCGGCAAAGCCCACATATTCGGCGTGGAAGTTGCCGCCCGAGACGATCCGGCCTTCGTTCACCAGCACCAGCGGGTTGTCGGTGACGGCATTGGCCTCGATCTCCAGCGTTTTGGCGGCCATCCGCAGTACGTCCAGTGCCGCGCCCACCACCTGCGGCTGGCAGCGGATACAGTACGGGTCCTGCACGCGGGTGTCGCCCTCGCGGTGGCTCTCGCGGATCTCAGACCCGTCCATGATCCCGCGCATTTCGCGGGCCACGTCGATCTGCCCGGCATGGCCGCGCAGGGTGTGGATGTCGGCGATCAGCGGCGCGGTGGAGCCCATGATGGCGTCGGTGCTCAGCGAGGCAATCGCCATAGACGCCTCTGCCATGCGCCAGGCGTCAAACAGCCCCCCCAGCGCGCAGGCGGTGGAGAACTGGGTGCCGTTGATCAGCCCCAGGCCTTCCTTGGGTCCCAGCACAATAGGCTCTAACCCGGCCTTTTTCAGCGCTTCCGCGCTGGACATGCGGGTGCCTTCGAACGTGGCCTCCCCTGCCCCGATCATCGCCGCCGCCATATGCGCCAGCGGTGCCAGGTCGCCCGACGCGCCCACGGACCCCTGCGACGGGATCACCGGCACCACGCCGCGTTCCAGCATCTGCTCGATCTGCTCGATCACCAGCCAGCGCACGCCCGACGCGCCGCGGCCCATCGACAAGAGCTTCAGCGTCATCATCAGCCGGGTCTTGTCCTCCGGCAGCGCCTCCCCTACCCCGCAGCAGTGGCTGAGGATCAGGTTGCGCTGCAGGGTGGCGGTGTCAGCCGGTGCGATCTTGGTCGAGGCCAGTTTGCCGAAACCGGTGTTGATGCCATAGACGGCTTCCTCACCCGCAGCGGCCTCTGCCACCATTTTCGCGGCGGCCTCCACCGGCTCACGCGCCGAAGACGCCAGCTTGGCCGGGGTCAGGTTGCGGTAGATATCTTCCAGCGTGGACAGCGTCACCGTGCCGGGGATCATCTCGATCATCGTTTTCCCTCATAGATACGGGTGTAAAGCGGGTTGAAGCCGATTCGGTAGGCGAGCTCGCCGGGCGTTTCCACGTCCCAGACCGCCAGATCGGCACGCATGCCGGCAGCAATCTGGCCGCGGTCCGTCAGACCCAGCGCGCGGGCCGCGTTGCGGGTGACGCCTGCCAGCGCTTCCTCCGGCGTCATCCGGAACAGGGTGCAGCCCATGTTCATCGTCAGCAGCAGCGAGGTCAGCGGCGAAGAGCCGGGATTGCAGTCGGTCGCCAATGCCATCGGCACGCCATGGGTGCGGAAGTGGTCAATCGGCGGCATCTGTGTTTCGCGGATGGTGTAGAACGCACCGGGCAGGATCACCGCAACGGAGCCAGCGGCCGCCATCGCCCTGGCGTCGTCTTCGGTGGCGTATTCCACGTGATCGATCGACAGCGCGCCGTACTGCGCCGCCAGTGCGGTGCCGCCTTGATGGCTCAGCTGCTCGGCATGCAGTTTCACCGGCAAGCCCAGCTCCTGCGCGACCTTGAACACCCGTTCGATCTGCGCAGGCGCAAAGGCGATGTTTTCGCAGAAGCCATCGACCGCATCCACCAGCCCCTCCGCATGGGCCGCGCGCAGGGCGGGAATGCAGACTTCGTCGATGTATTCATCGTCGCGGCCCTTGTATTCTCCGGGGGTGGCATGGGCGCCGAGGAAGGTGGTTTTCACCGTCACCGGGCGCAGTTCACCGAGGCGGCGGGCAGCGCGCAGCATGTTCAGCTCGGTATTCAGATCCAGCCCGTAGCCGGATTTCACCTCCACAACCGTTGCGCCCTCGGCGATCAGCGCATCCAGGCGCTGCAGCGCATCCTGCACCAGCTGTTCAAGCGATGCCTGGCGGGTGGCCGACACGGTGGAGACGATGCCGCCCCCTGCCCTAGCGACTTCCTCATATGACGCGCCATTGAGGCGCATCTCGAACTCCATCGCCCGGTTACCGCCGAATACGATATGGGTGTGGCAGTCGATCAGGCCCGGCGTGACCAGCCGCCCGTTCAGATCAACATGCTTCCAGGGAAAATTGTCAGCTGACAATTTCTGCCGCAGCCCGGCCCAGACGATTTTCCCGTCGGAAACCGCAACAGCGCCGTCTTCAATCAGCCCGTAAGGCGTGTCCGTTCCGGCCATCGTGGCCAGCCGCGCGCCTGTCAGAACATAGTTTCCCGTCACGGAATCCCCCCGAGTCGCTTCATTACCGGTTTGGCAATAAGCTACTCATTTAGGCGATTATGTCTAGTCATAAAATGAATAAGCTGCGGCTTGGCCCAGGGCCCCTAGATCCCCTCTTTCCGCGGGATCCGGGGGTGCAGATCGTCGATGATGATCGGATGCGCATGCGGGTGGCCGCCCTGCAAATGCGGATGATCCGGCGGCAAGTCCGGGTGGCTGTGTGCCACCGGCGCGGCACTGTCCGCGGGCCACAGGCGCTGCGCCACGATCAGCCCGGCAGCAGCCAGCAGCGCCAGCACCAGCATCGCCGGCCCTGCCCCCCAGACCGCCATCAGCCAGGCCGACAGCGGATAGAAGACCAGCCAGCAGGCATGCGAAAGGGTGAACTGCGCAGCAAAGACTGCAGGCCGGTCCTCTGCATGGGCCGAGCGCGCCAGCAGCCGCCCCGAGGGCGTCATCACGGCGGAATAGCCGAGGCCGATAACAAACCAGGCAATTGCCAGCCGTGCAAAGCTCAGCGGCAGTGCCAGTGCTGCCAGCGCCAGCAGCCCCAATGCGGCAGTCCCCAGCACGCCGCCCGCCAGCATCACGCTGCGGTCAGGAGCACGCTCCAGCAGCCGCGGCAGCAGCATCGCCGACAGCATCGAGCCACCGCCGAAACAGGCCAAGGCCAGCGCCACTGCGCTTTCGCCCCGCCCCAGCCCGGCGCGCACCAGCACCACTGTATTGACCAGCACCATCGCCGCCATCGCCGAGACCACCCAGTTCATTGCCAGCAGCCCGCGCAGCCGCGGTGTGCGCAGATAATTCCGGATGCCGCGGGTGGTGCGCTGCCAGATCGGCCGCGGCGCCTTGGGCGCTGGCGACGGCAGAACGATGGAGACGAGCAGCAAGGCTGAGGCTGCAAACCCCGCCGCAGTGCCCCAGAACAGTGTCGAGGAGCTGACCAGAACCAGCAGAGCCGCGGCCAGCATTGGGCTGATGAGGCTTTCCAGTTCATACGCCATCCGCGACAGCGACAAAGCCTGGGTATAATCCTTCTCCTCCGTCAGCACGTCGGGGATCGAGGCCTGGAAGGCAGGCGTGAAACCAGCTGAGGCCGATTGCAGCACGAAGATCAGCAGATAGACTTGCCAGACCTCCGTGACGAACGGCAGGCAAACCGCAACCGCCATCCGCACCATGTCCAGCGCGATCAGCATCCTGCCCCGGTCCACCTGTTCGGCCCAGGCGGCGGCAATCGGGGACACGGTGACATAGGCCACCATCTTGATCGTCAATGCGGTGCCCAGCACCACACCGGCACGCTCCCCGGCCAGATCATAGGCCAGAAGGCCAAGCGCCACTGTCGCCAGTCCGGTGCCGCTGAGCGCCACGATCTGGGCTAGGAACAGATGCCGGTAGGTCCGGTTCTTGAGGATGGAGAGCATGAAAACCTTGCCTTCTGGCTGGGAATCTTTCCGCCACTGTGGCCGCGGCGTGGCGCTGAAAGCAATGGTCCAATGCGGCCGGAGCCCCAGGCAAAAGAAAGAATTGTCAGCTGACAATTTCAGTCAAAAGAGGCCTTTGCCGGGAGGTGCCGCGGGTGATTTTCAGCCTCAAACTCTGCGCCGGTCCACATCCGTTTCCCGATGGAAACCGGCTTCATGCACAGGGCGGGTTTCGCTGTGTTCCTAATAGTTGCCAGCTGACAATTCACCTCTGGACCCTGTTTTGAAGAAGCTGAAGTCCAGTGCTCACCGGGCCAAACTGGTCTCTGAAACCCGGCAGCTTGCTAAAATTGGCAGCTGACAATCTCCGCCCGGTTCCCCGCCTGCAGCAGTGCGTTCAGCATCGGTGCCGTGGAAAACTGGCCCGCACGCGCCTTCTGCGCCAAGCGTCTGAGGTAAGCGCCGGGGCTGCGGATGGAGCCGAGTTTCTCCAGCATGCACATGACAGCCGTTGCCGCCTCCTTGCGGCCCATGGCAGCACGTGCATCGCTCAGAACCGGCATTTCGATCCCCATCATCGGTGACAGGGTTTCGGCAATGCGGTCGGCATCCTGCCAGCTGCGCAGCGCACCGGGGTAATAGGTTTGCACTTCGGGGCAGGCGCGCAAGACGGTGGCGAGATCACCGGCATTCTCTGCATTGCCAGACGTTGCACCTGAATGCTGAGGTTCGGGGCAGGGCGTTTTGGGCTGCGCCTCTTCAGAGTCAGAATCTTTTTTTACTGAATCCTGTATGTGCCGCTCATTCTGGCTGTCAGGGGCGCTCAGTTTGGGTGCAGAGGGCAGGGAGCCTTGCGGGGGCTCCTCTGGTGTCCGGCTGGCAATTTCCGCGCGCAGCAGATTGCTCATCGCGGACAATTCGGCTTCGCAGGGTTTGCGGCGCAGCAGTTTACGGGCGGTTTCCAGCAGCGTTTCGCAGGGCTCATCCGCCAGCTCCAGCAATTCCTGCCGCAGCACGGCAACCCGGTCGCGCAGCACCGCCAGACGCTCGGCACGGGCCTTGGCTTCCAGCGCGGCATCAAAGATCTGGCTTGCGTGGCGGGCGAGGGGAGAGAGGTCAAAACCGAAGGCCAGGGCCATGTCATTACCGCTGCGGCGCGCGTAACGCTTGCGGTTGGGGCTGTTCTTCCGGCTGACAATACCGATGCGGGTGAGGGCGGCCAGATGGCGGCGCAGGGTGCTTTCGGGCATCCCGTTCAGCCGTTCCATCAGCTTGCGGTTCGACGGGAACACAATGGCGCTGTCCGGTTCGGCTGGCAATGCGCGCTCCGGGAAAAACGTCAGCAGCGCCTTCAGGACGCCGAGGGTGCGGTGGCTCAGTTCAAATTCCGCGGCGGCGTGCGTCAGTGCAGCCAGAAGGTCCCACTTGTCGTGAGTACCCGCCAGCCGGCCGCACGGATCCTGCCGCCCAAATGCGATTTGGGACGCCTGTTCCATGATTTTTTCACGAAAGACAAAAATACCCGCCCCTGTGCGGCGCACAGAGTTGACACTGACGAGTCTGAGAGGCTATTCCAAAGGTGCTAAATCTGAGAACGGCCTTCTGGGATGTAATGTCCTGGGGGGCTTTTCTTTTGCCTGCTTACGTGCCTCCTGTCCTGTTTTCTCTGCTCTTGCTCAGTCTTCCGGCTGCTCGGGCTGGTCTTGCTGCCAGCGGCCGTGAAGCTCTGCCATGATCTCTTCGGCGTTTTCGTCGAACCAGGCGTCAAAGCCGGGCGCGTGCTTGCCGGAGATCGTCAGGGTGATGCCCTTGGCGGTTGTCTTGATGCCTGCGACCTCAGCGCCGTTGCTGCCGGGCAGGGCGCGGGTCTTTGGCGGGGCAGGGGGGGCTTTCACCTCCTGGCTCACGCCCTGAGCATGGGTCAGAACCGCCTCGAACCGCCCGTCGGAGTCAAAAGTGGTGAAATCGGGCCGGTTGGTCCGGGTGATTGCCCGGGCCCGAGCGGCGGGGTCCTGAAACAGCTTGACCAGCAGCATCCAGCGGTCGCGGCCGATCCCGGGGGCGGAGCCGATTGCCCGCAGGAACGGCAGTTCAAACGCCGTGCCGACCTTCAGCATCCGTGAGACCATCGGCAGGTCGATTGACAGCGCCGCGGCAATTGTCTGCCGGTCATAGCCGCCGTCCTGCAGTTGTGCCGCAAAGGACGCCTTTTCGATAAAGCTGAGGTCCAGGCGCGAGGTATTTTCCTGCCCCTGCGCCATCACCAGCGCGTGGTCGTCCAGCTGCCGCACCATCGCCTTTACGGCCATGCCAAGTTCCCGCAGCGCCATCAGGCGGCGGCGTCCGTAGACGATTTCGAACCGCCCCGGCGCCTTGGGGTGGGGGCGCAGCAGCACCGGCACCTGCTGGCCATAGGTCCGCAGGCTCTCCTTCAACTGGTTATGCGCGGCGCCGTCCAGACCCAGCCGGTCTTCGTAGCCCGCGTCATCGATCAGCGCGGCGTCAATTTCCTGCACCGCGCTTTCCTGCAGCTTGCTGAGCGAGGATTGCAGCGCCCCGACCGCACCGCGGGGCATCATTTTGGGTTTCGGCCCGCCAGCGGATGCTGCCGGGCTGCTGAGTGCCGTGCTGAGAATGCCTTTGCGTGCCATCAACGCCTCCATGCTTGTTGAAGGAGCGATTCTATTTCATCGTTAACTTGATTCAGTGAATCGACCGCACGGTCGTAGGTTGACCTGTGAAACATGGACCTTTCGACCTCATAGACGGTTTGCTGGGTCAGGCCCGCGTCGGAAATCGCGGTGGATTTCAGCATCGGGGCGACCATCACTTCCTCGCCGAACAGCTGCCGCAGAAATGCAACCACTTGTTGCTGCGGGCCGTCGTTTGGCTCGTAACGGTTGATGAGGAAGCGCAGGAAATCGAATTCCAGCGCGGCGCCTGCGTTGGAGACCACGTCCAGAAGTTCGGCTGACATCTGCAGGAACTGCGACATCGAGGCGATGTCGAGCATGTTCGGCACCACGGTGATGATCACCCCGGTGGAGGCGCAGAGCGCCGACATCGTCAGATAGCCCAGCTGCGGCGGGCAGTCGAAGATGATGACGTCGTAATCCTTCTCGACCTCCTCCAGCGCCGCCGCCATGCGCGAGAAAAACGCGGGCTGCACGTTGTTGATCAGCGCCTGCGGGGTCTCGTGTTCGAATTCCTGCAGGATCAGCCCGCCGGGAGCGAGGTCCAGATTGGCGAAATAGGTTTCCTGGATGATGTCGCGCAGGGGCAGGGGGTCATCATAGCGGATTGCGTCATAAATCGTCCCTGTTTCGAGGAAATCGACCTCTGGACGGTAGCCGAAAAGCGTCGTCAGCGAGGCCTGCGGGTCGATATCCACCGCCAGCACCCGGTAGCCCTTGAGCGCCAGCCGCTGCGCGGTGTGAATGGACGAGGTGGTCTTGCCCGATCCGCCCTTGAAGTTCAGGAACGACAGCACCTGCACCTTGTCGCCCTCACGGCGGCCGCGCAGGTAGGTGCCGGGGGTTTTGGCCGCGGCATCCAGGATCTTGCGCATCTCCATCAGGTCGGCGGCGGAATAATGGCGGCGGCCGCCCGGCGTGGTGTGCACCTCGGGGAATTTGCCGTCAAAATGCAGCTTGCGCAGGAAGCTGGGAGAGATCCCCAGCATCTCGGCCGCTTCGCCCGCGCTGAACAGGCGCAATTCCTTCCTTGCATCCGGCGCAAAACTGGCCAGCATGTGGCTGTTGAGGGCCGCACTGAGGTTCTCCGCGTTCTCGCGGATACGCTGATTGATGTGGAGTGCTACTGCCACCTGCTGCCCTCTCGATAGTAACGCTGTTTTGCGTCAGCGCTTTATTTATCGTTTCTATACGCAATGCGAACGCAGTTGTGCAATAGATTCCTTCAGTTAGAGGTTGCAGACGGGCTAGCCGGTTCCCCGCCTTGCATGGTGTTTTTCGAATGAAACTACCGCAAGTCATTGAAATTGCAAGTAGTGTGATCCTTCGGACGAGGTTTCACGGCCTGTGGATAATTTTTCGCTGCGGTATGCATGATGCGCAAGACCGGTGCGGCCGGCGAGTCGTTAAGGCAGGGAGATTCCCGGAAAATCTGCAGGTTTAGGGTCTGTTTGCATGTTCTGCGCCTTGTGCGGGATTCACGGGTCCTGACCTAAGGCCGGTTCCGCCGGACAGAGTGTCGGTTTCTGCAACCGGATTTCGCAATCCTGCAGGTGAAACCCGATTCATTTGGTGAAACTCACTGTCAAAGGAGACCCCTGCCATGACTGAGCAAGCCACTGCCACCCGCGCACGCTCCGGCGGACGCAACGCCCGCCGCGCCCTGCGCACCGCCCCCAAGTTCGACATGCTGCCGGGCCTGACCCGCAACATCCCGCTGTGCGAGGTGATGGACGGCGGCCAGGTCGAAAAGATCGACAATGCCTCGATGGATATCCTGGAGAACGTCGGCGTCCAGTTCCGCGACCCCATCGCGCTGGAGGACTGGAAACGCGCCGGCGCCAAGGTCGTGGGCGAACTGGTTTACCTCGACCGCGGCCTGGTGCGGGAATTGATCAAAACCATTCCCAGCGATTTCACTTATCACGCGCGTGATCCGAAAAAGAACGTGCGCCTGGGCGGCAAGCATTCGATCTTTGTGCCGATGACCGGCGCGCCGTTCCTGCGCGACCTGGACGATGTGCGCCGCAACCCGATGCTGGACGACCTGGCGATGTTCCACAAGCTGGCGCATATGATGCCGGCCCTGCATTCCTCGGCACACCACATCGTCGAGCCGTATGACCATCCGATCAGCCAGCGCCACCTGCGGATCACCTATTCGTCGATGAAATACTCCGACAAGACGTTCATGGGCATGACCACCAGCCCCAAGAACGCCGAGGACGTGATGGACATGTGCGCCATCCTGTTCGGGGAAGAGTTCATCATGAACAATCCCGTAACCACCGGTAACTGCAACGGCAACTCGCCGCTGGTCTGGGATGAGACCATGCTGGGCGCCATGCGTGCCTTTGGCGCCCGCCGCCAGCCGGTGCTGTGCTCACCCTTTGTTCTGGGCGGCGCCAATACCCCCGCTTCTGTTGCAGCCTCGGTTGCGCAGCTGAACGCAGAGGCGCTGTCGGCGCTGGCCTATACCCAGGTCTGCAACCCGGGCACCCCGGCGATCTATGGCCACTACCTGTCGACCGTCAGCATGAAGTCCGGCGCGCCGATGGCGGGCACGCCCGAGATCAGCCTGATGAACTTCATGATCGGCCAGATGGCGCGCTACTACGATGTGCCGTGGCGGACCTCCAACACGCTGGGCGGTGCCAAGACGTTCGACGCGCAGGCGGGGTATGAATCCGCCACCACCCTGTCGGCAGTGATCCATGCGGGCGCAAACTACATCTGGCACTCGGCGGGCTGGAACGAGGCCGGGATGCATTGCTCTGTCGCCAAGTTCATCGTCGATGCAGAGCAATGCGCGATGGCCTACCGGATGGCGGAAGGCCCCAAGTGGGACGATTTCGACCAGGCCATTGCCGCGGTGCCGGATGTCGGCCCCGGCGGCCACTACCTAGGCCACCCGCATACGCAGGAGAACTTCCAGGAGGCGTTCTTCATGCCGGAGCTGTTCGACAACAACTCAATCGAGCAATGGCAGGCCGAAGGCAGCGTCGAGATCACCGAACGCGCCCTGACCCGCGCCAAGAAGCTGCTGGCGGAATACCAGGAACCGAAGCTGGACGAGGCCAAGAACGAAGAATTGCTGGATTACATCGCACGGCGCGAGAGGGAAATTCCTGCCGCCGACGAGTTGAACCAGAGCTATTGATCTCTCCTCCCCGACTGGCCCGCCCCAATGAATATGGGCGGGCCTTTTTTCTTCAGGTGCATAAATGAAAATCGCGGA
Source organism: Leisingera sp. JC1 (assembly GCF_001679925.1). Taxonomy (GTDB): domain Bacteria; phylum Pseudomonadota; class Alphaproteobacteria; order Rhodobacterales; family Rhodobacteraceae; genus Leisingera. The sequence continues at coordinate 48,494 of NZ_LYUZ01000035.1, read as the reverse complement.
AATCCATATCTACAAGCACGATCTGCCGGTGAAAAACGGCCCCTATACCATGGCAAATGCCGAGGTCTGGGCCTTGGACACGACGCTGGTGAAGCTGGTGGCGGAGAACGGCCAGGCGGGCTGGGGCGAGACCTGCCCGGTTGGCCCCACCTATGCCGAGGCCCATGCCGCCGGCGCCCGTGCGGCGCTGATTGCGATGGCGGAGGGGCTGATTGGCGCCGAGGTGGCGCCCGTGACCCTGCACCGGCGCATGGACGGGCTGCTGAACGGTCACAACTATGCCAAGGCCGCCATTGATATTGCCGCGCATGACCTTCTGGGCAGGCAGCTGGGCGTCAGCGTCTCAACCCTGCTGGGCGGCGCGGCCACAGACAGGGTGCCGTCCTACTATGCCACCGGTGTTGGAGCGCCGGATGAGATCGCGCGGCTGGCGGCAGAGAAGCTGGCGGAGGGCTATCCCCGCCTGCAAGTGAAGGTCGGCGGGCGGCCGGTGGAGCTGGACATCGAAACCATCCGCAAGGTCTGGGAGAAGATCGGCGGCTCGGGAATGCGTCTGGCGGTGGACGGCAACCGCGGCTGGACCACGCGCGATGCGCTGCGCGTCAGCCGGGAATGCCTCGATGTGCCCTTTATCATGGAGCAGCCCTGCAACACGCTGGAAGATTTGCAAAAAATCCGGCCGCAGATCAGCCACGGCCTGTATATGGATGAAAACAGCACCAGCCTGAACACGGTGATCACCGCGGCGGGCACCGGGCTGGTGGATGGTTTCGGGATGAAGGTCACCCGGATCGGCGGGCTGCATCCGATGCGCGCCTTTCGCGACATCTGCGAGGCCCGCAACCTGCCGCATACTTGCGATGACAGCTGGGGCGGCGACATCATCGCGGCGGCCTGCACCCAGATCGGCGCCACCGTGAAGCCGGGCCTTTTGGAGGGCGTCTGGCTGGCGGCGCCATACATCGAGGGCAACTACGACACGCAAAACGGCATCCGCATCGAGGGCGGCCATATCGCGGTTCCGCAGGGGCCGGGCCTGGGCATCACCCCGGATGAAAGCCGGTTCGGCGCGCCGGTGGCATCATTCTGATTTCGGGAGGAAATATGGATTTTCAGGGAAAATGCGCGCTGGTCACCGGCGCGGCGGGAGGTATTGGTGCCTCTATCGTTCAGCGCCTGCAGGCAGCGGGGGCAAAGGTGGCGGTTGCCGACCGGGATACCAGCGCAATCGAGGCTGAGGCGCATCTGCCCGGCGATCTGCTGGATGCCGAATACGCCAACGCACTGCCGCAAGCCGCGCATCTGGCGCTTGGGCGTTTGGACATCGTCATCAACAACGCAGGCGTCATCACCCGCGGCCCGGTGACCGAGACCTCGGACGCTGATTGGGACCTGTCGATGGGAGTGAACGTGGAGGCGCCGTTCCGCATCTGCCGCGCGGCGATCCCGATCATGGCGCGCAATGGCGGCGGCGCCATCGTCAACACCGCGTCCTGCTGGGGCGGCAGGAACCCGGGGCCGAACCATGCGCTTTACTGCATGACCAAGGCGGCAATTGCCTCGCTGACGCAGTGCATGGGGATGGACCACGCGCATCAGGGCATCCGCATCAACGCGGTTTGCCCGAATGAGGTGAACACGCCGATGCTGCGGACCGGTTTTGCCAAGCGGGGCTTTGATCCGGAGACCGCGGTGGCGGAGCTGGGCAGGAGCGTTCCGCTGGGCCGGATCGCCGAGCCGGAGGATATCGCCGATGTGGTGATGTTCCTGGCCTCGGACGCGGCGCGCTACATGTGCGGCGCGCTGGTGGAGGTGAATGGCGGGAAACCGGTGTCATGATGCGGTTTCAGGGCAAGGTTGCGCTGGTCACCGGCGGGCGCAGCGGCATCGGTTTGGCGATTGCCCGGCGGCTGCGGGACGAGGGCGCGCGGGTGTTCACCGCGCAGCGCGGCGCGGATGCGGAGTTCGAGGCAATCCCGGCGGATTTCACCGGCCCGGACAGCCCGGCGCAGGTGGTGGCGGAGGTTGCCGGCAGGGCAGGGGGGCTGGATGTGCTGGTCAACAACGCCGGCATGATGCAGGAGGCGCGCGTCGAGGACATGACCCTCGCCGACTGGCAGCGCAATCTGACGGTGAACCTGACCGCGCCGTTCCTGATGATCCAGGCAGCGCTGCCGCATCTGCGTATTTCCCGCGGCAGCATCGTCAACACAGGCTCTATCGAGGGGCTGGGCTGCAACCCCGGCCACGCCGCCTATTGCGCCTCCAAGGCTGGGCTGCACGGGCTCACCCGCGCGGTGGCGGTGGATCACGGGCACGAGGGCATTCGTTGCAACGCGGTGGCGCCGGGCTGGATCGACACCGAGCTCAACATGGATTTCATCGAAGGGATGCCGGATCCGGAGGCCTTCCGCCGCGATATTGCCGGCATTCACCCGGTGGCGCGCACCGGCAAGCCGGAAGAGGTGGCGGCGCTGGTGGCCTTCCTGGCGTCAGAGGATGCGGGCTTCATAACCGGCCAGGTCTATACCGTCGACGGCGGGCGGATGGCCAAGCTGAGCCTGCCCTGAACCGAAGGTGGCTGGAGATAGAAAGCCGGCCCCCCTGTTCACCTTTGCAAAAATACTCCGGGGGAGCCGCCGCAGGCGGGGGGGGCAGAGCCCCCAGCCATTATTCCTTGCCGGACCGCCATTCCTTCCACATCAGGTAGGTATTGGCGCCGAGCGAGGCAAAGGGCTCAGGCGGCAGTTTGGGCGGCATCGGCTGGGCCAGGAAATGGCTGGCGATCTGTGATCCGCCCTGCAGCACCAATTCGGCAATGCCCATGCCTTGCAGCGTGCCGCGGGCGATGCCGAGGCCGTTCTGGCAGCAGGCGGAGTAGACGCCCTGGTCCAGCTCGCCGAACGCGGCGGAGCCGTTACGGCTGAGGCAGAGCATCCCGGCCCAGCGGTGTTCCATCTTGACACCTTGCAGCTGCGGGAAGCGTTCTTTGAACTTGCGGTCCTGCACCCAGCCGGCGTTGCGCAGGCGCATGTCGCTGGTCTCGATTGTCGGGTGGAAGCTGGAGCAGGTGCGGACCAGGATGCGGTCGCCGTAAGAGCCGGAAATCCGCCGGACGGAGGTGCCCATCGGGTCCGCAGGCGTGACCGACCAGCGCGGTGTGCCTCCCAGGCGTTTGATCTGCTCCGGCGTCAGCCGCTCGGTCATCGAGGCATAAAGGCAGATGTGCATCAGGCGGCGCTGGTAGAAGCCGAAGCTTTCCAGGTGGCCGTTGTTGGCGAGGATAATTCTGCCGGTGCTGATGCGCCCCTTGGGGGTGCTGACGCACCAGCCATCCGCCTGTTTTTCAAACCCGGTGGCGGGGGTGTTTTCAAAGACGCTGATCTGCCCGGCCAGATGTGCCGAAAGGGCGCGGATATAGGCGGCGGGCTGGATCATCACCGTGCCGGGCGCATAGAGGCCGGAGGTGTAGTGCGGGCTGCCTGTGCGCTCCTGCATGTCCTGCTGGCTGAGCAGCTGATGCGGCTCGCCCAGCCGCTCCAGATGGGCGGCGAAATCACGGTTGTGCTGGTCGCCGGCGCGGGTGGCGGCGGCGTTGATCTTGCCTGCGGGGTCGAACATCTCCTGCGGCAGGGCGCAGTCCTCCGCCACGCCCTTGGCGAACCCGATGGCCCTGCGGTTAAAGGCAATCGCGGCCTTGTCCGCCTCCAGCCCCGATCCGGCGTAATTGTCGGAGGCCAGATCATGCGGCAGGTCGATCATGAAACCGGAATTGCGCCCGGCGGAGCTCTCGGCAAAGCGCCCGGCCTCCAGCAAAGCCACCTTCAGCGAGGGGTCCAGCTGGTGCAGGCGGCGGGCGGCGGACAGGCCCGCAAATCCGCCGCCGATGATGGTCACATCGGCGGTCAGATCACTTTCCAGCACCGGCAGCGCGGCCTGCGGCGGCAGGATGGCATTCCATCCCGCCGCGCCGGTCTGCCGGGGCAGGCGTTTGGCGGTGTAGGCGGTCAATCCACGGCCTCGTCTGCGTCGTCGGCCAGGTCGATCCAGATGGTTTTCAGCTGGGTGTACTGGTCGTGGGCGTGAACCGAGTTGTCGCGGCCGCCAAAGCCCGACTGTTTGTAGCCGCCGAAGGGGGTGGAGATGTCGCCCTCGCCAAAGCTGTTCACGGTCACCGTGCCTGCCCGGATGGCGCGGGCGCCGCGGATGGCGCGTTTGGCGTTGGCGGTGAAGATCGACGCGCAGAGGCCGTACTCGGTGTCATTGGCGATGCGGATGGCCTCGTCAAAGCCGGTAATCTCGATCACCGACAGGACGGGGCCGAAGATTTCCTCGCGCGCCAGCACCGCGTCATTGCCCGGCACTTCGACCACGGTTGCCTCGACAAAGGCGCCGTCATGCGCCTTGCCGCCCAGCACCACGTTTTCGGCCTGCTCCAGATAGCTGCAGACCTTGTCGAAATGCGCCTTGGACACCAGTGCGCCCATGCGGGTTTCCGGGTCCAGCGGATCGCCCACGTTCCAAGCCTTGGCGTGATGGGCGATGCGCTCCAGCAGCTCTGCCTTGACGTCCTTGTGCACGATCAGGCGGGAGGAGGCGGAGCAGTTTTCGCCCATGTTCCAGAAGGCGCCGTTGACGATATGCGATGCCACCCGGTCCAGGTTCTCGGCGTCGTCCATGACGATGGCGGGGTTCTTGCCGCCCATCTCCAGCACCACTTCCTTGGCGTTCGACTCCGCCGAATAGGTGAGGAAGCGCTTGCCGGTCACGGTGGAGCCGGTGAAGGAGACCATGTCGATATCCATGTGGCGGCCGATGGGTTCCCCCACATCGGCACCGCCGCCGGGCACGATGTTCAAGACACCGCGGGGCAGGCCGGCTTCCATCGCCAGCTCGGCCACGCGCAGCGCGGTCAGGGTGGTTTCCGCCGCCGGTTTCACAACCAGGGAGCAGCCTGCGGCCAGAGCCGGGCCGATTTTCCAGGCCAGCATCAGCAGCGGGAAGTTCCAGGGCAGCACCAGGCCGACCACGCCGATGGGCTCGCGCACCACCATGGCGATGTGATCGTCCGACGCTGGCGCCACCTGGTCATAGATCTTGTCGATCGCCTCCGCGTGCCATTTCAGGCAGTGGATGGTCTCCGGCACATCGACGGTTTCGCAGTCATAGATGGTCTTGCCGCTGTCGAGGCTTTCCATCACCGCCAGTTCATGGGCGTTGCGGGTCATCAGCTTGCAGAGACGGATCAGCACGTCCTTGCGCTCTGACGGGTGCAGGCGGGACCAGCGGCCATCGTCGAAGGCCTCGCGCGCCTTTTCAACCGCGAAATCAACGTCCGCGGCACCGCAGGAGGCGATATCCGCCAGCTTTTCGCCGGTGGCCGGGTTCACGGTTTCAAAGGTCTTGCCGGACGCGGTCGGGCAGAACTTGCCGTCGATGAACGCGCCCGTGGGCAGGTCCAGATTGGCGGCGATGGATTTGTATTCGTCCTGAGTAAGCAAAGTCATTCCTTAACCCTCCGCCTCGATATCTGCGATTTTCTGTTTCAGCACCCGTACGACCTGTTCCAGCGCGCGTTTGTCGTCCTTGTTCAGCCCCTTCAGCGGCGCGCGCATGGCACCGGCTTCGATGCCGTTCATGGTGACGCCGTGCTTGATGGTCTGGATGAACTTGCCGCCCTGTTCGAGGACGCGCATCAAGGGCATCATCGCCGACATGATGCGGCGGCCCTTGGCAAAGTTGCCCTCGATCACGCAGGCATTGTAGAGCGCGACGTGTTCCTTGGGCAGGAAGTTCGAGCCGCCGCAGACCCAGAAGGGCGCGCCCCAGGCAAAGAATTCCAGCGCCTGGTCGTCCATGCCGCAGCCCAGCTGGATATGCGGGTAGTCGCGGGCCAGCAGGTGCACCCGGTTGATATCGCCGGAGCTTTCCTTGATGCCGCAGAAGTTGCGGGAACGGCCGACCCGGTCGAGGAACTCCTCGCCCATCATGGTGCCGGTGCGGTGCGGGTAGTTGTAGAGCATCACCGGCAGATCGGCGGCCTTGTCAATGGCCAGCGCGTTCAGCGCGTTTTCGCGGTCGGTCGGGACCGAGTAGGGGGGCGAGGCCAGCAGGATCGAATCCGCGCCGATTTCCTTGGCGCCCTGCGCCAGCGCGATGGAGTCGCTGGTCAGCATCGCGCCGGTGCCCACCACCAGCGGCAGGCGGCCCGCCAGCCGTTCATGGGTGAAGCGGGCAAGCGCGATGCGCTCCTCCACGGTCTGGGCGTAGTTTTCGCCGGTGGAGCCGCCGGATATTAGCCCGTGCACGCCGGCGTCAATCAGGTATTCGATGACGTCAGCCAGCGCGTCCCAATTGACACTGCCGTCCTCGAAATGGGGCGTCACGACGGGGGTGTATATCCCCTCAAACCGGAATATTGGGGTCATCTGGGTCCTCATGCAGGGGTTTTGCGCGCCACCGTCCCCAGCGGCACGTCAAGCCCGGCGGGCATGACGAACAGCTCGATCTGGTCGCGCGACAGGTTCCAATGGTCAATCGCCAGCTGCCCCGCCGCCGCCTCGTCGCCGGCCTCGATGGCCGCGATGATGGCGTCGTGCTGGGTGCTGGCCTCGCCCAGGTTGTCCGCCATCTGGCGGTCCTGGGGGCGGTAGAAGGTCATGCCGATGCGGGCATGGTCGATCAGCAGACGCTGAAAGGAGGGGGCGAGATAGATGTTGTCGGCCATCTCGCCGGTGATCTCGTGAAAGCGGTTGTTGGCCATCGCCCGGTCAGCGCCGGAACCGGTGCGCAGCGCCGCTTTGAAATCCTCCTGCGCCGCCTTCAGCGCGGCGATCTGCACCTCGGTGGCGTTTTTGGCCGCCAGCTGCAGCACCGCGCCGTAGATCATCGGCGCCGCCAGGAAGAAATCGCGCAGGGTCATGTGCGACATCTCGCTGACCCGCGCGCCGCGGTTTTCCCGCAGATCGACATAGCCTTCGCCCGCCAGTTGGCGCAGCACTTCGCGCAGCGGGGTGCGCGACAGCTGGAACTCCTCCGACAGTTTCGATTCGTCGAGATCGGCGCCCGGCCGCAGGGCAAGCGTCATGATGGCCGTTTTCAGGTGGCCATAAAGCTCTGCTTTCCTGTTTTTGGACGCGTCCTTCATCTCAGTCTCCATCGTTGCATCTGAACCTGTGCCGGCAGGATGGCCCGGCGGCACAGGTCTGTGCAACCTGATTGCTCATTCTGTGTTATGAGAAAATACAAATTGTGTACAGAGAAAAAATGTGCTGTATGTCATGAAAGTTTTCTGGAGGAGGGGAACAGGTGACGACGCAACCTGATGAGGCCGTGATTGACTGCCGGAATCTGTGGAAGATCTTTGGCCGCCGCGCTGATGAGGCAATGAAAGCCGTGCAGGAACAGGGGCTTGGCAAGCTTGAGGTGCGCGACCGCTTCGACTGTGTGGTGGGGGTGCAGGATGCGACCTTCACCGTCGGGCGGGGCGAGATTTTTTGCATCATGGGCCTGTCGGGGTCGGGCAAGTCGACCCTGATTCGCCACGTGAACCGGCTGATCGAGCCGACCTCGGGCCAGCTATTCATCGAAGGTCAGGACGTGAATCAGCTGTCCGCCAAGGACCTGCGCGAGGTGCGGGCGGAGAAGATCGGCATGGTGTTCCAGAACATGGCGCTGATGCCGCACCGCACCGTGCTAGAAAACGTCTCCTTCAGCCAGGAGGTGCGCGGCCACGATGTGCGCGAACGCCGCGAGAATGCGATGCGCGCCATCGACGCGGTGGACCTCAACGGCTGGGACCAGAAATACCCCGATGAGCTGTCGGGCGGGATGCAGCAGCGGGTGGGGCTGGCGCGCGCCATTGCCGCCGACCCGTCGATCCTGCTGATGGATGAACCGTTTTCGGCGCTCGACCCGCTGATCCGCCGCCAGCTGCAGGACAAGTTCATGTCGCTGTCGGCGGAGATGAAGAAGACCACCCTGTTCATCACCCACGACCTGGACGAGGCGATCCGCATCGGCGACCGCATCGCCATCATGAAGGACGGGGCGCTGGTGCAAGTCGGCACGCCGGAGGACATCGTGACTAACCCGGCGGACGACTACGTCGCCGATTTCGTCGCGGGCATTTCCAAGCTGGAGCTGATTTCCGCGGGCAAGATCATGGAGCCGGTCGCCGCCTTCGAACAGCGGCAGGGGCCGATCGACCTCGGCAGCTGGCCGGAAGCGCACCCCGACCATTCGCTGGACGATCTGGTCAACCTGTCGATCACCACCCAGCACCCGGTGGTGGTCAAGGCGGATGGCAAGCCCATCGGCATCGTTACCAAGAACGCCCTGCTGCGCGGCATCCAGGGCCACGCCGGCGACGACGGCAGCCAAGCGATCTGAGGAGGCAAGACCATGGCAGAAAACACCAACAGCATCCTCGACCCGTTTTCCGCGGTTGATCTGGGGCTGGCTGAATCGGCGGATGGGGTCAAGCAGTGGGCAATTGCCAACCGTGCGTTGATCCAGCCGGTGAAGAAGTTCTTCAACGAGATGATCGTCGGCATCGACACTGCGCTGAATGCGGTGCCGCCGCTAATTATGCTGGCGCTGCTGGTGCTGATCGCCTGGCAGGCCGCGGGCCGCCGGGTGGCTATTCTGGTCGGCGTGTCGATGCTGGCGCTTGGCTTTTTGTCGCCGAACGCCTGGGGGCTGGCGATGACCACACTGGCGATTGTGGTGTCGGCGGTGATCCTGTGCTTCATCATCGGCCTGCCGCTTGGGGTGCTGGCGGGCAAGAACGACCGGTTCGAAGCGGCGATGCGGCCGGTGCTGGACACCATGCAGACGATCCCGGCCTTTGTGTATCTGGTGCCCGTTGTGATGCTGATTGGCATCGGCAATGTCTCCGGCGTGATCGTGACGATCATCTTTGCGCTGCCGCCGCTGATCCGCCTCACCAGCCTTGGCATCCGCGGCGTCAATGCCTCTGTGGTGGAGGCCGCGCGCGCCTTTGGCGCCAGCCCGCGCCAGATTCTGTTCAAGGTCGAACTGCCGCTGGCCACGCCAACCATCCTGGCCGGCGTCAACCAGACCATCATGCTGTCGCTGTCGATGGTGGTGATCGCCTCGATGATCTCGGTCAAGGGGCTGGGCAACGAGGTGCTGCGCGCCATGGGCCGCCTGGATGCGGGCAAGGCGCTGGTTGGCGGCCTCGGCATCGTGATCCTGGCCATCGTGCTGGACCGCATCACGCAAGGAATGGGCCAGTCGGGTCGTGACCGCGGCCACCGCCACTGGTGGCAGGGCGGTCCGGTCGGCGCGGTGCTGCGCCTGGCCGGCAAAAACTGACTTTCACTTTCATCTGAACACCCAAGGGAGGACCTATTCATGTTCAGGAAGACCGCACTGGCTGCGCTGGCAGCCTCGACCATGCTGGCAGGCGCTGTGTTTGCCAGCGAGAAACCCGGCGAAGGCGTCACCGTGCGCCCGGTGATCCAGTCCTATCTGGAGGAGTTCTTCCAGCACCGCATCCTGTTCCGCGCGCTGGAGGATCTGGGCTATGAGGTGGCCGAGCCGCAGGAAGTCGAGGCGCAGACCGTGCATCTGGCGCTGGGAACCGGCGACGCCGATTTCACCGCGGTGCACTGGAATACCCTGCACCATACCTTCTTTGAGGAGTCCGGCGGCGACGCGGTGCTGGAGAAGGTCGGCACCCTGATCGAGGGCGCGCTGCAGGGCTATCTGGTCAACAAGTCGGCCTATGATGCAGGGGTCCAGAACCTGGGCGACCTGACCGACCCGGAAAAGGCCAAAATGTTCGACGCCGATGGCGACGGCAAGGCCGATCTGGCCGGCTGCGTGCCGGGCTGGGGCTGCGAGCGGGTGATCGAGCATCAGCTGAGTGAATTCGGCCTGCGCGACACCGTGAACCACAACCAGGGGGCCTATAACGCCATCATCGCCGACACCATCGCCCGCAACGCAGCCGGCGAAAACGTGCTCTACTACACTTGGACGCCCTACTGGGTCTCCGGCGCCCTGGTGCCGGGCAAGGATGTGGAGTTCCTGGCGGTGCCCTATTCCTCGCTGCCCGACGGTGCCGCCGGCGACACCACCTTCAATGGCAAGGACCTGGGTTTCGCCGTGGACAGCATCCGCGTTGTTGCCACCGATGAGTTCCTGGCCGCCAACCCGGCCGCGACCAAGCTGTTCGAACTGGCCAAGATCGACATCAACGACATCTCGGCCCAGAACAAGCTGATTGCGGATGGCGAGGACAGCTCGGACGACATCGACCGCCACGTGGACGCATGGATCGAGGCCAACCGCGAAACTTACGACAGCTGGCTGGACGCGGCCCGCGCGGCAGCGGAATAATAGCAGGCACACCCGTGCCACCGGGCTGCGCGGGGCAACCCCCTCGCGCAGTCCCTCTTTTCTGGGGCAAGCCATGACCAAGACACAGCATTTTGCCTTTCTCCTAGTGGAGGAGTTCTCGCATCTGGCGTTTTCCTGCGCGGTGGAGCCGCTCAGGATCGCCAACCTTGTCAGCGGCGAGGACTTGTACGAATGGTCGTTCGGATCGGAAAACGGCGAGACCGCGACCTGCTCCAATGGATCTGTGACGCTGGTGCACTACGGGTTTGACGCGACTCCGAAAAGCGACCGCCTGTTTGCCCTTTCGGGCATCCATATGCGCAATCATGTGACAAAACCGCTGCTGGCGGCATTGAGGCGGGAAAAGGCGCGCGGCGTTGCGGTGGGCGCGCTGTGCTCCGGCGCCTGGGTGCTGGCGGAGGCCGGGTTTCTGGATGGTATGCAGGCAGCGATCCACTGGGAGTACCACGACAGCTTCATGGAGGCGTTCCCGGAGGTGAACCTGGTGCGCAGCGTGTTTGTGGCCGACGAAAAACACGTTACCGCCTCCGGCGGTACTGCCACGGCGGATCTGATGCTGCACCTGATTGAGCGGGAACACGGCTATGACCTGGCGGTCGCGGTTGCCGACCAGATGGTCTATAACGCGGTGCGCAATGCCACGGCTGAACAGAAGGTTTCGCTGCAATCGCGCAACGGCATGCGCAACGCGCATCTGGCCCGCGCCATCCAGATGATGCATGACCACATCAGCGATCCCATCTCCCCCGCCCGCATTGCAGAGGAGATCGGCATCTCCACCCGCCAGCTGGAGCGGCTGTTCGGCAAATACCTGAACACTTCGCCGAAAAAGTACTCGATGGAGATGCGGCTGGAACGCGCCCGCAACCTGCTGATCCAGACCGAGGCCTCGGTCACAGACGTGGCACTGTCCTGCGGGTTCGACAGCCCAGGGCACTTTTCACGGGTCTACAAGGCCGCCTTCAACGTGACCCCGATGCTGCAACGCAGCCGGATCGAGTGAGGCAGCCGGAAACCGGCGCGGTTTCCGGCCATGAAAAATCGATTTTTCATGGCCGGTTTCATCGTATGAAAACGGCTCCCGCCTGAAATTTCCGGTCTGGCCTTCAAAGATGTTTTCCTCATATTGAAATGAGGATCACTCACCCGAGCCATATGCCAGGAGCCGCAGATGTCCCGCCGCCATTACAACCTGCCGCCGCTGACCACCCTGGCCGCGTTCGAGGCCGCGGCAAGGCATCTGAGCTTCAAGAACGCGGCGCAGGAACTGTCCGTCACCCCCGGTGCGGTCAGCCACCAGGTCAAGGCGCTGGAGGCGGAGCTGCAGGCGCCGCTGTTTCAGCGCAAGCACCGGGGCGTGGAGCTGACAGAAGAGGGCGAGGCGCTGTTTGAAACCCTCGCCTCGTCGTTTTCCAAGATTTCCCTCAGCCTCAAGACCATCCGCGACCGGCAGACCGGCGATACCGTCACCATCGGCTCCACATCGGCGGTGGCCTCGCTGTGGCTGTCGCCCTCAGTGGTGCGGTTCTGGCGGCAGAACCCGGATGTGAACGTCAACCAGATCGTCAACGACCGGCCGCTGCGCAGCATGCCGGATGTGGATTTCTACATCCGCTACGGGCGCGAGCGCGATACCCGTCTGGAACAGACGGAGCTTTACCGCGACCATCTGGTGCCGGTCGGCAACCGGGAACTGGCGGAGCGGCTGACCGGCTGCCCGCTGGAGGATCTGGCGCAAGAGCGGCTGTTGCATCTGGAGTCCGACGACAAGAGCTGGACCACCTGGGCGGACTGGTTCCAGCAGCTGGGCTATGACGGCCCCATCGCGCCCGGTGTGCGGGTCAACAACTACGCCGTAGCGCTGCAGGCGGCGCAGGACGGGGTGGGGCTGGTCTTAGGTTGGCAGCGGCTGCTGCACCCACTGCTGACCACCGGCCAGCTGGTGCCGATCGGCCCGCATGTTCTGGCGGCGCCGCACGGCTTCCATCTGGTCGGACGGCCGGACGCGGAATTGTCGGAATCCGCCCGTTTGCTTCGCAAATGGGTGATTGGCGAGGTCAATCGAAGCTCGGATGAGCTCAGCTAACCTCAGCGCGAAAATTCCTGATATTGAGTGAATCTGGTCTCTGCCTTCAATGGCGCAGAACGCGCACATCTTTTTCCTGCCTTGGAGAGACCCCAGATGAACAAGCATGACTCGCTTGCCCCGGTGATGGCTCCGGTCAACGTTGCCAACGGCCTGCCGAACGCCCATTACATCGACCCCGCCGTCTTTGCCGAAGAAAAACGTTCGGTGCTGTTTGCCAACTGGTCCGGTATCGGCTTTGGCAAGGACGTGCCGGAGCCGGGCTATGCGAAGCCGGTGAATTTCCTGGGCATGCCGCTGTTGATCGTGCGCGACAAGGACGGCGAGATCGGCGTTTTCCAGAATACCTGCCGCCACCGGGGCATGATCCTGGTCGAGAAGGCCGGCAAGATCCGCGGCGCGATCCGCTGCGCCTATCACAGCTGGTGCTATGGCCTGGATGGCCGCCTGGTCTCCACCCCGCATGTGGGCGGCCCCGGCAACAACAAGCATGAAGACATCAAGCTGGACGAGCTGGGCCTGGTCCGCATCCGCTCCTACGTCTGGCGCGACGTGGTGTTTGTGAACGTTGACGGCTCCGCGCCGGAGTTCGAGGAGGCCCATGCCGACCTGCTGGAGCGCTGGAAGGAATTCGACACCCCGGTGCATCACGGCGGCGAAGACTCCGGCTTCAAGCTGGAAGTCAAAACCAACTGGAAGCTGGCAGTGGAGAACTACTGCGAGAGCTATCATCTGCCGTGGGTGCATCCGGGCCTCAACAGCTATTCCCGGCTGGAAGACCACTACAACATTGAGGTGCCGGGCAAGTATTCCGGCCAGGGCACCCTGGTTTACCGCCAGCTGAAGGGCGAAAACGACGAAGTGTTCCCGGATTTCGAGGGCCTCAGCAGCAAGTGGGACGAGGGCGGCGAATACACTGCGGTTTACCCCAACGTCCTGCTGGGTGTGCAGCGCGACCATGCCTTTGCGATTATCCTGGAACCGGTCGACACCGAAAACACCGTCGAGCATATCGAGCTCTACTACTCCAAATCGCCGGAAGAGACCCCGGAGCTGGAAGAGCTGCGCACCGAGAACGCCAAGCTGTGGAAGACCGTGTTCGAAGAAGACGTCTTTGTTGTCGAGGGCATGCAGAAGGGCCGCCATGGCGAGCTGTTCGACGGCGGCCGTTTCTCGCCGGCGATGGACGGGCCGACCCACAACTTCCACGCCTGGGTGGCCGATCAGGTGACCAAGGGCCGCGAGGCATGAGTTCTTTCCTGAACGACGGGCTGGCCAGGAATTTCCTGGCCGGTTCCTGGGTCGAAGGCGACGGCGGTGCACGCATGGCCGTCGAGGATCCGGGCAACGGCAGCCACGTGGGTGACTGCGCGCTGGCGGGTGAGGAGTCCCTAGCCAAAGCGCTGGAGGCAGCACGGGCAAGTTTCGAGCGCGGCGATCTGGCCGCGATGAAACCCGCCAAACGCGGCCAGCTGATGCAGCGTATCGCGGCTGAAATCCGCGGCATCGCGGACGAAGGCGCGGAGCTGTTGTGCCGGGAAAGCGGCAAGAGCCTCAGCGCGGCGCATGATGAATTCGAAGAGGCCGCGCAGTATTTCGAATATTACGGCGGCATGGCCGACAAGATCGAAGGCAAGTCGATCCCGCTTGGCCCTGATTACGCTGACTATACGGTCTATGAGCCCTACGGTGTTTCCGCCCAGATCGTGCCGTGGAACTTTCCGGTGTCGATCGCGGCGCGGTCGCTGGCGCCTGCGATGGCTGCGGGCAATTCGGTGATCATCAAATCGCCGGAGCTGGACCCGATGGCGCTGGCGATGCTGGGCGTGGCGCTGGAACGCGCTGAGGTTCCGGCCGGGGCGGTGTCGATCCTGAACGGCATCGGCGCAGAACTGGGCGCGCGGCTGGTGGAAAGCACCGCCGTTGACCAGATCGTCTTCACCGGATCAGTTCCGACCGGTCAGGCGATCCTGCGCGCGGCCGCCAACCCGGTGACGCCTGCACTGATGGAGCTGGGTGGAAAATCTGCCGCGGTGGCGTTTGAGGACGCCAATCTGGACACGCTGATGTCCTCCCTGCAAAGCGGCATCTTCTACAACGCCGGGCAGGTCTGTTCCGCCATGTCGCGGGTGCTGGTGCACCGCTCGATCTACGACGAAGCAGTCGAACGTGCCGCCGCGCTGGCAAATGGCCTGAGCGTCGGACACGGGCTGGAAAACCCTGGCCTCACGCCGGTGATCTCTGCCCGCCAGCTGGATGGCATCGAAACCTTGGCTGCCACCGCCCGCCAAAGCGGCGCCCGCGCGGCATCCGGCGGTGCCCGGCTGGAGCGGGAGGGCTATTTCATGGCGCCGACCATTCTGGCGGATGTGGACCCCGCATCCCGTGTCGCGCAGGAGGAGATTTTCGGCCCCGTCACCTGCTTTACGCCGTTTGACACCGAAGCCGAGGCGATTGCCATGGCCAACGGCACCGAGTTCGGGCTGGTGGCCGGCGTCTTCACCCGCGACCTGGCGCGCGCGCATCGCGTCGCGAACCGTCTGCGCGCCGGTCAGGTGTTCGTGAACGAATGGTTCGCGGGCGGCATCTCCACCCCGTTCGGCGGGGTCGGCAAATCCGGTTTCGGGCGCGAGAAGGGTTTGGAGGCGCTGTATAACTACGTGCGCACCAAGAACATCGCGATCTCGCTGAAGGGCTGAGGGATGGAGCGCGTAGACCTCGACCGTGCACTTCTGAAGGCGCATGAAGACAAGGACAGCGCAGAGCTGGTCCGGCTGTACACGCTGGCCGGTGACCAGGCGGAGGCGGCGGGCAAAATTGACGCGGCCTGCTTCTACCTGACCCACGCCTTTGTCTTTGCGCTGGAGGCCGGATTGCCGGAAGCGAAGGTACTGAACCGCCGCCTGGCGGACCGAGGCCGCGCGCATCCGCTGGAGCTGTGAGACAAGTTTCAGGGCGCTGCCTCCGCGGGGGAGGCGCCCTGTTTTGGCCGGCAGGGGAGGGCCGGCCAATCTAATTCCAAGGCCTGTGCCGCATTCATTTGCATGCACGGGGTACAGGCCTGAGCTTTTGAATTTGCATGTTCGAGTAGCCCAAAACCGGTCCCCGCATTTGGGCAGCATGCTTGCAGGGAGGACGGGACATGATTCCGGAAAAAATGGCGGCAGTTCTTTTGACCGGCCACGGCGGCATCGAAAAACTGGAATACCGCACAGATGTGCCGGTGCCGCAGCCCGGCCCTGGCGAGGTGCTGATCCGCGTGGCGGCGGCAGGCATCAATAACACCGACATCAACACCCGCATCGGCTGGTACTCCAAGGCGGTCGATGCCGACACCAACGCGGGCGGCGCCAGCGGGTTTGACAGCGTCAACGACGATGACGCCAGCTGGTCCGGCAAGCCGCTKGAATTCCCGCGCATCCAAGGCGCCGACGCTTGCGGGCATATCGCCGCGGTGGGGGAGGGGGTTGATCCTGTCCGCAYCGGCGAGCGGGTGCTGGTGCGCAACATGCTGCGAACCTATGTGGATTACCGTCCCTATGAATGCTGGACCTTCGGCAGCGAATGCGACGGCGGTTTTGCCCAGTTTGCGATGGCCCCTGCGCGCGAAACCCATGCGGTGAACTGCGATTGGTCCGATGCCGAGCTGGCCTCAATCCCCTGTGCATACTCCACCGCGGAGAACATGCTGCACCGTGTTGGCCTGGGCGCGGAAACCGTGCTGATTTCCGGCGCCTCCGGCGGTGTCGGCTCTGCCGCCGTGCAGCTGGCCAAGCGCCGCGGTGCCACGGTGATTGCGCTGTCCTCTGCCGCCAAGGCGGATGAAGTTCTGGCGCTTGGCGCCGACCAGGTGGTGGACCGCAACGCGGATCTGGTCAAGGAACTGGGCGAAGGCTCCATTGACGTGGTGGTTGACCTGGTGGCGGGTCCGCAATGGCCGTCGTTCCTCGATGTGCTGCGCCGGGGCGGGCGATACACCACCGCCGGGGCCATCGCCGGGCCGATCAGCGAGATCGACGTGCGCACGCTCTACCTCAAGGACCTGACCCTGATGGGCTGCACCTTCCAGGAGGATGAGGTGTTCACCAATCTGATCTCTTACATTGAAGCAGGTGAAATCCGCCCGCTGGTCGCCAAGACCTATCCGCTGAGCGAGATCGCCACCGCGCAGGAGGACTTCCTGAGCAAGAAGCATACCGGCAAGCTGGTTCTGATGGTCCCGGAGGTGTCCGGGTGAAAATCAAGAAGATCGAGCTGTACCAGCTGGACCTGCCCTATTCCGGCGGCGTCTACACCCTGTCGGGCGGGCGGGAGTACCGCAGCTTTGATGCGTCCTTCGTGCGCATTACCACCGATACGGGGCTTGAGGGCTGGGGCGAAAGCACGCCGTTCGGCTCCACCTATATTGCGTCGCATGCCTTGGGCACGCGGGCCGGGATTGCCGAGATTGCGCCGTATCTCTTGGGCCGCGACCCGCGGCAGATGGACCGCATCAACGAGGCGATGGATGAGGCGCTGCTGGGCCACAACCACGCCAAGTCGGCAATTGACCTCGCGTGCTGGGACCTGTTCGGCAAATCGGTGAACCTGCCGGTCTGCGAGTTGCTGGGCGGCTCGACGGGCAAACGCCTGCCGGTGATCTCCTCGATCTATGCGGGCAGCCCCGAGGACATGCGCGCCCGCGTCGCGCAGCACCGGGAGATGGGCTATCTGGGTCATTCGGTGAAAATCGGCGCGCTGGATGCAGAGGGCGGTCCGGCGCTGGATGCCGAACGCATCCGCGCGTCGCTGGCCGACCGGCAGCCGGGTGAGTTCTTTCTGGTGGATGCCAATGGCGGGCTGACGCCGGAAACCGCGCTGCGGATGCTGCAGATGCTGCCGGAGGGGCTGGATTTCGTGCTGGAGGCGCCCTGCAAGACCTGGCGTGAGACCATGTCGCTGCGCAAGCGCTGCAACGTGCCGATCATTCTGGATGAACTGGTGCAGCAGGATGAGGACATCGCCCTGATGCTGGCGGAGGACGTGGCCGACGGTATCGGCCTCAAGATCTCCAAGGCGGGCGGGCTGACCCACGGGCGGCGGCACCGCGACATGTGCCTGGCCGCGGGCGCGACCGTCAGCGTGCAGGACACTGTCGGGTCTGTGGTGGCGTTCTCCGCCATCGCCCATCTGGGCGCGACGGTGCCGGAGCGCAGTCTCCGCTGCATCCTGGACTGCCGCGATATGGTGACGCTGAAAACGGCAGAGTTCGACGCGCCGGTGCGGGATGGCGGCGTGCTGGTGCCGGACGCGCCCGGACTGGGGATCACCGTGGACCGGGATCTGATGGGCGCGCCGCAGGCTGTCTGGGAGGCCTGAATACGCAGTATTTGGTAGAATCAGTTTCAACCGCGTGTTGAGACTGGCTGCCGGACTGGCCCGCCCCGGCGGAGCCTGCGGGAACGGCGTTGCCGTTTCCGCCTGTCTGCTTTGACGGTTTCCCGAAGTGCGTGAGCGCCAACAATCTGATAAAAGCGCGCAGTACACAGGAAATTGGGAAACAGGCAGGGGCACAGCCTTGCCATTCGGTGCCGAATTTGATTCGAGTGCGCCGGAAAATCAGGACAGGCTGTGCGGATGTGCGGAAAACGGCGTTTTGTGCGTTTTCTTTGCCGCCGCTGCCGGAACGGGGTAAGAACCGCCACGGGATTCGGCCTTGGAGGGACGTAGCGCAAATATGAAGACATTTAACTTGAGAAAGGGGCTGGATCTGCCGGTGACAGGCGCACCGGAGCAGGTGATCCACGACGGCCCCTCCATCACCTCGGTGGCCGTGCTGGGCCCCGACTACATGGGCCTGAAACCCCGCATGCTGGTGCAGGAAGGCGAGGAGGTCCAGCGCGGCACTCCGCTGTTCTGCCACAAGGATGCCGAGGCCGCGCTTATGGTCGCGCCGGTGACCGGCAAGGTCGTGGCGATCAACCGCGGCGCGCGCCGGGTTCTGGAAAGCGTGGTGATCGCGGTGTCCGATGCCGAGGATACCGGCGTTGATTTCTCGGCCACCGGCAATGCTGACACCGCCGAGGGCCTGACCGAGAAGCTGTGCGCCGCGGGCCTCTGGACCTCCTTCCGCACCCGTCCCTATTCCAAGATGCCGCAGCCGGGGAGCAAGCCCGCCGCGATCTTCGTGACCGCGATGGACAGTGAGCCGCTGGCCGCTGATGCCGCCGTGATCATCAATGATGCGGCTGAGGCGTTTGAGGCAGGCCTGAAGGCCGTGACCCTGCTGACCGACGGCACCACCTATCTGTGCCAGAAGACGGGCGACAGCATTCCGGGCGCCAACCTTGCCGGTGTCGAGGCTGCAGGTTTCTCCGGCCCGCATCCCTCGGGCCTGGCTGGCACCCACATCCATTTTCTGCATCCCGTCCGCGCGGACGATCAGGTCTGGACCGTCTCATATCAGGACGTGATCGCCATCGGCCGCCTGCTGCTGACCGGCCACCTGGATCCCTCCACCGTGGTTGCCGTCTCTGGTCCCGCCGCGCGCAGCCCCCGTCTGGTCCGCACCGTCACCGGTGCCTCCACCGATGAGCTGACCCGTGGCGAGATTGCCTCGGACGGTCCGGTGCGGGTGATCTCCGGCTCGATCCTGTCGGGCCGCCAGGCGGCTGGTTCGCTGGCGTTCCTGGGCCGCTTTGCCCGCCAGGTTGCGATCATCGAAGAAGACCGCAAGCAGCACACCCTGGGCTGGATTCGCCCGATGGGCGGCAAATACGCGGTGCAGCCGGTGCTGGGCTCTGCCCTCAGCCGCAAACTGTTCAACCTCACCAGTAACCTCAACGGCGGCCGCCGGGCGATGGTGCCCACCGGCACCTTTGAGCAGTTGATGCCGCAGGACTACCTGCCGACGCAATTGCTGCGCGCGCTGCTGGTGATGGACACCGACACCGCACAAGCGCTGGGTGCGCTGGAGCTCGACGAAGAGGACATGGGCCTCGTCGGCTTTGCCTGCCCGGCCAAGTACGAATACGGGCTGGCGCTGCGCGACTGCCTGACCAAGATTGAAAAGGAGGGCTGAGCCGGATGGGATTGCGCAGCTTCTTTGACAGGATCGAGCCGCATTTCGAGAAGGGGGGCAAATACGAAAAGCTCTTCCCCGTCTACGAGATGGTGGAGTCCTTCCTTTATACCCCGAAAACCGTCACCACCGTGGCGCCGCATGCCCGTTCATACGTCGATATGAAGCGGATCATGACCTATGTGGTGATCGCCACCATCCCCTGCATTCTGTGGGGCATGTGGAACACCGGCTATCAGGCGAACTCGGCAATTGCCGCGCTTGGAGCTGATGCGGCCACCGGCTGGCGGATTGCGCTGCTGCAGATGTTCGGCATCTCGCTGGACGCGGCGAACCCGATGGCCAACATCGCGCACGGGTTCCTCTACTTCCTGCCGATCTACATCGTGACGCTGGTTGCGGGCGGCATCTTTGAAGTCATCTTTGCCACCGTGCGCGGCCATGAGGTGAACGAGGGCTTCCTGGTGACCTCGATGCTTTACACCCTGATCATGCCGGCCTCCGCGCCGCTGTGGCAGGTGGCGCTTGGTATCATCTTCGGCGTGGTGATCGGCAAGGAAGTCTTTGGCGGCACCGGCAAGAACTTCCTGAACCCGGCTCTGGTGGGCCGTGCGTTCCTGTATTTTGCCTATCCGGCAAACATGTCGGGCGACGCTGTCTGGACCCCGGTTGACGGATTCTCCGGCGCGACCGCGCTGGGTGTGACTGCCGCCGACGGCGTGCAGGCGCTGGCTGCCAAGGGCATTGAATGGTCGGATGCGTTCTTTGGCACCATCCAGGGCAGCTTTGGCGAGACCTCGACGCTGGCTTGTGCCATCGGCCTCTGCTTCCTGCTGTTCACCAAGATCGCCAACTGGCGCCTGATCGTGGGCTGCCTGGCGGGCATGATCGCCTTCTCGATGCTGCTGAACCTGATCGGTTCCGACAGCAACCCGATGTTTGCGATGCCGTGGTACTGGCACCTGGTACTGGGCGGCTATGCATTCGGCCTGGTGTTCATGGTGACCGAACCCGTGTCCGCATCCCACACCAACGCGGGCCGCTACATCTACGGTGCCCTCATCGGCGTGATGGTGGTG
The DNA here is from genome assembly GCF_001679925.1 of Leisingera sp. JC1. Taxonomy (GTDB): domain Bacteria; phylum Pseudomonadota; class Alphaproteobacteria; order Rhodobacterales; family Rhodobacteraceae; genus Leisingera. The sequence continues at coordinate 27,880 of NZ_LYUZ01000035.1, read as the reverse complement.
CTGATCCGGGTGCTGAACCCGGCCTTCCCCGAAGGCATGATGCTGGCGATCCTGTTCGGCAACGTCTTTGCACCGCTGATCGACTACTTCGTCGTGCAGGCCAACATCAAACGGAGGGCGCGCCGCCATGGCTGATACCCAAAGCAAGGGCCTGATTGGCCGCTTCCTGGCCGCATCGCCGGATTCCGTCGGCAAGACTTTGTTCATCGCTGTTGCCGTCTGCCTGGTGGCCTCGATGATCGTGTCCACCGCCGCGGTGTCTCTGCGCCCGGTGCAGGAAGTGAACCGCAAACGCGACAAGCAGCTGAACGTTCTGCAGGTGGCCGGCCTTTATGAGCCGGGCATCAAAGTGGCGGAGGCCTTCGCTGCCTTTGAGCCGCAGGTGCTGGATCTGGAAACCGGTGAGTTCACCGACCAGTTCGACGCTGCCAATTTCGACGATCTGGCCGCCGCGCAGGATCCGGAGCTGAGCCGTGCGCTTGACAACGACCCGGCAGGCATCGGCCGCCAGTCGCGCTACAAGACCGTGTACCTGCTGCGCGAGGAAAACGGCGATCTGGACAAGGTGATCCTGCCGGTTCACGGCTACGGCCTGTGGTCGACCCTCTACGGCTTCATCGCGGTTGAGGAAAACGGCAACGACATCTTTGGCCTGCAGTTCTATCAGCACGGCGAAACCCCGGGCCTCGGCGCCGAGGTGGACAACCCGCGCTGGAAGTCCCTGTGGAGCGGCAAGAAGCTGCATGACGAAAGCGGCGAATTGCAGATCAGCGTTGCCAAGGCGCAAGGCCCGGCTGGCCCCGACCACCACATTGATGCGCTGGCTGGTGCGACGCTGACCTCTGTCGGCGTGGACAACCTGGTGAAATTCTGGATGGGCGAAGAGGGCTACGCACCCTTCCTGGCCGCCCTTAAAGCGGGAGAGCTCTGATGGCGCAGACCAAGAAAGACATGCTGGTCGACCCATTGGTCGACAACAACCCGATCACGCTGCAGGTTCTGGGCATCTGCTCGGCGCTGGCTGTGACGTCATCCCTGCAGGTGGCCTTTGTGATGACCCTGGCGGTGACCTTCGTGACCGCGTTCTCATCGATGTTCATCTCGATGCTGCGGAACCAGATCCCCAGTTCGATCCGGATCATCGTGCAGATGGTGATCATCGCCTCGCTGGTGATCCTGGTGGACCAGGTGCTGAAGGCCTATGCCTTTGAGATCTCCAAGACCCTGTCGGTCTTCGTCGGCCTGATCATCACAAACTGTATTGTGATGGGCCGCGCCGAGGCGTTTGCCATGAGCAACCCGCCGGTGGCGTCGTTTGTCGACGGTATCGGCAATGGCCTGGGCTATGGCCTGATCCTGATGCTGGTCGGTATCATCCGCGAGCTGTTTGGCTCCGGCTCTCTGTTCGGCATCACCATCCTGGAAACCGTGAACAACGGCGGCTGGTATGTGCCGAACGGCATGCTGCTGCTGCCGCCCTCGGCGTTCTTCGTGATCGGCCTGCTGATCTGGGGCTTCCGCACCTGGAAGCCGCAGCAGGTGGAAGAGCGTGAATATAAAATCCAGAATGTGGAGGCGCACTGATGGAAGGGCTGATTTCACTCGCCGTTAAGGCCATCTTTGTCGAGAACCTCGCGCTCTCCTTCTTCCTGGGCATGTGCACCTTCATCGCGGTGTCCAAGAAGATCTCCACCGCGCTGGGGCTGGGGATTTCGGTCATGGTCGTGCAGGCCATCACCGTGCCGGCCAACAACCTGCTGCTGACCTACCTGCTTAAGCCGGGCGCGCTGGCCTGGGCGGGCTTCCCGGATGTGGATCTGACCTTCCTCGGCCTGATCTCCTATATCGGGGTGATTGCGGCGATGGTGCAGATCCTGGAGATGATCCTCGATAAGTATTTCCCGCCGCTCTACAACGCGCTGGGGGTCTTCCTGCCGCTGATCACGGTGAACTGCGCCATCCTGGGCGGCTCGCTGTTCATGGTGGAACGCGATTACAACTTCGCGGAAGCAACCACTTACGGCCTCTCCTCCGGCTTTGGCTGGGCGCTGGCGATCACCGCGATGGCGGGCGTGCGCGAGAAGCTGAAGTATTCCGACGTGCCGGACGGCCTGCAGGGCCTGGGCATCACCTTTATCACCGCGGGTCTGATGGCGATGGCCTTCATGTCCTTCAGCGGCGTCAAACTGTAAGGGAGCGCCTGAAGTTATGGAAACTTTCTCGCTCGGCGTTGTCCTGTTCACGTTGATCGTGCTGGCGCTGGTGGCCATCATCCTGGCCGCCCGCTCCCGCCTGGTCGCGTCCGGCAACGTCAACATCACCATCAACGGTGAAAAAACCATCTCGGTGCCTGCGGGCGGCAAGCTGCTGCAGACGCTGGCGGCAGAGAAACTGTTCGTCCCCTCCGCCTGCGGCGGCGGCGGCACCTGCGCCCAGTGCCGGGTGCGTGTGCATTCCGGCGGCGGCTCGATCCTGCCGACCGAGGAAAGCCACATCACCAAACGCGAGGCCGCCTGCGGCGACCGCCTGTCCTGTCAGGTTGCGGTCAAGCAGGACATGGRAGTCGAAGTTCCCGAAGAGGTCTTCGGCGTCAAGAAATGGCGCTGCAAGGTGCGCTCCAACGACAACGTGGCGACCTTCATCAAGGCGCTGGTGCTGGAGCTGCCCGAAGGCGAGGATGTGAACTTCCGCGCCGGCGGCTACATCCAGATCGAGGCGCCCGCCCACCAGCTGTCCTACACTGATTTCGACGTGCAGGAAGAATACCGCGAGGACTGGGACCGGTTTAACCTGTGGCAGTACAAATCTGTTGTGGATGAGCCGGTTGAGCGCGCCTATTCGATGGCGAACTACCCGGACGAGAAGGGCATCATCATGCTGAACGTCCGCGTCGCCTCTCCTCCGCCGGGCAGCAGCGACATTCCGGCAGGCAAGATGTCGTCCTACATCTTCAACCTGAAACCGGGCGACGAGGTCACCATCTCCGGCCCGTTCGGCGAATTCTTCGCCCGCGAGACCGACAAGGAAATGGTTTTCATCGGCGGCGGCGCCGGCATGGCGCCGATGCGCTCGCACATCTTCGACCAGCTGAAACGGCTGGAGAACCGCAACCGCAAAATCAGCTTCTGGTACGGCGCGCGTTCGAAAAAGGAGATGTTCTTTGTCGAGGATTTCGACCAGCTGGCCGAGGAGTTCGACAACTTCGAATGGCACGTCGCCCTGTCCGACGCGCAGCCGGAGGACGACTGGAAAGGCTACACCGGCTTTATCCATAACGTTCTGTTCGAGGAATACCTCAAGAACCACCCGGCGCCGGAAGACTGCGAGTTCTACATGTGCGGCCCGCCGATCATGAACCAGTCGGTGATCAACATGCTGCTGGATCTGGGCGTGGACCGCGAGGACATCATGCTGGACGACTTCGGCGGCTGAGCCGGAGAGACCGCAAAAACAGGAAGCCCCGGATGGATACATCCGGGGCTTTTTGCTGTCTTCAAATCCGGGCCGGGGAGGGGGGTGGCATCTGTGCACCCCCTGTACACCCCCTGTGCACCACTTGGTGCACCCAAGGCTGATTGTGTCCGCTTCGACCAATGCTGCATCCAACCCGAACGGCGGATCTAAGAAATCTGGGTGAGTACCTACAAAACCCATTGACCCTGACGTTAGTGTCAACGCGCTAGGCGTGACTTCTATCGACATCAATTGAGACGCGTATAGGAGATCACACCAGATGCCAGAAAAGACTACAGACGCACTGCATGCCAAGGTCCAGGACCTGATGAAGTACGGCACAAGTGCAAACATGAAAGAACTGGATCGAATCTATCACGAAGATATCGTTGTGATGGACTTGAGCATCGACGGGCGCCTCGTCACTCTGCAAAAGCAAGGCTTTATGGCTATGCTGGCGGAAGCATTCAAAGACAAAATCCCGGAAGAGCATATGTGGTCCAAGATTCACAGCCTCACCGTGCAGGGTGATCGCGGCCATGTGCTCATTTCCCGGAAAATTCCGGTGGGCGGGCCCAAGATGCATATCGAGCTTAGCATTGATTTCATTTTCGAGGACGGGCGCTGGCAGGTAACCCGTGAAGTCAATTTCAGCCGGCCGGACACAGAGGCGGCCTGATCTGTCCGGGACCGGGCGGTTGAGGTCACCCGCCCGGTCCTCCCTTGATTGCCACCAGCAACATTTCCATATGTGTCAGGGTTCGAGGAGGTTAATCTAATGCAGGTGAAGGAAGCTGCGGAGCGGCTGGGGATCACGCAACGCATGTTGCGCCACTATGAAAATGAAGGCCTGATGGACGTAGGGCGAACGGAGAATGGATACCGCAGTTACAGCGAAACTGATCTGCGGCGTGCGGGCCGCATCCGCGATTTCATCGCGACGGGTTTCTCAACCCGCGAAATCCGTTCCATGAGTGCTTGCCTTTCCGACGATGGTGCTGGCCCATGTGAGGGCGGCATAGAAAAGCTGACCGAGAAGCTGCAGCACATTGACCGGCTCAGAGCGGAGCTTGAGGCGAAACGCAGGGCTGTTCTGGACAGGCTTCAGGCCCTGCGGGATGGCCTTTCTGACCAAAGCAGTCACTGAACCGCGCTGTGGCCAGGGCAAAACTCACAGACCCTTTGATCGCTGGCTGGCAGGCTATTCAGGGGTGAACCGGGCCTTCAGAACGGGACATGCCAGAAATTGAGTGCGGACGTTGCGGACCTCCGCGACGATCCAACGAAGGTCGGCTTTGTTCAAATTCTTAGTTTTTGTGAACCAATCGTTGCCACTGACCCGGTGAAATCCCGTAGCCTGCTTTGAATTGCCGCGTCATGTGCGGCTGGTCACTGAAACCTGCCCGCATAGCTGCTTCAACCAAGGGTACGCCGTCTGCAATGTCACCACGCGCCTGATCTAGTCGGCGCATCGTCAGATACCGATACGGGCTTGTTCCAAATGCCCTTCGAAACTGGCGCGACAGCGCATAGCGGTCTAAGCCAGAGACTTTTTCCAGCTCTTTCGATTGAACAACCTGATCAAGGTTGCCGTCCAAATATTCTTTCGCGCGATTGGTTGCATTGAAGTCAATCAAATGCCGAGTTGTTCGCCGAGCGGAATCGTCATTGGCAAGCAATCCATCCGCCAGCAACACTGTCAGTTCGTCAATCGCTACTGCCTCAAGAGAAGTATCCATATCAGTAAACGCGGCGTGGATAGCTTGCATCAAAAGCGGATCGGTTAAAACAGCGTCACGCAGAAACGGAAGTGCACAGGCTCGCTCCCCTAGCGCTTCACGCACCAACGAAGGTTCAACATACAGCATGCGATAGTGAAATCCGGCTTCTGTTCCGGCCTCACCCGTATGAATCTCGTCGGGGTGAAGAACAATCACCTGCCCTGCAACACTGTCGGTACGCGCACCGCGATAGTCAAAGCTCTGGACGCCCTTGATTGTGTATCCAATCGAATAGGTATCATGGCGATGTGGTGCGTAGGCCTCTCCAGAGAAATACGCCTCGATCCTCTGAATGCCGGTTTGCCAAGGAGCAGCCACTACCCAATCATTCGCGCACGATCGTTCAAGACCTGGTGTCAGGTCTTGTGATCTTGCTTCCTTGGATCGTTGTTCGTTGTGGATGAAAAATCTCCCAATAGCTTCGAAGATATACCAGAACCATTACAAAGAAGGAAATCGCCAATGAAATCAGTAAATCTTGCGGAGAAGTTGTCTCATTTTTCAACGCATTGGGATCCGCATGTTGTCGCTGACTACAACGAAAACGAGGTTATGGTGGTAAAGTTCATGGGTGAGTATCCATTCCACAAACACGATACCACCGATGACTTTTTCTATGTTTTGGAAGGTGAGATGCAGATGGACATTGAAGGGGAACAATCGCGCACCATCAAGGCGGGCGAATTGTTCGTCGTGCCGAAGGGCGTGGTTCATCGGCCAAGGGCGGAAACCGAAGTGAAGGTGCTTCTGATCGAACCAAAAGGAGAACCCAATTCGGGTGACTCAGATCGCGAAGCAGCGCCAAAGACCCGTATCTGATAAATTCTGGCGGCGGGATAGCCGACGTCCGTCCCCGCCGCAGTATCAGTCAAAGTGAGCTCAAACCGGTGCTCTACTGCATCACGTGAGAATGGCGGCAAGAGGCAGCAAAGCCTGCTTCCAGAAGTGATCCGCCCGAAGGCGGACCACTTGGTATAAGCCTCAGCCGACGATCATCTGCTTCATGCGCAGGGCTTCGTATTCCAGCTCCTTCAGGCGGAAGTTCACCACGTCGCCGACGGTGATCATGCCGGCCAGTTTGCCGTCTTTCAGAACCGGGAGGTGGCGGAAGCGGCCCTCGTTCATCACCTTGGCCACATCAATCAGCAGGTCGTCCGGCGCGCAGGTCTTGACTTCGCGGGTCATGATCTCCTCAACCAGCTGCGGCAGGGTGTGGCCTGGGGTGTCCGCCAGGCGGCGCACGATGTCACGTTCAGACAGGATACCCTGCAGCGCGCCGTTCTGGTCGGTGACCACCAGCGCGCCGATGCGTTTCTCCTTCAGCGCCTCGACCGCGTGGCCGACCGTGTCATTGGGGCGGATCGCAAAGATCGCGTCGCCCTTTGCCTCCAGCAGACTGGCGACTGTCGATTGGCCGTGCGACAAATTCGACTCGGCCGACTGGCTGTGGCTTTCCTGCCCGGCCTTGTCGCCCCGGGTGGGAGGCTGGTATGAGAACGGTGCCATGCGCGGGGTCTCCTCCTGTATCCTGCATCAGGTCATACCCCCATCTTAACGGCGGATTATGATCCGGGAAGGGGCGAAATGACGCGAGCGCTAACAACGGCGGGAAAACAACATGTTCGAAACCCTCTACCTGACCCCCGTGACCGGCGCGCTGACCGTGTTCCTGGTGGTGGTCTGCGGCCATCTGTACCGGCAGAACTGGAAGAGTGAAGCACCCAACACGCGGTTCCGGGCCTGGCTGTACGGGCTGCCGGCCGCGGCAGGTCTGCTGGCGCTGGCCTTTCTGCCCTTGAAGTTCTGAGGCCTGCCCCGGCGCTCCGTTTGACTCTGCGGCGGGGCAGGGGCATAGCTGCGCCAGTTTTGCTGCCGGAGGTTGCTGAATGCCCAGCCTGATGCCCAGAAAGTTCCTGATCGCCCTGACACTGCCCGCGGTGCTGGCCGTGTCCGGCTGCTGGTTCGGCTCTGAGCCGGAAGAGGTGCGGCTGACGGGTGAAACCATGGGCACCACGTACAGCGTGATTGCGGTTGGCGAGGATCTGGACGCCGGGGCGCTGGGATCCGCGGTGGAGGGCACCCTGGCGGCGGTCAATGCCAAGATGTCGAACTGGGATCCGGCATCCGAGGTCTCCACCTTCTCAGCTGAGCGCAGCACGGCGCCGGTGCGGGTGTCGCCGGAGTTTGCCCATGTGCTGGCCGCGGCGGGTGACGTGCATGCCAAGACCGGCGGCAAGTTCGATGTGACCCTGGGCCCGCTGATCGAGCTGTGGGGTTTCGGCCCGCGCAAACCGGAGGACCCGGTGCCCTCGGACGCGGCCATTGCCAAGGCGCTGGAGGGCGTCGGGCAGGCGCGGCTGCTGGTGCTGGATGCAGAGGCGGGCACGCTCAGGAAATCCGCGCCGGAGACCGGCATCAACCTGTCGGCCATCGCCAAAGGCTATGGCGTGGATGCGGTGGCAGAGGCGCTGAAGGGTTTTGGCGTCGAGCATTACATGGTCGAGATCGGCGGCGATCTGGTGACCAAAGGCGAAAACGCCAAGGGCGAGGCCTGGCGCATCGGCATCGAGAAACCGGATGCGGCGGCGCAGACGGTGCAGCTGATCGTGCCGGTCAGCGATCACGGGCTGGCGACCTCGGGCGATTACCGCAATTACTTCGAGCATGAGGGGAAGCGCTATTCCCATATCCTCGATCCCGTTGCCGGGCGGCCGGTGACCCATGCCACAACTTCGGTCACGGTGATTGCGGAAAACGCGATGCTGGCGGATGCCTGGGCAACCGCAATGCTGGTTCTGGGCCGCGAAAACGGGCTGAAGCTTGCGGAGGAGCATAAACTTGCCGTGTTTTTCATTGATCGGGACGTGCAAGCCGGGCCGGATGCCTATATGACAGCGGCAAGCAGCGCGTTCGAGGCGCTGACCGCCAACTGACGCCGCGTACTGAGCGAGACCGCGAGGGACACCACATGAGCACCTTTCTTCTGGCCTTCATCCTGCTGCTGATTGTCACCCTGGGCATGTCGCTGGGGGTGATCCTGATGGGCAAGAAGATCAAGGGCAGCTGCGGCGGCCTGAACGCGATCTCGGGTGCCGACAAATGCGTGGTCTGCTCCAAGGACATTGATCCCGACAGCCCGCTGCGCGACAAGCTGCAGTGCAAGCGCGCCCGCAAGATGGTCGAGCAGATGGAGCGCGAGGCGCAGCAGGCCTGAGCCTGGCAGCGCGGGGTCCGGTTCCCGCTTATTCCGAAGGTTTCACCGCCACAACGGCGCTGCCCGGATCCTGGTGCGGCGCCCATCCCTTGCCCAGGGAAATCTGCAGGCTGGACCAGGCCAGCGCCAGGTCGCGCCGTGCAGTGATCAGGGCCAGTTCGTTGTCACGCAGCGCCTCTTCGGTGTTCAGAAGGTCGAACAGGGTGATTTCGCTGGCCCTGAAGGTTTCACGCGCAAGATCGGCAACCTTGGCTCCCAGATTGACGGCACGGGTCTGGGCGGCGGTGCGCTCACGGGCGGCGCGGAGGCTGCTTTGCTGCGACTGGACCTCCTCAACCGCGGACCTGACTGCTGTGCGGTAGTCGTACTCGGTCGCCTTGGCCTCGGCGATGGCGCTTTTGTGGAAGGCACGCAGCACCGGGCGGTTGAACAGCGGCAGATTCAGCGCCGGCCCGATCTGGTAGAGCGCGCCGGCGCCGCGGGTGGCGCGGACCGAGCCCGAGACTTCCAGCGACGGATAAAGCTCCGCCTCGGTGATGCCGATATCGGCGGCGGCTCCCCGCAGCTGGGCTTCGGCCAGCAGCACATCAGGCCGGTTGCGCAGCAGGGTAGCGGGCACGCCCAGTTCCGGCTGGCTGGCGGGGTAAGGCTGCGAATAGCTGCCCTGCATCATCGCAAAGATTTCTGCCGCGTCGCGGTCGAGAAGCGTCGCCAGCGCAAAGACAGAGGATTCGTAGCTGGCGATAAAGCCGGGCAGATCCGCCTTGGCGCTGGCGACCTGCAGCTTGGTGCGCTCCACGTCCAGGGCCAGAAGGGTACGGGCCGCCTGCAGTTCTTCCACCGTTGCCAGGATCTGCTGGCGCAGCTGGATCGTCTTGCGGGTCACGGCAGCGCCGCGCTGGAAGAACCGCGCCTGAATATAGGTGCGGGTGATGGCGTCGATGAGGGCCAGCCGGGCGGTGGCCATCTGGTAAAACGCCGCGTCGCGGTCGGCCACTGCCCGTTCGGAGCGGCGCTGGAATTCGCCGAACAGGTCAAAGACATAGGTGGCGCCGACCTCGGCGGTGTCGGTGCTGGTGGAGCCGTTCTGGGATTCGCGGCGCGAAAAGACGGAACTGCCTTCGAGGTCGCCGTTGACCTGCTGCGGCCGGCCTGTCCCGCGGCGCAGAACCTCTGCCGAGATCAGCCGCTCCTTCGCGGCCTTAAGCTCCAGGTTCTGTTGCAGCCCTGCGGCAACCAGCCGGTTCAGGGTGGCATCGTTCAGCCCCTGCCACCAGGTTTCCGAGGCGCCTTTGGCGGTGGCATAGCTGCGGGACTGGTAATAGCTGGCAGGCACCGCGAAATCGGGGCGGTGGTAGTCAATGCCGGCAATGGTGCAGCCGCACAGGACTGTGCCTGCGAGCAGCACGGAACGGGCTGTCCAACGGGGTTTACTCATAACTTGCCTCAAGACGCCCTTTTTCATGGGCTTTCCTGCAGGATAGGCACGGCAGCGGCCGTCCGCGAAGCGGTTCAGGTGCTGCGGAACGGGATTACTTGCCACTGATGCGCCCAACCCACAGCATGGAATTGTCGAAAACGGACCCGCCAAGTGACGGTTTTGGCCTATTCTGCAGCCGAAAAGGCGGGCAGGCTGCCGGATCAAATGCGCCGTCGTGATCCTCTGGCAGTTGCTGCGGCATGCTTGTGTGATGCACCTCCGCCCAACCCAAGCCGCATATGCGGTGCAAAAGTGAGAACAGTCTGATGGACCTGCAAAAATTCTATATCGGCGGTGCCTGGGTGACGCCGCATTCCAGCCGTGAATTTCCCGTTTTGAACCCGGCCACGGAAGAGCAGATCGGCACCATCATCCTCGGCGATGAGACAGATGTGAACGCCGCAGTTGCGGCGGCTAAAGGCGCGTTTGAGAGTTTTTCCCAGACTTCCCGCGCTGAGCGGATTGCGCTTTTGGAGCGGCTGCTGGAGATCAGCAGGGAACGGCGCGAAGAGCTGGCACAGGCCATGTCTGCCGAAATGGGGGCGCCGGTATCGATGGCGCGGGACGCCCAGGCTGATTCGGGAATCGGGCATCTGGAGGGCATTCTGGACGCGCTGAAATCCCAGGAACTGCGTGAAACCCTGCCCAACGGCGACATCCTGGTGCGCGAGCCGATCGGGGTTTGCGGGCTGATCACGCCCTGGAACTGGCCGGTGAACCAGATTGCGCTCAAGGTACTGCCGGCGCTGGCGACGGGCTGCACCTGCGTGCTGAAGCCATCAGAGCACACGCCAATGTCCGCAGCCGTTTATGCGCAGATGATCCATGACGCGGGCTATCCGGCAGGGGTGTTCAACCTGATCCACGGCGACGGGCCGACAGTGGGTGCGGGCCTGTCGCGGCACAAGGACGTGGACATGATGTCCTTCACCGGCTCGACCCGGGCCGGCATCGCGGTTTCCAAGGATGCCGCCGATACGGTGAAGCGGGTGACGCTGGAACTGGGCGGCAAGTCTCCGAACCTGGTGTTTGGTGATGCCGATCTGGAGGAGAAGGTCACCGCCTCGGTGCTGGAATGCATGTATAATACGGGGCAGAGCTGCGACGCGCCGACCCGGATGCTGGTGGAGCGGAGCTGTTACGACCGGGTGCTGGAGATTGCCAAGGCAGCCGCGGAGGGCCAGGCCGTGGGCGACCCGAGCCAGGAGGGCGATCACATCGGACCGATGTTCGACCGCATCCAGTACGACCGGGTGCAGGCCATGATCCAAAAGGGGATCGACGAAGGCGCCACCCTGCTGGCAGGCGGCCTTGGCCGGCCCGAGGGGCTGGGCAAGGGCTGGTATGTGCGTCCCACCGTCTTTGCCGATGTGACCAACGACATGGCGATTGCGCAGCAGGAAATCTTCGGGCCGGTGCTGGTGATCATCCCGTTCGAGGACGAGGAAGAGGCCATCCGCATTGCCAATGACACGCCCTATGGTCTGGCGGCCTATCTGCAGACCGGCGATCCGGAGCGGGCCGAGCGTGTCGCCGCCCGGCTGCGGGCGGGCGCGGTGCATATCAATGGCGGCGGTTTCAACTACGGCTCGCCCTTTGGCGGCTACAAGCAGTCCGGCAATGGCCGCGAAGGCGGCATGCTGGGGCTGGAGGATTATCAGGAAGTGAAAACCCTGCATTTCGGCTGAGAAGCCTTTCCTCCCGGCGGGAAACTGCCGGGAGGGATGCCGCCATTGGCCTGTCAAATGCCGCTATCTGACTTTCTGCGTGTCGCAATCCGCCAAGCGTGCTGCTCAGCGGCTCTTCAGGATGGGGGCATGACACAGAGCTTCATTCCAAAACGCATGGACCGCCGCGCAACCGGGTGCGACCTGGTTGCTGCCTGAGTTCCGCCGCCCTTTGCGGGCTTTGACGGTTTCTCAACGGCGGACATTGGAATGACACATGACAGCATCACAGGCGCTGCGCCTTGCCATTGATATTGGCGGCACATTCACCGACACCGTTCTGGTGGCGGGCGAAGATACTATTCTGGCCTCTACCAAGACCCTGACCACGCATCAGAACCCCGGCATTGGCGCAATGGAGGGCGCCGCGCGGGGGATGGCGCAGGCGGGGCGGTCCCTGGCGGACGTGACGGGGTTTATTCACGGCACCACCCTGGCGACCAACGCGCTGATTGAGCGGCGCGGGGCGCGGGTGGCGACGGTCACCACCGAGGGGTTCCGCGACATCCTGGAGATCGCCTATGAACGCCGGTATTCCCAGTATGACATCAACCTGGAGAAGCCGGACCTCTTGGTGCCGCGGGAGCGGTCGCTGACAATTCGGGAGCGGATGTCTGCAACGGGAGAAGTGCTGATCCCCATGGAGGACAGCGCGATTGAGGCGCTGATTGCGGAGCTGGATGCCAGCGGGGCAGAAGCGGTGGCGGTCTGCCTGATGCACGCCTATGCCAACCCGGACCATGAGCGGCGGCTGCGGGACATTCTGGCGGAGCGGCGGCCCGGGCTGACGGTCTCGGTCTCCTCGGAGGTCAGCCCCGAGGCGCGGGAGTTCGACCGGCTCTGCACCACGGTTGCCAATGCCTATATCCAGCCGCTGATGGAGACCTATCTGGCGCGGTTTGCCGAGCGCTTTGCGGCGGAAGGGGTCAAATGCCCGATCCTGATGATGACCGCGGGCGGCGGCATGTGCACCATTCAGACCGCGGCGCGGTTCCCGATCCGGCTGGTGGAAAGCGGTCCGGCGGGCGGCGCCATTCTGGCGGCGCGGATTGCAGCGCAGGCAGGGCTGGAGCAGGTGCTGTCCTTTGATGTGGGCGGCACCACGGCGAAGCTGTGCCTGATTGACAATGCCCGCCCGCAGACCTCGCGCCAGTTCGAGATCGCCCGCGCGGCGCGGTTCATCAAAGGGTCGGGGATGCCGGTGCGGATCCCGGTGATCGAGATGATCGAGATCGGGGCCGGGGGCGGCTCCATCGCCGGGGTGGACCGGCTGGGGCGGCTGACCGTGGGGCCGAAATCGGCGGGGTCCGAGCCGGGTCCGGTGGCCTTCGGGCGCGGCGGCACGGAGCCGACCGTGACCGACAGCGACATCACGCTGGGCTATATCGTGCCGGAGACCTTTGCCGAGGGGCATATCCGGATTGACCCGGAGGCTTCTAAGGAAGCGCTTAGCCGGGTGATTGGTTCGCGGCTGGAACTGGATGGCACTGGCGCTGCCGACGGCGTCAGCCGGATCGTGGATGAGAGCATGGCGAGCGCCGGGCGGATGCACGCGGTGGAGTCGGGCAAGGATCTGGGCGCGCGCACGATGATTGCCTTTGGCGGCAACGGGCCGCTGCACGCAACCCGGGTCGCGCGTTCCGCCGGGGTGGCGCGTATCGTGATCCCACCCAATCCGGGCGTGGGTTCGGCGGTGGGCTTCCTGTTTGCGCCGGTCAGTTTTGAAATCGTGCGCTCGCGTTATTCGCTGCTGGAGGACCTGGATCTGGACGGCATCAATACACTGTTTGCCCAGATGATCGACGAGGCGCAATCGGTGGTGGCGCAGGGCGCGGGCGATGCTGAAACGCTGGTGCAGCGCACCGCCTTCACGCGCTATAGCGGGCAGGGCCATGAGATCGAGATTGCCCTGCCGGACCGTGATCTGACTGCACAGGATCTTGGCCCGCTCACGGCGGCGTTTGAGGCGGAATACGCAAGGCAGTTTTCGCGCCCCGTGCCGGGGATGAAGATCGAAATCCTGAACTGGGCGGTGCGGGTGGCAACGCCGGATGCAAAGGTGCCGCCGGTGCCGGAGGTGCCGGAGCTGCGGACAATCACGCCCGGGGCCTTCCGGCCAATCATTTGCGACGTGGATGGCCGCGAAAAGCAGGCGGCATTTGTGCCGCGGGATAGTCTGAAACCCGGCGACCGCATCCCAGGCCCGGCGCTGATCACCGAGCCGCAGACCACCACGCTGGTCTCGGCGGATTTCTCCGCCCATGCGGATGCAATTGGAAACCTCGTCCTGACTCAGGACCAGAAAGGAGGCGCATGATGGCTGCCGATCTTTCCCCCGCCCGCCTGCAAGTGATGTGGAACCGGTTGCTGGCCGTGGTCGAGGAGCAAGGGCAGACCCTGATCCGCGCGGCCTTTTCGCCCATCGTGCGCGAATGCGGCGATATCTCTGCCGGGATTTTCGACGCACAGGGGCAGATGCTGGCGCAGGCGGTCACCGGCACGCCGGGCCATATCAACACCATGGCAGAGGCAGTGATGCACCTGCGCGAACGCTTCCCGGCGGGAACTATGAAGCCCGGCGATATCTACATGACCAACGATCCCTGGCTCGCCTCAGGGCATTTGAATGATTTCCTGCTGATGATGCCGGTGTTCAAGGGCGGCAGGGTGGTTGGCTTCACCTCCTGCACCTCGCATCTGGTCGATCTGGGCGGCCTTGGCATGGGGCCGGAGGGGTCTGACATCTATGACGAGGGGCTGCTGATCCCGCCCTGCAAGCTGGTGGAGGAGGGCGAGCCGAACGCGCTGCTGCTGGACATTGTCCGCGCCAACAGCCGTGAGCCGATTGCCAATGAGGGTGATATTTATGCGCTGATTGCCTGCTGCGAGGCCGGGGCGGCACGGCTGGCAGGGATGATGGAGGAGTTTGGCCTCAGCGATCTGAATGCGCTCGGGGCCTATATCATCGAGACCTCCCGCCGGGGCACATTGCAGGCCATCGCGGAGGTGCCGGAGGGGGTCTACCGCAATGTGCTGAAAATGGACGGCTACGAGAATGAGCTGGAGCTGCATGCGGCGCTGACCGTTTCCAAGGGCGGTATGCATGTGGATTTCACCGGCACCTCGGGCTGTTCCAGCAAGGGCATCAACGTGCCGCTGAACTATGCCACCGCCTATACGGTGTTTGCGCTGCGCTGCATTGTGGGGCCGGATATTCCAAACAATGCGGGGAGTTTGGCGCCCTTTACCGTGGATGGCCCCAAAGGCTGCATCCTGAATGCGCAGCGCCCGGTGCCGGTGGCGATGCGGCATACGCTGGGGCAGGTAGCGCCGGATCTGGTGCTGGGCTGCCTGCATCAGGCGCTGCCGGACCAGGTTCCGGCGGAGGGTGCCAGCTGCATGTTTGACCTGCCGATGCGGCACGCGCCGGAAGTGGCCCGCGACGGCGGGCGGGAGTTTGCCATCGAGCCGGTCCACAACGGCGGCACCGGCGCCCGGCCCCATGCGGATGGCTTGTCGGCAACCGCCTATCCCTCGGGCGTTTATGGCAGCCAGGTGGAGATCACCGAGGCGGTGGCGCCTGTCGTTATGTGGCGGCGCGAGTTGCGGCCCGACTCGGGCGGCGCAGGCAAATACCGCGGCGGGCTGGGGCAGCGGATCGAGATGACATCCTCCAACGGCGCGCCATTTATCGTGTTCCTGTCGGTGGAGCGGCTGAAGTTCCCGGCCTTGGGGCGCATGGGCGGCTTGCCCGGCGCGCCGGGGCGTATCCGGTTCCGCGATGGGGGGCAGGACATTGCGGGCAAGGGCGAGCTGCGGGTGGAGGCGGGCGACTATCTGATCTTTGAAACCCCCGGCGGCGGCGGCTTTGGCGACCCGGCGGAACGCGATCCGGATGCTCTGGCGCTGGATCTGAAACGCGGGTTGGTGACGGAAGAAGGCGCAAGCGCCTATGGGGGTGGCACATGATCCGCGCGGTGCCGCATGTGGCGGCCATGGCGCCTTATGCGCTGGCGGATCTGGGGGGCGAGGGGGTGGTTTCCCTTGCCCAGAATGAAAGTGCGTTCCCTGCCAGTCCGGCTGCACTTGCGGCGGGACGGTCGGTGCTGGAGCAGATGCCGCTCTATCCTGATCCGGAATGGCCGGATTTGCGCGCCGCGGTGGCAGAGGTGCATGGGCTGGATCCGGCCCAAGTGCTGTGCGGGGCCGGGTCGATGGAGCTGATTGGCTGCCTGATCCGTGCCTTTGCCGGGCCGGGGGACCGCGTGCTGGGGACCGATTACGGTTATGCCTTCGTGGCGTCTGCGTCGGCCCAGGTGCAGGCGGACTACGTCAAGGCGCGGGAGCGAGACCTGACGGTGTCGGTGGAGGATATCCTGGCGGCGGTGACGCCTGAGGTGCGGATTGTCTTTGTCTGCAATCCGGGCAATCCCACTGGCACGCTGATCCCCAATGCCGAGATCCTGCGGTTGCGGGCGGGGCTGCCTGCGGATGTGCTGCTGGTGGTCGATCAGGCCTATGCCGAATTTGCTGATGCGGACGATGATCCGGGCGAGATCTTCGCGCTGGCAGAGCGCGGCGATACCGTGGTGCTGCGGACGCTCTCCAAGGCCTATGGGTTGGCTGGGGCGCGGGCCGGCTGGGGGTATTTCCCGCCGGAGATCGCGGGGGAAGTGCGCAAGCTGTTGAACCCAAACAATATCTCCATCCCGTCGCAAGCAATGGCGGCGGCGGCGATGCGGGATCAGGCGAATATGCGGGACGTGGTGTCCCAAACCGCTGCCATCCGGGACCGCTTTGCCGAAGACTGCCGCGCGCTGGGGCTGGAGGTGCCGCAGAGCCATACCAATTTCGTGCTGATCCGCTTTACCTCCGCCAGCCAGGCGCAGGCGGCTGATGCGGCGCTGCGTGCGGAGAAACTGCTGATGCGGGGCATGGGAGGTTACGGGCTGGGCGATTGCCTGCGCGCCACCATTTGCAGCCAGCCTGTAATGGACCGGGCGCTGGCGGTGCTGAAAGGAGTTGTCAAATGACCCATGAAACCCGCAGCCGCGCCAGGATCGGCGTGCTGGTGCCCTTCACCAACACCAACCTCGAAGCCGACATGGTGCTGATGCGCGCACCCGGCACCACGGTGCATTTCCAGCGCATGGGCGGTTACGACGCGGAGGAGATCCCCGGGGCCGGCCAGATGGCGGGCTTGGGGGCTTCCGACATCAGCCATGACCTGCGGATGATTGCGGGCGTGCGGCCCGATGTTGTGCTCTACGGCTGCACGTCTGCGACGCTGACCCACGGGCCTTCTTTCGATGCGGACCTGGCGGCGCGGATCAAAGCGGGGTCGGGTGCGGTTTCCCTGACTGCCGCCGGGTCGCTGGTGGCGGGGATCAAGGCCCTTGGGGCTGCCAAAGTCGGCTTCTCCTCCCCTTACCTCGGGGAGATCAACATCCAGGCGATGGAGTTTCTGGCCGCGAACGGAATCGAAACGGTCAAATGCGCCGATGTGGGCCGCGAGCTTGGCAACTACGGGCAGGGTGAGCTGACCCCGGAGGAGGTGTTTGATCTCGCCTGCCAGGCCGACCACCCGGAGGCTGAGGCCATTGTGCTCAGTTGCACCGACATGCGGTCGGTTGAAGCGGTGGAGCGGATCGAGGCCCATCTGGACAAGCCGGTTGTCACTTCAAACCAGGCGATGATGTTCTGCCTGATGCGGGCACTTGGGCTGCCGCGGCATGGCGGGCTGCCGGGGCGGCTGATTGATCGGCTCTGAACAGGCGTCTGTTTCATCTTTGCAAAAAAACTCCGGGGAGCGCGAGGAGCTGGCCCCTCGCACCCGTCCCATCACGGCTCGCCGGACCCGATTTCTTGCTTCCGCCTGGCGACATAGGCGTCCAGTTCCTCGCGGACGGCGGGGTCCATCGCAGGTTCCTCGTAGTCGCGCAGCGCCTGTTGCCAGATGCCGGTGGCACGTTGCAGTGCGTCCTTGGCACCTGCTGCCTCCCAATTCTCGTAGTTCTGCCAGTCGGACAGCAGCGGGCGGTAGAACGCGGTCTCATAGCGCGCCATCGTATGTTCAGCGCCAAAGAAATGGCCGCCGGTGGGCACTGACTGGATGGCGTCAAAGCCTAGTTCATCCGTGTTGAATTTCATCGGCTTCAGGAACTCGATCATGTTCTGGATGATTTCCACATCCAGGATGAATTTCTCGTAGGACGCGGTCAGCCCGCCCTCAAGCCAGCCGGCTGCGTGGTAGATGATATTGGCGCCGCCCAGCACCGCACCCCAGGTCGCCATCATGGTCTCATACGCCGCCTGCAGGTCGACCGCGTTGGAGGCATTGGCGTTGGAGGTCCGGTAGGGGATGCCATAGCGCCGCGCCAGTTGGCCGCCAACGATATTGGCCTTGGCGTTTTCCGGCGTGCCGAAGGCGGGCGCGCCGCTGCGCATGTCGACGTTGGAGGTGAAGGAGCCGTACATCACCGGCGTGCCGGGATTGACCAGCTGGGTCAGCACCACGCCGAACAGCGCCTCGGCGTTCTGCTGGGCAAGCGCGGCGGGCAGGGTAACTGGCGTCATCGCCCCCATCAGGGTAAAGGGTGTCACCGTCACCGGCTGGCCGTATTCGGCCATGGCAATCAGACCGTCGCCCATCGCGTCGTCAAACAGCCGCGGCGAGTTGACCGAGATGATAGTGATCACGCCGGGGTCGCCTTTCATCTCCTCAGGCGTCTGGCCGCGGGAGATTGCCATCATGTTGATGCCGTCCAGCGCCCTGCCGCGGCCGATAGCGGAGCAGTGGAAGCTGAGGTCGGCATAGGTGATATTCGCCAGGTAGGTGTCCAGATGGCGGTTGTTGGCGGGCAGTTCCAGCGGCGCGGTGACCTGGTTGCCGATCAGGTGGATGGCGTTGAAGTGATGCGCCAGCTTGATGAAGTTCTGGTAGTCGGGAAGGTTGCCGGAGCGGCGCCCATTGATGCAGTCATGCACGTTGGGCGGGCCGGCCACCAAGCCAAAGGTCACGTTGTTGCCGCCGAGCGTGATCCGCTTGTCCCGGTTTCGGCCGGTCAGGGTGAACTCCGCCGGGACTGTCTTCAGCGCTTCAGTGACGATGCTTTCGTCGATGCGGATGGTTTTGGTGTCGCGGTCAACAATGGCGCCCGCGGCCTCGAAGATACCCATCACGTTCTCGCCCATCACCCGGATGCCCGCCTCTGACAGGATCCGCATCGAGGTGGCGTGCAGCTGGTCCATCTGATCCGGGTTCAGGAGCTCAAACGCCGGGTAGGTGTTTTTCACCTGGCTCCAGGGGAGCTGGTCGATACTGCCGCCGGAGCGGGAGGATTTGCCGCGGCGCCCGCCGCCGCGTCTGTCGCGTGCCATGTGTCTGTCTTTCTGGTCAGGTTGGTGGCTTAGTTTTCGGGCGCGTCATAGATGAGACGGCCAAGATCGGAGAATTTGCTGCCTTCTTTGGTGAAGCCCAGCACCGCATCGCGAATGGCGCCGGCCCGGGCCTCGCCCAAGGAAGGCGCGGCGAATTCCATGAATTTCCGCACGATGTCCTCCTGCGAAAACGGCGCTTCGGGGCCGCCGCGGGCGTGAACGTCGCCGGTCTCGAACACGCGCCCGTCGGTCAGCGTCACTACCACATCGGCGACCCGGCAGGCCGGGAAGCGGGCGGAGTGGCGCGCGGCCTCCGCCACGGTGATGCGTTCGTGGATCGAGGCCACCAGCGGGTCGGCGAGGCCATCGCCGGAGATATGCTCGACCCCGATCCGCCCGTATGCGGCCTGAATGGCAACGGCAAAGCCCAGTGAATACTGTGCCTGGCTGGTGGTGGAGGGGATGCCTGGATAGAGACAGGCGCTTTCGCGGAAAGTGTTGATGTGGATCTTGGCGATCTGCTCATGGCTCAGCCCGTGTTCCAGCATCACCTGCCGCACCGCGTCGATCGGCGCATGGGCCCAGCGGCAGATCGGGTATGGCTTCACATACTGGTGTTCCATCTGCCAGAAGCTGCCGAGGTCCTGCCAATACTCCGCTACCCGGTCTTCCTCGATGGTGATTGCGGGCGCGCCGGTGAAGCCCTTTTCTGCCAGCACCGCCGCCGACATGCCTGCCATCGCACCCCAGCCGGAGCCGTCATGCAGCATCGAGGGGTTGGCGATCTCGCGCATCATCTGGCTGCGGGGGCCGTGGAATTCGGCGATCCCCAGCGCCTGACGCAGCTGGCCGCGGCTGAGGCCGCGCATCCGGGCGGCCATCGCCGCCACCCCCAGCGCGTTCCAGGCGCCGGAGGTGTGGTAGTCGCTGACGGTGGCGTGCAGCGACAGGGCGGCGCGGCCTGCCAGCTCATAGCCCAGGGTGGTGATGGCCAGCGCCTCGGGGCCCGAAAAGTCCGGCACGGTTTCCGCAAGAGCGGCGATGGCCGGGATAACCACCACGCCGATATGGCCCTTGGTCGGGTAATAGCCGTCGTGGCCGTCCAGGTTGTCGGTGGCGGTGGCGGCGGCATAGGCGGCGCCCGCGACGCTCACCCTGCGGCCGTCGAACATCATGCGGGCATCGAGACCCTCCTCGCCGCAGCCGTAGAGCGCCATGGCGGAGTCGCGGGCGATGCGGCCGGCCTCCATCGGGGTGGCGCCGATGGTGATGCCCAGGGTGTCGAGGAACATCAGCGCCGCCGCCGCGCGGGTGGTTTCCGGCAGGGCGGCGGGGGTGAGGCCGAAGGTGAAGTCGGCGGCGCGGTCGAAGGTGGCGGTCATGGCGGTTCTCTCGCMGGGGCGTTTTCCGCGTCAGGCTAGGGTGTCCGGGGGCCGGTGACCCGCAAATAAACCGGGGTCATAGGCCTGCTTTATTTCGTGAAATGCGTGCTAGACGTCGTTTTCCGACCATTCCGGGCCGCTAACCCTTGGGAATTGCGGCGCATTCCAAAGCATGTGAACATGGCCCCGAAACCGCCAGCGGACCGCGTGATGAAGAATCTCCCCCACCTGACATTCCTGCGCTCATTCGAGGCCGCCGCGCGCTATCTGAGCTTCACCTCGGCGGCGGATGAGCTGAACTGCACCCAGTCTGCGGTCTCCAACCATGTGCGCAGCCTGGAGGAATTCATCGGCCGGCCGCTGTTTGTGCGCCACCCGCGGTCGCTGTCGCTGACCGATGTTGGGGAGGCCTATCTGCCGTCGGTCCGCCATGCGCTGCAGGAGATTGATTCAGCTACGCAACTCTTGATCTCGCAAAGCCACAAGCGGGAGGTGGTGATCTCCTGCCCGGTCAGCCTGGCCGAGAAATGGCTGATCAACGTGATCGAGGAATTCACCAAGGCGCATCCGGATATCGATCTGACCATTCACAGCACCATCTGGGTGGACGTGGAAACCAACGTCTCCGACATCTCGATCACCATCAACCATGTGGATGACGTGATGGGGCCCGCGGTGAAGCTGTGGGACGAGAAGCTGGCGCTGGTCTGCGCGCCGGACTACTGGGTGGGCGGCGAGGCGCTGACCCGGCCGGAACAGCTGGCGGATGCCAAGCTGATCCACATCCTGGGCCGCCCGGTCTATTGGGAGAAGATCGCGAAGCATTACGGGCTGACCGGGATCGAGCATAAGGGCGGGCTGCAGACCAATTCCTCCAACATGGGGCTGGAATTTGCGGTCAACGCGCTGGGTTGCGTGGTGCTGCCGAAATCGCTGGTGCGCCAGCAGGTGGCCAGCGGGCGGCTGGTGGAGCCGTTCGCGTTCGACCTTGACTGCCCGTGGACCTATTTCGCCACCTTCAAGGACAAGGCGGCGACGCCCTCGGTCAAGCATTTCAAGGCCTGGCTGCTGAAGGCGGCGGCCGAGATGGAGCTGTAGGGCCATACCGCTTGTGCAGCGGACATTGAAATTCGGCGTCCCTTGCCGTATATACGGGTATATATACATGAGGCCTGCCAATGATTGAGACCAAGATCAGGAAAGTCGGAAACTCTGCCGTCATCACGCTGACGACGGAGATGCTGACGATGCTGGACGCCAAGGAAGGCGATACGCTGTTTGTGGTGCGCGGCGATGACGGCAGCCTGCGGGTGATGGCGCATGACCCTTCGGTGGCCGAGGCGCTGGCCGCGGCTGAAATCGTGATGGATGAGAACCGCGATCTGCTTCAGGCCCTGGCGTGAGCACCTACAAATGGGTGCCGCTGGCAGCCGTTACTGTTATTCATGACCGGCAGATTGCCCGCCACGGCGGCGCGGCGGGGATGCGTGACAGGGCATTGCTGGAGATGGGTTGCGCGCGGGCGATGAACCTTGCGGCCTATTCGGATGCAGGTGTGGCGGAGGTTGCCGCAGCGTATGCGTTCGGGATCGCCAAGGCGCATGCCTTTGTCGATGGCAACAAGCGCACGGCCTTTGTGACCGCTGTCACGTTTCTGCGGCTGAATGGATACCAGTTCCGCCCGGACCCGGTGGAGGGCGTGCGGATGATGGAGGACCTCGCCACCGGTGATGTGGATGAGGCCCGTTTCGCGCAATGGCTGACGGCTGGGATGCAGCCGGTTTAGCTCTGACTCACAGGTAAGTTCCGCCCGGACGAAGGCCGGGCAGCGCCCGACCCTCCCCACGGGAGGGCGCTTTCGCACCCACCCAGGGTCGGGCGCTGCCCTTGGTGTTTCTAGTCGGGCGGTGGAGCCTGCTTAGGCCCGCAACCGTGCGCCCGAAGGATCAAAGGCGGCGGCTTCCAGAATGCGCGCCTTATGCGGTTTGCCCAGGATGAAGACCTCGATCTCGTCACCCGGTTTGGCAACTGCCGGGTTGGCATATCCCAGCGCCAGCGACTTGCCGACCGAGTAGCCGTAGGCACCGGATGTCACCCGGCCCACCGGTTTGCCGTCCGGGGTGAAGACCGGCTCGCCGCCCGAGGCATCGGCATCGTTCACCGCGTCGATCTCGAAGGCTGACAGAACTTCGCGCGGCGCGTTGTCCTTGACCTTCAGATAGGCCTCCTTGTTGAGGAAGTCCTTGTCCAGCTTGATCAGACCGGCCAGGCCAACCTCCTGCGGCCAGTATTCCTGGCTGTATTCGCGGCCCCAGGAGCCGTAGCCCTTCTCGATCCGCAAGCTCCCCAGCGCACGGCCGCCGACCGGGCCGCCATCGAATTCTGCCGCTGCTGCCAGCAACGCGGAATAGAGTTTGACCTGATCTTCCTCCGCGCAGTGCAGTTCCCAGCCCAAGTCGCCGGTGAAGGAGACGCGGATCGCCAGGCACTCCACGCCAGCCACGTCAATGGTGCGGGAGCGCATAAAGCGGAAGTTCTCGTTCGACAGATCCGCGTTGGTCATCCGCTGCAGCATGTCGCGCGACTTGGGACCGGCCACGTTGAAGCCTGCGATACGGTTGGTGGCGACCTCAAATGTGGTGCCTTGCGGCAGTTCGACCATGTTGAAGAAGCGCTGGTGATAGCGTTCCGCCATGCCGGAGCCAACCATCATGTACTCATCATCCGCCACCTTGGTGATGGTGAAGTCGCCCGCGACGCCGCCGCGAACCGAGATCAGCGGGGTCAGGCAGGAGCGGCCCACCTCTGTCGGCACCTTGTTTGCCACCAGCTTGTCCAGCCACTCATACGCGCCCGGGCCTTTGATCACGTAGTTGGCGAAGTTCGAGATGTCGATCACGCCAACGTTTTCACGCAGCATCTTCACTTCGCGGCCCACCGGCTCCCACCAGTTCTGGCGGGTGAAGCTGTTGGTGTCGGTGGTGCCGGGGGTGCCGGAGAACCACAGGGGATGCTCCCAGCCGCAGTTGAGGCCGAAGACGCAGCCCATTTCCTTTTGCATCTCATACGCGGGGCGCACGCGGGCCGGGCGGCCGGCGCTGCGTTCCTCGTTCGGGAAATGGATGGCAAAGCGGTGCGCGTATTGATCCTCGACGCGGGCTTTGGTGAATTTCTTGTCGGTCCAGTCGCCAAAGCGGGCGAGGTCCCAGGCGAACATGTCGTACTGCGGCTCGCCCTCGATCATCCACTGGGCTGCCAGCAGGCCAAGGCCGCCGGATTGCGAGAAGCCGGGGATGATGCCGGTGCAGCAGAAGTAGTTTTTAAGCTCCGGCACCGGGCCCCAGATGGCGTTAGAGTCGGGCGACCAGATCATCGGGCCGTTGATCACACGCTTGACGCCCGCGGTCTCGGCGCAGGGCACCCGCTCGGTGGCGCGGATCACGTTCTCCATGATCCGGTCCAGATCGTCGGGGAACAGCTCATGCGCAAAGTCCAGCGGGGTGCCGTCCTCGGCCCAGAACCGCATGTCCTTTTCATAGGCGCCGATCAGGAAGCCGTTGCCTTCCTGGCGGAAGTAGTATTCGCCGTCGCGGTCGGCGATCGAGGGCAGGCGGCGGCCCAGCTTGGCAACCTCGTCGATTGACTCCGTCACGAAATACTGGTGCTCGGTCGGCTGCAGCGGCAGGGTGAGGCCCGCCATCGCGGCGACTTCGCGGCCCCAAAGGCCGCCAGCATTCACCACCCACTGGGTGTGGATGTCGCCCTTTTCGGTCTTCACGATCCAGCTGCCGTCGGGCTGCTGTTCGGTGCCGATCACCGGGCAGAAGCGTTCGATCTGGGCACCCATGGCACGGGCGCCGGCGGCATAGGCCATGGTCACGCCCGAAGGGTCGACGTTGCCGCCATCGGGTTCGAACATGATGCAGCGGATGTCGTCGAACTGGGCCAGCGGGTGCAGTTCCTTGGCCTGCTCGCGGCTGACCTCATAGAAGTTGAGGCCATAGTATTTCGCCTTGGCTTCCTGCAGGCGCAGCTGGTGCTCGCGCTCTTCGGTCTTGGCCAGATACAGCGAGCCCGGCTGGAACACGCCGCAGCCCTGGCCGGTTTCCTTCTCCAGCTCCTTATAGAGGTTCATCGTGTAGTGCTGGATGCGGGTCACGTTGTTGTTGTCGTGCAGCCCGTGGATGTTGGCCGCCGCGTGCCAGGTTGACCCGGCGGTCAGCTCGTCGCGTTCCAGCAGCACCACATCGGTCCAGCCGAGTTTCGCCAGGTGGTAGAGGATCGAGCAGCCGACCAGCCCGCCGCCGATGACAACTGCCTGTGCATGGGTTTTCATGCGTCTATTCCCTTGCCTGCGCCTCTGGCACGGCACGCCCCGCAGGCTAGGGAGGGCCGCCAATTCCTTCCTGGAGACCCTAGCGGCAGCAGGGCTGGATGACCCGTGAAGAATTCAGACCCAATGGCCCCGGATTCGATGGGTCATCCGGCCATCACCCGGTGATCTCTTTCATCACGCCCAGAAACTTCTGTCGGACCCAAGAAATAACTGCCATTGATGGGGGTTTTCTGCCACTCTGACACGAGGTTAATTGCCACCGGCCGATCTTCGGTCGGTGGTTTTGTTTTAATACAATGGCTTAGACGAATTCCGCCTATTGCCTGTTGCGGGGGCGCGTGTCCCCCTCGGAGATCAGCTCCAACTGTTGACTGAAATGGCCGTATTGAGCAGGACTGAAGCTCAAACCTGGCCAGGTTCTTTCCTTCATTTTCCCGAACGCACCGTGTGCAATCGGGTGCCAGACGGCGCGGCGCGCCGGGAAAGGGCCAGCTATGTCCAAGATCAAGTTCATCGAAGCAGAGTTCCACAATGCCGACAAAGACCGGCGGGAAATACGGCAGCGCCTGGAACGGTTTCTGAAGACGCGCCGCGCCCTCGAGCGCGGTATCGTTCCTCCGGACCCCGAGGATCGTGATGACCGCCTTCGCTGGGAAAACGAATTGATGCAGGTTGGTCTCGGGCGCGAAGGTCAGGACCGCGTCGACCGCCGGGTGGGCAGGCTGGCGGAACGGCGGGCTGCGGCCGCAGGCCTTTCCCACCTCAAACTCGACGACCGGAGAGCCTTGGAGGTTCTGCGCAACGGTGTGGAGCTGATCCGGATCCGGACAGAGCATCAGGCGGATGAAATCGCCGCCGGAATTCATGCCGACATGCCCTGGATGGCGCCCGCGACAGATCTTCTATGGAAGGCGATGCGGCGTTCAGTCCGCAACGGTGACGCGGGCTTTTGCCTGCCGCCTGTGCTGCTGGACGGGCCGCCGGGCATCGGCAAAAGCATGTGGGCCCGTCAGCTGAGCACCGCACTTGGCTTGCCCCGATGTGGTGTGGAGGCGACGGCGGAACAGGCGTCGTTCGGTATTGTGGGTTCTCAGCGCGGCTGGTCCAACGCGCACCCGGGACGCCCTTTGATGACAATCCTGAAGCACCTGATTGCGAACCCGGTGGTCGTTGTTGACGAAGTGGAAAAGGCCGGGGTTGCAACTTCGACCAAAGGAAACAGCTTCGGCCTGACCGAGGGGCTGCTGTCCCTTCTGGAGCCATCTTCCGCGGCTTCGTGGCAGTGCCCCTTTTACCAGGTGGGTTTCGACATGTCTTGGATCAGCTGGGTGCTGACCTCCAATACCTTGGTCACTCTACCAGCCCCACTGCTAAGTCGCATAGAGGTCGTCCGCCTCCCGCCAGTTTCAGTTTCCGAGCTGTCCGCCTTTGCCCGTCGTGAGGGCGGCAGGCGTGGACTGACCCAGGCATCTGTTGAAGCTGTGGCGGAGACGCTGGAAATTGCCGGGCGGGGTGCGGAGTTGAACCTGAGGCATGTAATCCGGATGCTGACACGGGGCGAAGCGATGGAGGCTGCTGAAGTCCGTCATTGAGCAAGTGGCCTCTCCGACCGCTAAACTCTATTGAAAGGAACCGCATGTGCCGGACTAAAACCATGGCATTGCCGGTTATCATATGTGCTTCCCCATTTGTGGAGGCCCAAATGATTGGGCGCCTTTCAGCCGCAAGTTCAGCCAGATTTAGATGTTCCCTATTTGTGCGCCTTGGCATAAAGTTTTCCAAAAACAGGATGCGAGGCATGGCACAGAAATCTGAAATTGAATGGACGGATGCAACGTGGAACCCGGTGACGGGATGCACAAAGATCGGTCCTGGTTGCGACAACTGCTATGCAGAGCGGTTCGCGGAACGCTGGCGTGGCATTGAAGGCCACCCGTATGAGCAGGGTTTTGACTTACGTCTTTGGCCTTCGCGGTTAGGGCAACCTGCCCGATGGAAGAAGCCTCGAATGATCTTTGTCAATTCGATGAGCGACTTGTTCCACAAGGATATTCCGACTGAACATATAGACGCCGTATTCGATGCGATGGAGGCGGCGAACTGGCATGTTTATCAGGTGTTGACCAAACGATCATCACTGATGCGTAATTATGTCAAACGCCGGTATGATGGTGGGCGTGTGCCGTCTCATATCTGGTTGGGTGTGTCGGTCGAGGACAGCGCACACAAAAGCCGCATCGAACACCTTCGTCAGATCAACTCCGATGCGCGGTTCATATCATTTGAACCGCTTTTGGGGCCTATTGGCGAAGTTGATTTGACGGGTATTGCTTGGGCTATTGTAGGTGGTGAAAGCGGGCCGCGGGCGCGACCAATGGAACCTGCGTGGGCTACAGAGCTGCGGCTGGCTTGCGAACGGTTTGATGTCGCATTCTTCTTTAAGCAATGGGGGGGGCTCGCCCGAAATCAGGAGGGCGGCTGCTTGAAGGCGAAGAGTGGAACGGTTTTCCCTGGCAGATTGTGCCGGAAGCGATAATGGCTGAGTTAACAGGTTAGGTTTTTTATGGCGAAGAATTTCATTTGGGGACCGGACCGTAGACTGCCGCGTATAGAGGAACATACCAAACGTAAACTCGACGTTCTTAAAAGCTACCTTGACGTCTACTTTGACACAGTCGTGCGCAACCCAGCGCAAGATCGGTTGAACATCACATTGGTCGACGGTTTTAGCGGTGGCGGCGCATACGCGGATGGTGCAGAGACACGGGCGGGCAGTCCGCTAGTATTGCTCAACGCGGTTGAGGAAGCAGCGGTTAGATTAAACGAAGGGCGCGAGAAGCCGCTGGAAATTAAGGCCCGTTTCATCTTTGTCGATGATGGGGACTATCCTGAATTTTGTGCCCCGGCGTGGTAGCTCACTTTTGAGGAGACCCACGTATGAGCATAGACAAAGACCTGTTGGACCGGCTGATGGAAGGGCGTTCGCCCGGCGACCTTTTCGGCAAGGAGGGCATTCTTTCCGAACTGACCAAGGCGCTTGCGGAACGTGCGCTGAGCACCGAGTTGGACGAACATCTCAGCGAAGAGCGCGCGCAGGAGCCGCCTGAAGGCCAGAACCAGCCCGCCA
>NZ_LYUZ01000034.1 GCF_001679925.1 Leisingera sp. JC1 | reverse complement strand
GCCTTGGGGAACAGCCCGGACTTCCTGAATATCGGGGAAGCCAACTATCTCGAAAATGACTGGCAGGACAAGAAACCGTGCTATTGCCGCAAGGCGCTTGCGGATTGCCCCTTCTGGAGCGGGGCGAAGAAACTGACAGAGGCCGGTCCCGGCGCCGCGGGCCCGTCGCTGCAGCTGGAAGACCAGTCGGCCTTGCGGTTCCTGGACAGCCGGGACCTCCCCTTTCTCAAACGGTTGCTGGTCAGCTTAGGGGTCCCGCTGACGGTTGTTTTCCGGCAAGAGGATCTGCGTGATTACGCCAGCCGCACCGCGTCATTCGTCACCTCCCTGTCGCAGGCCTTCGGGGCCTGGGCAGTTGTCGACGCGTCAAAGAACATCCGGCGGCTTGAGGCCCTCCGGCTGTACTCGGACCTCGACAGCAAGGTGATCGTGCTGAAGCGGCAGGCGCAGGATTTGCTGGCCTCCCGCCTGAAAAGGGCAAGGAGGCGCAATCCCAGGTATTCTCCCCTTTCGGCGCCGGTTTACCTGCTTTGGGTTTTGTATCACCGCTTCGCGATCCGGCGGCAGACGCGCAGGATGAGACAGGAAGAGTACCTGGAGGTCACCTACGAAGAGCTGTGCGACACGCCGCAGGCATTGCAGCGCCGGATCGCAAGGAGGCGCAATCCCAGGTATTCTCCCCTTTCGGCGCCGGTTTACCTGCTTTGGGTTTTGTATCACCGCTTCGCGATCCGGCGGCAGACGCGCAGGATGAGACAGGAAGAGTACCTGGAGGTCACCTACGAAGAGCTGTGCGACACGCCGCAGGCATTGCAGCGCCGGATCGGGAACGGGCTCGGAACGCCCGTCGATTTCGGGATCCGCGGCGGGAATGGGAGTGATACAGCGGCGGCCCATATTTTTACCGGGAATGTCCGGATTACAAAAAACGATGCGCCTGAAAAAGGCATCCGCCTGAGAAAAGAAACCGCATCGGCAC
>NZ_LYUZ01000033.1 GCF_001679925.1 Leisingera sp. JC1 | reverse complement strand
CTGCTGGTGGAGCAGGATGCCAATAACTGGCTGCGGTTTGACACCTACTCTGATGGCACGGTGATCAAGGTGTTTGCGGCAGTCACCACCAATGGGTCCTCGTCTTCGCGGGTCAATATGACGATCCAGGCCGGAGATGCTGAGTATCTGCGGGTGAACCGGTCCGGCGATACCTGGACCTATGACTATTCCGCGGACGGCAGCAATTGGACCACGGCGGTCAGTTTCAACCATGCAATCACCGCATCCTCTGCCGGGGTGTTTGCGGGCAATGTGGCMCAGGCCWCCGGCTATACCGCCCAGGTCGACTATTTYGAGGTYGCCAGYGATCCGATTGCGGATGAGGACGGCAGCCACACCCCCCCGGCCAATCAGGCGCCGGATGCGGCGGATGACGGCCTGGCGGTGGTGCTGGACACCGCGCTGGTGATCGATGAGGCGGCGCTTTTGTCCAACGACAGCGATCCCGATGGCGATCCCGTCASYTTYGACAGCTTCACCAATCCCTCCAACGGCACSCTGACGGACAATGGCGATGGCACCCTCACCTATACGCCCAATGCAGGCTATGAGGGGCCCGACAGTTTCACCTAYACGATCAGCGATGACGGCGGGCTGAGCGATACCGCGACGGTSAAYCTGACGGTCTCRGCGGCCGCSAACCAGGCGCCGGATGCGGTGGATGACGGCCTGGCGGTGGGACATGATACGGCGCTGGTGATTGATCAGTCGGCGCTCTTGTCCAACGACAGCGACCCCGATGGCGATCCCGTCACATTTGACAGCTTCACCAATCCCTCCAACGGCACCCTGACGGACAATGGCGACGGCACGCTGACCTATACGCCCAATGCGGGCTATGAGGGGCCGGACAGTTTCACCTACACGATCAGCGATGACAGCGGCGCGACCGATACCGCAACCGTGAACCTGACGGTTGCGGCACCGCCTTCGGGCAGCGGGCTGGTGTCGGATGACTTTGCCGGAGGGCCGCTGGATCCGGCGG
>NZ_LYUZ01000032.1 GCF_001679925.1 Leisingera sp. JC1 | reverse complement strand
GCCGCGGCCATAGTTCAGATACTGCTTCAGCAGCGCGCGGAATGACGGGCGCATATGGTACTCGATACGGATGCCGGATTCGAGCCAGATCCGGCCGCCGGCATCGGTCAGGCGCTTGTCGAATTCAGCATCCTCGTTGTGGCTGAATGCAGGGTCATAACCGCCGATCCGGCGGAACCAGTCCAGATCGAAAGCCGCGTGGTGGCCATGATCGACATATCCTGAAACCCGGCCGCCGCGATGGGCGGAGCCGCCGGAGCCAAGCCTGGTATCAACGGCCCAGGCTGATGCCCTGCTGAAGGAGTTCCGACCCATTGCATCCATCGGAACCGTGACAGAGGCCGCACCGCGGGCGGCGAGCGTTTCTGCCAGCCTGGAGATGAAATCCGGCGGGTAACTGGAGTGCGCGTCGCAACGGATCAGAATTTTGTGACGATCTCTGGCACAGGTCTCAACGGCGCGGTTGATTCCTGCGGATTGCAGGCGGTCCGGATTGTCCACCAGCCGGAGGCCAGGGAATTCAGCCGCCAGCCGGGAAACAATCGCCGGGGTCCCGTCCGTGCTTCCGCCGTCGGCAATAATCATGTCCGGCTGCATGCCGGATGGCATGCCCTGTGTCAGGGAGCGTATGCAGCTTTCAATACAGCGGGCTTCATTCAGGGTCGGGATCACCACAAGAATGCTGCTGAAGTTTGTCATTTTTGAAACCGGCTCCGCCGCAACAGGCCGCAGAAGATCCGGCCCAAATTCTGCCGGCAGGCCATGCAGCACGGGGAAAACACCCGTTTCTGCAGCTGCACAACCTGCAAGAAGCCTAGTTGGTCGTGCTCGGCGTGCTTGTCGCACTGCCGCCGCCTGCGGCCGCGGCTGCCGCCCCGATGCCGATCGCCCCCAGAACCGGAGCCACCAGCGGAACAAAGTTGGTCACGCCATCCTGCGGCAGGCCCAGGCAGACCTCTGCCTCGGCGTTGGCCGGATCATCGCAATCGATGCGGTTGTTTGCATCCTGTGCAA
>NZ_LYUZ01000031.1 GCF_001679925.1 Leisingera sp. JC1 | reverse complement strand
TTCCGGATCGTGCTAAATACAGAACACGCCCGGGAAAACATCCCGGGCCAGGCCGCGCGCACAGGCTTTCAAACACTTCTGATGCGCATTGCTGTGGATAAACCGTAGCGAATCTACCCTTTATTGTTAAGGAACTTCCCCTCCCGGAGCAGGGCTTTTTGCCCGCCCGCCGGTGCACGGGCCCGGGCGGCGGCCTCTATCCGGCTGTTTTTCCATGCGATCCGCCCGGGCTCTCCTACGCCCTTGGCAGTGCATCCAAAGCGGAAACGCTGTGTTTCCAATCCGGTTTCTACAATTTTAAGAGATTTGACCTTGGAGTCGCAACAACCTGAAGTTTCAACGATTCGCCCTGTCCGCCCTCTCCGGCTACCCCCATGGTGGTATTTTGCCCGCCGGCGCCTGCCCGGCCCTGCCTTTGGCGTACCCCCTCTGCCCGGTTTGACCCTGCAGCCGGCGTGCTACCCTCAAGACATTCATTATGTCATGCCGGGGGGCAACATGGTTATGTTGGGTGAGTCCGTTTCCCGAACGGACAGGTTATTGTTTTCTAAGGCTCTGCAAAGGCAACTCTCTTCTCTGACACAATTGGCGCTGGTGCAGCCGGGGCACCGCAAGGCGCCGGTGCTGACCAGCGATGCAGCCCTGGGGGCCGCCGGTTCCGGCCCCGCGGCGGCGGCGCTGCGGCGCCAGCTGCATCCGGGCGCGGCCGGAACATTGCAGCGGCGGCGCCCGGGCGGTGCCGCGGCGCAGGCGCTGGCGGCCCGGCTGCCGCAGCATCCGGACCTGGCCCGGGATCTGGCTGCCGGGCGCGGCTGGGCGCTGTTTTCCTGCGCCTTCGAGGACGGCAGCGAGGATCTGATCGCGCTGCAGCTCGGCGGCGGCCCCCATGACAGCCATTGCGGCGACATCCTGCAGGCGATCTGGCCGGTGCTGCGCGAGGATTCCCTGCGCGAGCTGGCCGGCGAAACCCAGGCCGCGGTGACCAGCGCGCTTCTGTGGACCGTCTCCAAGAAGACCGTCAGCGCGGTGC
>NZ_LYUZ01000030.1 GCF_001679925.1 Leisingera sp. JC1 | reverse complement strand
CTACTGGATTGTGTTCCTGCCTCCGGCGTTTGCTGTTCTGTCAACGGTCTGGAGCATCGTGCCCGGTCAGACACTTTGGTCATCCTTCCAGTTTCTTATGACCAGCCTGATTGCCTTCCGCCTGGGTCTGACGCTTTCTGCTGACCGGGCATTGTTCATTCTTGCAGGGATTTTTGCGGCCGCAATTCTTCTGTCATTGGCCAATACCGCCGTCGGCTTTCTTCCCCCCGCCTGGGAGCACAATGGGGCTTTGCTTGGGATCTTCACGCAGAAGAACATGATGGGCAAAGCTGCGGTGCTCGGCCTTTTGACAGTGATATGCGTTCTGAAGCACAAGCGCGTCCCTGTCGCCGGAATATGCGTCTACCTGGCCGGTTTTTTCCTGGTGAAGTCGACGCTGTCCGCCGGCGCGCTGCTGACCTACCTTTGCGCCGGACTCTTGTTCCCGCTGTTTGCCATGCGGAAATTCACGGTACGGGGCAGACTGATCTTTCTGCTGCTGCCGGTGGTGTTTGTGGTTTTGTACCTGGCGGCTTTTGTCCTGACCGGAGGGGATCCGCTTGCGGTGTTCCTGGAAGCCACTGGCAAAAGCCCCACGCTGACCGGGCGCACGATCATCTGGTGGTTCGGAATCCAGTCGTTCCTGGAACACCCGCTGCTGGGGGTTGGCTTCAAGGCGTATTGGTCTGTGAAGTCCTATGCCATCGCCTATATCCATGCGAATATCGAAGAAGGCCTGTACTGGTTCCACAACATCTACATCGATATCCTGGTTGCAGGGGGGCTTTTGGGGGCCGCGGCCGCGGCGGCCTTGCTCTACTGTTTTGTGCGCCAGGCGCTGCGCTGGTACTTGTACGAAGGGTCTGTCGTATCCGCCGCCTGGGGGATGATCCTGCTGGTCAGCCTGATCGGAGGGCTGGCCGACAACGTGATGTTCACGCTGCATGGCTTGAACCACATGCTGATCATCATGGGATTTATCTTTGGCCACCGGGCACTCAGCAGCAAGCAGGAGCGCTCCGGGACTGCAG
>NZ_LYUZ01000029.1 GCF_001679925.1 Leisingera sp. JC1 | reverse complement strand
TGGCTGGGCCAAGACCGTTGGCGGCATGTCCCAGACCGTCTATCGCGGCGTCGAACGGGTGCGGTCGCGCTTCATCCTGACGCTCGCAGCCGGAAATCTCGCCCGGCTGCCCCGGTTGCTGGCGGAATGAGGCTGGAGGGGGGGACGCAGGCCTGCTTCCAGCCACCCAATCCGGAAGACCGATGAGAGAACTCATTCCACCACGGAGAACAGCGTCCCACTGGCCTGACTAATTCAGCGGCCTGCTAAGGATCGTTGACAAAAAGGTTTGGAAAGCGGTGCAAGCGCGCATTCCCAAACGCTCAAGCAACAAACCATACCCCAAACGACAAGGGTATCTCTTGTCTGGACTGCTCAAATGCGGGCAGTGTGGAGGAAATTACATCGCTATGAGTGCGAGGTCGAACGTCAAGTTCGGTTGTAGCGCCCGACGAGACAAATCGACCTGCTCTAACCGCAGAATGATTAGCAGGTCTGTCGTCGACAACTGCATCCTTCATGCCTTGGCAAGTCACCTTTTGACGGACAGGTACCTTAAGCCTGCCGTCTCCGCCTTTAGAAAAGAAGTCAAGAAGCTACGGGGAAAAACTGAGAAGCAAAGGCCTAAGCTGGAGAAGCGGCTAATCGCGATCGAAAGGGGAAGAAAAGGATTGCTCGAGCTGCTCGAGAGCGGTGTGGAGCCAAGAGCTATACGAGATCGTTTACTAGCATTGGACGAAGAGGAGCGAGGCCTCCTGACCAAACTTGCAACCCTTCCAAAGCAGGAGATTGTCGATCCAGATACGAGCACACCCGAGGGCATTGTTGCAGAAAGGCGTCTTGAGGCGTGACTTCCCCTTTCCCCTTCAGGTTCAGGCCACGCGGACGATCTCGGCGGTGCCGAGGGCATTGAAGCGGTTGATGAGTGCGACGCGGATGTGGATTTCAGCGGTTTGGCTATCTGGGTCTCTCGCGGCGATGCGCTCGCCGAAGGCCTTGAGGCAGCGCATCCTGGCTTCTGCGCGGCTGCGGGTGTGGTATCCCGTCCATCGTTTCCAGAACGC
>NZ_LYUZ01000028.1 GCF_001679925.1 Leisingera sp. JC1 | reverse complement strand
CACCTCCCGGGTCGTCAGGCCGCTTGCGCGCAGCCTCAAGGCTTCTCTGATCTTCCTCATCGGCAATCTCGCCATTGGGTCCCTCCCGCTCTCAAAAGAGCGAAAGGCTACCCGCCACGTGATTGCTCAGCACCCCGCCAAAGGGCTCCGCGATCTTGTCCGCGAGCCCCGGAATCTTGTCCGCGCTAAATCGGAATGGTTGTCCGCGTCAGATTGGAATCCTTGTCCGCGCTACCCCGGTGCGCGCACCCAGGCTGCCGAGCATCGACGAAGTCCTTGCGGCGGTCGATCTGGATCTTCCGGATGAATGCATCTGTTAGCGCCGTAACCGCCATGAGGAACTCCTTATCCTTTGGGAAGGTATTATCCCGGGGACGTGCTGGGGACGCAATTGGAGCTGGATAGTTTTCCACAAAAAGCCGGCAGGACGAGATGCAAAGTGTGGAACCCTCCTCTTGAAGTCAAAATAAGATACTGTTTTAAAAAGATAAAAATCCAGAACACTCTCTCCTTCTCGAGAGTTCTCCGGAAATCTCTTTCTTGCGGAAAAATGCGGGAGCAGGATTGAAAATCCTCGTGTCGGTGGTTCGATTCCGCCCCCGGGCACCATCGCTTCCATACCATCTTGGTTTGGAACGATAAGTCTTTCTATATCGCCAACTAATTCGATATCCCGGCCTTTTGGGTCGCCGCGCGGGTAGACTATGACTTCGTCAATTAGGCCGCGAATTGCAGTCCGAACTTCCTTTCGAGAAAGCAATCCGTCATGAGCGCTAGACTCAGCGATAACCTTCGCCAGAAGCTCTTTGTACTCGGGTGTGGCATTGTTGCAGAACTCTCTCGTTGGAGGATTCACAACACGAATCCATGGGGTTAGACGGATGTCATGAGCAAGCCCAAGCCCGCCCGCTACCGCACGACGAACTGGTCCGCCTACAACGCTGCGCTCCGCAAGCGCGGGTCTTTGCTGATCTGGCTGGACAAGGAGATGGCCTGGTACGCGCCGCATGAGGGCCGCCCTGGGCGCCCGCCGGTGTTCTCGAATGCGGCGATCCAGTTCTGCTTAT
>NZ_LYUZ01000027.1 GCF_001679925.1 Leisingera sp. JC1 | reverse complement strand
GCACATCGCCTGCCAGCACCGGATCGGTGGGCGCCCGAACCGCCCCCAGCAGGATTGCGCCCGCCGCGGTCATGCCGCCAAGGCCCCATCCCAGCAGCGCCACGGCAGCGATGGTCAGCGGCATACCGATCAGCAGCAGCCGCAGCGTGGCGCTCCACCGTTTCCAGGGCCGCAGGCTGTCGAGCCTGAGCCCGGCGGCAAAGAGCGCCACGATCACCGTCAGTTCGCTGATCACCTCCCAAGGCCTGGGATGCAACCTTGGGTCCGGTACTGCGGGGCTGTCCGGCATCAGCCAGTAGGCGGCCATGCCCAGCAGGATCAGAAGCGGTGCCGCCGCGGGCTCGCGCGGGGACACCAGCCGCGGCAGCCAATGGGCGAGGATGATGACGGCACCGGCCATGGTCAGCATCACATGATAGGGGGCAAACTCGAAAAACACTGCATGGTCCATGGGGTGACTGTACAGGAGTTTTTGCGGCCTGCAGCCCCTGGATGAGTTACCGGAACCGGCGGCGGCGGTTTGCAGGGGCTGGCGCTACCTGGTGAAACTGATGGGCAGGCTGAGGCGGATCTGGCCGGCCTGCAGTTTTTTCGGGGCGGGCGGGAACTTTCCGGCGCGGGCGACGGCGGCAAGTGCTGCCTGATCGAAGACGGCATTGCCGGAGGATTTGGCGATGCGGTGGTCCAGCAGGCGGCCGTCGCGGGCCACAGTCAGCCGCAGCACAACCTGGGCCTTGCCGGTGGCGCCAGAGGGGTAGCGTTTGCGCCTTTCGATGCGGGCGCGGATCTTGCTGCCCCAGACGTTGCGCAGCTTGGCCTCGCGGCCCGGATCGGCGGTGGCGGTCTGCGCTCCGCCGGATAGGCCTGCCTCAGCGCCGCCGCCTGCACCCGCAGCGCGCTGGCCTGCCTGGCCTGCCGCGTTGCGGGTGGAGTTGGCCTTGGGCGGCGGCGTCTGTTGCGGCTTGGCCTGAGGTTCCGGTTCAGGCTCTGATCTGCGTGGGTTGGGCGGTGGCGGCGTGGTGGTGTCCGCCTGCACGGGCTGCGCCGCAGCGGGCCGGGTGAGCGGCGCCAGCAGTGCGGCGCAGCC
>NZ_LYUZ01000026.1 GCF_001679925.1 Leisingera sp. JC1 | reverse complement strand
GACCAGGACAACATGGAAATTGTCTTTCAGACTCCGACCACAGGCGATCATCACGGGCCCATGACACTGATGCTGAATGACCAGCTCGGCACAACAGGCGGCTGGTGGGATCCGGTCCTGGATGAAAACGGCAGCCCGCAGGAGGGAATGTTCGGCCCGGACAACACCCTGAAAATCAAATCCGTATCCGTCTACATGATGGACCCGGAGAACCGCCTCACCGGCAGCGGCGACGGAGCCGTCCTGATAGATGGCGACCAGAAAACAACGATCACCGGCACGGCGGGAAATGACTGGATCGCAACCGGGCAAGGCGAGGACGTCATCCATCTGCTGGGCGGCGCCGATACTGTCCGGGCAGACCGCGGCAAGGACAACAAGATCATCTCCGGCTTTGATGCCGACGACGTGCTGGTGCTGGAAGGCTACAGCATCGAAAACGCCGCAGACGCGCTGTCACGCCTGACCCAGGTCGGTAATGACGTGTGGCTCAGCAACGGCTCATACCCGGCTGATCCTCAGACGATCGTGTTCAGGGATGTGCAGGTTTCTGACTTTTCAGAAGAAAACTTCCTGGTGCGGTGGTCAGAGACCCCGAATACCTGGGCCAGCCACTTACGGGACGGCACCTTTCAGAACGAAACCGGCAGCGATGGGTTCCAGCATGCTCGGCAGGGCTGGGTTGACCTAAACGGCGATGGCATCATCCAGAACGATCCGTCAGCCCCGGACTATGAACTGACAGGGGTCGGAACCCGGTTTTATCTTGCTTCCGGCTCCAACGGGATGGTCGGAAGCGCTGAGGGCGATGTGTACTACGGGGTGACAACCGGCACTGTCATCGTGGAAGAAGAGAACAGCGGCATTGATACGGTGTTTTCTTCCAGATCCTTCGTGCTTCCGGAAAATGTGGAGAACCTGACATCCTCCTGCACAGAAGCATCCGGCGCAAACGACCCCCTGCATTTCACCGGCAACGGCCAGAACAACCGGATGACCGGGAATACCGCTTCAGAAGTATTTGAAGGCGCGGGCGGTGATGACCTGATTGACCTGAGCCAAGGCGGCAGCGACCGCATTGTCTTCGGACAGGGGG
>NZ_LYUZ01000025.1 GCF_001679925.1 Leisingera sp. JC1 | reverse complement strand
CCCTGGTGGCGCGCCCTGCAGGACCGCGACGGTGTCGGCCAGCGGCTGGGCACCGGCAAGTGAACCGGCCGGGCCGGCGGCCATGCTGACTGCGCATCTGCCGTCTGGCTATGTGCTGGCGCGGCTGGCGCCTGAGGGGCACCGGCTGCTGATGCCGGCCGCCCTGATTGGCGCGGTGCTGCCGGATTTCGACATGCTGTGGTTCCATCTCGTGGACCAGGGCAGCATTCATCATCACCGCTACTGGGTGCATGTGCCTGCTTTCTGGGCCGCGATTGCGGCTCTGATCCTGCCGGTTCTGACCCTGTTTTCCCGTGCCCTGCTGGCCCCGGCGCTGGTGTTCTTTGCGGCCCTCTTTTTGCATATGGTGCTGGATACCATCGGCGGCGGTATCCTGTGGGGCGCACCGTTTAATGACCGCCTTTATACGCTGGTGGAGGTGCCTGCGAGCCAGCCCCATTGGGTGCTTTCCTTCCTGCTGCACTGGACCTTTCTGCTGGAACTGGGCATCTGGGCGCTGGCCCTGTATCTGTGGCGCAAAGGGAGGCGCATATGATCCTAGTATTCGGCAAGACCGGCCAGCTGGCCCGCGAACTGGCGGCGGATGAAAACGTCACCTGCCTGGGCCGCGATCAGGCGGATCTGAGCAACCCGGCCGCCTGTGCCGCCGCGATCCGGCAGGCGGCGCCTGAGGCGGTGATCAATGCCGCCGCCTATACGGCTGTCGACAAGGCCGAAAGCGAAGAGGCGCTGGCCACCGTGATCAACGGCGCAGCCCCCGGCGCGATGGCGGCGGCCTGCGCGCAAGCGGGCATTCCCTTTGTCACCGTCTCCACCGACTACGTCTTTGACGGCAGCGGTGAAGCACCCTGGCAGCCCGGGGATGCCACCGCGCCGGTGAACGCCTACGGGTGCTCCAAGCTGGCAGGCGAGGAACTGGTGAGCGCGGCAGGCGGAACATATGCGGTGCTGCGCACCTCCTGGGTGGTCTCGGCGCATGGCAATAACTTCGTCAAGACCATGCTGCGGCTGGGCAAGGAGCGCGAGCGGCTGACCATCGTGGCGGATCAGATCGGCGCCCCGACGCCCGCACGGGATATTGCC
>NZ_LYUZ01000024.1 GCF_001679925.1 Leisingera sp. JC1 | reverse complement strand
GGGCGGCGGCACCGCCCCCGCCCTGCCCGGCCCCAGTGCCGAAGACATGGCTGGCGCCAGCGAACTGACCCCCGAAGAACAGCAGGAGATGATCCGCGGCATGGTCACCCGCTTGTCCGACCGGCTGGCAACCGAAGGCGGCAGCGCCGAGGAATGGGCCCGCCTGATCGGCGCCCTGTCAGTGCTTGGCGAAACTGAGCGCGCCCGCACCGTCTATGACGAGGCCCGCAGCGCCTTTGAGTCCGACGCAGAGGCTCTGGCGCTCTTGGAAACCATCGCCGCCCAGGCAGGACTGACAGAATGATCCACGACGCTTTCGAAGATTTCGCCGCCGCCCTGCCGCCGATGAGCGCGCTGATGGGGCTGGACCTGGGCACCAAGACCATTGGCGTAGCCGTCTCCGACCGCATCGGCGCTGTGGCGACACCCCTGGAAACCGTGAAGCGCAAGAAGTTCTCGGCAGACGCCGCGCGCCTGCTGGAAATCATCAAAGCCCGCGATATCAGCGGCATCCTCCTCGGCCTGCCCCGCAACATGGACGGGTCTGAGGGCCCCCGCTGCCAATCCACCCGCGCCTTTGCCCGCAATCTGGGCCAGCTCACCGATCTGCCAATCTCCTTCTGGGACGAACGCCTCAGCACTGTGGCGGCAGAAAAAGCGCTTCTTGAAGCAGATACGACACGCAAACGCCGCGCAGAGGTTATCGACCACGTTGCGGCCTCCTATATCTTGCAAGGCGCATTGGATCGGATGCGGCATTTGAAGAACGGGTGACTGATGACTGACGACGTTTGGAAACGGGACGAGATCCAGTCCCCCTGCATCAAGATCTGCGTCGTCCACCCCGAGGCCCGCATCTGCACCGGCTGTTACCGCTCCATCGACGAAATCCGCGACTGGTCGAAAATGACCAACGAGGAGCGCGCAGGCATCATGAACGACCTCCCCGCCCGCGCCAGCAAACTGGTCAAGCGCCGCGGCGGCCGCAGCGCAAGGTTAAAGCGCAGCTAAGCATGCCGCTCAAAAGTGGGAACCGGTTTTGAGCTTCCCGGGCATGCCTTATCAAAAAGTCAATGCGGCGCGCGGTGAGGTAACCGCTTGTCAATCATGCGGAATAAGCACTGACCCAATGTTTCGCGCGCGAAACATTGGGGTAGGATTGCTGACCTATTGAAGCGAGGCTGGTTGCCGCCATTTCTCTCATTCAGATCAGGCAGTTAACAACTTTCGCCGGAACGAGAAAATTTCCACCCAACAATCATGGAATGAATTGACAGCATACGCCCGCCCCCCCCCAATAGGTTGCCGTCAGTTATCAAAAAAGGATTTGAGCAATGGGCTGGATTGTCTGTGGTGGTGGAGTTGGTTTGTTCATGTACGGACGTAAGACTGGAAGCAATTGGAAACTGGTTGCGGGCGTTCTGGTAGCGGCTCTGGGACTGGCTATTGCACTGCTTCGCGCCTATGTAAATGGCGTGAATAGCGGCGCCCTCTAAGCCTCGTTCACTCCACTTCTGAGCAAAAATAGGCAGCGTCTCTTCCGAGAAAACTGACTTTTGACGCTCAGCGGAAGTCCGGCGGTCTCCTCGAGCGAACAGCCACACAGGACATACCAAACCGCCGGGCCTCCTACCCCTCCGCCAGCCACCCTTTGGTCCAATCCGCCAGCTCCGGGCGGAAATAGGCAATCATCCGTCCCTCTTCCGGCGCGCTTGCCCCCTCGCTCCAGGGCGCAACCCCATGCAGGCACAGCCGATGCATCAGATAGGACTCGCCGGGCTTGGCGTGCACTGTGATCCGCGGGCAGGTCTCAAACACCTCTGCGCGGGCGGCGGTATAGGCATCGGTCACATCCACATCCGCCCAGCCTTCCTTCGGCACCCCCTCGAATGCGGCGGCAAAGGCGCGGCGCATGATCCTGTGGCTGCCTTCCCAGATCACCAGCGGCGCGGCATCGGGGCTGCTGTCATTCAGCGGGATGCCCAGCACCCAGGCATGCGGCTCCTCCACTTTGCGGCGGCGGTGCTCGCCATACATCTTCACCCCGTCCACATGCGCCGCGTCGCGTTTGACGCGGTAGCGGAAGGCGGCCTCGCCCTCACCAGGGCGCGGGCGCGGATAACCGGGAAAGACCGAGGACACCTGCGCCCGGTGCAGATCCGGAATCGGCCCGATGTGATGCATGATGAAATCGACAGGGGCACCCGCCAGCGGCGGCCCGTCCGGCAAACGCCCGGCGGCATCATTGGGCAGCGCATCGACGCCGATGAACCAGGTCCGCTCGCACTGGAACCACTCCGCACAGGCCGGGTCGTCCAGAGACCGGATGCCGTGACGCAACGCATCCGCCGCCCAGGCGGCGACCTGCGGGTCATGGGCAAAGCGCACCCAGCCCCTGTCCTGTAACTGTTCGAACTGCTCATTCATTGTCTTAGTACCCGAAAGCCTTGCGCAGCATATTGAGCGCCACCAGCACCAGAAATGCGCCAAACACCCGCTTCAGCGGTTTCGGGTCCATCGCATGGGCCAGTTTGACGCCGTAAGGCGCGGTGATCAGTGTCATCGCAATCACGATAAAAAACGCCACCAGGTTAACTGCTCCGATGGTGAAAGGCGGCCGCGCGGCCGGGTCCACCTCCAGCAGCAGGAACCCCGCAACTGAGGGCACCGCAATGATCACGCCAAATCCGGCAGCGGTCGCCACCGCCCGGTGCACCCCCACCCCGTGCAGGGTCATCAGCGGAACGCCAAAGCTGCCGCCGCCAATCCCCATCAGCACAGACAGGAACCCAACCGCAGGCGACAGCACCATACGCCTGGCCCCTTTGGGCATTTCCTCGGCCAGCCGCCACTCGGACCTACCCAGCCCCAGATAGCAGCCGATCACCAGCGCCAGCCCGCCAAAGACGCCTTGCAGCACGGTAGAGCGCAGGGCAGAAGCAGCCAGCACGCCCACAACGGCACCCAACGCAATGCCAATCCCCCAAGTGCGCAGGATTTCCCAATCCACCGCGCCTTTCTTGTTGTGGCTCATGACAGAGCGCAGTGAGGTCACGATGATTGTCGCAAGCGAGGTTGCGAGGCAGATCTGCATCAGCTGGTCGCCGCCATAGCCAAGGGTCTGGAAGGCATAGAAAAAGGCCGGCACCAGCACGATGCCGCCGCCAACGCCCAGAAGGCCGGCCAGCACGCCAGCAAAGGCGCCGATCACAACCAGCAGAGCCGCCATCTGCATCAGCAGCACGGGTTCTGGCAACAAAGCAGCGGTCAAGGCAGGATCAGTCATGCAGGGCACCTCGGGCTTTTGCGTCTGCGGCAAAGGGTTAGCCGCCGCAGCCCGCTTGCACAAGACACTCGCGCGTGAGGCGCCGCGTCACGCCGCCGCGCGGCTTTCCACCTGCGCCAGGGCTTCCATCACCAGGTCAGGCCCGGCCCCGGCCCTGCAAGCGCCTTCGGACAGCATCCGCCGCCACTGCCGCGCCCCCGGCTTGCCCGCAAACAGCCCCAGCATATGCCGGGTGATCTGGTTCAGCTTGGCACCTTCGGTCAGCCGCGCCTCGATATAGGGCAGCATCTGCCGCACCGCTTCGCCCGCATCGCTCAACGCGCCGGTGCCGTAGATCTCCGGGTCGGCCGCACACAGCACATCGGCAGGCTGGTGATAAGCCGCCCGGCCCACCATCACCCCGTCGAGGCCGCGGTCCAGATGTGTCTTGGCCTCCGCCAGCGTGGCAATGCCGCCGTTGATCGAGACATGCAGGTCCGGAAACGCCGCTTTCATCCGGTGCACCAGATCATAATCCAGCGGCGGGATGTCCCGGTTCTCCTTGGGCGACAGCCCCTGCAGCCAGGCCTTGCGCGCGTGGATCGTCACCCGCTGGCAGCCCGCGGCGCGGATCTTTTCCAGGAAGTCAGGCAGCACCTGTTCCGGCTCCTGTTCATCGACGCCGATGCGGCATTTGACAGTGACTTCCACATCCACCGCCTCACGCATCGCCGCGACGCAATCGGCCACCAGCTCCGGCGTTTGCATCAGCACGGCACCAAAGGCACCGGATTGCACCCGGTCGCTGGGACAGCCGCAGTTGAGGTTGATCTCGTCATAGCCTGCCTCCGCGCCCAGCCGGGCGGCTTCTGCCAATTCCTGCGGATCGGAACCGCCCAATTGCAGCGCCACCGGGTGCTCTTGCGGATTAAACTCCAGCAAATGCAGCGCCCCGCCGCGCACCAGCGCCGGCGCCGTCACCATCTCGGTATACAGCAGCGTCTGACGGCTCAGCAGCCGGTGCAGATAGCGGCAATGCCG
Source organism: Leisingera sp. JC1 (assembly GCF_001679925.1). Taxonomy (GTDB): domain Bacteria; phylum Pseudomonadota; class Alphaproteobacteria; order Rhodobacterales; family Rhodobacteraceae; genus Leisingera. The sequence continues at coordinate 118,907 of NZ_LYUZ01000024.1, read as the reverse complement.
GTCGGTCCAGTCCATCATCGGCGCAACGGAAAGTCGCGCTGCTTGATGAAGTTTTTTCATCGATTTTTCAGACACTTACGCATTACTCCGAGAGAGTCAAGCCCTGATTTAGCACATAAAGCCAAGGTTTATTAGCCACTATATCTAGTAGGGACAACTGAAGTTGTTCCGAAATGCCCGGTGTTGTTCCGCCTGTCGGTCCAATAAGGAATGGGACAGAGAATGTGCTTCTGATACCGGATCAGGCACCGCCGGCCGTTCTCTTCTCACGTTGGGGAACAGGTTCAAGCACCAAAGCTGCAGAACACACCAGTCATTAACTGAAGATACAGCGATCAGTCTTCAGGCTGCCAAACCAGTTCGGCAGGCACTTCTCTCCCAGCTTCCGAAAACAACTTCTCCCAAAACGCATTCAATATTTCGCCAACGGGGTGACCGTTGTTTATGGTCCTGCGTACAAACACGTCATCGTCATAAATCGGCCCAGGAAAGCTCTCCCAGTAGCCCTTGCTTATTGCCAAGAGCAGTCCGGAAGCCCCAGAAACCCCCATCTCCACGGTGTACTTTTCACCATACCCAAGGCTTTCCGCAGTCCTAAGAATACTGCTAATAGCCCTTGGGTACTTTCGCATTACCGCACCAGTTGGAATGAAACGTTTAGGTTCCTCGTCGTCTTCAGGTGTAGTTGTTAGGTTAGCGTAGTACGCGTCCACCCCCCAGATTTCTCTATTTTTTAAGAGTTGCGTGAAACCCAAGAAGTCGCCATCTCGAGCAATGCAGTGCGAAATCGCACCCCACTTATTCCGTGATCTACTGCACCCTCCTTCAGACAACAGCGGCCAAAGATCGCTGGTGGCATCGTAAGCTTCGCGAGAGGTGAGCTCCGGCAGTACACGATGGGGTATACAGCGGAAATAAATCAGGCCCGGTTCGTTGCAGTATGCGTCGTTTCGAACATAAGGACTGCGTTCAGGGACGATGACTTCACTAGGCGACCAATACGCACCGCGCCGATTGACGCTAGGTGTTTCAACGTGATGGAGACCGTGTGCAGATGAACGCTGATTCAAATACAACTTCAAGATACCGGTAAGTTGGCTTGCCAGTTTTTTCTGTTCAGACGCAATCGCGTCTGTGTCAGCGCCGGGTTCAAGACAATACTTCACCGGGTGACGGCGCGTTCGCAGATCGAAAGGCAGTTCGTGCGCTTCGCCGTAATGCGTGTTCATAACTTTCAAAACTGCTTCGTCACCGACTTTCCCGTAGGTATACCCTAGCTCGATAGCAACATTGCTGTTGATGTGCTTCTTGTCGCCCTGCCCTCTACCGACCAATGACACATCGGCTACAACCACGGTTGATGAAGCTATTTTTTCAAGGATAACGCGAACTATATCGGGCGACCCCAAGACACCTTGGGTGTCTTGGTCAACCTCAATTTCCCCACGCTCCGCTTCTGCGACCTCCAGTTCATCGCTCAGTTTGCCGATGGCACGGATCAAAGCCCCATAGATGAAATCTTTGTTTGTTTTGCGGGGAGCATCCATCTGCCAAGAATAGAAAACCTTCACTAAAAATGCCCCTTTAGAGTTTGTGCTTTTCGACACTTAGCCACCCGACGCTGCTTGGCAACACCGAAGTAGCACCCCCCGTTCAGAACCATCGCGCAATCTCTTTTTCGAGCTTGGACCGCTTGGTTCAGTTTCCGGCTCCGGCTGCTTGGAACAACATTTGGAACAACACGAAATAACAACTTCGTCCAACCTATTGAATTAAAGATACTAATTTCGGAGGCGGGTCCAGTCCATCATGGGCGCCACGGAAAGGCGCGCAGCCTGGTGCAGGGGGGCAAAATCTTTCATGCCGCGCCATATAGGCCCTGCGCCGCCCTCTGCCAAGCCGATCTGCTTCGGAGCCGCCTTCGCGTGAGGACGGGCGGCCGGAGACAGGGGGCGGGATCAAGCAAAACCGCCGCGGGCCCCCGCCCGATGGCGGGGATACGGCTGTTATGCTTGAGGCCGGCGGCTGGCTCTGGCAGGCAGGGATCATGTAAAGGCGGGTTCGACGCAGCTATCTGCTTTGGTGAACCCTGAGCGCCCTTCCCTTGCACCCTTAGTCTAGCCTGCCAAGGATGGCAGGTAGAGCACAATTCCCGGGAACGCGACCAGCAGGGCAATTGTCACTGCATAGGCAATGAAGAACGGCGTCACGCCGCGGAACACGTCCTGCACACTCAGGTCAGGGCGCACGCCTGCCACGACGAAACAGTTCAAGCCGATCGGCGGGGKGATCAGGCAGAACTCGGCCATTTTCACCACCAGGATGCCGAACCAGATCGCGCACATGGTGCCGCTCATGCCGAATGCGCTGTCCGCCGCGGCCACGTTCTCGCCGCCATTCAACGCCATCACCGCCGGGTAGACCACCGGCAGGGTCAGCAAGAGCATCCCGATGGCGTCCATGAACATGCCCAGTACCGCGTAGGCCAGCAGGATGCAGATCAGGATCAGCATCGGGCTCAGGGTCAGCGAGGTGATCCATTCCGAAAACGCCCCAGGCAGATCCGCAAAGCCGAGGAAGCGCACATAGATCAAAACACCCCAGATGATGGTGAAGATCATCACGGTGAGCTTGGCGGTCTCCAAGAGCGCCGACTTCAGCTCCGCCCATTTCATCCCCTCCTTCAGCGCATAGAGGAACACGATGAAGGCGCCGATGGCACCGCCTTCGGTCGGGGTGCCCCAAGCATCGCCGCCAAAGGGGTTGTAGACAAAGCAGATGATGATCACGACCACCAGAACGATGGGCAGCGCACCCGGTAGCGCCGCGAACCGCTGGCCCCAGGTGAAGCCCTTGACCGGCGGGCCGACGGATTTGAAGACCACCGCGATGCCAACGATCAGCAGGCCATAGATCACCGCCGAAAAGGCGCCCGGGATGAAACCTGCCAGCAGCAGCTTGCCCACATCCTGTTCAACGATAATGGCGTAGATCACCAGAATGGCCGAGGGCGGGATCAGCGAGGCCAGGGTGCCGCCCGCTGCCACCACGCCCGCGGCAAAGCGCTTGTCATAGCCGATCTCCAGCATCTCCGGAATGGCGATGCGGGCAAAGACGGCTGAGGTGGCCACGGAGGCCCCCGACACCGCGGCAAACCCCGCGGTGGCAAAGACGGTAGACACCGCCAGCCCGCCCGGCAGCCAGGCGATCCAGCGTTTGGCGGCGGTGAACAGCGCGCGGGTCAGGCCTGCGTAATAGGCGAGGTAGCCGATCAGGATGAAGGTCGGGATGAGGCTCAGCGCCTGGCTGGAGACCTTGGAATGCGGCACTTGGCCCGCGGTCTTGACGGCGATGGTCAGCGCCTTGCCGAACCGGGCCGGATCATAGCCGAACTTGGCCCAGAAGATCCAGATGAGGCCCGCAAGCCCCGCCATGCCGGCCGCAAAGGCCACCCGCATGCCCAGCACCACCATCGCCAGCAGGCCGCCCGTGACCCACAGGCCGATTTCAATCGGTTCCATCTGCCTTACCCCTGCCCGCTGCCATTTGCGTCATGGCCTTGCATCTGATCCGCCTCAGCCGCCGCCTGCTCTGCCGCGCTCTGGATCAGCGGCACCGCCACAGGCGCCTCCAGCCCCAGCACCAGCGCCCGCCCGTAGCCCCAGACCTGCAACAGCAGCCGCAGGGCCAGCACCGCAAAGGCCACCGGCGCCAGCAGCTTGGCGGGCCAGATCGGCAGGCCGATATCGATGGAGCTGTCGCGGCTCCACAGCGGTGCAGCAAAGTCGAAGGAGCGCAGGAAATGCGACCAGCTGCCCCAGACCAACGCCAGCATCAGCAAGAGGATCAGCACAACCGAGACCAGCTCGAACAGCCACAGCGCCCGTCCCCTCAGGGCGCCGATGAAGATGTCCATGCGGATATGGCCGCCCTGCCGCTGCACATAGGCTATGCCCATGAAGGCAATCAGCGGCATGATCTGCTCAATCCAGTCGACATATCCGGGCAAGGGCGCATTGGCCGCATTACGCCCGCCGACCGAGACCACCGCCAGGATCATCAGGGAGAACACCGCCAGCCCGCTCAGCAGCGCCAGCAGCTGCTCTGCCTTCAGCAATCCCCGGTCCAGCCTGCTGATCAGGCTGCCATCCTCCAGCACCGCCGCGCTGCCTGCCATGCCCTGCCCCATTATTTCCGCATCGTCAAAGACAGAAGGGGCCGGTGCAGCCCTGCCCGGCCCCTTCCAGTTCTGTCAGCCTCAGCTGCCAGAGCGCACGTCGCTCAGGGTTTTCTGCACCAGGTCATAGAGCTCCTGCGCCGGCAATCCTTGCGCACTCATGTCCTCGATCCACTTGGCGCGGATCGGGTCGGCTGCCACTTTGCGGAACTCGGCCAGCTGGTCGTCGGAGATCATCACCTTCTCGACACCCTTCTCAGCCAGAACGCCGTCCCATTTGGTCAGCAGTGCGCCGTAGTTCTCCAGGTAATGGGCAATCGCCTCCTCGACCGAGCTGTCCAATGCCTCACGCTCGGCGTCGCTCAGGGCATCATAGGCATCGGTGTTCACCACCACCGGACAGTTCACGGTTCCGGGGTTCAGGTTGGCAGTCCACCAGTCGGCTTTGTTGATGGTGCCAAAGCTGAGGTGCGCGTGCTGGGCAAAGGCGACGGTGTCGACAACACCGGATTCCATCGCGTTATAGGCCTCTGTCGCGGTCACCGATGTCGGCACAGCGCCGACGGCGGAGAACGCCTGGCCGATGCCGCCGGTGGCGCGCACCCGCATGTCCTTGAACTCGGCCAGCTCATCGCGCGGTTCACCGGTGCCGACGATATTGTACTGCGGCATCGGCGAGGTCATCAGCAGCTTGGCATTCCAGCGCGCCAGATCCGCCTGCACCGCCGGATGGGCATAGACCGCATGGCTGACCGCCACTTCCTCCTCCAGCGTGTTCACCCCCAGGAACGGCAGTTCCAGCACGGTGATGGTCGGGTTCTTGTCGCGGTGGTAACCGGCGCAGAATTGCGCCATCTCAAAGGCACCGATGGAGATGCCGTCAAGGTTTTCCTTATTCTTGCTGAGGCCGCCATAGCTGATGTTCAGGGTGAACTCGCCACCGGTCTTCTCGGAGACCAGCTCCGCCAGCTTCTCCACATGCTCGGTAAAGGCGCGGCGCTTGCCCCACAGGGACACATTCCACTCGGTGGCCGCAGCCTCCCCGGCGATGGCAAAACCCGCAGCAGCCGCCACGGCGGCAGTCAGAAATCTGTTCATGATGTAACTCTCCCGAATTGCGCCCTTGTGGCTGCCGGGAAAAGGAATTCCGGCTTGGACGCTTGGCAGTCAGGCTAGCGGCAGGGATGCGCCCTGCCAAGCCCCCCGGCGGCCAAGGTGACGCAGCGACTCGCGCGTGCCTTGCATCCCGTAAATTTACTGCGGCGGCACAATATGCCGCAGGCGCAGAACCGGCAGGGGCTGCGGCAGGATGCCGCCATTGGGCCGGGGCAGCAGAATGAGAGCGCAAACGCCATCGGCAAAGATTTACAGGAAAAGGTATAGAAACAAGCAGCAGTATGCCCCCGCATGCAAATTTATTTGCAAACCATGCAATCAGCTTGAAATTCATTTACAGATAAATCCTTTGATACCGGCATTTTATTCACAAATTTTCAAACTGCGGTATTATCTGGCGCCAGGAGGAAACGGTTTGACAGCCACGGCACAGCGTTGTCGTTTGTCTTGCCAATAAAATTCTGGGAGGAAACCGAATGAACGCGCTGCACGCAGACGCTGTCTATCCGCCGTCCGACGAAACCGTTGCCCGGGCGCATGTGAATGCCGCCAAGTATCAGGAGATGTACGAGACCTCGCTGTCCGATCCCGAAGGGTTCTGGGGTGAACAGGGCAAGCGCATCGACTGGATCAAGCCCTTCACCCAGGTGAAGGACGTGAACTACAACTTCGGCAATGTTTCGATCAACTGGTACGCGGACGGCACCCTGAACGTTTCCGCCAACTGCATCGACCGCCACCTGGAGACCCGCGGCGACCAGACCGCGATCATCTGGGAGCCGGACAGCCCCGAGGATGAGGCCCAGCATATCTCCTACAAGGAGCTGCACCGCCGCACCTGCCGGATGGCCAATATTCTGGAATCCATGGGCGTGCGCAAGGGCGACCGGGTGGTGATCTACCTGCCGATGATTCCCGAAGCGGCCTATGCCATGCTGGCTTGCGCCCGCATCGGCGCCATCCATTCCATCGTCTTTGCCGGCTTCTCCCCCGACGCGCTGGCCGCGCGGATCAACGGCTGCGACGCCAAGGTTCTGATCACCGCGGATGAGGCGCCGCGCGGCGGCCGCAACACACCGCTGAAATCCAACGCCGACGCGGCCCTGCTGCACACCAAAGACACGGTGAAATGCCTGGTGGTCAAACGCACCGGCGGCCAGACTACCTGGGTCGACGGACGCGACCACGATTACAACGAGATGGCGCTGGAAGCGGATGACTACTGCGCACCCGCCGAGATGAACGCCGAAGACCCGCTGTTCATCCTCTACACCTCCGGCTCCACCGGCCAGCCCAAGGGCGTGGTGCACACCACCGGCGGCTACCTGACCTATGCCGCGATGACCCATGAAATCACCTTTGATTATCACGACGGCGACATCTACTGGTGCACCGCGGACGTGGGCTGGGTGACCGGCCACAGCTACATCGTCTACGGGCCGCTGGCCAATGGCGCCACCACGCTGATGTTCGAAGGCGTGCCGACCTACCCAGATGCCTCCCGCTTCTGGCAGGTCTGCGAAAAGCACAAGGTGAACCAGTTTTACACCGCCCCCACCGCGATCCGCGCGCTGATGGGCCAAGGGCCTGAGTTCGTCGAGAAATGCGACCTGTCCGCCCTCAAGGTTCTGGGCACCGTGGGCGAGCCGATCAACCCGGAAGCCTGGACCTGGTACAACGAGGTTGTCGGCAAGGGCAAATGCCCGATCGTCGACACCTGGTGGCAGACAGAGACCGGCGGCCACCTGATGACCCCGCTGCCGGGCGCCCACGCAATGAAGCCGGGCGCGGCGATGAAACCCTTCTTCGGCATCCAGCCGGTGGTTCTGGACCCGCAGTCCGGCGTTGAAATCGAAGGCAACGGCGTCGAAGGCGTCCTGTGCATCAAGGACAGCTGGCCGGGCCAGATGCGCACCGTCTGGGGCGACCATGAGCGGTTCGAGAAAACCTATTTCTCCGACTACAAAGGCTATTACTTCACCGGCGACGGCTGCCGCCGCGACGAGGATGGCGATTACTGGATCACCGGCCGCGTCGACGACGTGATCAACGTCTCCGGCCACCGCATGGGCACCGCCGAGGTCGAAAGCGCGCTGGTGGCCCACGCCGCCGTGGCCGAGGCCGCCGTTGTCGGCTACCCGCATGAGATCAAAGGCCAGGGCATTTACTGCTACGTGACCCTGATGAACGACCGGGAGCCGTCCGAGGAGCTGCGCAAGGAGCTGCGCCAGTGGGTCCGCACCGAGATCGGCCCGATTGCCTCCCCCGACGTGATCCAATGGGCGCCGGGCCTGCCGAAAACCCGCTCCGGCAAGATCATGCGCCGCATCCTGCGCAAGATCGCCGAGAATGATTTCGGCTCACTGGGCGACACCTCAACCCTCGCCGATCCGTCGGTGGTCGAGGACCTGATCGAAAACCGTGCAAACAAGGGGTGATTGACCGATGAATATGGCAGTTATGACCCGCCCCGCCGTTCTGATCCTGCTGGGGCCTCCGGGCGCCGGCAAGGGCACCCAGGCTCGGATGCTGGAGGAAAAATTCGGCTATGTGCAGCTCTCGACCGGCGACCTGCTGCGTGAGGCGGTTGCCGCCGGCACGCCTGCGGGCCTTGCCGCCAAGGCGGTGATGGAAGCTGGCCAGCTGGTCAGCGACGAGATCGTGATCAACATCCTGCGCGACCGGCTGGCAAAGCCGGATTGCGCAAAGGGCGTGATCCTCGACGGCTTCCCCCGCACCACCGTTCAGGCCGAGGCGCTGGACGGTCTGCTGGCGGAAACGAACCAGAAGATCAACGCGGCGATCAGCCTGGAGGTGGACGACGCCGCAATGGTTGACCGGATCTCCGGCCGTTACACCTGCGGCGGCTGCGGCGAGGGCTATCACGACAGCTTCAAGCAGCCTGCCGAGGCGGGCAAATGCGACAAATGCGGCGGCACCGAAATGAAGCGCCGCGCTGATGACAACGCGGAAACCGTTGCCAGCCGGCTGGAGGCCTATCACGCGCAGACCGCGCCGCTGATTGCTTACTACGGCGGCAAGGACGTTCTGAAGACCACAGATGCCATGGGCGGTATCGACGACATCGCCCGGGACATGGCGGCCATCGTGACCGAGGCCACCAGCTAACAACCAAGAAACGGGGCCTGCCTGACCCGCAGGACCCCGTCCCCTGACATCGGAATACCCATCGGCCCCGCCTTGGCGGACCGGAGGAGTCATGCCTGCGCGCCCGTGAACCCGGCGGCAGGCAAACAGAGGAGGTCTGCCCTGCGCTCCCGCACGGCAGGCATGGAGGAAGAAGGAGGAGCCGCCATGGCGGATCAAACCACAAACGCCGCAAAGGCCGCCGAAGCCGACAAGGGCTATTGGGCGGCCAATGTGCGCATCATCATCGTCAGCCTGATAATCTGGGCTGTTGTTTCATTCGGCTTCGGCATTCTGCTGCGCCCGATGCTTGCGGGCATCAAGGTCGGCGGCAGCGATCTGGGCTTCTGGTTCGCCCAGCAAGGCTCGATCCTGGTGTTCCTGGGGCTGATCTTTTTCTACGCGTTCCGGATGAACAAGCTGGACCGCGAATACGGCGTGGAGGAAGAATAAGATGGACCAGTTCACCATTAACCTGCTGTTTGTGGGCGCGTCTTTCGCGCTCTACATCGGCATTGCGATCTGGGCCCGCGCGGGTTCCACATCTGAATTCTATGCCGCCGGCCGGGGTGTTCACCCCGTCACCAACGGCATGGCCACCGCAGCCGACTGGATGTCGGCGGCCTCCTTCATCTCGATGGCGGGCCTCATTGCCTTCACCGGCTATGACAACTCCACCTTCCTGATGGGCTGGACCGGCGGCTACGTGCTGCTGGCACTGCTGCTGGCGCCCTATCTGCGCAAGTTCGGCAAGTTCACCGTGTCCGAGTTCATCGGCGACCGGTTCTACTCCCCGACCGCGCGCGTGGTGGCGGTGATCTGCCTGATCGTGGCCTCGACCACCTACGTGATCGGCCAGATGACCGGCGTCGGCGTGGCCTTCGGCCGCTTCCTCGAGGTCTCCAATACTGCCGGCTTGCTGATCGGCGCCTGTGTGGTCTTCGCCTACGCCGTGTTCGGCGGCATGAAGGGCGTGACCTACACCCAGGTGGCCCAGTACTGCGTCTTGATCATGGCCTACACCATCCCGGCCATCTTCATCTCGCTGCAGCTGACCGGCAACCCGATCCCGGCGCTCGGCCTGTTCGGCGATCACGCCGCTTCGGGTGAGCCGTTGCTGGCCAAGCTGGACGCCATCGTGACCGAGCTCGGCTTCAACGAGTACACCGCGCATCACGCCGACACCTTCAACATGGTGCTGTTCACCCTGTCTCTGATGATCGGCACCGCGGGCCTGCCCCACGTGATCATGCGCTTCTTCACCGTGCCGCGCGTGGCAGATGCCCGCTGGTCGGCTGGCTGGGCGCTGGTGTTCATCGCGCTCCTGTACCTGACCGCACCGGCAGTCGGCGCCATGGCCCGCCTGAACATCACCGAAATGATGTGGCCGAATGGCGGCATCGAAGGCGGCGCCGTGACCGTGCAGCAGATCGAAGAAGATCCCAAGTACGACTGGATGGCGACCTGGCAGCAGACCGGCCTCCTGGGCTGGGAAGACAAGAACGGCGACGGTGCGATCCAGTACTACAACGACCAGAACGCCGATCTGCAGGCCACCGCCGAAGCCAACGGCTGGGCCGGCAATGAGCTGACCAACTTCAACCGCGACATCCTGGTTCTGGCCAATCCTGAGATTGCCAACCTGCCGGGCTGGGTGATCGGCCTGGTGGCCGCAGGCGGCCTGGCGGCTGCTCTGTCCACCGCTGCGGGCCTCTTGCTGGCGATCTCCTCGGCTGTGTCGCACGACCTGATCAAGGGCTCGATCAATCCGAACATCTCGGAGAAAGGCGAGCTGCTGTCGGCCCGTATCGCAATGGCCGTAGCCATCGCGGTGGCAACCTACCTGGGCCTTAACCCGCCGGGCTTTGCGGCACAGACCGTGGCGCTGGCATTCGGCCTGGCCGCTGCCTCGATCTTCCCTGCGCTGATGATGGGCATCTTCACCAAGGTGAACAACAAGGGCGCCGTGGCCGGCATGCTGGCAGGCCTGATCGTGACCCTGGTCTACATCTTCCTGCACAAGGGCTGGCTGTTCATCCCGGACACCAACTCCTTCACCGATGCAGACCCGCTGCTGGGCACTATCAAATCCACCTCCTTCGGTGCGGTTGGCGCAATGGTGAACTTCGCGGTGGCCTTCATCGTCTCCAAATCGACCGAAGCCATCCCGGCCGAGATCGAAGAGCTGGTGGAAAGCGTCCGCATCCCGCGCGGCGCCGGGGCCGCACAGGACCACTGACCTCCCCTGGGCGGGCTGCCCTCCCGGCGGCCCGCCTCTTCCCTCATGGTCCCGTCCGGTGTTTCACTGGCGGGACCATTTTTTCCCGAAGACGCCCGGAACAGCAGTCATTTAAAAACACTAAGGATTGCCCCCGCCCTGGGGGGCCGCTCGGGGGCGATCCGGGCCTGCGGCCCGGGAAAGACAGTTCAAGAGGACACAAGCAAATGCCCATTTCCGAAACTGCGCTTCTCCGCTTCCTGTCCTCGGTGCACCCCTACGACAGCCTGGAACCCGCGTTGCTGAAGGAATTGGCTCCTAAGTTCCGCCAGATCGACGCCACTGCCGGCAATCCCGTCTATGCGCTCAATCAGGAGCTTGACGGCCTTTACCTGGTCCATACCGGCGAGGTGGAAGTCACGGATGAAAACGGCATCCCCGTCTCCATCCTCGGCCCCCGCAACTCCTTCGGAGAGCGCGGCCTGACCCGCGGCGGCCGGGCGGTGACATCTGCCCGAACCACAACGGAAACCATCCTGCTGCTGCTGCCCAAGGCAGACTTTCACACCCTGATGGCAAGCCAGCCGAAAGTGGCGAAATTCTTCGACCGCCGCCGCCCCGGCAGCCGGGACACCACCAGCCTTGCCACCACGCGGGTAGAGACCATCATGGCGCGCGATCCCATCACCTGCTCCAGCGGCCTCACCTGCCAGGGCGCGGCACAGCTGATGCGCGACCGCCGCATCTCTTCGATCTGCGTGACCGACGGGGACCGCTTGCAAGGAATCCTCACCACCCGTGACCTGACCGCGAAAATCCTCGCCGCCGGCAAACCGATCTCGACCCCGGTCAGCACAGTGATGACCCCGGACCCGCTGACCCTGGCGCCCTCCGCCATCGGCTCCGACGTGCTGCATATGATGATGGAGCACGGCATCGGCCACATCCCGGTGGTGGAGGCAGGCAGGCTCGCAGGCATCGTGACCCAAACCGATCTCACCCGGTTCCAGGCCGTCAGCTCCGGCGAGATGGTCTCCAGCATCGCCCGTGCGGGCTCCGCTGAAGAGATGGCCAAGGTCACCGCCGAAATACCCCGCCTGCTGGTGCAGCTGGTGGCAGGCGGCAACCGGCATGAGGTGGTGACGCGGCTGATCACCGACATCGCCGACACCGCGACCCGCCGCCTGCTGGCGCTGGCCGAGGAGCAGCTGGGCGCGCCGCCCGTCCCTTACCTGTGGCTGGCCTGCGGCTCGCAAGGGCGGCGCGAACAGACCGGCGTCTCCGATCAGGACAACTGCCTGATCCTGTCCGGTGACCTGAAGCCGGAAGACAACGCCTACTTCGAACAGCTCGCAGCCTTTGTCTGCGATGGGCTCAACACCTGCGGTTACGTCTATTGCCCCGGAGACATGATGGCCTCCAACCCGCGCTGGCGGCAGCCGTTGAGCGTCTGGCGCGACTATTTCCGCGACTGGATTGCCAAGCCCAGCCCCGAAGCGCAGATGCTGGCCTCGGTGATGTTCGACCTGCGCCCCATCGGCGGCGAGACGGCACTGTTTGCGGACCTGCATCAGAAAACCCTGAAGGCCGCCAGCGCCAATTCGATCTTCACCGCGCATATGACCGCCAATTCGCTGAAGCACACGCCGCCCTTGGGCCTGTTACGCGGGCTGGCCACCATCCGTTCGGGCGAGCACCGCAACACGCTGGACATGAAACACAACGGCGTGGTGCCGGTGGCGGACCTGGGCCGCATCTACGCGCTGCAGGGGCAGCTGGCGGAGGTGAACACCCGCGCCCGGCTGGAAGCGGCAGAGGCAGCGGGCGTGCTCAGCCACAGCGGCGCCCGCGACCTGCTGGACGCCTACGACCTGATTGCCCAGACCCGGCTGGAGCATCAGGCAGCACAGATCCGCAGCGGCCAGACGCCAGACAACTACCTGGGGCCCTCTGACCTGTCGGATTTTGAGCGAAGTCATCTGCGCGACGCGTTTGTTGTTGTAAAGACGATGCAATCGGCAGCGGGGCACGGCAAAGGCATGTTAAGCTGACACCTGCTTTTGCCGCTGGCGCCGGAGCCTCCGGCGGGAGTATTTTGAGAAAGATGAAAAGGCCTGGGGCCTTCGGGGAGATCGGATGTTTCTGGAATTGATTGCGGTGATCTTTGCGGGCATTGCCGCGGCCGGCGTGGTGATGCTCTTGAACCGGACGCTGAAGGGCCGCCTGCCGCGCTGGATGGCGCCGGTGGCAGCAGGGCTGGCGATGATTGGCGTGACCATCGCGTCCGAATACGGCTGGTACAGCCGCACCAAGGCCGCCTTGCCCGAAGGGCTGGCGGTGGCGGAAACCGTTGAGAACCGCAGCCTCTACCGCCCCTGGACGCAAGTGGTGCCTTACGTGGACCGCTTCGCTGCTGTGGATAAAGCCACGATGAAAAGCCACGCCGCGCACCCCCAGGTGTTTCTGGCGGATCTCTACTTCTTCGGCCGCTGGGCCCCTGTCAGCAAAAAGGCGGCGGTGCTGGACTGCGGCAAGTGGCGGCGCGCGCTGGCGGCGGGCACAGCCGCCTTTTCCGGAGACGGGCTGCCCAAGGGGCTGGACTGGATCGCAGCCGAGGCCGATGATGCCATCCTGACCACCGCCTGCGGAGGATAGCCATGCACACACGCCTGTCACTGCGGCTGCGGATCTTCCTGTTCTTCTGCCTGCTGGCATTTGGCGGCATCGCCGTCACCACAGGCGCGCTCTGGGCCGGTTACAGCCGCGCTGGCCAGCCTGCATTGTCGGATGCCTTCATTTTCTCCGGCCTGCTCAGCGCCTTTGCCATCCTCGGCCTCTGCGCCGGTATCTGGCTGCTGTTCGACGAAAACGTCGCTAAACCGATCGAACGGCTGGCAGCAGGCATGCGCGCCCGCGCCCACGCGGGCGTGAGCAAGGAGCTGGATACCCACGGCGCCCGCTACCTGGGCGATCTTGCCGCAGCGGCCCAGGGACTGGCAGGCCAGCTCGGCGCCTCTGCCCTGAACGCCGCAGAGGCTATCGCCCGCGAAACGGAGCATCTGGAAGCCGAGAAAACCCGGCTGGCCGCATTGCTGACCGACATCCCCATCGCCACTGTGATGGCCAGCCCGGCGCATCAGATCGTGCTCTATGACGGCCAGGCCGCCGCGGTGCTGGCACAAGAAGCACCGCCGCGCCTGAACGCCCCGCTGTCTGACTACCTGGACCCGACCGGGCTGGAGGCCGCTTACGGCCGTCTGGTGCGCAGCGGCATGGAGGTTCAGGCCGAGGTGAAAAGCGCCAGCGGAAGCCAGGTGTTCGACCTGCGCCTGAAACCGCTGGGCGGTGCCCCGGGTTATATCATCCTGTTCGAAGGCGCCCATGCGGGCCTCGCACCTGAGGACTCGCGCCCGCTGACCTATGACTTTGCGCTGCTCGAGACGGAGCACGCAGAGCTGGACGGCCGCAAGCTCAGCTCCCTCAGCTATGTGGTGTTCGATACCGAAACTACCGGCCTCCTGCCACACAAGGACGAGATCGTTCAGATCGGCGCCCTGCGGGTGGTGCGCAGCCGGATCATCGAAGGCGAAACCTTCGAGACCCTGGTGAACCCGGGCCGGCCCATCCCGGCAGCCTCGACCAAGGTGCATGGCATCACCGATACCATGGTGCGCGGTCGGCCCGGAATAGCCAGCGCTGCCCGCCATTTCCACCGTTTTGCCTCCGACGCGGTGATCGTGGCCCATAATGCGCCCTTCGACATGGCCTTCCTGCACCGCCATGCCAAACGCACCGGCGTCACCTGGGACCAGCCTGTGCTGGACACGGTGCTGCTGAGCGCGGTGCTGTTCGGCGCGTCGCAGGAACACACGCTGGATGCCTTGTGCGACCGCCTGGATGTCACCATTCCATCTGCCCTGCGCCACACCGCCATGGGCGATGCCCGCGCCACTGCCGAAGTGTTCTGCAAGATGCTGCCGATGCTGGAGGCCCGCGGGCTCAATACCTTTGGCGCGGTGCTCGAGGAAACCCGCCGGCACGGCCGGCTCATTGAGGACATGAACTAGGTAGACAATCGCGGCCATGCATGGCAGGTCACTGCCCGGAACGAACAAAAGGCGCGCGAGATGGCCGACACCAGCTTTATTCCCGGGCCGGACACCGCCCGGGCCTACCGCGATGCGCTCGGCTGCTTTGGCACCGGGGTGACGGTTGTCACCACCCGGACACCGCGCGGCCCGCTGGCCATTACCGTCAACAGCTTCACCTCAGTCTCTCTTGACCCGCCGCTGATGCTGTGGTGCCCGGCCAAGGCCTCGCTGCGCCACGATACCTTTGTTGCGGCTGAGAACTTTGCGATTCATGTGATGGCAGAGGACCAGCTGCCGCTGGCCAAGCACTTTGCCGCCTTCGGCGAGGATTTCTCCGCGGCGGACTGGCAGCCCAACGCGCTGGGCGCACCGGCACTGGACGGGGTGATCGCCCGTTTCGATTGCCGCCACTATGCCGCCCACCCGGCAGGCGACCACACCATTGTCATCGGTGAAGTGGCCCGCGTGACCACACGTCCCGGCAAGGGGCTGATCTTTAAACGCGGCCAGTATGGCGGGTTTCTGGAACAGGGGTGATTGACACCTCGGCAATTGGCAAACCTGTCTCCGCAGGCTGATGCCACGCGGCCGCGGGGTCCTCAGCCGCCCCCTCGCCCGTGTCAGCGGCGTCCATCTTCCCACCGCTTCCCGCCAGCAGATGCGGCAGTACGGCATAGGCTGTCAGGTCCATGCCCGGCGCCATGCTCAGCGCCCGTTGCGGGCAGATCGAGACGCACAATCCGCATTGCGTGCACAGCGATTCCACAAAACTCAGCGCGCCGCCGTTTTCCGTCAGGCTCAGTGCCTCTGACGGGCAGACCCAGACGCAGCTGTTGCAATTGTTGCAAAGGTCTTCATTCAGGCTGACAGAGCCGTAAGGCGCCTGATCCGGCAGATCTGCGTGGCCGGTGCTGGCAGGCAGCAGCGCGGCGGCACTGGCCCGCGCCGTATCCCGGCGGCTGCCTACCGCCAGCACCTCAGGCGCAACTGACGGAAACGGCAGCAGCCGCGCCGACAGCTGCCGGTCCAGTCCGGCCCCACCGTTGAACAGAAGGATCCGGCCCAAACCGCCGAGGGCACGCACCAGTTCCACCTCCAGCCGCTGCAAATCCTGCCCCTGCGGCGCCGAACTGGCCTGCAGGCAGATCACATCAAAGCCAGAAGCCAGCGCATGCAGCAGATCGGCATGGGTGATCTTTTCCAGTTTGCAAACCGAAACCGACGCGATATCGCTGTGCCCTGCACCGGCCTCTTCCAGTCCAGGCGGCTCAAGCTCATACAGCACCAGGACCTGCGCCCGGCCTGTTGCCAGTTTTCGCCCATGCGCCTTCTGGCACAATGCCATCAGAGGCAAGGCGCTGCTCCGGCAGGCCACATCACGCAGGGCGAACCGCCCTTTGACCGCGTACTTGGACCGGCACTCGGCGGCTTCAGACCGGGAACAAAGACACAAATGCTGCGGCGCTTTGCCAGCAGGCCTCACCCGTTCAGAGATACGTCCGCACATCTCTCCCATGAGATTAGGATAACACAAACAAAAACAACCTCAGGATGTTTTTCCATCGAGCTGCAATTTTGTTGCAAATTTAACCAATCCAGAAGCAATGAATGGAAAACCCCGCCGGAACAGGTCCGGCGGGGCTGGCAGTATCTGTCTGCTGCTGCGGTTTACTTCAGAGCCGCATCGGTAATGGCATGGGTCCAGGCGCCCTCCGGCTCCTTGGTGATCACCGGATCAGAGCCGCCGCCCATCAGGGTCGACACGGTGCGCTGGTAGTCCGCTTCGTCCAGCGCGCCGTTGCTGCCCGCGGTCAGCTTGGCAATCTCGCCCATCATCCGCTTCTGGTGGGTTTCGGTCTGGGCACCGGAGGCGTCATTGTCCAGCACGATCTCTGCCGCCTCGTCCGGGTTCTCCTCGGCGTATTTCCAGCCCTTCATCGACGCCCGGACAAAACGCTCCATCTTGCCGGCAAAGGCCTCGTCGTTCAGGTTCTCCTCCAGCACGTACAAACCGTCTTCCAGCGTCGCCACGCCCTGATCCTCGTACTTGAAGGTGATCAGCTCATCCGGCGACACACCCGCGTCAATGACCTGCCAGTATTCATTATAGGTCATGGTCGAGATGCAGTCCGCCTGGCGCTGCAGCAGCGGATCGACGTTGAAACCCTGCTTCAGAACTTCCACACCGTTCTCGCTCTTACCCTCGGTGGAGATGCCCAGCTGGCTCATCCAGCTCATGAACGGGAACTCATTACCGAAGAACCAGACCCCCAGGGTGCGGTTCGCCAGATCGGCTGGTTCGGCAATGCCGGTGTCCTTCCAGCAGGTCAGCATCATGCCGGAGGATTTGAACGGCTGCGCGATATTGACCAGCGGCAGGCCCTTTTCACGTGCGGCCAGCGCCGCAGGCATCCATTCCACCGTCACATCAGCACCGCCGCCGGCAATCACCTGGGTCGGCGCAATATCGGGGCCGCCCGGAAGGATGGTGACATTCAGGTCCTCTTCTTCATAGAACCCCTTGTCCAGCGCCACGTAATAGCCCGCGAACTGCGCCTGGGTCACCCACTTCAGCTGCAGCGTGACGTCATCCGCCGCCTGCGCCGCCCCTGCGGCGCCCATCATCAGCGCTGCCGCTGTCATCAGATGTTTCATGTCTCGTTCTCCCTGTTGATTATGATGTGAAGCTTGCCCGGGTTTGACCATTCGTTCAAAGTTTTTTCTTTATGAGGCCAGCCTTTGACGGCACCCCGCGCAAGATTTCCGCAAAAAACCGCCCCGCAATCAGCGGGACGGTTCAACTTTCAGCCCCGCTGTGAAGGGTGCCAGAAGGTAAAACTCTTCTCGATCAGCGCAACCAGCCCGTAGAAGGCCGACCCGGCCAGCGCCGCCACCACGATTTCCGCCCAGACCATGTCCAGCGCCAGCTGTCCGACGCTGGTGGAAATGCGGAAGCCCATGCCGACGGTGGGCGAGCCAAAGAACTCCGCCACAATCGCGCCAATAAGCGCCAGCGTGGTTGAGATCTTGAGCCCGTTAAACACAAACGGCAGCGCCGCCGGCAGCCGCAGCTTGAAGAAGCTCTGCCAGTATCCAGCCGCATAGGTCTGCATCAGGTCGCGCTGCATCTGGTCGGTTTCACGCAACCCCGCCACGGTGTTCACCAGCATAGGAAAGAACACCATGACCACAACCACCGCAGCCTTTGAATGCCAGTCAAACCCGAACCACATCACTAGGATCGGCGCGGTGCCGACAATCGGCAGCGCAGCAACGAAATTCCCGACCGGCAAGAGGCCCCGGCGCAGGAAATCGCTGCGGTCCACCAGGATCGCAGTCAGGAAAGCCGCGCCGCAACCGATCAGGTAACCGCCAAGCGCGCCCTTCAGGATCGTCTGGGCAAAATCCTCCCACAGGATCGGCAGACTGGAGGCAAAGCGCGCCGCAATGACCGTCGGCGCCGGCAGGATCACCAGCGACACCGCCAGCCCCCTGACCAGCAGTTCCCAGACCACCAGAACGGTGATGCCGAAGATGGCCGGCACCAGCAGCTGCACCGCGCGGGTTTTCGATGCCGGGCTGTTTGCCAGCCGGCTGTTCAGCCACCAGCCCGAACACCAGACAAGGATTGCAAGGATCACCAGTATCATGCCCGTACCCCCATCCGGTTCAAGACAACCTTCTCGATCAGGCCCAGCAGCGCCACCAGCGCCGCCGCCAGGATCGCCGCGGCAAACAGCGCCGACCAGATCTGCACGGTCTGCCCGTAATAGCTGCCCGCCAAGAGCCTTGCGCCAAGGCCCGCAACCGCACCGGTCGGCAGCTCACCCACGATGGCCCCCACCAGCGAGGCGGCAATGCCGATCTTCAGCGACGCAAACAGATAAGGCATCGAGGACGGCAGCCGCAGCTTCCAGAACCCCTGGTTCGTGTTGGCGTTGTAGGTTTTCAGCAGATCCAACTGCATCGCATCCGGTGCCCGAAGGCCCTTCACCATGCCGACAACAACCGGGAAGAAGCTGAGGTAGGCTGAGATCACTGCCTTGGGGATGATCCCCTGCACCCCGATGGAGTAAAGCACCACGATGATCATCGGCGCCAGTGCGATGATCGGGATGGTCTGACTGACAATCGCCCAGGGCATCACCGACATATCCATGACGCGGGAATGCACAATCCCAACCGCCAGCAGAATGCCAAGCCCGGTGCCGATGGCAAAGCCCAGGAGCGTTGCCGACAGAGTCACCTGCCCGTGATAGATCAGGCTGCGTTTGGAGGTGATTTTCTTCTCCACCGTGGTCTCCCACAGCTCCACCGCGACCTGATGCGGCGCGGGCAGCCGCGGGCGCTCCTGCACCCAGGTGTCGGCGATGGCAAATGTGTTGTTCACCACCAGCCCGATCTCACCCCTGTCCCGGCGTTCCTTGGCGGTTGCCGGGGTGACTTCAACCCCTGCCCGTTCGGCAGCATCCAGCACGCCCTTGATGTTCATCGGCACGCAGGCCGCGTACCAGAAGGCGATGATTGCGGCTAGCACGGTGAGGACGGCAACAAGGCTTTTCATGACTCCGCCCTCCCCGTTTGTCTGCCGTCCGGTGCACAGGGGGTGCACAGGGGGTGCACGCGTGTCACCCCCCAATTCCGGCGGGTCCGGCTGGCCAACTCAGTCATCGCCATGCCCCGCCCGCAGGCCCTCGCGCACCCGGTGGGCGATCTCGATGAACTCCGGGCTGTCGCGGATATCCAGCGGCCGCTCCTTGGGCAGCGTGCTGTCAATCACGTCATGAATCCGTCCCGGCCGCGGCGACATCACCACGATCTTGGTGGACAGATACACCGCCTCAGGGATCGAGTGGGTGACAAAGCCGATGGTCTTGTTGGTCCGTGCCCACAGCTTCAGCAGCTGCTCGTTCAGATGGTCGCGCACGATCTCATCCAGCGCCCCGAAGGGCTCGTCCATCAGCAGGATGTCGGCATCAAACGCCAACGCCCGCGCGATGGAGGCGCGCTGCTGCATCCCGCCGGACAGCTGCCAGGGGAACTTGCCGCCAAATCCTGATAATTCAACAAGTTCCAGGACCTGGTTGACGCGCTTCTCCTGCTCGGCCTTGGAATATCCCATGATCTCCAGCGGCAGTTTGATGTTCTTGGCAATGGTGCGCCAGGGGTACAGACCCGCGGCTTGGAACACATAGCCATAGGCCCGGTTACGCCGTGCCTCATCCGGCGTCATGCCATTCACGGACAGGCTGCCTCCGGTGGGTGTTTCCAGCGCCGCGATACAGCGCAGGAAGGTGGTCTTGCCGCAGCCGGAGGGGCCGATGAAGGAGACAAAGTCGCCCTTCTTGATCTCCAGGCTCACATCCTTCAGCGCGTGCACCGGTCCGTCGTTGGTCTGGAATGTCAGGTCCAGGTTCCGGGCCTCGATCACGCAATTCGCAGGAACTGTAGCGGAAGCGGCGGCCTCGGGATGGATAGCCTGGGTGGTCGTTTCCATATTCATATCTTCGCCTTGATTTCACACAGGAAAACGGGCCGCCACTACTGGCAGCCCGTTCCTGATTTACACGCCTGTCGCCGGGATGCCGGTGCGCTCCACCGGACGCGGCGCGGTCAGCTCTTTCCAGGTCGACAGCGCCTTGTTCACCGTGGTGTTGGCCTCCCGCGAGAC
This sequence comes from Leisingera sp. JC1, assembly GCF_001679925.1. Classification (GTDB taxonomy): domain Bacteria; phylum Pseudomonadota; class Alphaproteobacteria; order Rhodobacterales; family Rhodobacteraceae; genus Leisingera. The sequence goes on along the minus strand of NZ_LYUZ01000024.1, from coordinate 98,487 downwards.
GAACTTGCCGTGGCCCTCCTGGCAGCGGATCTCACCGTCATGCACCGCCACATGGCCGCGGGTCAGGGTAAAGCGCGGCAGGCCTTTCACCTCATGGCCCTCGAACACATTGTAGTCGATCGAGGATTGCTGAGTTCCGGCCGAAATCGTCTTGCGTTTTTCCGGATCCCAGACCACCAGATCGGCATCCGCGCCAACCAGAACCGCACCCTTTTTCGGGTAACAATTCAATATCTTGGCGATATTTGTCGAAGTGACCGCCACAAATTCATTCGGCGTGATCCGGCCTGTTTCCACACCGTGGGTCCACAGCATCGGCATCCGGTCCTCCAGGCCGCCGGTGCCGTTCGGAATCTTGGTGAAATCGCCAACCCCATAACGCTTTTGCTCGGTGGTAAAGGCGCAGTGGTCCGTTGCCACCACAGACAGCGAGCCCGACTGCAAACCGGCCCAAAGGCTGTCCTGATGTTGCTTGTTGCGGAACGGCGGCGACATCACCCGGCGGGCGGCGTGGTCCCAGTCCTTGTTGAAGTATTCGCTCTCATCCAGTGTCAGATGCTGGATCAGCGGCTCCCCCCAGACCCGCTTGCCCTGCATCCGGGCGCGGCGGATGGCCTCGTGGCTGTCCTCGCAGGAGGTATGTACCACATAGAGCGGCACGCCTGCCATATCGGCGATCATGATGGCGCGATTGGTCGCCTCACCCTCCACCTGCGGCGGGCGGGAATAGGCGTGTGCTTCAGGGCCATTATTACCTTGTGCCAAGAGCTTAGCGGACAGTTCTGCCACCACGTCGCCGTTTTCAGCATGCACCATAGCGATGCCGCCCAGCTCCGCCAGCCGCTGGAAAGAGGCGTAGAGCTCATCATCATTCACCATCAGCGCCCCCTTGTAGGCCATGAAGTGCTTGAAGGTGTTAATGCCGCGCTCCTGGATCACGGTCTTGATGTCGTCAAAGACCTGCTCGCCCCACCAGGTGACTGCCATGTGGAAAGAGTAATCGCAGTTGGCGCGGGTCGATTTGTTGTCCCAGCGCTTCAGCGCGTCCAGCAGGCTCTCACCCGGATTGGGCAGTGCAAAATCCACTACCATGGTGGTGCCGCCCGCCAGCCCGGCGCGGGTGCCGCTCTCGAAATCGTCCGAGCTGTAGGTGCCCATGAAGGGCATCTCCAAGTGGGTGTGCGGATCAATCCCGCCCGGCATCACATAACAGCCGGTGGCGTCCAGTTCTTCATCGCCTTTCAGGTTCGGGCCGATCTGGGTAATCACCCCGTTTTCGATCAGCACATCGGACTTGTAGGTCAGATCGGCGGTCACGATGGTGCCGTTCCGGATGACTTTACTCATGGTTACAACTCCCTGAATCGGGGCGTATTTTAACGCCTCCACTTGTCTCTTCCGCTGTCTGGCGCAGCTTCTCATTCATCTTGCCGGAAATACTCCGGTGGAGCGGCCCTAGGGGCCGCGGGGGCAGCGCCCCTATTCAACGATCTCCGCTGTCTCGACCACCGCATGGAACAGAACATTGGCGCCCGCCTCGGCCCATTCCTTGCTGATTTCCTCGGCCTCGTTGTGGCTGAGCCCGTCAACGCAAGGGCACATCACCATCGCGGTGGGCGCCACCCTATTGATCCAGCAGGCGTCGTGACCGGCGCCGGAGATGATATCGAGATGCGAATAGCCCAGCCGGTCTGCCGCGCTGCGCACTGCGCTGACACAGCCCTCGTCAAAGGCCACAGGGTCGAAGCCGCCGACCTTCTCGAATGCGATCTCCACCCCCATCTTCTCAGCGATCTTGGAACCCTGCTCGCGCAGGCGGTTTTCCATGTCGGTGATCACATCCAGCTCCGGGCTGCGGAAGTCGACGGTAAAGACCACCTTGCCCGGAATCACGTTGCGTGAGTTAGGGTAGACGTCGATATGGCCCGCGGCACCAACCGCATGGGGCGCGTGGCTCCAGGCGATCTCGTCCACCTGCTCCAGGATACGCGCCATCGCAAGGCCCGCATTGCGGCGCATCGGCATCGGGGTGGAGCCGGTATGGGCATCCTTGCCGGTGATCGTCACCTGCGTCCAGCTGAGGCCCTGGCCGTGGGTCACCACGCCAATGTCCTTGCCCTCGGCCTCCAGGATCGGACCCTGCTCGATGTGCAGTTCAAAGAAGGCATGCATCTTGCGGGCGCCGGTCTCCTCCTCGCCGCGCCAGCCGATACGCTTCAGCTCATCGCCGAACTTCTTCCCCTCCGCGTCTTCACGCTCATATGCCCAGTCCTGGGTGTGAATGCCTGCAAAAACACCCGAAGACAGCATCGCAGGCGCGTAGCGTGTGCCTTCCTCATTGGTGAAGTTGGTGGCTACAATCGGATGCTTAGTTTTGATGTTCATATCGTTGAGCGAGCGGATCAATTCCAGCCCCGCCAACACCCCCAGCACGCCATCGTACTTACCGCCGGTCGGCTGGGTATCCAGATGCGAACCAACATAAACCGGCAGCGCGTCGGGGTCGGTGCCCGCGCGCACCGCAAACATGTTGCCCATCTGGTCCAGCCCCATGGTGCAGCCGGCGTCTTCGAACCATTTCTGAAACAGCGCACGGCCTTCGCCGTCTTCATCGGTCAGCGTCTGACGGTTGTTGCCGCCCGCCACGCCAGGCCCAATCTTGGCCATCTCCATCAGGCTGTCCCACAGCCTGTCACCATCAATTTTCAGATTCTGTCCAAGCGACGTCATCAAGAGCTTCCTTCCCTGTGCGCCCGTCTTTGCAGGCTTTCCGGCTTGGCGCCGTGTTAGGTGGCTTATGCGTGCTGGTCTCATCAACGCTCAGTCTGTTGCGTGCCGAGCCTTGATTTGACCAACTGGTCAAACTCACGCTATCACGGGTTCACCACCAGTCAAGAAATTGCCGCGTGGCACTTGAAAAAATCGGTGCTTTTGCCGGAAATAGGTGAAATTCCGCGCGTCCCCTGGCGGCTGCGGCAAAAACAGACAAGGACGGACATGCCCGCAGACCGCGCGCCCACCCGCATTCAGAGAAAGAATCGCGCCGCCATTCTGGAGGCCGCGCTGGATGTTTTCTCCAGCCACGGCTTCCGCGGCTCCACCGTGGACCAGATCGCCAAGGCAGCTGGGCTCAGTAAGCCGAACCTGCTCTATTACTTCCCCTCCAAGGAAGCTATTTTCAACGAGCTGATGGCAGGGCTGCTGGACACCTGGCTGGACCCGCTGCGTGCGCTGGACCCGGAGGGGGAACCTCTCGAAGAAATCCTCGCCTATGTGCAGCGAAAGCTGCAGATGAGCCGCGATTTCCCGCGGGAAAGCCGGCTGTATGCCAATGAAATCGTTCAGGGCGCGCCTAGGCTGCATGACGTGATCGCGGCGGATTTGAATGTCCTAGTCGAGGAAAAGGCGCAACTGCTGCAGGGGTGGATGGATGCAGGCCGGATCAACCGCGCGCACCCTAAGCATCTCTTGTTTTCGATCTGGTCGCTTACCCAGCATTATGCGGATTTTGACGCCCAGGTCCGGACCTTGATGGGGGACGAAGACCCTTTTGACGCCGCGCCGCAGTACCTGGAAACCCTGTACCGTCGCATGCTTACGCCGAAAAGCTGAAGCAACCGACCGCAGCAATTCCGCTGGACAGCCTACCTGCCTGCGCCGGAACCAATTCCAACAAAAAACCCCGGCCAAAAAGCCGGGGCGCAAAGTCAACGGGGAGACAGCGCGCCCGCTTGGGCGCGTTTCAGTTATTCCGCAGCTGTTGCCGACGGATTGTTCGGATGCGTGGTCCAGTTCGCATAGTCGCCTGAAACCACCTCACCAGTGCGCTCGTCGATCTGGCCAGCGGGAACCTCGACCATTGTGATGCAATTTTCGACCGGGCAGACGTTCACACAGAGGTTGCAGGCGACGCATTCGTCGTCCTTCACCGTGAACACCCGGTCCTCGCTCATCGCAATCGCCTGGTGCGAAGTGTCCTCGCACGCCGCATAGCAGCGGCCGCATTTGATGCAATCGTCCTGGCTGATCTTGGCCTTGGTCACATAGTTCAGGTCCAGATACTGCCAGTCGGTCACATTCGGAACCGCCATGCCGATGAAGTCCTGGGTGGAGGTGTAGCCCTTCTCGTCCATCCAAGTGGACAGGCCCGAGATCATTTCCTTCACCACGTTGAAGCCATAGGTCATCGCCGCAGTGCAGACCTGCACGTTGCCGGCCCCCATTGCCATGAATTCCGCCGCGTCGCGCCAAGTGGTGACGCCGCCGATGGCCGATATCGGCAGGCCGCGGGTCTGCGGGTCGCGGGCAATTTCCGCCACCATGTTCAGCGCAATCGGCTTCACCGCCGGGCCGCAATAGCCGCCATGGGTGCCCTTGCCGCCGATGGTCGGCTCCGGCGCCATGCTGTCGAGATCCACCGAGGTGATCGAGTTGATGGTGTTGATCAGGCTGACCGCATCTGCATTGCCCGCATTGGCCGCGCGGGCCGGGTTGCGGATGTCTGTGATATTCGGCGTCAGCTTCACGATCACCGGCTTGGAGTAGTATTTCTTGCACCACTCGGTGACCATCTGGATGTATTCCGGCACCTGCCCCACGGCGGAGCCCATGCCGCGCTCGGCCATGCCATGCGGGCAGCCGAAGTTCAGCTCGATCCCGTCGGCGCCGGTTGCCTCAACCTGCGGCAGGATGTCTTTCCAGGCCTGCTCCTCGCAGGGCACCATGATCGACACGATCACGGCGCGGTCCGGGTAGTCCTTCTTGACGCGGGTGATTTCCTCCAAGTTGGTCTGCAGCGGCCGGTCGGTGATCAACTCGATGTTGTTAAGACCCAGAAGGCGGCGGTCGGCGCCCCAGATTGCGCCGTATCGCGGGCCGTTCACATTGACCACCGGCGGGCCTTCGGAACCAAGGGTCTTCCAGACCACGCCGCCCCATCCGGCCTCAAAGGCGCGGCGGACGTTGTATTCCTTGTCGGTCGGCGGCGCGGAAGCCAGCCAGAACGGGTTGGGGGATTTAATCCCCAGAAATTCTGTTGTCAGATCAGCCATTTGATCTCTCCTCTTAAGGCTAGCTTGGATGCAGAAGAACTGCACCCGAACTGGCTCAGCCCATCAGGCTGGAGTGAATGTCCATTGCAGCATCGCGGCCCTCGGCCACGGCGGTCACGGTGAGGTCCTCGCCGCCAGAGGCGCAGTCGCCTCCGGCCCAGACACCGGCCATCGAGGTGCGGCCCGTGTCACTGACCTTGATTTTGCGGCCCTCTAGCTCCAGCGCATCGGGCTGGCCTGCCAGCGTCTGCCCGATCGCCTTGAACACCTGGTCCGCGGCCAAACGCACGGTCTCGCCGGTGCCAGACACCTTGCCGTCTGCGACCTGAGTATACTCCAGTTCGATCTCTGCCGCCGACCCGTTGCCAAGCACCGCTTTGGGCATGACGTTGAACATCAGCTTGACGCCTTTGGAGGCTGCCAGATCCTGCTCAAAGCGGCTCGCGCCCATTTCCTCACGGCTGCGGCGGTAGGCGATGGTCACGTTTTCGGCACCCAGCAGCTTGGACTGCACCGCGGCGTCCACTGCCGTCATGCCACCGCCGATCACCACCACATTGCGGCCCACCGGCAGCGCCGTCAGATCTTCGGCCTGGCGCAATTCGGCGATGAACTCCACCGCGTCGCGCACGCCGTCCTTGTCCTCGCCCGGCGCACGCAAGGCGTTGACGCCGGCCAGGCCGATGGACAGGAACACCGCGTCATAGCCGGAAGTCAGCCCGTCCAGCGACAGTTCCGCGCCCAGCTTCTTGCCATAATCCATTGTGATGCCGCCGATTTGCAGCAGCCAGTCAACCTCGCGCGCGGCAAAATCATTGGTCGATTTATAGGCGGCGATACCGAATTCATTGAGGCCGCCCGCCTTGGACTTGGCATCGTAGACCACCACATCGTGGCCCAGCATCGCCAGACGGTGCGCGGCGGCCAGGCCCGCGGGACCGGCGCCAACCACGGCAACTTTTTTGCCGGTGGAGGCCGCACGGGTGAAGGGATGCGCCCCCTTTTCCATCAGCGTGTCGGTGGCATAACGCTGCAGGCGGCCGATCTCGACCGGCTTGCCCTCGGCGGTTTCGCGCACGCAAGCCTCTTCGCAGAGCGTTTCTGTCGGACAGACCCGGGCGCACATGCCGCCGAGAATGTTCTGCTCCAGAATGGTCCTGGCCGCGCTTTCGGGGTGGCCTGCCTGGATCTCCCGGATGAACTGGGGAATGTCGATGCTGGTCGGACAGGCTGTCATGCAGGGCGCATCATAGCAGAAATAGCAGCGGTCCGCCGCCACGGCTGCTTCATGCGCGTCATAGGCTGGATGCAGGTCCGAGAAATTCTCGGCAATGCCGGCAGCGTCAAGCCGCGCTGCCTGAATACCGGATGCCTGATGGCTGGTCGCCATTGGGTGTCTCCCTGATTTTCTGTTGTTCTTGATATCAGAGTGCCACAGTCTGATTTTTTATCAACTGGTAAAATTTTGCCGCGGGCAAAAAAAATGCCGCTCCCGGAGGAACGGCACGCAACAGATTGAAAAAGCGAGATTATGCCGGAACTGTTTTCGGCTGGATTGCGCCTGCGCCCCATTCAAGACGCGCCGAAACTTCGGCTTTCACCCCAAAATGGCATCTTTGGTCTGGCCCTATGGCAGCAATTCAGCACCTTGAAAGCACTGTCCCGGCTCCCTGCAAAGTCTTAGGATGGCAGCACTGCAGTGGCCTCGATTTCAACCTTGGCCTCATCCTCAACCAAGGCTGAAACCACCACCATGGTCATGGCCGGGAAGTGATAGCCCATCACCGCACGGTAGGCTTTCCCGACCTCCGCCTGGTGGGCCAGGTACTCTTCCTTGTCCGTCACATACCAGGTGAGCCTGGTGATATCTTCAGCTTTGCCGCCTGCCGTTTGGACGACTTCCAGAATGTTGCGCAGCGCCTGGCTCATTTGCCCGATGAAGTCCCGAGCTTCAAACACCTGCTCCGCGGTCCAGCCGATCTGGCCGCCGACAAACAACTGCCGGCCTTCTGCCGCCATGCCATTGGCATAGCCTTTTGCGGGCTTCCACCCTTCGGGATGCACGCTGATGGCCGGCATGGCGGGACTCCTTTGCTGATCACTGCCTGGGCTGACCATAGCGCTGCCGCGGCATTTATTTCAAGCTTAAAATTTCTCATGGCGAACCCTGAAAAACAAAAGCCGCGCAGGCCCAGGACCTGCGCGGCTTTGCATTTCGGAACGGCAGCGTAGCTTACATGCCAAGCGCTTCCTTGTACATTTCCAGCACCGCTTCTTCCTCAGCGATGTCGTTCTCGTCGCGCTTGCGCAGGGCGATGATCTTGCGCATCACCTTGGTGTCATAGCCGCGCCCCTTGGCCTCGGCCATCACCTCTTTCTGCTGCTCGGCAATGGTTTTCTTTTCTTCATCGAGCCGCTCGAACCGCTCGATGAACTGGCGCAGCTCGCCAGCGGTCACGCGGTAGTTTTCGCTCTTTTCGTCTTCTGTGATGTCCATCTGCGGCTCCGTCGGCAAAGGCTGTCAGTTGCTGTCGGAGCAAGGGGATAGCGCCCCGCCCGGCGCGCTGCAAGCCGGGAAAGCGGCAGAGGCGCACAGAGCGGCGAAAACCGGCAACAGAACCCGTCAAACGGGGCCGAAACGCTTGCACGCGCACAACGCATCGGCTAGGCGCATCCCTGCACAAAACCCCTCAGGAGCACACCTATGTTCGATCTGATCGTTTGGACCGGAGCCGCCGTATCCGTTGCCGGCCTGCTGGGTCTGGTTTGGTGCATCATCAAGGTCGCACGCGCCCGGCGCCAGAAACTGGACGACGAAGCGCTGCGCGCCGTGGTGCAAGCAGTGCTGCCCTACAATCTGGGTGCCCTGCTTCTGTCAGTACTTGGCCTGATGCTGGTGATGGTGGGCATCTTCCTGGGCTGACGCCCGGAACGCCCCTGCCCCTTCTCCGGTTAGACCGGCACGTTATCAAACATGTCCTCGACCGCCTCCTCGCACAGGGTTGCCTCCAGACGGCGCAAGCGGCCCGGAACCTCTGCACCGGTCTTGCGCATGTAGTCCAGCAGACGGATGAATTCCGGCCGCATGGCCAGCCTAGCAGCGCCGCTTTCCTTGCGGATCCGGGTTTCCAGGCTCTCGACGGTGCTGAGCAGATCTTCACGTGTCATAGCAGTCCTCCCTGTGTCATGATGAGGTTATCCCGGTATTTCACAACAGGCATATGAATACCCAAGCCATTTGAGCGTGCTGCCGCTTATTTACGCAGATTTACCGGTCCTCTGGTGGTTTTTGCGGCCTCCCGGCAGCGCAGCCAGCCTACCGCAGCGCAGCATCCCGGCGCCTTGACTTAAATCAGCTGGAAGTAATGATTCAGCAGCCTTTCAACAGCGCCCGCCGGCAGGCTTGAAACACATTCTCAAATCGTTATATGAATTGCAAACCCAAGGGAGAGCAACTGATGACCCCCGCCGTCAAAGCGTTTTTCGACGAAGCCACCAACACCGTTTCATATGTGGTGCGCGAACCGGAAGGTTCCGCCTGCGCCATCATCGATTCGGTGCTGGATTTTGATCAGGCCGCGGGCCGCACCTGCACCGCTTCAGCAGATGCCATCATCGCCTGGATCAAATCCGAAAACCTGCGTGTCGAGTGGATTCTGGAAAGCCATGTCCACGCCGACCACCTCTCCGCAGCGCCTTATATGCAAGAGCAGGTTGGCGGCAAGATCGGTATCGGCGACCAGATTACAGTGGTTCAGGACACCTTTGGTAAAGTGTTCAACGAAGGCACCGAGTTCCAGCGGGACGGCAGCCAGTTCGACCAGTTGTTCCGCGAAGGCGACAGTTTCATGATCGGGCAGATGCGCGGAGAGGTGCTGCACACGCCCGGCCATACGCCGGCCTGCCTCACCTATGTGATCGGTGATGCGGCCTTTGTCGGTGATACACTGTTCATGCCGGACTTTGGCACTGCCCGCTGTGATTTCCCCGGCGGTTCCTCTTCGGATCTTTACAACTCGATCCAGAAGATCCTGACGCTGCCCGATGACACCCGGGTCTTTGTCGGCCACGACTACAAGGCCCCGGGGCGTGACGATTTCGCCTGGGAGACCACTGTTGGCGAACAGAAAGCACTGAACGTGCATGTGGGCGCAGGCCGCAGCATCGAGGAATTTGTCGAGATGCGCGATGCCCGGGACGCGACGCTGGGCATGCCGCGCCTGATCCTGCCGTCGCTTCAGGTCAACATGCGCGCTGGTCAAATGCCCGAACCGGACGAACAGGGCGACGTGTTCCTCAAGATCCCGGTTAACAAAATTTAGACAGGCAAGACGGAGCAGCGTGATGGAAGCGGATTGGATCTGGGGACTTGGCGGCGGGCTGCTGATTGGCCTCGGCGGCGCAGTGTTCCTGCTGGGCAACGGACGCATCATGGGCGCCAGCGGCATTCTGGGCGGGCTGCTGGATGGCAGCGGCCGGTCCAATGCAGCTGAGCGCATCGCCTTCATTGGCGGCGTTGTTCTGGTGCCGCTTCTGATCGCTCTCGTCACGGGACATGCGCCAGTTACCCACGTCACCAGCAATGCTGCGGTGCTGATTGGCGCGGGGCTGCTGGTGGGCATCGGCACCCGCATTGCCAACGGCTGCACCTCCGGCCACGGGGTCTGCGGAATCTCCCGCTTGTCCCTGCGCGGCATCGCGGCAACTGCCGTTTTCATGCTGGCCGGCATTCTGACTGTAGCGGTTCTGCGCCAGTTGCTGGGAGTAATCTGATGCTGCGTATTCTTTTGGCCCTTTCCGCTGGCGGGCTGTTCGGCACCGGCCTGATGCTGTCAGGGATGACCGACACTGCCAAAGTGCAGGGGTGGCTGGACATCTTTGGTAACTGGGACCCCACGCTGGCCTTCGTGATGGGCGGCGCGCTTATTCCAATGGCCGTGGCCTGGCGGCTGACAGCAGGGCGAAGGCCTGCAGCTGGCGGCAGTTTCCCTGCCCCGCCGCACAAGGAATTGGACCGGCGGCTGATCCTGGGGTCTGTGCTGTTCGGCGCCGGCTGGGGCCTCGCCGGACTGTGCCCTGGCCCCGCCATGGCTTCGCTCAGCTACAACGGCTGGCAGGGTTTTCTGTTCTTTGCCGCAATGGCCTGCGGCATGATGGCCGCGCCCTGGTTCAGCCGGCATCTGGACCGTGCGGCTGCAAACGCGTAAAGACTCGGGCCATGGATGCACGCGTAATCACCCCCCGCTATTCGGTCTCGCCGCAGATCTCTGCCGAGGACCTGCCCGCCATTGCTGATGCCGGTTACAAGACGGTGATCTGCAACCGTCCGGATGAGGAAGTCCCGCCCAGCCATCAGGCAGAAGCCATCCGCGCCGCCGCCGAGGCCGCAGGGCTTCGGTTCGAGGTGCTGCCGCTGACCCACCAGACCATGACCCCGGATAATGTTGCCCTGCAGCGTGAACTGTATGAGGGCTGCGAAGGCCCCGTACTGGCCTACTGCGCCTCAGGCACGCGCTGTTCTGTGGTCTGGGCGCTGGGTCAGGCTTGCGACATGGCACCCGACGAGATCCTGCAGAAAACACAGGCCGCGGGGTATCAGCTGGACGGCCTGCGCCCGGCCCTGATTTCTTTGGCGGGCAGCTAACTGAGGAAGTCCTGGAGCAGAAGGGTGGACCGCGCTGCGGTTCAGCTTCGCCTGAGAAACATCTGATATTGGCCGCTTGCCGGCCAATTCTTCGCGGCCATACCCGGCCGCGCCTTATGCCGCTGCAGGCCAGGCTGACGCTTACAGCATCCGGGCACAACCATCTCTGCTGGCACCGCAACCTCCGGGGCGTTTTCGCAATTAAGCCGAACTGACAGGCCCTGCACGAAACTGGAATGCGCCGTTCAGCGGCGGCTGCGTCTCTGGAGGCTGGCCTCAGCCTTCCGGCAGCGCGCTTTCCAGGCCGGCAAGCTGGGATATTTCGTCAGCACCGCCAGCCGTGAAGTCACCCAGATCACCCGCAGGCAGGTCCGGCAGGTCAGACAGATCAGGAAGATCCGGCAAGCCGCCCTCCAGCCCATCCATGCTCAGCCCGGCGTCTCCATCAAGCGCAGGCAGGCCCATTGGATCCATCTCCCCGCCGAGACCGCCGCCAAGCGCGTCATCCATTCCCTCGCCGCCAAGCGCGGGCAAGCCGTCGCCGGCGCTTGCGTCCAGCGCCCCGGCGTCCAGGACCGGCCCAGCATCCAGCGCCGGGAGACCCATGTCATCCATGGGATCCTGCAACCCTTGCGCAGCGATTCCCATATCCAGATCCAGCGCAGGCGGCGCGTCCGGCAACGCCTGCATTCCGCCGCCTTCGGAGAACGCGGCGGCATCCGCGCCGCTTTCTGCGGGTCGGCTGTTCCTGGGCGGGTTCAGGCGCACCGCACGCGATCCGTTCATCTGGCCAAGACGCCCCTGCGCCACCGGCTTGCCGCCAATCGTCAGAAGGTCGGTTTCATAGAGGAACGCCGAATCCAGCGGAATGGTATCGCCGATCTGCAGGCTGGCGAATTTCTGCACCGGCACCCGCATCTTGCACAGAACCGCTGTCAGCTCCGCCCGGATCGAATCAAGGCTGGCCCCAAGAGACGGGCCATTGGCGCTGTTCTGGCCGTCATGCAATTCCTCTGCCGTGGGTTCAGGCAGGATCAGCTTCATCACCCCCTGCATGGCGCCGCAGGATAGATCCAAATTCAGTTCAATCACCCGGTAGTCGTCGGCCTCCATGCCCAGCACAAGGCTGCGCACGTTTTCAACCTGAGCGCCGAACCTGTAGCCGGAGAACAAGGATTGGTCCGCCTGGCCGTCCAGCATGGCCACGACCTTGGCGAAGCTGCGTTCCAGGAAGTCCGCGGTCATAGCGGCATCTGTTGGGGTATAGTGGCGCTCAGACGGCGCATTGCCAATGACCGCCCCGATGGTCTGCTGTTGAATCAGCGCCGTGACAGTGGCTGCATCCATGCTGGCAGCCCCAAGCCGCCCCTGCGGGCAATCAAGCACCACCAGAAGATCCTTATCCGACAGCTGGTCAGCCAGGTCTTCGGAGGCCCGGTTGGACTGGCGTGCCGCCAAAACCGCCATCGGCAGATTGCACAGGTCCGCAGCTGCGCGCGCGACTGAACGGCGCAACGCTTTCAGCGTCAGGGAACTGGTCAGCCCCCCGGCCCCTTCCTTCGTCGCTGCCAGCTTGCGTGCAAGCACACTTTGCCTGCCGCTGCCTGCCTCTGCTGCTTCTGTTTCAGACATAGGCTGTTTAACCTGCCCCTTGCGCGTCCCGTTTCCCCGGTTTTAACCGAAAGGGGGTTAACAACTTCTGTATTCCGGCACGTCTTATGCAGCCTTTTCACCTGCAGCAGGTAAGGAAACCCGGAAGGCTCCGCCGCCATGTCCCGGCAAATAGGAAACATCGCCGCCCAGCCGCTGCATGACCTCGCGGCAGATTGCCAGCCCCAGGCCGGCGCCGCCGGCCCGTTCCGGGCTGACCCGCGCAAATTTCTCAAAAATCATCTGCTGGGCGTCCGCTGGCACACCGCTGCCGTTGTCCGTAAAAACAATATGAAGCCGCCCGCCGGAGACCGAGGCGGAGACCGTCAGTTCTGGCTGCTCCGCATCGCAATATTTCTGGGCGTTGGCGATCAGGTTGATGAACACCTGCGCCAGCCGGTCCAGATCAGACGACAGACGGAACCCTTCCGCCTCCGGGCTGCGCCGGACCGTTAGCGGCATCTCTGAGCCGGCGAGCGCGGTTGCGACGGCGTGGTCCAGTACCTCGGTCAGTGTGCCCGCAGTGATGTTCAGGCTGACCTGACCGCTTTCAAGCACGCTGAGGTCCAGCAGATCGTTCAGCAGCCGGGTCAGCCGCAGTGTTTCGTCGTGGATAATTCCTGCGTAGCGGCGCTGCTCCTGCGGGCTGAGCTGCCCGGCATCGCGCAGAATTTCGGAAAACGCCCGGATTGACGTCATCGGGGTCCGAAGCTCGTGGCTGACCTGACTCAGGAACGCGTCTTTCTGCTCCGAGATCTGAGTGAGCTTCTCGTTTGTTTCCCGCAACTTGCGCGCCGTTGCAGACAACTCCGCCGATTGCGTCTCAAGGCGGCTGGAGTATTCCAGCATCTGCGCGGTTTCGTCCGCCACCGCCAGCAGATCGGCAACCGAAACCGACGAGCCGCCAGCAATCTGCCCGATCATCGCATGAGCCGCCGCCGCCCCGATGGAGGCGCTGAGTTCCCGCTCAAGCCGCTCAAGAAATGCTGGTGTCGGCTCGGGCAGCGGGCCTCGGCCGCCTTGCCGCATCCGCTCGCGCTGGAAGAATGCCTGCGCTTCCGTCGCCCCCAGAATCCGTTGCGACATGATCATCAGATCCTCGCATTGCGCCACCGATCCGGTCCAGCCGCGGGGACCCGCGGAATGGTCGAACACATTGACAAACTGCGCCCCCTGCAGACGTTCCAGCGGGCTGGGAAAGCTCATCAGAGAAACCAGGCAGAACACCAGCGCATTCAGGCTCATCGACCACATCACTGCGTGCACCGTCGGATCGAGGCCTTCGATCCCGAACAACGCCTCGGGCCGCAGCCAGCTGAGACCGAACAGCCCATGGCGCAGGATGTGTTCCGGCAGCAGCCCGCCGCCCAAGGCCGGAAGCATCATGGTATACAGCCAGATTGCAAACCCCACCGTCAGCCCCGCCAGCGCACCGCTGCGGGTGGCTCCGCGCCAGAACAGCCCGCCAACCAGCGCGGGCAGCAGCTGCGCCACCCCTGCAAAGGAGATCAGGCCGATGGCCGCCAGCGCAGCGGCCCCGCCGGAGAGGTGGTAATAGAAATATCCCAGGGCCATGATCACTGCGATCGACACCCGCCGCGACAGCAGCACCACGTCGCGCACGTCCCCAGAGACAGACGCCTGCCGGTTTTGCAGCCGCAGCCAGACCGGCATCACGATGTGGTTCGACACCATCGTCGACAGCGCCATCGCCGCCACAATCACCATTGAGGTGGCCGAAGAAAACCCGCCTAGGAAAGACAGCATCGCCAGCCCCTGCTGACCTTGCTGCAGCGGAACCGTCAAGACGAACATGTCGGGGTTAGAGCCGGCCGGCAGCAGATCCAGCCCGACCACGGCAATTGGGACCACGAACATCGAGATCAGCAGCAGGTACAGCGGAAACGCCCAGGAGGCGATCCGAAGATGGCGCTCGTCCTCGTTCTCAACCACCATCACCTGGAACATCCGCGGCAGGCAGATGAAAGCCGCAGCAGCCAGGAAGGTGATCGTGGCCCAGCGGCTGCCGTCGACATTCCACTGCCCGATCCGCGACGCATCGATGCGGGCCAGCGTTTCGCCAACGCCGCCAGCGATTCCCCAAACCACGAATATTCCGACCGCCAGCAAGGCCGCCAGTTTGACAATCGCCTCCAGTGCGACGGCGGTCACCACGCCGTGGTGGCGCTCATTGGCGTTAAGGTTGCGGGTGCCGAACAGGATCGCAAAGACTGCCAGCCCCGCAGCAACCCAGAACACGATCGAAGTTTCATTGTAACCGCGCAGCGGATCGGCCTCGGCAAAGATTGCAAAAGACAGCGTAACAGACTGCAATTGCAAGGAAATATACGGCGTCACGCCGATAACTGCCAGAATGGTCACACCAGCCGCCAGCAGGTTCGACTTGCCATAGCGCGAGGACAACAGATCAGCGATCGAGGTGATCCGCTGGCTGCGCCCGATCCGCACCAGCTTCCGCAAGCCCCACCACCAGCAGATCATCACCAGGGACGGACCCAAGTAGATGGTCACGAATTCCAGTCCCGAACGCGCCGCGTATCCTACCGCACCGTAAAATGTCCAGGCGGTGCAGTAGATCGACAGCGAAAGCGTGTAGATCAGCGGCGAGCGCATCCAGGCAGCGCTTTTGCCCCGCGTTGCCATGCGGTCGGCCCAGAACGCGATGAAGAACAGAAAGGCCACATAGGCCAGACAGACGAAGGCAAGGACGTTGAGGGAGGCCATCAGCTGTCCTCCGCCCTGCCGGGAGGCTGGCTTGCCGGGGCGCTGCCGCCGTCCGGGGCGCCACCGGTCCAGTGGTCAGCCCACCGCTGAACTGCCAGGCTGAACACGAAACAGGCAGCGATCATGGCAACCCAGACGGCAAAGACATAGATGATGGCCGTTGACATGCTGACGCCGCCGCGTGCCGCCGGATGGGCGGAGGCCTCAGGCCATAGCAGAGGCAGCGCCAGCAGCAGCGCGCCCAGAATCGGCAGCAGCCGGGAAATGTCCATCAGACGGCGGCGGCGGTAGGTCTGGCGCTCCGTGCGGGTACCCGCCTGCTCTTCACCGCTCCCCAGCGCCATCGCGCCCTTATCCCTGCCCGGCCTGTGCGTGCAGGTCGCGCACTGCCGTCAGAACCTCGGCGTTGGAGAAGGGTTTGGTCATGAAGCGCGTGACACCCGCCTTCTCTGCCATCTCGCGGTCACGCATCTGGCCGCGTGCTGTCAGCATCAGTACCGGCAGCGCCTGCAAACCGTCCTCCGCACGCAGTTCGCGCACGATTTCCAGCCCGCTCTTGCCCGGCAGCATCAGATCCAGAATCACCAGGTCTGGCCCCGCATCGCGGATCACTTCCACAGCAGTGGCGCCATCGGTGTGCGCGTCAACGCTCCAGCCGTCGCGCATCAGCAGAAACCGGATAGCCTCGGTGATGTTCGGTTCGTCTTCAATCAGAACAACATGCCTGCCCATCAGCAGAATTTCCTCCCGGCGCGGTCCTGCGGCCTGCTCGGCCCGGACACGCGGTTATTTTTCCGCAGGTTAGCCCCCTGCCCGCATGAGTGTCAAAACTCTTCCTTCAGGATCGACGGTTCGCGCCGTGCCAGACAGGCCTGGCGCGGGCAGATCCGGCAGCTGGCTCCCACCGGCTGCGGATCCTGTGCATCCTTGGCCCCGGGCAGGATCAGCATTACCGCTCGGTACAGGGGGTCCTCACCAAAGTCCGGCTGTTTCAGCATCCAGGCCGTGGCCATGCAATCAAACGCCGCAGCATTGCGCCCGTGCTGCACCACATTGCGCCGGACCGGCACATTAGGGCTCACCAAAGCAGTAAAAAGCGGCCAGAGCGGGCATGAAGCGCCGAAGCGCGGCATCGCAAAGCCAGTCACCGGCTTGCGGAACAACAGCGTGCCCGAGGCATCGCAAATCACCAGCCCGGCCTCCTGGCCCAGCACCTCCTCCGGCAGCGCCGCCAAGCGGCGCAACACGGCAGGCAGCCCGCAATTGAACCGGCCCGCCAAAGCAACCGGGTTTATCCCGTTTGCGGAAATCTCTTGTTCCAGAGCTTGCAGGGGCATCGCACGCGCGTCGGACTGGTATTGCGCTAGCGCTGCCTGGGCGAGGCTGCGGGCAGCCTCGCCGGTCAGGTCCGGCTCATCCCGCACCAAATCCTCAGGCGTGGCGGAGCCGTCTTCAAGGGCGGGGAAATGAAAACCGTTGCCCTGAAAAAACGCCTCAGATTCCTCCTGCGGCATACCGCGCCGGTCCGCGCCGCTGCCGTCCTCATCCAGAAAACTGACCAGCGCCCGGCTGCTTTCGGACAAGCGCAGCGAATCCTGGTTGAGGTTCTTATGGAACCGGTCCCGCCATTCCGGCTCCAGCTCTCCGGTTTCCGCGAGGATTGAAGCGGTGGAGCGGATCGCGGCCGCGGTCGACAGCACCTCATGCACCGAGGCTGCA
Source organism: Leisingera sp. JC1 (assembly GCF_001679925.1). Classification (GTDB taxonomy): domain Bacteria; phylum Pseudomonadota; class Alphaproteobacteria; order Rhodobacterales; family Rhodobacteraceae; genus Leisingera. The sequence continues at coordinate 81,678 of NZ_LYUZ01000024.1, read as the reverse complement.
AGGTTGGGGTCATGGGTCAGCCGGTCAGACAGAGTTTCCACCGTGCGCTCCAGCGTGGCGATGCGGCGGTGCCCTGCTGCCAGAACCTCTGCCCAGCCCGGAAAGCGGCCCGCAAATTCATCGACCCGGTCCAGTTCTGCCACCGGCACACCACTGTCCGCCGCCGCCTCCCGCAGGGTTGAGATCAGCGCCGCTTCTGCCCCTTCGCTGAGCATCGACGGCTCGACCCCGAGCACCCCGGCTATGCCTACCAGCAGCTTGCCGCCGATTCTGCGCCGGTTGTGCTCAATCAGGTTGAGGTAAGAGGCGGAAATCCCTGCCTCCCGCGCCAGTTCGGCCTGGCGCATGCCAAGGATCAGTCTGCGTTCGCGGATCCGGCTTCCGGTCAGGGTGTCGCGTGCCATGCGGGCGGGCCTCCCAAAACACTTCCATTTCAACAGCTTTCTGCAATGCAAAATAAGGTTATTTACAGAAGGCTCACGATTATTGTTCAGTTATTTACAGAATTTTCAAGCAATAAAAAGGTTTTATTGCCTGAGTTTACATGTGCCTCTCATACTGATTTTGCACGCAAAGTGCTGGTACCGCGCAGAAGTGAGGAGCTGCAAGGCACCAATCATATAGGGAGGAATACATGTCTAATTTTGATGCTTCGCGCCGCAGAGTCCTTAAGACCGGCGCAATTGCAGGCGCCGGTGTGGCGCTGCCGACCATCTTTACCGCCTCTTCCGCCGCGGCCTTCACCAATGAGCCGACCGGCGGCAGCGTTACTCTGGGCTTCAACGTGCCCCAGACCGGCCCCTATGCGGACGAAGGTGCCGACGAACTGCGCGCCTATGAACTGGCGGTCGAGCACCTGAATGGCGGCGGCGACGGCGGCATGATGAACACTTTCAGCTCCAAGGCGCTGCAAGGGAACGGCATTCTGGGCAAGAAAGTCGAGTACGTGACCGGCGACACCCAAACCAAATCGGATGCTGCCCGTGCCTCCGCCAAGTCGATGATCGAGAAGGACGGCGCGGTGATGATCACCGGCGGTTCCTCTTCCGGTGTTGCGATTGCCGTTCAAGGCCTCTGCCAGGAGGCAGGCGTTATCTTCATGGCCGGCCTGACCCATTCCAACGACACCACCGGCAAGGACAAGAAGGCCAACGGCTTCCGCCATTTCTTCAACGGCTACATGTCGGGCGCCGCGCTGGCACCGGTGCTTAAGAACCTCTATGGCACCGACCGTGTCGCCTATCACCTGACTGCCGACTACACTTGGGGCTGGACCCAGGAAGAGTCGATCGCCGCCGCCACCGAGGCGCTGGGCTGGCAGACCGTGAACAAGGTCCGCACCCCGCTCGCGGCCACCGATTTCTCCTCCTACATCGCGCCGGTGCTGAACTCGGGCGCTGACGTGCTGGTGCTGAACCACTATGGCGGCAACATGGTGAACTCGCTGACCAACGCGGTGCAGTTCGGCCTGCGCGAGAAAGTGGTGAACGGCAAGAACTTCGAGATCGTCGTGCCGCTCTACTCCCGCCTGATGGCCAAGGGCGCCGGCGAAAACGTGAAAGGCATCCATGGCTCCACCAACTGGCACTGGACGCTGCAGGATGAAGGCTCCAAGGCCTTTGTGAAATCCTTCGGCACCAAATACGGCTTCCCGCCGAGCCAGGCCGCGCACACCTGCTACGTGCAGACACTGCTCTATGCAGATGCGGTCGAGCGCGCCGGAAGCTTCAATCCCTGTGCCGTCGCCGAGGCGCTTGAAGGGTTTGAGTTCGACGGCATGGGCAACGGCCCGACCCTCTACCGCGCCGAAGATCACCAATGCTTCAAGGACGTTCTGGTGGTGCGCGGCAAGGAAAACCCGACCTCGGAATTCGACCTTCTGGAAGTGGTCGAGGTCACCCCGCGGGCGCAGGTGGAATACGCACCGGACCACCCGATGTTCGCAGGCGGCAATCTGGGCTCCTGCAACCCGGGCGCATAAGCCAGCCGCAGGGCACCGGAAGTTTTAGAATTCCGGGCCGGAGTCCGCACCGGGCTCCGGCTGCCCCAACCGGCCCGTCCGCTCCCCCGCCGGGCGGGCCTTCCCCAACCTGACTAACGGTGGGACCCATGGACGCCATTCTCCTGCAAATCCTGAACGGGCTCGACAAAGGCTCGGCCTATGCGCTGATCGCGCTGGGTTTGACACTCATCTTCGGCACGCTGGGCGTGGTGAACTTCGCCCACGGGGCGCTGTTCATGATCGGCGCCTTCTGCGCCGTCACCCTGCAGCGTATCCTGAACCTCAGCTTTGAATTCGTGGACGAGACCCAGACCGACTTTCTGGGTAACCCGCTCAAGGTCAAAACCCCCTATGTGGAGGCCTGGTTCGGCCCCGACATCGGCGGCAGCATCATCGACTGGGCGGTGCCGTTGGCGATCCTGTTTGCGATCCCGATCATGATCGGTGTCGGCTATGTGATGGAGCGCGGGCTGATCAAGCACTTCTACAAGCGCCCCCACGCCGACCAGATCCTGGTAACTTTCGGCCTCGCCATCGTGCTGCAGGAAGTGGTGAAATACTTCTATGGCGCCAACCCGATCCAGACCCCGGCTCCGGATACTTTGAACGGCGTTGTGAACCTGGGCGCAGCCATCGGCATGGACATCGTCTATCCGGTCTGGCGCGTGGTCTACTTTTTCTTTGCGGTGCTGATTATTGGGGGCATCTTCTGCTTCCTGCAGTTCACCACCTTCGGCATGGTGGTTCGGGCCGGCATGGCGGACCGCGAAACCGTAGGCCTGCTGGGCATCAACATCGACCGCCGCTTTACCATCATGTTCGGCATTGCGGCCGCTGTCGCGGGCCTGGCCGGCGTCATGTACACCCCGATCAACTCCCCCAATTACCATATGGGCATGGACTTCCTGGTTCTCAGTTTTGTGGTGGTGGTTGTCGGCGGCATGGGCTCCCTGCCCGGCGCGGTACTGGCAGGCTTCCTGCTGGGTGTGCTCGAAAGCTTTGCCTCGATGAACGAGGTCAAATCGCTGCTGCCCGGCATCGACCAGATCATCATCTACGTGGTCGCAATCATCATTCTGCTGACCCGGCCTCGGGGCCTGATGGGCCGCAAAGGCGTGATGGAGGAATAAGACATGTTCGGACTCGACAAAAAAGATACATCAAAGCTGATCATCGTCGCCTGCCTCGCACTGCTTGCGCCCTTTATCCTGAACCCCTTCCCGACGGACAGCGCCCTGGCGCAGTTCAACGCGGGCTATCCGGACCTGATGCAGCGTTTCGTGATCTTCGGGATCTTTGCCATCGGCTTCAACATCCTCTTTGGCCTCACCGGCTACCTGTCCTTCGGCCACGCGGCCTTTCTGGGTGTCGGCTCCTACTCCGCCGTCTGGATGTTCAAGCTGATCGGCATGAACGTGATCCCGGCGATCGTGCTGTCGGTGATCGTCGCGGGCCTGTTTGCGCTGCTGATCGGCTTTGTCAGCTTGCGACGCTCGGGCATCTACTTCTCGATCCTGACGCTGGCCTTTGCGCAGATGTCCTTCAACCTAGCCTATTCGGTTCTGACACCGATCACCAACGGCGAGACCGGCCTGCAGCTGACGCTGGAAGACCCCCGCATACTGGGTGTCTCGGCCACCGCCGACGGCTCGATCCCGGTCACCAACCTGTTCGGGCTTGAAATGCGCTCCACCTTCGAGCTGGCGCTCGGCCCCTGGGCCTTCCAGTTCAACGCCGGCTATTACCTCTGCGCGCTGATCATGCTGGCCGCCTTCTATCTGGCGATCCGCATCTTCCGCTCGCCTTTCGGCATGATGCTGCGGGCGGTGAAGTCGAACCAGCAGCGGATGAACTACACCGGCCTGAACACCCGTCCCTACACACTCGCGGCCTTCGTGATTTCCGGCATGTATGCAGGACTGGCAGGCGGGCTGATGGCTTCGATGGACCCCCTGGCGGGTGCCGAGCGGATGCAGTGGACCGCCTCTGGCGAGGTGGTGCTGATGACCATTCTCGGCGGTGCCGGCACGCTGATCGGCCCGGTCCTGGGTGCAGGCTTCATTAAATACTTCGAGAACATCTTCTCCAAGATCAACGACAACGTGCTGCACACCTGGTTCAGCTTCCTGCCCGACGGGATGGAGGACGCGGTAGTGTTCATCATCCACCCCTTCATCGGCAAGGGCTGGCACCTGACCCTGGGCATCCTGTTCATGCTGGTGGTGATCTTCCTGCCCGGCGGCCTGGTTGAAGGCGGCCAGCGGATCAAGGGCTGGCTCAGCCGCCGCAAGGCCAAAGACGGCGGCAAGGCTGCCGGCGAAACCAACCCCGCAGAATAAGGAGACAGAACAATGGGTATCCTTGAAGTCAAAGACGTGGGGAAACGGTTCGGCGGCCTGCAGGCGCTGTCCGACGTGAACCTCAGCGTTCAGGAAAACTCGGTCCACGCAATCATCGGGCCGAACGGCGCTGGCAAGTCCACCCTGCTCAATTGCCTGGTGGGCAAACTGATCCCCGACACCGGATCGGTCATGTTCGACGGCCAGTCGGTGCTGGGCCGCGCGCCTTACGAGATCAATCAGATGGGCATCTCCCGCGTGTTCCAGACGCCGGAAATCTTCGGCGACCTGACGGTGCTGGAGAACATGATGATCCCCTGCTTTGCCAAGCGCGACGGCGCGTTTGAGCTGAACGCCCTGTCCGCAGTGCTGAAGCAGAAGGACATTCTGCAAAAGGCCGAGCACATGCTGGAAGAGATGAACATGGCAGACAAGCGGCACATGAACGCTGCCGCCATGTCCCGCGGCGACAAGCGGCGTCTGGAGATCGGCATGTGCCTGAGCCAGGAACCGCGCCTGCTGCTGCTGGACGAGCCCACCGCCGGCATGGCGCGGGCCGACACCAACAACACTATCGATCTTCTGAAGCAGATCAGTGACGAGCGCGACATTACCATCGCCATCATCGAGCACGACATGCATGTTGTGTTCAGCCTCGCCAACCGGATCACCGTGCTGGCCCAGGGCACCCCGCTGGTGGAGGACGATCCGCAAAACATCCGCGGCAACCCGAAGGTGCGCGAAGCGTACCTTGGCGAGTCGGCGTAAGGAGGAACCAAGATGAACGTCAAACCCGATTTCTCCAAAAACGCCAACGCCGCCACCACCGCCCCGGCCTTCCTGTCAGTTTGGGATGTGCACGCCTATTATGGCGAGAGCTACATCGTGCAAGGCATCAGCTTCAACGTCCACGAGGGCGAGATCCTGGCCCTCCTGGGCCGCAACGGCGCCGGCAAGACGTCGACCCTGCGGTCAATTGCCCGCACTGGCTCCCCCATGGTGACCCGCGGCGAAATCTGGCTTGACCACAAGCCGCTGCACAACATGGCCTCGCATGAGGCCGCCGCCGCCGGGCTTGGCCTGGTGCCCGAGGACCGCCGCATCATCCCCGGACTAACGGTTGAAGAAAACCTGCAGCTCGCCCAGATCGCCCCGCCCATCGGCTGGTCGCTGGAGCGTCTCTATGATCTGTTCCCGCGCCTCGGCGAACGCCGCAAGCAAGAAGGCGTAACGCTTTCGGGCGGTGAGCAGCAGATGCTGGCAATTGCCCGGGCGCTGGCCCGTGACATCAAGGTGCTGTTGCTGGATGAACCCTACGAAGGCCTCGCCCCGGTGATCGTGGACGAGATTGAAAAGACCCTTATCCACATCAAGGAACAGGGCATGACAACCATCATTGTCGAGCAGAACGCGGTCCGCGCCCTGGAATTGGCGGACCGTGCAGTGATCCTCGATACCGGCGGCATCGTCTTTGACGGCACCGCCGCCGAGGTTCTGGAGAACGAGGAACTGCGCGCCGAATACCTGGCGATCTGAACCGCATCCCGAACTTCATCTCCGCCGTGCCGGCCACCCGCGTGCCGGAACTGTGTGACTGAGGCCAGCTCTGTTCAGGGCTGGCCATTTTTTTGACAACCGCCAATGGAAAACACAAACTCCGGGCCGTAAACCTCAGTTATACGGAGCTGTTTTCAGCCCTGTTGCAACCTTGCGCCTATTCAGAATGTCCGCCCTGCCCCCGAAGTCGATGCCACAGCCTGCACCAGTCCGGTGCGGTCTTTGACACGACACGGAAAGGACCACGTCATGCGCAACTCCCTGAAACTCCTCGCCCTCGCTCTCAGCCTTCCTGCGGCGACGGCTTTTGCCTCTGAAGGCCCCATCAGCAGTGAAACTGAAACAAAGATCCGCGAGCTGCTGGCCGGCCAAGGCTTTGAGGTCACCGAAATTGAAGCCGAAGACGGCATGTTCGAAGCCGAAGCCACCAAAGATGGCAAGGAATACGAGTTCCTTCTGAATGACCAGTTCGAAGTCGTGAAGACCGAGGAAGACAGCGAGGACGACTGAGCGCCCGCACAGACATGTTTCCCGGATGCAGCAGCCTCCGCATCCGGGACCAACAGGAGGCTGACATGCAAAAAGCATATGTCTGGGACCCTCTGGTGCGAACGTTTCACTGGCTGCTGGCTTGCAGTTTTTTTGCCAACACGCTGCTGACCGATCCGGACGGAACCCTTCATCATTACATTGGCTACTTCATCGCGGCACTGGTGGGATTGCGGGTGATCTGGGGGCTGACCGGCAGCCGTTACGCCCGGTTCTCCAGCTTCCCGCCTCATCCGGGCGCCGCCGCCGGTCAATTGACCGATATTGCAACAGGGCGGGTGCGCCACCACAAGGGCCACACCCCGCTGGGGGCTTTGATGATCTACAACCTTCTGTTGACGCTGCTGGCGGTGGCGCTCACCGGCTGGATGGCGGCTTCACCAGGTTTCCAGGACATAGGCTGGCCGGAAGACCTGCATGAGGCGCTTGTCTCCTGGGCAGAATTCTCGGTTGTCCTGCATGTGGCTGCGGTGTTGTTCGAAAGCCGCCGGACCAAAGTCAATCTGGCGCGCGCGATGGTCACTGGCTACAAGGAACTGCCTGAGACCGACGCGGAGCCTTCGCCATGAGCCAAAACCGGCAAGACCCGGCCCAACCCTGGATCCTGATTGCCGTCATCGCCGTGCAGGCCCTCTGCGCGGCGGTGTTTCTAGGCGACATGATTGCAGATCTCTCCGGCATGGAAGCCGCGGAAACCGAACAAGGCGAAGGCCCGCACGCCTATGTCGAAGGCCTGGCCGCGGTGGCCCTGCTTGCTGCAATCGTGATCGAGACCCGTATCCTGATGTGGCTGATGCGGCGCAAAGCGCATCTGGAGGAAAGCCTGAATTCGGCTCAGGCCGCCGTGCAGGAGGTGATCGACGCCGAGTTTGCCAATTGGAGCCTGACGCCCGCCGAACTGGACGTCGCGACCTTCCTGGTCAAGGGTCTCAGCACCTCCGAAATCGCCGCCATGCGCGGCAGCGCCGAGGGCACCGTCAAGGCACAGCTCAATGCGATCTACCGCAAGTCCGGCACCGGCAACCGGGCCGAACTGATGAGCCTGCTGATAGACACCCTGATGGGCCGGCGTCAGACCGAAGTTGAAGAAGGCTCCGCCCGATCCGCCTGAACGCCTGTCACAGCATCTGGCGAAGTTCGGTTTTCAGAACTTTGCCGTAGTTGTTCTTGGGCAGCGCCTCGATATGCAAATACGCCTTGGGGCGTTTGAATCGCGCGATACGGCTGTTGCACAGTTCGTCCAGCTCGTCATCCGGCGCATCACCCACGACAAAGGCCACCACTTCCTCACCCCAGTCCGTGTGCGGCCGGCCCACCACAGAGACCTCACGCACCTGCGGGTGCATCAGCAGAACCTCCTCCACCTCGCGCGGGTAAACGTTGGAGCCGCCGGTGATGATCATGTCCTTGGAACGGTCCTGCAGGGTCAGGTAGCCATCGTCGTCCAGCACCCCCATGTCGCCGGTCATCAGCCAGCCATTGATCAGGGTCTTCTCTGTCGCCTCCGGGTTCCGCCAGTATCCGGGCATCACCGCGTCGCCGCGCACCATGATCTCGCCGTGGCTACCGGCTGGCAGGAATTCCCCCTCTGGTGTGCCGATCCGCACGTCCACCACACTCTGCGCCTTGCCGACGCTGGCCAGCCGCTCCTTCCAGCGGGGATGCGCGCGGTCCTGCACGTCGTGACGCTTCAGCGCGGTGATTGCCATCGGGCATTCGCCCTGACCGTAGACCTGCACAAAGACCGGGCCGAAATGCGAGACCGCCTCAACGATGTCGGCAACATACATCGGCCCGCCGGCATAGACGACCGTGCGCAAACCCTCGCCCTTGCGGCCCAGCCGCTTGGCTTCGGAGGTCATGCGCGTGACCATCGTTGGTGCGGCAAACATGTGAACCCGCCCGAAATGCGCGGCAAGATCGAAAATCTCCGCCTCGTCGAAGCCGCCGGACACCGGGCAGACATGCCGCGCACCCGCCAGCACATGCTGGATGGCATAGATCCCCGCGCCATGGCTCATCGGCGCTGCGTATAGTGCGTGATCCTCCGCGCTTACCTGATCGACATCCGCGAAGTAGGTTACGGCCATGTTCATCAGCATCCGATGGGTAATCATCACCCCCTTGGGCCGCCCGGTAGTCCCGGAGGTATAAAACAGCCAGGCAAGATCTTCCGGCAGGCGCGCGGCAGGCTCCGCGACCGGTTCCGCCTGCAAGGCATCGGCATACTCCGCGCCGGTAATATCCACGCAGCGCACCGCAGCCTCGGTCCCTTCGACCGCCTCAGTCAGTCCCGGTGAGGTAAACACCAGCCCTGCACCGGAATTCTGCAAAATGAACTCTGCTTCCTTGCCATGCAGCTTGGCATTGATCGGCACCGCGGCCGCGCCTGCATACCAGATGCCGTAAAGCGCGATCAGGTAGTCCGGGCAGTTCTTCATAAAGATGCCGACCCGGTCGCCTGGCACGACGCCCTGCGCCCGCAGCCAGCCCGCAACCGAAGCAGCGCGCGCATCGAACCCGGCATAATCCGCCACCAGCTCCTTCCCCAGATACAGCGCCGGCCGCGCCCCTTCTGCCGCGGCCATCCTCGCCAGCCACACCGCTATGTTCATCCCAATCGCCTCCCCGGCTTGCCGTTGCGGCCGGAAACTGGCACGCAAGGGCAAAACCCTTCAATTCCGCAAAAATACCTGCGTAAGAATACCATATGAGCGATCTTGCCTTTGACCATGCCCCTGTGGGCCTTGCGGTTCTGGAACGCCGCGTCATCACCCGGTGCAACCTGCAATTCGCCGCGACCTTTGGCGGCGCGCCCGGCGATTATACCGGCATGCTGGTTGCTGAGCTTTATCCCAGCCAGGAAGACTTCAACCGCATCGGTGCCCTTCTGCAGCAGCCCGAAGCGCAAAGCGGCAGCTACAGCGACGAGCGTATCATGCGCCGCCGGACGGGCGGATTGTTCTGGTGCCGGGTGCGCGGCCGCTCCGTGACGCCTGAGGCTCCGTTTCAGACCGGCATCTGGTCCTTTGCCGACATTTCCGACGACCGCCCCGTGGTCTCCCTTACTCCGCGCGAGCGCGAGGTTGCGATCCTCACCTGCAAGGGGCTGTCAGCCAAGGAAATCGGCAAGCAGCTGGATCTGTCCTACCGGACTGTGGAGAGCCACCGCGCGCATCTCTTGCAAAAATTCGGCGCCCGCAAACTGCCGGAGCTGGTGGCCAAACTGACCGGGATGCCCCTCTGACCAGGAAATTCCCGCAGGCAATTGCGAATCCGCGCCATAGACCTCATGTTACACCGCAGTTCAGGAGTGCTTTCCTTGCGGTAATCCTTGCCCTATAAGCGCCCTAATTTCCTGCCCGCCCATCCGGCGGGCCTGTCGGAATTGGCTGAGGACAAAATGACAAACAAATCTCACGAAGCTGACGTGGCATTCATCAAGGCGCTGGCGGAGCTGCTGCGCGAAAACGACCTGACCGAGCTGCAGGTTAAACGCGACTATGGCGACGACGACAGCCTGAACGTGCGCGTTTCGCGCCAGACCGCTATGGCTGCTGCGCCGGTACAGGTTCAAGTGCCTGCCGCTGCCGCCCCCGCTCCGGTTGCTGCCGCTCCTGCCGCCGCTGCCCCGGCAGCCGCAAGCGACGATCCGGCCAGCCACCCCGGCGCCGTGACCTCGCCGATGGTTGGCACCGTCTACCTGCAGCCGGAACCCGGCGCGCCGTCGTTCATCTCGGTTGGCGCGCAGGTCAGCGAAGGCGACACCCTGCTGATCGTTGAGGCGATGAAGACCATGAACCACATCCCGGCGCCCAAATCCGGCACCGTGAAGCGCATCCTGGTCGAAGACGGTGCCGCCGTTGAATTCGGAACCCCCCTGGCCATCATCGAGTAAGGATCTGCCATGTTTGACAAGATCCTGATTGCCAACCGCGGCGAGATCGCCCTGCGCGTGATCCGTGCCTGCCGCGAGATGGGCATCAAGTCCGTCGCGGTGCACTCCACCGCAGATGCCGACGCGATGCACGTCCGCATGGCCGATGAATCGGTCTGCATCGGGCCGCCGTCCGGCACCCAAAGCTACCTGTCGATTCCAGCCATCATCTCCGCTTGCGAGATCACCGGCGCCCAGGCGATCCACCCGGGCTACGGTTTCCTGTCGGAAAACGCCAATTTTGTGCAGATCATCGAAGACCACGGCCTGACCTTCATCGGCCCGTCGGCTGCACACATCCGCATCATGGGCGACAAGATCACCGCCAAGGAAACAGCCAAGAACCTCGGCATTCCGGTGGTGCCCGGCTCCGACGGCGGCGTTCCCGACATTGCTGCGGCCAAGAAGGCCGCCAAGGACATGGGCTACCCGGTGATCATCAAGGCCACCGCCGGCGGCGGCGGCCGCGGCATGAAGGTGGCCAAGGACGAGAAAGAACTGGTCTCGGCCTTCTCAACCGCCCGCTCCGAGGCCAAGGCCGCTTTTGGCAATGACGAAGTCTACATGGAGAAATACCTCCAGAAGCCGCGTCATATCGAGGTTCAGGTCTTTGGCGACGGCAAGGGCACCGGCATCCATCTAGCCGAACGCGACTGCTCCCTGCAGCGGCGCCACCAGAAGGTGTTCGAGGAAGCCCCCGGCCCCTGCATCACCCCGGAAGAGCGCGCCCGCATCGGCAAAATCTGCGCCGACGCCGTGGGTAAAATGGGCTATTCCGGCGCGGGCACCGTCGAGTTCCTCTATGAGGACGGCGAGTTCTACTTCATCGAGATGAACACCCGCCTGCAGGTGGAGCATCCGGTGACCGAGGCCATCTTCGGCGTCGACCTGGTGCGTGAACAGATCCGGGTGGCCGAAGGCCTGCCGATGTCGTTCACCCAGGACGATCTGGAGATCAACGGCCACGCCATCGAGGTGCGGATCAACGCCGAGAAACTGCCGAACTTCTCGCCCTGCCCGGGCAAGATCACCCAGTACCACGCCCCCGGCGGACTGGGCGTGCGGATGGATTCGGCGCTTTATGACGGCTACTCAATCCCGCCCTACTACGACTCGTTGATCGGCAAGCTGATCGTGCACGGCCGCGACCGGACCGAGGCGCTGGCGCGCCTGAACCGCGCCCTGGGCGAGCTGATCATTGACGGCATCGACACCACCGTGCCGCTGTTCCATGCTCTGCTGCAGGAGCAGGACATCCACTCCGGCGACTACGGCATTCACTGGCTGGAGCGCTGGCTGGAAGAAAACACACCGGGTTAAACCCTTGCGGGGCGCACCATCGGGTTGCGCCCCGTTTTACTTTTCCCTGCCTTTCCCCTTTATACTGGCGGCATCATGAGCCTGACTGCCGATCTTTTGCTGCACGCCTATTCCGCCGGTGTTTTCCCGATGGCCGAACACCGCGACGACCCCGAAGTGTTCTGGGTCGATCCCAAGCGGCGCGGGATCCTGCCGCTGGACGGGTTCCGTATCTCCCGCTCTTTGGCCAAGCGCATCCGCAACGGCGGGTTTGAGATTACCGTGAACCGGGATTTTGCCGGTGTGGTGGACGGCTGTGCCGACCGGGCTGAAACCTGGATCAACAGCGAAATTCGCGACCGCTACCAGGAACTGCACCTGATGGGCAACGCCCATTCGCTCGAGGTCTGGCATCAGGGGATGCTGGCGGGCGGAACCTATGGCGTTTCACTAGGCGGTGCGTTCTTCGGCGAGAGCATGTTCTCCCGCCGCCGCGATGCCTCAAAGGTAGCACTGGCCTATCTGACAGACCGGCTGGTGAAGGCTGGTTTCACCCTATGCGATACCCAGTTCCTGACCCCGCATCTGGCGTCGCTTGGCGGGGTCGAGGTCACACGCGCACGATACCGCGCGCTGCTGCACGAGGCCTTGGACAAGGATGCTGATTTTTTACTGCCGCCGGTACCCGGGCCTCAGCTGCTTTTGCAGCGGATGACCCAGACGTCATAACGGTTGTGATCCAGCGCATTCAGCGCCGGGCTAGAAGCGATCATCCAGCCCTGGAAATGCTCGGATCCATTCTTGGGGTCCTGCACCGACAAATAGGCAAAAGCGTCCCCTGTCGGGTTGTCCGCCGGATAGCGGCAGTCCCGGACGGTCACCAGCAGGCCGAACATCTCGGCGCTGGCGCCAATGGCGACCTCCGCATCCAGGGAATGCCCGTTGACCTTGTCCAGCGCCCGCAGCACTGCCGCCGTCCCTTGGGTGGCCTGCTCCTGCGCCAAGGCGGGGAGCGCCAGCAGGGCAGCCGTCAATACTGCCGTAAAGCGTCTCAAGACTCTTCCCCGCCGCCCGCCACGAATTTCACCAGGAGCGAAATCAGGCTGACCGCACCCTGGGTGTCCTCGATCTCATCGCCCGGCTCAAAGGCAAAAGGAGAGCCGCCGGGCATGATCTCAACAAAGTTGCCGCCAAGCAGGCCTTCGGAGGAAATTACCACTGCGCTATCGTCCGGAACTTCAATGCCCTCCCTGACCGAGAACACGGTATCGGCGCGGTAGGTCTCCGGATTGAGGTCAACACCGGTCACGGTGCCGATCTTGACACCGGCCAGCCGCACATCGGTACCAACGCTGACGCCTTCCAGCGAACGGAAAGAAGCTGTCAGATCATAGGTGGAGCCGCCACGCGACAGGCCCGCCGCCTGACCCGCATAAACGGCAAAACCGATGGCCGCCGCCAGCACGATGCCGCCGGCAAAAACTTCAGTAGGATTATGGGACATGAAATCAGCCTTTTGGCAGATGTGTTTACTCGGGCACCCAGGCCTCGTAATCGCGGCGCTCTTTCGGCTCGCCGCCCGCGCGGATCGACCCGGCCGGGGCATAGGCCATCATGGTGCCGGTCAGGTTTTCCTGATGCGGCTTTTCCCAGGCCTTGTGCTTCAGCGGCTTCTCGCTCGGCACCTCGTCAAAGGTGCGGTGCAGCCAGCCGTGCCAGTCGGGGCTGATGCGGGAGGCTTCCACTTCGCCGTTGAACATCACCCAGCGCTTGCTGTCGTCCGCATTGCGGTAGAACACGTTGCCCTGATCATCCTCACCTACTTTAAGCCCCTTACGGGCGGTGAAGATCCGGGTGTTCAGGGTGGAGCCGTTCCACCAGGTCACAGCGCGCAGAAGAGTGTTCAGGATTCCCATGGGTGCCTCCGGATTTTTCCGACTTCGATATGGCCCAATTTCCCGCCAAGGTCCAGTGGCTTGCGCCCTGCGCTGCCTGTGACTTGGCGGGATTTGGCAGATTTGCTTCCGCGGCGCTGCGCCGCCGGACCGGTCAGCCCTCCGCGGGCGCCAGTGCGGTTACTTCGATCTCAATCCGAAACTTGGGATCAATCAGATTGCACTCGATCATGGTGGCCGCGGGCGGGTTGGCGCCGAAAGTTTCCGACAGAATGGGCCAGCAAGGCTCAAACTCCGCCGCATCCGGCAGGTAGTAGTTCACCCGCACTACATCGGCAAAGCTGGCGCCTGCCTTCTCCAAGGCACTGCCGATGGTGTCCAGCGCCGAGCGGCACTGCGCCACCACATCGTCGCCCTGCCCAACGGTTCCCGCCACATGCACGAAACCGCCTGCAACCACGGCGCGGCAATAGCCGATCTTGGCCTCGAACTCGCCGCCCGAAGAAATCCGCTTGATCATGTTTTTCTCCTCAACATGAAAGCGGCGCGGAAATCACCGCGCCGCTCTATCAGAAACTTTCGCCTGTCAGCCCGCCGAAGCCGGCTCTTTCTCGGCATCCGCGTGGATCATCAGCGGCTGCGCATCAGAGGTCACCGCCTCCTCGTTCACAACCACTTTGGTCACGCTGTCCATTCCCGGCAGGTCGAACATCGTATCCAGCAGGATATCTTCCATGATCGAGCGCAAGCCGCGGGCGCCGGTCTTGCGCTCGATTGCTTTCTTGGCAATCGCGCTCAGCGCTTCGTCGGTGAAGTCCAGCTCGGTGTCTTCCAGCTCGAACAGGCGCTGGTACTGTTTGACCAGGGCGTTCTTCGGCAGGGTCAGAATGGTGACCAGCGCGTCCTCGTCCAGATCCTCGAGCGTCGCCAGAACCGGCAGACGGCCGACAAATTCCGGGATCAGGCCGAATTTCAGCAGATCTTCCGGCTCCAGATCCTTGAAGATCTCGCCAACGCCGCGCTCGTCATTGTCACGCACATCGGCGCCAAAGCCCATGGCCGAGCCCTTGCCGCGCTGTGCGATGATCTTGTCGAGACCGGCAAAGGCGCCGCCGCAGATGAACAGGATGTTGGTGGTGTCCACCTGCAGGAATTCCTGCTGCGGATGTTTGCGCCCGCCCTGCGGCGGCACAGAGGCCACGGTGCCCTCCATCAGCTTCAGCAGTGCCTGCTGCACGCCCTCACCCGACACGTCGCGGGTGATCGAGGGGTTTTCCGACTTGCGGGTGATCTTGTCGACCTCGTCGATATAGACGATGCCGCGCTGCGCGCGCTCGACGTTGTACTCAGACGCCTGCAAGAGCTTCAGGATGATGTTCTCGACATCCTCGCCCACGTAACCGGCTTCGGTCAGCGTGGTTGCATCCGCCATGGTGAAGGGCACATCCAGAATCCGTGCCAGCGTCTGCGCCAGCAATGTCTTGCCGCAGCCGGTGGGGCCGATCAGCAGGATGTTGGATTTTGCCAGTTCGATGTCCGAGCCCGCCTTCTGAGCATGGTTCAGACGCTTGTAATGGTTATGCACCGCAACCGACAGCACCCGCTTGGCGGTGGCCTGGCCGATCACGTAATCATCAAGCACCTGGCAGATGTCCTTGGGCGTCGGCACGCCGTCGGTCGCCTTCAGGCCGGAAGCCTTGGTCTCTTCACGGATGATATCCATGCACAGTTCAACGCATTCATCGCAAATGAACACGGTGGGGCCTGCGATCAGCTTACGCACTTCGTGCTGGCTCTTGCCGCAGAAGCTGCAGTAGAGGGTGTTCTTGCTGTCGCCGCCTGAATTCGTCGCCATGGTCTACCTTTCAGTCCGCCCGGTCCGCTGCTCCCGCACTGCGGGGCATTTCCTCTTTTGGCCAGCTTAAGCCAGTGCTTAGGCCGCCACAATGTGAAAGTGCGCCCCATCTTAACCGCCGGGGCACACGGCTGTTCACAAGCTCAGGCGTCAGGCCTGCTCGTCATCGCCCTTGGCGCGGTTCTCGACGATCTCGTCGATCAGGCCGAATTCCTTGGCCTCTTCCGGCGACATGAAGTTGTCGCGCTCCAGCGCTTCGACAATGGTGTCGTAATCCTGGCCGGTGTGCTTGACGTAGATCTCGTTCAGGCGCTTCTTCAGCTTCAGGGTTTCCTCGGCGTGGATCATGATGTCGGTCGCCTGGCCCTGGAAGCCGCCAGAGGGCTGGTGCACCATCACGCGGGAATTCGGCAGGCTGAAGCGCATGCCCGGCTCACCAGCGGTCAGCAGCAGCGAGCCCATCGAGGCCGCCTGGCCGATCACCAGGGTCGAGACCTTGGGCTTGATGTACTGCATGGTGTCATAGATCGACAGGCCGGAGGTCACCACGCCGCCGGGGCTGTTGATGTACATGGAGATTTCCTTGGACGGGTTTTCCGCCTCAAGGTGCAAGAGTTGCGCCACGATCAGCGAGCTCATCCCGTCATGAACCGGACCGTTCAGGAAGATGATCCGCTCCTTCAGAAGGCGGGAAAAGATGTCATAGGCCCGTTCGCCCCGGCTGGTCTGCTCAACCACCATCGGGACCAGGGTGTTCATGTATGTTTCTCTGGGATCAATCATTGCAACCTGCCTGCGTTGTTTATGTCCGGCACCATACCCGACAGTGTGTTACCCGAGTCTTAGTATCGCCCCTTTTGACCTGCAAGAGGCGGCAGGCATTTTCCCGGTGACGCAAACCTGCATGTAGTGTCGCAATCCGCTGGAGCGCTGTCGCTATTCTCCGGCTGCCGGCGGCACCAGCACCTTAGGAAGCAAAATCAAGTCCGAATTCCGCCCGGCGTTTTCACCGGGTGCTGCGCTGGGGTCCCGCCATGTCCGATGACAGCTTCGTTCAGAAAGGCGCCGCTGCCAATCTCGCCATTCCGTTCGAGGGCGAGCCGCTGGATTTCTATTTCCTGCTGCTGCCGAAGGCGACGATGCTGCCGGTGGCCGCCGCCATCGAACCCTTGCGCATTGCCAACCAGGTGACCGGCACCCGGCTGTACCGCTGGTACATCATGACAGAGGACGGCCAGCCGGTGCGCTGCTCCAACGGCATGGTGGTGACGCCGGACACCCAGCTGCAGCCGCTGCCCTCAGATTCGATGGGGTTTGTCTGCGCCGGGGTTGAACCGCATGCGGCCGCCAGCGAGGTCACCCTGAACTGGCTGCGCCGCGAAAGCCGCTTTGGCCGTTCCATCGGCGGCATCTGCACCGGCGCCTTTGCGCTGGCCCAGGCCGGTCTTATCAAGAACCACAAGTTCACCCTGCATTGGGAAAACCAGCCGGGATTCCTGGAAAGCTATCCAAGCCTGGAACCATCGCCCAACATCTTCGAGATCTCCGGGCCGCTGATGACCTGCGGCGGCGGCAATGCCGCGACCGACATGATGCTGCACCTGATTGAGGAACGCCACGGCAAGCAACTGGCGATCATCGTCGCCGACATGTGCCTGCACGTGCGCTCCGGCGGCCAGGCAGCACCGCAGAAATCTAACTACGCGGTGGCAATCGGCAGCCGCAACCAGCGCCTGCTGAATGCACTGCAGCTGATGCAGGAATCGATTGAGGAGCCGCTGTCGATCGGCGACCTCTGCGATCGGCTCGACATCTCCCGCCGCCAGCTGGAACGGCTGTTTTCGCGCTACCTGAACCAGAGCCCGATGCACGTCTACTTCGACATGCGCCTCAGCCATGCTTTTGCGCTGATGAACGAAACCTCGATGAGCGTCACCGAAATCGCCCTGGCCTCCGGTTTCAACTCGGCAACGCATTTCTCGCGCCAGTTCAAGCGAAAGTTCGGCGCCTCGCCGCACTTCTTCCGCAAGGGCTGGAGCTGACGGAGCTCCCGCCGGGCGGAGGGGCACTCTCTTCACAGATACCAAATTGGCAACTTTTCTTTTGGCCGTACCGGTAAGGTCTGCTAAGCGAACTTAGATATTCTGTTGAGAATACGCACGGGCCGCATTAATTCGTGGTCTGCGCGTATTTCAAAAAAGGGAAAAGGGGCCCCGGTGCCGCCTGGAGACGCAAGATGCCACTACCCGAGTTTTCAGCTGACATGGACCCGGACCAAAAGGAGCAAATGCTCGCAAATGCGACCAAGGCTTCCAGTTTCCTTAAAGCGATCAGCCATCAGGGGCGGCTGATGATCCTGTGCCATCTGGTCTCAGGCGAAAAGTCCGTAACAGAGCTGGAGCAACTTCTGTCTGCCCGCCAGGCCGCCGTCTCGCAGCAGCTCTCCCGTTTGCGCCTGGAAGGGCTGGTTATTCCGCGCCGCGACGGCAAGGCGATCTACTATCGCCTGGCAGATGACAAAGCCCGCCGCGTACTGGAAGTGGTTTACGATATTTTCTGCAACGACGGCGATTGACGCCGCCGGGCTGCGCAATACTCTGCATACCGGCGAAACAGTGCTAGCCGCCGCATGCGGCACGCCAACCGGAGCTCAGCAGTGAACCGCAGGCAGATCATCAATGACCCCCAGACCGGCAACAAGGCGGAAGCCTTTGAAGCCGCGGACGACTGTCCGGCCAATCCGAACCTCCGCCGCACCTTTGGCGATGTGGCCGCTGCGCGCCATGGCCGCCGCACAGTGCTGAATGGGATGCTTAGCATCTCCGCCACCGCAGCCTTGTACTGCGCTTCCGCTCTCTCCGGAACGCTTCAAGCTGCCTCGGCGGCCACAAGCTCCAAAAGCCGTTACGCCTTTGATGAGCTGGCATGGGGAAATGACCACACTCACCATATCGCTGAGGGCTATGACGCCGATATCTTGCTGCGCTGGGGCGATCCCATCACTGCGGACGCACCTGAGTTCGACGTGATGAACCAAAGCGCCGAAGCCCAGTTACAGCAATTCGGCTACAACAACGACTACATCGGCTTCCTGCCGCTGAATGCAGAAGGCACCCGCGGCCTCCTTTGCGTCAATCACGAATACACCAACGAGGAGGTGATGTTCCCGCACCTCGGCCGGCAGGACAAAGCTGATTTCGCCGGCATGACCCAAGAACTGGTGGAAATAGAAATGGCTGCCCACGGCGGCTCAGTGGTGGAAATCACCCGCGGATCCGGCGGCAAATGGACATTTGTGCGCGACGGCGGGATGAACCGCCGGATCTCGCCTCTGAACACGGTAATGGGCGTTGACGGCCCCGCTGCGGGCCATCCGCGTATGCAGACCAGCGCCGATCCATCCGGCCGCGAAGTCATCGGCACCCTGAACAATTGCGCCGGCGGCATGACTCCCTGGGGCACCTGGCTGATGGCAGAGGAGAATTTTCACGGCTACTTCTGGACCGATGAAACCGGCTTTGATGGCGAGCCCGACGCCTCCGGGCATCCAGAGGCTGAAAAACTTGAGCGCTATGGCGCTCCTGGCAACTGGTACGCCTGGGGCAAGTTCTACGACCGTTTCGACATCGGTAAAGAACCTAATGAAGTGAACCGCTTCGGATGGGTTGTTGAGGTTGATCCGTTGGACCCGCAATCGACACCGATGAAGCACACCGCACTTGGCCGCTTTGCTCATGAGGGCGCGGAAACCACCCTTTCTGCAGATGGCCGCCTGGTGATCTACATGGGCGACGATGCCCGGTTCGAGTATCTTTACAAATACATCTCCCGCGGATCGGTTTCGCAGGACCGGGCCGCCAACTCCAGACTGCTTAGCGACGGCACGCTCTATGCTGCCCGGTTTGACCCGGACGGCACCTTGCATTGGCTGCCGCTGGTCCATGGCCAAGGCCCGCTGACGGATGAAAACGGCTTTGCCAGCCATGCAGATGTCCTGATTGACGCCCGCCTGGCCGGGGATGCCCTGGGCGCAACCCCGATGGACCGCCCCGAAGACGTCTCCCCCCGCGGCGACGGCACCGCTTATGTGATGCTCACCAACAACTCCAAGCGCAAGCCGGGCCAAACGGACGCCGCAAACCCGCGGCCGGACTCGGACTTCGGCCATATCATCGAACTCAAGGAAAACGGCGGCGACCACGCCGCCACCCGCGGCAGCTGGTCGATCCTGGTGCAATGCGGCAATCCCGCAATCGCTGCCGTCGGAGCGCAATGGAACCCGGAAACCACAGAAAACGGCTGGTTCGGCTCCCCGGACAATTGCGCCATGGACGCGGAGGGCCGCCTCTGGGTCGCGACCGATCAGGGCCGCAAGTGGGACAAGACAGGCAAATCCGACGGGCTCTACGGCGTGGAGACCGAAGGAGATTTGCGCGGCCATTCCAAGCTGTTCTTCCGATGTCCCGTAGGGGCAGAGCTTTGCGGCCCCTACTTCACCCCCGACAATGAAACCCTGTTCCTGGCAGTGCAGCACCCCGGCACCGACGGCACCACCAGCCTGAAAGGGTTTGAGCGAGAATCCACCTTCGAGGACCCGGCCACCCGCTGGCCAGACTTCGACCCGGCGATGCCGCCCCGCCCCTCGGTGGTTGTGGTCACCAAACAAGGCGGCGGCAAGATCGCGGGCTGACCCGCAGCGGCGCGGCGCACGCAAATGTGAGCCCCGCAACTGCAGCAACTCTTTTAGGGTTGGCACTGACATCCGGGAGAGCCCCATGTATTTCAGACGCCTGACCGCCGCCTTTGCCCTTTCTGCCGCAACAGTCTCGGCAGGCAGCATTGCCCCGCGCGACGGCTGGGCCGTGCATGAAACCTCCAAACCCTTCGAACAGCTGGTTGCAGACGTCAAAGCCGCCGCCAAGGCTGAGGGTCTGGGTGTCGTCACCCAGGCAGGCCCGACCCAGGCCGCTGCCGCCCGCGGCATCACCATTCCCGGCAACCGGGTGATCGGCCTCTTCAACAACGACTTCGCAGTGAAGATCCTGGCGCTCTCCACCGCCGCGATGATCGAGGCTCCGGTGCGGATGTATGTGACAGAGGAAGCTGACGGCACCGCCACGCTGTCTTACAAGCTGCCCACGCATGTCTTTGCCCCTTACTCGGATGAGGGCGGCGCAGGCCTGGCAGCTCTGGCCGGCCAACTCGACCGCCGCTTCGCGCTGATCGCTGAACAGGCCCAAAAGTAACCGCGGCCCCCAATCCCCCGTTTGCGCCAAAAACCGCCGCAGCATTTCTCACACTGGCGTGAGAGGGCTTGCGCGCGGGCACAGGCTCGGCATTCTGGCGGCAAATCAACGGATTGGACGGACAAGATGACAGAACCCTCACGCGCAGCCGATGTTCTGGCCCGGCGGCTATTTGAGGCAGGCTGCCGCCATGCCTTCGGGATGCCCGGCGGCGAGGTGCTGACACTGGTGGATGCACTGACCAAGGCAGGCATCACTTTTCACCTGGCCAAGCATGAAAACTGCGCCGGTTTCATGGGTGAAGGCGTGCATCATGCGGACGGCGCGCCGGTCATCCTGGTCGCCACCCTCGGCCCTGGTGCGCTGAACGGCATCAACGTGGTCGCCAACGCCCATCAGGACCGGGTGCCGATGCTGGTGCTCACCGGCTGCGTCGATGCGGCAGAGGAGCAGAGCTACACCCACCAGGTGCTCGACCACCGCGCGGTTTTCACCCCGATCACCAAAGCCACCTTCCGGCTGGATGCCGAAGCCGCGGACCTGATCGCAGATAAGGCGGTTGCCATCGCGACAGAACCCCGTAACGGGCCGGTGCATATCGACGTGCCGATCTCGGTTGCAGATGCGCCAGCAAAAGACAGCGGCATCCGCCGAGCACCTGCCTGTGCTTGCGCGCCAAGCGGCGAGGCACTGGCGCAGGCACGCTCCTGGCTTGCAGCCGCTGAACGCCCGGCTGCGGTGATCGGCCTCGACGCGTTGCAAGAGAATGCCGGCCCCGCCCTTCGCAGTTTTCTTGAGAAACACCAGATCCCCTTTGTCACCAGCTACAAGGCAAAGGGCATCCTGCCCGAAGACCACCCGCTATGCCTGGGTGGTGCTGGCCTGTCGCCTTTGGCGGACAAGCACATTCTGCCACTGGTGCGCGAGGCCGATCTGGTGCTCTCCATCGGCTATGACCCGATCGAAATGCGCCCCGGCTGGCGCAATGTCTGGGACGTTGAGACCCAGAACGTCATCGACATCGCACCGGAGGCCAACACCCATTACATGCATCAGGCCGGGCTGAACTTCCTGACCGCCATCACACCGACGCTGGAAGCCCTCTCCGAAGCTACCGCCCCGCGGGAAACCTGGGCCAATTGCCGCCCGGCAGCGGTCAAGTCCGCACTGGCAGAGGCTTTCCCGAGGGATGAGGACTGGGGACCCGCCGGCGTCATCGCCGAATGCCGCGCCATGCTGCCCCCGGAAACCCTTGCCACCGCCGACAGCGGCGCCCACCGGATATTGCTCAGCCAGATGTGGGAGTGTTCCGAGCCACGCGGTCTTATCCAGTCTTCCGGCCTTTGCACCATGGGTTGCGCCGTGCCGATGGCTATCGGCCGCAAGCTGGCGCAGCCGGAGCGGCCCGTGGTCAGCTTCTCGGGTGATGCCGGCTTCCTGATGGTGGCAGGCGAGCTCGCCACTGCCGCGGAACTGCGAGTGGCGCCGATCTTCGTGGTCTTCGCTGACGCCAGCCTTGCCCTGATTGAGCTGAAACAGCGCCAGCGGCAGCTTGCCAACGGCGGTGTCGATTTCGCCGAGCACGATTTTGCCGCGATTGGCCGCGCGTTCGGTGGCAACGGTGTCACCGTCACCGGCCGCAGCGAGTTGCGCACCGCCCTGAAGGACGCAATGAAATCAGACAAGTTCACCGTCATCTCGGCCGTGATTGAGCGCGGAGGCTACGATGGCCGCATCTGACCTGCTCCCCCACGGCGCCCTCAATGGCGTCAAGGTCCTCGACCTCTCCCGCATTCTGGCAGGCCCGACCTGCACCCAGCTTCTGGGCGACCTCGGCGCCACGGTGATCAAGGTGGAAAACCCCAAGACCGGCGGTGACGACACCCGCCAGTGGGGACCGCCCTATGTTGTGGATGCGGACGGGCAGCAATCCGACCTCTCCGCCTATTTCATGGCCGCCAACCGCAACAAGCGCTCGGTTGCCATTGATATTGCAACGGAAGACGGCCAGCAGGCCATCCGCCGTCTTGCGGCAGAGGCCGACATCCTGATCGAGAACTTCAAACCCGGCGGGCTGGCGAAATACGGGCTGGATTTTGCCAGCCTCAAGAACGACCTGCCCGGCCTGGTCTACTGTTCGATCTCCGGCTACGGCCAGACCGGCCCCAACAGCCATAAGCCCGGCTATGACATCATGGCCCAGGGCTTCGGCGGCATCATGTCTCTGACCGGAGAGCCCGAAGGCCAGCCGATGAAGGCCGGTGTCGGCATCGCCGATGTGATGTGCGGCATGTATGCCTGCATCGGCATCCTCTCGGCCCTGCACCACCGCCAGAAAACCGGCGAAGGCCAGCAAATCGACCTGGCACTGGTCGACGCCCAGATCGCCTGGCTGATCAACGAAGGCGTCGCCTATCTGAATACAGGCCAGAACCCCAAGCGCCGCGGCAATGAGCACCCCAGCATTATGCCCTATGGTGTCTATGAAACCGCGGACGGCCACGTGATTTTGGCGGTGGGCAACGACAGCCAGTTCCGCCGGTTCATGGAATTCCTGAAGCTTGAGGGCCTGGCAGAAGACCCCCGCTTTGCCTCCAACCCGGCCCGTCTGCAGAACCGCGATGCGCTCAACAGCGTGCTGATCCCTTCGGTGCAGCGGTTTACCACGCATGAGGTTCTGGACGCCATGGAGGCCCGCAAGGTCCCCGCCGGCCCGGTGCAGACACTGGACACCCTGTTTGCCACGGATCAGGTTGCAGCACGGGACATGGCTATCGGTATGGACACTGCGGCAGGACCGGTAAAACTGCTGGGCAACCCCCTGAACTTCTCGCGAACACCGGTCACTTACCGCCACGCGCCCCCCCAATGCGGCGAGGGCACAGAGGAGATTCTGAGCTCAGATGCCCCCTTCGGGGCAGCCTGACCGCCCAAACCCGCGGCAGCATTCCGCCAAGTGTTACAGATTCCGGCAAAACACCGCCAAACCGGCGGTGTTTTTGCTGTCTTCGGCCCCGGTCTCTTGCAGAATTTTCCCGGAAAATCCTACACATCCGGCGAATTTCAAAGCTGAGTGCACACAGCCCATCACCAAACCGCGAGCGGGGTTCGCCCGGACCGTTGCGATGATCTACTCTCCATCGGGACAGGAACCCGCGCTTCATTTGACAAAGATTGGACCCCCATGATGCTTGATATTTTCGGCCAGGAGAGCAGCCTGACTGACACCAACGCACTGCAGGATTGGAACGCCGTG
Source organism: Leisingera sp. JC1 (assembly GCF_001679925.1). GTDB lineage: Bacteria > Pseudomonadota > Alphaproteobacteria > Rhodobacterales > Rhodobacteraceae > Leisingera. The sequence continues at coordinate 57,743 of NZ_LYUZ01000024.1, read as the reverse complement.
CAACTGGGGGTCCTGGCCCATGCCGCTTCCACCGCAGATCATCTGGGCGCAGTGCTCAAGGCGTCGCCCGAATTCGCCTTGGCACATGCCATCAAGGGATTGTCGCTGCTGATGCTGGGGCGCAGCGAACTGCTGCCGACTGCGCGCGAGGCGCTGCAGGACGCCAAGGCGGTCTATGAGGCCACCCTGCCCCGCGAACGGAAATATGTCGACGCGCTGGAAAACTGGCTTGCCGGCCATCCCAGCCTGGCCATCCAGCGGATGGAGAAAGTGCTGGACGTCTTCCCGCAGGACACGCTGGCGATGAAACTCAGCCACGGCATTCGTTTCATCATGGGCGACCCCGCAGGCATGCGCGCCTCGATCGAACGTGTGCTGCCAAGCTATGACCCGGATCACGCCGGCCGCGGCTACCTCTTGGGCTGCCACTCCTTTGCGCTGGAGGAAACCGGCGAATTCGAGCGCGCGGCCAACGCCGGCCGCCAGGCGCTTTGGATGGCGCCGGACGATGCCTGGGGCCTGCACGCCGTTGCCCATGTCCACGACATGACCGGCAACGCCTCTGCCGGGCTGGAATGGCTGCATGGCCGCGAGGAGGCCTGGGCGCATTGCAACAATTTCCGCTACCACGTCTGGTGGCACAAAGCGCTGATGCATCTGGACCTCGGCCAGATGGACGAGGCCATCGCGCTCTATGACACCGAGGTCCGCAAGGACAAGACCGACGACTACCGCGACATCTCCAATGCCACCTCGCTCTTGATGCGGCTGGAGCTGGAAGGTGTCAATGTGGGCTCCCGCTGGGAGGAACTGGCGAATCTCTGTGCCAGCCGGACCGAGGATGGAAGCCTGATTTTCGCCGATTTGCACTACCTCCTGGCTCTGACCGGCCACCGCAAGGAGGACGCGCATAGGCTGGTTCAGCGGATTCACGCCGATGCCAGCACCGGCGGCAGCGAGGCGAAAGAGCGGATGGCAGCGCCCGGATGCGCTGCCGCCGACGGGCTGGAGGCCTTCGGGGACGGTAATTACAAGGCCGCATTCGAGAATTTATCCACAGCCCGCACCACGCTTCAGCTGGCCGGCGGCAGCCACGCGCAACGCGATGTTTTCGAACGGATAACCATCGACGCCGGCCTGCGCGCAGGACGGCTTGACGAAGCCGAAGCAATCCTAGATGACCGCCGCGTCAAACGCGGCGGCACCGAGGACAATTACGCCCTGGCCCGCCGCGCCTTGATCGCCCAAGGCCGGAACTCACCCGACCCCAAAAGCGTTCCCGCCGAATAAGACCTTCCAAGGACCCTAACGACCCATGTCCAGTGTTGCGCCCTTCCCCGGGCCCCAGAAAGACCCCAGTGCCGCCAACCGCGCAGCTCCGCCGCCGCAAGCGGCTCAGCCGCGTGTCCGCGATCCGCGGCTCGACTTCTACCGCGGCATCGCCATGTTTATCATCCTAGTGGCGCATATCCCGGGCAACCGCTGGGCCAGCTGGATTCCGGCCCGGTTCGGCTTTTCCGACGCAACCGAGATCTTCGTCTTCTGCTCAGGCATGGCCTCGGCCATCGCCTTCGGCAGCTCCTTTGCCAAACAAGGTTGGTGGCTCGGCACCGCCCGCGTCGTCTTCCGCTGCTGGCAGGTCTACTGGGCCCACATCGGCCTGTTCTTCTTCCTCGCGGCCTCGATGGCGACGCTTGACCTCTACGGCGGCTTCGACAAGAGCTACATCGGGTCATTGAACCTGCACTGGTTCTTCACCAACACAGTTCAGCAGCTGGTCGGGGTGATGACCCTCACCTATGTGCCGAACTACTTTGACGTGCTGCCGATGTACCTTGGCGTGCTGTTCCTGTTGCCGCTGATGATGGGGCTGGAGAAGGCCGGGGTCTGGGCAGTGATCGCTGCCAGCCTGCTGATCTGGCTCAGCGCCAACCCCTATATGATCGGCCTTGGCCCCAATGGCATCTCCTTCCCGGCGGAACCGTGGTCGGACCGCGAATGGTTCTTCAACCCGCTCGGCTGGCAGCTGCTGTTCTTCACCGGCTTTGCCTTCATGAAAGGCTGGCTGCCCGCGCCGCCCGTCTCCAAGGCACTGGTGATCCTGGCCGCCGCATTCCTGATCCTGTCAGCCCCCTTCGGCTCCTGGAAAGTATTTCTGTGGGTGGAAGCGGCGAACAAGGATCTCGCCAGTCTGATCCGCCCCACCTGGGAGATCACCGCAGAGTGGCGCGAGAAGACCGACTTCGGCCTGCTGCGCTACACCCATTTCCTGTCGCTGGCTTATCTGGGCTGGGTGGCCGCGGGAACCGGCGGCAAGCGGCTCATTGCCACCGGCCATTCGCTGGCTGCACGCATATGGGCGGTTTTGCTGAAACTGATCACCAAGGTCGGCCAGCAATCGCTTGCAGTGTTTGTTTTTTCGATGGCTCTGGCCCGATTCATCGGCTTTGCGCTTGACCAGACCGACCGCGCGGTTATGACCACGGCATTCGCCAACCTGGTTGGTTTTTTCCTAATCATTGTCTGCGCTTACACCGCAGCTTGGTTCAAGTCGCAACCTTGGAGAGCCAAGCGATGAGCATTATTTCCCGCCGCACCTTCATGGCTGCCGCATTGGGCAGCACCGCCCTGGCCGCGCTGCCCGGCATGGCCAGCGAAGCCGTGCCGTTCACCCGCGACATTGTCGTTGCCAAGGCCCGCGCCCTGGCCGCCGCGGACTATGCAGAACGCCCCACCGTGCCGCAGGACTGGCTGGATCAGTCTTATGACGACTACAAGGCGCGCTGGTTCCGCACCAAGGATGCGCTGTGGGCCGGGACAGACCGCAGCTACAACGTGGATTTCTTCCTGCCCGGGCTGTACTTTCCACGCGCAATCCAGATCAACACCGTGGCAAACGGGCTGTCCAGCCGGGTGCCCTTTGATCTGTCGCTGTTCGACAAATCCGACAAAGCCCCCGATCTGACCACCGAGGGCGACCTGGGCTACTCCGGCCTGCGCCTGCGCACAGAGCAGTCTGAACCCGGCAAGAAAACCGAATTCTGCGTATTCCAGGGCGCCAGCTATTTCCGTGCCATCGGCACCGGCAATGCCTATGGGCAGTCGGCACGCGGCCTGGCGCTCAAAACCGCCGACCCCGAGGGCGAGGAGTTCCCAGAGTTCATCGAATTCTGGCTGGAGGCCCCTGCCCCCGGCCAGCGGCACATGGTGGTGCATGCGCTGATGGATTCCCCCTCAGTCACCGGCGCCTACCGCTTTACCATCACCCCCGGCAGCAGCGCGGTGATGGATGTGGAGGCCACGCTGTTTGCCCGCGAAGAGCTGACCCACGCAGGCCTCGCGCCTCTCACCTCGATGTTCCTGTTCGACGCCAAGAACCGCCACGACTTCGACGATTTCCGCCCGGCGGTGCACGACACCGACGGCCTGCTGGTGCAGAACGGCAATGGCGAAACCCTGTGGCGGCCGCTCGCCAACCCGAAACGCCTTCAGGTGTCTTCCTTCGTTGACGAAAACCCGCGCGGTTTCGGCCTGATGCAGCGCGCCCGCAAACTGTCGGACTTCAACGACCTCGAAGCCTTCTACCACAAGCGCCCCTGCCTATGGGTCGAACCCAAAGAAGACTGGGGCAAGGGCGCCGTCACCCTGGTGGAAATTCCGGCAGACAAGGAAATCTACGACAATATTGTCGCTTACTGGCGCCCGCGAGAGCCCTATGCGAAAGGCAGCGAGATCAGCCTCAGCTACCGCCTCACCTGGGGCAGCGAGCCGTCGCTGCCGATGGCGCGGGTTTTGTCCACTGCAGAGGGTGCCCGGATCTTCGGCGGACCTGGCCGGATCATGACCATCGACTTTGACTCGCATCCGCTTCTCGATGGCGACCCGGAGGATCTTGACGTCCACATCCACTCTCCCCATGTGGCGACCAGCGAAGGCGTGCTGCAGCGCAACCCCGAAACCGGCGGACTGCGGCTTGCCTTCAACTTCGACCCCGAAGACCGGGATCACATCGAACTTCGCGCCCAGCTCAGGAAAGACGGCAGCCCCGCCTCTGAGGTCTGGCTTTACAGGTGGACCGCATGACTACGTGTGATCTGATGCCCCCGGAACAGCCGCTGGCGATGCCGGAACAGGACTTCAGCAAGGACTTCCGCGATGCTGAGGCCCCTGGGGCCGCGGCGCCGAAACAGGTTGCGCTCTGGCGCCTGCTGGCCTTTTCGCCCGCGATGGCCGCAACCGGCGTCCTGACCTGGGTCATGGGCGGCTGGTTCACAGATGGCGGCTTCTCGGTGCTGGAGGTGATCCTGCTGGCGCTGATTGCTTTCAACTTCTTCTGGATCGCCTTTACCGTTTCCACCGTTCTGTTGGGCCTATACAGCCTCTCGCGCCGCGAGCGAACCGCCACCCGCGGCGCTGCCCGCCCGATGAAGGTCGCGCTCCTGATGCCGGTCTACAATGAGGTGCCCTGGTATGTTCTGGGCAACGCCCAGACCATGCTGCAGGAGCTTCACGGCCGCGGCGGCCTGCATGAATACGCAATGTTCATCCTCTCGGACACCCGCGACGACGCCATTGCTGCGCAGGAGCGCGCCAGCGTCGAGGCGCTGCGCACCATGCTGCCCGAAGGCACCGAACTCTATTACCGCCGCCGCGACGACAACGAGGGCCGCAAGGTCGGTAACATCTCCGACTGGGTGCGCCGCTGGGGTGCGGACTACGAGGCGATGCTGGTGCTGGATGCCGACAGTCTGATGACCGGCCGCGCCATTGCCAGGCTGGCCGACGCGCTGGCGCGCGATCCCGGCGCCGGCCTGATCCAGAGCTATCCGCAGCTCATTGGCGCCCAGTCCGTCTTTGGCCGCATGCAGCAGTTCGCCAATGGCGTCTATGGCCTGGCACTCGCCGAGGGCTTGGCCCGCTGGGCCGGCCACGAAGGCAACTACTGGGGTCACAACGCCATCATCCGCACCCGCGCCTTTGCCGCCTGCGCCGGTCTGCCGCTGCTGCGCTCGCGCTTCGGTGGCGGCGACAAGCTGATCATGAGCCACGATTTCGTCGAGGCCGGCCTGTTGCGCCGGGCCGGCTGGTCGGTGCGCTTCCTGCCCCGCATCCGCGGATCGTATGAGGAAACACCCGCCACCCTGATCGACCACATCCTGCGCGACCGCCGCTGGTGCCAGGGCAACCTGCAGCACCTCAATCTGCTGCACGCCAAAGGCTTCCGCGCAATTTCCCGCTTCCACCTTTTTGCAGGTGCGATCGGATACCTGATGGCACCGGTCTGGTTTGCGCTGCTGGTTCTCTGGGCCGTGATCGGCCGCAGCGAGGAAGCCTCGGTGATCAGCTACTTCAGCGAGGCCAACCCCTTCCGCCCCAGCTGGCCGGACATGTCCGAACCCAAGCATGTGCTGGTGATCATCCTGATCTACGCCATGCTGCTGGCCCCCAAAATGCTGGCGGCCTCGGCCTTGCCGCTGACCGGCAGCCGGTTTTCCGAATACGGCGGCCCGGTGCATTTCGCGCTGTCTTTCGTGTCCGAGGTGGTGCTTGCCATCCTCTATGCGCCGATCCTGATGGTGCAGCAGATGATCGCGGTGTTCCGCACCGCCCTTGGCCTGCAGCGCGGCTGGGCACCGCAGGCGCGTGACGGCGGCAGCTACTCGCTGCGCACGCTGGTGACCTGCCACGCGCTGGAAACCGTCAGCGGTGTTGCGCTCTGGGCCGGCATCCTGACCGGAACCGTGTCGCTGTGGCTGGCGCCGATTGCGCTGTCCCTGGTGCTGGCGGTGCCGCTGTCTGCGCTCTCCGGCGTCAAGACCGTGAACCGCATCCGCCACTGGATGGCCACGCGGGAAGAGTTCACCGAACCCCAGATCACCCGCGCCGCCCGTGCCGCCCGAGCCGAACTGAAGGCGCTGCTGGACGGCACCGCCGCCCGCGGCACCCCTGCGGAGTAACCGCCGCAATCAGGGAACTCCCGCGCCCGCAGGATGCCCGGCTGTTGCCGGCACATCCTTGGCGGCCTTGGGTCCGGCGCCGCGCTGCCGCGCGGCGCGGGCAGTGGCAAACGAAACCGCAGCGCGCCCGAAAGGGCGCGCTGCCCGGCCCAACGCTTTGGCCTGCAAATCTTTAATTTTGAGGCCAAAGGGGCGGGAGACCGCCGCGGCTTGCCTCGCCGCCAGCTTCAGCGCACCGCGGGCTGATCCTCGAACCACTCCGCCATCAGCTCCGCCCAGCCCTTAGGCACCGTATGGCCGCCGTCAAACAGCACCAGTTCAATATCCGCTCCCGGACCGCAATCCCAGCGGCGGCGCATCAGTCCCCCGGCACTCCACGCCCGGTCCGGCGCATGGGAGGCACAGGCGTTGGCCTCGCGCCAGACCTCCAGCTCGGCAAAGACATCGCCCTGCTCGAACCGGCCGCCGCCCAGGATCCGCCCCTCCAGCGGCACCACCTCGTCGCGCCAGCCATGCACCTGCAACAGCCGCACCGGCCCGGCGCAGCGCTCCGGCTGCGGCCGCCAGAAGGCGCCGGAGACCGGCGCATAAGCCGCAAAGGCTCCAGGATCGCGGCAGGCCAGGTAATGCACCATGAAGGCGCCGGCCGAGAACCCGGCCAGCACCGTCTGCGACCGGGACGTCCCGAACCGCTCTGCCGCATCCGCCAGCACCGCCGCAAAAAACGCGCCCTCGTCGCGCCCCGCAGTGAACGGGCCAAAGCCCCAGGACTGCGGCCCGCTGCCATCCCGCCGCAGCCCCTCTGGCGCGATCACCGCATAGCCGCGCTGCGTCAGACCCTCGACCATGTCCCGGTTGCGCAACACGCTGCTGCCGCTGCCCCCATAACCGTGCAGGAACATCACCACAGGCACGGAACCGTCATCAGCTTCCCTGTCCGGCACCACGATATGGTACTGACCGCCCTGCAAGCGGCAAGCGGTTCGCTCCTCGCCGCAACCCGCCATGGCCGTACTGACCAAAAGCACTGCAAACACTGCAGCAACAGCAGCATTACCCAGCCCCCGGATCACCCCTGCCACCGCGCCACAGGCAGGTTGCCGGCGATCCAGCCCGGCCCGGCTGCGGACCCTAACATCCCTTCCGGCACGTCGATCACATGGGTATACCCCGCCTCGGCCAGCATCAGCGTCACCCGCGCCGAACGCACACCGCGGGCGCAGATCAGCGCTACCGGAACCGAAGGGTCAGGTCCCGCCACAGCCTGCAAGGCGGCAATGAAATCATCCCGCCGCATGTCGATCTGATGGCTGCCCACCGGGACACCCGACGCCCGCCATTCCTGCGGGGTGCGGACATCGACCAGAATGATCTCGCCTGCCTGCGCCTGGCCATAGGCCTCAGCCGCGCTCAGCCGCGGATGGCTGTGATCCGGCGGCTGGCGGCGCTGCCACCAGAAGCCGAAACCTGCCGCCGCCGCGGTGCCTCCCAGCAGCACCAGCCGCCGTGTAAGCTTCGGGTTCCCTGTTTCGACGTGTGCCATCCCGCCTCCGCTGACGCTTCTGCACCTCCGGTCTAGCAGGCCGCTGACCTTTGATCACCAGAAACAGCCCGATTCCATCGGTCAAGTTCTTGTTATTACGCGCCTGCTGCCCAATTATGCCCGTAACGAGCGTATTCACTCTGCCTTTGGGTGCGGCATTCCCGCCGCAATCGGGGCGGCAGGGGTGGTTCTGAGCAACAAAATTGCTTAGCACTGGTCCAAAACACGACGCGCCAACCCGACAGGAGACTTGCACGTGTCCCTTTTCCTGATTGCGGCCCTGCCCTTTCTCGGAGCCGTCTTCCCCGCGCTATTGATCCGCGCCGGACGCAATGCGGCTGCCTCCGCCGCCGGGCTGACCACGCTGCTTGCCTTCATCGGCCTGATGCTGCACATCCCCGCCGTGTTCCGCGGCGAGACGGTCTATGCCGCGGTGGACTGGCTGCCAGCACTTGGCCTCAACGCGCATTTCTTTCTGGACGGCCTTGGTTTCCTGTTTGCGGCAATGATCCTTGGCATCGGCCTCCTGATCATCCTCTACGCCCGCTACTACCTGTCGCGCGAAGACCCGATGGGGCAGTTCTACAGCTACCTGCTGCTGTTCCAGGGCGCGATGGTCGGCATCGTTCTGTCCGACAACATCCTGCTTTTGCTGGTGTTCTGGGAGCTCACCTCGCTCAGCTCCTTCCTGCTGATCGGTTACTGGAAGCACCTGCCCGAAGGCCGCCAGGGCGCACGCATGGCGCTAACGGTGACCGGCTCCGGCGGGCTGGCGATGATTGCCGGCATGCTGATCCTCGGCAACATTGCAGGTTCCTATGACCTCAGCGTGATCCTGCAAAACAAAGAAGCGATCCAATCCTCGGACCTCTACCTGCCCGCGCTGATCCTGATCCTGCTGGGGGCCTTCACCAAATCGGCCCAGTTCCCGTTCCATTTCTGGTTGCCGCACGCGATGGCCGCCCCGACACCGGTTTCGGCCTATCTGCACTCCGCCACCATGGTGAAGGCCGGGCTGTTTTTGATGGCCCGCCTGTGGCCGGTGCTGGCCGGCACGCCGGAGTGGTTTTACATCGTTGCCACCACCGGCCTTGTCACCATGCTGGTCGGCGCGGTGATCGCGCTGTTCAAGGACGACCTCAAAGCGCTGCTGGCGTTCTCTACCGTCAGCCACCTGGGCCTGATCACCATGCTGCTGGGCTTTGGCACCAAGATCGCCGCGGTGGCCGCGGTCTTCCACATCATCAACCACGCCACTTTCAAGGCAGCGCTGTTCATGACCGCAGGCATCGTCGACCACGAGGCCGGCACCCGCGACATCAAGCGCCTTGGCGGATTGCGCCACCTGATGCCGATCACTTTCACCATCGGCACGGTTGCAGCCCTGTCCATGGCCGGTATCCCGCCCCTCAACGGTTTCCTCTCCAAAGAAATGATGCTGGAGGAAACTGCCCACACCATCTGGAACGGCTCGCATCTGATCGTGCCCGCGCTGGCCACGGTGGCGGCACTGTTCTCCGCCGCCTATTCCTTCCGCTTCATCGTGCATGTGTTCCTCGGCCGCAAACAAGACGACTACCCCGGCCACCCGCATGACCCGAACACCGGCATGTGGATCGGCCCGGCCTTCCTGGTCGTGCTGGTGGTGCTGATCGGTCTGGCCTCGGCCAAGATCGCAGGACCGATGGTCGCCACCGCAGCAGGCGCAGTCATCGGCGGCGGCGAGCTGCCCTACTATTCGCTCAAACTCTGGCACGGGCTCACTCCGGCGCTTTATATGTCGGCGGCGGCCACCATCGGCGGCTTGACCCTGCTGGCGCTGCACGCGCCCCTGCAGCGGGCCTGGAACGCCATGCCCCGGCCAGAGGCCAAGACCATTTTCGAGGCCTTGATCGGCGCCTTCACCCGCCTCAGCCAGTTCGTGACCGAAGGCTTGCACAACGGCGTTCTCACCCGTTACGCGGCGATCATGGTCACCTTCACCGTGGCCATCAGCTATGTCGCCTACCGCGGCGGCACCCTGGGCGTTGAAACCCGCCAAATGCAGGACCCGGGTGCGCTGCCGGTTGTCGGCTGGTTTGCCCTGGTGGTGGCAACCCTGTTCATCGTTGCCAAGCACCGCAACCGCCTGCTGTCGCTGGTGCTGATCGGCGTGGTCGGCCTCGTTGTATCACTGTCCTTCAACTACCTCTCCGCCCCCGATCTGGCCTTGACCCAGATCTCGGTTGAGGTTGTCACCATCATTCTGATGCTGCTGGCGCTCAATTTCATGCCCAAGGAAACCCCGGTTGAAACCCCGGCCCTCACCCGCATCCGCGACGGCGCGATTGCGGTGGTGGCGGGCCTTGGCGCCGGCGGGCTGATCTATGCGCTCTTGATACGCGACTTCGCCTTCCCGACCATCTCGGATTTCCACCTCGCCAACTCCTACAAGGGCGGCGGCGGCACCAATGTGGTGAACGTGATCCTGGTCGACTTCCGCGGCTATGACACATTCGGCGAGATCATCGTGCTGGGCATCGCCGCCATGGTGATCTTTGCCCTGACCGAGGCGGTGCTCGGATCCAAGGTCCGCGCCTATCTCCTGAACCGCAAGCCCGACCTGCCGCAGGCGGGCGACGCCCACCCGCTGATGATGGTGGTGGCAACCCGGGTGATGATGCCGTTGGCGCTTATGGTGGCGGCCTATATCTTCTTCCGCGGCCACAACCTGCCGGGCGGCGGCTTCATCGCCGGGCTGGTCGCGGCCATCGCCATCATCATGCAGTACATGGCCTCCGGCTTTGCCTGGGCGACCGAACGCCAGCGCTACCCCTACCATGCCATCATCGGCTCCGGCGTGCTGATCGCCGCCGCCACCGGCATGGGCGCCTGGTTCAACGGCAAGCCGTTCCTCACCAGCGATTTCGGCTACCTGCACTGGCCGCCGCTGGAGGAGTTCGAATGGGCAACCGCTGCCCTCTTTGACCTCGGTGTCTTCCTGGCTGTTGTCGGCGCGGTGCTGCTAGCGCTCGAAAGCCTCTCGCGCTTTGCCTGGCAGCCGGGGATGAGCTCCGAACACGCAATGGACATCAACCCGGCACGCGACGAAGCGGCCAAGACCGGGACGGAGGGATAAGCATGGAACTTCTCGTTGCCTCGGCCGTGGGCATCCTGACGGCGGCCGGCATCTACCTGATCCTGCGTCGCCGCAGCTTCCCGGTTATCCTGGGCCTGTCGCTGCTGACCTATGCTGTCAACGTGTTCCTTTTTGCCACCGGCAGGCTGGTCACAGGCGCGCCGCCGATCCTCAACAAGTATGAGGAGGTCGCCTATACCGACCCGCTGCCGCAGGCGCTGGTGCTCACTGCCATCGTGATCTCCTTCGGCATGACCGCAGTGGTGGTGATGATCGCGCTGGGGGCATACCTCTCGTCCCGCGATGACGGCACCGCGATGCCGGTTGAGGCAGACGGCGCAGAGGAGGACGCATGATGGAGCATCTTCTGATCGCACCAGTGGTTCTGCCCGCCCTTGTCGCGCCTTTCATCATCATGGTGCTGCGCCACCATCTGGACCTGCAGCGAATCTTTTCGCTGGCCAGCGCGGTGCTGCTGGCAGGCATCACACTGGCGCTGGCCGCAAAGGCCGCTGACGGCAGCGTGCATGTCTATGAGCTCGGCGACTGGCCCGCACCCTTTGGCATCGTGCTGGTGCTGGACCGGCTGTCGGCGATGATGATCGTGCTGACCTCACTGCTGGCCTTGCCGGTGCTGCTCTACGCCATCGGCTCCGGCTGGGACACCCGCGGCAGCAACTTCCACGCGCTGTTCCAGTTCCAGCTTATGGGCATCATGGGCGCCTTCCTGACCGGTGACGCCTTCAACCTGTTTGTTTTCTTCGAGGTGCTGCTGATCGCCTCCTACGGGCTGATGATCCACTCCGGCGGCACCCGCCGCTTCCAGGCCGGCGTGCAGTATGTGGTGTTCAACCTCCTGGGCTCCACCCTGTTCCTGTTTGCCCTCGGCACACTTTACTCCGTGACCGGCACCCTCAACATGGCCGACCTCGCCGTGAAGGTCTCCCAGATCCCGGCGGAGGACACGGCGTTGCTACGCGTTGGCGCGGTGATGCTGCTCTTGGTGTTTGCCATCAAGGCGTCGCTCCTGCCGCTCCACTTCTGGCTTCCCTCGGCCTATGCCAACGCGCCGATGCCGGTGGCGGCACTGTTTGCAATCATGACCAAGGTCGGTGCCTATTCGATCCTGCGCATCTACACGCTGGTCTTCGGCCCCGAGGTTGAGGCCACCGCAGGCCTGACCGAAAGCTGGCTGCTGCCCGCCGCCCTCCTGACCCTCGGCGCCGGGGCCATCGGTGTCCTCGGCTCCAAGAAGCTGGGCCGCCTCGCTGCCTTCGGCGCCATCGCTTCCATGGGCACGCTTCTGATCGCCATTTCGCTGTTTACCCAGACCGCAGCCGCCGCCGCGCTTTACTATCTGGTGCACTCCACCCTGGCCGCCGCACTTCTGTTCCTGGTTGCTGACTTGGTGATGGAACGCCAGGGCCAGTGGATTCTGCCGCAGCTTCCGATGCCGCAGACCGGGCTGATCTCGGCCCTGTTCTTTGCCGCGGCCATCGCGCTCGCAGGGATGCCGCCGCTGTCGGGCTTCCTGGGCAAGCTGCTGGTCCTTGACGCCACCCGCGGTGCGGCCCTCGCCCCCTGGATCTGGGGCGTGATCCTGCTGGGTTCGCTGGTGACCATCATCGGCATGGCCCGCGCAGGCTCGCTCTTGTTCTGGAAGGGCCACGGCCTGCCTGCGGAAGACCCGGGAACCATCGAGGAACCACCGGTTGGCACCCTGCCCGCCCGGCCGGCACAGCTGCCGTTCGTGGCTTGCTTCGGCCTGCTTGGCGGTCTGGTGGCGCTCACCGTCTTTGCCGGCCCCGCCACCCGCTATGCCGAGGCCACGGCAGCGCAGCTCTATGCGCCCTCGGCCTATATCGACACCGTGCTAGGGAGGACCGAGGAATGAAACTGATCTGGCGCCTGTTTCCGCACCCCCTGCTGACGCTTTTGCTGACTCTCACCTGGCTTCTGATGGTGAACCGCTGGTCGCTGAACTCTCTGGTCTTCGGCTTTATGCTGGGGGTCATCATCCCATTCGTGACCCAGCCGTTCTGGCCTAACCGCCCCAATCTGCGGCGCCCGCTCAAGATCGCGGAATACATCCTGGTGGTGCTCCTGGACATCGTGCAAGCGAACATCATCGTTGCCCGCATCGTGCTGTTCAAACCCAACGCCGACCGCCGCCCCAACTGGATCACTATCCCGCTGGAGCTGAAAACGCCGGAGGCCATCACCGCCCTTGCCGGCACCATCACCATGACCCCGGGCACCCTGTCGGCGGATGTCTCGGATGAGGGCCACGCCCTGCTGGTGCACTGCCTCGACGCCCCCAACCCGGACGCGGTGCGGGATGAAATCAAACAGCGCTACGAGCGCCGGCTGATGGAGATTTTCGAATGATCGAAGCCGCCGCAACCTTCGCCTTCGCCTGCTTCGCGCTCGCCATGCTGATGAACCTCTGGAAGGTCGTCACCGCCCCCGATGTGGCCGACCGCATCCTGGCGCTCGACACCATGTTCATCAACGCCATCGCCCTGATGGTGCTTTACGGCATGGCGCTGGGGACCGAGATTTTCTTTGAGGCCGCGATGATCATCGCCATGCTCGGCTTTGTCTCCACCGTGGCCTACGCGCGCTTCATCCTGCGCGGCAACATCATCGAATAAGGGGAAAGCCATGGAAACCATCCTTGAATTCCTCGTTGCCGCCTTCCTGGTGACCGCCGGCATCTTCGGTATTGTCGGCTCCTACGGGCTGATCAAGCTGAACGACCAGATGTCACGGCTGCACGCCCCGACCAAGGCCACCACCCTGGGCGTCGGCGGCGTGCTGCTGGCCTCGATGCTGCACGCAGCCGCGTTTGAGAAATACTTCTCCTACCATGAGCTGATGATCACTCTGTTCCTGTTCCTGACCGCGCCGATCACGGCAAATTTCATTGCCAAAGTGCATATCCACCGGCAGGAAACCCGCGACACCATGCCCGAAGCCGGCGGCGACGACCACTGGGCCACCCATGACACGCCCGAAGACGAGGAACGCCGCAGCGCCTCCCAAACCCCGCCCGCCGAAGACTGACCGCACTGCACCCAGGAAGGCCTGACCCGTGATCGACACTTCCCGCCTGCCGCTGACCCGTGACCTGGTTCTGGTGGGCGGCGGCCACACCCACGCGCTGGTGCTGCGCAAATGGGGCATGAAGCCCCTGCCCGGCGCCCGGCTGACAGTGATCAACCCCGGCCCCGCAGCCCCCTATTCCGGTATGCTGCCGGGCTTTGTAGCGGGCCATTACCAGCGGGACGAACTGGACATCGACCTGGTCCGCCTCGCCCGTTTTGCGGGCGCCCGCGTGGTCCTGGGCGCAGCTGAGCATATCGACACCGCTGCCCGGCTGGTGCATGTGCCCGGCCGCCCGCCAATCGCCTATGACGTCGCCTCCATCGACATCGGTATCACCTCCGCCATGCCGGATCTGCCAGGCTTTGCCGGCCACGGCATCCCCGCCAAGCCGCTGGACCGCTTCGCCGCCCGCTGGGCCGCCTTCCGCGAAGGGGACGGCCCGGCCCATGTGGCAGTGATAGGCGGCGGCGTTGCAGGGGTGGAGCTGATCCTCGCCATGGCCCATGCCCTCAGGTCCCGCGGCCGTCTGGCGCAGGCGACACTGATCGACAGCGGTGAAGCCCTGCGCGCAATCGGAGGCAAGGCCAGTCAGTCTCTGCGGCGCGCCCTCGTCGAACACGGCGTGCGGCTGGAGGAGAACGCGCACATCAAACGTGTCGAAGACACCTACATCACGCTGCAGGACGGGCGGGAGATCCTCTCCGATTTCACCACCGGCGCCGCTGGTGCCCGCCCCTACGGCTGGCTGGCGGACAGCGGGCTGGACCTGAACGACGGCTTCATCCGCGTCAACGAAACCTTGCAAAGCTCCGATCCCCAGGTCTTTGCCGCCGGCGACTGCGCCCATATGGATTTTGCCCCGCGCCCCAAGGCCGGCGTCTACGCCGTCCGCCAGGCACCGGTGCTCTACCACAACCTGCGCGCCCTGATGACCGGCGATCCGCTGCGCAAATACAAGCCTCAGAAAGACTACCTGAAACTGATTTCCATGGGCTCCAAGGAGGCGCTTGGCGAACGCTTCGGCACTACCCTCTCCGGACCACTGATGTGGACCTGGAAGGACCGCATCGACCAGGCCTTCATGGAGAAATTCCGCGACCTTCCCGCCATGGACCCGCCGGACCTGCCCGCCGAACACACCCTCGATATGGAGCAAGCCCTCGGCGAAAAACCAATGTGCGGCGGCTGCGGCGCCAAGGTCGGGCGCGACGCGCTGCTCGGCACGCTTGCGGGCCTTGGGACTGCGGACCGCGACGACTTTACGCCCCTGCCCGGCGACGACGCGGCGCTGCTGACAACCGGAGGCGTCAATCAGGTGATCAGCACCGATCACCTGCGCAGCTTCACCAATGACCCGGTGCTGATGACCCGCATCGCCGCCGTGCACGCGCTTGGCGATATCTGGGCGATGGGCGCGGAACCGCAGGCCGCCACCGCCAACCTGATCCTGCCGCGCATGTCGCCCGCCCTGCAGGCCCGCACCCTGCAGGAGATCATGGGCGCGGCCTCCGAGGTCATGCAGGCGGCCGGCGCCGCCATCATCGGCGGCCACACCTCGCTGGGCGATGAGCTGACCATTGGCTTCACCGTCACCGGCCTCTGCCCCCGCCCC
This sequence comes from Leisingera sp. JC1, assembly GCF_001679925.1. Classification (GTDB taxonomy): domain Bacteria; phylum Pseudomonadota; class Alphaproteobacteria; order Rhodobacterales; family Rhodobacteraceae; genus Leisingera. Next base: position 42,405 of record NZ_LYUZ01000024.1, on the reverse strand, counting down.
GCCATCACCCTCGCAGGTGCGCAACCCGGCGATGCGCTGATCCTGACCAAACCCCTCGGCTCCGGCGTGCTGATGGCCGCGGAGATGGCCGGCGAAGCCAGGGGCGAATGGGTGGCGGCCGCGCTTGACCAGATGAGCCAGCCGCAGGGCGCCGCCGCCGGCATCCTGCAGGACGCGCACGCTATGACCGATGTGACCGGCTTCGGTCTCCTGAGCCATCTGCTTGGCATCTGCGAAGCGTCCCGAACCGGGGCGGAGCTGTTCACTGGGCAGATCCCCTTGATGCAGGGCGCTGCGGAGCTGGCGGATCGCGGCATCCGTTCCTCCCTTTTCCCCGCCAATCAGGCAGCCCTGCCGGAGTTGAAGACGACCGGCTGGCAGGACCTGCTGTTCGACCCGCAAACCGCGGGCGGGCTGCTGGCAGCGGTTGCTGCAGATCAGGCTGATGCATTGCTGGAGCAGCTGCAAGCTGCAGGATACCCGGCAGCCCGGATCGGCAAGGTCACCGAAGGTTTCGGCGCCATTACTCTCAGCACCTGACCCGCTGCGCCCCGGCGCAGCGCCACGCCCAACGGGAGCGGGACATCGCAGATGTTCCGGCGACGGGCGGGAGACCCCCCGTCAGAGACCGGAAATGACCGCTGCCACCTGCGCTGCAGCGGCGTCCAGCCCCGCTTCATCCAGCGCATCCGCTTCCACCGTGGCCGCGACCTCCGCACCGATGGCCGCGCGGGACTTGCGGTAGGCGGGGTCGTAATGCTCCACCATCAGCGCCTCGGTCAACGCAGCCTTGTCGCCCGCCTCGATGCTGGCGAACCAGCCGTCCACCACTGCGCCGGACCTGTGCGCACGCAAGGGGCCCAGCTTGTCACGCAGCTTGTCCGCATCAGACAGGATATCGTCGTAGGCTTCCACCAGATACCGGCAGCGCGCTGCCACCGGCACCTGCAGCTCAATCCTCGGCGCCCGCTTCATCGCATCCCAGACCGAAGGCGGGATGATGCGCTGGCCGATCTTGCTCGACTCCGCCTCCACCAGCACCGGGCGGGACGGGTCCAGCTTCATCAGCGCGCCCGCCACAGCGGACTCAAACCCCTTCTGCGAGGGCTGCGGCGTCGGCATGTCGCCCAGCAAAGAGCCGCGGTGATTGGCCAGCCCCTCCAGGTCCAGCACCTGCACGCCCAGGTGCCTGGCGCGTTTCAGCACCTCGGTCTTGGCCGATCCGGTATAGCCGTCCAGCGCCACCAGCCGGTACGGCAGCGCGGTCTGGTAAAGCGCTGCGTTCACCAGCCGGCGGTAGGTCTGATAGCCGCCCTCCACCACCTCGGCGCGCCAGCCGATCTGCTGCAGCATCCAGGTGAAGGACCCAGACCGCTGGCCGCCGCGCCAGCAATAGACCAGCGGTTTCCAGCCGCCCTCGTGGTGGCTCAGGCTCTGCTCAATGTGATTGGCGGCATTGCGGAACACCAGCGCCGCCCCCAGCTTACGCGCTTTGAAGGGGCTGTCCTGCACGTAAATCGTTCCGACCGCGGCCCGTTCCTCGTTGTTCAGCACCGGCAGGCTGATCGCCCCCGGCACATGGTCTTCGGCATATTCCGCCGGGCTGCGCACGTCGATCACGGTGTCGAACCCGTGCGCATAGAACTCTGTCAGGGAGGTGAATTTCAGCGCCATGGCCCATGCCTACCGCGCCCCATGCGCAAGGAAAAGCCGCAATTGCTGCTGCCGCGGCGATAAGTCTTGCGCGCATTGCGCACAGGGCGCTATGGCACTTTCTGCGAACAGACCAATTCCGTGCAATATGCCGCGGAGCAGACCGCCAAGGACCAGAAGGCCATGACGACCGACCCGTTGGACATCCACTCCCTGCCCGGCCACCTGATCCGCCGGCTGCACCAGATTTCGGTCGGCCAGTTCATGGACCATATGGCGGCAGAAGGCGTCGATCTTACGCCGGTGCAATTCTCTGCCATGGCCGCAATCCACCGCCATCCCGGCATCGACCAGGCGTCGGTTGCGGGCCTGATCGCCTATGACCGCGCCACTCTGGGCAAGGTGGTGGACCGGCTGGTGGACAAGGGGCTGGTGCAGCGATGCGTGTCCAAGGCCGACCGCCGTGCCCGCGAGGTCAGCCTGACCCGCGACGGCACGGCGCTTCTGGAGCATATCCTGCCTATCGTGCGGGCCTCCCAGCCCGGCATCCTGACCGGGCTCACCGAGGCGGAACAGGAAGTCTTTGTGGCGCTGCTGCAAAAGGCGACGCTGGCAGGCAATGACCTCAGCCGCGCACCGCAGCGCGACCTGCCCGCCCGCCACGCCGCCGAGTAGCGCTCAGATCAGCTGCCCGCGCGGGGTATCCTCCTCCCCGAAGGGTTCGATCAGCTCCGGCCCCTCAGCCCGGTTGGAGTTCACCGCCGGATCAACCCGGTGGAAATCCAGCACGCCCTCTTCCCCCGGCTGCATCAGCCGGGCGGCGCCATGGCCCTCCTCGCCCAGCCATTTGCCCCAATTTTCCGCCTCCAGGATCAGCGGCATCCGATGGTGGATAGGTGAAAGCCCTTCGTTAGCGGCGGTGGTGACAATTGCGCAGGTCTTGACCGGATCATCAGCCCCCCAGCTCTGCCAGACCGCAGCAAAGGCAATGGGGGCCGTGTCGCTGCGATGGATGTACCAGGGCAACCGGGCGCCCTCCTCCGATTTGGTCCACTCATAAAACCCGCTGGCCGGGATCAGGCAGCGCCGCTCGCGAGCCGCAGCGGCAAAGGCGGGCTTTTCCGCAATCGTCTCCGCCCGCGCATTGATCAGCAGCGGACCGGCGCTCTCGCTCTTGTACCAATGCGGCAGAAATCCCCAGCGCATGGACACCAGCTGCCGTCCTGCATCTCCCGCCTGCACCACATGCACCGGATTTGTCGGGCAGACGTTGTAATTGGGCACTATGGGCAAATCATTTGCCGGCTGTGCCGCAAACAGCTGCGCCATTGCATCCGTGGGCAGGGTTATGGCAAATCGTCCGCACATGCTGATTTCTAACCCAGCCCGCGGCGCGTTTGCAAAACCTTCCGCGGCGCAGGATTTTCAGCTGCCCTGACAGGATGATAGATAGGCCTCATGACTCTTCAGAACGATCTCCAGTCCGCCCTGGGCTTTCTCAACCAGGGTAAGTTCAAACAGGCGCTGAAACAGTCCAAGGGCGGCATGAAGCGGCACAAGAGCCACCCCGATTTCCCCAATATCGCCGGCATCTCCCTGTCCGGCCTGGGCAAGCACCGCGATGCTGTCCCCTATTTCAAGAAGGCGCTGGCGCTGGCCCCCGGCTTTCACGACGCCCGCAAAAACCTGGCGCAGACTCTGTTGTTTATGCAGCAGGGCGAACCGGCGATGAAACTGCTGGAACGGGTGCTGAAGGACCAGCCCGGCGATCAGGCCGCACTCTACCTGCAGGCGCAGGCGCATCTGGTGATGAACAACGCAGAGGCCGCAATTGAGGCCGCCACCGCCGCGCTGGCCCGTGACCCTCGCCAGCCGCRGMWKCYGCGGCTGCGCGCGACGGCCTGGAACACGCTCGGCGATGAAAAGGCCACGCTGGCGGATTACCAGGCCGCGCTCAAGGTGAACCCCAACGATGCCGACGCGCTGCAGAACGCCAGCCTTCTGCTGGCCCGCCTGATGCGCCAGGACGAGGCCACCGAGGCCGCCCAGAAGGCCGTCGCCGTGGCCCCCCAGAACGTGGAGGCCCGCCGCCGCCTGGCCAGCCAGCTTATTTCCAACGGCGAAAGCGATGCCGCGCGCGAGCAGTGCCTGGCGCTGATGGAGCTGGACCCCAAGGACACCCAGGTGCTGGAGATGCTGGCCCGCATCAGCAGCCGCGACCAGAACGCAGAGCTGCTGCCCATCGCGCAAAAGGCGCTGAAAGCTGCCGCGCCGCGTTCGCTGGACCGTGCGAACGTCAGCTTTGCGCTCGCCCGGATCGCCGATCAGGCGGGCGACAAGGAAGCATTTGCCGCCCACAATGACGAAGCCAACGCCTGTATGGCCGCCCAGACCCCCTATGACTACGAGGAAAGCGAGCGCCAGTTCACTCGCATCATGGCGGCCTTCCCGGATCAGATCACCCCGGCAGAGACCGCAGCAGACGGCCCGCGCCCGATCTATGTGGTGGGGATGCCCCGCTCCGGCACCACCCTGACGGAAACCGTGATCGGCCTCCACCCCGACGTGTTCCCCTTGGGCGAGCGCGGCGTGCCGGCCTTCCTGCTGCACCCCTTTATCGAAAGGGATCAGGACTTCACGCCCGAGGCCGCCCGCAATTTCGTGGCAGAGGACATCAGCCGCCTGCCGGAAATGCCCGAAGGCACCGCGGTCTATGTCGACAAGATGCCCGACAACTACCGCCTGCTGGGCCACCTTGGCACCGCTTACCCGGATGCACGGTTTGTTCATCTTTGCCGCGACCCGCGCGATGTGGCGCTGTCGATCTGGCGCGGCTATTTCTCCGGCAGCTCGCTCACCTACGCTTACGACCTCAAGGCGATGGCGCACCGCATCAACCTCTATGGCCGGCTGATGCAGCACTGGCGGCAGGTGATGCCGGGGCGAATCCATGACCTGCGCTATGAAAGCTTCGTTGCCGATATCGAGGGCGAAAGCCGCAAGCTGGCCGCGTTCTGCGGGCTGGACTGGGTCGAGGATATGGCCCACCCGGAACGCCACGAGGGCCAGGTGCTGACACTGTCGAACACCCAGGTCCGCCAGACAGCGCACACGCGCTCAATCGGCAAATGGGAAAAATACGCCGATGTCCTTGCGCCCTTCATCGACGGGTTGGACCCGGAAATCTGGCCGGAAATCAAAGATTAACAGAAGTTACTTCGTGTAAGCCTTGCGCGCGATTTCGATCCGCGCGTCCATCATCGACATCTCTTTCAGGATCTCCTGCCGGCGGCTGCGGTCGCCGGCCTCGCGCAGCTCCGCCCGCAGCCGCTGCAGCTCTCGCGACAGGCTGACGAATTCCGGCACCCCGCCGCTCTCGCGCACCAGCCGGTTGACCAGCTCATTCTCCGGGTCGTCGCAGTCCGGCAGCGGCTTGCCTGCGCCCGCCAGATTGTCAAAGGCGCCGTCCTTCTCGGCGGCTTCGATGCGGGCATTGATGAGGTCGATCAGCGGGTGGTCCATGGCATCATTCTGCCATGGCCGCGCGGCAGGCGAAAGTCCCCGCCAGCCCGTTAACGAAGGGCCGGCGAAGGTTAAGGATGCCTAAAGATAATGCGGCAGCCCTCCTGTCCGAATGTTTCGCGCGCGAAACATTCGGACAGGTTCGGACCTAAATGCCACAGCCTATTTCACCTGCGAAATGCGCCCGTCGGTATAGGGCGTATAGGGGCCTTGCGCAGCAAGGTATTCCGCCAGCACATCCGCCAAGTCGGGTCCGAAATCATAGGCGTTCTTGTCGTCGCCCTCGAACATCGCATAGCCGTCACCGCCATTGCGGACATAGTCATTGGTAACCACCACATAGATCTTGGCCGGATCAACCGGCACAAACCCATCGCCTTCTGCCACCATCACCTCGGTGACACGGCCTTCGTTCGGCGCGGCGGAGCTGTCCCAGCTGAATTTCAGCCCGGCCACCTGCGGGAAGCGGCCCTTGATGTCCTCCACCTGGCTGACGCCGTTTTCCAGCGCCTCAACCAGCGTCTTGCCGTCTATCTGGAACGTCGAGAGCGTGTTCTGGAACGGCAAGATGGTCAGCACCTCGCCCATGGTGACATCTCCCGCATCCAGGCTGGCGCGGATACCGCCGGAGTTGGCAATGGCGATGGTAACGCCCTGATCCTTGACCCGGTCCAGCATCGCATCAGCCACCAGATTGCCCATCGGGCACTCCTGCACACGGCACACATCGCGGCTGCCTTCGATGGGTTCCGCGGCCTCTGCCACCACCTTGTTTCGGATCTCATCCAGCGGCTGCGCGAGTTCCGCGATCCGGTCGAGGGTCGCCGCATCCTCGCTGACTGCGGCATCCATGATAAGCGGCTCGCCGCTGGTGCTCACAACATTGCCCGCATCGTCAAACGTCACGTTCAGCTCGCCCAGGAACTTGCCATAGGCATAAGCCTGCACGATCTGCACCCCGTTCACCACGGTCGGATAAGGCCCCGCGGCCTTCTCGGAAGTGTTGGAAAGGTAAGTGTTTGAATGCCCGCCGACGATCACGTCCACCCCGGTGGTCTCTGCCGCCACGCGCTGATCAACGCCATAGCCGGAGTGGCTGAGCACCACGATCTTATTCACGCCCTCGGCGGTCAGCCTGTCCACCTCCGCCTGCACCGCCGCCACGGGATCGGAGAAATGCACGTTCTTGCCGGGGCTTGCCAGCTCATGCGTATCCTCCGGCGTCAGCCCGATCAGGCCGATTTTCTCACCGCCCCGCTCGATCACCGTGGATTTCTTCAGCACATCCGCCAGCACCGGTTCCTCTGACACATCCACATTCGACATCAGCACCGGAAAACCCACCGCATCCATGAAGCCGCGCAGCACCTCCGGCCCGTCGTCGAACTCATGGTTGCCGACGGTCATCCCGTCATATCCCAGCTTGGTCATGAACTCCGCCGCGGCCTTGCCCTTGTAGTAGGTATAGAACAGCGAGCCCTGAAACTGGTCGCCGCCGTCTACCAGGATCGAGTTCTCCGCCCGCCCCCGCGCGTCCGCGATAGCCGTCACCAGCCGCGCGGTGCCGCCGAAACACTTGCCCTCGGCCTGGTCCTCTGCGTCGCAGGTGCTGTCGTATTTGTTGATCGGCTCAAACCGCGAATGAAAGTCGTTGGTGTGCAGGATGGTCAGCTTGTACTCCGCCGCCGCGGTGCCGGCGGTCAGGGCCAGGGCCGCAACCGATGTGAGAATCCGTGCAATCATGAGGAGCGCTCCCGTTGTTCTGTTTTAAGAGGAGCCTGCGCCCAAACCCCGCGCCCGTCAAAGGGGAAAAGCCGCCACGCTGCCTCCCCTTGCGTCAGCTTGGCCGGCGACCAGCGCCCCAATCCCCCTTGATTCCTCCGTAAACGCAGGGCATCAGGCGCTTATGCTGATTTATAAGATTTTCCGGGCGGACGAATGGGCCGCGCTGCAAGCCGCGGGCGCGACGCCGGGCGCGCCGATTGATGTTGCGGACGGCTACGTCCATTTCTCCACCGCCACCCAGGCGGCGGAAACCGCAGCCAAGCATTTTGCCGGTGCCGAGGGGCTGACCCTCCTGGCCTGCAACGCCGATGCGATGGGTGATGACCTGAAGTGGGAAGTCTCCCGCGGCGGCGCCGAGTTTCCGCATCTCTACCGCAATATCCGCATGTCGGATGTGGTCTGGACCAAGCCGCTGCCGCTGGTGGAGGGCGTGCATCAGTTCCCGGAGGAGATGGCATGAAGCTGACCGAAAAGCTGGCCCTTGCCGCCATGCAACGGATCGACCCGGAGGCAGCGCACGGGCTGTCGGTGAAGGCACTGACGATGGGACTAGTCCCAGCTCCCGGCCCGGTCACCACTGCCCGGCTCAAGACCACGCTGGCCGGCGTTGATCTGCCGAACCCGGTTGGTCTGGCGGCTGGCTATGATAAGAACGCCGAGGCGCTGGCGCCGCTTTCGAAATCCGGTTTCGGCTTTATCGAGGTTGGCGCGGCAACGCCCCGCCCGCAGCCCGGCAACCCCAAGCCGCGCCTGTTCCGCCTGACCGAGGACAAGGCGGCAATCAACCGCTTCGGCTTCAACAACGAGGGCATGGAGGCGATCGGCGCCCGGCTGGCGCAGCGCCCGCGCGATGCGGTCATCGGATTGAACCTCGGCGCCAACAAGGACAGCGAGGACCGCGCCGCGGATTTCGCCAAAGTGCTGGCGCATTGCGGTGCGCATCTGGATTTTGCCACCGTCAACGTGTCCTCGCCCAACACCGAGAAACTGCGCGACCTGCAAGGCAAGGCGGCGCTGACGGCGCTGCTGGCAGGCGTGATTGAAACCCGCGAGGGACTCAGCCGCCGGGTACCAGTGTTCCTGAAAATCGCCCCGGATCTGGACCGCGCAGGCATCGAGGACATTGCCGCCGTGGCGCTGGAAAGTGGAATCGACGCGGTGATTGCCACCAACACCACCCTGTCGCGCGATGGGCTGAGGAGCGCTCACAAGGATGAGGCCGGCGGGCTGTCCGGCGCGCCGCTGTTTGAAAAATCCACCCGCGTTCTGGCGCAGCTGTCGGAGCTTCTGGACGGCCAAGTGCCGCTTGTCGGCGTCGGCGGCATCTGCACCGCGGAACAGGCCTATGCCAAGATCTGTGCCGGGGCTACTGCCGTGCAGTTCTACACCGCGATGGTCTATGGCGGGCTGTCGCTGGCTGGGGACATTGCCCGCGGGCTGGATGATCTGCTGGCGCGGGACGGGTTTGAGAATGTCGCGCAAGCGGTTGGAACCAAACGGAAGGATTGGCTGTGATCACCTATTGGCATTACCCGAAATGCTCGAAATCCCGCGCGGGCCTTGCGCTGATCGAAGATCGCGGCGCAGAGGTTCAGACCCGCGCTTATCTGGAAGATGCGCCCTCGGTTGAGGAACTGAAGGCTGTTCAGGCCGCGCTTGGTGTCTCTGCTGTTGAGATGATGCGCACCGGCGAGAAAGTGTTCAAGGAGCTGGGCCTTTCCAAGGACAGCGCCGAGGAAGAACTGCTGGCGGCGATGGCCGCGCATCCGATCTTGATCGAACGCCCGATTGCCATCAAGGACGGCAAAGCGGTCATCGGCCGACCGACCGAGGCAATCGAAACCCTGCTCTGACTGTTTCCCGGCGCGGGAAACGGCCAATAGTCCTGCAAGGAATATTGGGGGGCGAAGCACCGGTTTTCCGCGCCGGAAAACAGGCCGGAATTCTCGCAGAATTCCGGCTGTCTCAGACGCCCACCTGCGCCTCCAGCCGCGGGTAGCGCAGCCCCAGCGTAACCCCGCGGGCGATGTTCAGGACGATCAGCGCAGCCCATAGCCCGTGATTGCCAAAAGCCGGCACCAGAACCAGCAGCGCCGCTACGTAGATGGCAACCGATTGCAGCATCGCCCACCGCATGTCGCGGGTCCAGGTGGCACCGATATAGATCCCGTCGAACATGTAGCTGGCAACGCTCAGGACCGGCAGCACCGCGGCCCAGACCAGGAACACCCGGCCAGCTTCGCGCACCTCCGGCGACGTTGACATCAGGTCAATCAGCCATGGCCCGCCAACAGCAAAGGCGATGCCCAGCAGCACCGCACCGCCCAGGCCCCATTGCGAGGTGATCACCGACGCCCGGCGCACCCGGTCCCGCGCCTTGGCGCCGACCGCGCCGCCCACCAGCGCCTCAGCCGAGAAGGCAAAGCCGTCCAGCGCAAAGGCGGTGATCTCGACAAATTGCAGCAGGATCTGATTGGCGGCCAGGTTCACATCGCCGATGCCGGAGCCGATGAACAGGAAGGTGGTGAAGGAACCGGTGAGAAGCACCGAACGCACCATGATGTCGCCGTTCACTTGCATCATCCGCTTGAGCCGCGCAGGGTCGAACACCCGCCCCCAGTCGCGCCACTGGTCGCCGGCAAAGGCATCGCGGCAGAGGAACAGCCCCAGCCCCAGCCCGCTCCATTCCGCAATCAGCGTGGCGATGGCGACGCCCTCCACACCCCAGCCGAGGCCCAGCACGAACCACAGGTCCAGAACGATATTGAGCCCGTTCATCCAGACCTGCAGCAGGAATACGCCGCGGGTGCGCTCCACCGCGATCAGCCAGCCGGTGACCGCATAAAGCGCAATGGTGGCGGGCGCGCCCCAGATGCGGATCTGCAGGTAATCGCGGGCCAGGCTTTCAACTTCTGCGCTGGCGGGTGCCAGTGCGAAGGCGCCCCAGAAAACGGCGCCTTGCGCGATGATAAAGACGGCTCCGGCAGCAAAGGCCAGCAGCAGCCCGCGCATCAGCAGGGCGCCGGTTTCCCCCCAGTCCCCGGCACCGCGCGCCTGCGCGGCCAAACCTGTGGTGCCCATACGCAGGAAGCCGAAGATCCAGTAGATCGTTGCCAGAATCACCGCACCGATGCCCACCGCACCAATCGGCGCGGCCTCGCCCATCTGGCCGACAACGCCGGTATCGACGGCGCCCAGAATGGGAACCGTTGCGTTTGACAGCACAATCGGCAATGCGATGCTGAGCACCCGTTTGTGGGTAATCTCCGTGTTCGCGCTGGTCATCCGGTCAGCCTTCGCTGTTATTGTCCTGCGGCATCAGGAAATGGCCGGTGGCCTGGGCAAACAGCTTATCCTTGTGATCCTGCCAGGCCTCCACATGCACCGAGGCATAGCGGCGGCCGGAGCGGTTCACCCGCGCCCGCGCATAGGCATCACGCGGCAGGCCGGAGCGCAGGTAGTCGACGGTAAAGTCGATGGTCTTGGGCTGGCGCGGCAGGTTGCCCTTGGCCATTTCCGCCGGGTCCAGGTCACCGTTTTCGATGCGCTGCCACAGGTGCGACCAGTTGAGCGTGATCATCGCGGTGATTTCCAGAAACGCCGCCGTCACCCCGCCGTGGATCGCAGGCAGGAAAGGGTTGCCGATCAGCTTGTCATCGAAATTCAGCACCGCCGTCAGCTCATCACCGCGGCGTTCAAAGGTCACGTTCAGGAAGCGGATATAGGGCACCGAATCCACCAGCGCCGACAGGGCTGCATCGCGGCGCTGCTTCACCACCTGGATCGGTTCGGGACGGGGGCGGCTCAAAACTTCTTCTCCACGGTAAAGGCTCCGGAGGCAGTTGCGACGGGGCGGTCCGTGTCCTCGTCCATTGCCACGGCGCGGACAAAGGCTACGGTGCGGGTGATGTGGTGGCATGTGGCGCGGGTGGTGATCGCCTGCCCCGGCGTTGCCGGACGCATATAGTCGATGCGCAGGTCGATTGTGGCGGTGCCGCCGGGGGCGGACGGGTGGCTCATCACCGCTGCGCCGCAGCATGTGTCCATCAGGGCTGAAACCGCGCCGCCGTGAATGACGCCGGTGGCCGGGTCGCCGATCAGCTTCTCGTCGTAGGCCATGCGGATCTCGGCAGTGCCGTCGCCGATCTCTGTCAGCTTCATTCCCAATTGCTTGGCGTGCGGAATCGCTTCGATGAACTGGCGCGCGAGGTCGGTCTTGTCGGCCATGGGAGTGTCCTTTGAATTCTCTGCCCCATCTTTGGCCCTGCCCCGGCAAAAGAGCAAGTGTGCCGCCGCGGAGGTTGCACTGTTCGCTGCAAGTGCATAGGTTCCCGGCAAGGGAGACGACGGATGACCGACAAAAGATTGTCATTCAAGGAAATGTGCGCCGAGTTCGAGGTCACGCCGCGGACGCTGCGCTACTATGAATACATCGAATTGCTGCAGCCGGACCGCGAAGGCCGGTCGCGGTTTTATGGCGCGCGGGAACGCGCCCGGATGAAGCTGATCCTGCGCGGGCGAAAGTTCGGCTTTCAGCTGGAAGAGATCCGCCAGTGGCTGCTGATCTATGAGAACGAAGGCAATGACGCCCAGAACCATGCGTTCATGGAAATGGCCGACCGCCAGCTAGTCGAGCTGGAAAAGCAGCGCGAGCAGATCAATGAGGCGATTGAAGAGCTGAGCGAGCTGCGCGAAAGCACACGGGCGCTGCTGAAATAGGCCCAGCACATCTTTCCGGAAGTCTGAACCCCGCCCCGTGGCGGGGTTTTTCTTTTGCAGATTCCGCCGCCGGATTCGCTCGGTTCCAGGCCATATACGCCGTCAGAACTCGCCTGCAGACAGCGAGCCACCCGGTAACGTTACGTCACTTTATGTGCGTTTTGCGAACCCGTAACACTCCGAAAAGTGACGCAACGTACAACTTACGTAAACGTAAAGTCAGTCTTGATCGAAATCCGAACTGCGCCCAGCTTGGGCCTGCACCAAGCCGTAAGAGTGACGATGATGACCGAAGAAACCATGACCATCCGCGAGATGTGCGAGGCCTTTGACGTGACGCCCCGCACGCTCCGGTTCTACGAAGCCAAGGAACTGCTGTTCCCGATCCGCGACGGCCAGAAGCGGCTGTTCACCAAACGCGACCGCGCCCGGCTGAAGCTGATCCTGCGCGGCAAGCGGTTCGGGTTCAGCTTGGAGGAAATCCGCCAGCTGCTGGAGCTGTACCACGTCGGCGACCAGCAGGTGACCCAGCTCACCAAGACCTATGAGGTCGCGCGTGACCGGCTCGCCGATATGGAGCGCCAGCGCGAGGAGCTGACCGAGGCAATCGAGGACCTGAAGGACCAGCTGGCCTGGGGCGAGAAGATGATCGCCTCGATGAAGGCCAAGCAGGAGGCTGCCCAATAAGCAGCCGCCCCGCCCTTTCCCGCCGGCCTGTCCGGCATTGACCACGATCACCAAGACCCTGAAGAGGACCGCAATGCCTTCCTATCGAGCCCCCGCCAAAGACGCCCAGTTCATCCTGCACGACGTGCTGAAGGTCTCCGGCCAGGACATCCCCGGATACAATGAACTGGAACCGGATTTCACCGGCGCCGTGCTGGAAGAGGCAGGAAAGATCGCCAGCGAAGTGCTGCACCCGCTGAACACGGTGGGCGACCAGGAGGGCTGCCGGCTGGAAAACGGCGTGGTCTACACACCGAAGGGGTTCCTGGAAGCCTTTGAGCAGGTGAAGGAAGGCGGCTGGACCGGGCTGGACATGCCGGAAGAATTCGGCGGCCAGAACATGCCCTATGTGATGGGCACAGCAGTGGGCGAGTTTTTCTCTGCCGCCAACCAGGCCTTTACAATGTACCAGGGCCTGACCCATGGCGCGGCCTCCGCGATCCTGGCGCATGGCACGGAAGAGCAGAAAGCAACCTATCTGCCCAATATGATCAGCTGCCAGTGGACCGGCACCATGAACCTGACCGAGCCGCACTGCGGCACCGATCTGGGCCTGATGCGCACCAAGGCGGAACCGCAGGGCGACGGCAGCTTCAAAATTTCCGGGCAGAAGATCTTCATCTCCTCCGGCGATCACGACATGGCAGAGAACATCGTGCACCTGGTGCTGGCCAAGATCCCCGGCGGCCCCGAGGGCATCAAGGGCGTCAGCCTGTTCATCGTGCCCAAGTTCCTGGTGAACGAGGATGGTTCTGTGGGTGAGCGCAACGGCGTCTCGGTCGGCAAGATCGAGGAGAAGATGGGCATCCACGGCAACTCCACATGCGTGATGAACTATGACGGCGCGACCGGCTGGCTGCTGGGCGAAGAGCACAAGGGCATGCGCGCCATGTTCACCATGATGAACGAGGCCCGCCTGGGTGTCGGCATGCAGGGTCTGGCGCAGGCCGAGGCCGCCTATCAGAACGCATTGGAATACGCCAAGGACCGGCTGCAGGGCCGTGACGTGACCGGCGTCAAGAACCCGGACGGACCGGCGGACCCGCTGATCGTTCACCCGGACATCCGGCGCTCGCTAATGGACCAGAAAAGCTTTGCCGAGGGCGCGCGCGCGTTCCTGCTGTGGGGCGCTACCCTGATCGACCAGGCGCACCGCGCCGGTGACAAGGATGCGGACGGGCTGATCTCGCTGATGACGCCGGTGATCAAGGGCTTCCTGACCGACCAGGGCTATGACATGACCGTGCAGGCGCAGCAGGTTTATGGCGGCCATGGCTACATCGAGGAATGGGGCATGTCGCAATACACCCGCGACGCCCGCATCGCGATGATCTACGAGGGCGCCAACGGCGTGCAGGCGCTGGACCTGGTGGGCCGCAAGCTGGGCCAGCACGGCGGCAAATACGTCCTGGCTTTCTTTGATATGGTCAAGACCTTCTGCCAGGAAAACAAAGAGATTTCAGGGGCTTTCACCAAGGACTTCATCAAGCCCTTGCAGGCGGCCTCCAAGGATCTGCAGGCGGCTGGCATGTTCTTCATGCAAAGCGGCATGAAGAACCCGAACCACGCGCTGGCGGGCTCTTATGACTTCATGCATCTGTTCGGGCAGGTCTGCCTGGGCCTGATGTGGGCGCGGATGGGCAAGGCGGCGCAGGAAGCGCTTGACGCCGGGGCCGATGACGCGGCGTTCTATGAGACGAAACTCGCAACCGGCCGGTATTACATGGCACGGCGGCTGCCCGCGACCAAGCTGCACCTGGCGCGCATCGAAAGCGGTGCGGACACGGTGATGGCGCTTGACGCGGACGCCTTCTGATGCCCGCGGGCGTCCCTTCCCGGGGCGCCCTGTTCAGCCCCGGCCGGCGCCTTGACACGCAAAGGACCACAAGATGCCAAAACGTTTCCGCCTGACCCGCCGCCTGCCGATCGCAATGACGGAGGACGGATACCGCAGGCTGAAGAGGTTCGCCCAGGAGGCGGGGCTGGACGAAGGCGAAGCGCTGTCATTCCTGTTCGAGAATTTCGACAGCGTGACGGACTACGAGAATCTGAGCCACCGGCTGCGGCTGTTCAACGCCGAGCTGGAGGCGCGAAAGCGCTAGAAAAGCGCAGCAAAGGGAGAGAGATGACCGAGACGCACTCCGCATGGATGACGGAAGAGCACCAAATGCTTGGGGAGATGACGGCCCAGTTCATCAGCAATGAATGGGCCCCCAAGTTCGAGACCTGGCGCAAGCAGGGCCTGATGGACCGGGAGACCTGGACCCAGGCCGGCGAACTGGGCCTTCTCCTGCCCTCGATCCCCGAGGAATACGGCGGCGCCGGCGGCGATTTCGGCCATGAGGCGGTGATCCTGATGGAGGGCAGCCGCGCCAACCTGGCCAGCTGGGGCCATGGCATCCATTCCGGCATCGTCGGCCATTACATCCTGGCCTACGGCACTGAGGAGCAGAAAGCGCGCTGGCTGCCGAAGATGGTCAGCGGCGAACTGGTTGGCGCGCTGGCGATGACGGAGCCCTCCACCGGCTCCGACGTGCAGGCGATCAAGACCAAGGCTGTAAGGGATGGCAACGCCTACCGGCTGTCGGGGCAGAAGACCTTCATCACCAACGGCCAGCACGCCAACCTGATCCTCGTGGCGGCCAAGACCGATCCCTCTCAGGGCGCCAAAGGCGTGTCGCTGGTGGCGGTGGAAACCGACGGTGCAGAAGGGTTTTCCCGCGGCCGCAACCTCGACAAGATCGGCTGCCACGCGGCGGATACGTCTGAGCTGTTCTTCAGCGATGTGGAAATCCCGCCGGAGAACATCCTGGGCGGAGTCGAAGGCCAGGGCTTCTATCAGATGATGCAGCAACTGCCGCAGGAGCGGCTGATCATCGCCTGCGGCGCGGTCGGCGCGATGGAGGGCGCGGTGGAGCGCACCGTCGCCTATTGCAAAGAGCGCGAAGCCTTTGGCGGGCCGCTGACGCAGTTCCAGAACACCCGCTTCAAATTGGCGGAATGCCTGACCAAGACCAAGGTCGCGCGCGCGTTCCTGGACGAATGCATCAGTGAGCATCTGCAGGGCAAGCTGACCGTCGAGAAGGCCGCAATGGCCAAGTATTGGATCACCGACACGCAAGGAGAAGTGCTGGACGAATGCCTGCAGCTGCATGGCGGCTACGGCTACATGCAGGAATACGCTGTGGGCGAGACGTGGGCCGACGCACGAGTGCAGCGGATCTATGGCGGTACCAATGAGATCATGAAGGAACTGATTGCGCGGTCCCTGTAGGCGCTGGGGCCGCGGCGGCGTAGCTGGAAGCGGATGATGGATTTTGAGTATTTGGAGAAAGATGAAGGAGCAGGAAAACCCCTGCCCCCAGGCCTTCGCCAAATGGGCAGGGACGTCTTCACCTTTCACGGCCATCAGCTCTCCAGCCTTTACCGCAAGCCCAAGGTAGCGAACGGAGCGATGAGGCGGGTTAATGCCCCATCATCTTTCCAAAATACTCCACGGGGGTGCGGGGTTGAGAAACCCCCGCTCCGCCATCCGAAACAGGGAGCAACAGATGACACTCAAACTGCATTGCTTTGGCGAAAGCGGAAATTCTTACAAGGCTGCGCTGGCGCTGGAACTGTCGGGGCTGGACTGGGAGCCGGTTTTTGTCGACTTTTTCGGCGGCGCGGCCCGCACGCCGGAGTTCCGGGAGTTTTCCGCCATGGCCGAGGCGCCCGTTCTGGTGGACGGCGATCTGACGCTCAGCCAGTCGGGGGCGATCCAGCAGTATATCACTGACAAGACCGGAAAGTTCGGGGGCCGCCCCGAGGAAAAATACGAAGTGCTGCGCTGGGTGCTGTGGGACAATCACAAGATGTCCAGCCAGGCCGGGATGACCCGCTTTCTGATCAACTTCCTGCCGGAGCAGCACCGGTCGCAAGAGGTGATCAACTTCATGCAAGGCCGCCTCAAGGCCGCCTATACCACGCTGGAACACCATCTGGAGGGCCGCGAGTGGATTGTTGGCGACAGCCTCACCAATGCCGACATCAGCTGCTGCAGCTACCTCTACTACCCGGAGCCCTTCGGCTTTGACCGGGCCGAATGGCCGCGAATCGACGCCTGGCTGGACCGCATCAGCGCCCTGCCCGGCTGGAAACACCCCTATGACTTGATGCCCGGCAACCCGTCGGACCGGGCCTGAGGAGAGCACAATGACAGACGCATATATCTATGACGCGCTGCGCACCCCGCGCGGCAAGGGACGCAAGGACGGCTCCTTGCATGAGGTGACTTCGGTCCGCCTGTCTGCCCTGACGCTGAACGCGATCAAGGAGCGCAACAACCTTGAAGGCCACGCGGTCGAGGACGTGATCTGGGGCAACGTGACCCAGGTGATGGAACAGGGCGGCTGCCTGGCGCGCTCTGCCGTGCTGGCCTCCGATCTGGACGAGCGCATTCCGGGGCTGGCGATCAACCGCTTCTGCGCCTCCGGCATGGAAGCGGTGAACCTGGCGGCGAACCAGGTGAAGGGCGGCGCGGGCGATGCCTATATCGCGGGCGGCGTCGAGATGATGGGCCGGGTGGCCATGGGCAGCGACGGCGCGGCGATTGCGGTGGATCCTTCGCTGGCGATGGAGACCTATTTCGTGCCGCAGGGCATTTCGGCCGATATTATCGCAACTGAGTATGGCTTTACCCGCGATCAGGCAGACGCACTGGCAATGGAGAGCCAGCGCCGTGCCGCCAAAGCCTGGGAGGAGAAGCGGTTTGGCAAATCGGTGATCACCGTCACCGACCAGAACGGCCTGCCGATCCTGGCCCATGATGAATACATGCGCCCCGGAACCGACATGCAGGCGCTGGGGGCGCTGAACCCCGCCTTCCAGATGATGGGCGAGCAGATGCCGGGCTTTGATAAGGTGGCGATGCTGAAATACCCGCATCTGGAGCGGATCAACCATATCCACCATGCGGGCAACTCCTCTGGCATCGTGGATGGAGCTGCGGCGCTCTTGATCGGCAACAAGGAGTTTGGTGAGCGTCACGGCCTGAAGCCGCGCGCGCGTATCAAGGCCACCGCCAAGATCGGCACCGATCCGACCATCATGCTGACCGGTCCGGTGCCGGTGACGGAGAAGATCCTGGCCGACAACGGCATGACCATCGGCGACCTGGACCTGTTCGAGGTAAACGAGGCCTTTGCATCCGTCGTGCTGCGCTTCCAGCAGGCGTTTGACGTCGATCCGGAACTGGTGAACGTCAACGGCGGCTCCATCGCCATGGGCCACCCGCTCGGCGCCACCGGGGCGATCATCATCGGCACCCTGCTGGATGAGCTGGAGCGGCAGGACAAGGAATGCGGCCTCGCCACCCTGTGCATCGCATCGGGCATGGGTGCCGCCACCATCATCGAGCGCGTCTGATGCCGAAGCTGGACCTATCCCAACTGCCCTGGCGCACCGGATCGGGCTATCCCGGCAATCTGGCTGAGGCCTGTGCGGGCCGCAGCGTGCAGCCGCTGGGCGATCCCGGCGGAATTACCCAGTTCGGCGTCAACATCGTGCGGCTGGAGCCCGGCGCGGCCTCCTCCCTGCGCCATTACCACATGGAGCAGGACGAGTTCCTGATGGTGACCGAGGGCATCTGCACCCTGATCGACGATCAGGGCGCGCATGAGATGATGCCGGGCGACTGCGCCGCCTTTCCGGCGGGCGAGGCGAACGGCCACCATCTGGTGAACCGTTCGGACAAGCCTGCCGCCTTTCTGGTGGTGGGCACCCGCACCCCGACAGAGACCGGCTATTACAGCGATTTGGACATGATGGTGAAATTCGCAAGGAGCGAGTTCACATTCACCCGCAAGGACGGCAGCCCGCTGACGGCTGACCAGACCGGAGAAGACACATGAGCGATTTCAAATACGACGTGGACGCAGACGGCGTCGCAATCATCACCTGGGACGCCGAGGGCAAGTCCATGAACGTCCTCACCCGCGAGGCCTTTGGCCTGGTGGAGGAATATGTGGACCGGGCGCTG
The DNA here is from genome assembly GCF_001679925.1 of Leisingera sp. JC1. GTDB lineage: Bacteria > Pseudomonadota > Alphaproteobacteria > Rhodobacterales > Rhodobacteraceae > Leisingera. Next base: position 23,981 of record NZ_LYUZ01000024.1, on the reverse strand, counting down.
GAGGACGAGGCCGTCAAGGGCATCGTGATCACCAGCGGCAAGAAGGACTTTGCCGGCGGCATGGACCTCAATGTGCTGGCGACCATCCGCGAGGAATCCGGCGAGAACCCGGCTCAGGGGTTGTTCGATTTCACCATGGGCGGTCACCGCATCCTGCGCAAGCTGGAGCTGGCAGGCATGGACCCCAAGACCAAGAAGGGCGGCAAGCCGGTGGCCTGCGCGATCAACGGCACCTGCGCCGGCATCGGCACCGAGATTGCGCTGGCCTGCCATCACCGGGTGATGACCTCCAATCCCAAGGCCAAGATTGGCCTGCCGGAGATCATGATCGGCATCTTCCCCGGCGGCGGCGGCACCACGCGGTACTCCCGCATGGTGGGCGCAATGGCGGCGGCCCCTGTCCTGCTGGAAGGCAAGATGATGGACCCGAAGAAGGCCAAGGGCGCCCAGCTGATCGACGCCGTGGCCGATGATGCGCTGGCTGCGGCCAAGGAGTGGGTGCTGAACGCCAAGGACGGTGATCTGGTCAAGCCCTGGGACGCCAAGGGCTACAAGATGCCCGGCGGCGCCCCCTATCACCCCGCGGGCTTCATGACCTTTGTCGGCGCCTCCGCCATGGTGCATGGCAAGACCCAGGGCGCCTTCCCGGCGGCCAAGGCGCTGCTCTCGTCGATCTATGAAGGCGCGCTGGTTGATTTCGACACCGCGCTGAAGATCGAGGCGCGCTGGTTCACCAATGTGCTGATGAACCCGTCGTCCTCTGCCATGATCCGCAGCCTGTTCCTGAACAAGCAGGCGCTGGAAAAAGGAGCGGTGCGGCCCAAGGATGTGCCGGACCAGTCCGTCAAGAAGATCGGCGTGCTGGGCGCGGGCATGATGGGTGCAGGCATTGCGCTGGTGTCCGCCCAGGCCGGCATGGAGGTTGTTCTGATCGACCGCGACCAGGACTCCGCCGACAAGGGCAAGGCCTATTCCGCCGCCTATATGGACAAGGGCATCAAGCGCGGCAAGGCAACCGAGGAGAAGAAAGAGGCGCTGCTGGCGCAGATCACCGCCACCCCGGACCTGGACGCGCTGAAGGGCTGCGACCTGATCATCGAGGCGGTGTTCGAGGATCCGGGCGTCAAGGCCGAGATGACCCAAAAGGTCGAGGCGATTATTTCCGAAGACTGCATCTTTGCCTCCAACACCTCCACCCTGCCGATCACCGAGCTGGCCAAGGCCTCCAGCCGTCCGGAGCAGTTCATCGGCATCCACTTCTTCTCACCTGTTGAGAAGATGTTCCTGGTGGAGATCATCAAGGGCAAGGAGACCGGCGACCGCGCGGTGGCCAAGGCGCTGGATTACGTGCGCCAGATCCGCAAGACGCCGATCGTGGTCAACGACGCGCGCTTCTTCTACGCCAACCGCTGCATCCTGCCCTACATCAACGAGGGCCTGCGCATGATCACCGAGGGCGTCAGCCCGGTGCTGATCGACAACGCCGCGCGCCAGCTGGGCTTCCCGGTCGGGCCGGTGCAGCTGACCGACGAGACCTCGATTGATCTGGGTGCCAAGATCGCCCGCGCCACCAAGGCGGCAATGGGCGCTGCTTACCCGGAGAGCCCGGCAGATGACCTGATCTTCTGGATGGAAGAACTGGGCCGTCTGGGCCGCAAGTCGAACGCGGGCTTCTTTGACTATGACGACAAAGGCAAGCGCGTCGAATACTGGAAAGGCCTGCAGGAGAAATATCCGCTGGCGGCTGAACAGCCCGACCTGATCGAGGTGCAGGAGCGGCTGATGTTCGCGCAGGTGCTGGAAGCGGTGCGGGCGCTGGAGGAAGGCGTGCTGATGGACATCCGCGAGGGCGACGTCGGTGCCATCCTGGCCTGGGGCTTTGCGCCGTGGTCGGGCGGGCCGCTCAGCTGGCTGGACATCCTGGGCACGCCTTACGCGGCAGAGCGCTGCGACAGCCTGACCGAACAGTTCGGCGAGCGTTTCGCCTGCCCGGCGCTGCTGCGCGAGATGGCGGAAAAGGGCCAGAGCTTCTACACCCGCTTTGCACCGGAAAGTTCCGCAGCGGCCTGAAGACAAGTATAAAACGAGAAAGGCCGGCGCCCCTGCGCCGGCCTTTTTTCTTTCAGGTCAGGAGGCTGGAGGCCGGAGCTTACATCCGGACCTCGGGCTGCGCCGCACCGGCAGCGGCGCCTGCGGGCCAGTATTCTTCCTCTGCCATCATAGACAGCACCAGGCCGCGCGCCTCGTCCGGGTTCAGCACGCGGTAGGCGCCTTGCTCTTCGAACAGGCGGCCGCACATCAGGTTCACAGGGGCCGCCGAGTAGCCCAGCATCCCGGCTTCCAGATAGATCACCTGGTCCTCCGCGAATCGCGGCATCACCAGTTCCAGCTGGGCGCCGGGGTGCATGCGGCGGATACCGCGGTAGCCCTCCAGTGTGCAGGCCGGAACGATGGCAAAGGGATCGCCCTGGGCGTCCTCCACCAGTTCGCTTTCCAGAAGCACGCCTTGATCCGGCATCAGCCACATCGGCACCCGGTTCATCAGCGCATCGCGCGGCACAAACAGCGGGCAGCGGGCGGGTTCCAGATCACCCTCCGCCGGGATCATAACCTCGCGCTGCAGCTCCACTACGGTTTGCATGCCATGATCGAAAGTCAGAACCTTGTCACCGGGCGTCAGCGCCTCCACCGGGCGCCAGCCCAGGTTGGAAGCCACATGGGTGCCTGCCAGAAAACCGCCCTGGCCCGCCGGGACCAGGGGAAAGCCGCTGTTCATGACCCCGCCTGCCGGGGTGCTGGTGCGTTTCAGAAGCCAATCCAGCATCCGCTTTCCTTTCCTGCAGGCCTGACGGGAATCCCGCCGGCCGGACCGATTTTTTTCCTTGATCCTTGCCACTTATGGGACGGAACTAAGGCAAAAACCGGACATTGTTCACGTTACCGCGCCAATCTGCCGAACCTGTTCCGGATTACCCCCGGTCCGGAGGCATTCAGCGCGTTTCACGCTATCTGAATAGGATAGAATCGTTAAAAGAGTATTCAAATTGCGCGATATCCTGCGTGCAGGCGCCGGCCACTGCTTCGGCCGTTGTATCGTCGTAGTAACTGCGCCAGTCCCGCTGGCGGCCGCTCTCGTTCACCAGAGGCAGCTCTAACGAGAACCCAAGGTGATCAAACAGCGGCTGCGCGTCAGTCTGAAAGTTCTCCAGCCGGATATACAGCTGGCATTGCTCCGTCCCGTCCGCATGGCGCATGTAGGAAGACGCCGGACTGCTGCGGAAGGCCGCGATGATCTCCGGGTGCTGCACAAAGGCGCGGAACTCCAGGGTTTTCGCCAACCCGACGGCCGGATGCGCAAAGCTCTGTTCCCGCAGCCAGTGGTAATAGCTGACCGCGCGGTCCCAGGGATTGCGCACCAGGGTGAAGGCAAACATACCGCGCAGAGTGTCCTTTGGGACCAGACCTTCGATATCGGCCAGGGTGGAGTGCTTCCACAGCCTCCCGTGCGTTTCGGTGTCCTTCAGACGGCGGCGGCGCTTCAGCGCTTTCGGCGTATCGCCCAGCATCATGTCATCCGCCATCGCCCGTGCCTCCAGCGCCAGCGCCAAGGCGGTGCCGCCGGTCTTGGGGATGTGAATGAAAACGTAGCGGCGGCCTTGGCTCAGGATCATGGGCCGACCCTAGGATATTGATCTGCGCAAGGAAACGATGGAATTACGCCTGCCATTGAGCGCCTCGCCGGCCCATTCACCTTTGCGTAAATACTCCGGGGTGAATTGGCCCCTCGGGGCCAAGAGGGGCAGCGCCCCTGCCCGCTACCTCGAGCGCAGCGCGATTGTGGTGCCTGCCGTGATGATCAGTGCGATTCCCAGCATCTGCCAGATATTCAGCGCCTGCCCCCAATAGGCCCAAGCCACACCCGGCCCGACAATCATCACCGAATACTCAAACACCGCGACATAAGACGCCTCACCCAGCTGGTAGGCCTTGGTGATCAGGAAGACGCCGCCCACCGCTGCGCAGCCCTGCAGCAGGATCAAGTGCGAGATTTCCCACAGCGGCCAGACCCACCCGCGAACGGCAAAACCATCCGCACCGGTCGGCACATCCTGCGGCCAGATCTCCAGCCCGGCCAGCAGCATCGCCCCCAGCATGCCCTGCACCAGCAGGTAGATGAACAGCATCGCCACCGTGCTTTCGCCCTGGCAGTAAAGCCCGGTGGCCAAGGAACCGAGCGCATAGAACAGGCCGCCCGCCACCGGCACCATAATCAGCCAGTTGAACGCGGCTGTGTCCGGCTGCAGCACCATCAGGACGCCGGCAAAGCCGCCCAGAACCGCGCCGACCCGGATCCAGCCGATCCGCATTTTCAGGAACAGAACGGAAATCACCACGATCAGGATCGGCGAGGTGAACAGCCCCGCCAGCGCCTGGGCGATCGGCATCAGCGCCACGGCGGTGAAATAGAACACCATCGACACCGCGACCAGCACCGCGCGCAGCAGTACGGCCCCGAAATTGCGGCAGCGCAGCCCGCCCAGCCCTGCGCGCGCCATCAGCCACAGGAACGGCAGTGCGACAAATGTGCGCAACAGGTAGAACTGGCCCAGCCCGATGTTCTCCGCCATCAGCGGCACGGCGTTGTCGGTGATGCCGATAATCAGCATGGCAGCCAGCATCGCCTGCGCGGCTGCGGTCTGGCTGGTGCCCGGGGCGGAGAGTGCGGCTGTTTGTTTCATACCCTTCCCATTGCCCGCAACTTTCCGCAATATCTGTCCTCTAAGCGACACCAAAGTGATTCAGGGGAGGAAACTGATGGGGTGGATGGCGGATGAAACCGGTCTGGAGAAGACCGCCGCGAATTATGTGCCGCTGTCGCCGCTCAGCCATCTGCAGCGGGCGGTGCAGGTGTTTCCGGACCGTTTAGCGGTCAGCTATGGCAAGCACCGCAAGACTTATGCGGAGTATCATGAGCGCTGCACACGCCTGGCCTCCGGCCTTGTAAAGCTGGGGGTGAAGCCCGGCGATGTGGTGGCGACCCTGCTGCCGAACATCCCCGCCCAGGCAGAGGCGCATTTCGGTGTACCCGCCTGCGGCGCGGTGCTGAACACCATCAACACCCGGCTGGATGTGGGCACGGTAGCCTATATATTCGAGCATGGTGAAGCCAAGGCGGTGCTGGTCGATCCTCAGTTCATTGAGCTGGCGGAGGCCGCTGTCAAGGAGATGGACGGCCCTGCCCCGATCCTGATTGAAGCGGCCGACGACCAAGCCGGCTGGCACGCCACCGGCCGTCACATGGAATACGAGGCGCTGCTGACCAGCGGCGATCCGGAATTCCAGTGGATCATGCCTGAGGATGAATGGGAAAGCCTGGCGCTGAACTATACCTCCGGCACCACCGGGCGGCCCAAGGGCGTGGTCTATCACCATCGCGGCGCCTACCTGATGACCATGGGCACGGTGGTGTCCTGGCGGATGGTGCTGCACCCGGTCTACCTGACCATCGTGCCGCTGTTCCACTGCAACGGCTGGAACCACACCTGGATGATGCCGCTGGTTGGCGGCACCCTGGTCTGCTGCCGCGATATCACCGCGCAGAACATCTACAACGCCATCCATTACGAGGGCGTCACCCATTTCGGCGGCGCGCCGATCGTGCTGAACATGATCGTCAACGCGCTGGACGAGGAGCGCCGCACCTTTGACCACACGGTTGAAGTCTTCACCGCCGGTGCCCCGCCCGCCCCTGCGACACTGTCGAAGATCGAAAACCTCGGCTTCAACATCACCCATGTCTACGGGCTGACCGAAACCTTCGGCCATGTCACCGAATGCTATTGGAAGGCAGAGGACTGGGACGCGCTGGACAAGGCGAGCATCGCCGCCAAGAAATCGCGCCAGGGCGTCGCCATGCCGATGCTGGAGCCGGTGGTGGTGCGCGATAGCGAGCACAATGTGCTGCCGATGGACGGCCAGAGTCAGGGTGAGATCGCCCTGCGCGGCAATGTGGTGATGAAGGGTTACCTCAAGAACCCGGAGGCCACTGCCGAAGCGTTCAAGGGCGGTTACTTTAATTCGGGCGACCTGGCGGTGCAGCACCCGGACGGCTACATCCAGATCGCCGACCGGGCCAAGGACATCATTATCTCCGGCGGCGAGAATATTTCCTCGGTCGAGGTGGAGGGCGTGCTGATGGCGCATCCCGATGTGCTGCTGGCTGCAGTCGCCGCGATGCCGGATGAGAAATGGGGCGAGGTTCCTTGCGCCTTTGTCGAGCTGAAAGCCGGTGCCAAAGAGGACGCAGCGGCGCTGATCGCCTTCACCCGCGAGACGCTGGCAGGTTTCAAAGCGCCCAAGAAAGTGGTGTTCCAGGAGTTGCCCAAGACCTCCACCGGCAAGATTCAGAAGTTCGAACTGAGAAAAATCGCCAAGAACCTGTAACTTTTCACGGCGAAACTGCATCCGGGGGCGGCAAAGCAAATTGCCGCCCCTGTTTTATGTGATTATTCTGGCGCCAACGATAAGGATGGGGACCGGGCGGGCTGCATGACGGCATTGAAGGAATTTGAGCGGCTGGAGGCTGCGGGCCTGTGGCGCGCTGATCCTGAGGCGCAGCGGCGGGATGTGATCATCTCGCTGGGGGACGCGACGCTGACCATTGCCAGCATGAACGACCAGCCGCTGGCGCATTGGTCGCTGGCGGCGGTGGAGCGTGCCAATCCCGGCGAATTTCCCGCCCTGTTCCACCCCGACGGCGACCCCGGCGAGACGCTGGAGCTGACGGAGGACGAAACCGCCATGCTGGAAGCCATCGCCCGGGTGCAAAACGCCATCGGGCGGTCGCGCGCGCGGCCCGGGCGGTTGCGGGCGGTCAGTATCCTGGGCACCCTGGCACTGGTTCTCGCGCTGCTGGTTCTGTGGCTACCCGGCGCCGTCACGCGCCACGCGGTCAGCGTGGTGCCGGACATCAAGCGCAAGGCCATCGGACAGGCGCTGTTGGGGCGGATTGAGCGGGTCTCCGGCCCCGCCTGCGCCACGCCGGAAGCTGTACCGATCCTGAAAGCCCTGGCGCAGCGCACCGGCGTGCGGCAGCTGGCGATCCTGCGCTCCGGCATTCCCGGCAGCCTGCATCTGCCCGGCGGCATCGTTCTGCTGAACCGCTCGTTCGTCGAGGATTTCGAGGACCCGGCCGTTGCGGCAGGCGCGGTTCTCGCCGAACGCGCCCGGGCAGAGGCCAGCGACCCGATGCAGGAGCTGCTGGAGGCCGGTGGTTTCCGCGCCACCTTCAAGCTTCTGACCACGGGAGAGCTGGACCGCGCGGCGCTGGATGCCTACTCAGAGGCCACCCTGTCCAGCCCCCGGCCCCAGCTGTCCGATGAAGTGCTGCTGGCAGAGTTCGCCCGCGCCGCCCTGCCCTCCTCCCCCTATGCCTATGCGCTGGACATCACCGGCGAGACGGTGCTGGGGCTGATCGAGGCAGACCCGATGGCCGGCCGCGAGCTGGAGCCGGTTCTGAACGACCGCGATTGGGTGCAGTTGCAGAACATCTGCGGCTGACTCTGCCGCGCCTCATCCCGCCAATCGCGAAAATGCGACGGATCTGGTAAGATCGTCAAATCTGCGCAAACGCATGATGGGGGACGTGAGCCATGCCGGAGAGTTCAGCCAGTTTCACCGGGGACATTCCGGGTTACTACGACAGCGGCCTCGGGCCAGTCATCTTTTTCAATTACGCTGATGACCTGGCTGCACGCTGCGGTGCCTTTGCAGCCAAGGACGTTCTGGAACTTGCCGCGGGAACCGGCATTGTCTCGCAGCGGCTGCGGCGCAGGCTACCGCCCGGCTGCAACCTGACAGTCACAGATTTGAATGAACCGATGCTGGCGCTGGCAAAGGCGAAGCTGTCAGACACCACCAATGTCAGCTTTCAGCCCGCCGACGCGATGGCGCTGCCCTTTGCTGACGGCAGCTTTGACCTGATTGCCTGCCAGTTCGGAGTGATGTTCTTTCCTGACAAACCCGCCGCCTTCCGTGAGGCCGCGCGGGTCCTTAGTCCCGGCGGGCACTACGTCTTCAATGTCTGGGCACCCATGACGCAGAACCCGTTTGCCGGTATTGCCGACACCATCGCGGCGCAGTTCTTCCCCAACGACCCGCCAGGCTTTTACAAGGTGCCCTTCCATTACGGCGAGCCCGGAGCGGTCAAAGCGGACCTCGACGGAAACGACTGGTCAGACGTCAGCCACGAAACCGCCAAGCTGAACAAGACGATTGAAGACCCAGAGAAATTTGCCGAAGCCCTGGTCTATGGCAATCCGATGATCGACGAGATCCGCTCCCGTGGCGGTGTTGATCCCGATGAGGTTGCCAGCGCCATTCTGGACGAAATGCGGGACCGTTTCGGACCGCCACCGCTGCGGATGCCGCTGGAGGCTGTCATTTTCACCTGCCGCCGGCGCTAACCTCCGCTTGTCAGGCCTAAACAAAAAGGCCGGGCAGCGGCCCGGCCTGTACAAAGGGCAATTCACTTCCTTACTTGCTGAGCCTGGCACCGCTGAAACCGGCGCGCTGCACTTTGGCCAATGCCGCAGCCGCCTGGCTGCCATCCTGATAAGGCCCTGACAGAACCACTTTGTAAGGCTGACCCTTGCGGCTGACGGTGCCGAGACGCACCGGCAGACCGGTGGCGGCCAGTTTGCGGGCCGCCGCCTTGGCCTGGGACGGATCCGCATAGGTTGCTGCCCGGATATAGCGGCGGCTGACAACCGCCTGTTCCGGCGCCGCGGCGCCGGGAGCCGACCGCGTCGACAGGCGCAATCCCTTGGGCCGGGCCTCGGCCGGGCTGACGCGCGCATCGCGCGGCAGCGTGAGCGCGGGGCGGTCCAGCGGCAGCTGAACCAGTTTGCGCGGCACGCCTCGGGTCCAGATCTGCGCCATCTGCGCGTCGCCGTCTGGCGTGCGCACACCGCGCATCGGATTCATCCGGCCATCCTCCCGCTCCACCACCTCATACCCTGCCGGGGCTTGGACGCTGCTGACGATCACCGCCGGGCGCACCGTGCGCTCTGCCCGCTTCGGATTCAGGCGCCCGTCGGTCCAGACCGGGCGGTAGCCCTTGGGCACCTGGAAGCTGTTACTGAGACGACGCTCCTGGTAAATATGCGTCTGCACCACACGGGTGTTGGGTGTGATCCGCACAGAGGACTGCGGCCCGACATAAGTAACGGGCGGAGCTTCCTGAGGGCCGCACCGCACGCCGTTGGAATTGGAATACTGCCGGCTGATACCGGACAGGCCTGCACAGCCCGTGTTGCCCGACGGCTGTTGCGCCGCGGCTACGGGTTTTGCTGCGGCCGGGGCAACCTTCCTGACCGGCTGCTTGGGGGCCGCAGGCACTGCCGCAACCGTTGCAGGCTGAACGCTAGACGGTTGCGGTTTCCGGACCGGCTTGGCGGTTGTCACAACGCTTGGCTGCGAAGCGGCCGGTGCGGGCTGCTGGCTGGGTTCAAGAGTGATCTGTTCCGGTTTTGACGCGGTCTGCCGCTGCCGGGTGGTTCCGGCAACCCGGGTCGGGGCGTATCCGCAAAGATGCTTGCGGGCGCGATTGACCCGCGGCACCCAATTCACGTCCCCGTCAATGCCCGCCCGGATGTAAATGCAGCCGCGGCTGTCCACATACTGCTTTCCCTTGTAGGAGAGCGGCGGATATTCGGCTGGCGGGCTGGCGTCGCGCAGGGTTTGTGCCTGTATCCCCGCTGCGCTGCTTGTCCCCGCGATGATGGCCAGTGCAATAATTCTAGTTATTTTCATTCCTGAGCCCCACAAAATGTGGCTACAGGATGCCCGAATCTTGCCTGTGAGTAAAGATTCCGCAGCAACAATAGGCCTTTATGCGGGCAATTTTTGCATAAATTGAAACCAATTCCTGTCCCGTGCCGGAGACGGCTGCCAGGACAAGTACGCCCCGCCCTGGCTGCAACCGATCACTTGGTGCCGAACATCCGGTCGCCGGCATCGCCGAGGCCTGGAAGAATATATCCCTTCTTGTTCAGCTCGCGGTCCAGGGAGGCGGTCACGATCGGCACATCCGGGTGGGCCTGCTTCATGCGCTCGACGCCTTCGGGCGAGGCCAGCAGGCACAGGAAGCGGATGTTGTTGGCGCCGGCCTCCTTCAGCAGGTCGATGGCCGCAGCAGAGCTGTTTCCGGTGGCGAGCATGGGATCCACGGCAATCACCAGCCGGTCCTTCAGGCCCTCGGGCGCCTTGAAGTAGTACTGCACCGGCTCCAGGGTTTCCTCGTCACGGTAAAGGCCGACAAATCCGACGCGGGCCGAAGGGATCAACTCCAGCACCCCGTCCAGCATGCCGTTGCCCGCGCGCAGGATCGACACCAGCGCCAGCTTCTTGCCAGCGAGGATCGGCGCCTCCATCTCCTCCATCGGGGTTTCGATGCTGGTGGTGGTCAGCGGCATTTCGCGGGTGATCTCATAGGCCAGAAGCTGGGTAATCTCGCGCAGCAGGCGGCGGAACCCCGCGGTGGAGGTGCCCTTGTCCCGCATCAGGGTCAGCTTGTGCTGCACAAGCGGGTGATCAACAACGGTCAGGTGGTCGGTCATGGGGCACTCCTAAAGTTTGCTTTTCCGCGCTTTTACGGGCTTGGCCGCGGCAGGCAAGCGTGTTTTGACCATGGGGTCAAAGAAAGCTTTTGCCGGGACCTTGCGCAGGCACATCCAGATGGGCCGCGATAGAGGCGCCCACATCGGCGAATTTGACCTGCCCGACGGGGCCCGCGTCAAGGCCTGCGATCAGTACCGGCACCTGTTCGCGGGTGTGGTCAGAGCCGGGCCAGCTGGGGTCATTGCCGTGATCGGCGGTCAGCACCAGCATATCGCCCGGCCGCAAGCGCGGCAGAAGGCGGCCCAGTTCGGCGTCAAACCACTCCAGCGCCCTTGCATAGCCGGAGATGTCGCGGGTGTGGCCATACAGGGTGTCGAACTCGACGAAATTGGCGAAAGTCAGGCTGCCGTCCTCAGCCGTCTCCACCGCGTCGATCAGGTGCTTCATCAGATGGGCATCGGCGCCTTTTTTCAGGGTGTCGATACCGGTCATGGAGAAGATGTCGCCGATCTTGCCAATGGCGTGGACCTTGCCGCCCGCACCCTGCACCCAGTTCGTCAGCACCGGCGCCGGCGGGGTGATCGCAAAGTCGCGGCGGTTGGTGGTGCGGGTGAAGCCCTCCTTCGCGGAGCCCAAGAACGGGCGGGCGATGACCCGGCCCACTTTCATTGCATGAAGGCGCGGGGCGACGGTCTCGCAGAGCTTCAGAAGGCGGTCGAGGCCGAATGTCTCTTCATGCGCGGCAATCTGGAACACGCTGTCGGCGGAGGTGTAGCAGATCGGCCTGCCGGTCCGCATGTGTTCCGCGCCCAGATCATCGAGGATCACGGTGCCAGAGGCGTGGCAATTGCCCAATATGCCATCAGTGCCCGCCTGCTCAGCGACAAAGGCAGAGAGGTCTTCGGGGAAAGACGGCGCCTGATCGGGGAAGTAGTGCCAGTCCCAGGGCACCGGCAGCCCGGCCAGTTCCCAATGGCCCGACGGCGTGTCCTTGCCGCGGCTGAGTTCGGCGGCGCAGCCCCAGCGGCCCTGCGGTGCGTCATCCAGGCCCGGAAACGGCACAGAGGACGCGAGCCGCATTGCGGCACCCAGGCCGAGGCGCTCCATGTTCGGCACGTTCAACGGGCCGCTGCGGCCCTCCTCTGCCTGGCCAGCGGCACAGGCCTGCACGATATGGGCCAGCGTGTTAGCACCGAGGTCTGGCAGATCGCCGTTGAAGAAGGTCCCGGCATCCGGCGCGCCGCCGATACCAACGGAATCCATCACCACAAGGAAGGCACGGGGCATCAGGAAATCCTTTCGTGAACCAGCGGCGGAAGGTCGTCCGGCGCGTCGCCGATGGCGATGGCAGCCAGGAACGCAGCCTCTGCCATGTCTGCTGCATCATCGCTGGCGGCGTGGATGCGCGCAAGCGTGTCCCCTGCCCCGACCTGCTGGCCCAGGCGGACAATGTCCGAAATACCGACACCGGGGTGAATGCGGTCGTTTTCAACCATCCGGCCGCCGCCGAGGGCAACAACCGCCAGGCCAAGCGCCTCACCGTTCATGGCTGCGGCATGCCCGGCAGCGGGCGCCTTTACCTCGCGCACCACTTCCGCGCCAGGCAGGTGATCCTGCCATTTTGCGGCAAAGTCCGCAGGTCCGCCCATGGCAGCAATCATCTTGGCAAAACGCTCCGCCGCGCGGCCATCGGTGAGGGTTGCGGTTATTTTTGCCGCTCCCTCCTCCGCATCCGCTGCGAGGCCTGCGAGTACCAGCAGCTCGCCGCCCAGAATTGCGGTGATCTCTGCCAGCGGCCCGGATGCGCCGCCGGTCAGCACCCGCATCACCTCTGCCACTTCCAGCGCGTTGCCGAGGGCTGGTGCCAGCGGCTGGTTCATGTCGGTGATCAGCGCGGAAGTCTTGCAGCCCGCCGCATTTGCGGTATCGCACAGTGATTGCGCCAGCGCGCGGGCGTCACCGGCGGTCTTCATGAAGGCACCGGAGCCGATCTTTACATCCAGCACCAGTGCATCCGGAGAGGCCGCCAGTTTCTTGGACAGGATCGAGGCGGTGATCAGGTCGAGGCTTTCCACCGTCGCGGTTACGTCGCGGATCGCATAAAGCCGCTTGTCCGCAGGCGCAATCTGCGCGGTGGCGCCAACAACGGCGCAGCCCATGTCCTGCATCATCCGGCGCAGGCGGTCTTCGCTGACGCTGGTGGAGACGCCGGGGATCGCCTCCAGCTTGTCCAGCGTCCCGCCGGTATGGCCCAGCCCGCGCCCCGAAATCATCGGCACATAAGCCCCGCAGGCCGCCAGCGCAGGCGCCAGCAGCAGCGAGACGCAATCGCCCACACCGCCGGTGGAATGCTTGTCCAGCACCGGACCGTCCAGGTCCCACGTCAGCACATCGCCGGTGTCGCGCATCGCCAGCGTCAGGGCGCGACGTCCTTCGACGCTGAGGCCCTGCAGGCAGACTGCCATGGCAAAGGCCCCGGCCTGCGCGTCTGAGACGGCGCCGCTGGCCAGGCCCTCGGCAAACCAGCGCAGCGCGTCCTCGCCCGGCGTTTCACCGCGGCGCAGGCAGGCGTTGATGGCGCGGGCGTCCATCAGCTGCGCTCCATATGGTCCGCGTCGAAGGCCCCAGGCAGCAGAGCGCCGATGGTGGTTTCCTGCTCGTCGCCATCTGTGGTGGCCATGATGACCTTGGCGTCTCCGCTGGCAAATTCCTTGATCTTCTGGCGGCAACCGCCGCAGGGCGTAATCGGCGTGGGGCAATCGGCGATCACATAGACCTCGGCCAGTTCTTTCTCCCCCGCAGCCACCATGGAGGCGATGGCGCCAGCCTCGGCACATGTACCTTCGGGATAGGCGACGTTTTCGACATTGCAGCCCACATAGATCTGGCCGGAGGAGGAGCGGACAGCGGCGCCGACCTTGAAGTTGGAATAAGGCGCGTGGGCGTTTTCACGGACAGCGGCAGCGGCGGCTTTGAGGCTCATGGCGATTCCCCGTTTTTTTGATCATTTGGTCAAGATGCCGCAGGATAGCTGAATTGTTCTGGAGAGCGGAAGCCCCCCAGTGCAGTTCTTTGCTCTGGTTTGAGTTCAACCCAGCGTGGTGTTGAACACTCCCGGCAGCGTCACTTCCAGCAATTCCACATCGTCCGACGGCGCGCTGAGGCGGGTTTTCATGCCTGGCGGGATCACGAAGGCGTCGCCCTGCTCCAGCTGGTAAGGCTCGCGGCCTTCCCCTTCCAGCGTCACTTCGCCGTTCATCACGAAGGTAAAGTGGATGTCGGTGTCATGCGCCGCCCATTGCGGATCGCCGTCGCCCCGGCGCACCACCTGCACGCCTGCGACGCCCTTCGTGTTTGCCGCAATCGTGGTGTCGCGGCAGATATAGCCCGGCAGGCGGAACAGACCCCACGCGGCGCCTTCCGCCTTGTTATAGACAAACCGCTGGCCCTGCCATTCCCGTTCGGGCCGGTGGTGAGGTGTCGGCAGTGTCATCTGGTGGTCGATCTCGGTCACATGCTCTGCCGGGACGCCGATCTCGATCACCTGCACGTTGTCGCTGGCCTCCAGCACCCGGTGGCGGATTTCCGGCGGCTGGATAAAGCAGTCGCCCGCCGTCAGACGCATCTTCTCGCCCTGATCCTCATAGACCACATCGACCCAGCCGTGGATGCAGAAGATCAGCTGAAAGCCGACGCGGTGGAAATGCACCATATCCGGGACCGGGCCTCCATCGGGAATGCGGATGTGGCTGGCGATGATCGACCCGCCCAGCCGGTCCGGCACCAGGTCGCGGTAATGCATACCCGCGCGGCCGATGATCCAGGGGGCCTGATCCTTGAGGCGGCGGACCACGAAGCTGTGCACCGTTTCCGGCATCACCATCGGCGGGTGGCGCTCCTCGATCTCGATTTCCGTTCCGTTGGGCGCAGTCAGGCGGCGCTGTCCTTCGGCAAATCCATCAGGATCTTCAGTCAGAATGCGGATAGTGCCGGGGGATTCCTCTGCGCCTTTCTCAACCCGCAGCCGCAGCCCGTGGCCGGAAAACACCGCGGTGCGCGGATCATCCGCCGGGTAGATCATGTCCATCTTCATACCCAAAACCTTGGTATAAAACGGAATATCGTTGCGCAGCTCATCCGTCGGCAGGCGGATCTCGGCGATTGTTTCGCTCATTTTTCACTCCCTGATCTGTTGGCAGGACAGTGACCCTGCGGCAAGGTATATGCAAGAACCCGCCGCCTGTGCTGCCGCCGCGTCCGTTTGCGTCAGTTTGGGCTATGTTTCCGGCAGAAAAAATGGTTTAACGCTAAACAATACCCTTTCCGAGGAGCGCCAGATGTCCGATTCACAGAGCACGCGGCAAGCCGCACTCAACTATCACGAGTTTCCCCGCCCCGGTAAGCTGGAGATCCGCGCAACCAAGCCGATGGCAAACGGGCGCGATCTGTCCCGCGCTTATTCGCCCGGCGTGGCGGAGGCCTGCGTGGAGATCAAGGCGGATGAGGCCAATGCCGCCCGCTATACCTCCCGCGGCAATCTGGTGGCGGTTGTGTCAAACGGCTCGGCTGTGCTGGGGCTTGGCAACATCGGCGCGCTGGCCTCCAAGCCGGTTATGGAGGGCAAGGCGGTGCTGTTCAAGAACTTCGCGGGCATCGACTGTTTCGACATCGAGGTGAACGAAAGCGATCCGGAGAAGCTGGCGGATATTGTCTGCTCGCTGGAGCCGACTTTTGGCGCCATCAACCTCGAAGACATCAAGGCGCCGGACTGCTTTGTGGTCGAGAAACTGTGCCGCGAGCGGATGAACATCCCGGTGTTCCACGACGACCAGCACGGCACCGCAATTGTGGTCGGTGCAGCAGCCAAGAACGCGCTGCATGTGGCGGGCAAATCGTTCGAGGATATCAAGATCGTCTCCACCGGCGGCGGCGCGGCGGGGATTGCCTGCCTCAACATGCTGGTGAAACTGGGCGTGAAGCGCGAAAACATCTGGCTGTGCGACATTCACGGGCTGGTCTACGAGGGCCGCGAAGAGGACATGAACCCGCAGAAAGCGGCCTTCGCCCAGGCCTCGGACCTGCGCACACTTGACGAGGTGATGGACGGTGCCGACATGTTCCTGGGCCTCTCTGGCCCCAACGTGCTGAAGCCGGAAATGGTCGCCAAGATGACCAAGCGTCCGATCATCTTTGCGCTGGCCAACCCGACGCCGGAGATCATGCCCGACCAGGCACGCAAGGTGGCGCCGGATGCGATCATCGCCACCGGGCGCAGCGATTTTCCCAATCAGGTCAACAACGTGCTGTGCTTCCCCTTCATCTTCCGGGGCGCGCTGGACGTGGGCGCGACAGAGATCAACGACGAGATGCAGATTGCCTGCGTCGACGGCATTGCCGAACTGGCCCGCGCCACCACCTCGGCGGAGGCGGCAGCGGCCTACAAGGGCGAACAGCTGACCTTTGGCGCCGATTACCTGATCCCGAAACCCTTTGATCCGCGGCTGGTGGCGGTTGTGTCCTCTGCCGTGGCCAAGGCTGCAATGGAAAGCGGCGTGGCGACCCGCCCCATCGAGGATATGGGAGCCTATAAGCAGAAGCTGAACCAGACCGTGTTCAAATCCGCCCTGCTGATGAAGCCGGTTTTCGAGGCCGCCCGCGCCGCCGCCCGCCGCATCGTGTTCAGCGAAGGCGAGGATGAGCGGGTGCTGCGTGCAGCCCAGGCGATCCTGGAAGAAACCACCGAGACCCCGATCCTGATCGGCCGCCCGGACGTGATCGAACGCCGCTGCGAACGGCTGGGTCTGGACGTGCGCCCGGGCCGCGACTTCCAGCTGGTGAACCCGGAAAATGACCCGCGCTACCGCGACTACTGGAACAGCTACCACAAGGTGATGCAGCGCCGTGGCGTCACACCGGACCTGGCCAAGGCAATCATGCGCACCAACACCACTGCCATCGGCGCCATCATGGTGCACCGCGGTGAGGCAGACAGCCTGATTTGCGGCACCTTCGGCGAATACCGCTGGCACCTGAACTATGTGCAGCAGGTGCTGGGCGGCGGCACCTACTCGCCGCACGGCGCACTGTCCATGATGATCCTGGAGGACGGCCCCCTGTTCATCGCCGACACACATGTGCATGTGGAACCGACGCCGGAACAGATCGCCGAAACCGTGATCGGCGCCGCCCGCCATGTGCGCCGTTTCGGAATGGAGCCGAAGATCGCCATGTGCTCGCAGTCGCAGTTCGGTAATATTTCCTGCGACACCGGCAGCCGGTTGCGCGCCGCCATCGAAATCCTCGACGATAAGCGCCGCGATTTCGTCTATGAGGGCGAGATGAACATCGACACCGCGCTGGACCCGGAACTGCGCGAGCGGATCTTCCCCAATTCGCGGCTGGACGGCGCCGCCAACGTGCTGATTTTTGCCCATGCCGACGCGGCCTCCGGCGTGCGCAACATCCTCAAGATGCGGGCCGGCGGGCTGGAAGTGGGGCCGATCCTGATGGGCATGGGCAACCGCGCCCATATCGTCTCCCCCTCAATCACCGCACGGGGCCTGCTGAACATGGCCGCCATTGCCGGCACCCCGGTCGCGCACTACGGTTAACGGCGCGGCCCAGCATTACCGCCGGCCGCCCAGTCAGGGAGGCCGGATATGAGAGGGCATTGCCACTGCGGCGCAGTGCATTGGGAGAGCCAGGCCGAAGCCGCCTGGAGCTGCTATTGCCACTGTGCCGACTGCCGCCGTAACTGCGCGGCACCAGTCACCGCGTTTTTCGGGTTGCCGCATGAGGCGGTGGACTGGTCTGGAGCGGACCCCAAAATCTACAACTCATCGGAAGGCGTCGAACGTCTGTTCTGCAGCACCTGCGGCACCCAGATGGCCTACCGCACGGCCCGCGATCCGGTGAACATCCACCTGTATACCTCGACGCTGGAAAGCCCCAGCCAGATGCCGCCCAGGTTCCATGTGTTCCATTCCGACCATGTGAGCTGGCTGGAGCTGAAAGACAGCCTGCCCCGCTACGCAAAATCCTCAGACGGGTGATTCCCGGCGGCACGCCCGAGTGCGCCGCGCCCAAATTTGCAAGTTTGCAAACTTTTCGGGCTTTTCCGGAATATTCTGCAGCAAACACCACTTTGCAAAGCGGCCGGAGTGCAAACCCGCCCGGCCTTGTAAATCCGGTAAATCATCCGCGCAAATCCGGGCAAAACCTGTAAATTTCTTGACGAACCTTGCGTGAAGATGCGGCAAAACTTGCCCGGCCGCCGCTTAGTCGCCTACGCAATTGGCAGGAGGAGATGAACACCATGGGATATCAGGATATTTACGCCGCCTGGAAACAGGATCCGGAAGGTTTCTGGATGGAGGCCGCCCAGTCGATCAGCTGGGACGAGGCCCCGAAGCAAGCGCTGTTTGACAAGGGCGAAGGCCTTTACGAGTGGTTTGCCGATGCCAAGGTGAATACATGCTACAACGCCGTTGACCGCCACGTCGAACAGGGCCGCGGCGAGCAGACCGCTATCATTTACGACAGCCCGGTCACCCAAACCAAGCGTGAAATCTCCTATGTCGAGCTGCGCAACCGCGTCGCCAACCTGGCCGGCGCCCTGCGCGCCAAGGGCGTGGAGAAAGGCGACCGGGTCATCATCTACATGCCGATGATCCCCGAGGCGCTGGAGGCGATGCTGGCCTGCGCGCGCATCGGCGCGGTGCATTCTGTGGTGTTCGGCGGCTTTGCCTCCAACGAGCTGGCGGTGCGGATCGACGACGCCAAGCCGAAGGCGATCATCGCCGCCTCCTGCGGCATCGAACCAGGCCGGATCGTGCATTACAAGCCGCTGTTGGACGGTGCCATCGAGCTTGCCAGCCACAAACCAGACTTCTGCGTGATCTTCCAGCGCGAGCAGGAAGTGGCGGAACTGATCCCGGGCCGTGACGTGAACTGGCACGGCTTCCAGTACGGCGTGGAGCCTGCTGAATGTGTGCCGGTCGAAGGCAACCACCCGTCCTATATCCTCTACACCTCCGGCACCACCGGCCAGCCCAAGGGGGTGATCCGCCACACCGCGGGCCAGCTGGTGGCGCTCAATTGGACCATGAAGAACATCTACAACGTCGACCCCGGCGATGTGTTTTGGGCGGCCTCCGATGTGGGCTGGGTCGTGGGCCACAGCTATATCTGCTACGCACCGCTCATCCACGGCAACACCACCATCGTGTTCGAGGGGAAGCCGGTTGGCACACCGGATGCGGGCACCTTCTGGCGGGTGATTTCCGAACACAACGTCAAGAGCTTCTTCACCGCCCCCACCGCCTTCCGCGCGGTGAAGCGGGAAGACCCGAAGGGCGAATTCGTCAAGAAATATGACCTGAGCTGCCTCAAACAAGTTTACCTGGCCGGTGAGCGCGCGGACCCTGATACCATCACCTGGGCGCAGGAGCAGCTGAAGGTGCCGGTGGTTGACCACTGGTGGCAGACAGAGACCGGCTGGTCGATTGCAGCGAACCCGCTGGGTATCGAGGAACTGCCGACGAAACTCGGCTCGCCTGCGGTGCCGATGCCCGGTTATGAAGTGGACATCCTGGACGAAGGCGGCAACCCGGTTGCGCCGGGCGAGCTGGGCGCGATTGCGGTGAAACTGCCGCTGCCGCCGGGCACCCTGCCGACCCTCTGGAACGCCGAAGACCGCTTCAAAAAGAGCTACCTGACCACCTTCCCCGGCTACTACGAGACCGGCGATGCGGGGATGAAGGACGAGGACGGATACCTCTACATCATGGCGCGCACCGATGACGTGATCAACGTGGCCGGGCACCGCCTCTCGACCGGCGGCATGGAGGAAGTTCTGGCAGGCCACCCGGATGTCGCCGAATGCGCAGTCATTGGCGTGGCGGACAGCCTCAAGGGGCAGATGCCAGTGGGCTTCCTTTGCCTCAACGCTGGCGCCGACCGCGACAACGCGGAAGTGGTGTCCGAGGTGGTGAAACTGGTGCGCGAAAAAATCGGACCTGTGGCAGCCTTCAAGCTGGCGGTTGTGGTCGACCGCCTGCCCAAGACCCGCTCCGGCAAGATCCTGCGCGGCACCATGGTGAACATCGCCGACGGGACTCCGTGGAAGATGCCCGCAACCATCGATGATCCGGCAATCCTTGACGAGATCACCGTGGCGCTTCAGAGCATCGGCTACGCCAAGTAACGCGCGCGTTTCCCGGCACAGGAAACGGCCAAAAATCCTGCGAGGATTTTGAAGGCTCCGCCTGTTGGCGGAGCCTGTTTTCCGTCTGGTTTTGCTTGCAACTCCGCCCAGCCCGCCTAGGCTGCAGCCAGGGAGGCTTGTGCATGGCAACGACCGACATTTGGCGCCTGAGCGCCACGGAACTGACGAAACTTACCCGCGCGGGCGACCTGAGCGCGGAAACCGCGGTCCAGGCCTCCATCGACCGGATGAACGCAGTGAACCCCGTCCTTAATGCAGTGGTCGAGAACCTGAGCACCGAGGCGCTGGAGCGCGCGCTGGCTCTGGACAAGGCCCGCGCAGACGGCGCGGCACCCGGACCGCTGCACGGGGTGCCGGTCACCATCAAGATCAATATCGACCAGAAGGGCCACGCCACCTCCAACGGCGTCACCGCGCTGAAGGACCTGATTGCCCCGGCAGACGCCCCTGTGGTGGAGAACCTGCACAAGGCCGGCGCGGTGGTGATCGGGCGCACCAACACGCCGGAGTTTTCGTTCCGCGCCGATACCGACAACCCGCTGTTTGGCCGCACCCGTAACCCCTGGGGCCGGCACATCTCACCCGGCGGCTCCTCCGGCGGCGCGGGGGCGGCGGTGATGGCCGGGATCGGCGCGCTGGCCCATGGCAATGATATCGGCGGCAGCTTGCGCTTCCCCGCCGCCGCCAATGGCGCGGTGACCGTCAAGCCGGGCCTGGGCCGGGTGCCCGCCTGGAATCCCAGCCAGACGGCGGAGCGCGGGCTGCTGGCGCAGCTGATGTCGGTGCAGGGGCTGATCACCCGCTCGGCAGAGGACCTGCACCTGTCGATGCCCGCACTGATTGCCGCCGATCCCCGCGACCCCTTCCATGTGCCGATGCCCTGGCGCGGCGCCGCATTGGATGGCCCGATCAAGGTGGCCTATACCAAGAACACCCATGGCTACGACCTGCATCCCGAAGTCGAGGCGGCGCTGGAGTTTGCCCGCGATGCCTTGACTGATGCCGGTTACCACGTCGAGGAGGTTGAGCCACCAAACGTGTTCGACGCCGGGCGCACCGGCTACCGCGCGCTGATGGGTGAGATCTATGGGCTGATGAAAGGCGATGTGGACGCCGCCGGGTCGCAGACCGTGCGCGATATCTTTGCGGTCTATTTCCAGGAGTTCCCGCCCTTTGCCGGGGACGAACTGCTGCAAATGATGGCCAAGCGGACCCACTATGCGCGGGAATGGTCGCTGTTCATGGAGGAGTATCCGCTGGTCCTCTCGCCCTTCCTGCCGCAGCCCTTCTTCAAGCCGGACCGTGATACCGAAGGCGCGGCAGGCGTGCATGAGGTTCTGGGCTGCGCGGTCTATTCATATGCGATGAACTTCCTCGGCCTGCCTGCCGCCTCGGTTCCTGCCCGGCTGTCCGAACTGCCCAAAGGGCCGCAGCCGATCAACGTGCAGATCGCCGCCCGGCGCTGGCGCGAGGATCTGGCGGTAGATGCCTGCGCCGCAATTGAAGCCCGGGCCGGGCGCATGTGCCTGCCGCTGTGGACGAAGATGGCAGCTGGCGTCGTGTAGCGGCCTGCCCGGCGTCAGAGTGCTGGCCTCGGGCGCTTCCGCAAGGTTGCCCTCACATCCCAGTTACGCAAAAGAGTATGCAGTCCCCGGGAGCAGCCTCAGCTGCCCCCGGGGTTCTTCCTGACCCAAGACACTCACTACCAGCGCGGCATTTCCCGCCTGCCGGACTTCGCGCAGGCGTGCCGGGCCAGACCGGCATCAATCACAAAACTGGAACACATCAAAACCGCCGGTCCGGCACATCGGCTTTGCAGCCTCAGGCGACGCCAACAACATCGGCCTGTGGATAAATCCTCGCACAGAATGGTTACCGGGAGGTTCACGGCCTCGTGAACCCCGCGTTAAACAATCAGGTAAACTGTTCGGAAATCAGTCTTTCTTCCAGCCCATGGCCTGGGTCGAACAGTATTTTATGGCGGAATTGCGTGTCGGTGCGGATCTCCACCCAGTCGATATCGGCCACCGAAATCGAGTCGGCATCGGCCATCACCGGGCGCTTGTCCGCCTCCAGGACGTCAAAGCGCACCATCGCATTGCTGGGCAAAAGCGCGCCTCGCCAGCGCCGCGGGCGGAAAGCAGCAATGGCGGTCAACGCCAGAACATCGGAGCCGATCGGCAGGATCGGGCCATGGGCGGAGTAGTTATAGGCGGTAGAGCCCGCCGGGGTGGAAACCAGCGCGCCGTCGCAGACCAGTTCCTCCATCCGCACCCTTCCGTCTACCGAAATCCGGAGCCGCGCCGCTTGGGGGCCTGCGCGCAGCAGCGAGACCTCATTGATCGCCAGAGCCTTGTGCACCTCGCCGCGGCGGTCCATTGCGGTCATCGACAGCGGGTTGATGATCTCCTGCACTGCTTCCTCAAGCCGCTCGATCAGCCCGTCCTCGCGGTACTCATTCATCAGGAAGCCGACGGTGCCGCGGTTCATGCCGTAAACCGGCGCCGGGTGATCGATCATGGTATGCAGGGTCCGAAGCATGAAGCCGTCACCGCCTAGCGCCACGATCACCTGGGCCTCCTCCGGGGGCACATGGCCGTAGCGGCGGCTCAGCTCAGCCAGCGCATCCTGTGCGACATCAACGTCGCTGGCCAGAAAGGCGATTCTCAAACTCATGAAACCTGTTTCCGGTATTAGGCATCTGGTTCCGAAACAATCACAGCTTTCCGCCGATGACCATAGTTGCCGTTCTGTCGCAGGGAAATGTCGCTTTACAGGCTTCCGGCGCAAGGATGTTTCCTATAGGAAATCCCTCAATTCTGATCCCTACTCCAACGGAGCCACCATGACTGAAGCGACCCGTGACACCGGCTTTTTCACCCAAGCGCTTTCTGAGCGCGATCCTGAACTGTTTGGCGCGATCACTGCCGAACTGGGCCGCCAGCGCGACGAGATCGAGCTGATTGCGTCCGAGAACATCGTCTCCGCCGCGGTGATGGAAGCGCAAGGCTCGGTGCTGACCAACAAATACGCCGAAGGCTACCCGGGGCGCCGTTACTACGGCGGCTGCCAGTATGTCGACGTCGCTGAAAACCTGGCGATCGACCGCGCCAAGGCGCTGNTTTTTCACCCAAGCGCTTTCTGAGCGCGATCCTGAACTGTTTGGCGCGATCACTGCCGAACTGGGCCGCCAGCGCGACGAGATCGAGCTGATTGCGTCCGAGAACATCGTCTCCGCCGCGGTGATGGAAGCGCAAGGCTCGGTGCTGACCAACAAATACGCCGAAGGCTACCCGGGGCGCCGTTACTACGGCGGCTGCCAGTATGTCGACGTCGCTGAAAACCTGGCGATCGACCGCGCCAAGGCGCTGTTCGGCTGTGAATTCGCCAACGTGCAGCCGAACTCCGGCTCGCAGGCCAACCAGGGCGTGTTCCAGGCACTGATCCAGCCCGGCGACACCATCCTCGGCATGGACCTGGCCTCCGGCGGCCACCTGACTCACGGCGCGGCGCCGAACCAGTCGGGCAAGTGGTTCAACGCAGTGCATTACGGTGTGCGCCAGAGCGACAACCTGATCGACTACGACCAGATYCAGGCGCTGGCCAACGAGCACCAGCCGAARCTGATCATCGCCGGCGGCTCCGCCATCCCGCGCCAGATCGACTTCGCCAGGTTCCGTGAAATCGCCGACAGCGTCGGYGCCTATTTCATGGTCGACATGGCCCATATCGCAGGYCTGATCGCGGCTGGCGAGCACCCCTCGCCGTTCCCGCATGCGCATGTCGCCACCACCACCACCCACAAGACCCTGCGCGGCCCCCGCGGCGGCATGATCGTGACCAACGACGAGGCGATCGCCAAGAAGGTGAACTCGGCGATCTTCCCGGGCATCCAGGGCGGCCCGCTGATGCATGTGATCGCAGGCAAGGCGGCAGCCTTCGGCGAGGCGCTGAAGCCGGAGTTCAAGGCCTACCAGAAGCAGGTCCGCGCCAACGCGGCAGCACTGGCGGACCAGCTGATCCAGGGCGGCCTGGACATCGTGACCGGCGGCACCGACACCCATGTGATGCTCGTGGACCTGCGCCCCAAGGGCGTCACCGGCAACATCGCCGACAAGGCGCTGGGCCGCGCCCA
>NZ_LYUZ01000023.1 GCF_001679925.1 Leisingera sp. JC1 | reverse complement strand
CCGCCGGCTCCCTGGTGGCGCGCAGACCGGCTGCCGTCAGGGCACGGGGTGAACGTGCCGGCGTCGATCCCGTTCCAGACAATCGAGATGCGGCTGTCCGGAACCCCCCAGCGGCTCTGTATATAGCGTTTTGAGGTCCGGCTCACGGCAGCCCAGCGGTCAATCCACCAGGTTTTTCCGGTCAGGATGTTGCGCAGCCGGGTCAGGGGCCGCGGCCATTTCGGCGCGCCGCCCGCAAGTGTTCCGAAATGCTGGGTGCGCACGATCCGGAAGCCGGACAACCGTGCCAGGATCAAAACCCAGGCCGATTTGCGGCTGTGGACATGCAGCAGCCTGAAGCCGTCCCGCCTGGCCGCAATCAGGGCCCGCAAAAGCGCCGCAGGCGACGCGGCCAGGGTGACCGCCCCCTGGCTGATCATCCCGGAAAAGCGCGCATCCGGGGCGTTCCGGCCGGTGAAGATGCCGCGGCACCCGGCCGTCTCTGCGGTCATCAGATCATAAACGATCTGGGTCACGCCGACGCCAGGGCGGGCATTGTCCACGATGTGGCAGACTTTGATCACTGCAGGCGGCCGGACGGGCTAGCTGTAATAGCCCGCGTAGTGCTGTTTGTAGATGAACTCATTGTCCGCATATCTCCGGGCTTTGGATTGAGACACCAGGCTCAGCACGCAGCCGGCCACAGGGCCGTTCACGGAACGCAGCTCGTGCAGGCCTTCCCGGACGGCGTTCTTGGACGTGCGGTTCCAATGCACCAGGTAGACAATGGAATCTGCCATCCTGGCCAGAAGCCGGGCATCCGCCGCCACCAGCACCGGCGGCGCATCAAGGATGATCAGTTTGTATCTTTCGCGCAGGGTGGCGATCATCTGGGTGAACCGGGGCGAGGTCAGGATGTCTGCCGGGCTTTCGTGGAAGTCCTCCTTCTTGCCGGCCGCCAGGATATGCAGCCCGGACTCCGGGTGCACTGCCAGCGCCTCTTCCAGGCTGCAGTCATTGCGCAGGTAACTGATCAGCCCGGTGCTCTGCTTGGAGGCGATCAGCCGCGGAAATTTCGAATAGATCCGGGCATTGGAGGCATCGCGCAGGTCGCAGCTGACAAGAAT
>NZ_LYUZ01000022.1 GCF_001679925.1 Leisingera sp. JC1 | reverse complement strand
GGATGCCGCCAGCACCGCGATGGTCAGCCCGGCGAAGGCACGCGCGTATTTGTTCAAGGAAACGGTATTGCATCTGTCTTCTGCCCAGGCGCTGAGCGGTCTTTTGCAGGAGCAGGCCTTTACCCGGCTGGAGGCGGAAGAGATCGGCAGGGCGGCGCAGCGGCTGATGAACCTGGGCGGCGCGCTGGCGCCGGGCAGTCTGGTGGCGCTGCGCTGGCGGCCCAGGCCGTTCGGGCAAGCGGGGCGGGAGCTGCTGCAAATGTCCCTGTACGGGCCGCAGAGCTACCTGGCCAGCCTGGCGCAGACCGGTCCGGGCCGGTTTCAGCTTGCGGCAGATCCCTGGGCCGGGGAGGATTTGCTTTTGCTGTCAGGCAGTAAGCCTGTGCAAGCGGAGCCGGGCCAGCCGCCGCGGTTGCTGGATGCGCTCTATTCCACAGCGCTTCGAAACGGGCTGGCGACCGATCTGGCGGGCGAGCTGATCGTGATGCTGTCCAGGAGCTTTGACCTGGAGCGCCCGGTCTCCGGTGAAGACCGGCTTACGCTGGTGTTTGCCGCCAATCCTGGCCCGGAAGGGCTGGGTTCCGGCCAGGTCCTGTTTGCCGGTGTCGACAGCCCGTCGGGCCAGATGCGCTGTTATGTGACGGCAAGATCCGGGCCGGACAGCGGCTTTGGCTGTTTCAGCTTCTCCGAAGGGGGCGTCGCTGGCATTGAGGCTGTGGATGCGCTGGTCGGCCGGATCGTGCAGGTGGAAAGCGCCGGGCGGGCCGATGCCAGAAACCCGCTGTCCACTGCCACCGGACTGGGGCAGTTCATTGAGGGCACCTGGCTGCGGATGGTGCGCAGCTACCGCCCGGATCTGGTGCAAGGTCTGGCACGGGCAGAGCTGCTGGCGCTGCGGCTGGACCCCGGGCTCAGCCGGGAAATGGTGCGCAACCTGGCACGGGAAAACGAGGCGTACCTGCAGGCGCGGGGGCATCAGACCACCGCCGGGCGCCTGTACCTGGCGCATTTCCTGGGGGCGGAGGGGGCGCACCGGGCCCTGTCCAGTGATCCCTCCTTGGGTGTCGGCGACGTCATGGGCGCGGCAGTGGTGGCTGCCAATCCGTTCCTGGACGGTAAGCGGATTGCGGATCTGCTGGCCTGGGCCGACCGCAAGATGCAGGGGCGGGGCAAGGCGGTTCCGGTGCCCGCCGGGGTGCTGGCCTACAAGCCTACAA
>NZ_LYUZ01000021.1 GCF_001679925.1 Leisingera sp. JC1 | reverse complement strand
CCAGCCTTATCGGAACCTGCCGGATGAACGGGGTCGAACCCTATGCCTATTTGGTCGGCCTGTTCACCAAATTGGCCGCGGGCCATCTCAACAAGGATATCGACGCCTTGATGCCCTGGGCCTATGCCGACGAACAATCAAAAGACGTGAGCTCGCCCGGGACTCCCTGACGTGCTCGTCCGCACAAATGGCTGGAGCCTGTCAACAGCAAGGCGCGAAACTTCCCAATGGGAAGTGGACGGCGCATACAACGCATCCTTCGGAATCGTTGGCTCACAGAAAGGCTGGAGCAATGCTGCTCTCGGCCGAGTTCTGGAAACCATTCTTCAATCTCGGGTCGCGAACCCGGTGGTTGTCGTTGACGAGGTCGAAAAAGCTGGCACCGCGAAATCTGTATCAGGACGAGCGTTTGGGCTGACCGAGGCCTTGCTGCCCCTCCTTGAGCCTATGACGGCGCAAAACTGGAGCTGCCCATACTACCAAGTGAAATTCGACATGAGCTGGGTGGCATGGGTGCTGACCTCGAATGACTTCCGGAGCCTGCCCGAGCCTCTTCTAAGCAGATGCCCGCCAATCCGTTTGCGGCATCTGACACAAGCTGAGCTGGTGAGATTTATTCGCCGTGAGGGTCACAAGAAGGGTATTGATGACACAGGGATCGAAGCTGCCGTGGAAGCGTTCACTCGCTCGGGCCGGAAGAACCAGAGTATGAGTTTGCGAACCGCAGCGCGTGTAATCCTGCGCGCTTATGATCTCGAGCGTCACCCGATTTTGCATTGATCACGACGTGGGTATGCCGAACGTTAAAACAAACGGTGGCCTAGGAGCATAACACCAAGTTTCGCAGCCGCGGCGGCATACGCAACTTTGAACGTGATCCCGAGCGTGTTCGGCGATTTGTCGAGCGAGGAAAGGAGTTGCAGCAGGCGCGGGAAAAGGCGCTAGAAACCGAGAATGTCAATGAGCGTTCAAAACTGGATCTGAAGCAGATTTGGTGCAGCCCAACCAGCTAAGCGCTATATATCGGTAGGTTTTGCAGGAGGTTGCCGATGGCGTCACAGTTTTCACGGCGGGATTTCCTGCCAGCAGGTCTCAAGGCCAACCAGGTTGAGCTTGTTGGAAACACGGTCCGGATCCACTCGCGTTCCGCCAAAGCCACGGCGGCGTGCCCGCGCTGCGGCACGGCTTCACGCCATGTTCACAGCAGGTACCGCCGGCGGCCTG
>NZ_LYUZ01000020.1 GCF_001679925.1 Leisingera sp. JC1 | reverse complement strand
ACCGACTGTTGCACCATGCCGTTGTGGTCCAGATCGAGGGCGCCAGCTACCGGTTGCGCAAACATGCTGACCTGATCCCCGAGCACACCCGCGCCCATGCCAACATTGCACCGCCGCTCCCGCCGAAACGGCGCGGCCGGCCACCAAAAAACGGAGGTGCCGATCACCATCGCGGCTGATCGCCGAACCCGCGAGGTGGGGAAATTTGCGCCAGCACTTCCGGGGAAATTCAATCCAGCATTTACACCGGGTACAGGCCATGAAAGCCACCCGCTTCTGGGAGAAGCGGCGTAAACTGCATCTCCTGACCGGGATTGCATTCTGCGGCAGCTGTGGCGGGCCGCTGGCGGCTGCGGGCCGGGACTACCTTGCCTGCTCCGCCGCCCGTAAGCTCGGAACCTGCAATCACAAGGAATCCGTGCGGCGCCCGATTTTGGAAGAAGCCGTGCTGAACTTGTTGCGCGCCAGGCTGATGCAGCCCGATGCCGTCGCCGCCTTCGTCAAGGCATTCACAATGGCCGCCAACACCGAAGCTGACAGCCAGGAAGCAGCCCGCGCGCGGCTCAAGTCCGAACGCGCCACCGCCAGTCACAAGCTTGACGGGCTTTATGACGCGATTGCAGAAGGCCTCCGCACCCCCGGTCTTCTGGTTCGGCTGGAAGAACTGGAGGCACGCCTCTCAGAGCTAGATTTCGAACTCGCGGCTCCTGCCCCAGAACCGGTTCGGTTCAATCCCAATCTCTCTGAGCTTTACCGAAAGAAGGTCGCCGAGCTTTCCGCGACCCTCGCAGACCCAGAGGTCCGCACTGAGGCCCTGGAGACGGTACGCGGTCTCATCGAGCGCGTGGTGGTAAGCCACAAGAACGGCTAGGCCACGGTGGCTCTCGAAGGCGCGCTGGCAGCGATGATCGGCCTGGCCCAAAACGCAAAAAGCCCTTCCGGAGAAGGGCTTGACGGGAACACGCTTGGGTGTTCGGTAAAAGTGGTTGCGGGAGCAGGATTTGAACCTGCGACCTTCAGGTTATGAGCCTGACGAGCTACCTGGCTGCTCCATCCCGCGTCAGGTGTTTTGTTATCGTTTAGAGAGATGTTTGGATTTTACTAGGTTTGGCGGTGACCTACTCTCCCAGGGCTTGAGCCCAAGTACCATCGGCGCGACAGTGCTTAACTTCCGGGTTCGGGATGGGACCGGGTGTTTCACTTGTGCTGTAGCCACCAAACCGAGGAAAATC
>NZ_LYUZ01000019.1 GCF_001679925.1 Leisingera sp. JC1 | reverse complement strand
CGCTGGCAATCGTCAGATCACCGCTGGCGCTGTTCTCCAGGTCCGCCACCGTGCCGCCGCTCACTGTGGCGCTGCCGCTGTTGTTCAGATCGGCGGTGCTGCCGCCGGTGACGCTGACTGTGCCGCCATTGTCCACCATCCCGGCAATGCCGCTGGTGGTCAGTTCCGCTCCCGCTGCAACCGTCACATCGCCGCTCAACGTGCCAGAGCTGTCCAGCGAACCGCCCGAGACGATCACGGCCCCGTCCATCGAACCGCTGTTGGTCACATTGCCGCCCGAAATCGCTGCCGTACCGCTGACAATACCGCTGTTTGCAAAGCTGCCTCCGGTCTGGTCCAGCGTGCCCACGGTGCCCGCGTTCGAGGCGGTGCCCGCGTTGCTCAGGGCCGTTACTTCGCCGCCGCTGGCAATCGTCAAATCGCCGCTGGCGCTGTTCTCCAGGTCCGCCACCACGCCACCGCTCACCGTGGCGCTGCCGCTGTTGTTCAGATCGGCGGTGCCGCCGCCGGTGACGCTGACTGTGCCGCCGTTGTCCACTGTCCCGGCAATGCCGCTGGTGGTCAGTTCCGCTCCCGCCGCAACCGTCACCTCGCCGTTCAGCGTGCCGGAACTGTCCAGCGAACCGCCCGACAGGGTCACAGCCCCATCCATCGAACCGCTGTTGGTCACACTGCCGCCCGAAATCGCTGCCGYACCGCTRACARKACCGCTGTTTGCAAAGCTGCCTCCGGTCTGGTTCAGCGTGCCCACGGTGCCCGCGTTCGAGGCGGTGCCCGCATTGCTCAGCGCTGTCACCGTGCCGCCGCTGGCAATCGTCAGMTCGCCGCTGGCGCTGTTCTCCAAGTCCGCCACCGTGCCGCCGCTCACTGTGGCGCTGCCGCTGTTGTTCAGATCGGCGGTGCTGCCGCCGGTGACGCTGACTGTGCCGCCATTGTCCACCATCCCGGCAATGCCGCTGGTGGTCAGTTCCGCTCCCGCTGCAACCGTCACATCGCCGCTCAACGTGCCAGAGCTGTCCAGCGAACCGCCCGAGACGATCACGGCCCCGTCCATCGAACCGCTGTTGGTCACATTGCCGCCCGAAATCGCTGCCGTACCGCTGACARTACCGCTGTTTGYAAAGCTGCCKCCGGTCTGGTCCAGCGTGCCCACRGTGCCYGCGTTCGAGGCGRTGCCCKCGTTGCTCAGGGCCGGTACACGGTGCCCGCGTTCGAGGCGGTGCCCGCGTTGCTCAGGGCCGGTAC
>NZ_LYUZ01000018.1 GCF_001679925.1 Leisingera sp. JC1 | reverse complement strand
CATAGAGGTCCAGGACCGGGTCGAGCATGCAGGTGAGGTAGGCCTCGAACCAGAGACGGGCGGCATCTGCCGGTGTCCCGCCGTGGTCTGCGGCCAGCCGCTGGATGAGGCTATTGAGCAGCGGGGTTCGGCCCGGCAGCGGGTCGGCGGTGAGGGCGGCGAGGTTGCAGATGCCGTTGCCCGCCGTGCCCATGAAGGGGTTGTCGCGGAAGATCACTTCAAACCCGCTTTCGCGGCGGCCGGGCAGAGTGAGGGTCAGATAGGCGGGGTCGTTGAGGATGCTGAAACGCGGATGCAGGCTGCCGGCGCCCAGTTGGTGCAGCAGCCGGGCCATGGAGACGCCGGTTTCCAGCTCGTTGTGCTTGGTCACGCGCAGGGAGTTGGTGAGCCGCACCGGGACCGAGAATTTCAGCATCCAGGGGCAGTCGGGCGCATAGAGCGTGCGCAGGGAGGAGGTGGCGGCGAATTGGCAGCCAGCCTCGCCCAGATCACGCAGGCGGCCCGAGGCCAGCAGCGCCTGCACCTCCGGGTCGAGCCGCAGCATCTGCGCTTGCAGCGGGTGGGCGGGGATCAGCACCTCATCCGGGCGCAGCCGGAAGGCGCCGTCGAGGCCGGGGATCTGGCGGAGCATCTCTGTGGCGGGCTGTTGGGCGGAGCCTTGTGCGACGAGGGCCTTGTCTGCGGCAAAGAAGGTGAGGCGGAATTCACCTGCGTATTCAGGCGCGTAGGCCGCCTGCTGCCAGTTGGTCAGCCCGTCGCGGCTTTTGGGGGTGGGGTGCAGCCAATGGCCGTAAGCCAGCGCCTGTTCAGCGCTGAGGAAGCCGTCGGGATCCGGTGTTCCAGCGTGGCGGCTCAGGTTTTGTTCAATCCCGGCGTTGCTGTTGAAGAGGCCGCGCAGGAATTCCGGTAGCTGGCCCGCATCGCGGCTGTTGAGCCGCGCAAAACACTCCTGCGCGATCAGGGTCAGGACCTGAACGGTTGGCGCGGAGTGCCAGGTGCTGGAGCCATCAAACAGGATCTGCGCCGGTCCGAAACGGTGCGGGCCGGTGGCGGAGAAATAGGTGATCCGCAGCCGCAGCCGGGCGGGGATGTGGCTGAGCGGGATCTCCACCGCATCGCGCGCATCCGTCAGCACGGCGCTGCCGGGGGCCATTTCGCGCAGGTAGGTGTTGAGGAGCGCCTGCAGCGAGGCGGCCTGCGCGGCTGTGGCGGTGCAGGGGCCTGGGGGAATACTCTCTTGAAGGCTCATCTCGGGCATCCCGGAAGGG
>NZ_LYUZ01000017.1 GCF_001679925.1 Leisingera sp. JC1 | reverse complement strand
GAACACGCCAAATCCTGTCGCAACGTGCTGCGCGCCTTCCTTCGCGAGGCGCATCTGCTGGCCCGCGCCGAGCACCCCGGCATCGTCGGTGTGCATCAGGTCTTCAAGGAAAACCAGACCGCCTATATCGCGATGGAGTTCATTGACGGTCTTGACCTGCTGACCGTGCGCGAGGAACAGCCCGAGCGGCTGACCGCACCGGTGCTGCGGCAGATTCTGACACAGGCGCTGGAGGCGCTTGGCTGCCTGCACGGGCTTGGTATTCTGCACCGCGACATCTCGCCCGACAATCTGCTGCAGCACCGGTGCGGTCAGCCGCTCGGGCTGTTCCTCGCGCACGGTCAGCAGGTCAAGACCGTCAATGAACTCCATCGCGATATAGGCGGTCTGGTTTTCCTTGAAGACCTGATGCACACCGACGATGCCGGGGTGCTCGGCGCGGGCCAGCAGATGCGCCTCGCGAAGGAAGGCGCGCAGCACGTTGCGACAGGATTTGGCGTGTTCCGGCGCCGTCGGCTCCACCTCCGGGCCGTTGCGGCGGCACAGCCCCGCGGGAAAGCACTCCTTGATCACCACCCGCCGTTCCAGGCTGTCGCGCGCCAGATAGGTGATGCCGAAGCCGCCGCTGATCAGCGGGCGCTCAATCTGGTACTGGCCCTGCAACAGCTTGAAGCCGCAGGGCAGTTCGCAGGTCTGCGCCGGATCGGCGGAAGATGGGTCGTGCGGCACGGCGTCTGTTCCTCCTGGCTGCTCGGTCCCGGGCCGGAAGGGCGCGGGCGGACCTTTAAGCTGCCGGCGGAATGGGGAATGTTCACGGCCCCATTCGGGCAATTGCGGCAAAGCCGCCGTATTTCCGCCATAATCCTTGCCAAAGGGCAGCAAACATTGGGTTAACAGCGGGCCGGCGAGTTGCCTTGAAGTTAGTTAAACTGGGGCGCTATTCCGTTTGCGGGGCCGGTGCCGCCAGGCCGGGGAGGGCTGGGCATTCCCGCGGCGCATCGGTAGGATTGACGCATGACAATCTGGTATCCCGATCCCGAGACCCTCACAGCGCCGCTGCATGCCAGCCTGGCGCAGGCCATGGCCAGGGCGATCTCCGATGGCCGCCTGGCCGCGGGCGCGCAACTGCCGACCCATCGCCGGATGGCACAGGAACTGGGCCTGAGCGTGCATACGGTCAGCAAGGCCTATGACAGCCTGCGGCGGCAGCGGCTGATTGACGGCCAGGTCGGGCGCGGCAGTTTCGTGACCGGAGCAGAGGCAGGCGGCAGCCCGCCTTACCGGTTGCAATCAGAGACTGGCGGCGGCTACGGC
>NZ_LYUZ01000016.1 GCF_001679925.1 Leisingera sp. JC1 | reverse complement strand
GACCGACTGTTGCACCATGCCGTTGTGGTCCAGATCGAGGGCGCCAGCTACCGGTTGCGCAAACATGCTGACCTGATCCCCGAGCACACCCGCGCCCATGCCAACATTGCACCGCCGCTCCCGCCGAAACGGCGCGGCCGGCCACCAAAAAACGGAGGTGCCGATCACCATCGCGGCTGATCGCCGAACCCGCGAGGTGGGGAAATTTGCGCCAGCACTTCCGGGGAAATTCAATCCAGCATTTACACGCAGGAATGGGTCGATGCTGGCAAGGGCGACGACTGGGCGCGCTGGTGGCGCACCGACAAGGGCGCCGACGATGTGATTTACACGCAGTTCATGGGCAAGGACAACGTGCCCTTCCACACGCTGACCTTCCCTGCCACGATCATCGGGTCGGGCGAGGCGTGGAAGCGGGTAGATTACATCAAGTCGTTCAACTACCTCAACTACGACGGTGGCCAGTTCAGCACCTCGCGCGGGCGTGGTGTGTTCATGGATCAGGCACTAGAGATTCTCCCGGCAGACTACTGGCGCTGGTGGCTGCTGAGTCACGCGCCGGAAAACTCGGACTCCGAGTTCACCTGGGAGAACTTACAGGCCTCGGTGAACAAGGACCTCGCCGACGTTCTGGGCAACTTCGCCTCGCGCGTCACCAAATTCTGCCGCTCGAAGTTCGGCGAAGTGGTGCCCGAGGGCGGCGCCATGCGCGATCTCGAGGCCAATCTGATTGCCGATCTGGCGGAGAAAATCCGCGAGTACGAGGCGAAGATGGAAGCGCATGAGGTCCGCAAGGCCGCTGGTGCCCTGCGCACCGCATGGGTGCTCGGCAACGAGTACCTGCAGGAGGCCGCGCCATGGTCGACCTTCAAGACCGACCCCGAAGCTGCGGCGATGCAGGTGCGCCTCGCGCTGAACATGATCCGCCTTTATGCGGTGATCTCCTCGCCCTTCATCCCCGACGCCTCGGCGCAGCTGCTGGCGGCGCTGAAGACCGAGGATGACGGCTGGCCGGGCGATCTGGATGCGGCGCTGAGCGTCCTCCCCGCAGGCCACGCCTTCGAGGTGCCCGAGGTGACCTTCCGCAAGATCACCGACGCCGAGCGAGAAGAGTGGCAAGAGCGGTTCTGCGGTGAGCGCTAAGGCACCTTTCGTGAGTCACCTATTTCGCGCGTGCAGCGAAAGTCAGGAAAGTCCCGCGACATGTAAATTCGGGTTTCAGATCTCGCTGCAGCACGCTTGAATGGCTGGTTTTCACGCCGCGCAGCGGCGCCGAACAAGATGCAGTCGCGGCGATTTTGCTGCTGCGAGCGCGCGCAGCGAGAAAATCCCAAGGTACAAGTTGGG
>NZ_LYUZ01000015.1 GCF_001679925.1 Leisingera sp. JC1 | reverse complement strand
TCATTGGGATGCATTCTGGGTCCGTAGGTGTTGAAGATGCGCGCCACTTTGACGTCCAGCCCGGTCTGCCGGTGATAATCGAAGAACAGCGTCTCCGCACAGCGCTTGCCCTCGTCGTAGCAGGACCGCGGGCCGATCGGATTGACATTGCCCCAGTAGTCTTCGCGCTGCGGGTTCACCTTGGGATCGCCGTAGACTTCGCTGGTGGAGGCCTGCAGGATCGGGCACTTGAGCCGCTTGGCCAGCCCCAGCAGGTTGATGGCGCCATGCACGCTGGTCTTCGTGGTCTGGATCGGGTCGTGCTGGTAGTGGACCGGCGAGGCCGGGCAGGCGAGATTGAAGATCGCGTCCACCTCGACATAGAGCGGGAAGGTGACGTCGTGGCGTATCAGCTCGAAATGGACGTTGTTCTTCAGGTGGTAGATGTTGGGTTTTGTTCCGGTGTAAAAATTGTCGACGCATAAGACGTCGGTGCCGTCCGCGATCAGCCGGTCGATCAAATGAGATCCGATAAAACCTGCGCCGCCTGTCACCAATACCTGTTTGTTAATACTCATTATGACTCCACGCCTGGTTACCTGAGTGAATCGTCTTTTGCCGGTTTCCGGCCAAATGCGCTGCGCAAGCGCAGCAGGGCCGGCTGCACAAGCCTGTCCCTGAGCCGGTTGGCCTGCAGCCGGGGCGACCGGCGCCTGAGCGGTTTCCGCTCCGCGCCTGCAGCGGTGCCTTGCGGATTGGCCAGATCTGCGCTGCTGTAGCCAAAGTGCCCGGCGATCTGCTGAACCGCCGGATCAAGTTGCAGCGTGTAGCTGCCGTCCTGTTTCCATTTCCCGGAGGATTTCGCATGGGTGCCGGAGCCGACCCGGGGGTCAGGCCCGATGCCGATGAACCGGCAGATTGCAGCAAAGCCTTCAGCGGGCTGCAGCACCAGATCCTCGTAGCGGACCCGCAGGAGCCTGCCTTCGGGCAGCATCTGTTCAAATGCCAGCAGATTGCGGCTGAGTTCGAGCCAGCCGTATTGCCGCTCGCCGGGATCGGTGCCGAAGAGCGCGGCGGCGGAATACAGCGTGCCGTGCGGGTTGCGGACCATTGTCACGATCTTCACGTCAAAACTGGTGGCCTGCATCCATTCCAGGATCAGGCTCAGGGCTGCCCAGTGGGCAATGAACTGCGGCGATTTTTCAAAGAACACCGGGCGCGCATAGGTGCGGCACAAGGCTTCCCAGCCCTCGAAGACCAGGGCCCGGGCGTCTTCCGGCGGCTGAAAATCCGGCACGCATCGCGCCAGCAGATCCACCATATAGGCGCGGGCATTCGCCGGGCKGCCATAGCCGCKGTATGCCTGTCCCGCGCTGAACAGCTGATCCGGGCGCCGCAGCAGCACCGCCGCCATCAGCCACCAATGGGTCTCCAGATTGGAATGCGGCGAATAGGGCACGGTCTGAACGGCGGGATGCCGGCAGATTTCGTCCTGAAACATCGTTGAGCCAGAACGCTTATCTGAGAGC
>NZ_LYUZ01000014.1 GCF_001679925.1 Leisingera sp. JC1 | reverse complement strand
CCTCTGCGGCCTTCAGCTCCGGACGGGCTTCAGCGAGTGTTTGCAGGATCTCGGATACAACCGGGCGCAGCTGGTCGAAGCTGGGAGTGAATGGCCTTTCCACATTGTTTTTGCAGGAGATTTCAATCCGACTCAACGCGTTGGAGATGCGGGTGAAATCCTGATGGCAGGCACTGACCTTGCTGGCATTGGCAGGCGAGGCAAGGGTGTCCTGTAGCGGTTTAAGCTCCAGGTCGGTTTCATGCTGCAGCGGTGCGGCGGTGCCGCTTGCGGCGCGGATCTTGCGCAGGGTAACTTCGGTGGTGCCTGCCAGCCCCATGAACATCAGCGGTTGCACCATTGTCACGGGCTGGTTCAGGTCATTGATCGCATCCCGGCGTTCTGAGCCGCCGTCATCCAGCGTCGGATGCGCCTCCGCCGGGTAGTGCTCCAGCAGGCCGGCGATGGTCTCGATGGTGCTGGCCAGATCGCTGCGGCGCCCGGCCAGCGCATCCCATTGCGCTTGCAGCACCAGCAGACGCAGATCCCTGCTGCGTGTCAAAAGTTCATCCAGCGCCTGTTTCTCCGCGCGGTGATCGACATCCTTGGGGTCGAAAATCCGGTCCGGAGAGCGGCTGCCGTCAGGGCGCTCGACACCGGGCTGCATGTAGAACCCGGGAAGACGCCCGACCGCGCCGAAATAGTACTCCTCGTACTCCGGGTCAAAGCTGGCGTTCAGGTCCGGACCGCAGGGGGCGCTATCGGACAGGGGCGCGGTAATTGCGCTGCTGTGCATCAATCACTCCTGTCCAAAATCAACCAGAGGTTTTTTGCTTTTCAAATCTGCGCCGAACTTAATCAACTTTAACATGTCGTCAAGGGTGACAGTTCAGTCGAAATTCCCATTCTGCTGCGCAGCATCATGATAGGCCTGCGCAAAAGCTTTCAGGAAGACGTCCAGCATCCCGTGTTCAGCTTCTGCAGCCTTCTCGTCCCAGCGGGCCACAAAGCTCTCCCACAGTTTCCCGCGGCGGCTGCCGCCCAGCAGAGCGGAGCCGCCGGCGGCAGCTTCGATCTCTTCCGGCGACAGGCCCTGCAAAACGGCTGCAAGTGCCGGCTGCAGGGCTGCAAAGACCGCCTGCTGGTGGCTGCGGAGATCCGCAAGGGCAGCGGTAAAGCTTTCCGGTCCTTCCATGAAGCCCTCGCGCGGATTCAGGAACATTGCATCCAGCGCTTCGTTTGTATCCGGCAGGAACTTTAGGGGATTGTTGCCCTGAGCATTGCGCATGGTGCGCTCGCCGCCCTTGGTGAATTGTTTGACGCTGGCCCGGTCCTGCAGCATCCGCATGATTTCTCCGGCGGAACCGCGCAGCGCCTTGCCCATTGAGCGGGCCAGTTGTTCCGGGTCGGCGCTTTGCGCCAGGCCGGRGTCCAGTCCGGCCCCCTCGCAGAAGGCGTGCAGAATGTCTGGGCCGGGCGCAGCCGCGGGAACGGGCGCGGCGGCCTGTGCGCCTGTGGGAACGGGCCGGGGC
>NZ_LYUZ01000013.1 GCF_001679925.1 Leisingera sp. JC1 | reverse complement strand
GGTTTTATCCTGTGTGCTGCAGGTATCTTTGCGCGCTTCAGGTGGGGGCGAAAGGGGAAACGCCAATTTCTGCGCCGGTTTGCCGCAACGGGAGGGCGGCTGAAAATTTTTTCGCGGTTTTGCGACGGAAGCGCGGGCTTGGGGCGTTTTTCCTGTGCATCGGGCAGCAAGAGGCTGCCGCTGAACAAAGGAAAGACGATATGAAACACGTCAAGTTCATCGCCCTGATCGTGGCTGCTGCAGGCATGACCGCAGGCAGTGCTGTACTGGCCAAGGGCTTTGGCCATCATGGGCCGAAGATGTCCTTTGAGGAGATTGACGCAGATGGCAACGGTGAGGTCAGCAAGGCCGAAATCGAGGCCATGAAGGAGGCGCGTTTTGCCAAGGCGGACGCGGATGGCGACGGCAAGCTGACGCTGGACGAGATGCAGGCGCATGCGCAGGCGCGGGCGAACGAACGTGCTGCGCATATGCTGGAACGCTTTGACAAGGATGGCGATGGCGCGTTGAGTAAGGACGAGCTGCCGCAGCCGCGCCGGGCGGGCAAGATGTTCGACCGGATGGATGCCGATGGCAGCGGCGGGATTTCGAAGGAAGAATTCGAGGACGCCCGGATGCGCCACGGCGGCAAGCACCGGCATGGGGATGAAACGGAGCAGAACTGATCGCTGAGGCGTGCTGCATAACGCGGAAATATCGCGGCGCCGGGCCCCTGATGCGGGTCCGGCAGCCATGAGTGCATCGGCGGGGGAGGCTTCCGACGATGCGCTTCTGGTGCTTTATGCCAATGGCGACAGCCGGGCGGCAGCAGAGCTGACCGCGCGGCTGGGGCCGCGGGTATTCGGCGTGGCGATGCGGGTGATGGGGATCCGCGCGGAGGCCGAAGATGTGACCCAGGAAGCGATGCTGCGGCTTTGGAAGATGGCGCCGGACTGGCGGCCGGGGGAGGCGCAGGTGTCGACCTGGCTGTACCGGGTGGCGATGAACCTGTGCATCGACCGCAAGCGGCGCGCCCGCGGCGGCCATGTGGATCTGGATGCGGTGCCGGAACCGCCGGACCCGGGCCGCTCAGCCGCGGAGCAGCTGCAGGAGGGTGCGCGGCAGGATGCGCTGCAGGCGGCGCTGATGCAACTGCCGGAGCGGCAGCGTCAGGCGGTGGTGCTGCGGCACCTGGAAGAGCTTTCGAACCCGGAGATTGCCGGGATCATGGACATCAGCA
This sequence comes from Leisingera sp. JC1, assembly GCF_001679925.1. Classification (GTDB taxonomy): domain Bacteria; phylum Pseudomonadota; class Alphaproteobacteria; order Rhodobacterales; family Rhodobacteraceae; genus Leisingera. The sequence goes on along the minus strand of NZ_LYUZ01000013.1, from coordinate 122,497 downwards.
CCGAGGCGGTGGAAAGTCTCACCGCCCGGGGCAAACGGGCGCTGGCTGCGGCCTTGGCCGGGCGGCGCGAAGAGTTGGGGTATAGCGATGGCTGACACGGATAAATCACTGCAGGAACTGGACGGCCTGTTTGCTGAGGCACGCAGCACGCCGCCCGTGCTGCCGGATCATCTGAGTGCTGCCATCCTGGCGGATGCGGCGCGTGTGCAGCCGGAATACCAGCCTGCAGAGCCGGCACGGCAGCCGCTGTGGCGGCAGCTGGCGGAGGCGCTGGGCGGCTGGCCGGCCCTGGGCGGGCTGGCAGCGGCCAGCGCCGCGGGCCTGTGGATCGGCCTGGCGCCGCCCTCGTTCATGCCGGACCCTGTGGCACTGGCCGGATATGAGGACAGCAGCACCGCCTTTGCGGACGGCAGCTATGACATGGCGCTGATGCTGAGCGAGGACCTGCAATGACTGCGGAGGCAAAACCCAAGATGAAGCTGTGGCTGAAACTGCTGCTGGCGGGATCGCTGGCGCTGAACCTGGCTGTGATCGGCATCGCGGCCGGGGCCGCCTGGCGGTTCAGCGGCAAGGACAGGCACTGGCAGCGGCCGCCGTCGGTGGGGGCGATGATTTTCCGTGAGCTGGACCGCGATACCCGCAAGGCGCTGCGGCAGCAGGCGGGGGGAGATCACGGCAGCTTTGTCCAGCGCCGCCGTGCGGAAGGCGCCGCGGTGGTGGCAGCGCTGCGCAGCGAAGCATTCGATGCGCCCGCGCTGCTGGCACTGATGCAGGCGCAGGCCGAGGAACGTCACGCGTTCCACACCAAGGTGCAGCAAGCCTGGGTGAAGAAGCTGGAAGAGATGGCGCCGCAGGAGCGGATGGACTTCGCGGACCGCCTGGAGGAGCGGATGCAGCGCCGCGGCAAGGGCAAGCGGCACGGCTGGCGCGAGGCAGAATAGCCTTCGGGAAAAGTTCGGCCGGTTCCCGGACGCCGGAACCGGCGGGAACGCAAGGGCTTGCTTTCTGCGTGCGGGCGAGTGCAGCACCTCAGGATTGAACCTTCTGCGCGCTCCGATTGCAAAAGCGCTGGTTTGGCCGCAGGCAAAGCAATCCGCCGTTGCTTTGGAGGGTTCCCGTGACAAGGATTTGTTTCGGAGCACGGCGGTCCTGTGCCCGGCACCGGCAAGGCAGCCTGGTGCTGAAGGTTCGGCTGTCAGGTCTCCGGGGAACTGCGATGGGGGCAGAATGGAAAACAGCAGTCAGGCCGCAGCGGTCATTCAGGCGATAGCGGAGTGCCGGGACTTGTTGCCGCAGGAAAAAATCAGGCATCTCCTTGCCAGCGGAAATGAGCTTTTCAAAACCTCCTCCGCTCTGGTGAGCAGGGTTCAGGGCAGTAAATATGTTGTCGAGTACTGCGTCTCGCAGGAAGCCGAGGTTGATCCCGGCACAGAGTTCAGCCTGGGAGACACCTACTGTGTTCACACCTTGCGGTCGGAGGCGCCGCTGGCCTTTCATCAGGCGGGCAGTTCGGAGATAGCCGGGCATCCCTGTTATGACATGTTCCGGCTTGAGACCTACATCGGTGCGCCAGTCAAAATCGGAGGTGCGGCCTGGGGGACCGTGAACTTCACAGCCATTGAGGCGCGGGAGCCGTTTGAAGAGGCAGACCTGGAAATGATGGCGGCGCTGTGCGACGCCGTTGCCAGTGAATTGGTTGCCTCCGGTCAGGCGGCCTCAGTGCATGCGGGCGACAAGGTTACCTGATTGCGGCCCGCGTTCTTGGCATCATAAAGCGCCTGATCCGCCTTTTCGACCAGCACAGCAGTGCTGCCGCCGTGGCCAGCGCCGCCCATGACCGCGCCGACGCTGATCGTGACCTTGACCGGTTCGGCAGCACCCGGCACCTGAAACGGGGTGCCGTTGATTGCATTGCACAGGGCAATGGCCGCGAGGCTGGCTTCCGCCTCGGTGGCGCCGGGCAGCACCGCCATGAACTCCTCGCCGCCGACGCGGGCCAGCAGGTCCGCCGGACCCAGCACTGCCTGCATGCGGCGGGCGGCCTCGATCAGCACGGCATCGCCTGCCGGGKGGCCATAGAGGTCATTGATCCGCTTGAAGTGGTCGAGATCGGCCAGCATGACGGCGAATTTTTCGCCGGTCTCGGAAGCTGAATGCGCCACCCGGTCCAGGAAAGGCTTGGCGTAGCGGCGGTTGTAGAGGCCGGTCATCGGGTCCAGGTTGGCTGCGCGCAAGCCATTGCGGACGCTGTCGCGCATCAGGTCGTTGCGGGCTTTCTGCTGCAGCTGCATGTTCAGGCGCAGGGCAAGCTCTTCGACATCGAACCCGGTTTGCAGCACGTCGTGGGCGCCGCGGTCCAGCGCCTCTGCCGCGATATGCGGATCGGCGGGATTGGGCACGGCAATGACCACTGATTTGCGGGTGGCAGCGCGGGCGCGCAGGTCGGCCAGCAGGCGCAGGCCGGGGCCGGCCGACGCCTCGTTCAGTTCAATGATGATGGCATCTGCCACCGGCGCCTGCATCAGGCCCTGAATGTCGCTGATGGCGTGGCTGCGAAGCGCATAGGGCAGGCTGGAGGACAGGCGGTCGCGCCAAGCCATGGCGGTGCGCGGGTCCTCGGCCACCAGGGCAACGGTGGCATTGCGCAGGCTCTCGGCGCCAGCACGGTCGCACAGCGGCAGGATGAAGCCCTGCGAGGCGTCGCGCTGCAGGTTCAGCTCCTCGCTGGCGCTGCGCGCGCGCAGCAGGCTGCGGATGCGGGCCTGCAGGATCACGTCGTCCACCGGCTGCTGCAGCACATCGTCAATGCCTGCGGCCAGTGCCTGCAGCCGGGCCTGGTGGCCCTCCCAGTCGGAAACCGCGATCACCGGCAGATCGGCAAGCGATTCATCCGCTGCCAGCGTGCGTTTGACATCTGCAGCGGTGCCATCGGGCAGCGACATCGCTGTGAGCACAAGGTCGGGGCGGCAGTTGCGGGCGGCCTGCAGCACCTCTGCCACGCTGCCGGCCTGCACGGCATCGTAGTAGGCAGCCGCCAGCTGCACCTTCAGCATGATGCGGTTGGTGGAGACGCCGTCGATGACCAGGATAGTGCCTTGCACGCGGTATCCTTTCGCCCCTTGCAAATCCTATGATTTCCAATTTTGCTGAGACTGGTTAAAAAAACCTTTCAGATTTTTACTAAATTGGCTGCAATGCGGCAGGAGTGTGGAGAACATGCGGATTTCCGCTGATGGGGCAGAGACACTGGCGCTGAAGGCTTTGGCCTGGCTGGCCGGAAATGACGAGCTTTTACCGGTCTTTCTGGGTGCCACCGGCGCCAGCGAAGCGGATCTGCGGGCGCAAGCGGCGGAACCGGCTTTCCTGGGCTCGGTGCTTGATTTTCTGACGATGGACGACGCCTGGGTGATGCAGTTCTGCGATTCCGAAGGGCTGGCCTATGAGATGCCGATGCAGGCGCGGATGTCGCTTCCGGGCGGAGAACAGGTGAACTGGACTTGAGAATGGCGCGGAGCGGCCCTAGGTTCGGCTCAAATTTCAGCGGATGAGGACCCGCCATGCCGGTAGATGCTTTCCTGTTCGACAAGGACGGAACCCTGTTCGACTTCGCCGCCACCTGGGACAGCTGGGCGGCGGACTTGCTTGAAACCCTCTCGCAAGGGAACATTTCCTGCAAGAAAGCGATGGCCAAGGCGATCAGCTATGATCTGGAGCGTGCGGCGTTCAATCCGGACAGCCTGGTAATTGCCAGCTCCAACGATGAGGTGGCAGAGGCGCTTGCACCTTATGTCGAGCATATGAGCCTTGCCGAGCTTACAGATTATCTTGCTCAGAGCGCGTCAGCTGCAGATCTGGCACCGGCGGTGCCGCTGGCAGCGTTCCTTGATGGCCTGCTGGCGCGCGGCAAGGTGCTGGGGGTGATGACCAATGACGCCGAGGTCTCAGCCAAAAGCCAGCTGCAGCGGGCCGGCGTGCTGGACCGCTTTGCCTTTGTCGCGGGCTGCGACAGCGGCCACGGCGCCAAGCCGGACCCGGACCCTCTGCTGGCGTTCTGCAAAGCCGCGGGCGTTTCCCCGGACCGGACCGCCATGGTCGGTGACAGCCGCCATGACATGGAAGCAGGCGCCGCGGCGGGGATGCAGCGGATTGCTGTGCTGACCGGAATGGCCCTGCGCGAGGAGCTGCTGCCGCACGCGGATATCGTGCTGCCGGACATCGGCCATATTCCCGGCTGGCTGGACCGCTGAGTCCCTGGAGTTCCGCTGCTGATTCCCGCAATTCCACAGGGAAGTGAGCATTCGGCCGGCGCACTGCCCTTGTGCGCCGGCTTTTTTATGTGCCAGGCTAGGCACAAGTGTACAGAAATACTCCGGCCCGGCGCTTGATGCGGAGAAAGCGACAAGGGGGGTCGTGAACGGACAGGTTCAGGCACCCGGGAATGGCGCAGTGTTTGCCTGTCAGCACGTGATAATTCGGACCCAGGGGAGGGCGGCATGGCAGAGACAGGCACACGCAAACGGCGCGGCGGGGGAAGGGCAGGCGCGGCAGCCCGGCGCGGGAGTGCAGTCCTGGAACAGATGCCCTGGAACCCGCCCCGCAACATCGACCGTCCCATTGAACCGCTGAGCGAAGAGGGGGTTCAGGCCATCCACGATGGCGCCATGCGCATCCTCGAAGAGATCGGCATCCAGTTTTTCAACGAGGAAGCGCTGGGGATCTTCAAGCAGGCGGGCGTGAAGGTTGAGGGCGACCTGGTCCGGATGGACCGGGACTTTGTCATGGAAATGGTGGCGAAGGCGCCGCGGCAGTGGACCCTCACGCCACGCAACCCGGAACGCCAGATCACCGTCGGCGGCGACGTCATGCTGTTCGGAAACGTGTCCTCACCGCCGAACTACTGGGACCTGGAGCAGAACAAGAAGACAGCGGGCACCCGTGAGCAATGCCGCAACCTTCTGAAGCTGACCCAGTATTTCAACTGCATCCACTTTGCCGGCGGCTATCCGGTGGAGCCGGTGGACATCCATGCCTCTGTGCGCCATCTGGATGTGCTTTATGACAAGCTGACGCTGACCGACAAGGCGATGCATGCTTACAGCCTGGGCAAGGAGCGGGTCGAGGACGTGATGGAGATGGTCCGCATCGCGGGCGGCCACAGCCATGAGGAGTTCGACGCCAGCCCGAAGATGTACACCAACATCAACTCCACCTCGCCGCTGAAGCATGATGAGCCGATGATCGACGGCTCGCTGAGGCTGTGCCGCCGCGGCCAGGGGGTGGTGGTGACGCCGTTCACGCTGGCAGGCGCAATGGCGCCGGTGACCATGGCGGGGGCAGTGGCGCAATCCATCGCGGAATCGCTGTGCGCAATCGCGCTGTTCCAGTATGTGGCACCGGGCTGCCCGGTGGCGATCGGCACTTTCACCTCCAATGTGGACATGAAATCCGGCGCGCCTGCCTTTGGTACCCCGGAGTACATGCGCTCAACCCAGATGACCGGCCAGATGGCGCGTTTTTACGGGCTGCCGATGCGGGCCTCCGGCGTCTGCGCGGCCAATGTTCCGGACGGGCAGGCGATGTGGGAGACTTCCAACTCGCTGTGGTCCGCGGTGCAGTCTGGCGCCAACATGATCTATCACGCGGCCGGCTGGCTGGAGGGCGGGCTGATCGCAAGCCCCGAGAAGTTCATCATGGACTGCGAAGTGCTGCAAATGATCCAGCGCTACATGGACCCGGCGGTCAACGCCACCGGACCGGAGGAAATCGCCCTGGATGCGATCAGGGAGGTGGGCAACGACGGCCATTTCTTTGGAATCCAGCACACCCAAGACCGCTACACCACGGCGTTTTATCAGCCGTTCCTGAGCGATTGGCGCAATTTTGAGGCTTGGGAGGCCGCAGGCGCCACCTGGACCGCGGAGCGCGCCCACAAGATGTTCAAGGAAATCATCGGGTCCTTCGAGGAGCCGCCAATGGATGCGGCAATCCGGGAAGAGCTGGCGGATTTCGTGGCCCGGCGCAAGGCTGAGGGCGGGGCGCCCACCGACTTCTGAAATTAACTACAGTGGTTGCTGAAGCGGAGGCCGGGCCTCCGCTTTTTTTTGCGGACGCCGGCCGGGTGGTGAAAATCCGCCGGGCATGCCGGCGGATTGTGCCGCGGGATTGCCACTGCGGGCGGGCGGGTACAGTAATACAGGCAGTTGTCAGCGCCGGAAGAGGTTGGCCGGCACTCCGGTTGGATTATAATGGCCGGGCTTTGCGCAGAATTGGTTGGTGAGATTGAGAGTGCAGGTTTCGTGCTAGGGGAAGAAAAAGCGGGATTTTCAGACGCTGGACGCTCAACTGGTCTGCTTTGTTGTGCCTTTCTTAACCAGCAGGCGTCAAGACTGTGGCATAGGCAAAGAGGGGCCATTGCATGCACGGTCTGATCAACAGGGCGATTCAGGCTTTTGTGACGAGTACCTACGGGGCGGATCGCTGGGAAGAGGTCATGGAGCAGGCCGGACTCGGTTTCACCGAGTTCGAAGCAATGCTGTACTACACCGAGGAGCAGTCCGGCAGCATGCTGACGGCGATGGAGACGGTGCTGGCCCGGCCGCTGCCCGAAATGCTGGAAGACATGGGCACCTTTCTGGTGTCGAACCCGCAGGTGGAAGCGCTGCGGCGGCTGCTGCGCTTTGGCGGCGTGAACTATGTGGAATTCCTGCACTCCCTGGATGACCTGCCGGACCGTGCCAGGCTGGCGGTGTCCGATTTGCACCTGCCGGGACTGGAGCTGCTGGAACAGGCGCCGGATCAGTTTGAGCTGATCTGCCAGCCGGGGCTGCCTGGATACGCCCATGTCCTGATGGGGGTTCTGCGGGCGATGGCGGATGATTACGGCGATCTGGTCTTCCTGGATCACAGCGGCACCCACGGCGGCGCAGAGGTGATTTCCATCACCCTGGTGGAAACAAAATTCGCCGCCGGGCGGGAGTTTGACTTGGGGGCTCATACGTTATGATGACACTCCAGCAGCTGACCGGAATGGCAGATGTCGTCTGTCCGATGTTTGTGATCGTTGACCATAAGGGCCGGATCGTTTCGGCCGGGCCAACCCTGAAGAAGCTGCGCCCGCAGCTGAAATGGGAAGGGCGGCGGTTTTTCCGGGTGTTTGACCTGTCCCGGCCCCGCTCGGTCCGGTCAGTCGAGGATCTGCTGGGAACCGCCGGCAGCAAACTGCATTTGCACTTCCGGGATGCGCCGCAGACGGGCCTCAAGGGGGTGTGCACACCGTTGCCGGACGGGCAGGGCGCCTTTCTGAATCTGTCCTTCGGTATTTCGGTGCTGGAGGCGGTGCGCGACTACGACCTGACAAGCGCCGATTTTTCCCCCACAGACCTGACCATCGAGATGCTGTATCTGGTTGAGGCGAAATCAGCCGCGATGGAAGCATCGCGCCAGCTGAACCTGCGGCTGCAGGGGGCCAAAATCGCCGCCGAAGAACAGGCCTTCACCGATACGCTGACCGGGCTCAAGAACCGCCGGGCGATGGACCACATCCTGGCCCGGCTGATCGGCAGCGGCCGCGAGTTCGCGCTGATGCATCTGGATCTGGATTTCTTCAAGCAGGTCAATGACACGCTGGGCCATGCCGCCGGGGATGCTGTGCTGCAGCAGGCGGCGCGGATCATGGTGGAATGCACCCGCCAGTCCGACACGGTGGCCCGTGTCGGCGGCGATGAATTTGTGATGATCCTCGAGGGGGTTCTGGATACCGGAAGGCTTGCCGCGATTGCCAAGCGGTTGATTCAGCGGCTGGAGGAACCAGTGCCGTTCGGCGGCCGGAGCTGCCGGATTTCCGCCAGTGCAGGCACGACGATGTCCACCTGGCAAAAGGTGCCGGATGCCCAGGAATTGCTGAACCAGGCTGATCTCGCGCTTTACGCTGCCAAGCGCGCCGGGCGGGCGCAGCATTGCTTCTACCGCGAGGGTATGGAGAAAACCGGCGGAACAGCTGCGGAGGCTGAGGCGTCTGCCCGTCAACTTGCAGCCCGTGGCCCTGCCAAGTGACACAGGCTGCGGATGTTCTGCGGAGGGGGCGGCGCAGCAGTTCTGCCCTTTTGCTGAGCAGGGCAGGTTTGCGGCAGCGTAGTGCCTCCGGCTCATGACCGCTTGGTGACCTTTGCCGCAGTTTGCCGGGGGCGCCAAAACGGAGCATAGAGCTTAATCAGGTAATTTCCGCACCTGCTTCCTGCCGGAGGCGAGTGTATTTGAATTGTGCGGAAGAAGTGGCAGCCCGTAGGGGAATCGAACCCCTCTTTCCAGGTTGAAAACCTGGCGTCCTAACCGATAGACGAACGGGCCACTCTGTGTGTGAGGCGCTGTTTACTGACTGCACCGCGCGGGCGCAAGGGGCTTTTTGCAGAAATGCGAAGATTTTCCAGCTGCCGGGCTGGCAGGATAAGCCCATATATTAAAACAAAAAACACCATTACTGCAGGTCAACTGTAAAGGCGCGTTGCCTGAGGCGGTGCTGAATTTCCTGTTCTGGCGGCGGTTTTCCGGGGTTGCTTGTGATGGAGCAGTGCCATTTCGGGATTTTGATGAATTGCGGATTCGCAGCTGGTGCCGCGCTGTTGCAAGGACTGCGTCCGGCCTGGCTCCGGGGATTGGCGGAAGATCCGAAGACGGATCCGCTGCACACTGCGCATTTGCAGAAACAGCTTCACTTGATTACCCGTTTGCGCACTTGCCGGGGACTGCGGGCCAATTGGGCGCCCGGTTTCAGGCAGTCCTGCAGCGGAGGGCATATTCGGATATGCAGTCACTCCCGAATCCGTTGCCCGCAAGAGTATTGCAAGGGCGGTACCAATTACCGGCTGGTCTGCGATTTTGCTCAAAAGACCTCTTGCGACGGACTGCCGAAGGATGGTAAGCGCGGTTTCACAGCTCGGCGCCCCTATAGCTCAGCTGGTAGAGCAACTGATTTGTAATCAGTAGGTCCGCGGTTCGAGTCCGTGTGGGGGCACCACTTATTTCATATAAAGTGCTGAAATATAAGAGGTTTGCAGCCTTCTATTTCTGAGCGGCATACTTATTTACCTGCACAGTCGGGTAATGAAGATGACGAGCACCACAGTGAAATCCCTCAAGCAGGACAATCGCTCTAGCAATTGTGTCTGCTGGCAGTGTGTCCGAAGATCCTGGAGAGGATGGCCGCCAAGCGGCGGTTTATCGCGGTTGTTGGATGGACCCGGCAGGAAGCCAGCGTTTGTGGCGTTCCCTGAGAAAACCAAAGCTGCCTCGCTGATTAGGGCGCGTGGCCGCGGTACTTGTTTGAAATCGCGGATACAGCTGCTTTGGTTTCCGGCGGCAGGTCCGGCTGCTCCAGTTCTGCCAGCATAACCTTGAGGTCGCCGTCAATGCGCTCCAGAAGGTCCTGATCCGCCAGCCCGGTGTTGCTCAGCGGGATGTTCGGGCCGAAATAGCGGGAGTTCCAGACCTGCGTCCGGCAGTTGTCGACGGTGTGCTGATGGGCGAGGAAATTGCCGGTGGGGCCGACCTCGCGGATCAGATCGACGGCCATCTGCTCGGCCGAGATTTCCAAGCCCTGCCACATCTTGCGCAGCAGGCCAGCAAGGTCGTCGCACAGCAAGAGCGCATGCGGCGAGTAGGTCAGGCCCTGATCGAGGGAGCCCATGTAATCGATCGTGGCGGGGCGGTTGTAGAACATCTGGGTCATGTTCGAGGAGATTTCCCAGACCGCATCCTGGTTGAAGCGGCGGGCGACCGAACAGCCGCCGATGCCGGTCAGCGAGGGGAAACCCAGCGAGCGGCGCACCTGGCACATCGCCATGTCGGCGACCGAGGTCTGGGAGAAGCTGCCGATAGCGCCGGTGGCCGGTTCCATGAAGTTCACGTCGGAGCAGCCTACGCAGAAGCTGCCTTCGGCGGCCAGCTGGCCCAGGACGATAGCCGCGAAATCCGTCATCAGCGCATGGGTGATGCAGCCGGCCAGGGTGATGGGGGAGGATGCGCCGCCGATGGGCAGGGTGCCGACACCGACCGGGATGCCCGCCCGCGCGGCGGTGATGATCTGTTCCGAGTGGATCCGCGCCAGGTTGACTGGCAGCGGCGTGATCAGATGCAGGAAATAGGGCTTGTCCCGCAGCGCCTCAGGCGATCCGCGCAGAGCAGCCGCCATTTCGATCACTGCCTCCAGCGATGAGGGGTGTTCGCAGAGGTATTCCAGCGGTTTGATGGTGTTTTCCATCAAGCAGGCAAACTCGTCGATTTCGCCGAACTGGTTTGATTCCTCGACATTCTTCACGGCGATGCAGACGCCGTCGACATTCGGCAGCTTGTCCGCGATCCGGGTGATCAGGGCGAGGTCTTCCCGCGTCGAGGGGCGCGGCTCTCCGGTGTCCTCGTCGTAAACGGCGATGCAGGTCATGCCGGGCATGAACCAGGTGTGGTTGCAGTCGATCGTGATGGGGTTTTCGCCGTTGCGGTCCCACAGCATGGTATTGCGGGCCGCGGTTTCCAGCGCGCGGCGGGTCACGGTTTCCGGAATTGTCACAATGCCATCGTCCGACTGGCTGCAGCCGGCGTTGCGCAGCAGGCTGTCGGCCTCGCCGCCCGGCTCGAACACAACACCGGAGGTGGCCAGCAATTCAACCGCGGTGTCCACGATCCTGTCCACCTGTGTCTGGGTCAGCGGCGTGTAGGCTGGCGTGGCCAGGGAGTGCGGGCCTTTGCTGGCGGGAATGTCAGTCGAAAGGGGAGATCTTCTGCGGCTTCTGGCGCGGCGCATTATGTCCATCCTTTGAGTTTGAGTGATCGCTCAAACTTGGCGCGGAAATCCGGGTTTGTCCAGCCTGCAGAATACTCTCGGCGGAAATATTTTATTTGAGCGCTCAAATAAAAAATGCTATTGATTCCCGTCAGAGGGAAGGAGACCCGTATGAAGGACGAAGTGCTGATTCAGTCTGATCCCAGAGCCGGCCGCACCGGATTGCCCGCCTGGAGCTACTTCAATCCGGAACTGCTGGAGGAAGAAAAGGAGCACCTGTTCCGTCGGCATTGGCAGCTTGTGTGCCACGTGAACGACGTGCCGGAGCCAGGCGATTACATGACCGCCGAATTCGTGGGCGAGCGGGCGCTGGTTGTGCGCGGCAAGGACGGCAATGTCCGCGCTTTCCACAACTTGTGCCGCCACCGCGGCAGCCGCGTGCTGGCCGAGGAGAAGGGGCAGTGTAAAAATGCGATCATCTGTCCGTTCCACGGCTGGGTCTACAATCTGGACGGCACCCTGCGGGGAGCTGCCCGGCCCGAGACGCTGCCGGATCTGGACCCGGTGGAATGGGGCTTGAAGCCGGTGGAAATGGATATCTGGCAAGGGTTTGTCTTTGTCCGTTTCAAGCCCGGGCCGCAGCCTCCGGTCTCGGAGATCATGGCACGTTTCGACGAGGAGGTCGCGCCTTATGGCCTGGACACCATCCTGCCGGACGGAGCGGGGATCGCCTTGACCGAAATCGAGGCAAACTGGAAATGCGTGCGTGACGTCGACAATGAGGGCTACCATGTGCCGCTGGCGCATCCCGGCCTGCACGACCTGTTCGGCAGCAATTACGCCGATGAATCCTTCAGCGAGGGAGTTGCGCGCTCCTACGGGGGCTTCCGCGGCGGCGACGGGCGCCTTTGGAGTGTACGGAAGTACAAATCTCTGCTGCCCCAGACGGATATGCCTGACGGGGTTGCCGAGACCACTTGGCTCTATCTCGCCCTGTTCCCGAATCTTGTGTTCGGAGTCTACCCGGATTCGGTCATTTTCTACCACGAGTTCCCGGTTGAAAACGGCCGCACCATCCAGCGCAGCGCCTGCTACAAGCGGCCTGGCGAAGACCGGCTGATGCGCGCCGCGCGCTATCTCAGCGGGCGCATCGACCGGATCACCTCGAAAGAGGACGAGCAGTTGATCGAATGGTGCTGGGAGGCGGCGTTCTCCAGTGCTTATGATGGGGTTATCCTTTCCGATTTGGAGAATGGCGTGCGCAGCTACCACGATGAATTGCGCAAGATATTCCCGGTTCTCGACCATGACGAACCGGAACCCGGGCAGCTGAAGGCCCGCAACGCGGAACTGCTTGCGCAGCTTGACAAGACATGAATGGAGGGCGCCGCCAAGGCACTGGCGGCGCCCTATTAACGGGGCAGGAGGACCCAGGAATGTTAACAGGAGAGAGGCGCCAAGGCCTCGCTTTGATCAGCCCGACTTTGCTCTATTCGCTGCTGATGCTGGCCGCACCCCTGATAATGGTGCTGACGTTCAGCTTCTGGACCCAGAACTATCTGGAGCTCGATACCACTCTCACGCTGGATAATTACCGGGAGGCCTGGAGCAAGCCGATCTACAGCACCTTGATCTTCCGCTCGCTGAAGATCTCGCTGATCGTCACGCTGGTGACCGTGGTTCTGGCCTTTCCGATTGCCTATTACCTGTCTTTCCACGTCAAGCAGCGCAAAGCGCTGTGGCTGTTCCTGATCACGGTTCCGTTCTGGACCAGTTATCTGCTGCGGGTGTTCCTGTGGAAGGTGATCCTGGGCTACAACGGCGTGCTCAACACCGCGCTGAAAGGGCTGGGCATCATTGAGGAGCCGCTGACCTTCCTGCTGTACAACGCCAACGCCGTGGTGCTGACGCTGGCCCATGCCTGGGCGCCGTTTGCGATCCTGCCGATCTTCGTGGCGCTGGAGAAAATCGACCGCTCGCTGCTGGAGGCGGCCGAGGACCTGGGCGACGGCCCGGTGCGGCGGTTCTTCCGGATCACTCTGCCGCTGGCAATGCCGGGCGTGGTCGCCTCCACGCTGATCGTATTGATCCCGACTATTGGCGATTTCATCACCCCCAAGCTGGTCGGCGGCACCGACGGGCTGATGATCGCCAACATGATCCAGATTCAGTTCGGCAAGGCGAATAACGCGCCGCTGGGCGCCGCGCTGGCGCTGTCGTCAATGCTGATCGTGGCGAGCATCAGCGCGGTCATCTTCCTGCTTGGCAAACGGTTCGGGGGCAAAGTTCAATGAAGTCCGCACTGAAGTCTCTCCCGTCCAAATGGCTGGCCGTTTACGCGGTTGCCTACATGGTGTTTCTCTATGCGCCGGTGATCCTGCTGCCGATGTTCGCGTTCAACGATGCGACGGTCATCTCCTTTCCGCTGACCGGGTTCACGGCAAAGTGGTTCGGCGTGCTGTGGCAGACCGAAGCGCTGCATGGCGCGGTGCGGAATTCGCTGGTGGTCGGCCTGTCGTCGGCGGTGCTGAGCACCGTGCTGGGCGCCTGCGCCGCGCGGGCCGCCGCCCGCTACCGGTTTCCGCTCAAGCGCGGCATCATGAGCTTCATCCTGCTGCCGCTGGTGCTGCCGGAAATCATCGTGGCGGTGGCACTGCTGGTCCTGCTGATGCAGCTGGGCATGCCGCTGTCGCTGGTGACTGTGGTCCTGGGCCATGTGCTGATCTGCACGCCGTTTGCGATTGCGATCCTGAGCTCGGCCTTCCAGGGGCTTGATCAAAGCCTTGAAGAAGCATCTTTTGATCTGGGTGAAACCCGCTGGGGCACGTTCCGGCGGGTGATCCTGCCGCTAGTGATGCCGGGAGTGGTGTCGAGCCTGCTGATCACCTTCACCATTTCGCTCGATGAGTTCATCATCGCGTTCTTCCTGACCGGCACCGAAGTCACGCTGCCGGTCTACATCTGGAGCCAGCTGCGCTTCCCTGGAAAGCTGCCGTCAGTGATGGCGCTGGGGACGATCCTGCTGGTCCTGTCCGTCCTGCTCCTGATCCTGGCCGAGTGGTTCCGCCGCCGGTCCGCCAGAAAACAGGGTATCGAAGCTTCAGCCACCGGAGGATTTGCCTGACATGACGTCCCCGCTCCCCAAGCCTATCATCGATCTGAAAGGCATCACCAAGTCATTCGGGACCTTTCAGGCATTGAAAGGCATCGACGCAACCATCAACGAGGGTGAGTTCTTCTCCCTGCTGGGACCCTCGGGGTGCGGCAAGACCACCCTGCTGCGGATGATCGCCGGGTTTGAGATGCCGTCAAGCGGCACCATTATGATCGGCGGCAAGAACATGGCGGGGGTTCCGGCCAACCGGCGCCCCACCAATATGGTATTCCAGTCCTATGCCATTTTTCCGCATTTAACTGTGGCAGAGAACGTCGGCTATGGCCTCAAGACCCGCAAGCTGCCAAAGGCGGAAATTGCCCGCGAGGTGGAGCAGGCGTTGAATATGGTGGACCTGGGCGGCCTGGGCGCCCGCGCTGCGCATGAGTTGTCAGGCGGCCAGCGCCAGAGGGTAGCGCTGGCCCGGGCGCTGGTTATGAAGCCGAAAGTGGTGCTGCTGGATGAGCCGCTGTCGGCGCTGGACAAGAAGCTGCGTGATCAGATGCAGGTCGAATTGCGCCAGCTGCAGCAGAAGCTCGGCATCACCTTCATCCTGGTGACCCACGACCAGGAGGAGGCGCTGACGATGTCCGACCGGATTGCGGTGATGTTCGAAGGCCGGATTGCCCAGCTCGCCACTCCGGAACAGCTGTACCGCCGTCCTGTCGACCGGCGCGTCGCCTCCTTCATCGGGGTTATGAACTTCCTCGATGCCCGCGCCACCGGGCCGATCAACGGCCATCTGGCGCTCGACATTCCTGCGCTAGGCAGCATTGCGCTGCCGTCGGCCCAGATCCCCGAGGGGCTGGATCCGGGGCGGCTGAATTCAATCGGCATCCGGCCGGAGATGCTGACAATTCTGTTTGACGGCAATGAGCACGCCGAACAGGTGGCCAGGGGAGAGGTGACCGGCACCGCCTATTACGGCGATATGACCTATTACAGCGTGCGCTTGCCCGGCCATGCCGAGGATGTGACCATCTCGATGCGCAACACTGCGGGCCGGTCGATCGTGCCTGCGGGCAGCACAGTGCCGGTTGGCTGGGGCGCGGATTCGATCGTGCTGTTCCAATAGAGCAGGGTCCGCGCCTCTGCGGCGGTGCGGGCAAAGTTTAGGCTGTCAGAGAAGCCCATTCATAAAACGCCCCGCCGGATTGGCGGGGCGTTTTCATGTTCACCGGGAGCCGTAAGCCGGAGTCAGAAACCGGCTTTGATCAGCTCGAATTCGGCAATCATCTTCTCGCGCAGTTCGGAAGGCACCGGCGCTTGCCACAGGGTTTTGGTCTTCAGGTCTTCGCTGATCTCAAGCCCCATTGCGGTAAGGTCCTCGGCGTTCATTTCCGCCATTGCCTTGGCATTGCCGTGGCCATAGCCCCAGTTGTTCACCAGGTAGTTTGCCGTCTTCGGTTCCAGCCAGGCGTTGATGAAATCATAGAACTTGTCCTCGGACCCCGGTGCATCGGCTAATTTGGCATAGCCGCAGACCCAGCTGGACGCGCCCTCATCCGTATCGCGTTTGATCGCGATCGGGTGGCCTTCGTAGCTCATCGTTGAATAGGTCTCGTTCCAGGCCCAGGCCAGGTAGACCTCGCCGCTTTGCATCAGCTGCGCCAGCGAGGCGCCGTCGGACCAGTAGGTGCGAACGTTCTGGTGAACGGCGCGCAGGAATTCCGAGGCCGCCTGGAACTGCTCATCCGTGGCATTTGTCCAGTCCTTGACGCCGGTGGCCAGGAATGCCAGCGCATAGGCGTCGTCAACATTGTCACCGATCGAGATGCGGCCCTGGTGCTTGGGGTCCGCGAAGGCGTGCAAGGAGGCCACGTCCGCGTCGCTCAGATGGTCACTGTGATAGGTGACCGCCGTGTTGCCCCAGTCCGCCGGGATGAAGTAGCTCTGCCCGTCCTTGGTGTATGCCTTAATGTCGCGGAAGCTGGGCTCAAGTTCATCCCACCGTTCGATCTTGGACGTGTCCAGGGGCGCGAGCAGGCCGGCTTCGATCCATTTCGGCACCGACTGCGAACACGGGTGCACTGCGTCGGCGCGGAACCCGGAGCGCAGTTTCTGAAAGGCCTCCTCCTCGTCGCCGAAGAAGGCGAAGGTCGGGCTGTCGCCGTGTTCGTCGATATAGGCGGCGAAGAACTCCGGGTCCTCGTAACCGGCCCAATCGAACACCGTCAGGTCTGCATCGGCGGCCAGGCCGGACCCTGCCTGAAGCGACAAAACCATGCCAAGCGCAGTGGCTGTTTTCAAAATTTTCATGAAAGTCTCCCTGTTGCCGCGGCCCTGTTTTCCCGTCTTTGCCCTCTTCGGCACGGGCATGGCCGTGATAAGGAAAAGGTTAGGAGGGAAACCGGCTTGACTCAAGAATTATTTGAGCGCTCAATTAAATTGAGAAGTGAGGCCAGCCTATCGAAGGGTAAAGACTGATGCGCGATCCCCGCCATGACATCCTGTTCCAGCCATTGAAAATCGGTCCCGTGGAGACGAGGAACCGGTTTTACCAGGTGCCGCACTGTGCCGGAATGGGCTGGCGGCGGCCGCGGACGGTGGCGGCGATGCGCGGAATGAAGGCGGAAGGCGGCTGGGGGGTGGTGAATACCGAGTTCTGCTCGATCCACCCGACCTCGGACAACGACTATTACCCCTATGCTGCGCTGTGGGATGAGGATGACATCCGCGCCAACCGGCTGATGACGGACGCTGTGCATGAGCATGGCGCGCTGGCCGGGGTGGAGCTGTGGATCGGCGGTGGCATGGTGACCAATTTCGGCACCCGGCTGGCGCCCTTGGGCATGCGCAATCGGCTGCAGACGGATTCTACAGTGCTGCATCCGGGGCAGGCCAGAAAGATCGACCGGGAGGACATCCGGAACATCCGCAACTGGCACCGCGATGCCGCGCTGCGGGCGGTCGAGGCGGGGTTTGATATCGTTTATGTCTATGCCACCCATGGCTACCTGCTGTCGGAATTCCTCGACCCGGTGAACAACACCCGCAGCGATGAATACGGCGGCAGCCTGGAAAACCGGTTGCGGCTGGTGCGCGAGCTGATCGAGGAAACCAAGGAGGCGGTTGGCCACAAATGCGCCGTCGCCACCCGGTTCAGCGTCGGGCTCGAGGATGCGGAAAGCTATGACGCCTTTGCCATGCTGGCGGACCTGCCGGACCTGTGGGATCTGGTGGTGCCGGACTACAGCGTCGAGATGGGCGCGAGCCGGTTTGTAAAGGAAGCGTCTTTCACCGGCAGCATTGCGCAGGCGAAATCGCTGACCTCGAAACCGGTGGTGGCGGTGGGGCGGTACACCTCGCCGGACACCATGGCGCAGGTGATCCGCCAGGGCGGGCAGGACCTGATTGGCGCGGCGCGGCCGTCGATTGCTGATCCGTTCCTGCCGAAGAAGATCGAAGAGGGGCGCAGCGGGGACATCCGCGAATGCATCGGCTGCAACATCTGCTACGCGCATGACTCGCTGGGGGTGCCGCTGCGCTGCACCCAGAACCCGACCATGGGCGAGGAATGGCGCCAAGGCTGGCACCCGGAAAAGACCGGGCGCAGCGAGGCGCCGGAGAAGGTGCTGGTGGTTGGCGCCGGGCCCGCCGGGCTGGAGGCTGCCCGGGTGCTGGGCGAGCGCGGCCATTCGGTGATGCTGGCCGAGGCGCGCCGTGTCCTCGGTGGCCGCGTCACCCGCGAATCCCGCTTGCCGGGGATGATGGAATGGGCCCGCGTGCGCGACTGGCGGGTCGGGCAGATCGAAAAGCTGACCAATGTGGAGGTCTACCCGGAAAGCCCGCTGGAGGCGGCGGATGTGCTGGACCTGGGTGTCTCGCATGTGATTGCCGCTACCGGGGCGGTCTGGGCAACGGATACCATCGGGCGGCACTCCGACACCGGGCTGGAAGAAGAAGTGCCCGGCATGATCGTGTCTGCCGAGACCGTGCTGAACGGGGAGCCGCTCGATGCCGGTCATGTGTTGATCTATGACGATGACCACTACTACCTCGGCTCGGTCCTGGCGCTGCAGCTGCGCAAGGAAGGGCACCGGGTCACCCTGGTGACGCCTGCAGGCCGCCCCTGCGACTGGGGGCAGTGGACCACGGAGGTCTACCAGTCCAATGCGGCGCTGATCGAGGCGGGCGTTGCGGTGGTGCCCAACCGGATGCTGGTGGCCGCGCAGCAGGGCGAAGCGGTGCTGGCGTGCATGTTCTCGGACGCGCGCAGCCCCCTTGCCTGCGATGCCATCATTCCGCTCACCCGCCGCCTGCCGGTTCTGGGCCTGTACGAAGGGCTGAAGGCAATGGGGGAGGGGCTGGGGGAAGCCGGGATCAAGTCGGTGACCCGGATCGGCGATGCCGAGGCCCCGCATATTATCGCCGCCGCCGTGCAAAGCGGCTACCGCGCGGCGATGGACCTGGGGCAGGAGGTTGATCTGGCCAAGAAGTACGGGCGCCGAGAGCACACTGTGTAAGGGGGCTTACTTCATAAGGTTCCGGTTTCGCGGCAGTGGCCTCGGAACTGGGGATTTTCCGTAGGTAACTGGGAGAAGAGTGGCGCGCCAATTGGACTGCGGAGTGCGAGGATGGCCCCATGCCCGGCGGCGGGGCAGCGCCGGGAACAAAAAGGGCGGGCGCCGGGACCACCGTTTGCGCCCGCCAGTTCGGGAGGGGTGACGGGAACCTGTGCCACCCGGGTCCGCTTCAGGCTGCCAGCTGCGCCTCAACCTGCTGGATGGCACGCTCCAGGATGTCGAACATCTCGTCGATTTGGTCCAGGGTGATGATCAGCGGCGGCGAAAACACCGCCATGTTGATCAGTGGGCGCACGATCAGGCCCATCTCCTCGCAGGCATCATCAATCATTGAACCGAGCCTGCGTTCGGCCTCCAGATCCTCTGCCTGGCATTCGATGCAGCCCAGCAGCCCCTCGCCGCGTGCGTCACCAACAATATCGAATCTCATCAGATCGCGCAGGCGCGCCTGGAAATGCGGGGTGACGGCACGGACATGCTCAAGAATGCCCTCGCGCTCGATGATCTCGATGTTCTTCAGCGCCGCGACGCAGGACACCGGATGGCCCGAATAAGTGTAACCGTTGGTGAAGGAAGAGGGGGTGCCCAGATGGCTCATCTGCTCCATCACCCTGTCGGAGATGATGCAGGCCCCCAGCGGCAGGTAACCGGAAGTCAGGCCCTTGGCGCAGGTGATCATGTCGGGCTGGATGCCAAAGACCTCCTCGGACGCGAACCAGTGGCCGAGGCGGCCAAAGCCTGTCACCACCTCATCAGAGATGTAGAGGATGTCATTTGCGCGGCACAGCTCCCAGGTGCGCTTGTGGTAGCCGGGCGCGGGCACGATGACCCCGCCGGAGGACAGGATCGGTTCGGCGATGAAAGCGCCGATCTTGTCCGCGCCGATTTCCGCGATGGCGTTTTCCAGATCCGCGACCTTGGCATCGCACCAGTCCTCGACGCTCATCCCGGCGGGGCGGCGGTAGGGGTTCACGTCGGGCAGGAAATGCACCAGCCGGGTTTCGAAATCGAAATGGCTCTTGTCGCGCTCCTTGCCGGTCACCGAATGGGCCAGGTAGGTGGAGCCGTGGTAGCCCTTCTCGCGGGCGATGATCGTCTTTTTCTGCGGCTCGCCGCGGCGGTTGTTCATGTACTGCATGGTGCGCAGCGCGGTATCCACCGCGGTTGAACCGCCGGTGGTGAAGAAGACGTTGTTCAAATCGCCCGGCGCCATGTCCGCGATCTTGCGGGCCAGCACCGCCGAGGGCTCGGTGGTGTTGGTGAAGGGGGAGGTATAGGGCAGCTTCATCACCTGCGCGGCGATGGCGTCGGCCATCTCCTGGCGGCCATAGCCGATCTGGGTGCACCACATGCCGCCGGGGCCGTCGATATAGCGCTTGCCTGCGCTGTCCCACATGTGGATGCCCTCAGCGGTCTCCACCAGCATGTTGTCATAGCCGCGCCAGTCATCCATCGCCATCCAGGGATGCAGCTGGTGGGTGCGGTCCCACTCATGCAGCTTTTCCGGGCTGGGTTCGTTTGCAAACGTGTTCGGTTTCATCTTGGTCATTAAAGCACCTGATCCGGTTCAGAACGGGCGCGGCGGGGTCGTCCGCGCGCGGCTGTTGATGAAGAAGGGCTTGTCTTCAATGGTGACCGGCACCAGCCGCTTGTTCCATTGGCCTTCCTCGTTGACATAGATTTCGGCCCACAGGTCATCGGTGATGCCGTCGCCGAAGGGCGCCTTGAACTCGGCCAGCGCGATGTTGCGCTTGGTGGTCGGGGACCAGACGCCCGAGGTCACATGCCCCACCTCTTTCTTCTTCTTGTGGTAGATCAGCGCGCCGTCCGCCGGTTTGAAGCCGCCGATCTCGATCTTGCGCAGGTGGTAGCGCAGGCCGTTCTTCTGCTGGTCCAGCAGCGCCCGGCGGCCGTTGAAATGGCCCTTGGTGAAATCGACCATCTTGCCGAACCCCAGTTCCAGCGGGCTGCGGCCGCGGCCCAGCCGCATGGCCGTGTGAACCGGCTGGAAGTCGAAGCCCGCGGCGATGAACCCGGCCTCGATCCGGCATATGTTGAGGGCGTCGAAGCCGATCGCCTTCAGGCCCCAGTGGCCGCCCTTGGCCCACAGCCGGTCCCACAGCTCCAGCGCCTTGCCGTTCGGCACCCAAAGCTCATAACCGAGGTCGCCGGTGAAGCCGGTGCGCGAAACCCAGAGATCCGGCTCGATCTCGCGCCAGTCAAAGGGCTTCATCTCCGCGACGGCCTGCAGGCCCGCGTCCTGCATCAGCGAGAAGGAGGTCGGCCCCTGCAGCGACAGCGCCGCGATATCGTGGCTTTCATCGGTGATTTCCGCGTCAAAGCCCCAGGCGGTATCGAGCAGCCAAGTGTACATCGGTTCCTGGCAGCACAGGCGGAAGTCCGTCTCGGAAAAGCGGAACAGGGTGCCGTCGTCGATCACCATGCCTTCTTCGTCGCACCACAGGGCATAGCCGACCCGCCCGTCGCGCAGCTTGGCAGCGTCGCGGGTCACCAGCCGGTTCACCACCCGCAGCGCGTCCGGCCCGGTGATGCGGTATTTGTGCATCGGCGAGATGTCGAACAGCGTGGTCTGGTTGCGGATGGCGAAATATTCGAATTCCACCGTGTCCAGCATCGCAGCCGAGGCATAGCCGGCCCAGTTGGTCCAGCTCTTGGCGGTGCTGTGCGTGTCCAGCCGCGACTGGAACGGGGTTTCGATCAGGCCGATGGGAACATGTTTGGTCATCAGAGAACCCCGTCTTTCAGAAGCTGCAGCGCGCTGTTGCGGCCGGCCAGCCCGGTCACGTCGCCGCCGGGATGAGCGCCCGCGCCGCAAAGATAATAGCCCTCGGGGCCGAAGCGGTAATGCGCCATGCCGTTGGCAGGCCGCACGGTGAGGATCTGGTCAACGCCCATCTCCGCATGGTGCCAATGGCCGCCCGGCGCGCCTGTCCGAGCTTCGATGCAGGCAGGGCTGAGCACTTGGCATTCCGTGACCAGCGCGCTGATTCCGGGGGCGTAGTTCTCAAGCGTTTCGAGCGTGATGGCTTTAAGTTTTTCGCGGGCTGCCTCATCCCAGCCGCCCTCCAGCGCGTAGGGAACGGAGCTGACCACCGCCGACAGCACATGCTGACCGCCGCGGGCCAGCGCCGGATCGGTCAGGCTCGGGATGACGGCTTCGATCACCGGGTTCTTGGGCATCTCCCCGTATTTCGCCGGGTTGAACGCGCGTTCGGCATAGGTGGCGCTGGGGGCGATCAGCAGCCGGCCCGCCATCAGCTCGGGGCTGAGGCCGGTGAACACGGGCGCAGTGCTCAGAACCAGGTTCACCTTGGCGGCGGCGCCCTTGCAGCGCTGGTTGCGCATCCGCCGCACTGCTTCCACGTCGTAGTGCCCGGCGCCTGCCAGCATCATCGCGGGCATCGGTCCGGTGTTGCTCAGAACAGCCCGGGCAGACAGCTCGGTGCCGTCCTCCAGCACCACGCCCGCTGCGCGGTCGTTTTCAACCCGGACCCGGGCCACGCCGGTGCCGGTGCGGATTTCAGCCCCGGCCGCACGGGCTGCGGCCTCAAATGCAGCCGCAACCGCGCCCATGCCGCCGATCGGCAACTGCGCGCCGCCGCCCTGGCCCAGGCGGTACATCAGGGTGAACACGGTTCCGGGTGAGCGCGGCCCGGCATAGGCGCCGCGCACCGCATCCGCTGCCAGTGCACCGGCCAGCGGTCCGTCCTCAAGATCGTCCAGGATCAGGTCATAGGCGTTGGACAGGAGCACGCGGAGAAATTCGCGCATGTCCTTCTTGCCCATCCGTTTCAGATCCAGCCCCAGCTTGGCCAGCCCGGCAAGCTCCGTGAGTGCGCCGAGGCTGGTGAGGCCGCCGTCAAGCGAGGGCGGGGATATTGTGGAAAGCTGCCCCAGCAGCCCGGCAAACAGCGTCAGGCGGCGCATCAGTTCGGCAAAGGGCGCGGCTTCCGGGTGGGGCCGTCCGTCTGCCAGTTCTGCCTTGCCGTTGCGGATCACCGCATGGTTGCCGGTCTCCGACAGCGAAACCGCCGGCAGGTCGCGCACCTGCAGCGGTGCGCGGGCGGAGCCAATGCCCAGTTCCTTCTTCACCTTGGGGTGCAGATTATACAGCAGATGCGCGATTTCCGGCGCCTGTACCCCGTTTGCAAGCGTGGTGTTGCGGGCCATGCCGCCGGCGGTTGCGTTCTTCTCGATCACGCAGACGGATTTGCCCTTGCGGGCCAGTGTTGCCGCAGCGGCAAGCCCGTTGTGGCCCGCGCCGATGACAATTGCGTCGTAGGTTGGTGTGGTCATCTTCTGGTCCTCAGGCCGCATAGCCGGTCATGGCGCCGCCGCGGCCGATATTGCGCAGGATTTCCCGGGCGGCATTCGCACCCGGTGCCGCCATCACCCCGCCGCCCGGATGGGCCGAGGAGCCGACGATATACATGCCGTTGATGGGGGTGTCGTATTGCGCGTAGCCCGGCACGGGGCGGTTGAAGAGCAGCTGGTCAAAAGTCAGCTCGCCCTGGAAGATGTTGCCTTCGGTCAAGCCCACTTCCTGCTCGATGTCCCAGGGGGTGCGGACCTCGGCATGCACGGTCTTGCTGCGGATGTCGGGGCAGGCCTGCTCCAGCTTGTCGAAGACGCAGTCGGCAAAGGCGCCGCGGGTCTGGCCGTTCCAGTTGGTGCCCGCGCGCACGCCACCGACCTCCAGGTCATAGGGCGCGTATTGCACAAAGACGGTCATCATGTGCTTGCCCGGCGGTGCCATGGTCGGATCGATCTGGCTGGGGATCAGCATGTCGAAATAGGGATTGGACGACCAGCGTCCCTCCTTCCAGTCGTCGTAGGCGCGCTCCAGCTCGTTCAGGCTTTCGGCGCAGTGCAGATCGCCGCGCAGGAAGGGCGCGCCCTTGGGGGCGGCGGGGAACTCGGGCAGGGCATCCAGCGCGATGTTCAGCTTGCCCGAGGAGCCGCGGATCTTGAACCGCTTGACCGCCTTCACGAAATCGCCGGGCAGATGCTGCTGGCCGGTATGCTGCAGGAAGGTGCGTTTCACATCCATGTTGGAGGCGACGATGGGCGCGTGGTATTCGTCGCCGTTGTCCAGAGCCACGCCGGTCACCTTGCCATTGTCCACCAGGAAGCGGTCGACGCCGGAGCCGGTGACGATGGTGCCGCCTGCGTCCTCGAAACAGGCCCCCAGCGCGTTGGAAATCGCCCCCATGCCGCCGCGGGCAAAACCCCATGCGCCGATCGCGCCGTCCACATCACCCATGTAGTGGTGCAGCAGCACATAGGCGGTGCCGGGGGAGTAGACGCCCAGCCCTGTGCCGATGATGCCTGCTCCGGCGATATGCGCCTTGATCAGATCGCTTTCGAAATGCTCGTCCAGGAAGTCGCCGATCGACATCGACCAGAAGCGCAGCGTCTCGCCCAGCTCCTTCTTGCCCAGCCCGTGCGCCTGCTTGACCAGGAACAGCAGCTCGCCGATGTCGCGCGGCTTCAGCGAGGTCGGGTCCGGCGCGTTGCGCAGCAGGAACGGCCGGATGAAGCGGCACTGGCGGATCACCGTCTGGCTGAACCGGTCATAGGCATCGGCATCATGCGCGCTGTGGCGGGAAATCTCGCGGCGCAGGGCGTCATGGTCCGACATATAGGCAAAGTAATCGCCGTCGCGACTGAAGCTGGCGCCTCCTTCGTAGGGGATCACCTGCAGCCCGTATTTCGGCAGCTCCAGATCGCGGACGATCTCGCGGCGCAGCAGCGAGCAGACGTAGGAGCAGTTGGAATAGGTCCAGCCCTCGTGCAGCGACCGGCTGACTGCCGCGCCGCCGATCCAATCGTTCTTTTCGACCACCAGTACCTTCAGGCCGGCCTTGGCCAAGTAGCAGGCCGCTGTCAGGCCGTTATGCCCGGCGCCGGCCACGATGGCGTCATATCTGTCGTGCTGCCCCATGAGGTTCTCCAGGTTCGGCTGTTGCTGACCGGAGCCTAGTAGAGAAGATTTTCCGCGTAAAGTTTTTTTGAGCGCTCAAATAAAAATAATGAGGCTGACAGGCGCAGGGAATTGTGGAACAAGGAGGAAAATTGAAGTTTGGATTTCTCATGGTGGCATCGCAGGGCAGCGGCAAGAAGCCGCGCAAGGAACGCAAGGAAAACGCCGACATGCGGCGGCGGCAGATTCTGGATGCGACTCTGAAATCAGTTGTCGCCAACGGGCTGGCCAAGACGACGCTGGCCACCGTGGCCAACGAGGCCGGGCTGTCGCAGGGCGTTGCTGTCTTCTATTTCAAGTCCAAGACCGGCATCCTGACCGAGGCGCTGCGGGACCAGTACCAGACTTATGAGGCGCACTGGCAGGCGGCGCTGGAAAAGGCGCCCGAGGCCCCCGCAGCCCGGCTGCGCAAGATCATCGAGGCGGATTTCAGCCCCAAGATCTGCAATCCCAGCGCGCTCGCCATCTGGTTTGCCTTCTTCGGGGAGCAGAATTTCGTCCCGCAATATGCCGAGATCACCGGTGAGTTTGAGGAAAAAAGGTCTCAGATGCTTGCCGAGATCTGCCACAAGCTAATACCGGAGGATCCCGCGAAGGCGGACAGGGCCGGCGGGTGGATCGACTCTCTGACAGACGGATACTGGCAGAAGCTGCATTTGTTCCCGCACATCTACACCCGGGAAGGGGCGCTGGAGCAGACGCTGAACTTCCTTCAAACACTGTTCCCCGGCCATGCGGAGGCTTTCCAGGCAAAGGCTGGCAGTTAAACCCGTCGGCAGCCTGACAAAACTTTTCCACGTCAGCGAGCTTCCCCCTGGAAATTTCAGAGGTTCGGCCAGTAAGCGCCGCCGCACTGCTCGGGCAGCACCCTGCTGAGCAGCAACAGGCCAAGTGCCGGTTCTAGTAGTCGGCATTTTTTCCTGCTTCTGGACTCGTAAATGGCTGCAGTGAACTTCTGTTCCAGCTGTCATCCTGCCTGCCCCAAACAATGTGCGCAGCCTGCGTTAGCCTAATCGGGCAACCCCGCGTGGCGGGGACTTTGAGTGCCAGGGTGCGGCTACCCAAATCCGCATCGCCGCGCTCAGCCGCGATACTGCTCTTGGCATATCTGCCGCAAAGCCTGCGGGGGAGGTTCGCCTGGGCCGATGAGCCTGCGTTCAGAACCCGATTGCCGCAACAAAGTCCAGCGGCGGCCTTTACTCCGGCGTGCCCTGGTCCCAGGGCGGTATTCCGCCGCCAAGGCGTTCCAGAATGAAATCAATGAAAACACGCACCTTTTCAGGCAGATACCGGCGTTCAGGATAGATGGCGTAGAGCGTCTGCGATGGCAGGCTGCAGTGCGGCAGCACCCGCACCAGCCGCCCGGCTGCCAGATCCTGCCCGGCGGTGAACGTCGGCAGCCGGCCGATGCCTGTGCCGCCCAGGATCGCTTCACGCAGTGCCTCGCCATTGTTAACGCTGTAGCTGCCGCCGGGCCGGAAAGTCTCCATCGCACCGCCGCAGTTGAAGACCCACTCCTGAAAATCCCTGCTGTACGAATACTGCAGGCAGTTGTGACGGCGCAGATCGCTGACCGTTTCCGGCACGCCGTGGCGTTCCAGATATGCCGGGGCGGCAACCAGAATATTGTGCAATGGCGCAATCTTGCGGGCCACCAGCGCGGAATCCGCCAGCGTTCCGCCGCGCAGCGCCAGGTCAAATCCGCCGGCGAACAGGTCGGCCACCCGGTCGTCCATCACCATGTCCACCGATACGCCGGGATAGCGTTCTAGAAAGGCGGAAATCAGCGGAGCCACATGCAAGCGCCCGAAGGCCATCGGCACATTCACCCTCAGGCGCCCCTTGGGCGCCTCCTGCAGCGCCAGCACGCTGTCCTCGGCTTCCTGCGCCGCTTCCTGCGCCCGGACCGCATGGGCATAGAAATGCTCGCCTGCCTCGGTCAGGCTGACCTTGCGGGTGGAGCGGTGAAACAACTGTGCCCCCAGCCGCTTCTCGATCTGGGTAATCCTTTTGCTGACCGCGGACTTGGTCACTCCCAGCCGCCGCGCCGCCGCAGCAAAACCCTGGGTTTCGGCAACCGCCACGACCACCGGGATATCTCCCATTCCTTCCATCAGCCTTCTTCCTTATGGGTGAGTTTTTCTCAACATCTGGTTTCACTTTAGACGGATTATCGCACACATGGAAACCGCCTACCTTTGCCGGGTCATCAAGGAGACGAGCCATGGCAAAGATGCTGATCGACGGTGTGCTCACCGAAAAGCCGAAACCGGGAGACGGCGTTTTCCGCCGCATGAGCAGTGGTTTTCGCGGATGGATCGAGCCTCGGGCGGATGCGGGGTTCCCGGCTGAAAAAGGCCGTTATCACCTCTATGTTTCCATGGCCTGCCCGTGGAGTCACCGCACCACGATCCTGCGCGCGCTGAAGGGGCTGGATGAGATCATCACCGTCACCCAGATGCTGCCGCTGGCAGGCCCTGATGGTTGGCAGATCGACACCGCAGCGCATGATCCGGCAGCCGGGGTGCCGTTGGACGCGTACCTCTATCAGGTCTATCAGCGGGCAGATCCCGGCCACACGGGGCCGGTCACGGTGCCGGTGCTGCTCGACAAGAAGACCGGCCGCATTGTCAGCAATGATTCCGGTGAAATCATGCGGATGCTGAATTCGGCCTTCGGAGGGCTGACGGGTGCCGCCCCGGACTTCTATCCGCCGGAGCTGGGGCAGGACATCGACCGCATCAGCGCGGAAATCTACGGCCCGGTTAACAACGGCGTCTACCGCGCGGGCTTTGCCGCCACCCAAGCCGCCTATGATGAGGCCATCGCCGCCCTGTTTGGCAAGCTGGACGAGCTGGACACCCTGCTCGGCACCCGCCGCTTCCTGACCGGGGCCCGGATCACCGAGGCGGATTGGCGCCTGTTCACCACCCTTGTCCGCTTTGATCCGGTCTATGCCACCCATTTCAAGACCGACCGCAAGCGGATCACCGACTACCGCAACCTCGGCCCCTATCTGCGCGACCTTTACCAGGTGCCTGGCGTGGCCGCCACGATCGATATGGAAGCGATCCGCCAGCACTATTTCCTGAGCCACCGGCACATCAACCCGCACGGGATCATCTCCGCTGGTCCGGAACAGGATCTGAGCCGCCCGCACGGGCGGGAGGGCACAGCCCCGCGCACCTGAACCTCTCACCCCGCAACCGGACTGGGGCCGCTTCCCCGGAAACAGAACTGGAGAGTTCCATCATGAAACTGCTTTCGAAACTTGCTGCCGCCGCCGCTGTGCTGTGGCTGCCCGCCCAGAGTCTTGCCGGCGCTGAGGATACCGCCGGCCTCCTGAAACTCGAATACACCGACGGACGTCCCGCCTCGATCGGTGTGGAGGATGTGAACACGGTGCTGCACAGCGTTGGGGTCCGCGTCAGCACAGTTGCGATCCCGGATCAGGCACGGCCCATCCTTGAGGCCTCGCGCAGCCGCGCCATCACCGCGGAGGAGGAGGTGCAGCTGATCTCCGGTTTTGCCCTCAGCCGCAAAGACCTGCTGGCAGAGATCGCCGCCGCGGGACGGAAGCCCACGGTCGAAAACGGCGGCTCGCTCACCACCTCCGAGCCGGGCGTCGCGCCTTATCCCAAGGTCTATGACATGAACAAGATGGACGCGGCGACCCGGATCTGGGTCCACAAGAAATTCGGCCCGCTGCACATCAACCACGCCAAAGACGGCACCGGCATTGATGAGGTGATGACCATCGTCTCCGGCGGCCCCTGGGTCTGGTTCTTCGAACTGCCCGGCGATGTCATCGGCAAGCTGACGTTTGGCCATGTCGGCCCGGAAGGCGAAGCCTGGCGCATCAGCTACCCCGGCATCCGCCCGCACGGCGGCTTCCTGGACCCGGAGTATGGCCTGGTTGTCGCCTATGCGCACGGGCCGGAGCAGTTCGAGATCCATTTTGGCGCGGAAAATGCGGCCGGTTCCCGCCTGAATGGCACCAATGCCTGGATCGACATGTCCGGGGACAAGCCTCTGCTTCTGGATGCGCCGCTGACCGGCAACTGACACTTACGCGGCTGTCGGCGGCCCGCCCGCCGACAGTCCCTTCCTCCCTCATCCCGGTGACCTGATGAAATCCCCCGTTCTTACCATTGACTTCTTCCATGACGCGGTCTGCGGCTGGTGCTTTGTGATGTCTCCAAAGCTGCGCAAACTGGCAGCTGAATTTCCAATCCGGGTGCGCCATCGCACGTTTGTCCTGCAAGACTCGCCCGCCAAGCTGGCCGCCGCCTTCGGCTCGGCTGAAAAAGCCAAGGATGCCATCCTGGGCCATTGGGAGCGATGCGCCGAACATGACGAAAGCGGCCGCATCAATGTGGAAGGTATGCGCCGCCAGCGCTTTCCCTATCCCACTGGACTGCTGAGCGCCAAAGCCTGCAAGGCAGCGGAGCTGCAGGCCGGGGACGCAGGGCACTGGGACTATTTCGATACGGTGCAGGCGGCGCATCTGACGGAGAACCGCAATATCGCCGATGACACAGTGCTGCTGGATACGGCCCGAACCTGCGGGCTGGACACCGACCGTCTGCGCATGGACATGCACAGTGCCGAAGTTGCGCGGCTGGTTTCCCAGGACCGGAAGCTGGCGGCCTTCTGGCGGATCAGCGCTGTGCCTTCGCTTGCGGTTTTCAACGGTAAATGGCAGCTGCGCCACGGATCTCTCGCCCAAATGCGCTCAGAGCTGGGTTCAGTTATAACTGATGCGCTGGCTCAAAGCCCGGCCAGTAAAGGTCTGCAGTAATTTTGCTTCTGGTTAGAGGCAGCCACTCGTAAAGGGCGCAGCGGCTAAAGTCCGCTGCGCTTCTCGTTCTAGGGCTGGAACCGTGGTGCGCACTGGCAGAAGATTTTCAACGTGCCTCTTGGCTCCGTTGCCGCTGGAGCCCGGTGCCGCCATTCACCGTGGCTGCTGCTTGGACAGCCTCCAGTGTCAGATTTACGCCCAGTTGGCGATTTGGGCAGTATTCCTGGCAATACCTTTCAATCCTGCTGATTAGCGCTCAAATTCCCTCGCTTCGGCGGGCCGATTAAACGGCTTCCATGCCTCATTACTGTGAGCATTTCTGCTTCGGACTGAATTGCGTGTGTCAAATGCTAGGCACTTGCCACGTATGCGGCCGGGCTGAGCCAGCCCCTCCAGGTGAGCAATATGTATAAGCACTGCCTATGATGTGATGGGTATTACCGATTTTTATTGATGAGCAAACCTGTCAAACTGCCAGTCGAAGAAAAAACTAAGACCAGAAAGCCCCGTTAGAGGGTGACCAATAATAACATCCAACCAACAGAGGAAACCCATGACACAGAAAGCGTCTTTCTTAACCGCTCTGGCCTTTACTATGACGGCTGCCAGCGCGGCCTTCGCCGAAACGGAACTGACCGTATATACTGCGGTGGAGGCCGAAGATCTTGCCCGTTATGCCGAAACCTTCAATCAGAGCCATCCGGACATCAAAATCAATTGGGTGCGGGACTCGACCGGGATCATCACCGCCAAGCTGCTGGCCGAGCGTGACAATCCGCAGGCGGATGTGGTCTGGGGGCTTGCGGCGACCTCGCTGCTGCTGCTGAAATCCGAAGGCATGCTGGAAGCCTATGCGCCTGCCGGTGTGGATCAGCTGGATCCGAAGTTCGTTGATGGCGACAGCCCGCCCAGCTGGGTTGGCATGGACGCCTGGGTGGCCTCGGTGTGCTACAACACGGTTGAGGCAGAGAAACTGGGCCTGACGCCGCCCGCGTCCTGGAAGGATCTGACCGATCCGCAGTATGCCGGCCATGTGATCATGCCCAACCCGAATTCTTCCGGCACCGGCTTCCTGGATGTCTCCAGCTGGCTGCAGATGTTCGGAGAGGAGGAAGGCTGGAAGTTCATGGACGCGCTGCATGAGAACATAGCGCGCTACACCCATTCCGGCTCCAAACCCTGCAAGCTGGCAGCGGCCGGCGAAATCCCGATCGGCATTTCCTTCGCCTTCCGTGGTGCCAAATCCAAGGCTGCAGGCGCACCGCTGGAAATTATCGTGCCATCGGAGGGTGTTGGCTGGGACATGGAAGCAACTGCCATTGTCGCTGGGACTGCAAACCTGGAGGCCGCGCAGACACTGGTCGATTTTACCGTCACCAAGGAAGCCAACGAAATGTACAACACCGGCTATGCGGTGGTGGCCTACCCGGGCGTCGCCAAGCCGGTTGAGCATTTCCCCGAGGGGCTGCTGGACGCAATGATCGACAATGATTTCGAATTCGCGGCCAACAACCGCGCTGCCATCCTCAAGGAATGGCAGTCCCGTTACGACGGCAAGTCGGAAGCGAAATAGGCCTTCGGGGGCGGAGGGGTAGCCTTCCGCCCTTCTGCCTTCCCCATTCTCACTGCCCATGCCCTGAGCCATGCCGCCCGTTGACAAAAGACAGGGTGCCGCGTTGGCATATGCAAGGACCAACGACGTGCTTCAAATGACCCCGCCAAAAGAAACCTACCTGAGCATCCGCGACCTCTGGAAAGCCTTCGGCAGCTTCATCGCGCTGAAGGACATCTCCCTGGACGTGACGGAGGGTGAATTCATCTGCTTCCTTGGCCCGTCCGGCTGCGGCAAGACCACCCTGCTGCGCGCCATTGCGGGTCTGGATCTGCAATCCAAGGGCACCGTGACACAGGGCAGTCAGGACGTGTCCAACCTGCCGCCGTCCGAACGCGACTTCGGTATCGTGTTCCAGTCCTATGCGCTGTTTCCGAACCTCACCATTGAGAAGAACATTGCCTTCGGCCTGGAAAACGCAGGCCGCAGCAAACAGGGAATCAATGCGCGCGTCGCTGAACTTCTGGAACTGGTTGGCCTGCCGGATCAGGGCCGCAAGTACCCGGCACAGCTGTCCGGCGGCCAGCAGCAGCGGATCGCCCTTGCGCGGGCCATTGCAACCAATCCCGGCCTGTTGCTGCTGGATGAACCGCTGTCTGCCTTGGATGCCAAGGTGCGCGTCCACCTGCGCCACGAGATCAAGGAACTGCAGCGCAAGCTGGGTGTTACCACCATCATGGTGACCCATGATCAGGAAGAGGCGCTGGCCATGGCCGACCGCATCGTGGTGATGAACCACGGTGTTATTGAGCAGGTCGGCTCCCCCACAGAAATCTACCGCGAGCCGGCCAATCTGTTCGTGGCCGACTTCATCGGCGAGATGAACCAGATCAGCTCCTCAGTTGCCAAGGGCGGACGTCTGGCTGTGGGGGAAAAGACCTTTGCCTGCCTGCCGCATGACTTTGCCGATGGCACCCCGGTCATTGCCGCCATCCGGCCCGAGGACGTGATCCCGCATGAGGCCGGATACCTTGAAAGCAGCGGCAACCGCAACTGTATCGACGTTCAATTGGCGGAAATGGAATTCCTCGGCTCCTTCTGGCGCTGCCGCCTGACCAGTGAGCGTTTCGGCGGCAAGGAACTGATCGCAGACTTCTCCATCAACGCGGTGCGGCGCCTGGGTCTGGAGGCCGGCTGCCAGATGGAAATCGAACTGCCTGACAACCGGCTGATGGCCTTTGCGCAAGACGGGCAGGGGGCGTGAGCAGATGACTGACACCTCGCAATCCGTCATGCCCGCTGGACCAGTGATCAAGGGCAAGCTGAGCCGCGACGATATCATCATGCGCGGCAGTATGATCATCATCGCGCTTTACCTGGTCGTGTCGCTGGTCTTTCCGCTTTATGCGATGCTGTCGAAATCCTTCTCCACCTACCGGGTGGAGCTGTCGCAATACGAATTCCAGGTTAGCGATGAGGCGGGCCAGTTCGATGGCAGCGTCCTGACCGGCGCAGACCTGAACGCACGCAGCGCCACTTTTGCCGATGCCGATCTGTCCACCGGTGCTGACGGGCGGCTGCCGGTCACCGGCTTCTTCCCCGACTTCAGCTTCCGCAGCCCGGTGATGTACCAGATCCGTAATACCTCCGACACAGGCCGCTTCCTGATCGGCTCGAATCTGCAAACTGGCACCGAGTGGGTCACACTCGACTCAAACACCTTCCGCCGGGTGCAGCTGCGCCCCGTGCAGGCACGGGGGCTGGACAACTTCGTTTCCTATTTCTCGACGCCTGCGCTGTTCAACTCGATCAAGAACTCGCTGTGGATCGCGGTCCTCAGTACCGTCGTCACCGTCTCGCTTGCCTTCTGGTTCGCCTACGCGCTGAACCGCAGCTGCATGAAGTACAAGGGTGTGTTCCGCCTCATTGCCATGGCCCCGATCCTAGTGCCGTCGCTTTTGCCGGGTATCGCGCTGGTCTACCTGTTCGGCAACCAGGGCATGATCAAAGAACTTCTGTTCGGCGCCAGCATATACGGCCCCATAGGCATCGTGATCGGTTCTGTTTTCTTCACCTTTCCGCATGCCTTCATCATCATCTCAACCGCGCTGGCGATTTCTGACGCGCGCCTTTACGAGGCCGCGGCCAGCCTGCGCTCTACCCCCTGGCGCACCTTCTGGACGGTCACGGTGCCGGGTGCGCGCTACGGTCTGATCTCGGCGGCCTTTGTGGTGTTCAATCTTGTGATCACCGACTTTGGCCTGCCTAAGGTGATCGGCGGCCAGTTCAACGTGCTGGCGGTGGATATCTACAAGCAGGTGATCGGCCAGCAGAATTTTGAAATGGGCGCGGTGGTCTCCGTGGTGCTGGTGATCCCCGCAATCCTCGCCTTTGCAATCGACCGCATGGTTCAGTCCAAGCAGGTGGCGCTGCTGTCGGCACGCTCGGTCCCGTATGAGCCGCAGCCGAACAAGAAGATGGATCGTATCTTCTTTGCCTATTGCACACTCATCGGCCTGTTCATCGCCGGGCTGCTGGCAGTCTGCCAGTTTGCGGCGCTGATCAAGTTCTGGCCCTATGACCTCAGTCTCAGCCTGAACAACTACCAGTTCGATAAGATGGACGGCGGCGGCTGGGGCTCCTACGTGAACTCCATCAAGCTTGCGCTGATGACGGCTGTGGCCGGCACCGCGGTGGTGTTCTTTGGTGCCTATCTGGTGGAGAAATCCAAAGGTTTCCGCACCGGACGCGCCATCTTCCAGATGTTCGCGATGCTGCCAATGGCAATCCCGGGCATGGTCCTGGGGCTGGCCTACATCTTCTTCTTCAACAACCCCGCCAACCCGCTGAATGCGATCTACGGCACCATGGCGATCCTGGTGGTCTGCACCGTCACCCACTTCTACACGGTGTCGCATCTGACGGCGGTCACCGCCCTCAAGCAAATGGATCGGGAGTTTGAATCGGTTGCGGCCTCGCTCAAGCAGCCGACCATGAAACTGTTTGCCCGCGTGACGGTTCCGGTCTGCCTGCCTGCGGTGCTGGACATATCAATCTACCTCTTCGTCAATGCGATGACGACGGTGTCGGCGGTGGTGTTCCTCTATTCGCCCAAGACCACGCTGGCCTCGATTGCGGTGCTGAACATGGATGACGCAGGCGACATCGCCCCGGCAGCGGCGATGGGGATGATGATCTTCTACACCAATGCGCTGGCCCGGGTCATTCACCTGCTGGCGTCCCGCGGTATTCTGAGGAGGACACAAGCCTGGCGCAGCCGTTAGCAACAGAATTTTGGTTGAGTGAGGAAAACCTGCCAACGAATAAGTGGTTTGCGGGAAAGGCATCCAGAAGGAGGGATTGGACCCGCGCAATATTTCAGTTCGGAGACAGGCCGTCACTCCAACCGTCTGAAAGAAATCCGAACAAGCTGTGCAAGGTTTTGATGCCGGCCGCAGATACCAGGGGCAACAGCTCTGTTGCGGCCGGCAAAATGCCTTTGTGCGGGTGCAGGATCTACAGCAGTTCTTTTGTAAATCTTCGAAGCCCTGGTATGTCCTGAGAAGCTGACAGGGTTATCAGCCTTATCGGCCAGCTCAGCTCTGATGTCAGAGCTGCAGCTGAGACATCAACACCTTTGGCCGCGGCCAATATGCTCTTGTCGACAATGGCCCGGCCGGCCCCCTGCGCGACCATTCCTGCAACGGCCGTTTGCGTTCGGCCTACTGCGCGGATCTGAAATGCCACTCCTTCCCGATCGAACATGTTTTCGACCGCACGGCGGAAAGGGCTGAGCGGGGGCAGCATGATTTGTGGCTTCTCTGCAAGTTCCGCAGCAGAAATTGTCTGGTTTCCGGCCTGCGGATCCCCCGGGGGCAGAATAGCGACAGGATGAATGTCGGCCAGCCTGGTGCAGGTCAGATTGGGATCTCCGGGATCAGATGATACAACTGCACAATCGGCGCGGCCTTCGCGCAGCGCGGCCAGTCCGGCGCGTTCATTCAAAACATCCACGTCTATCCGCAAGGCGGGATACTCCGTCATGAGCTTTCCGGCGGCAACAGCAACCCGTGTGTCGGCCACGGCGGGCACCGTTGCGACGCGAAGGTGGCCGCCCGTGCCAGAAGCAATCTGCGAGGCGGTTTCACGGATTCTCTCCAGACCCTGATAGTGCTTCTGTACGGCCTGCTGCAGGCTGTGCGCGGCTGCCGTAGGTTCGAATTTGCGCCCTGACCGGTCAAACAGCGTCACGCCCATTTCGGTTTCAAGTTCGGCCACAACCCTGCTGATCGCGGGTTGCGAAATGTGCAGCGCGTTCGCAGCCTTGCGGGTGGAACGATGGCGGTAGGCTTCTTGGAAAAGCTCGATCTGGCGGGCTGTGATACGCATTTGGATTGATAACATTTGGGTATCAAAAAATCCAATAAGATGATTTTTATTCCCGAATGGACGGCATTAAGTTTCGGGCTGCGACCTGCAAAAGGAAACTGCTGTGCCCGGTGAACTCGCTCTCTTGCTGCTTGCCATCACTGCTGGCGCCGGGCTCCAGGCGGGCGTCGGGATCGGCTTCAGCATCGTGGTTGCTCCAGTGATGATGGTCCTGCTGGGGACCGCCACGGCTGTTCCGGTGCTGCTTATGCTGAACACGGTGGTCTCGGCTCTGGCGACCGACCGACAGGCTTGGCTGCGGGACAAATCCCTGGTCCGGAATGCCGTGTCCGGATGCCTCGCAGGGATCGTTTTGGGGCTGCTGATCTATCCCTTATTGTCAGAGCGGGCGGTCCTGTCGCTAACTGCTGTGCTGCTCCTGATCGGTGTCGCTTCGTCGCTGATTCCGCGAAGGAACACTGTCGGCCGACATGGGTTCCGGACAATTTCAGGCCTGTCGGGGCTGGCAACAGTCTGGGCTGCGACACCCGGGCCGTTGATGGTTCTCGGCCTGCTGGCCACCGGACGGAGCGCCGGGGAAGCGCGCAAGCTGGTGCAGCCTGTGGCGCTGGTTGCTTATGGATCGGCCTTCACACTGCATTACCTGTCGGACTGGGCAGCTTTCGCCCGCGCTCCCTGGCTTTGGCAGTTCACGGCAGCGACCGTTCTCGGCAGCCTGCTGGGCCGCCTGACCTGCCCGTATCTGCCGCAAGCCGCGATCTCGCTCGCAATCCGGGTGGTTTCCATTTTCGCCTGTGCCGCCCTGTTCCGGCGCGCCTATCTGATCGGATGACAAGACATGACAGACCCGATGAACATTGATGCAAAGCTTGCGGAGTTCCCGCGTGCCAGGCTGATGTACGGTGCAACGCCGGTTGAGCGGCTTGAGCGCTTGTCGGACCGCCTTGGGATCGACCTGTGGATCAAGCGGGATGACCTCACAAGCCTCAGCTTTGGCGGCAACAAGACCCGCCAGCTGGAGTTCTATTTCGGTGAAGCGCAGCAGCAGGGGGCAGATACCATTCTAATCACCGGTGCCGTGCAATCGAACTATGTCCGCTCTGCATCCGCTGCGGCTGCAAAGCTGGGCATGCAATCGGTGCTGCAGCTGGAGGAGCGCGTGCCAGGCATGGGCGAGCATTACTACCGGTCTGGCAATGTTCTGCTGGCGCAGCTGCTGGGCGCTGAGCATATGAGCTACCCCTTGGGAAAGGATGAAGCCGGAGCCGACAATGCGCTGCATGAACGGGCCGAGCAGCTGCGGGCGGAAGGGCGCAAGCCCTATGTGATCCATCTGGGAATTGATCACCCGCCGCTTGGTGCGCTCGGGTATGTGCCTGGCGGGGCAGAGCTGAATGAACAGATCGGAGATTTCGATGCGGCCGTGGTTCCGTCGGGCAGCGGTTCGACGCATGGCGGTTTCCTGACCGGCCTGCGGCTGTCAGGGCAAACCGCGCCGGTCTATGGCATTTGCGTGCGCCGCGATCGGAACCAGCAGCACGCACGGATGCAGAAGGTGCTCAGCAAGCTGGCGGATCTGATGCAGTTCGATCCGGCGCTGGTTATGAACAGCATCAACGTCTGGGATGGCGCGCTGGCGCCCGGCTACGGACGCGTCGGCAGCGGCACCCGGGATGCCCTGACCCTGATGGCCCGCAGCGAGGGCATCTTCCTGGACCCGGTCTACACCGCCAAAACCTTTGCCGGGCTTCTGGGCCTGCTCAAGGAGGGGGTGATCCGCAAGGGGCAAAAGGTCGTCATGCTGCACACCGGCGGTCAGCCTGCTCTGTTTGGCTATCAGGAGGAGCTGCAGCCAGATTGATACGGCAGGAACCTTGGATTTGAGGTTGAGTGAAGCGAGCTACGGCGATCATCAGAGAGCGGTGGCTTGTTTTGGCAGTTTGCGCCGAAAACAGGACACGGATCAGCAAGTCGGCAACGTCCCGCCGCATCCTGTATAGGCTTCGGATCCGGCAGCGGGGCTATTTCCGGGATTCGGGGGAGGGTTTGCCAAGCTCGTCCCCGATCTCGAATGGGCAGTACAGGATATGCACCAGGATAGCGACACTGTGGTTGTCCGCCGCCACGCCACCGGCGCGCCCGCAGGCCTCCTGTTCGGAGTTGACGGCGAGGGCCGCGGAATTGATATCCTGACGATTGACATTCACAAGCTTGAGGACGGTGTGATCGCGCAGTCCTATCACGTCGAGGATTGGGCTGGCGCGTTACGGCAGCCTTCCGGCAAGTAAGTTCTGCATGCGCGCTGCAGCAGGGGCGCTTGAGGCAGCGCCTCGCTGCCTGGTCAGCAACCGTGCCTAAGTCATGTGAGCTGTGACATTGCGATTTCAGCTTTTGGCGGTAGTGAAGCGAAATCAATGGATCCTGACGCTGAAGTCGCTGGATATCCCAGCCCCAAAAAGTTTCCAGAACATTGTTTCTTGGCGTGAACACAGGCGGCAGATTTTCAGTGTTTGAAAACGCCTAGAAAGCATTTCCAATGCAAGGCATGTGGCGCAATGCACAGGACTGCCGTTCCGCCGAGGTCACCGCTAGTTCCCTTTCCGCAGCCGCTTGAGCTGGACGGTTCCACCTCGCGAAACTGCTTGCATCAGCACAAGCAGGTGTGTCCGGTTCAGCAACCCTAGCATGCTCCTCGGCCGCTTTTAACTGCCGCAGTCCACAGGCTGGAGCGGGGCAGGAGCCGCCGGATCACTGCAGGGGCTGGCCGTTGCGGCTGAAGGTCAGGCTTTCGGTGCTCAGGTCGTCATAGGTCACTTCGACCGCGATTTGCTCAATCGAGCCGAGCGGATAGCTGCGGTAGGGCAGGCCGTCCTCTTCTTTGATCATGTTGGGAAAGCCTTCCTCCAGATGGCAGTCCGGAAGCGGCCAGATTTCCGGCGTCTGGCCATTCACCCCCAGCTTGACCTGCACCAGGCCGCAGCGCCAGGACCACAGGTGGGTCACATACAGCAGGTCCTGGCCGTCGAATTCGCGGACATGGATCCAGTTGGCCTGGGTCGCGGCCAGGATCGGTTTGACCTCCAGTGCGGTGGTGAAGCGGCCGGTGGCCTCCTGCGGTTCTGCGGCCAAGGCGGTTTGCACGGCGGCGGGTGCTGGCGCGGCAGCCGCGGTTTCCGGTGAGCCGCCGTCCGTCCCGGGCTGCGCGGAGGCGGCAACAATGGCCAGGATCACATCAAACATCGTCTCTCTCCAAATACGGAGCCTTTTGCGTCACAAGGCGTCCCGAAATTCCAATGGCCGGTTGCGTGGCAGTTTGCCGGCTTATAGCTAGCTTAGCAGGCAAGTCTCTTTGCGGCCTTAACGCGCAGTCCTAACCGCCCGGCAGGGGCGGAAAACGGGGAAAACAATGGCAAATGCCCCCTTCAATGTGATGATCGTCGGCCAGGCGGGCCGGCTGCAGTATGAGGCGCTGCTGTTTGCAGCCTCGCTGCGCCGCTGCTCGCCGGGGTTTGCCGGGCGCCTGTTCGTTGCGGTGCCGCAGCCGGGGCCGCTGTGGGACAAGGATCCCGGCATCCGCAACTCGGATGTCCTGCAGGCCCTTGCGGATCTGGATGCGGAGATCCTGCTATTTGAAAGCAAGGTGTTCGGAACCGCCTATCCCTATGGCAATAAGATCGAGGCGCTGCTGGCGCTGCCCGAGGGGGAGCCGTTTGTGTTCTTCGACACTGACACGCTGATCATTGGTGAGCTGGCCGAGGTGCCGTTTGACTTCTCCCGCCCCTCGGCGTCGCTGCGGGTCGAGGGCACCTGGCCCAAGCCGACGCTCTACGGGCCGGGATACGCGGGCATCTGGCAGTCGCTTTATGGCCGTTTCAGTCTCGACTTCCAGTCCAGCCTCGACCTCAGCCAGCCGGATGAATACTGGAAGCGCTACCTCTATTTCAACGCGGGCTTCTTCTACGGTGCCTGCCCGCAGGCATTCGGCAAGCGGTTCCTGGAATATGCGCAGTCAGTCAGGAACGATCCCCCGCCGGAGCTGGTGGGGCAAAGCCTGGATCCCTGGCTGGATCAGGTCGTGCTGCCGCTGGTGATCCATTCCTTTGGCGGCGGGCGCGATGCGCTGCCCGCAGGCTATCTAGACGGTGAAACCAGCTGCCATTACCGGCTGTTCCCGCTGCTCTACGCGCGCGAAAGCGACCGCGTGGTAGAGGTGCTGCACGAAGTGGCCGCGCCGAACCGGATCAAGAAGGTGCTGAAGGGCTACGAGCCGATCAAGCGCATGGTCTACCAGGGCCGCGGCGAGAAGGTGCGGGCGCTGTTTGACCGCGAAAACCTGCCCCGGCGCGAGCAGGCGATCCGCAACCGGATCAAATCCGAAGGCTTCTGGATGCGCTGAGGCGGGTCAGCCCTGAAGCGCCCGTTCGATGCTGCGGGCAAACTGCAGCAGCCGCGCATCAGATCCTTTCGGCCCGGTGATATGCAGCCCAACTGGCATCCCGTCAGCGGATTGCCCAAAGGGGATCGAGACCGAGGGCAGCTCCATCGGCGGCGTCAGCGTCACCGTGCGCCAATCCTCGGTGATCTCCCCGTCGCGCAGGTCTGCGGAGAACGGCATCCCCGTCGCCGTGGGCCAGAGGGCAAAGTCGTAACGCTCGAAGAAGGCGCAAACATCTGCCCAGACCTTGGCGCGGGTTGTCTGATAAGCGATCAGCTCCGCCAGGCTGCGCCCCTCGGCCTGGGCGCAGGCGGTGCGGTAGCTTTCGCCTGCCAGCGCCATGTCCGGCTTCAGCGCAGCACGGAGCTGCAGCGCGCATTGGCCCCGGATGATGTCCTGATGCACCATCAGCGGCTCCAGCGGCGGCGTGTCTTCTGCGACCTGCCAGCCCAGCTCGCGGCACAGCGCATCCACCGGGGCAATCGCCGCCTGCACCGAGGGCTCGACGCTTGCCCCGAACGGCGACAGAGACAGAGTCACCCGGCCAGCGCCGCGGGCAGGGGCCTCTTCCTGCTCCGCCAGCCGCGGCAGCGTCTGCCAGAACCCCAGCGGCTGGCTTGTGCAATTGCCCTGCATAACCTCCAGCATCAGCACCAGATCCCGCACAGTCCGCGCCATCGGTCCTGGCACTGACAGCCCGTCAAAGGGAGACGGGTTCGGGCCATAGGGGATCAGGCCGGAGGAGGGGCGCATCCCCACTACACCGCACCAGGCCGCTGGCGTTCGGGTGCTGCCGCCCAGGTCGGAGCCGTCCGCCAGCGCTGCCATGCCTGCCGCCAGCGCTGCCGCCGCTCCGCCTGAACTTCCCGCAACCGATTTAGTGGGGTCCAGCGGGTTGCGGGTGGTGCCTGCCACCAGATTGGTTGTCTGGCCGGACAGGGTGAACTCTGGCGTATTGGTTTTGCCCGTGATCACCGCACCAGCTTCGCGCAGCCGCGCCACATGCAGCGTGTCGTAGTCCGGCACAAGCGTTTCAAAGCTCTTCGATCCCCAGGTGGTGCGCAGGCCCTTGGTTTCAAAGCAATCCTTAATGGCAACCGGCAGTCCGTGCAGCGGGCCGGCAAATTCCCCGCGTGCGGCCATCGCATCCAGCTCCGCCGCCCGCACCTCTGCCGCCTCCCAGTCCAGAGTGATGAATGCGTTGACCGTGGGTTCCTGCACTTTGGTCTGCGCCTGGTGGGCCGCCAGCACCTCGCTGGCGCTCAGCTCCCGCGCACGCAGTTTGCCTGCCATCTCCTCGGCGGTAAGCGCTGTGATATCGGTCATTTTGGCAGGTCTCCCGGTCGAGGCGGCGGCGTTGCTGCCGTGACCCTAAGGAGCCTGAACGCTTCGCTCCGTCCTGAAACCGGCCTGAAAGCGGCCTGCCTGCGACCTTGCGCCGTTCAGCGGCGCAGCCAGCGGTGGACGGCGTGCTTGGCTTGGCCGCAGGCGCCGTCCAGATCAGCACCCAACGCCATGTGACAGGCGATTGCGGTGGCAAGGCTGCATCCTGTCCCGCGTTTCGACACAGGCAGCCGCTGCGCCGTGTACCGCCTGACTGACCCTTGCGGCGTGAACAACAGGTCGGTGCTTTCAGATCCAGTACCATGCCCGCCCTTGACCAGCACCGCCTGCATGCCTTGGGCCAGCAGGGCCGCCGCTTGTGCTTCCAGCGGGCCGTCAATACCGGCGAGCACTTCCAGTTCCGCCAGGTTCGGCGTGATCAGCGCCGCGCGGCGCAGCAAGGTGCCAAACCCGCCTGCGTCCATCAGCGTGCCGCCGGAACTGGCTTTCAGAACCGGGTCCAGCACAATGGGCAGCCCGGCTGGCAGGGCATGGTCCACAGCCTCTGCCGCCTCAGCGGAGCCCAGCATGCCGATCTTCACAGCAGCCGGCGCCGGGGCTGTTGCCAGGGCCGCGCGGATCTGATCCGCCACAGCTTCGGGCGGGCAGGGGTGAACACCCAGAACCGCGGCATCGGTCTGCACGGTGACGGCTGTCACCACCGGGCGGACAGTCACACCCAGATCTGCGGCCATGGCTGTGTCCCGCGTCAGCCCCGCGCCGCCGCTGCTGTCGGTGCCGCCAATGGCAAGGATCACCGTCATGCGCTGTTCCCGGCGGCGAGCAGGGCGAGGTTGCGATACCCGGCTTGCCGCAGATCCTGTGCCGCACCCCAGGCCCGCAGCCCGCTGCGGCAGCACAGCACGACCCGCTTGTCACGCGGCAACCCGGCGGCCGGAAGATCCGCGCGGGCGACCCGCAAGGCCTGTGGCACCGCCGGCTGCGGTGCCTCTGCCGCGTCCCGCAGTTCAATCACCGTGTCCTGGGGCGTGATGTGACTGGCGGCTATGAAGGGCAGGGCATCTTCCGGTTCCTCGGCTTCGTCAAAACGGAAAGTGCTCACCTGGAGCTCTCCGAGGCGGAAAACAAACAGTTGCCCCAGCGGTGAGGGCTGATGCCACAGCAGCACTTTCAGCGCCAGTTGCGCCTGCAGGGCGCCGATCAGGCCCACCACCGGCCCC
Organism: Leisingera sp. JC1; assembly: GCF_001679925.1. Taxonomy (GTDB): domain Bacteria; phylum Pseudomonadota; class Alphaproteobacteria; order Rhodobacterales; family Rhodobacteraceae; genus Leisingera. The sequence goes on along the minus strand of NZ_LYUZ01000013.1, from coordinate 80,298 downwards.
ATCACACCGGCGGTTGCGCAGGTCGCGGCCTGCGCCGGCAGGTCCGGAAACACCGCCCGCAGCGATGGCGCACCGCCGCAGAAGCCCCCGGCATAGCCCGATTGCCCCAATGCGGAGGCTGAAATCAGCACCTTGCCTTGCCTGAGGCACTCGTCAGAGAGGATATAGGACACCGCAAAACTGTCCGCCGCATCCACCACCAGATCAGCTGCTGCCACCGTCTGCACCGCATTGGCCGCATCAAGGCGTGCAGCCTGCGCTGTCACCTGTAGACCTGGGTTGGCGGCCAGCAAGTGCTGCCGTGCCGCCTCTGCCTTGGGCAAGCCGATGTCCGCCATGGAGTAGAGCACTTGCCGGTGCAGGTTGCTCTCCTCCACCACGTCGCCATCCATGATGGTGAGCCGCCCGACACCCGCACCGCCCAGGTATAGCAGCACCGGACAGCCCAGCCCCCCGGCACCAACCACCAGCACATGGGCGCGGGCCAGCCGCGACTGACCCTCCGCACCCACCTCCGGCAGGATCATCTGGCGCGCATAGCGGCTCATGCGTCCTCCCGGATCCGGCAGGCCTGCACCCATTCGCGGGTCCGGGCCTCGGGGTCGTCTGCCAGCTGGATGTCTGTCACCACCGCCGCGCTGTCGGCACCCGCGGCGAACMCCCCCGGCAGCCGCTCCGGCGTCAGCCCGCCGATGGCCACCAGCGGGGTCTCTCCCGCCATCTGCTTCCAGCGCGTCACCCGCTCCAGCCCCTGCGGCCCCCACTTCATCTTCTTCAGAAGCGTCGGATAAACCGGCCCCAGCGCCACATATGCGGGCCCAAGGGACAGGGCGCGGTCCAGCTCCGTCTCGTCATGGGTCGACAGGCCGAAGCGGACTCCCTTGCGGCGCAGCGCGGCAAAGTCGGCGGTGTCCATGTCCTCTTGTCCCAGGTGCACAAAGCCGCAGTTCAGATCCAGCGCCGCCTGCCAATAGTCATTGACCACCAGCTGGGCATCATGCACCGCGCAGAAATCCCGCGCCCGGGCAATCTGACGGCGCACTTCAGCCTCCGGCTGGTCCTTGATCCGCAGCTGCACCAGCTTGACCCCATGCGGCACCAGCAACTCCAGCCGTCCCACATGGCCTGTGATCAGATAAAACCGTTCCATCAAGCAAACTCCGCCATTCCCAGAACCGGGGTTGAGGGCACCGCCATGTCGCGCCGCTCCATCGGGTCGGCAGTAAAGCCCGCGCGGCCAGCCTCAACAGCCAGCGCCATGGCGCGCGCCATGCCTGCCGGGTCGCCGGCCTTGGCCACGGCAGTGTTCAGCAGCACCGCATCCATCCCCAGCTCCATCGCCTGGGCGGCATCCGATGGCCGCCCGATCCCGGCATCAACAACCAGCGGCACATCCGGGAAATGCGCCCGCATCGCGCGCAAGGCATCCGGGTTGCGCAGCCCCTGGCCGGAGCCGATCGGTGCGCCCCAGGGCATCAGCACCTCGCAGCCCGCTTCCAGGAGCTTTTCGCCCACCACCAGATCGTCGGTGGTGTAGGGAAAAACCTGGAACCCTTCGCTGCTCAGCATCCGCGCAGCCTCCACCAGCCCGAACACATCCGGCTGCAGGGTGTCGGAATGGCCGATCACCTCCAGCTTGATCCACGGCGTATCAAACAGCTCCCGTGCCATACGGGCAGTTGTCACCGCCTCCTGCACCGAATGGCAGCCCGCGGTGTTCGGCAGGATGCGGCAGCCGGTCTTCTGCAGGTCCTGCCAAAAGGCGGTGCCGGATCCATCGGCGGTCTCCCGGCGCAGGGACACGGTGATGATCTCCGTGCCGCTGGCCTTCACCGCCTCCGTCAGCACCGCAGGCGACGGGTATTGCGCCGTGCCCAGCAGCAGCCGTGAGGTGATCTCTGTTCCGTAAAGCTGCATCTCAGCCTCCCTGCATCGGGGCCAGCACTTCCAGCTGGTCGCCCTCCGCCAGTTGCACCTCTGCCCGCTGGCCGCGGGCCACAAATGTGCCATTCAGCGCGGTCGCGACCGAGGAACCGGCAAAGCCGAGTTCCCGCAGGGCAGATTGCAGGTCACTTGCCGAAATCTCATGCGGTTTGGCGTTCACGATGATCTTCATCTGATGTCTCCGGTAACAGGTGGTCCGCGGCCTGCTGCGCCATCGCGGGCGCCAGCAGGAAGCCGTGGCGGTACAACCCGTTGAGGTAAAGCGTGCCGTCCTGCTCGGTCAGCCGCGGCAGGTTGTCTGGGAAGGCGGGGCGCAGGCCCGCGCCGGTTTCCACCACGCTGGCCTCGGCAAACCCCGGGTGCAGGGCAAAGGCCGCGCTCAAAAGTTCACTTAAGGAGCGCAGCGTGATGGCACGGTCAGAGCTGCTCTCGATCATGGTGCCGCCGATCATGAAGTGCCCCTCTCCGCGGGGCACCAGGTACAGCGGCATCCGCGGGTGCAGCAGGCGCAGGGTGCGGGTGATCTCCACCTCCGGGCAGTGCAGGATGGCCATTTCGCCGCGCACCGGGCGCAAACCGGGCAGCGGTGCCGCCATGCCGGTGCAATCCAGCGTGACGCGGGCCGGCGCTGGGGAGCCGTAACGGATTTCCACCCCCAGCTCCTGCACCTTGGCGCTCAGATCGCGCAGGGCGCGGCGCGGGTCCAGATGCGCCTCCTGCTCAAAGAAAAGTCCTTGCGCAAACCGTCCCGCCAGTGCCGGCTCCAGCGCGCCGATCTCTGCCCCGTCCACGCTGCGGTAGCCCGAAGTGCGGCGGGCGAAACGGGTCAGCTCCGCCCGGTCGCGGGCAGGCGCTACCACCAGTGTGCCGCGCCTGTGGACCGGGGTGATCTTGGCCCACCAGTCCGAGGCGCGGCTGCCGAGGTTGACAACCTCCTCCTCAGCGCTTTCGCGTTCGCACCAGGGCGCCAGCATGCCGCCCGCAAAGCGCGCGACGCTGCTGTCTCCGGGAGTTTCGCCCCGCTCATAGACGGTGACCGCCGACCCGCGCTGCGCCAGTTCATAGGCGCAGGCGAGGCCGGCCAGACCCGCGCCTGCGATGGTGATCATTCCGCCGGTTCCGCTGCTTCAGCGGCAGGCACATACAGCTCGCCGCCCTCGCGGAACTTGGCGGCCATCGCCTCCATGCCCTCTTTCTGCGCCTCGGAGCGGATGTCGTGGCTGATCCGCATGGAGCAGAACTTCGGCCCGCACATGGAGCAGAAATGCGCGACCTTGTGCGCCTGTTTCGGCAGGGTCTGATCGTGGAATTCACGCGCGGTGTCCGGGTCCAGCGACAGGTTGAACTGATCTTCCCAGCGGAACTCGAACCGCGCGCGGCTCAGCGCATCGTCGCGGCGCTGGGCGCCCGGCAGACCCTTGGCGAGGTCGGCAGCATGGGCGGCGATCTTGTAGGTGATCACACCGGTCTTCACGTCGTCCCGGTCGGGCAGGCCCAGGTGCTCCTTCGGCGTCACGTAGCACAGCATCGCGCAGCCGAACCAGCCGATCATCGCCGCCCCGATGCCGCTGGTGATGTGGTCATAACCCGGCGCGATATCCGTGGTCAGCGGCCCCAGCGTGTAGAACGGCGCCTCGTGGCAGCACTCCAGCTGCTTATCCATGTTCTCCTTGATCTTGTGCATGGCGACATGGCCCGGCCCCTCGATCATCACCTGGCAGTCCTTGGCCCAGGCGATCTTGGTCAGCTCGCCCAGGGTTTCCAGCTCGGCAAACTGCGCCTCGTCATTGGCATCGGCGATGGAGCCGGGGCGCAGGCCATCGCCCAGAGAGAAGCTCACGTCATATTGGCGGCAGATATCGCAGATTTCCTCGAAATGCTCATAGAGGAAGCTCTCCTTGTGGTGATGCAGGCACCACTTGGCCATGATCGAGCCGCCGCGCGAGACAATTCCCGTCACCCGGTTCACCGTCATCGGCACCATGTGCAACCGCACGCCGGCATGAATGGTGAAATAGTCGACGCCTTGCTCAGCCTGCTCGATCAGCGTGTCGCGGAACACTTCCCAGGTCTGGTCCTCGGCGATGCCGTTCACCTTCTCCAGCGCCTGGTAGATCGGCACGGTGCCGATCGGGACAGGGGAGTTGCGCACAATCCATTCACGGGTGTTGTGGATGTTGCGGCCCGTTGACAGGTCCATCACGGTGTCGGCGCCCCAGCGGATAGCCCAGACCAGCTTGTCCACCTCTTCCTCCATCGAGGAGGTGACGGCCGAGGTGCCCATATTGGCGTTGATCTTCACCTTGAAATTGCGGCCGATGATCATCGGCTCGATTTCCGGGTGGTTGATGTTGGCGGGGATGATGGCGCGGCCTGCGGCGATCTCCTGGCGCACGAATTCCGGTGTGACGTAGTCTGGGATATTGGCGCCGAAATCATTGCCGTCGCGCTTGGTGTGGCACGGCGACAGCTCGCGCAGCTGGTTTTCGCGGATCGCCACGAACTCCATCTCCGGAGTAATGATGCCGGCACGCGCATAGGCCAGCTGGGTCGGCGCCTTGCCGTCCTTACCGCGCAAGGGGGCGGGTTTCACTGGAAACTCCGGCGTCAGCCGGTCGCCCTCGACAAACCCGTTGTCCTCCGGCTTCACGTCGCGGCCCTGGTAGCTCTCGACGTCGCCGCGGGCCTCGATCCACTGGCGGCGCAGCTGCGGCAGGCCCTGGCGGATATCGGTCAGCACATCGGGGTCGGTGTAAGGGCCGGAGCTGTCATAGACCGGCAGCGGCGCCTCGCCTGCGGTGGGGTGGGTAGAGATCTCGCGCATCGGCACGCGGATGTCCTGGTGGACTTCGCCGCTGACGTAGATCTTTTGCGATGCGGGCAATGCGCCCGTGGTGATTTTCGGGTTGGGGACGTTCATCTGGTGTTCCTCCGGGCCTTCGGTTCAAAAACACCAATTGAGCCGGGACGGAGGAAAACGGGCAGGGGGGTGTACAGCCGGTGTACGGCCGGTGCACGCATGCTGCCTGTCCGAAACACGGGTTGCCGCCGGGGCGCCGCGCCATGTTTCTTGCTTCCTACGCCAGTATCAACTGGGTCAGGTTCAAAGGGTCGCGCCGCCGGTCCGGGATACCCCGCACCATGACGCCTCTCAGTCCCTTGGGCGGGACTCCCCTGCGTGCCTATAGGGCTAGGGGAGGTGCGGGGTTTGCGTCAACCGGAATCTTTGTAGATTATTTTTTGGCATTAATATCAGTTCGGTGTTGGCCTTATAGGTAGATATTTGAGGCAAATCGCTGCAGCGCAGCTTTGATGCTTGATCGGTGCTCTCAAAATTATCTATAAAACCGGAAACGCCATCCGCGCATGGCCAACAGGTATAGAGAACAGGAGACAGCATGCTGGACGCTGCACCCATCCGCACCGACTGGACCCGCGAGGAAGCGGAAGCGATTTATAACAAGCCTTTCATGGACTTGCTGTTTCAGGCCCACACCGTGCACCGGCAGTACTTCGACCCCAACCAGGTGCAGAAATCCAAGCTCCTCAGCATCAAGACCGGCGGCTGCGCCGAGGATTGCGCGTATTGCTCGCAGTCAGCCCGCAACGGCGCGCAGCTCTCGGCCTCCAAGCTGATCGAGGTGCAACGGGTGATCGCGGAGGCCAAGAAAGCCAAAGAAGGCGGCGCGACCCGCTACTGCATGGGCGCCGCCTGGCGCTCGCCCAAGGACCGCGACATGGCGGCGCTGGAGGCGATGGTGCAGGGGGTCAAGGACCTGGGCATGGAAACCTGCATGACCCTGGGCATGCTGGACGAGGAACAGGTGTTCCGCCTGCGCGATGCCGGTCTCGACTACTATAACCACAACATCGACACCTCGGAGCGCTACTACTCCGAAATCATCACCACCCGCACCTTTGCCGACCGTATCGACACCCTGAACCGGGTGCGCGAAGCGGGCATCAAGGTGTGCTCCGGCGGCATCGTCGGCATGGGGGAGCAGCAGCTCGACCGCATCGACATGATGCTGGCGCTGGCGACGCTGGAGGTGCATCCGGATTCGGTGCCCGTGAACATGCTGATCCCGATCGCCGACACGCCGCTGGCCAATGTCGAGAAGCTGGACCCGATCGAATTCGTCCGTTCCGTGGCGCTGGCCCGCATCCTGATGCCGAAATCGCATGTGCGCCTGTCTGCGGGCCGCACCGACATGTCCGACGAGATGCAGGCGATGTGCTTCTTTGCCGGGGCCAACTCGATCTTTGTGGGCGACACGCTGCTGACCGCGGACAACCCCGAAGAGGATAAGGACCAGCAGCTGTTCGACCGTCTGGGCATCACCGCCATGGCTGCGGGCTGCGACGGCAGCCGCTGATGGCGGGCGCCTTCCCGAGGCATGAGAAATCGCTGGAAGCGCTGCGCACGCGCGGACGCTACCGTCAGCTGATGCCGCGGGACGGGCATGACTTTGCCTCCAACGACTATATCGGGCTGGCGGGCAGCGATGTGCTGCGCGCCGCCGCCGCAGACGCGCTGGCGCGCGGGGTGCCGGTGGGGGCGGGCGGCTCGCGCCTCTTGCGCGGCAATGACGCGGAACACCAGCGTCTGGAAGCTGAGGCGGCTGAATTCTTCGGCACCGAGGCCGCGTTGTTCATGGGCGGCGGTTTCAACGCCAATCAGGCGATCTTCTCCGCCCTGCCGCAGCAGGGCGATCTGGTGCTCTATGACGCGCTGATCCATGCCAGCACCCATGACGGGATGCGGCTGGGCCGGGCAGAGACCCGCAGCTTTGCACACAGCGATTCGGAGGACGCGGCACGGGTGCTGAAGGACTGGCGCTCGTCAGGCGGCGCAGGCCAGGTCTGGATCGCGGTTGAGGCGGTCTATTCGATGGATGGAGACCTCGCCCCGCTGGAGGCACTGATGGCGCTGGCGGATGCAGAGGGCGCGGTTCTGGTTGTGGATGAGGCGCATTCCTCGGGCGTATTCGGCGATCTGGGCCGCGGGCTGGCACACGGCATCGCCCACCGCCCGAACGTCCTGTCCCTGCACACCTGCGGCAAGGCGCTGGGCGCCTCTGGCGCTTTGATCTGCGGTCAGCGGGTGCTGATCGAGACGCTGATCAACAAGGCGCGCGGCTTCATCTTTGCCACCGCGCCGTCGCCCTTGAATGCGGCTTTGGTGCGGGCAGCCCTGCAGGAACTTCAACAGAACCCGGGCCGCCGTGAGCAAGCCTGGCAAGGGATCATCCATGCCCAAGGCGAGGCCAAGCGCCTTTGCGGGCTGGAAGGTTATCAAAGCCAGATCCTGCCGGTGGTGATCGGCGACGACAAGCGCACCATGGCGCTGGCCGCTGCAATGCAGACCCGCGGTTATGACATCCGCGGCATCCGCCCGCCGACAGTGCCGCGCGGCACCTCACGGCTGCGGCTGTCGATCACGTTGAATACCGGGTCAAAAGTCATCACCCAGATGTTCGAAGACCTCGCCCGGGAAATGGAGAGTGCAGCATGAGCGCGCTGATCGTGACCGGAACCGATACCGGCATCGGCAAGACTATTTTCTCGGCCGGCCTGGTGCAGGCGCTGGGCGCAACCTACTGGAAGCCGGTGCAATCGGGGCTGGAGGAGGAGACCGACAGCCAGATCGTTTCCCGCCTGTCGGGCCGCCCGGCGCTGCCGGAGGGGTACCTGCTGCAGCTTCCCGCCTCGCCGCATCTGTCGGCAGAGGCCGAGGGTGTGGAGATCGACCCGCACGCGCTGCCGCTGCCTGAGGTCGAAGGCGTGCTGGTGGCTGAAGGCGCAGGCGGGCTGATGGTGCCGCTGAACCGCAAGGTGCTGTATCTCGACCTGTTCGCCCGCTGGGGTGCGCCGGTGATCCTGTGTGCACGGACGCAGCTGGGGACGATAAACCATACGCTCCTTTCGCTGAAGGCGCTACGCGATGCGGGCTGTGAGGTTGTCGGCGTAGCATTCATCGGTGACGCGGAACCGGCGGTGGAGGAAACCATCTGCCAGTTCGGCCAAGTGGCGCATCTGGGGCGCTTGCCGGTACTGGGCGAGCTGACCTCTGACGCTTTGGCGGTAGCGTTTCAAGCGAGCATCCGGGTGGGCTTGATCAAGGAGGCCTTGGCATGAGCGCCGCAGACCTCACCCAACTGGAATTCGACCAGCAGCACCTTTGGCATCCTTACACCAATGTCGCCAAGCCCGGCCCGACTTTTGTGGTGAAGGAAAGCGAAGGCATGTACATCACCCTGGACGACGGCACCCGGCTGATCGACGCCATGTCGTCCTGGTGGTGCATGATGCACGGCCACAAGAACCCGGCGATCACCCAGGCAATCCACGACCAGCTCGACACCCTGCCGCATGTGATGTTCGGCGGGCTGACCCATGACCCGGCCATCGACCTGGGCCGCAAGCTCTTGGAGGTCACCCCCGAAAGCCTCACCCGCATCTTCTACTGCGATTCGGGGTCCGTCTCGGTCGAGGTGGCAATGAAGATGGCGGTGCAATACCAGCACGCCATCGGCCAGGCGGAGCGCCAGGAGTTCGCCACCATCCGCTCCGGCTATCACGGCGACACCTGGAAGGCGATGAGCGTCTGCGACCCGGACACCGGCATGCACCACCTGTTCCAGGGCGCGCTGAGCGTGCAGCACTTCGTCTCCCGCCCGCCGGTCCGCATCCACGAGGAGTGGATCGACGACCCGTCGCAGAACGGCCTGGATGAGCTGCGCGCCGTGCTGGAAGCCAACGCCGAGAGGATCGCCGCCTTCATTCTGGAGCCCGTGGTGCAAGGCACCGGCGGTATGTATTTCTACCACCCGGAATATCTCAATCAGGCCCGTGCCATGTGCAACGAGCTGGGCATCCTCCTGATTTTCGACGAGATCGCCACCGGCTTTGGCCGCACGGGCGAACTGTTTGCCACCAGCTTTTGCACGGTGGAGCCGGATATCATCTGCCTCGGCAAGGGGCTGACCGGCGGTCATATCTCATTTGCCTGCACCATGACCAATGACCGTGTGGCAGAGGGCATCGGCGGCGGCAATCCGGGCCTGTTCATGCACGGTCCCACCTATATGGGCAACCCGCTGGCCTGTGCGGCCGCGAAGGCCTCGCTGGACCTGCTCACGGGCCAGGATTGGCGCGGCACGGTGGCTTCAATTGGCGAACAGATGGAGGCCGAGCTTGCCCCGGCGCGCGACCTGCCCAACGTGGCGGATGTTAGGGTGCTGGGTGCCATTGGCGTTATCGAGATGAAGCACCGGGTCTCGGCGGATGAGGCCCACGCGCGGGCGCATGAGATGGGCGTGTTCCTGCGCCCCTTCGGCACCAACATCTACACCATGCCGCCCTTCATCACCTCACCGGATCAGCTGAGCGAAATCACCGCAGGCATGCTGCGGCTGGCGCGGGAGCTGTAAGCCATGGAGTTCCGCTGGCTCAAACAGAACCAGGCAGCCGAGGCCATTGTGGTCTTCGGCGGCTGGGCTGTGGGGCCGGAGGTGTTCTGGCACCTGGACGGTGAACAGGACATCCTGTTTGCCAATGATTATTCCGATCTGGAAGCCGACCTGCCTGACCTGTCCGGCTATGAAACAGTTAGCCTGCTGGCCTGGTCGTTTGGTGTGGCCTCATATGCCCATTGGCAGCAGGGGCGTCCGGATCCGTTCAGCCGCAAGGCGGCAGTGAACGGCAGCCTGCAGCCGGTGAACCGCGGCGCGGGTATTCCGCCCGCCGTGTTCCGCCGCACCGTGGAAACCCTGAGCCTGGACAGCTACCAGCAGTTCTTGGGCCGTGTCTTCGGCACCCCGCAGGAAGCTGAGGCACTGGATGTTGAGGCCCGGCGTGCCGAGTTGCTGGCGGTGGAGCGCCGGGGGGATGCGCCGCAGATGCGGTTCAGCCGGGTCTGGATCAGCTCCGGCGACAAGATCTTTCCGCCCGCCAACCTGGCCCGCGCCTGGGCCGGGCAGAATGTGTCGCATCTGGACGCGCCGCATGCACCGTTCGACCGGTTTGTGAAATGGGAGGATCTGTTCTGATGAAGGATATGCAGTCCCCGCACCTGGATCAGTTCCGCGTGCAGCAAAGTTTCCGCCGCGGGCTTGAGAGCTATCATGGCGCGGCTTCGGTGCAGGCAGGAACAGCCGGAAATCTAGCCCGGATGCTGCAGGATCAGTGCGCACAGCGGCACTTTGGCAGCGTTTTGGAATTCGGTTGCGGTACAGGACATTTGACCCGGAATCTGCTGCAGCGTTTCAGTGCCGACAGTCTGATCCTGAATGATCTTGTGCCGGAGGCCGCGCAGGTGATGCAGACGCTGGAAAGGGCGGCCGAGGCTAAGACCCGCTTCAGAAGCGGTCCGGTCGAAAGCCTGCCGTTGCCGCAGGATCTGGACCTGATCGCCTCTGCCTCAACCGTGCAGTGGATACCCGACCCGCGGGCCCTGATGGCCCGGCTGGCAATGCATCTGAAGCCGGGCGGCTGGCTGGCGCTGTCGGGCTTCGGCCGCAACCAGTTCCGGGAGCTGGCAGCGTTGGGGTCAGCAGCCGCGGCACCCAGTTACCTGGATGCGGAGGAATGGCCGTCGGTTTTGCCGGATGATTTGGAGATCCAGGCAATTGAGCAGCGAACGGTCGTGCTGGAATTTGATACAGCGCTTGATGTGCTCAAGCACCTGCGTCAAACCGGAGTGAACGGTAATGCCCAGCAGGGTTGGAGCCGCCGGCAGCTGCGGTCGTTCGAGGATGCTTACCGCGCGCAGTTCGAGCAGGGCGGCAAGCTGCCGCTGACCTACGATCCGGTGCTGCTGGTGGCGCGGCGCACTGGCTGATTCCAGCGCGCCCTTGAGGCAAGTTTTAGGCGTTTTTCTATCTGAAGGCGCACCGGTTCCTGCGTGCCGTTAATCTTTGTCAACTCCCGCCTGATATGCCTGATCCCGGAGCTGCGCTGAGGCGCGGCGTGTGGGACGACTGGCAGTACGGGAGTTACGCCAATGAAATTCAATGTGATTGCCGCGGTGTTTGCGGCGCTGGCGGTTTCGGGAGCCGCCGAAGCAGCTGACATGGGGGACGTGGGAACCCCGATCCGGCTGTCGCTGAACAACTGGACCGGCCAGCACCTGTCGACTTACATTGCTGGCGGCATTCTGGAAGAGGCTGGATATACGGTCGAATATGTCGAGGCGGACCAGAGCAACCTGTATGGTGAAATTGCTACTGGCGATGTGCACGCGATGGTGGAGGTCTGGACCAGCAGCGACCCTGCTGAGTACTTCGACCTAGTGGATGCGGGGCAGCTGGAGAATCTTGGCGATATGGGGCTGGACGCGCGCAATGGCGTGGTCTTCCCGCCTTACGTTGCGCAGATGTGCCCTGGATTGCCGAATTGGGAGGCGCTGCGCGACTGCGCTGGCATCTTCTCAGAAGATGGCAAGGGCAAGCGCGGCATCTACCTGGCCTACCCGGAATCCTGGGGCTCGCCCGGAGCCGACCGGATCCGGGCGCTGGAACTGCCCTTCGACGTGGTCGCGGCCGAGTCCGAGGCGGCAATGATTGAGGCGTTTCAGGCGGCCTACAGGGAGAAGCGTCCGGTGATCTCCACCTTTTGGGCACCGCATTGGGCGATGTCCTCATATGCGCTGCAGTTTGTGCGCCTGCCCAAGCCGGAGCCCGCCTGTTACACCGATCCGTCCTGGGGGCCGAACCCCAAGGCCACTGGCGACTGCGACTTCTACCGCGGCGGCGTGGTCAAGGCGAGCTGGCCAGAGCTGAAGGACCGCTGGCCGGCCGCATACGAGATCCTGAAGAACTACCAGCTGAGTATCTGGGATCAGCAGCCGCTGATTGGCCTCGTGGATGTCCGCGGCGAGACCCCGCAAGGCGCAGCGCGCGGGTGGATGGCGGTGAACCGCGCCAAGTGGATGCCCATTGTCGAGGAGGCTACGGGAAAGGGCCGCTCCTGAGCCGCTCATATTTCTCTTCTCGCTTCAGCAGCGCGCCTGTAAAACAGGGGCGCTGTTTTTGCTTTCGGAAGCGGCCTGCGGCCGGTTTGCCCGCTCTTTAGGTTCGGCTCTGGCGGGCAAGGATGATTCCAGAACTTGTCTATTTGCACAAAAACTTGAACCGGCAATCAAAATATTTCACGATTTGCGTCGCATTTGCTCGACAAGCGGTCGTAATATGTTCCAATACTTGCATTATCCCCGGCCACACTAATAGCACCGGCTCCTGCAAGTAAGAAGACGAACTGCCAAAAGGCTTGGCAGGAGCCATGAACCGCCGGGTTCCAATGACGCGCCAAGCCGGACAACCGGCGGCGCAAAAACAATGACAGGGAGTATTGAGATGAACTTCAAGGGATATGCACTGGCGCTGGGCGCTGCAACGATGACGGTTGCCGCGGGCATCGCCTCTGCGGCAGAGCTGGGCGACACCAGCAAGCCGATCAAGCTGGCGGTGAACGAATGGACCGGCCAGCATGTGACGACCCATATCGCAGGCGAAATGCTCAAGGCTGCGGGCTATGACGTGGAATACGTCTCTGCCGGCATGATGAACCAGTTTCAGGCGATTGCCGATGGCGACATCCACGCGACGCTGGAAATCTGGTCCTCCAACGTGTCCGACGAATACGCCAAGAAGGTCGAGGAGGGCACCGTTGTCGAGCTGGGCGACCTGGAGCTGAACGCGCGTGAGGGCATCGCCTATCCGGCGCATGTGGCCGAGATCTGCCCCGGCCTGCCGGCCTGGGAGGCGCTGAAGGACTGCGCCGCGCAATTCGCCACTGCCGAAACCCTGCCCGAAGGCCGCCTGGTTGATTATCCGGCCGACTGGGGCACCCCGGGTGCGGACCGCATGACTGGCCTGGCGCTGCCGTTCAAGGCCGTGCCTGCGGGCTCCGAGGCGGCGCTGATTGTTGAGCTGCGCGCAGCCACCGAGCGCAAGACGCCGCTGCTGATCACCTTCTGGCAGCCGCATTGGGCGATGTCGGCCTATGACGTCAAATTCGTCGATCTGCCGCCGGGCGAGGATGCCTGCTTCTCCGATCCCGCCTGGGGCCCGAACCCCGATGCGGTGAACGACTGCGACTTCTCTCCCTCGCGCATCTTCAAGGCCGCATGGTCCGGCACCGAGGAAACCTGGCCTGCGGCGTTTGAAATCCTTTCGAACTACACCCTGGCCGTGGAAGACCAGCAGCCGATGATGGGCGCGGTCGACGTGGACGGCGGCAAGGTTGAAGAGGTGGTTGCCGAGTGGATGGCCGCCAATGAGGACAAGTGGCGCCCGGTTGTCGACGCCGCCATTAACTGAGCTGACCCAAGTGAGCGGCTCTGAGACGCCTGCCATCACCTGCCGGAATGTCTGGCAGGTGTTTGGCAACAACGCAGACAGCGCCTTGAAGGAGGCGCTGTCGCGGCACGAAACACCCGAAGCAGCAGCGCAGGACTTGCGCGGCAAGGGGCTGATCCCGGCAGTGCAGGACGCCTCCTTTGACGTGAAGGAGGGGGAGCTGTTTGTGATCATGGGGCTGTCAGGCTCCGGCAAGTCCACCCTGATCCGTTGCATCTCGCACCTGCTGCACGCCACCGGCGGCGAGATCCGCATCGACGGCGAAAACATCGTCGAGGCCAGTCCCAAGCGGCTGATCGAGCTGCGCCGCAAGAAGCTGGGCATGGTGTTCCAGCACTTCGGCCTGTTCCCGCATATGACCGTGGCGGAAAACGTCGCCTACCCGCTGCGGGTGCAGGGGGTGAAGAAGAAGCAGCGCCTTGCCAAGGCGCAGGAGGTGATCGAACTGGTCGGCCTCGGCGGGCGGGAAAAGAACTTCCCGCGCGAGCTGTCCGGCGGCCAGCGCCAGCGCGTCGGTATTGCCCGCTCGCTGGTGGCGGATTGTTCGGTCTGGTTCCTGGATGAGCCGTTCTCGGCGTTGGACCCGCTGATCCGGCGGCAGCTGCAGGATGAGTTCCTGGAAATCCAGGCCAAGCTTAGGACCACCATCGTTTTCATCACTCATGACATCAATGAGGCGCTGAAGCTCGCCGACCGCATCGCCATCATGCGCGACGGCAAGGTGGTGCAGATCGGCACGCCTGCCGACATCGTGCTGCGCCCGGTCGATGACTATGTGCGCGAGTTCTCCAAGGACGTGGCCAAGGGCCAGCATGCGCATGTGTCCTCGGTAATGCAGCCGGGCGAACACCATGTCTACGGCGCCGACGATCCCGGCCTGCGCCAGGATATGACGCTGGATGCAGCCCTTGCGCGCTGTATGGAGCTGTACGAGCCGGTGCCGGTCCGCACGGATGACGGCAAGCTGGTCGGCGTGGTGAACCCTGCAGACCTCGCTGCCGCGCTGCAGGTGGAGCAAGGGTGATGGCAGGTCTTTCGAAAGGCTCGATTGCGGCGCTGATCGCAGCGGCGGTGGGTGCTCTGTGCTTGGCTCTGGAAAGCAGTGCCCCATGGCTTGTGAAATTCCCTGCTGCCTGGGTGCTGCCCGCCACCGACTGGGTCGGGGCCTTCATGGAATGGTTCCTGGCACTCATCAAACCAACCGCCCGTGCCTTCTCGGCGCTGATGTTCTATCCGATGGAAGCGGCAAACTACGTGCTGAGCCACACGCCCTGGCCGCTGGTCATCTGCGCCACCACGGCACTGGCCTGGACCCTGGGCGGCGTGCGGATGGCACTGATGGCTGTGGTGGGCCTCGGCTTTGTGCTGGCGTCGGGCTACTGGCCCGAAAGCATGAACACTCTGGCGCTGGTTGCCGTCTCGGTGCCCTTGGCGCTGATCATTGGCGGCGGCATCGGCATCCTCGCCAATGAATTCCCCAAGATTCGCCAGCCGGTGCAGGCGGTGCTCGACATCATGCAGACGGTACCGACCTTTGCCTATCTCACGCCGTTGCTGGTGCTGTTCGGCTTTGGTCCTGTGGTCGGCCTCATCGCCTCCGCCATCTACGCGGCGCCGCCGATGGCGCGCAATGTGCTCCTTGGTCTCGAACGGGTGGAGCCGGAGATCAAGGAAGCTGCCATTATGGCTGGCGGCACCCGCTTGCAGCAGCTGTTCCAGTGCGAGATCCCTTCCGCCGGGCAGCAGATCATGGTGGGCGTCAACCAGTGCCTTATGGCGGCGCTGTCGATGGTGATCATCGCGGCCGTGATCGGCGGCTTTGACGACATCGGCTGGGAGGTCCTGCTGACCATGCGCAAGGCGCAGTTCGGACAGAGCCTCTTGGCAGGCCTGGTGATTGTGATCTTTGCAATCCTGATCGACCGGATGAGCGGCACCCTGACCCAGGACCGGCGCGACATGCACGATGCGCGCATCGCTTGGGGCATCGTGGCGCTGGGTGTCGTGGTCAGCGCGGCCTTCTGGGGCAGCATTCAGCAGCCCGGCGCCTATGGCCTGTTCAACCCGGTGGCGGACAGTGTCGACCGCGGCCTGTCGTCCTTCACCAGCGCCAATGCGGAATTCCTGACTGCGCTCAAGAACAACGTGCTGTTCTACGTGCTGCTGCCGATGCGGATCGGACTGGATCAGGCGGTGCTGCCCTTCACCTGGGGCTTTGCCTGGACCCCGATGATGAGTGCAGCGCTGTTTGCGGCGGGTGCCGCGGCCGGGGTGGTCTTTGCACTGCGCGGACGGGTAGCGCTCGGTGTCATGCTGCTGATTGCTGCTGGAATGCTGGAAACTGGCATTTCCCAGCTGCCATGGCCCTTTGTGCTGGTGGGCGCCGGCGCGCTGGCCTGGGTTGCAGGTGGTCGCAATTTGTCCGTTCTGACTGTCGTCCTGTTGGGCACCATCCTGCTCTCCGGCCTGTGGGAGCGGGCATTGCTGTCGCTATACCTCTCCGGTGCTGCCGTGTTTGCCTGCGCGCTGATGGGTGGTGCCATTGGCTTGGCATCGGCGGTGTCGCCCGGTGTCTGGCGGGTGGTGCGCCCAGTCTGCGACATGCTGCAGACCATTCCGCTGTTCGTGTTCCTGATCCCGGTGCTGATGGTGTTCCAGATCGGCGAGTTCTCCGCCTTCCTGGCGATCATCGCCTATGCCATCGTGCCGATGATCCGTTACACGCGGCACGGGCTGGTCTCGACGCCGGACGAGATGATCGAGGCTGCCACTGCCTCCGGCGCCACCACATGGCAGATGCTCAAGGACATCCGCGCGCCTTACGCGGCGCCGTCGATCCTGCTGGGGCTGAACCAGACCATCCTCTATGCCTTTGCGATGCTGGTCATTGCGGCGCTGATCGGCACCACCGGCCTCGGCCAGTCGATCTATCTGGCGCTAGGGCAGGCGGATGTGGGGCTGGGCATCTCCGCAGGTGCGGCGATGGCGATCCTCGCCTTGATCGCCGACCGTATGGTGCAGGGCTTTGCCGAGGAGCGGCGCAAGGCGCTTGGCCTGTAACTAACCTCAAACCCAAGTGAAAAGGGCGCCCCAGCGGCGCCCTTTTTGATCTGGGGCAACGTTCTATATTGCCCGCCCGCCTATAGCTGCAATGAAGTCTGATCTATAACCGGAGAAACCCCGATGGCCTGGTTTGAGTTCACCGCTGCGCTGATGCTGTTCCTGGCCAGCCACGCCATCCCCGTGCGCCCGCCGGTGCGGCCGTGGCTGGTCAGCCGCCTCGGCCTGCGCGGCTATATCATTGCCTATAGCCTGCTGTCGCTGATGATCCTCGCTTGGCTGGTTGTCGCCGCCGCTCGCGCGCCTTTTGTTGGCGTTTTGCCCTATTGGGAGGGCTTCCGCTGGGTGCCGCTGCTGGTGATGCCGCTGGCCTGCCTGCTGGCGGTGGGTGGCATGATGCGGCAGAATCCGTTCAGCTTTGGCGGTCTGGGGCTGCGCGCTTTT
This sequence comes from Leisingera sp. JC1, assembly GCF_001679925.1. GTDB lineage: Bacteria > Pseudomonadota > Alphaproteobacteria > Rhodobacterales > Rhodobacteraceae > Leisingera. The sequence goes on along the minus strand of NZ_LYUZ01000013.1, from coordinate 63,490 downwards.
GACCCGGCGGACCCCGGCATCCTGGCTGTCAGCCGCCACCCGCTGCTGGCGGCAATGGCGCTTTGGGCCGGGGCGCACCTTCTGGCCAACGGCGACCTGGCGCATGTGATCCTGTTTGGCCTCTTTGCGGGCTTTGCCTGGATAGGCATGGCGCTGATCGACAAGCGCAAGCAGCGCCAGATGGGGCAGGGGGAATGGCGCCGCCTCAGCCGCAACACTGCGCGGCTGAAACTGCTGCGCCTGCGCCCCATGGCTAGTGAGACCGGGCTGGCCGCGGCGGTGTTCCTGGCGCTGCTGGTCTTGCACGCCCCGATCATCGGCTACAGTCCGCTGCCCTGGTAGGGGTTGACCCCGGCGGCCGCATGACCACCTATGAAACGACACGAGACTGGAGAGACCGACAAATGCACCTGGCCTATGTGATGACCGAAGAACGCGGTGCCACTGACCGTTTGCTGAGCGAACTGGCCGAACGGCTGCAGGCCAAGGGCGTCCGCCTGGCCGGCATCGTGCAGACCAATGTGGAATGCTACGACAAGGAACTGTGCGACATGGATGTGCGGGTGCTGCCCGCCGGCGAGACCATCCGTATTTCGCAATCCCTGGGCGCTGGCGCCCGCGGCTGCCGCCTGAACCCGGAGGCGCTGGAACAGGCGGTCGGGCAGGTCTCTGCCGTCCTCCAAACAGACCCGGCACCGCAGCTGATGATCGTCAACAAATTCGGCAAGCACGAGGCTGACGGGCGCGGCATGCGGCCAATCATCGGCGAGGCGCTGGCGCTGGGCATCCCGGTGATTTCCGGCGTCAATAAGATGAACGTGGAGCCGTTCCAAGCCTTTGCTGACGGCATGGCGGTCGCGGCCGGGCCGGATCTGGACGCGCTCGTCGAATGGGCGGAGCAGGCCGTGGCAGAAACTGCGTAAGGAGCAGATTGCTATTTTAAATCAAAAGGTAAGTCCGCATATCTGATGCGGGCTTTTTAGGCGTCCACGCAGCGCGCGGCCTGTTCCGCCTGCTGCTGAACCACCATCGTCTGATCAGAAAAAGAGAGAAGATGGTGGGCGACCCTGGAATCGAACCAGGCGTGCGTCTCCGCGAGGGAGTTACAGTCCCCTGCCACACCTTGCGGCCTGTCGCCCACTGTCAGTTGCTTGTTGCACCTGATGTGGAGGCGTGATTACAAGCAGGCCAAAGGAGCGTCAACCGGAAAAACGCAAGTTTTTCGCGCGCCCCGCAAATTCTTTCTGCCGGAGTGCAAAATGTCCAAGAAACCCAAATGGGTCGTCGAAAAAGAACAGTCCAAGAAGGCCGCCGCGGCAGAAACCGTATGGCTGTTCGGGCTGCATGCGGTGCGTGACGCGCTGCTCAATCCCAAGCGTGAAAAACTGCGCCTGATGGTGACCCTGAACGCGCAGGCGAAACTGGCGGATGCCATTGAAGAGTGCGGCATTGAAGCAGAGGTCATCGACCCGCGGAAATTCAACCCGCCCATCGACCCGCAGTCGGTGCACCAAGGGGCGGCGCTGGAGGTAAAGCCGCTGAACTGGGGCGGGCTGGCAGAAAACTGCATTGGCCTTGAAGCGCCCCGCGTGCTGCTGCTGGACCGGGTGACAGACCCGCATAACGTTGGTGCCATCCTGCGCTCAGCCGAGGTGCTGGGCGCCAGCGCCGTCATTGGGACCCGCCACCATTCGGCACCGGAAACCGGGGCCTTGGCCAAGACCGCCAGCGGCGCGCTGGAGCGTCAGCCGTACCTGCGGATGCGCAACCTCGCCGATACCATAACCGAACTGCAGGGCATGGGCTTTATAGTGCTGGGCCTGGATGGCGAGGCCGATCAGACCATCGAGTCCGCGCTGGCGGGCAAGCAGCACCTGCCGGTGGCGCTGGTGCTGGGTGCCGAAGGTCCGGGCCTGCGCCAGAAAACCAAGGAGACCGTGGACGGGCTGGTCAAGATCGATGCTGCAGGCGGCTTTGGCTCGCTCAACGTCTCCAATGCAGCGGCAATTGCCCTTTACGCGTCCATCGCCCGCTGAGGAGCCTGGTGTCACACCTTGTTCACATCTGCGTAAGCCGCCTTTGCAACGGCACGGCGGTGCGGCAAAGTCGCAGGCCTGATGCAAGCAGTGAATGGAGTGCAATGTGATCCTGCGTCTGGTGCTGATGGCCGCCGCGGTATTGTTCCTGTCCCTGCCGGAAGCGGCACGGGCTGAACCGGCTGTGTACTCCTCGCGTGCCGGCGTGGCCATCGGCGGATATGACACGGTTGCGTTTTTTGAACATGGTACGGCCGAGGAGGGGCGGCCTGTACATGCCGTCATGTGGAAGGGCGTTGTCTGGCGCTTTGCCTCAGCCCATAATCAGGCGCAATTCGAAGCCAACCCGCGGGCCTATGCGCCTGCTTTCGGGGGGTACTGCGCCTATGCCATGTCCAAGGGTCAGCTACACGAAGGCAACCCGCAGCTGTGGGCAATTGTCGATGGGGAGCTTTTTCTGTTGAATAACAGGCGTGTGCATGTGCTGTGGCAGGCTGATACAGCGCATATGATTGCCTCAGGCAGGATTCATTGGCCTGCCGTTCTCAGAAAATAACGTGTCACCTCACAAATGTGTGATAAGCGCTTTTATTTTTCAAACCGTGACCCATATACAATACAGACTGCGGAGTGGAACCACCGCAGATCTTTTTCACTGTCCCTCGTTCCATACCTTGCGCCCGGTTCGTCCGGGCGCATTTTTATTTTCAGGCAGCGATTCCGCCTATGCGGCTGCCGGCGCCGCAGCTAGGGTGCCCGCATGACAGACTACAGTGACGAGCATCTGAAGAAGGTCCTGCAGAGCGCCAAGACGGTGGCGGTGGTGGGCGTGTCGATGAACCCGGTGCGTCCCAGCTATTACGTGGCGCGCTATCTGGGCCTGAAGGGCTACCGGGTGATCCCGGTCAATCCCGGCCATGCCGGCAAGATGCTGTTTGGCGAAACGGTGCGGGCGAGCCTTTCAGAAATTGATCTGCCGGTGGACATGGTCGACATCTTTCGCCGCTCAGAGGCAGTGCCGCCGATCGTCGATGAGGCGCTGGCGGCCTTTCCCAAGCTGCAGACCATATGGATGCAGATCGGCGTGGAACATGCCGAAGCCGCCGCCAAGGCCGAGGCGCGCGGCGTCACGGTGATCCAGAACCGCTGCCCGAAAATCGAATACCAGCGCCTGTTCGGCGAGCTGCGCATGGGCGGCTTTGCCACCGGGATCATTTCTTCGAAATTCTGACGGCTGGCGCGGGGCAGGGTGCTCCCGCCCGCTGCTGCCGTCCTGCCGGACGGCCTTCACGGTTGGGCCCGGCGCCGCTGCGCGGCGCAAAGGGCTTGCTGGGAAGCCCATGAGAGGCAGAAATGCCCTCAAGGGTGTTGCTGATTGCGGTTTTAAGAGCGTGTCAAGGACAAGCCGCGCGTGCCGCGCGGAGGCTGCGCCTCCCTTGATCCGCCACCCGGCCCGGCTGTCAGTTTTGGGGGCGGCTGGCCTTCTCGGCAATGCCGCTGAGCCCCTGCCGCTCGGCCAGCACCTTCAGCACATCGTCCAGCGCCACGTCACGGGCGGCCAGCATCACCAGGAAATGATAGAGCACATCAGCGCCTTCCGAAGCCAGCTTGGCCTTGTCATCCTTCACCGCCTCGATAATGGCCTCAATGGCTTCCTCACCGAATTTCTCGGCGCATTTTTCCGGCCCCTTGGCCAGCAGCTTGGCCGTCCAGCTGGCCTCCGGATCGGTGCCCTTGCGGGACAGGATGGTGGCTTCGAGATCGTGCAGCAGGCTCATCACATGCCCCCTCAGTTCAGCCGCATCGGGATGCCGGCGGCAGCCATATGTTCCTTGGCTTCCTGGATGGTGTATTCCCCGAAGTGGAAGATCGAGGCCGCCAGCACCGCGCTGGCGCCGCCCTTGGTGACGCCTTCCACCAGGTGATCCAGATTGCCGACGCCGCCCGAGGCGATCACCGGCACGTCCACCGCATCGGAAATCGCCTTGGTCAGCGGCAGGTTGAAACCGGACTTGGTGCCATCGCGGTCCATCGAAGTCAGCAGGATTTCACCGGCGCCTTTGGCTGTCACGAGCCTGGCAAATTCCACTGCGTCGATGCCGGTCGGCTTGCGCCCGCCATGGGTGAAGATCTCCCAGCGGCCCGGCTCCACTGTCTTGGCGTCAATGGCGCAGACGATGCACTGGCTGCCGAACTGATCCGCAGCCTCGGCAATCACATCCGGGTTGGCGACCGCGGCTGAATTGAACGAGACCTTGTCGGCCCCTGCCAGCAGCAGCGCGCGCACATCTTCCTTGGTCCGTACCCCGCCGCCCACGGTCAGCGGCACAAAGCACTGCTCGGCGGTGCGCTGGACCATGTCGAACATGGTGCCCCGGTTTTCATGGGTAGCGTGAATGTCGAGAAAGCAGATCTCATCCGCGCCCGCCGCATCATATGCCTTGGCGCATTCCACCGGGTCGCCTGCATCGCGCAGGCCGACAAAGTTGACACCCTTGACCACGCGCCCGTCAGCGACGTCGAGACAGGGGATGATGCGGGTTTTCAGCATGGATCGTGCCTTTCAAGCTGCTTGCCCCGTGGGTACGCAAAGCCTGCGGCAAGCGCAACAGGTATGGCGGGGGATGCGCGTTTTGGTCCGGGATTCAGGGAGACGGCAGCCCGCGCAGAACCGCCGGAAACAAGCGCTATCGAAGATGTGAGTTGCCTGCCCGGCCCGGCTGCCCTGATCATGGCCGGACGTACCTGTATTCCGGAGAAGCTGTTATGAAAAAAACTCTTATCCTCGCTGGCGCAATCGCACTTGCTTCCGCTTTGCCCGCCGCTGCGGACCTGGTCGCGGTGCCAAGCCAGAAACCCGTCGGTGAAACCATGGATGCGCTGCAAGCCGCGGTGGAGGGTGCGGGCGCAACTGTCTTTGCCCGGGTGGACCATGCCGCAGGCGCGCAGAACGCAGCGCTGGAGCTGAGCCCGTCCCAGCTCCTGATCTTCGGCAACCCCAAGCTGGGAACCCCGGCGATGCAGGCGGACATGCGGGCAGGGCTCTACCTGCCGCTCAAGGTGCTGGCCTATGAGGATGCCGGCGGCCAGGTCTGGCTGACTTACGAGGACCCGGCAGAAATGCTCTCAGGCCTCGACGTTCCTGCCGATGCTGAATTTATCGCCAAGATGCAGGGCGCCCTGGGCAAGCTGACCGCTAAGGCGGCCGAATAGCCTTAGCGGCGCGACGCCAGGTAGCGCGAAAAAGCAATCGCCAGCCCCCACAGCAACCCGGCCCCCATGGAGACCGGGCCGAAGATCAGCGGCCCCCAGGCCGCAAGGACCCCCATGGTATAGGCGGTCTCGCCCAGGTCCTGGCCCAGCACCACGCAGGGGTTGGCAAACCCCTCGTGGATTTCACAATCAAAGCCAAATCCCAACAGCACCACCGCAACAATGCATAGGAGCCACAAAACAATCGGCCCTATGGTCAGGATAGCCAGGATGCGTCGGACTAGGCGCATGAGGTTCCTTTCGCCGGGGCAGCGTCAGGCTTTCAGAACCGCCAGCGCCTCTTTCAGGTCAATGGCGCCATCATACAGCGCCCGGCCCGAAATCGCACCATTGAGAGGTGCGCCGCAGGATTTCAGCGCCCTGAGGTCGTCCAGCGAGGACACGCCGCCGGAGGCAATCACCGGGATGCTGACCGCATTTGCCAGATCGGCGGTGGCCTCGACATTCGGCCCCTTCATCGCGCCGTCGCGCAGGATGTCGGTATAGATGATCGCGGCCACGCCGGCATCCTCGAACGATTTTGCGAGGTCGGTGACCATCACGTCGGTTTCCTCGGCCCAGCCTTTGGTTGCGACTTTGCCGTTGCGGGCGTCGATGCCGACCGCGACCTTGCCGGGGAACTCCCGCGCCGCTTCGCGCACCAGGTCCGGGTTCTCCACCGCCACGGTGCCCAGGATCACCCGCGCCAGGCCCTTGTCGATCCAGCGCTCGATGGTTGCCATGTCGCGGATGCCGCCGCCCAGCTGCGCGGGCACTTTGGTCTGCTTCAGGATCTCCTCCACCGGCGCTGCATTCACCGGCTCGCCTGCAAAGGCACCGTTGAGGTCCACCAGATGCAGCCACTCGCAGCCGGCCTCGACAAACTCCAGCGCCTGCGCAGCGGGGTTGTCGTTGAACACGGTGGTCTTGTCCATCTCGCCATGCAGCAGGCGCACGGCCTGGCCGTCTTTGAGGTCAATCGCGGGGTAGAGGATCATCCGGGCGGTCCTTCGTGAAATCAAGCTGGCGGTGTTTTGCACAACGTAAGGGCAGATTGCAACGCGACCCGAAGTCAACCTTGCCTCAAAGACGGCATCAGGGACAGGCTGCCTGTAAAACAGGGAGGAAATGGAATGAAACATCTTCTGGCAGGCCTGGCAGTTGCCGTGGGTTTGGCAAGCGCTGCCGCCGCGGACCCGGTTCTGGGGGTTTGGAAGACGCAGCCTGATGACGGCTCCTATGCCCACATCCAGATGGCGAAATGCGGCGCTGCGGTCTGCGGCAAGATCGCCCGCACCTTCAACAGCGAAGGCGAGTACAAATCCCCGAACATCGGCAAGACGCTGGTGATCGACATGGTGCCGAACGGCGATGGCTCCTATGAAGGCAAGGTCTGGCGGCCGTCCAACGACAAGATCTACATCGGCAAGATGGATCTGGCGGGCAGTTCCCTTGCCCTGCGCGGCTGCGTCGCGGGCGGGCTGATCTGCTCGAAACAAACCTGGACCCGCGTCCAGTAAGCCGTTTAAGGGCTGTCGTTACAGCAGCCCCAGCTGCACCGGGATCGGCGCATAGCCGCGTTTCAGCTGCCGGTCCCGGAAGCCTTCGAAGATTGCCAGCGCCTCTGCGTGCGCGGCGAAATAGGTCCGCTTCTGCGCACCGCCGGGTGCGTTCAGCGGCCCGGACACACGCTCCACACACCAGTCACCGAACAGCGTCGGCGTCAGGCTCAGCAGGCAATAGCGGTGCTTGCCTTCGGCGTGGTCGTATTTCTCGAAACGGATGTGCAAGGGAGGGGCTGCCGCGGTGACAAGGGGTCCGCCCCGTATGCCTCGAAGCGGACCCCTTGTCTATTGTTCAATCCGGCGAATTGCACCGGCCCCAGCGGCAGCTGTGACCCTTACACCTCACCTGTGTATTCGCCGCGCGCCGGGTAGTTGTTGGGGATGGCAAAATCCAGCGCCGCCACCAGTTCCGCAAAATGCGGGCGCACAAACGGCATCGTTTGCACAGACCCGTAATAGAGCGTCTGCTCCGGCGTCACCAGGAACAAGCCGGGTTCGGAAAACAGCGCGGGCTCCTCGATCCCGATCGAGGTCTTGCCGCGCGAAGTGGAGATGTAAAGCCCCCATTCCTTGGCCACAGACAGCGGCAGATCATAGCCGAAGCGCAGCTCCTTGGCCCCGATCTTGTCAGCCATCGCACGGGTGCGCTCCTCGCCGTCAGAGCTGACCGCGATGCAGTTGACGCCGCGCTCGGCAAAGGCGGCCACCTTCTTCTCGAATTCCTTCAGGTAGGTGGCGCAGATCGGGCAGTGCAGACCGCGGTAAAAGCAGATCACTGTGCCGCGCTCGGCCGTTTCCGAAGACAGGTCGAACTGCCCGTGGTCCAGCGTCGGCAGGGTCAGGTCCGGGGTCTTCTGGCGGGGGATCAGCATGTATATGGTCCTTGTGAGTGGTGTGAGTGGTGGTGCTTGCCTGAATGTATTGCGCAGTTTACTGTCCGAAAAATCCGAAAAACCTGATGGAAACACCGAAAGCATGGACCGCCTCACGACTTTAATGGACCGTTTTCAGCTTGCCGTGCAGGCCGCTTTCCCGGGCCGCGCCAACCTGATCGCCCTGGCAAACGCGGCAGGAGAACCGGTGCGGATCCTCTACCGCACCCGCGGCCCGCTGGCGGAGCCTGCTCCGGGTGCGGTCATGTGGGCGGCGCGGGTGGAATGGTCGGGGCACAGCAACCCGTTCCTGGCCGCCCTGCCGCCAGTGGTGGAGTATGACGTGTCCGGCAATGCCGAGGCGCAAGGGCTGGTGCGGCTGATGCGGGACGAGGCCGAAAGGCAGCACTGCGGCGCGCAGTCTGTGATCAACCGGCTGGGGGAGGTGCTGATGGTGCGCTTGTTGCGCAACCAGATCCAGAAAGGCGCGACAGAGCCGGGGCTGCTGGCGGGCCTCGCCGACCCGCGCCTCAGCCGGGCCATCGTTGCGATGCATGACCATCCGGGCCGCCTTTGGACCAATGCCGACCTGGCGCAGGAGGCAGGTCTGTCGCTGTCGCGCTTTGCGGAACTGTTTGCCGCCGAAGTGGGCGAAACCCCAATCGGCTACCTGCGCCGCTGGCGGCTGATCCTGGCGCATCAGGATCTTGTGCGCGGCGATAGGGTGGAGGCGGTCGCCCGCCGTTACGCTTACACCAGCCCCGAGGGTTTCACCCGCGCTTTCCGCAAGGCTTACGGCGTCGCGCCGGTCTCCCTGCGCTCCGCTGCGGCCTGAACGCCGCGGCTTTCATCTTTCCACAAATACTCAAAGCCAGGGTCAACGGCGCGTCAGCGCCGTCCCCTTAGGGCTTCCAGGTCAGGAAGTTTCCGATCATCCGCAAGCCAGTGGCCTGGCTTTTCTCCGGGTGGAACTGCATCCCGACCATCGTGTCCCGCCCGATGACGGCAGTCACGTCGCCGGCATAATCCACATGCGCCAGCCGCTCCGCCGGGTTCGCCACGCGGAAATGGTAGGAATGCACGAAGTACACGTGATCGCCGCTCTGGATGCCGTCAAAGACCGGATGAGCGTGATCGATCACCAGATCATTCCAGCCCATATGCGGCACCTTCAGGGAGGCATCCGCCGGGGTGATCTTCACCACATCGCCGCCAACCCAGCCGAGGCCCGGTGTATCTTCATACTCATGCCCGGTGGTCGCCATCAGCTGCATGCCTACGCAGATGCCCAGGAACGGCCGACCTTTTTGCTCCACCGCTTCGACCATGGCGTCATAGATGCCCTTATGGCCGCGCAGCTCTGCCGCGCAGGCCGGGAAGGCGCCATCGCCGGGCAGCACCAGCCGGTCGGCCCGCGCCACCACATCCGCGTCGGAGGTCACCACGACCTCGCCCGCATCCATCTCCCGCGCCATGCGCTGGAACGCCTTCTCGGCCGAGTGCAGGTTGCCGGATTCGTAGTCGATAATTGCGGTCAGCATTTACAGCGCACCTTTAGTGGACGGAATCGCATCCGCCTTGCGCGGGTCGGTCTCCACCGCCAGCCGTAGCGCGCGGGCAACCGCCTTGAAGGCCGCCTCGGCGATGTGGTGGCTGTTGAACCCGTGCAGTTGGTCGATGTGCAGGGTTATGCCGCCATGGGTGCTCAAGGCTTGAAAAAACTCGCGCACCAGCTCGGTGTCAAAAGTGCCGATTTTTTGGGTCGGCAGCTCCACATTCCAGATCAGGAAGGGGCGCGCCGACAGGTCCAGTGCACAGCGCACCTGGGCGTCATCCATCGGCAGGTGGCATTCACCGTAACGGCGGATGCCCTTCTTGTTCCCCAGCGCCTGCACCAGTGCCTGACCCAGCGCGATGCCGGTGTCCTCCACCGTGTGGTGGTCGTCGATGTGGTAGTCGCCCTTGGCGCGGATGGTCATGTCGATCAGCGAATGGCGCGCCAGCTGGTCCAGCATGTGGTCGAAAAAGCCAACCCCGGTCTGGTTGTCATAAACCCCGGTGCCGTCGAGGTTGATCTCGACCGAAATATCGGTTTCCGCGGTCTTGCGGGTCACTTTGGCGGTACGCATCAGCGGCTTATCCTTCGTCATGCTGCAAGAACTTCAGTTCTGCCTTGGCGCTTATAGGGCGGGCAGGGGGCATGGCTCAAGTGCGGCATTGTGCATGGGGGCCAACCTGTTGCAGCAATCCCGGTCTCTTGCGCCCGCCTGCGCCCCGTGCGAGCTTGTGCGCAATTTCCTGATCAGCCATGAGGGCCCCATGTCCACCTGCGTCTTTGTCCAGATCCGCTGCAAACCCGGCACCACCTACAAGGTGGCTGAGGAGATTGCCCTGCGTGAAATCCATTCCGAGCTCTATTCCACCAGCGGCAATTTCGACCTGCTGATGAAACTTTACATCCCAAGCGGTGAGGATGTCGGTAAATACATCAATGACCAGTTGCTGCAGATTGAGGGGATCGAGCGGTCGCTCACCACGATGACCTACAAGGTGTTCTGAGGCTTCCAGCAGCGAAACCCTGGAAAGCAAAACGCCCCGCACTGCGGGGCGTTTTCTGTTTCCGGGCCATCGCGCGGTCAGGCGGCGATCAGGCCTTGCTCGCTGAGTTCGGCATAAGCCGTATCAACCGCGGTCTTCATCCGTGCCAGCATGTCGTCGACCTCATCCTTGGTGATGATGATCGGCGGGCACAGCGCCAGCGCGTTGCCGGCCACCGCCCGCAGGATCAGCCCGTTTTCCTGGCAGGCCTTCTGCGCGGCGGCGCCTGCTGCGCCCTTGTCAAAGCTGGCGCCGGTGGTCTTGTTCGACACCAGCTCCAGCGCCGCGATCAGCCCCTTGCCGCGGACCTCGCCAACCAGCGGATGATCGTTGAAAACCTCGCGCAGCTGCGCCTGCATATAGGCGCCCACGTCCGCGGCGTGTTCAAACAGGTTGTCCCGCTCATAGATCTCCAGCGTCTTCAGTGCCGCCGCACAGGCCGCCGGGTGGCCGGAGTAGGTATAGCCGTGGCCGAACACGCCAACCTCATTGGTCTGCGCAATCATCGCCTCATACATATACCCCGGAATGACCGAGGCGGAGATCGGGAAATAGGCAGAGCTCAGCTGCTTGGCAAAGGTCATCAGGTCCGGCTTGATGCCCATGGTGGTGCAGCCGAAATCGGCACCGGTACGCCCGAAGCCGCAGATCACCTCATCTGCCCAAACCAGGATGCCATGCTTGCGCAGCACTGCCTGCAGCTTCTCGTAATAGCCCTCCGGCGGCACGATCACGCCGGACGCGCCGGTGATCGGCTCCACGATCATCGCGGCGATGGTGTCGGGGTCCTCCGCCAGGATCTGCTCTTCCAGGTTGTTGATGATCCGGTCGACGAACTGCTCCTCGGTCTCGTTGCCCTGGCGGCCGGTATAATAATGCGGCGCGTCCGAACGCAGGACGTGCAGCGCCTCCAGCGGCGCATCGAAATGCGCCAGATTCGCGGGCAGGGAGGTCAGCGAGCCGGCGGCGACGGTCACCCCGTGATAACCGCGTTCGCGGGTGATGATCTTGCGTTTCTCCGGCTTGCCGATGGCGTTGAAGTAATAGCGCAGCATCTTGTAGTGGGTGTCATTGGCGTCCGAGCCGGAGTTGCCAAAGAAGATATAGGCATCTTCCACCGGGACCATCGCCTTCAGCTTCTCGGCCAGCTCCATGATCGGCTTGTGGGTCTTGCCGCCGAAGGTGTGGGTGAACGGCAGCTTGTGCAGCTGCTCGGTGATTGCATCCATCACCTCGGTGTTGCTGTAGCCCAGCGAGGTGCACCATAGGCCTGCCAGCCCTTCGATGTATTTGTTGCCGTCGGTGTCATAGACATAGATGCCTTCGCCGCGGTCCAGGCACAGCTGCTCGGTCGCGGTGAAATTGGTGGTGGGATAGATGACTGGGGCCATGGCCAAACTCCTGCGATGATCTGCCCGTGAGCATTGTTTGGCAGTAGCATTGGCCTGTTTTTCAGCCCGCGTCAAAGGAATTTGATCAAATTTTAGGGCGGTATTTGAAAAAGCGAAAGGCCACCCCGAAGGGCGGCCTTTTCGTTTCCCGATGGAGCGGGCGATGAGATTCGAACTCACGACCCTTACCTTGGCAAGGTAATGCTCTACCCCTGAGCTACGCCCGCGCTGCCATCCGGTGACGCGGTGAATAGGAAATCCGCACGCAACCCGCAAGCGGAAAATGACAGGATGGTGAAGAAAATACCGCGGGAAAGACGGCCCGAAAACGCGAAAGGCCGCCCCGAAGGACGGCCTGTTCCGCTTTCGAATGGAGCGGGCGATGAGATTCGAACTCACGACCCTTACCTTGGCAAGGTAATGCTCTACCCCTGAGCTACGCCCGCGCTGCCATTCGGTGAGGCGGTGTTTAGGGTTTTCACAAACTGGCCGCAAGAGGAAAATTTCAGAACCTCGGAAGTATCTGTGGATAAGCATTATTCTGCCGTTTTGAGGAAGTTTACGAGGCGCTCTTTCAGTGCAGCAATATCCTTGGTCTCGCATTCCCAGATTGTCAGCACCTGCCAGCCCGCCGCCTGCAGGGCAGCCTGTTGTTCCGCGTCACGCTCCGCATTGCGCCGCAGCTTCGGTTCCCAGTAGTCACGGCGGCTGGCCGGGATGCGCCCGTCGCGGCAGTCATGCAGATGCCAGAAACAGCCATGCACGAAGATCACTTTGCGGCGGGGGCCAAAGACGAGGTCGGGTTTGCCGGGCAGGTCCTTGCGGTAGAGCCGGTAGCGGTAGCCCATGCCATGCACCATACGCCGCACCAGCATTTCCGGCTTGGTGTTCTTGGCGCGGATCTTCGCCATATTGGCGCTGCGCCGTTCTGGTGTCAGCTTGTCGGCCACGCGATGGGATGCCCTGATTGTCCGGCCATGCGGGCATGGTAGTCCGTTTCAATCCGGCAGGAAATGAATTCGCTGGCCGCACAGGGCGGCAGGTCCAGCGCCTTGATCAGCTGGGCATCCTTGCGCCCTTCCAGCACCACGGTCTGCTCGCGCCCCAGAATGTCGCGGGTGCCGTGGCCGCCGTCGGCCCGGATGCGGCGCATGAAGTCCTTCTGCTGTGCCACCGCCTCCACCGCCGCGCGGGGAATCGGGCGGCGCTGCATCAGGCGGAACAGCGCCGCCATGCGTCCGTTTCCTGTGTCGCAGGTGAAAATCTCCTGCACGGTTTCCGCGTCAGCGGTGCGCCAGAAGTTGGCCGGGTAGGGGTGGTCCTTCAGCAGCCATTGGATGTGTTTGAAGCCTTCGGCGGAAATGCTGCGCTTGGCATCCTTGTTCTGGCCAGCGGTCAGATACTCGGGCCGGGCCACAATCAGCCCCAGATAACAGCGTGCCCGCGCCTCATCCGCGGCCACCAGCAGGCAGGCACTGCCCACGGCCTCGGTCGGGATCATCCAATTGCTGCCCATGGTGTGCTTGATGTCCACATCCTGGCCCAGGATCACGGTATCCAGCCGTCCCTTCTGCAGGCCCAGCAGCGCCCGCAGCTCAATCTCCACCCGCGTCCCGATATAGGTCTTTTCGGTTTTCTCCAGCTCTTCGTAGGACCGCCGCCCGGTCTTGGGCGTCATGATCACATCGTCGATACAGTCGCGCAGCATGAAGGCCACGTCATGTTCCAGCGCCAGCAATCCGCCCGCGCGCTGGGTGATCTCCATCTCCAGATGGAGAAGGACGTTGAAATCCTGGTGGCCGAAATCGACCAGGCAGTCGGGAAGCTTCTGTTTCATGGCAAGTGTCTCCCGGCCGATAGGCCGGGCAGCGCCCGTCCCGTCCCCCACGGGGCGGGCGCTTCGCTCCCACCCCGCCGGGCCGGGCGCAGCCCTCGGCTCTTAAATGATAAGTAGGCCTTAAGCCCGCACTGCATGCAGCTTCGGCTTGGCAATCGCCGCTTTCAGTTCCCGCGCCACGGCCTCGGCTACCGGTGGCGGGAAGGCATTGCCGACCTGCCGGTAGGCGTTGGTCTTGGCGCCGGTGAAATGCCAGGCATCCGGGAAGCCCTGAATGCGCGCGACCATCCGCACTGTGAGGCGTGGCATGTCGTTGTGGAACGGGTCCGGCGCCTCATTGGCGATGGTGCGCCCCTCAACGCCCAAGGCCGCCCAGGCGCGCCGCGCGCGGGTCGGGCCCAGATCGGGTCCCCCGTGTTTCTTGGAACCGCCAACAATGGTTGGCGCGATCTCATCCGCTTTGGCGGCCCAATCGTCCGCCCCGCGCCAGCCGCGCTCCTTCATCAGGTCCACTAGGGTCGCACCCACGGTCGGCGGATTGTGCGGCAGCGGCTCAGGCCAGTTGAACTGGCCGGCAAATTCCTTGCGCAGGGCAACAATTGCCACCCGCGGCCGCAGCTGCGGCACGCCAAAGTCCGAGGCATTCAGCAGCCGCCAGTCGGTCTCATAGCCAAGCTTCGACAGCTGCTTCTTCAGCTTCTCGCGGTAGTCATGAAACACCGCATCCAGAAACCCGCGCACGTTTTCGATCATCACCGCCCGGGGGCGGGTGGCATCGACAATCTCAATCGCATCGTCGAACAGGTTGCGCTCGTCCTTCTCGCCCAGCTGCTTGCCCGCAACGGAAAACGGCGGACAAGGCAGCCCGCCCGCCAGCAGGTCGATGCCCTTGTAGTCGCCCGCGACCTCCTTGAACTTGCGGACGTCCTCTTCCAGCACGTTCCACTTGGGCCGGTTGTGGCGCAGGGTGGCGCAGCAGTGCTTGTCGATCTCAACCAGCGCCGTGTGGTCAAAGCCTGCCGCCTCAAGACCGAGGGCCTGGCCGCCCGCACCTGCGCATAGTTCTACCGATGTCAGCATTCTGCTCTGCCCGCCCGTTTCTGTTCTTGCTCTGTTCCTAGGCGGTAAAGCGATTCCGCACAAGGTTTTCTGCACCCGGCCAGACTATGCGGAAATGCCGAAAAGCGAAAGGCCGCCCTAAGGGCGGCCTGTCCGTTTCCCGATGGAGCGGGCGATGAGATTCGAACTCACGACCCTTACCTTGGCAAGGTAATGCTCTACCCCTGAGCTACGCCCGCGCTGCCATCCGGTGAGCGGTGAAATAGGGTCTCCACCCGTCGGCTGCAAGTGGAAAATCGGCGGCGGGTGAAAAAAATCTGCCGGGGCCGCGACGGAAAGGCAGAGGATGTGCGTTTGACAGTCAAACAAGAGGAACTTCAGGGGAGATTGAGCCCATGCCTTGCAAGGATTACCTGCGGATCGCCAGCCTGGGTGGTGCGATTGCCCTGGGGCTGCTGGTGCACGGCGGTGAGCACCGCAGCGCACCGCAAGCGGACAGCTGGGCCGGCCCGATTGAGCAGCTCAAGCCGGTTCCAGTCGAAACCAGGACACTTCCGGCAACCGCTGTGTTGAACGCCTGATCCTGAAACGCTCGTTTCGTGATGCCGGTCTGGTGATTGAAAAGCCCGTAAGGCGGGCTTTCTCCGCCAGCGGCCTGTTCACCAGTCCTGAGGCACAGGGGTTGCTGACAGAATCTGTTCAAGCTGTGCCCGGCTGTCTGCATCCAGATGCGGTTTCATCACCCGTGTGGTGAAGTTGCCGTACAGTTTCCCGTCAAGGAACACGCTCCAGTCGCGCAGGCTTTTCCGGTCAAATTCAACGGTGTCGCCGAAATGCTTGCCCGGCAGATCATTCGGTTCATTGGCCAGCTTGCCGGTCATGCCGCCGCCGCTGGCAACGGTGAATTGGTCCACCCAGATGTTCTCATGGCCATAGCTGGTCTCCAGCGCCACTTTGACCAATGCCCCGTCAGATGCATTGCCCTGGCTGTCCAGCACATGGCTGAGAAAGGCATCCATCGAGCTTAGCGCCGAGCCGATAGCGGCGTTCATTTCCGTGTCCTCAGTCTCGAACTGGATGACGGGGTCCCCGGCAAATGCTGCGGCAGGGGAAAGTGCAATGAAAGCGGCGAAAATCAGAGGCCTGATCATTTGAAACTCCACAAAAGAAAAAGCTGCGGCCAGGGGCTGGCCGCAGCTTCAACTCTAGCGCTTTCCGGCTGGATTATTCCAGCTCGACCAGCAGATCCTTGGCGTCGATCTGGCCGCCGGCCTGAACATGCACCGCCTTCACCACCGCGTCGCGTTCGGCGTGGATGCCGGTTTCCATCTTCATTGCTTCGATGGTCAGCAGCATATCACCTTCATGCACCTGCTGGCCCACCTGCACCGCGACAGACGCCACGACACCCGGCATCGGCGCGCCGACGTGGTTCGGGTTGCCCGCTTCCGCCTTGGGATTGGCCTGGGTCGAGGCCTTGACCAGACGGTTCGGCACCCGGATCACGCGGGGCTGACCGTTCAGCTCGAAGAAGACCTTCACTTCGCCCTTCTCGTCGGTCTCGGAAATCGCCTGCAGGCGGATTTCCAGGGTCTTGCCCGGATCAATCTCGGCGGTGATCTCCTCGCCCGGCTCCATGCCATAGAAGAAGGTCTTGGTCGGCAGGGTGCGCACAGGGCCGTACTGGCGGTGGCGGCCCATGTAGTCCAGGAACACCTTGGGGTACATCAGGTAGCCGTTCAGGTCCTCATCATCGACCTTGAAGCCTTCCAGCTGCTTGGACAGATCCGCGCGGACCGCTTCCAGATCCACCGGCTCCAGATGCGCGCCAGGGCGCTCGGTGTTCGGCGCTTCGCCCTTCAGCACCTTGGACACGATGCTTTCGGGGAAACCGCCCGGAGGCTGGCCCAAGTTGCCGCGCATCATGTCGACGACCGAGTCGGGGAAGGCCACGTCGGTCTTGGGATCCTCAACCTGATCGCGGGTCAGACCCTGGCTCACCATCATCAGCGCCATGTCGCCAACCACCTTGGACGACGGCGTCACCTTCACGATGTCGCCGAACATCTGGTTCACGTCGGCATAGGTCTGCGCCACGTCGGCCCATTTCTCTTCCAGGCCCAGGGAGCGCGCCTGCGCCTTCAGGTTGGTGAACTGGCCGCCCGGCATTTCGTGCAGGTAAACCTCGGAGGCCGGGGCCTGCAGGCCGCTCTCAAACGCCGCGTACTGGCCGCGCACCTGTTCCCAGTAGCCGGAGATCTCGCGCACCTTGGCGATGTCGATGCCGGTGTCGCGGTCGGTGTTGCGCAGAGCCTCGACAATCGAACCCAAGCAGGGCTGCGAGGTGCCGCCACTGAAGGCGTCCATTGCCGCGTCCACTGCATCCACGCCGGCATCCGCCGCCGCCAGGATGGTGGCTCCGGCCACACCGGAGGTGTCGTGGGTGTGGAAGTGGACCGGCAGGCCGACCTCTTCCTTCAGCGCCTTGACCAGCTGGCGGGCCGCGGCGGGTTTCAGCAGGCCTGCCATGTCTTTCAGGCCCAGGATGTGGGCGCCGGCGGCTTCCAGCTCCTTCGCCATGCCGACATAGTACTTGAGGTCGTATTTGGCGCGGTTCGGATCCAGGATATCGCCGGTATAGCAGATGGTGCCTTCGCAGACCTTGCCGCTCTCGACCACTGCATCCATGGCCACGCGCATGTTTTCGACCCAGTTCAGCGAGTCGAAGACGCGGAACACGTCGACGCCGGTGGTTGCAGCCTGACGCACGAATTCCTGCACCACGTTGTCCGGATAGTTGGTGTAGCCGACGCCGTTGGAGGCGCGCAGCAGCATCTGGGTCATCAGGTTCGGCATCCGCTCGCGCAGGTCGCGCAGGCGCTGCCAGGGGCATTCCTGCAGGAAGCGGTAGGCCACGTCAAAGGTCGCGCCGCCCCAGCACTCAACCGAGAAGAGCTGGTTCAGATGCTGTGCATAGGCCGGCGCCACCTTGATCATGTCGAGCGAGCGCATCCGGGTCGCCAGCAGCGACTGGTGGCCGTCACGCATGGTGGTGTCGGTCAGCAGCAGCTGGCGCTGCGCCTTCATCCAGTCGGCCACTGCCTGGGCACCCTTCTGCTCCAGCAGGTTACGGGTGCCGTAGGGCAGGTTGCCCACGTCCGCCTTCGGCGCGCGCGGCTCCTTCAGGTCGGCAGCGGGGGCTGCGCGGCCTTCGGTCTCCGGGTGGCCGTTCACGGTGATGTCCGCGATATAAGTCAGCACCTTGGTGCCGCGGTCGCGGCGCTTCTTGAACTGGAACAGGTCCGGGGTCTCGTCGATGAACTTGGTAGTGTATTCATTCGACAAAAAGGTCGGGTGCTTCAGCAGGTTCTCGACGAACGCGATGTTGGTCGACACACCGCGGACCCGGAATTCGCGCAGCGCGCGGTCCATGCGGGCAATCGCCTTTTCCGGGGTCGGTGCCCAAGCGGTCACCTTGGTCAGCAGCGAGTCATAATAGCGGGTGATCACGCCGCCCGCATATGCGGTGCCACCGTCCAGGCGGATGCCCATGCCGGTGGCGGAACGGTAGGCGGTGATGCGGCCGTAGTCCGGGATGAAGTTGTTCAGCGGATCTTCTGTGGTCACGCGGGTCTGCAGCGCGTGGCCATTCAGGCGGATGTCGCCCTGACTGGCCTTGCCGGTTGCCTCAGCAATGGTCTTGCCTTCGGCGATCAGGATCTGCGCCTGCACGATGTCGATGCCGGTGACCTCCTCAGTCACGGTATGCTCCACCTGCACCCGCGGGTTCACCTCGATGAAGTAGAACTTGCCGTCGTTCATATCCATCAGGAATTCGACGGTGCCCGCGCATTCATAGTTCACATGCTGGCAGATCTTGCGGCCCAGGTCGCACAGCTCGGCGCGCTGTTCTTCGCTCAGGTACGGGGCAGGCGCGCGCTCAACCACTTTCTGGTTGCGGCGCTGCACCGAGCAGTCGCGTTCATAGAGGTGGTAGATCTCGCCGTGCTTGTCGCCCAGGATCTGCACCTCGACGTGGCGGGCGCGGGTGATCATCTTTTCCAGATAGCCCTCGCCGTTGCCAAAGGCGGCTTCCGCCTCGCGGCGGCCTTCCAGCACCTTTTCTTCCAGCTCTTTCTCGGCGTGGATCGGACGCATACCGCGGCCGCCGCCGCCCCAGGAGGCTTTCAGCATCAAGGGATAGCCGATTTCGGCCGCTTCCTTGCGGATCGCGTCCATGTCGTCGCCCAGCACCTCGGTTGCCGGAATGACCGGCACGCCGGCCGCAATCGCCACCTTGCGGGCAGAGGCCTTGTCACCCAGCGCGCGCATGGTTTCGGCCTTGGGGCCGATAAAGGTGATGCCGTTGCGGGCGCAGGCGTCCACGAACTCCGGGTTTTCCGACAGCAGGCCGTAGCCGGGGTGGATCGCGTCAGCGCCGCTTTCCTTGGCAACGCGGATGATCTCGTCGATCGACAGGTACGCCGCAACCGGCCCCATGCCTTCGCCGATCCGGTAGGCTTCGTCCGCCTTGAACCGGTGCAGGCCGAGCTTGTCCTCCTCGGCATAGACGGCGACGGTGCGTTTGCCCATTTCGTTGGCGGCGCGCATCACGCGGATCGCGATCTCGCCACGGTTGGCAATCAGGATTTTTTTGAAGTCGGTCATGTCACCCTCGGGGTCCGTGCAAGTTGGTGCAGTGTTAGGCGGATATTATCGAACCGCACAACAGTAGTTCTGGGTATTTCCGGCATGATTGCGCTCTCAAGCGGCTTGTCCTTTCCTTTCTGGCCTCGTTTTTGGGGGGTCCTGACTTTGCAATTTACCGCATTGCTTGGCGCTAACATTTGCAGATTCTGCAGAAATTCTGCACATGCAGCATGATTTTGTAACTTTTTTTGTTGCGGTGCAGCGCAAAGTGACGCTGCGTGTGCGTCATTTTGGCGCAATTCGTGCGAATTCGCGCAAAAAGCGCCGGCCGGGTGCGCAATCAGCCCAGTTGACGGGTTTGCAATCCGCATGCCCCGGCCAGGCTGGACAGGCCCAGCTGGCCCATATTGGCCTCCAGGTCCTTGGCCAGGATGCTGATCAGATGCGCCGGCCCGGCATCGCCCAGGGCAGCCAGCGCATAGTGGAAGGCGCGCCCCAGCATGACGAAATCCGCCCCCAGCGCCAGCGCCCGCAGGATGTCCAGCCCGCCCCCGATGCCGCTGTCAAAGACCACCGGCACGGTGACGGCCTCGCGGATCTCCGGCAGCAGGCTGATGGCAGGCGGGCAGCCGTCGAACTGGCGGCCGCCGTGGTTCGACAGCCAGATGGCATCTGCGCCGGCCTCCTGCAGCCGCTGCGCATCCGCAGCCCGCTGCACCCCCTTGATGATAAACGGCCCGTCCCAGTTGCGCCGCAGCCAGTGCACGTATTCCCAGTCGGGAGAGGTGCGCAGCAGGTATCCGATATGCGCCGTTGGTGGCAGGTTGGTCTGTTCGCCGCTGATGTATTTGTCCAAGGTCCGCATATGCGGCATCCCGGCCCGGGCCATTCCCAGCGCCCAGGCAGGCCGCATGGCGATCTGGGCCAGCAGACGCGGGGTCAGCCGCGGCGGCTGCGTCAGGCCGGAACGCGTCTGCCGTTCCCGGCGCGAGGCCACCGGCACATCCACGGTCAGCACCAGGGTGCGGAACCCGGCGTCCTTCGCCCGCGCCAGCATATCGGCACGGATGCCTTCATCCTTGGGCGGGTACAGCTGGAACCAGGCATTTGCCCCCAGATGCGGCGCCAGGTCCTCAGGCGATTGGCTGGCCACGGTGGACAGGCAATAGGGAATGCCTGCCGTTCTGGCGCTGCGGGCCAGGATGCCCTCCGCATCCGGCCAGATCAGCCCGGACATGCCGACAGGAGCGACCCCGAAGGGGAAAGCGTGCTTCGTGCCCAGCAGATCAACGGATAGGTCGGTCTCCAGCGGCCCGTGCAGCACCGAGGGCAGCATGCCGATCCGGTCCAGCCCGGCGCGGTTCTGCGCCTTGGCGGATTCAATGCCTGTGCCGCTGTCCAGATACTCCCAGACAAACTTGGGCAGCCGCTGCCGGGCGCGGCGTTTCAGGTCATCCAGGCCCGGATATGTCTGATGCAGATCCATCTGCGCATTGGTACGCTCCGTGAACGATTGTGCAAGGCAAAGTGCCGGCGCCTGCAACGGGTGCTGGCGGCCAGCCGAGGCTTACGCCGCGCCTTTCTGCCGGTCCTCAGCATCCTCTGCGCTGTCTGCAACTGGCAGCGCTGCCGGGTTGCGGGGCAGGGGGCTGGCGCCTTCGGCGACGCAGACCTGGTTGCGGCCCTTGGCCTTCGCCTCATAGAGGGCCTCATCCGAGGCGCGCAGCAGATCCTGCGGCATGGTGCCATGCGCCGGGTAATGGGCCACCCCGAGTGAGATCGAGATCCGCGGCAGCGCCTTTTCGCCATAGCGCACCACTACGTCCTCAATGGACTGGCGCAGCAGCTCCGCCTTGGTGATGGCATCGTCCGGGCTCACGCCCGGCAGAAGAAGTGCGAACTCCTCGCCGCCGGGGCGGCAGGCCACCTCGTCACCATCGCAGGCCTGCTCCATCGCGGCGCCAACAGCGCGCAGCACCATGTCGCCGGCATCATGGCCGTGGTTATCGTTGAACTTCTTGAAGTGATCGACGTCGATCGACACCACGCTCAGCGGCTTGCCGCTGTTCTGGCTGGCGCCCACGAACTTGCGCAGGGATTCGGTCATGTGGCGGCGGTTGAACAGCCCGGTCAGCGAATCGCGCACCGACTGGTCGTGCAGCTGATCGCGCATCTTCACGTTGGCAATCGCCATGCTGATCTGCTCGGCGCACATCTGCGCCAATTGCTTGCAGCCGGCAAAATCCCCGGCCCGGCTGGGACGCGCCCGCAGATGCATCAGGCCCACCGTCTCGCCATGCGCCAGAATCGGAAAGCAGAAATAGGGGCGCCCGTCGTGCGGTTCTGCATGGGCACAGGTGAACTCGACTTCCGAGGCGCCGAACTCATAGGTCCGCCCGCGGCGCAGGCCCCAGCACTCGCCTGGCTGGATATGGTCCTTGTGGCTGCCGCCGTTCCAGCTGGAGCATCCATCCAGCACATCACGCGAATTAGAGAACACATAGATGCTGCCTTCTGCATCCGGCAGCAGATGGCCCATGAACTCCGACACCATGTCAAACAGCTCACCCAGTGAGCGGCAGGATTGCAGCCACTCGTTCAGTTCGCCCAGCAGCTTCACCTCCCGCGCCAGTTGCAGCTGGTTCGCCATCGCCTCCTGATCGCGGGCGGAACGCTCCTCGACCTGCCGCAGGCTGCGGCGGTTGGCCTTGTAAATAACAGCCGACACGATGGTCATCGCTGCCACGGTGACCAGAGAAATCAGGGCCAGCGAGATGCGGACACGGGTAATGAAGGTGTTCCGCGTGTCGGTGATGTCCGAATAGAACTCAATGGCGCCAATGAAGATGCCGTCATGCAGAACAGGGGAGTAGACCTCGGCCACGTCGCGGTTCGGAATCGATCCGTCCGCATTGGCCGCGGTGCGCAGCCCGTCCACCTCTGTCGCGGGCTTTTCCTCATGCTTGTAATAAACCAGCCCTTGCGAGACGACGGACTGAAAATACGGCTTGGTGTTGCGCTCACCGATTTCCTCGGGCCGGGTCGACCAGAAGATGGTGCCATCCGCCTCAAACAGTTTCAGCCGGTACACATCCGAGGTTTCCGGCACCAGGCCCAGGTATTCCTGGTCGTGCTCATCCAGATCACCAAGCACAAAGGCATCCTTGCTGTTTTCAAGATGCAGCAGAACCGCCCGCCGCCAGGTGTCGGCCTGCTTGCGCAGGTCCGCTTCCAGCATCCGGTCCACAATGGGTGCCGGCACAGAATAGACCGCCCAGGCGCTCAGGCCGGCCGCCGCCAGCAGCAGCGGCAGCATTGAAAATGTTTTGAGCCTGGATATCAGCTTCCGGGCCGTCCCCTGTGTCATGGTGGTCCTCTGGCATTGGGCGTTTGCGCTAGAATTGCGCGTTAGCCTTTACAGAACATGAAGATGCCGCCCTGCGCTTGTGCCGAATAGGCAAAATGCAAGTGAAAGCAGGTCTTGACGCCGGGCGCGGATACTACGGGCGGACAAGTGAACAGACTGTGAACGTCCCCTTTCCGCCGGACCTGAAACACGCTAGGATCACGGCCATGAGCAGTTTTGACGAAATGGACGCCTTTGAGGGCGCATCGCTGTCGTCCCGCGCCATGGGCGCGCGGGTGATGCCCTATCTGGACACGCTGAATCCCGCCCAGCGGGAGGCGGTGGAATGCCTCGATGGCCCGGTGCTGATGCTGGCCGGCGCCGGAACCGGCAAGACCAAGGCGCTGACCACCCGCATTGTGCATCTCCTCAGCACCGGCAGGGCGCGACCGAACGAGATCCTGTCGGTGACCTTCACCAATAAGGCCGCCCGCGAGATGAAGGAGCGGGTTGCAGGCATGCTCGGCCAGGCAGTCGAGGGGATGCCCTGGCTCGGCACCTTCCACTCGATCTGCGTCAAGCTGCTGCGCCGCCACGCCGAACTGGCGGGGCTGAAATCGAACTTCACCATTCTCGACACCGACGACCAGATCCGGCTGCTGAAACAGCTGATCCAGGCCGCGGGCATCGACGACAAGCGCTGGCCCGCGCGGATGCTGGCAAACATCATCGACGATTGGAAAAACCGCGCCCTGACGCCGGAGAAGGTCCCCGCAGGCGACGCCAGCGCCTACAATAACCGCGGCACCGAGTTCTACGCCCAGTATCAGACCCGCCTGCGCGAGCTGAACGCGGTCGATTTCGGCGACCTGCTCCTGCACATGGTGACGATCTTCCAGAATCATCCGGACGTGCTGGAGCAGTACCAGCGCTGGTTCCGCTACATCATGGTGGACGAATACCAGGATACCAACGTCGCCCAGTACCTCTGGCTGCGGCTTCTGGCCGGCGCGCACAAGAATGTCTGCTGCGTTGGTGACGACGACCAGTCGATCTACGGCTGGCGCGGCGCCGAGGTCGGCAACATCCTGCGGTTCGAGAAGGATTTCCCCGGTGCCATGGTGGTCCGTCTGGAGCAGAATTACCGCTCCACCGGCCATATCCTCGCCGCCGCAGCAGGCGTCATCCGCGGCAATGCCGGCCGCCTGGGCAAGGAGTTGTGGACCGATGCCGGCGACGGCGAAAAGGTCCGCCTGATCGGCCATTGGGATGGCGAGGAAGAGGCCCGCTGGATCGGCGAGGAAATTGAATCGATGCAGCGCGGCACCCGCGGGCAGGCGCCCATCGGCCTCAACAGCATGGCGATACTGGTCCGCGCTTCCCACCAGATGCGCGCGTTTGAGGACCGCTTCCTGACCATCGGCCTGCCGTACCGCGTGATCGGCGGCCCGCGGTTTTACGAGCGGATGGAGATCCGCGATGCCATGGCCTATTTCCGCGTTGTGGTCTCGCCTGATGACGGTCTGGCGTTTGAACGCATCGTCAACACGCCAAAACGCGGCCTGGGGGACAAGGCGCAGCAGACCATCCAGATGATTGCCCGCGAGAACGGCGTCTCACTGGTCGAAGGCGCCCGGCTGGCAGTTGAAGGCGGCCATATCAAGGGCAAGGGCGCAGGCAAGCTGCGCGAGCTGGTCGAGGGCATTGCCCGCTGGGGCCGCATGGCCGGCGACGCGGACATCACCCATATGGAACTGGCCGAGATCATCCTCGACGAGTCGGGCTACACAACCATGTGGCAGAACGACAAGAACCCGGATTCACCGGGCCGCCTGGAAAACCTCAAGGAATTGGTGAAGGCGCTGGAGAGCTTCGAGAACCTCCAGGGCTTTCTCGAACATGTCAGCCTGGTGATGGACAACGACAAGCAGGACGCGGACGAGAAGGTCTCGATCATGACCCTGCACGCCGCCAAGGGCCTGGAGTTTCCCGCCGTCTTCCTGCCGGGCTGGGAGGACGGGCTGTTTCCCTCGCAACGCTCGATGGACGAAAGCGGCCTCAAGGGGCTCGAGGAAGAACGCCGCCTGGCCTATGTCGGCATCACAAGGGCAGAGCAGATCTGCACCATCTCTTTTGCCGGCAATCGCCGGGTGTTCGGCCAATGGCAATCGCAGCTGCCCTCCCGCTTCATTGATGAACTGCCGGAGGAACACGTTGAGGTGCTGACCCCGCCGGGCCTCTACGGCGGCGGCTACGGCGCGGCGGCTCCAGGTGCCGCACAGGTCCGTTCCACCATCGACGAGCGCGTGGCCCAGGCCGACGGCTACAACTCCCCCGGCTGGAAACGGATGCAGGCCCGTGCAGGCCAGTACGGCATGTCCCAGCCCAAGGAGAGCAAGAGCTCGGTGATCGACCTCACCGCCACCTCCAGCTTCACGATGGGAGAGCGCGTGTTCCACCAGAAGTTCGGCTATGGCGCCATCACCGGCATCGAGGGCGACAAGCTGGAAATCGATTTCGAGAAAGCGGGTCCCAAGAAGGTAGTGGCAAAGTTTGTTACGGCCCCGGACGACGTCCCGTTCTGATCTTCCACGCTCGAGATGTGGTTAAACCGGCTGCCCGCCGCGCCTGCGCCCCCCCCTTTCCACTGAAGTTCGTGAGAGGCGGGGCGGCCTGCGGCTTAATACAGCGCAATCATTGCAATGCCCGCGGCAATCAGCACCGCCCAGCCCAGGCGGCTGAGGCCGCGCGGCTCCTTCAGCACCAGTGCCGCCAGGATCACCGACACCGGGATCGACACCTGCCGCACTGCGCTCACCGCCGCCGCCTCTGCGCCCAGCTGGAACACCCGCAGGATCAAGAGGTATGACAAGTAGGACGACAGCCCCGCAAACAGGATGCGCCAGGGGTGTTGAGCCCAGCCGCGCACCACGCCCAGCAGCGGCGCCGATTGCCCCCGGTCCTCCCAGGCGCGCAAGGCCCCCATCGCCGCCGTCACCAGAATATAGGTCCAGAACAGGAACGGCGCGCTGGTGGTGCCCTGCATCGCCGCCGCATCGGAAATCGAATAGGCAGCCGACCCCAGCATCGCCATCGCCGCCATCGCAAAGGCGCGCGGATCATCCAGCAGCCGCCCCTTGCTCTTCTGGATCATCAGCCCGGCCCAGATGATCAGCCCCATCCCCAGCAGGGCTGCCCCGGTATAGCTGCGGTCCAGCACCAGCCAGCTGAACGCCGCAATCGCCAAGGGCGAAGAGCGCACAATCGGGTAATAAGCCGACAAGTTCCCCCGCCGCAGCGCCGACAGGGTGCCGTAGTAGTAGACTGTCAGCCCCAGCGCCGAGGCCAGCACCAGCACCCAGACACCGGCGGGCAGGGCAGGGGTCTGCCCTGCCAGCGCCATATGCACAGCGGCAAACACCACCCAGCTGAGGCACACCCCGGTGTAGCAGGACACCGGATGCGCCACGCCCTTCAGCGTCAGGTCGCGCAGCGGGTGGGTGACCGCCGACAAGAGGACCAGCAGGATCCACAGCAGTTCCACTTAGGAGACAGCCCCCTGGCCGGGCCGGTCCAGGTAGGCATCGAAATGCACCGTCACCTGGTCATCGCTCACCTGCACCACGCCATAGGCCACAGGCTCGACGCAGTATTCGCTCCCGGCCCGTTCCGGCACCAGCGGGATCTGGTGGTTGGTGCTGGGCAGCGAGGTGAAGCTGTAGCCGCGCCAGTTCACGTAGGTCATCCGGTGGATGTGGCCGTAAAAGATGTGGCGGATGTTGCGCCCCTTCCTGAGCGCCGCGTGAAAGCCCTCCGGATCGCGCAGCTTGATGTCATCCACATAGGGCAGCCCGATATCAAACGGCGGATGATGCAGGAACAGGAATACCGGCGCATCGCCTGCGGCTTCCAGCTCCGCCTCCAGCCAGGCCAGCCGCGCGGAGCACAACTCGCCGTCATGGACATCCGACCCGCCGGTCAGCGTATCAAGGAACAGGAACCGCGCGCCGCCCGCCTCGTGGCTGTGCTGCACAAATCCGCCGCCGTCGCGCGGATGATCCGCAAAGATGCTCAGGAAATTCTCCCGCACATCATGATTTCCCAGCATCAGGAACGCGGGCAGCGGGAACGCCGCCAGCTGCTCTTGCAGCCAGCCATAGGCCGCGGGATCGCCCTCATCCGCCAGATCACCCGATATCACGCAGAACGCGGCGTCCGCGTGCCACTCGGCAATATCCGCCAGCACCCGGCTGAGATTCGCCGCCGGATCGCCGCCGTTCAGCGGCACCCCCGGTGCCATCAGGTGGATATCTGTCAGATGAATGAATTTCATGACGCCGGTCCCGCAAATCGCTGCTGCATGTGCCGGCGATAAAATCAGCAGATGCAAGAAAGGGATAGCGCGAAAACGTCAGCGCCCCGGCCGGCACGCGGCAATCCTGGCCCAAAAACAAGAAACGGCGGCGCCCAGGGAGGAGGAGGGGCACCGCCGTTCTGTCATACACCGGGTATCAGGGAGGAGGAGATCCCGGTGATCCAAGCCCGGCTTTTGGCCGGTATAGGGTGCGGCGGCATCAGGGAGGAGGAGGATGCCGCCGCAGAACACAGGCTCTTCAAGGGAGGAGGAGAAGGAGCCTGATCTCTATCAGTTGTTCTCGTAGGCCGCCTGATAGGCGACGCGCTTGATTTCGGACCGGTTCAGGCCCAGGTCTGCCAGGTCGCGGGCGGTCAGCGCGGACAGCTCGTTCACGGTCTGGCGGTACAGGCGGTAGCGGGKGAACTTGACCAGCAGGGCATCCAGGAAGCCGAGCGGGGATGCAAAGCTCACCGCGGAGATCTGTTGTGCTGCTGCCATCGTTCTGTTCCTTCGTCTAACCGTCTCGTCATGTGCCGCTGTGGCGTTTCTTGAATGACAATTTAAGGAAATGCTGCGGATGCACAATCCCGCACTTCGTCATTGCTGCTATGCGGCATATGCATGGGTGACGCAGGGTAGGTCTTTGTAATTGGCCAAGATTTTCGGCGGCCTCTTAAGCACCTGTATAATTTTCAGGCATGCCCCGCGCTCAGGGCATGGCTCCCGCAGCTGCGGATTGACATATCCGCCACCCTATGGATGCGGCAAACGTGCAGGCCGGGTTTCCTGCGCGCCGGGGCGCACATATATATGGGCCGGATTTGACGCAGGAGAGCAGCAATGAGTGTCACACAGGAACAGATTCGCGCGGTGCTGGAACGGCTGGCGCTGCCGGACGGCGGCACGCTGGTCTCACGCGACATGCTGCGCGCGCTGCGCATCGAGGGCAGCAAGGTGAGCTTTGTAATCGAGGCGCCAAGCCCTGAGATCGCCAAACTGATGGAGCCCTTGCGCAAGGCTGCCGAGGCCGCGGTGCTGTCGCTGGACGGCGTCGAAACCGTCTCCGCCGCGCTGACCGCCCATGCGCCGCAGCAGCCCGCGCCCAGCCTCAAGGTCGGCGGCCACCCGAAGCCGCAGGCTGAACCTCTGAAACCTGCCGGCGTCAAACGCATCCTGGCCATCGCCTCCGGCAAGGGCGGGGTGGGGAAATCCACCGTGTCCTCGAACCTTGCGGTGGCACTGGCCAAACAGGGGAGGAAGGTCGGCCTCTTGGACGCAGATATATACGGCCCGTCCCAGCCCCGGATGATGGGCGCCAAGGGGCGGCCCGCCAGTCCGGACGGAAAAATCATCGAGCCGCTGCACGCCCATGGTGTCACCCTGATGTCGATCGGCTTCATGGTGGATGACGCCAAGGCCGTGGTCTGGCGCGGCCCGATGCTGATGGGCGCGCTGCAGCAGATGCTGGGGCAGGTGAACTGGGGCGAACTGGACGTGCTGATCGTCGACCTGCCGCCCGGCACCGGCGACGTGCAGCTGACTCTCTGCACCAAGGCGGAACTGTCCGGCGCCATCGTCGTCTCCACCCCGCAGGACGTGGCGCTGCTGGATGCGCGCAAGGCGCTGGACATGTTCAACACGCTGAAAACCCCGGTGCTGGGGCTGATTGAGAATATGTCCTTCTTCACCTGTCCCGATTGCGGCGGGGAGCATCACATCTTCGGCCATGGCGGCGTCGCGGCTGAAGCAGAGACCCTGGGCCTGCCGCTTTTGGGTGCCCTGCCGATTGATCTGGAGACCCGCCTGGCCGGCGACAGCGGCACGCCCATAGCGGCGGGCGAGGGGCCGATGGCCCAGGCCTATGCCCGCATTGCCGAGGGCCTGATCGGCGGCGGCATGGCCTGAGGCATTCACATACGGAAATGACGCGCCCTGACTGGCCTGCCGTTCTGGCGGGCCATTTCTGTTTGACAGGACGGCGGACCGGTTGCGTGCAGCCAAACGGGCGCAGATGGGATTGCCCGCCAGAAATGGGACCGCATGGCACTTGCTGCTCCGGGCGGGAACTTATGGGACGGCTGGGAAAGCGTGGGATGGCTGGGAATTCACGGGACGGCTGGGAAATCATGGGCGGTATGGGAAATCATGGCCCTCTTTCCGCAAAACACCCCTTGAAGTTGCGAATCACTGCGTGTTGAAACGCTTTTGCGGGGCGATTTCAGAGGCGTTTCTCGCTCCAGGTTGTGAACGTAACGGGAACTTTCTGAAATCTGATCGCCGTATCTGTGGAATCGCGGGAAACTATGGGAAAAAAATTGCCCCTGCAACTCGCATCTATATCTAGTGTTTGCGCTGGGTTTATTCACTACAAGTTCCCGGATTAACCCTAAATGTGCCGCGAATCCTAAGAAATTCCATGGAAGCCTTGTCAAGGATTCGACGCTTTCCCGCAGAAAACAGTTGCGAGCCCATCAATTCCCATAGTATCCCTAGTTCATCAGATGAGACGAGGGACGGGGCGCCAAACGACCCCAGAGCCAAAAACAAAACAAGCAGGTTTCATACAGGCCTTCGCTTTCATCGAACAAGAGATCCGGCGCGCGGGCGAGCAGACATCCCCCCAGGTGGCGCGTGCAGTCGGACATCCCGCAAAGCGGGCCAAGGCGGCGGGTTGATCAGTGGCAGCAGATCAACCCGCCCCTTTTCATTCTGGGGGACGGATTAACGCGAGGGACGCGCGAAAAGGACGGGAAATTGGGCCGCAGGTTCAGAGGCGAAAGCCACCACAAGGTGGATACAAAGGGGCGGGTGTCGATACCGGCCTCCTTTCGCCGTGTGCTGGAGGCCGCCGATCCCAGTTGGCAGCCCGGCCAGAACCCCGAACTGGTGATCGTCTACGGCGACCAGCGCCGCAACTTCCTGGAATGCTATACTATAGAGGCGATCGAGGAGGTCGACGCCAAGATCGACCAGCTCCCGCGCGGCTCGATGCAGCGCAAGATGCTGCAGCGCATGTTCCACGGCCAGTCGTTCCCGACCAACGTGGACGAGACCGGCCGCCTGGTGCTGCCGGCCAAGCTGCGCCAGAAAATCGACCTTGAGGCAGAGGCCTTCTTCATTGCCGCAGGCGACACCTTCCAGATCTGGAAGCCGGAAACCTACGAGCAGGAAGAACTGGCCCAGGCCGAAGAGTGGATGGACGACCTGCCAGAAGGTTTCGATCCAATGGAATTCCTAGACGGCGCCGGGGGCGCTTAAGACATGACCCAGGACCAAACAGCTGCCAATGGTCCCCACATCCCGGTTCTCCTCCGCCCGCTGCTTGCAGCCGTGGCGCCGGTTTCGGGCCGCTGGCTGGATGGCACCTTCGGGGCAGGCGGCTATACCCGCGGCCTCTTGGAGGCCGGTGCGGAGCAGGTCACCGGCGTTGACCGCGATCCGCTGGCCTTTGAACTCGCAAAACCCTGGGCAGGAGAGTACGGCGACCGCCTGATCCTGCAGCCCGGTGTCTTTTCCCGCATGGATGAATACGCCCAGGACCTCGATGGCGTGGTGCTGGACCTTGGCGTCTCCTCGATGCAGCTGGACCTGGCCGAACGCGGCTTCTCCTTCATGAAGGACGGCCCGCTGGACATGCGTATGTCGCAGTCCGGCCCTTCCGCCGCCGATCTGATCGCGGAACTGACAGAGGCGCAGATCGCCGACATCCTGTTCCACTACGGCGAGGAACGTGCCAGCCGCCGCATTGCCAAGGCGATTGTCCGGGAACGCGCAATCGAGCCGATCACCACCACCCTGCGCCTCGCGGGCATCATCGAGAGCTGCCTGCCGCGCCCCAAGCCCGGCCAGTCGCACCCCGCGACCCGCAGCTTCCAGGGCCTGCGCATCGCGGTGAACGCCGAATATGACGAGCTGTTCGAAGGGCTTCTGGCCGCCGAACGGGCGCTGAAGCCCGGCGGCCTGCTGGCCGTGGTCACCTTCCATTCGGTCGAGGACCGCATGGTCAAACGCTTCTTCCAGCACCGCGCGGGCAAGACCGGCCGTGCAAACCGCTGGGCGCCGGAGCAGGAAGAGGCGCCGTCACAGTTCGAACTGGTCACCCGCAAGGCGGTGGGGCCGGATGATCAGGAACTGGCCGAAAACCCGCGCTCCCGCTCTGCCCGCCTGCGGGTCGGGCGCCGCACCGGTGCCGCGCCGGGGCCGATCTCGGCCAAGGAACTTGGAATGCCGCAGCTGAAAGAGGCGCGCAAATGAAGACTTTGCTGTATGCCGCTACCTGCCTGGCCGTCTTCGGCCTCGCCTTCTGGGCCTACCGCGAAAACTACGCCACCCAGCAGGTGCTGAAAGACACCCGCGCGCTGCAGCGCGAAATCGGCGCCGCCCAGGTGCGCCTCAGCGTCCTGCGCGCCGAATGGGCCTACCTCAACCGCCCGCAGCGCCTGCGCGAGCTGGCAGAGATCAACTTCGACAACCTCGGCCTCTTGCCGCTGCGCCCGGACCAGTTCGGCCGCGTCGATGAGGTCTCCTACCCGGCACCGCCGGAGCTGGAGATCGAAAACGAGGTTGAGGTCTCCGGCCTGAACGCAGGGAGCCAGCCATGATCCGCACGCCGCTCCGCCCGCTGGCCCGCATCCTCCACGCCCGCGCAAGCGGGGAAAACCCGGATGTGATCGAAGAGGAAAACATCAGCCTGCGCCACCATGAGATGCAGGTGCAGGCCCGCCAGCGCGCCGAGGGACGGCTTCTGGTGCTCGGCCTGTTCTTTGTCTGCGCCTTTGGCGCGATTATCGCCCGCATGGGCATGACCGCTGTGTCGGAACCGGCCGAACCCGTGGCCAGCGTGCCCGGCGCCGCCATCGCCGCGCAGCGTGCCGATATCGTCGACCGCAACGGCAGCCTGCTGGCCACTAATTTCGAAACCCATTCCCTCTATGCCCAGCCGCCGCAGATGATCGACCCCGTCGGTGCTGCGGAAAAGCTGGTGGAGATCTTCCCCGACCTGGACCGGGAGCGCCTGATCAAGGACTTCACAGGAAAGCGCAAGTTCCTGTGGGTGAAGAAGAAAATCAGCCCTGAGCAGCTCCAGGCGGTGCATGACATCGGCGATCCGGGCCTGATGTTCGGCCCGCGCGAAATGCGGCTCTACCCGAACGGCAGCCTGGCCGCCCATGTGCTGGGCGGTGCTGGTTTCGGCAAGGAGGGTGTCAACGCGGCTGAGGTGATCGGCGTTGCCGGTGTTGAACGCCAGTTCGACGACTACCTGCGCGACCCGGCCAACGCGGGCAAGCCGCTGCAGCTGTCGCTGGACCTCACCGTGCAGGCGGCGGCTGAGCAGGTGCTCTATGGCGGCATGAAGCTGATGAACGCCAAGGGCGCCACTTCGATCCTGATGGACGCCCATACGGGCGAGGTGATCTCGGTGGTCTCCTTCCCGGACTTCGACCCCAATGACCGGCCGCGCCCGCCGACCTCCGGCTTTGACCCCTCCGACAGCCCGCTGTTCAACCGCGCGGTGCAGGGCGTGTATGAACTCGGCTCCACCTTCAAGATCTTCACAGCCGCGCAGGCGATGGACCTGGGGCTGGTCAACGCGGATACCGTGATCGACACCCGCGGCCCGCTGCGCTGGGGCCGTTTTGCGATCCGCGATTTCCGCAACTACGGCAACGAGATGTCGGTGACCAAGATCATCGTCAAATCCTCCAACATCGGCACCGCGCGGCTGGCGCAGCAGATCGGGGTGGAGCGGCAGAAATCGTTCCTCGACACGCTGGGGATGCTGGACCCGACGCCGTTCGAGATTTCCGAGGCCGCAGGCGGCAAGCCGCTGCTGCCCGCCAACTGGTCGGAGCTGTCGGCGATGACCATCTCTTACGGCCACGGCATCTCCACCACGCCGATGCATCTGGCGGCGGGCTATGCGGCGGTGGCCAATGGCGGCCGTTACGTGGCACCGACGATTCTGAAACAGACCAGCCCGCAGCTGGGCCAGCGCGTGATGAGCGAGGCCTCCGCCGCCGCCGCGCGCAAGATGTTGCGCAAGGTGGTGAGCGAGGGCACCGCCTCTTTTGCCGAGGTCGAGGGCTATCAGGTGGGCGGCAAGACCGGCACCGCCGACAAGCCCAAGCCCCGCGGCGGCTACTATGATGACAAGGTGATCGCCACTTTTGCCTCTATTTTCCCGGCACATGACCCGAAATACGTGCTGATCGTGACGCTGGACGAACCGTCTATTATCGCCCACGGCGAGGAGCGCCGCACCGCCGGCTGGACCGCCACCCCGGTGGCCGCCGAAATGATCGGACGTGTCGCGCCTCTGCTGGGGCTGCGTCCGCAAGTTGAACCCGCAGAGGTGACTGGTATAACCCTCACCTCGAACTGACACAGGTGAGGGCCGCCATGAGCAGCAGCAGACCAGACCAGCCTCTGAGCCAATTGGGGCTCACTGCCCGCGGCGGCGCTGATCCGCAGATTTCCGGCTTGGCGGTGGACAGCCGCGAGGTGCGCGACGGGTTCCTGTTTGCCGCCCTGCCGGGCAGCCAGGTGCATGGCGCCAAGTTCATTCCCGGCGCGCTGGAAAAAGGTGCGACAGCCATCCTGACCGATGCCGCAGGGGCGGAAATCGCCGCCAAGGTGCTGGATGAAAGCCACGCCGCGCTGGTGGTGGTTGAGGACCCGCGCCAGACGCTGGCCTATGCCGCCGCCCTGTGGTTCGGCGGCCAGCCGCAGACCGTGGTGGCGGTCACCGGCACCAACGGCAAGACCTCCGTGGCGACCTTTGTGCGCCAGATCTGGTCCGAGCTGGGCCATGAGGCCGTCAACATGGGAACCACCGGCATCGAAGGCGCCTGGAGCTACCCGCTGGCCCACACCACGCCGGAACCCATCACCCTGCACCGCGCGCTGGCCGCTGCGGCAGAGGCAGGCGTCACTCACGCGGCAATGGAAGCCTCCTCTCACGGGCTGGACCAGCGCCGTCTGGACGGGGTGCAGCTGGCCGCCGCCGGCTTTACCAATTTCACCCAGGACCACCTGGACTATCACGAGACCTTTGACGCCTATTTCGCCGCCAAGGCGGGGTTGTTCCGCCGGGTGCTGCCGGATGAGGGCGTTGCCGTCATCAACATGAACGACCCCCGCGGGGCCGAGATGCGCGCCGTCGCCGCCGCCCGCGGGCAGGAGGTGATTTCTGTCGGCCGGGGCCTCGGCGATCTGAACCTGATGGGGATGCGCTATGACGGCACCGGACAGGACGTGCGGTTCTCCTGGCATGACAAACCGTATCAGGTGCGGCTGAACCTTATCGGTGGCTTCCAGGCGGAAAACGTTCTGCTGGCCTGCGGGCTGGTGATTGCCGGCGGCGAGGACCCGGAGCGGGTGTTTGAAACCCTGCCGCATCTGACCACAGTGCGCGGCCGGATGCAGCTGGCGGCGTCGCGCGACAATGGCTCAGCCGTGTTTGTGGATTACGCCCATACGCCCGATGCCGTTGCCAGCGCCATCAAGGCGCTGCGCCCGCATGTGCTGGGCCGGCTGATTGCCATCGTTGGCGCCGGCGGCGACCGCGACACCACCAAACGCCCGTTGATGGGGCAGGCGGCGCATGAGAACGCCGATGTGGTGATCGTCACCGACGACAACCCCCGCAGCGAGGACCCGGCCATCATCCGCGCCGCGGTCAAGGGCGGCGCGCCGGACTGTATCGAGATCGGCGACCGTGCCGAGGCGATCCTGCGCGGCGCCGACATGCTGCAGGCGGGTGACGCGCTGATCGTCTGCGGCAAGGGCCATGAGACCGGCCAGACCGTGGGCGACACGGTGCTGCCGTTTGACGATGTGGAGCAGGCCAGCATTGCTGTGGCAGCTTTGGACGGGAGGATCGCATGAGCCTTTGGACCGCATCTGAGGCCGCTGCAGCCACCGGCGGCAAGGCGCAGGGGGACTGGTCTGTTTCCGGCCTGTCGATCGACACCCGCACCATCGAACCCGGCGACATGTTCGTGGCGCTGAAAGCCGCGCGCGACGGCCATGACTTCGTAGCGCAGGCGCTGGAAAAGGGCGCAGGCGCGGCGCTAGTTTCCCGCGTTCCGGATGGAGTGCCTGCGGATGCGCCGCTGCTGATTGTTGACGACGTGCAGGCGGGGCTGGAGG
Organism: Leisingera sp. JC1; assembly: GCF_001679925.1. Taxonomy (GTDB): domain Bacteria; phylum Pseudomonadota; class Alphaproteobacteria; order Rhodobacterales; family Rhodobacteraceae; genus Leisingera. The sequence goes on along the minus strand of NZ_LYUZ01000013.1, from coordinate 28,376 downwards.
CCCTGGGCCGCGCGTCGCGGGCGCGGGCGCAGGCCAAGGTCGTTGCGGTGACCGGCTCGGTCGGCAAGACCTCGACCAAGGAAATGCTGGCGCGGATGCTGTCCGATCAGGGCCGCACTCATGCGGCGGTTGCCAGCTACAACAACCACTGGGGCGTGCCGCTGACGCTGGCACGCATGCCGCGCGATACCGAGTTTGCGGTGATCGAGATCGGCATGAACCACCCTGGTGAAATCGCACCGCTGGCAAAACAGGCGCGTCCGCATGTGGCGATGGTGACCACGGTCGCTGCAGTGCATCTGGAGGCGTTTGAAAACGTCGAGGGCATCGCCCGCGAAAAGGCCGCGATCATGGAAGGGCTGGAGCCCGGCGGCGTCGCGGTGCTGAACGCCGATGTCGCAGAAGCGCATGTGCTGCGGGATGTGGCCGCGGACCTGGGTGCAACCGCCCGCTGGTTTGGCGAAAGCGCGGCAGACTACACTCTGCAGTCCGCCGGGATTGAGGGTGAGGAAACCGTCGCCCGCGCCACCGCCAATGGCCGCGAGGTTGAGTTGCATATTCAATCGCTTGGCGCCCATTTCGCAATGAATGCGTTGGGCGCTTTGGCCTGTGTTGAAGCCTTGGGTGCTGATCCTGTCAAAGCGGTCGAAAGCCTCGCCCTGTGGTCGCCGGTCAAGGGCCGCGGCGTGCGTGAGAGTATCCAACTGGAGAGCGGCGCCATCACCCTGCTGGACGACAGCTACAATGCCAACCCGACCTCAATGGCGGCAGCGCTGGCGGTGCTGGCGGCCACGCCGGGGCAGGGGCGCAGGATCGCCTATCTGGGCGACATGAAGGAGCTTGGCCCGCAGGAAGTGGGCTTGCACGCCGGCCTGGCGGATCTGGACGCGGTGCGGGGCATCGACAAAATTCATTGCATAGGCCCTCTGATGCAGGCGCTGTATGATGCCTTGCCCAAGGAAAAGCGCGGCGGATGGTTTGCAACCAGTGCCGAGGCAGTGCCCGGCCTCGCAGATGAAATCCAAGGCGGCGACATCGTGCTGGCCAAGGGCTCGCTCAGCATGGCGCTGGCCAGGATTGTTGACGGCATCCGCGAAATGGGTCACTCCACCCCCACACAAGAAAACGCGTAAGAGAACGAGGGAAGGGCCCAGATGCTCTATTGGCTGACCGCTTTGTCGGACGGGGGGGATGTTTTCAACCTCTTCCGCTACATCACATTCCGTGCAGGCGGCGCCTTCATGACCGCGCTGATCTTCGGCTTCCTGTTCGGCAAGCCGCTGATCAACGTGCTGCGCAAGCGCCAGGGCAAAGGCCAGCCGATCCGCGACGACGGGCCGGAGGGGCATTTCTCCAAGGCAGGCACCCCGACCATGGGCGGCCTGCTGGTGGTGGGCGCGCTGCTGACCGCAACCCTGATGTGGGCGCGATGGGACAACCCTTTTGTCTGGCTGGTGCTGTTTGTGACGCTGGCCTACGGCCTGATCGGCTTTGCCGATGATTACGCCAAGGTCTCCAAGCAGAACACCAAGGGCGTGCCGGGCAAGGTCCGGCTGGCACTGGGGATCATGATTGCGGTGATAGCGGCAGTCTGGGCCGCGGCCTATCACCCGGCGCCCTTGCAGAACCATCTGGCGCTGCCGGTGTTCAAGGACACGCTGATCAATCTCGGGATCTTTTACGTGCCGTTCTCGATCTGCGTCATCGTCGGTGCTGCCAATGCGGTGAACCTGACAGATGGCCTGGACGGATTGGCGATCATGCCGGTGATGATCGCGGCAGGCACCCTGGGCGTCATCGCCTATGCGGTGGGCCGCGTCGACTTCACCGAGTATCTGGACGTGCATTACGTGCCTGGCACTGGCGAGATCCTGATCTTCTGCTCGGCGCTGTTCGGCGCGGGCCTGGGCTTCCTGTGGTACAACGCGCCGCCTGCGGCAGTGTTCATGGGCGACACCGGCTCGCTGGCCCTGGGCGGCGCGCTGGGCGCCATCGCCATCGCCACCAAGCACGAGCTGGTGCTGGCCATCGTCGGCGGCCTGTTTGTGGTGGAGGCGCTGTCGGTGATCATTCAGGTCCTGTACTTCAAGCGTACCGGACGGCGGGTGTTCCTGATGGCGCCGATCCACCACCACTACGAGAAAAAGGGCTGGGCCGAGCCGCAGATCGTGATCCGCTTCTGGATCATCTCGCTGATCCTGGCGATGATTGGCCTCGCGACGCTGAAAGTACGGTAAGACACGCCGTTTGGCCGCCGCGCCGTATCTTCGGCGGGGCAGTTTGAACTCTCTTTTCCATGGAACCGCCCGGGGCTGCTGCTGCGGGCGGTTTGTCTTTGAAGAAGAAGGCGGCGCCGCCGGAGGGGCGGAGCATCGGACAGCCCTTGCCAAGGGGCTGTGCCCGTCTATCGGCCTATGCGGGCCCGCCCTGCACCCAATGAAGAGGTGGTCTGAGGGGGCCGGTCTCCTGGTCTTCTTGTTGCAACGGTTCGACCGTAACCCGGCAGAGTGAAAATGTGGTGAGGGCAGCGTACGCAGGGTACGCAACACCCTGCCAACTGCAGCCTAACGTCCGGCCGAAAGGCCGGGCAGCGCCCGTCCCGCCCCCCCACGGGGCGGGCGCTTCGCTTCCTGCCCCGCCGGGCCGGGCGCTGCCCTAAGTAGAGAACATGAGGCTTTCAATTCTAAGAGGTTTGATTGCGTCCGAGCCTGCTGTGGACTTAGACCGGGTCAAAGAAGGTAGGTATCAAGGACGTTGTTGGCGCACTCCCGCCGCCGCTCCAGAGATGCCGTGCCAGAGGTGCGGTGCACCGGTTTTCAGAACACCGACCAGTCCATCTCGCGCGCCAAAACCTCCATCGCTTCTGTGCCCAGCTTGGAATTGCCGTTGTGATCCAGCCCCGGCGACCAGACCGCGATGCTGGCCTTGCCCGGCACTATCGCCAGGATGCCGCCGCCGACGCCGCTTTTGGCGGGCAGGCCGACGCGGTAGGCGAATTCGCCCGACCCGTCGTAATGGCCGCAAGTCAGCATCAGCGCATTCAGCCGCCGCACCCGGTCCTGCGACACCAGGGCAGGCTTGGCGCCGCCGCCGATCAGGAAGCGGCCCGCCTTGGCCAGCTGCACCGTGGTCAGTTCGGTGGCGCATTGGTGGAAATAGGTGCCGAGCGTTTTCTCCGGCGGGTTCTTGAGGTTGCCGAAGGAGGCGAGGAAATTGGCGTGGGCAAAGTTACGGTGCCCGTGGCGGGTCTCCGAGCTGGCCACGGCCTTGTTGATGTGGATGTCCTCATCCCCTGCCGCGGCGCGGATGAAGGCGAGGATTTCCGCCAGCGCCTCCTTGGGGGCGCGGCCGGCCAGCAGCTCATCCGTGGTGACGATGGCGCCTGCATTGACGAAGGGATTGCGGGGGCGGCCGCGCTCATGCTCCAACTGGACAATGGAGTTGAACGCGGTGCCCGAGGGCTCGCGCCCCACCCGCTGCCACAGCTGGTCGCCGGCGCGGCCAAGCGCGATGGCCAGGGTGAACACCTTGGTGATGCTCTGCGCGGAAAACCGGGTCAGCGCATCGCCCGCGTGGAACAGGCTGCCATCGGCAGTGGCCACTGCGATGGCGAACTGGTTGGGATCAATCTGCCCCAGTTCCGGGATGTAGCTCGCCACGGCGCCGCGGTCGGTGCGGCCTTGCATCTCAGCACTGATCCGGTCGAGCAAAGCCTGTAAGTCCGTGGCCACGCGCATATCCTTCCTTCCTGATTTGCGCGGAATCTCGGGCAAGGGCCGGGGCTTGTCAATCTGACGGCTCTGGCAAAGGCCGGCGGGATCGGTTAGCGGTTCTGCCAGCAGGTCTAAGGGAGGGCAGAGGATGATCCCGGTCAAAGGTTATGAAGGCGCCAAGGTCGCTGTGCTGGGTCTGGGGCGCTCGGGCCTGGCGACGGCACGGGCCCTGCGCGCAGGCGGCGCTGAGGCGCTGTGCTGGGACGACAACCCGGCCGCGCGGGGGGGCGCGGAGGCCGAGGGCTTCACCTGCCGCGACCTGCATAAAGCCGGTGCCTTTGACGATGTGGCGGCACTGATCACCTCGCCCGGCATTCCGCATCTCTATCCCAAGCCGAACCCGGTGATCCGCGCCGCGATCGAGGCCGGGGTGCCGGTGGACAATGACATCGGGCTGTTTTTCCGCTCCTTCGCCGATGCCGAATGGCAGATGTACGACCAGCCGCCGCGGGTGGTGGCGGTCACTGGCTCCAACGGCAAATCGACCACAGTGGCGCTCTTGCATCATATCCTGCAGGAGGCCGGCCGCGACAGCCAGCTGGCGGGCAATATCGGCCGCGGCGTGCTGGACATAGACCCGCCCGGCGAGGGCGGCGTGGTGGTGCTGGAGCTGTCGAGCTATCAGACCGAGCTGGCGCGCGCGCTGACCCCGGATGTGGCGGTGTTCACCAACCTGTCTCCCGACCATCTGGACCGGCACGGCGGCATCGGCGGCTATTTCGCGGCCAAGCGCCGCCTGTTCGCCGAGGGCGGGCCGGACCGGGCTGTCATTGGCATCGACGAGGATGAGGGGCTGTTCCTGGCGGGCCAGCTGTCAGAGGGGCTGGGGGACGACCGGGTGATCCGGGTGTCCGCCGCGCGCAAGCTGACCGGACCGGGTTGGCAGGTCTTCGCAAAAAAGGGCTTCCTGAGCGAGTACCGCAAGGGGCGGCAGGCGGCCTCGATCGACCTGCGGGAGATGATGGGCCTGCCGGGCGCGCATAACCACCAGAACGCCTGCGCGGCCTATGCGGCGGCGCGCACCCTGGGGCTGGCACCGCGGCTGATCGGCGAGGCGATGGCCAGCTTCCCCGGCCTGCCGCACCGCAGCCAGACCATCGCCGAGGCAGATGGCGTGCGCTATGTGAATGACAGCAAGGCCACCAACCTGGACAGCGCGGTAAAGGCGCTGAGCGCCTTCAAGAACATCCGCTGGATTTGCGGCGGGTTGGAAAAGGACGGCGGGCTGGATGCGCTGAAGGGTCAGACCGGCAATGTGCAAAAGGCCTATGTGATCGGCCGCGAGGCGGCAGGGTTCGCGCTGCAGCTGGACGTGGAGGCCGAGGTCTGCACCACCATGGCCGCAGCGGTGCAGCGCGCCATGGCGGAGGCTGAGGCCGGTGACACGGTGCTGCTGGCACCCGCCGCCGCAAGCTTTGACCAGTACGACAACTTCGAGCAGCGCGGCGATGATTTCGTGGCCGAGGTGAAGAAACGGCTGGGCTAAGCCGCAGGAGGAGACAGGCATGACTGCAGGCACTGCAACAGGAAACACCGTTATGCTGGCCTTTCAGGTCATTCCGCGCCTGCGCGAAGGCAACAACTTCGAGGCGGTGGACGCGGCGATTGCGGAGGTGAAATCCGCGGGCGTGCCGTTTCAGGTGGGGGCGATGGAAACCACCATGAAGGGGGAGCTGGATCACCTGCTGGAGGTCGTCAAACAGGCAGAGAAAGCCTGCCTGGAGTTCGGCGCGGTGGAGGTGATCACCAATATCAAGATCCACACCACCACGCCTGAGGCGCATGATACCTTCTGCACCTATACCCGCGGCGTGACGCCGAACAACAAGGTGTTCATCGGGGAATGAGCGAAGCGGCCGGGGGCAGGATGCCCCGGCTGATTTCCTGAGCCTTTCTCACAAGCCGGCTCACAGGCCGATGTCCCGCAGCAGGTGCTCTGGCAGGTGGCTCAGCCGCCTGCGGGCCAGCTGCTGACTGGCGGCTTGGCTGACCCGATCGCCCCGGCGGTGGGGAGAGGTAAAAATTCCGTTGATAGCGTGCCAGAGGTTCATCTGCGAAAGCATTTCAGTCATGGGGGTGATCCTTGTTCTGTGTGAACAAGATGTGGGCGTTTGCCGCGTCAATGACCAATTGAATCTCAGTAGTCTTGGTATAAGCTCTGTTTATGGATCGCTCTATAAACCCCTTGCCGCCGCTGCAGGCGGTGCGCGTCTTTGAGGCCGCGGCCCGGCTGGGCAGTTTCAGCCGCGCGGCGGAGGAGCTTGCGATGACGCAGGCCGCCGTCAGCTATCAGATCAAGCTGCTGGAGGACCGGGCCGGGCAGCCCCTGTTCAAACGGCTGCCGCGCGGGGTGGAGCCCACGGCCGCGGGCAAGCTGTTGCAGCGGCATGCTGCCGAGGCGCTGGATCTGCTGCGCCAAGGCTGGGCGGACCTGCGCGGCGGTGGCGAGGAACTGGTGATCAGCACCCTCACCAGTTTTGCGGCCTTCATCCTGGCGCCCCGGCTGGGGCAGTTTCAGGTCGCGCATCCGGGCATCACCACCCGGGTCGATGTCAACCCGCGGGTGGCGGATCTGCTGGCGGGGGAGGCCACCGTGGCGATCCGGGCCGGGCGCGGCAGCTGGCCGGGGCTGGCGGCGGACCTGCTGATCCGCGGCAGCTACACGCCGCTGCTGACACCGGCGCTGATGGAGGCTTACGGCCCCATCAGGGAACCGGCCGACCTGCTGCGGGTGCCGCGGGTGGATGCGGGCGACCCGGCCTGGGCCCTGTGGTTCCGGGCTGCCGGCGTGGAGCCGCCAAAACCGGCGGAGCAGCACAGCCTTGGCACCCAGATGCTGGAGGTGCAGGCGGCGCTGGCTGGACAAGGCGCCTGCCTGCTGACACCAGCCTATGCCCGCGGCCTGATTGCCAGCGGCGCGCTGGTGCAGCCGTTCGATCTGGTGACGGAGGATGATATCTCGGTCTGGCTGGTCTACCCGGAGGCGCGCCGCGACGCGCCGGCCATAGCCGCCTTCCGCAGCTGGCTGCTGGCGGAGGTGGCGGAACTGGCCGGGTAAAGTCCGGCGGGCGAGGGCGGAGGGCTTCAACTGGCGCGGGGGCAGCCAGCCTGTGCGGACTGGCCGCGTCTGCCTCGGCTAATTGTTCTCCATCTCCTCAGACAAAATTTTGTAGTATCCTGGAAGGGTGTCTTGCAGGCGCTGCAGGCCCTGCGGGGTAAGCGAGACCTCCTTTGAACGCTTGTCGGACGGGCTGGCCAGAATGGTGATCAGCGCGTCCTTTTGAAGGGATTGCAGGGTGCGCGTCATGACCGGTTTGGACACATCGATACGCAGGGCAATCTCATTCGGGGTCAGTGATCTGCGCTCCGGTTCCCTGTCGATCACAATCAGGACCAGAAACCGCAGCTGCGACAGGCCGTGCGCTGCAAAGTAAGCCTCAATCTTGCGGATCAGGAGGCTGGCGCTGCGCATCATCCGAAGGGCCCCGATAACATGCGCCGGATTGGCGCCGTAAGGCGCGGCGTAGGTCTCAACCATCTGCCGGGAGGGAAGTTCCTTGAGGAAGAACATCGCGGTCAGGCCAGCGGTGTCATCTTGTGGATCTCTACCGGTGCTGCCAGCCAGTCCTCGTATTTGGCAAAGACGGGGGCGATATACGGCGCGGCATAGTGCTCCGCCAGCGCTTCGTCGCTGGCCCATTCCTCATCCAGGTAGAAACAGCTGCCGTCGCGGCCTTGGAGCAGCTTGAATTTCAGGCAGCCCGGCTCGGCGCGCGTCCGGTCGAGAATGCCGAGGATGTTTTGGCGAACGTCCTCCATGTACTCCGGTTTCGGGGTGATTTTGGCAATCAGTTGAAAAGGTTTTGTCATGGGAAACTCCAATTATGTTATCATGATAACCAAATAACCGGAGCGCGCCGAATTGTAAAGATGCGCTACGCCTTGGCGGCGATGGCGGTGCCTGCGGCATGGCCCGACGCCCAGGCCCATTGGAAATTGTAGCCGCCGAGCCAGCCGGTCACATCCACTGCTTCGCCGATCACATAAAGGCCGGGGGCGGCTTTGGCTTCCATGGTCTTGGAGGACAGGCCATCGGTGCAGATGCCGCCCAAGGTGACTTCGGCGGTGCGGTAGCCCTCGGTGCCCGCGGGCAGCAGGCGCCAGCTTTGCAGCGCCTCGCAAAGGGCGGATAGCGCGGCGTCGGATTGGTCGGCGAGGCGGCCCTTGAGCTCCAGTTGCGGTTTTAGGAACTCCACCAGTTTGCCCGGCAGGTGGCGGGACAGCTCGGTGGTCAGGTCGCGGCGGCCCTCGGCCTGGCGCTGTTCGCGCAACAGGTCATAGAGCGGAGTTTCCGGGATCAGGTTCACGGTGATCTCCTCTCCCTCGCGCCAGTAGGAGGAGAGCTGCAGGACGGAAGGGCCGGAGAGGCCGCGGTGCGTGAACAGCAGCGCCTCGTCAAAGGAAGTGCGCGCATTGCTGAGACGCGCGGGCAGGGAGACACCGGCCAGCGGCTGGAAACGCCCGTCGGGGAAGGTGAAGGGCACCAGGCCAGCGCGGGTTTCGGTAACCTCCAGCCCGAACTGGCGGGCGAGATCATAGGCGAGGCCTGTCGCTCCCATCTTGGGGATCGACTTGCCGCCGGTGGCCAGCACCAGATTGCGGCAGGTGACGGTGTGCGCCTTGCCCTCGCGCAGGAGTTTCACCGTATAGCCGTCCGCTGTCTGTTCCACGGCCTCAACAGAGGTGTGCAGCCACAGGTCCGCGCCGGCCTCCCGCATCTCCTCCACCAGCATGGCGATGATCTGCTTGGCGGAGCCGTCGCAGAACAGCTGGCCCAGGGTTTTCTCATGCCAGGCGATGCCGTGGCGGTCCACCAGCTCGATGAAATCCCACTGGGTATAGCGCGCCAGCGCCGACTTGCAGAAATGCGGGTTGGCAGAGAGGTAGTTCTTCGCCTCTGCATACATGTTGGTGAAGTTGCAGCGGCCGCCGCCGGAAATGCGGATCTTTTCACCCGGCGCCTTGGCGTGGTCGATCACCAAAGTGCTGCCGCCCGCATGGCGCGCGCACATCATGCCAGCCGCGCCGGCGCCGAGAATCAGGGTGTTTATCCGCATGGCGCGCATCCACCACGGAACCGGCGGCGGCGCAAGGGGCGGGCCGCCAGCCGCGGCCCGGCGGATTGGCGCTGGCGGACGGGCAGCTTCCTGCCTGTCAAGACGGGCCGCTGCGCGGGCGGTGGATTCTTGCCGAACTGTGTTCTTTTTCTGGCGCCGCGGCTCACGAATCGTTACAGTTTCTGTGAGACCCCGAAAAATGGGGCGGAACGAGGCATATAGTGGCGGTATTCCCATGACTGAGATGGTCTATGGCGCGGTTCCCGTGCAGGCTGGTGAGCCGATTCTTCCCAAGTGGTGGCGGACGCTGGATAAATGGACGATGTCCTGCATCCTGATGCTGTTCGTGATCGGGCTGCTGCTGGGGCTTGCCGCCTCGGTGCCGCTGGCGGAAAGAAACGGGTTCGGCAATTTCCACTATGTGCAGCGGCAGGCGGTTTTCGGCCTGACGGCGCTGATGGCGATGCTGGTCACCTCGGTGATGTCGCCGACACTGGTGCGGCGGCTGGCGGTGGTCGGCTTTGCGGTCGCCTTTGTGGCGTTGGCGTTCCTGCCGATCTTCGGCACCGATTTCGGCAAGGGCGCGGTGCGCTGGTACTCGCTTGGCTTCGCCTCGCTGCAGCCGTCGGAGTTCCTGAAACCCGGTTTCATCGTGGTGGCCGCCTGGATGATTGCCGCCAGCCAGCAGATCAACGGCCCGCCGGGCACGCTGATGTCGTTCGCGCTGTGCATGATGGTGGTGATGATGCTGGTCCTGCAGCCGGATTTCGGCCAGGCAAGCCTGATCCTGTTCGGCTGGGGGGTGATGTATTTTGTCGCCGGGGCGCCGATGCTGCTGCTTGTTTTCATGGCCGCGGTGGTCGTGATGGGCGGCATCTTTGCTTATAACAGCTCTGAACACTTCGCCCGCCGCATCGACGGCTTCCTGAACCCGGATGTCGATCCTACCACCCAGCTGGGCTATGCCACCAACGCCATCCGCGAGGGCGGGCTGTTCGGGGTCGGCGTCGGCGAGGGGCAGGTGAAATGGTCGCTGCCGGATGCCCATACAGATTTCATCGTGGCGGTCGCGGCAGAGGAATACGGACTCGTTCTGGTGGCAGTTCTGATTGCGCTTTACGCCTCCATCGTGGTGCGGTCGCTGTTCCGCCTGATGCGTGAGCGCGATACCTTTATCCGCCTCGCAGGCACCGGGCTGGTGTGCATGTTCGGCGTGCAGGCGATGATCAACATGGGGGTTGCGGTGCGGCTGCTGCCCGCCAAAGGCATGACTTTGCCGTTTGTCAGCTATGGCGGATCTTCGCTGATTGCCACCGGGATCGCGGTGGGTATGCTCCTGGCCTTTACCCGGACGCGCCCGCAGGGCGGGATTGCCGATTACCTGAACGGCCGCGGCCGCTGACGAGATAAGAAAAGAGACCAGCTGCGATGGCACAGAAAATGCTCTTGATGGCTGCCGGGGGAACCGGCGGCCATATGTTTCCTGCACAGGCGCTGGCAGAGTTAATGCTGGCGCGCGGCTGGCGGGTGAAGCTGTCGACGGATGCGCGCGGCGCGCGCTACACAGCTTCTTTCCCCAGCGCGGTTGAAATTTCGCAGGTGTCCTCTGCCACCTTTGCCCGCGGCGGGCTGATGGCCAAGGCGCTGGTGGCGCCGAAGATTGCCGGCGGGGTCCTGTCGATGGCGATGCAGATGCGAAGCGACCGCCCCGATGCGGTGATCGGGTTCGGCGGGTATCCGTCGATCCCGGCCCTGGGGGCGGCGACGCTGCTGAAACTGCCGCGCATGATCCATGAGCAGAACGGCGTGCTGGGGCGCGTCAATCAGATCTTTGCCACCCGCGTCGCGGGCATTGCCTGCGGCACCTGGCCGACCACGCTGCCGGAGGGTGTCGCGCATGAGCATGTGGGCAATCCGGTGCGCAGTGCTGTGAAGGAGCGGGCCGGTGCCGGCTATATTCCGCCGGGGGATTACCCGATGTCGCTGCTGGTGATGGGCGGCAGCCAGGGTGCTCGGATCCTGTCCGACGTGGTCCCCGCCGCAGTGGCGGCATTGCCTGAGCCAATCCGCCGGCATCTGCGCGTGTCGCATCAGGCGCGCGAGGAGGACCTGCAGCGGGTCAGCTCCTTTTATGCCGAGCGCGGCATTAACGCCGATGTGCAGACCTTTTTCACCGATGTGCCCGCCCGCATGTCGGAGGCGCAACTGGTGATTTCGCGTTCGGGCGCGTCCTCGGTTGCGGATATCTCGATCATCGGGCGGCCCTCGATCCTGATCCCCTTTGCTGCCGCCGCAGGCGACCACCAGACTGCAAACGCCCGCGGGCTGGTTGACGCCAATGCCGCCGTGATGATTCCGGAAAGCGCCCTTGATATCCCGGTGCTGGCAGAGCATATGGGCGCGATTCTGAGTAACCCGCAGGCTGCCGCACAGATGGCAACCGCTGCACTGAGCGCCGGAGTCCCCGATGCCGCCGAACGTCTGGCGGCATTGGTGGAGCAACTGGCCGAGGAAGGATAAACGTTATGAACCCTGCAACCAAACTGCCTGGCGACGTCGGCCCGATCCATTTCGTGGGTATCGGAGGCATCGGCATGTCGGGCATCGCCGAGGTGCTCTTGAACCTCGGCTACATGGTGCAGGGCTCGGATCTGAAATCCTCCAAGATCACCGGCCGCCTGGAAGAGCTGGGCGCGCGGATTTTTGTGGGCCAGAAGGCAGAGAACCTGGAGGAGGCCGCGGTTGTGGTGATCTCCTCCGCGATCAAGCCGGGCAACCCGGAGCTGGACGAGGCCCGTTTGCGAGGCCTGCCGGTGGTGCGGCGCGCCGACATGCTGGCTGAGCTGATGCGGCTGAAATCCAACGTTGCCATTGCCGGCACCCACGGCAAGACCACAACCACCACCATGATGGCAGAGCTGATGGTGGCCGGCGGCTTCGACCCGACCATCGTCAACGGCGGCATCATTCACGCCTATGGCTCCAACGCGCGGATGGGGCAGGGCGAGTGGATGGTGGTCGAGGCGGATGAGAGCGACGGCTCCTTCAACCGGCTGCCTGCAACCATCGCCGTGGTGACCAATATCGACCCCGAGCATATGGAGCACTGGGGCGACTTTGACCGGCTTCGCGACGGCTTCCTGGAGTTTGTCTCCAATATTCCGTTCTATGGCATCGCCGTCTGCTGCACCGATCACGCTGAAGTTCAGGCGCTGGTGGGCCGGATTTCCGACCGCCGGGTGGTGACCTATGGCTTCAACGCGCAGGCCGATGTGCGGGCGGTGAACCTGACCTACAAGGCCGGTGTCGCGCATTTCGACGTGGTGCTGCAGGCCGAGGACCGGGTGATCGAGGGCTGTACCCTGCCGATGCCGGGGGATCACAATGTCTCTAACGCCTTGTCTGCGGTTGCGGTGGCGCGGCACCTGGGCATGAACAGCACCGAGATCCGCGAGGCGCTGGCGGCCTTTGGCGGCGTCAATCGCCGCTTCACCAAGGTCGGCGAAGTGAACGGCGTCACCATCATTGACGATTACGGCCACCACCCGGTGGAGATCGCCGCCGTGCTGAAGGCCGCGCGCCAGGCCTGCGAGGGCCGGGTGATCGCGGTGCACCAGCCGCACCGCTATTCGCGCCTTTCGAACCTGTTCGACGATTTCTGCGCCTGCTTCAACGAGGCCGACGTGGTGGCAATCGCTGAAGTCTTTGCTGCCGGCGAAGACCCGATCGAGGGCGCCAGCCGCGATGACCTGGTGGAGGGGCTGATCCGCCACGGCCACCGCCACGCCCGTGCCATCCTGAACGAGGAAGACCTGGAGCGCCTGGTGCGCGAGCAGGCAAGGCCCGGCGACATGGTTGTCTGCCTCGGCGCCGGCACCATCAGCACCTGGGCCAACGGCCTGCCGGAACGGCTGGAGCGCTAAGAGAATGACGCTGTCATTGACCCTCGCCGCCGTCTGGGCGCTGGCAGCCAACATCCTGGCGATGATCCCCAGCCGCGACAATCACTGGCGGCGCGCCTATGTGCTGATTGCGCTGGGCATTCCGCTGTTGGGGTATGTCACCTATGAGAACGGCCCTTGGTGGGGGCTCGCCGTGCTGCTGGCAGGAATGTCGGTGCTGCGCTGGCCGGCGCTGTATTTCGGGCGCTGGGTGAGGCGCAGACTGGGACTGTAAATCTCCGCAAAAAAAGGCTGGTCGTGAAGGAAAGTTAATCTTTTCTTCCGGATCGCCTGGTATTCACACGGGAACATCTTGTGTTCCCTGTTTGATGCCTGCGTGCTGTTGCTGCTGGCGCTGGAGGTTGTTCTTGGCTGCTGTTGCCGCTCTTTGGCTGGTATTTGGTTTTGTCTGGCTGATCGCCAATTACAAGCTGGCGCGGGAAGGGCAGTGGCAAGCTGCCGCAGTGGTTGCTGCAATCTGGTTTGCGGTTCTGGTTTGGCTTGCGCCCGGCCTGCTGCACGAAAACCATGATCACGGAGCCGGGTTCTCCCTTTATTTCTATGGCCATCTGGTCTACGGACTGTGCTCGCTTGCAGGATGGAACTTGGGACGGAAACGGCGATGGCGGCGCAAGGCGAAAATATTCTTCCGGCGGTGCGTGGCCGCCTTACCGGGCAAAAACCGCTTGCGGAACTGACCTGGCTGCGGGTCGGCGGTCCGGCAGACCACCTGTTTCAGCCTGCGGATGTCGACGACCTGGCTGGTTTCCTGCGTCAGCTGGATCCGGGCGTGCGGGTTTTCCCGATGGGGGTCGGCTCCAACCTGATCGTGCGCGACGGCGGCATGCGGGCGGTGGTGATCCGTCTGGGCCGCGGATTCAACGGCATTGAAACTGACGGCGATACGGTGACCGCGGGGGCTGCGGCGCTGGATGCGCATGTGGCGAAACGCGCCGCGGATGCGGGCATCGACCTCACTTTCCTGCGCACCATTCCCGGCTCCATCGGCGGCGCGGTGCGGATGAACGCAGGCTGCTACGGCAGCTATACGGCAGATGTGTTCGTGTCGGCCACCATCGTGACCCGCCAGGGCGAGGTCCGCGAGATCACCGCGGAGGAGCTTCAGTTCCAGTACCGCCAGACCGCGTTTCCCGAGGGGGCTGTGCTGGTCTCCGCCACCCTGCGCGGTCCCAAACGCGACCCGGAGGAACTGCACGCCCGGATGGCGGCGCAGTTGCAGAAGCGGGACGAAACCCAGCCGACGCGCGACCGCTCGGCCGGCTCCACCTTCCGAAATCCGGTGGGGTTCTCCTCTACCGGGCGCGCCGACGACGTGCATGACCTCAAGGCCTGGAAGGTGATCGACAACGCCGGCATGCGCGGTGCGCGGCGCGGCGGCGCGCAGATGAGCGAGAAACATTCCAACTTCCTGATCAATACGGGTGGCGCAACTGCCGCAGATTTGGAGGGGCTGGGCGAAGATGTGCGGAAAAAGGTTTACGAAGATTCCGGCATCACGCTAGAGTGGGAAATCATGCGGATAGGTGATCCGCTTCCCGAATAACCGGAAATCTTGAGCGCCGGCAAAGGCTTCTGCACCGGCAGCTGGAGAAGGAACAGGGCCTGGAGCGGGTCCGGGAAGCTGAAATCTTAACCGTGGTAAAGGCACTGTTAATGCGCCGGTAAGATTTTGGGCGTTACGGTGCCGCACAGGCGGCAAGGCACCGCCGGTTTCAGGGGCGTCCAGCCCTGCAAGGATCAGCCGGGAGAAATCCGGCGCAAAATTATAAGGCGGGCCTGCAACGGGTCCCAAGAAACAGGGGCAAAAAGCCCCGCGTATATTGAGGCGTTTCGTGGTGAGTAAGTCGAGCAGGGCACTCCCGAAAGTCGCGGTGCTGATGGGCGGACCGTCAGCCGAACGCGAGGTATCGCTGTCCAGCGGCCGCGAATGCGCGGCCGCTTTGCGCGGTGAGGGGTTCGAGGTTGTCGAGGTGGATGCGGGCGCCGACCTGCACGCGCGCCTTTTGGATGTGAAGCCCGATGTGGTTTTCAACGCGCTGCACGGGCGCTGGGGCGAGGACGGCTGTGTCCAGGGCGTGCTGGAATGGCTGCAGATCCCCTATACCCATTCCGGTGTGCTGGCCTCGGCGCTGGCAATGGACAAGCAGCGCTCCAAGGAGGTCTACCGCGCCGCCGGGCTGCCGGTGGTCGAAAGCGGGCTGTTTGCCAAGGACGACGTGAGCGCGGGCCATGTGATGGCGCCGCCCTATGTGGTGAAGCCCAATAACGAAGGCTCCAGCGTCGGCATCTATATCGTCCATGAGGCCGCCAACGGCCCGCCGCAGCTGTCGGAGGAAATGCCGGCCGAGGTGATGGTCGAGACCTATGCGCCGGGGCGTGAGCTGACCACCACCGTGGTCGGGGACCGGGCGCTGACCGTCACCGATATCCTCACCGACGGCTGGTATGACTATGACGCCAAGTACAAGCCCGGCGGCTCGCGCCATGTGCTGCCCGCCGACCTGCCGCGTGAAATTTTCGACCTGTGCCTGGAATACGCGCTGAAGGCGCATGAGGTGCTGGGCTGCCGCGGTGTCAGCCGCACCGATTTCCGCTGGGATGAGGCGCGCGGCGCCAGCGGGCTTGTTCTGCTTGAAACAAACACCCAGCCCGGCATGACGCCAACATCGCTGGCACCGGAGCAGGCGGCCCATTGCGGCATGACCTTCGGCCAGCTTTGCGCCTGGATGGTGGAGGATGCCTCATGCAACCGCTGAAAAGCTGGTTCCGCAAGCCGGAGGACGGGCGCTGCGATCCTGCGCCGTCGCGGCTGAAGTACCGCCTGCAGCGCTGGATGCTGACGCCAGGCATCCGGTTCGGCCTGCGTTTCGGGGTGCCGTTCTGCCTGGTGTTTGCGGCAGGCAGCGCCTATCTGGCGGATGAGGCCCGGCGCGACACGCTGGTGGGGCTTTATAATGACGCCCGTGCCGCAATCCAGGAACGTCCGGAGTTCATGGTCAAGGTGATGGCGGTTGACGGGGCCGGCGCCAGTGTGGCGCGCGACATCCGCGAGGTGGTGCCGCTGGATTTTCCGGTCAGCTCCTTTGATCTGGACCTGGAACAGATCCGCGATGTGATCATCGGCCTGGATCCGGTGAAGACCGCCAGCGTCAGGATCCGCCCCGGCGGCATCCTGCAGGTCGATGTCGAGGAGCGCGAGCCGGCGCTGATCTGGCGCAGCCGCGAGGGGCTGGCGCTGCTGGACGAAAACGGTATTCACGTGGCCGAACTGGGCCGCCGCAGCCTGCATCCGGACCTGCCGCTGATTGCGGGCAAGGGGGCTGCCGGCCATGCGGCGCAGGCGCTGCGGCTGTTTGCGGCTGCAAAACCGCTGGGGCCGCGGCTGCGCGGGCTGGTGCGTGTCGGTGAACGCCGCTGGGACGTGGTGCTGGACCGCAAGCAGCGCATCATGCTGCCGGCCAAGAACCCGGTCCGGGCGCTGGAGCGGGTGCTGGCGGTCAGTGAAGTGCAGGATTTGCTGGAACGCGATGTGGCAGCGGTGGATATGCGTCTGGCTGGGCGCCCCACCGTGCGGATGACCGAAAACTCAGTGGAAAACTGGTGGCGGATCCGGCAGTTGAACGGGGGCGGGCAGTAACATGACAGATCTTTATCAATCGCAACGGGCGATGCGGCAGATGCGGCGTCAGGCGATGCAGCGCGGCGTGGTGGCCATTCTGGACGTGGGCAGTTCCAAGATCGCCTGCCTGGTGCTGCGCTTTGACGGCACCGGGCGGCTCAGCGAAGACGGCTCCATCGGGGCCCTGGCCGGGCAGTCCGGGTTCCGGGTGATCGGCGCCGCAACAACCCGTTCGCGCGGCGTGCAGTTCGGCGAGATCAACGCCATGCAGGAGACCGAGCGTGCGATCCGCACCGCGGTGCAGGCGGCGCAGAAGATGGCAGAGGTGCGGGTCGATCACGTGATCGCCTGTTTCTCCGGCGCCAATCCGCGCTCCTATGGGCTGGATGCCAAGCTGGACCTTGAGGGGCAGGTAGTCTCCGAGCATGAGGTGGCGCAGGTGCTGGCCTCCTGCGAGGTGCCGGAATACGGGGCGGGGCGCGAGGTGCTGCATGCGCAGCCGGTGAACTTCGCGCTCGACAACCGCTCCGGCCTGGGCGATCCGCGCGGCCAGATGGGTCAGACCCTGGCGGTCGATATGCACATGCTGACGGTGGACGCCATCGCGGTGCAGAACCTGGTGCGCTGCATCCAGCGCTGCGACCTGGAGCTGGCGGGGATTGCCTCCTCGGCCTATGCCTCCGGCTTCTCGGCGCTGGTCGAGGATGAGCAGGAACTGGGTGCGGCCTGTATCGACATGGGCGGCGGCGCCACTTCGATCTCGATTTTCATGAAGAAGCACATGATCTATGCCGATGCGGTGCGTCTGGGCGGCGACCATATCACCAGCGACATCTCGATGGGTCTGGGGATCCCGATGGCCAATGCGGAGCGGATCAAGACCTTCAACGGCGGGGTGCATGCCACCGGCGCCGACGACCGCGAAATCATCGACATCGGCGGCGACACCGGCGACTGGGAACACGACCGGCGCACCGTCAGCCGGGCGGAGCTGATCGGCATCATGCGCCCCCGCGTCGAGGAAATCCTGGAAGAGGTGCGGGCACGGCTGGATGCGGCCGGGTTCGAATACCTGCCCAGCCAGCAGATCGTGCTGACCGGCGGCTCCAGCCAGATTATGGGGCTGGACGGCTTGGCCAGCCGCATTCTCGGCCAGCAGGTGCGACTGGGCCGCCCGCTGCGCGTCCACGGCCTGCCGCAGTCGGCCACCGGGCCGGGTTTTGCCTCAGCCGTGGGACTGTGCCTGTTTGCCGCCCATCCGCAGGATGAATGGTGGGATTTCGAGATGCCTGCAGGCCGCCATCCGGCAGGCACCCTGGGCCGTGCGGTGCGCTGGTTCCGCGATAACTGGTAAAGCCGGGACGAGCGCCGCAAATCAATTCAGCCGGAACGGGCAAAGAGGGCGTGACAGCGCCCCGGTCACCCGTTAAGTTGTGCTTAACGTCCGCGGCAAACGCGGCGATTCAGCAGGCCGGGCAGTGGCCAGCCAAGTTTCGGAACCGACCTCCTCTGCAAAGCGATTTTGCGGCTGGAGAGGTTTTGTTGTGTGTGGCTTGTGCTCAATCCGCAATATCTGCTAGGGACGGCGAAATACCGCGGTTTTTGCCTTAGAATGAGGCCTTATTTTGTGGCTCGTCGTGCTTTTGGGGATGACGAAACCCCCTCTCCGCGGTAGATTATGGTGAATAGGACAGGAATAAGCCCTTTGCGGGAAGGGCAGGTAACACAGGCGGTATGAGCATGACGTTGAACCTTTCGATGCCCGGGAATGAAGAGTTGAAGCCGAAGATCACCGTGTTTGGTGTCGGCGGCGCTGGCGGCAATGCCGTCAACAACATGATCGCCAAGGAATTGGATGGCGTCGAATTCGTCGTGGCCAACACCGACGCGCAGGCGCTGCAGCAAAGCTCGGCCAAGAGCCGGGTGCAGCTGGGCATCAAGGTCACTGAAGGCCTGGGCGCAGGCGCCCGCCCGCAGGTGGGCTCTGCCGCGGCTGAGGAAAGCATCGAGCAGATCGTCGATCATCTGGCGGGCGCGCATATGTGCTTCATCACCGCGGGCATGGGCGGCGGCACCGGCACCGGCGCCGCGCCGATCATCGCGCAGGCCGCCCGCGAACTGGGGGTGCTGACCGTGGGTGTTGTCACCAAGCCGTTCCAGTTCGAGGGCCTGAAGCGGATGCGCCAGGCGGAGGCCGGTGTCGAAGCGCTGCAGAAGGTGGTCGACACCCTGATCATCATCCCGAACCAGAACCTGTTCCGCCTCGCCAACGAGAAGACCACTTTCACCGAGGCGTTCTCGATGGCGGATGACGTGCTGTACCAGGGCGTCAAAGGCGTGACCGACCTGATGGTCCGCCCGGGCCTGATCAACCTCGACTTTGCCGACGTCCGCGCCGTGATGGACGAGATGGGCAAGGCGATGATGGGCACCGGCGAGGGCGAGGGCGAGGACCGCGCGGTTCAGGCCGCCGAGAAGGCGATTGCCAACCCGCTGCTGGACGAAATCAGCCTCAAGGGCGCCAAGGGCGTGCTGATCAACATCACCGGCAGCCACGACCTGACCCTGTTCGAACTGGACGAAGCCGCCAACCGCATCCGCGAGGAAGTGGACCCGGATGCCAACATCATCGTCGGCTCGACCCTGGATACCGGAATGGAAGGCAAGATGCGGGTCTCCGTTGTGGCCACAGGCATCGACGCAACCGACGTGAACACCGACATGCCGGTGCCGCGCCGCCCGATGTCGGCGCCGCTGCGCCAGACTGTCAGCGTCGAGGAAAACCGCGCTGCGCCGCTGGAGCTGGAAACCCCGGTTCAGCAGCCCGCAGCCGCTGAGGCCGCGCCGGTTGCGGCTCCTGCCGCCGCACCAGAGGCGCCTGCCGCCGCCGCGGCCCTGGAAGAGCCGTCGCTGTTCGAAGAAATGAACACGCAGCAGGCTGCTGATCAGGACCTGGTGGAAGACGTCGTGGAAACCGTGGAGCAGATGGCCGACGATGGCCTGCCGCCCCCCGCGTACCAGCCGCAGGTGCCGGAGTTCCGTCCGCAGGCAGATGTCGCGGAAACCCCGCAAGCTGCCTTTGTGGCCCCCAAGGCGCCGGCACCGGGCACCCCGTCGCCGCAAGCGCTGGAGCGTTTGCAGGCCGCGGCCCAGCGGGTGCAGCAACCCCAAGCTCAGCAGCCGCAGGCTCAGCAGCCAATGCGCCCGGCGGCCCCGGCTCCGCAGCAGCAACATCAGCAGCAGCAAGCCCAGCAGCAGCCCGAAGGGCAGCGCCGCTTCGGCCTCAACTCGCTGATCCACCGGATGACCGGCAGCAACGACGCCCCGGCTGCCAAGCAGCAGCCGCAGGCGGTACGCCAGCAGCCCTCCATGCACGCGCATGCACCGGCGGCCCAGCCGCAGCAGGCGCAGCAGCAGGCGGATCCGGACCAGGAACGCATCGAAATCCCCGCTTTCTTGCGCCGCCAAGCCAACTGACGCATCACATATCGCGCTTCGAAAGCCGCCTTCGGGCGGCTTTTTCTTTTTTGTTCGCAATGGCTTAGTGTGTTCTGAGCGGTGTTTTGCCGAGCTGTTACAAGCATGTTTCAAACCGTTACAAAGATTGAGTTGTGCGTTTTTGAGCAAAACCTTAACTCTCATCCGCAACACGGCCCCCGAGGCCGGAAACAGTGAGACGAGGCGCAAAGTGCAGAACACGCTCAAAGCATCGGTGGCATTCGAAGGGGCCGGCCTGCATTCCGGCAAACCCGCACGCATGATCCTGATCCCGGCTCCGGCGGGTCATGGCATCGTGTTCAAACGCACCGACATCGCCTTGGGCAATACCCTGGTTCCGGCCCGCTGGGATCTGGTTGAGCGCAGCCCGCTTTGCACCCGCCTGGTCAATGGCTCCGGCGTCAGCGTCTCCACCGTCGAACACATCATGGCGGCGCTGGCCGGCTGCGGCGTGCACAATGCGCTGATCGAAATCGACGGCCCGGAAGTGCCGATCGTCGATGGCTCCTCGGCGCCGTTCGTGCGCGGCATCATGAGCCAGGGCGTGCAGCGCCAGAACGCGCCGATCGTCGCCTATGAAATCCTGAAGCCGGTAACGGTCGAGAAGGATGGCGCCCGCGCCACCCTGCTGCCCAGCGACCGGCTGACCATCGAATTCCACATCGACTTTGCCGAGGCCGCCATCGGCCGCCAGAGCAAGTCCCTGGACATGCGCAACGGCAGCTTTGCGCGTGAACTGTGCGACAGCCGCACCTTCTGCCGCCAGGCAGATGTCGAAGCAATGCAGGCCAACGGCCTCGCCCTGGGCGGTGTGCCCGGTGAGAACGCTGTTGTGTTTGACGGAGAACGGGTCGAGAGCGGCGCGGGCCTGCGCCACTCGGACGAGCCTGTACGCCACAAGATGCTGGATGCGCTGGGCGATCTGGCGCTGGCCGGGGGGCCGATCTTGGGGCGCTATGTTGGCGAGCGCGCGGGGCACGCGCTGACCAACACCTTGCTGCGGGCCCTGTTTGCGGAGCCGGGTGCGGTCCGGGCCGTCGCCTGCGATGCAGCGATGACCGCACGGCTGCCGGGGCAGGGGCTGATCTGGTCGGAAATCCCGGCCGAGCAGCGCCGCGTGGCATAAGGCAAAAGACCAAAGAACGAGCGGACAGACTGACCCGGGGCGTAATAGTCCCGGGTCTTTTACTGCAGGCGTGCCCGCAGATTCGGTCCCGCGCGGCCGGCCGGCCTTGACCATCGCCGGCTTTCTCTGCCAAGTGAGGGCGGAAGTGGCGAAAGGCGTTTTGCGCGCCATTTGAATATGCTAGAGACGGCATAACCGGGGCGGACACCCGTAAGGCAAAGACGGTGAGGTGAGGCATTATGAACGGCATCTGGGCGGGAGCCAAAACCCTCGGCGCGGTTCTGTTGGTGGCAGCCCTTGCTGGCTGCGGCGGCGATGGCGGCGCGGTGAAGCGCGGCGAGTCGGTCGAGGCATTCTCTCCCGATCAGATTTATGAGCGCGGTGAGTTCGAACTGGCCAACCGACGCCCCAAGGATGCCGTTTATTACTTCTCCGAGATTGAGCGCCTGTACCCCTATTCCGAATGGGCCAAGCAGGCGGTGATCATGCAGGCCTTTGCCTATCACCGGATCAAGGACTACGAGAACAGCCGCGCTGCCGCGCAGCGGTTCATCGACTTCTACCCGGCGGATGAAGATGCGGCCTATGCCCAGTATCTGCTGGCGCTGAGCTATTACGACCAGATCGACGAAGTTGGCCGCGATCAGGGGCTGACCTTCCAGGCGCTGCAGGCGCTGCGCACCGTGATTGAGGTCTATCCGGACAGCGAATATGCAAACTCGGCGATCCTGAAATTCGACCTGGCCTTTGACCATCTGGCGGGCAAGGAGATGGAGATCGGCCGCTATTACCTGCGCCGCGGCCATTACACCTCTGCGATCAACCGCTTCCGGGTGGTTGTGGAGGATTTCCAGACCACCAGCCACACGCCTGAGGCGCTGCACCGTTTGGTCGAGTCTTACCTTTCGCTGGGACTGACTGCCGAGGCGCAGACCGCGGCGGCTATTCTGGGCCACAACTTCCAGTCCACCGACTGGTATGAGGACAGCTACAGGCTGCTGACCGCAAACGGGCTCAAGCCCAAGGACCGCGGCAACAACTGGCTGAGCCAGATTTACCGTCAGACGATCAAGGGGCGGTGGCTGTAACGGCCGCCGCGGCAATGGGGCGGGGCAATGCTGCGCGCGCTTGATATCCGGGATATCCTGATCATCGATCATCTGGAGCTGAATTTTCAGCCCGGGCTGAATGTGCTGACCGGCGAGACCGGGGCAGGCAAGTCCATCCTGCTGGACAGCCTCGGCTTTGTGCTGGGCTGGCGCGGCCGTGCTGAACTGGTGCGCCAGGGGGCGTCCCAGGGTGAAGTTCTGGCGGAGTTTGAGCTGGGCGCGGGCCATCCCGCGCATGCCATTCTGGAAGAGGCCGGGCTGCCGGGCGGCAATGAGCTGATCCTGCGCCGGGTGAACACCGCCGAGGGGCGCAAGACCGCCTGGGTCAACGACCGCCGCTGCTCGGGCGAGGTGCTGCGGGCGCTGTCGGAGACATTGGTGGAACTGCACGGCCAGCATGACGACCGCGGGCTCTTGAACCCGCGCGGCCACATGGCGCTGCTGGATCAGTACGCCGGTGTGCAGGACCTGCTGGCACAGGTGCGCAGCGCCTGGAGCGCGGCTGCGAAGGCGCGCAAGACAGTGGCAGCCACCCGCGCTGCACTGGACGCCGTGCGGGCCGAGGAAGAGTTCCTGCGCCACGCAGTGGGCGAACTGGACAAGCTGGATCCGCAGCCGGGCGAGGATGTGGCGCTGGATACCCGCCGCCGCCAGATGCAGGCGGCGGAGCGCATCCGCGGCGACATTGCCCGCGCCCATGCGCTGCTGAGCGAAGGCGCTGAAAGTGCCATGAGCGAAGCGCAGCGCTGGCTGGAGGGCGTTGCGGGGCAAGAGGCTGAGGGCGGATTGGATGAGCCGCTGGCGGCGCTCAGCCGGGCGATGATTGAACTGGGCGACGCCCAGGACGGGGTCGAACGGGTGCTGGACAGCCTGGATTTCAATCCCGGTGAGCTGGAGGACTGCGAAGAGCGCCTGTTTGCGATCCGCGGCCTCGCGCGCAAGCATGATGTGCAGCCGGATGAGCTGGCAGGCTATGCCGTAACCCTGCGCACCAAGCTGGCGGCACTGGATGCGGGCGATCAGGATCTGGCCGATCAGGAAGCCGCGCTGAAAGCCGCGGAGGGGGCCTATACCGAGGCCGCCAAGCAACTGGGCGCAGTGCGCCGCCAAAGCGCGGCAGCTCTGGATCAGGCGGTGATGGCGGAACTGGCGCCGCTCAAAATGGAACGCGCGGTGTTCGAGACCCGCATCACCACCGCAGAGCCGGGGCCGGAAGGCATGGATGCAGTGGCCTTTACCGTGGCCACCAACCCCGGTGCACCGGCAGGCCCGCTGAACAAGATCGCCTCCGGCGGCGAGCTGAGCCGGTTTCTGCTGGCGCTGAAAGTCTGCCTGCGCGGCGAGGATTCCAGCAAGACGCTGATTTTTGACGAGATCGACCGCGGTGTAGGCGGGGCAACGGCAGATGCCGTGGGCCGGCGACTGCGCAGCCTTGCGGGCAGCGGGCAGGTGCTGGTGGTCACCCACTCGCCGCAAGTTGCGGCCCTTGGCGGCCATCACTGGCAGGTGCGCAAGCAGGTGGTCGACGGCATGACCCTGTCGCAGGTGGTGCCGCTGGCCGAGTCTGAGCGGGTGGATGAGCTTGCCCGGATGGTGTCCGGTGATACCATCACCGAGGAGGCCCGCGCCGCGGCCCGCGCTTTGCTGGCGGGATGACCCGCCGGCGCCAAAGACTGGGTGAGGGTTCTTTAACCGGACTGTGGCAGCTAGGGACCACAGAAAACAAAAAGACCCGCTGACAGGTTATGGTAGAAGAAATCCGCAGATCCCTTTCCGCAATTCTCCTGCAATGGCTTGCTGGCCTCAAGGACATCTGGCGGGTGCTGCGGCATCGCGGCCCCAGCCAGTTCCAGTTCTGGCTGATCGCGCTCATGATTGGCATCGCCGCGGGTTTTGCCGCGCTGTTCTTCCGCAAGGGGATCAGGGCGCTGCAGGCCTGGGTCTATGGCGCGCCGGATCTCGATTACCTGCATTCCTATGCGATGGGGCTGCCCTGGTATGTGCTGGTCAGCATTGCTGCAGGCGGCGGGCTGGTGGTGGGACTGATCCTGGACCGTTTCACCCCGGATGCCCGGGTGCGGTCTGTTGCCGACGTTATCGAGGGCGCGGCACTGCATGACGGACGGGTTGAGCACAAGGAGGGCCTGGCCTCGGCGCTGGCGTCCTTCATCACGCTCTCGACCGGCGGCTCCACGGGCCGGGAAGGGCCGGTGGTGCATCTTGCCGGGGTGATTTCCACCTGGGTCAGCAACCGCATCAACGCCGATGGCATCACCGGGCGTGACCTCTTGGGCTGTGCAGTGGCCGCGGGTGTCTCTGCCAGCTTCAACGCGCCGATTGCGGGGGCGCTGTTTGCGATGGAGGTGGTGCTGCGGCATTTCTCCGTCAACGCCTTTGCACCGATCGTCGTAGCCTCGGTTGCCGGAACCGTGATCAACCGGCTGGAATACGGTGACGTGACTGAGTTTACCCTCAACACGCCCGGCGCGCTGCAGTTCTATGTGGAGCTGCCCGCCTTTCTGATCCTCGGACTGATCTGCGGCTTGGTGGCCGTGGCGCAGATGCGGGCGATCTTCTTTGCCGAGAAGGTGGGCAATACGGTGCAGCAGCGCCTGATGCTGCCGCGCTGGCTGCGCCCAGCCGTGTCCGGGGCGATGCTGGGCGTGATTGCGGTGTGGTTTCCGCATATTATCGGGGTGGGCTATGAAACCACGGTTCTGGCGCTGACCGGAGGTCTGCTGCTGGGGCAGGCGGTGATATATACCGTGGTCAAGACTGCCGCCGTGGCCATCACCATGGGCGGGCGCATGGGCGGCGGGGTGTTCTCGCCCTCGCTGATGATCGGGGCGCTGACCGGGCTGGCCTTCGGGCTGATTGCCACCTCGGTGCTGCCGGATGTGTCCGGCACCCACACGCTTTATGCCTTTGCCGGCATGGGGGCGGTGGCCGCCGCGGTGCTGGGCGCGCCGATTTCCACCACACTCATTGTGTTCGAACTGACCGGCGACTGGCAGATCGGCCTGGCGGTGATGGTGTCGGTCTCGATGTCCACCGCACTGGCCTCGCGGCTGGTGGACAGATCGTTCTTCCTGACCCAGCTGGAGCGGCGCGACATCCACTGCGCGGCAGGCCCGCAGGCCTATCTGCTGGGCATGATCCGGGCCGGCGCGGTGATGCGGCCGATGGGCGACAGCCGCTGCGCCAGCCTGGAGGATTGCGAGGCCTTGGCAGAGGAGGGGCTGTGCATCCGCGCTGCCGCCTCGCTGGAGGCGGCGATGCCGGTGTTTGAACGGGCCGACGCGGCCTATCTGCCAGTTGTGATGGAGGAGGACGGCCGGGAGCAGGTCATCGGTGCGCTCTATCATGTGGATGCGCTGAAGGCCTATAACCGTGCCCTCGCAGCCACAGCCGCCGAGGAGCACAGGTAGGCCGGCGCAAGAGTTGCAGTGCTGCCCGCATCAACCCGTGGCGGTTTAGGGGAAACATTCCCCCTTGTTCCCCGGATATGTGAGATTTTGGATACAGGTTAAGGTTTAATTAATCTGTGCATTGCCCTGCGACAATGTCTGGCTCACCATTACGTGAGAAAATCGCAAAAACACTCACATTGGCAGGCACCAAAATGCGAAAATTCGAAACTGGCCCGCAAGAGGCCGGTACGAAAAACAAGGCGAACGAGCGGGAAAACGAACGGGCAGCACTGGAAGCAGTGATCAACTATGCGATCCAATGCGCGCGCGAGACGGATATCCTGGGCGCAGGCGACTCTCTGGAACAAGCCAGGCAGAATCTCAGCCGGGCCGTCCTGACCTGAACCCCTCCCTCTGAGCTGTCAGGCAGACAGATGCTGTGCGCGGCTGCGGCGGGGTAAGGCTGGCCTCATTCCCGCGAATATGAAAACACCGGCGCCAAGGCACCGGTGCGTGGTTTTTCAAACTTTTGCCGTCAGGCAGGACGGCATTGCGGCCGGCAGTCTGGCTCAGACCTGCTCCACCTTGACAGAGTCGCTCAGCACAAAGGCCAGATGGCCCTTGATCTGCGCCACGTCTTCCTTGGGATCCTCATAGCTCCAGGCTGCATTCTCCGTCACCGAGGATTTGTTGGCGATCGAGAAATAGCTGGCGTCACCCTTGTGCGGGCAGTGGGTGGTCTTGCTGGTGCGGTCCAGGAACGCCATCGCAATATCTTCGCGCGGGAAATAGATGACCGGATCCAGATCGCCCTCCGACAGCTCCAGTGCATTGGAGGTTTCCCCCAAAACGGCGCCGCCGGAGCGGACGGTCCAGGTGCCTTCGGCCTTGCGGATTCGGATAGTGGTCATGTGTGTTTTCCCATTCTCTTCGTTCGTGTCGTCTTGTGTTCAGCCTATGTAACACAGCCGTGTCACAAGGGGGCGGTTGCGGCATCAAGCCACGCCTTTGCGGCGGGGCTGAGCTGCGGGCCGATTTTTGCCAGAACCTCCTGGTGATAGCTGTCGAGCCAGTCTTTCTCGTCTGCTGTCAGCATGGAGGCATTCACCAGCCGCCGGTCAACCGGGGCAAAGGTGAGCGTGCGCCAGCACAGCATGTCGCGCTCCGGGTCGCTGGTGTCAAGGGCCGGGGCGGTTTCAACAACCAGAAGGTTCTCGATCCGGATGCCAAAGGCGCCTTCGCGGTAGTATCCCGGCTCATTCGACAGGATCATGCCCGGCTCAAACGGCACATGGCTGGTGCGCGCCAGCCGCTGCGGCCCCTCGTGCACACTCAGGTAGGCGCCAACGCCGTGGCCAAGCCCGTGGTTGAAGTCCTGGCCTGCCAGCCACAGCGGCATCCGGCCGATGCATTCGATGTCACGGCCCGCCAGCCCCTTGGGCCAGCGCAGGCGGGACATGGCGATCATGCCCTGCAGCACGCGGGTAAAGGCGGCGCGCTCCTCCTCGCCCGGCGTGCCGATGGCGATGGTGCGGGTGATGTCGGTGGTGCCGTCCAGATACTGGCCGCCGCTATCCATCACCAGCAGATGGCCGTCCTCCAGCCGAGTGTCGGTTTCTTCGGTCACACGGTAATGCATGACGGCGCCGTTCTCGCCGGTGCCTGCGATGGTTTCAAAGCTGATGTCGCGCAGGGCCGGGTCCTCGCGGCGCAAGGCTTCCAGCTTCTTCACCACGTCGATTTCGGTGATGGTGCCGGGGGCTTGCGCATCCAGCCAGGCCAGCATCTCCACGATGGCGGCGCCGTCGCGCAGGTGGGCGGCGGCGCTGCCTGCGATCTCGGCGGCGTTCTTGCGCGCCTTCGGCAGGGCGCAGGGGTCGCCTGCGGGCACCAGCCGTTCGCCCAGCTTGTCCGCCACGATCTGCGGCACGGTGCCGGAATCGGCAGCGACCGAGCCGTTGAGCGCCGCGGTGGCCTTGAGGAAGTCTTCCGGCGCATGGACAGTGACGGAGCTGTCAAAGTGGCCCTGCAGGCCTTCCAGCTTCTCTGCCGCCATGAACAGATCCACCCGCGCGTCATCGTGCAGGATGGCAAAGCCATGCGCCACCGGGTTTCGGGCAACATCAGCGCCGCGGATGTTCAAGAGCCACATGATGCTGTCGGGCAGGGTGATGACCGCCGCCGCCTGGCCCGCCTCGCGCAGGCCCTTGGCCAGCCGCGCGCATTTGTCAGCCGCGCTTTCGCCAGCATAATCCAGCGGATGCGCGGCCACCGGGTTCATCGGCGGCGCCGGCTGGTCCTCCCAGATCCGGTCCACCAGGTTTTCGCATTGCGCCAGGGTGATGCCGCTGCCCTTCAGCTCCCTTTCCAGCGAGGTGATCTGCCCCGCTGCATGCAGCCAGGGGTCAAAGCCCACCTTGCCGCCGCTGGGCAGCTGTTCCTTAAGCCAGTCCGCCAGCTGCACATCGGGCCAGGGCACAGGGGTATATTCCGCGGCAACCTGCCGTTTCACCTGGGTGCGGTAGCGGCCGTCGATGAAGACGCCGGCAATCTCCTGCAGCACCGCGCAAAAGCCCGCGGAGCCGGTGAAGCCTGTGAGCCAGCTGAGCCGCTCATCATGCGGTGCCACATATTCGCCCTGGTGGGCATCGGCACGCGGCACCAGAAAGCCGTCGAGACCTTCCGCCGCCAGTTCCTTGCGCAGGGCAGCCAGACGGGGCGGGCCCTGGTCCGGGCGGGCGGTCACGTCAAAGGTCTGATAC
>NZ_LYUZ01000012.1 GCF_001679925.1 Leisingera sp. JC1 | reverse complement strand
TCCTTGGGCTGCATGTATGGAGTCTGGGGGGACTGCATTTCAGAAATTCAAGTGCCCATGCGCCTTTTTGAAGGCGGCGATGTTTGTTTCGGGCAATCGGTTTCTGCCCCCCATTGTGTGGGTTAGTAAACGGTTACCGGTTCTATGAAAAATGGTGTTGTGTTAAAGAGTGCCGCCAAAGGGTATTATTACCCGGGCGGGGAACGTGGCAGTCTGACAGAAACTTTCGCCGGCACGGCCCGGCGGCGTCTCTATCTTGGCTCCAAACGTCTTGCGGATATCGTGATCAGCCTGGCTTGCCTGCCTTTGCTGCTGGGCATCTGCTGTGTCCTTTTGTGCCTGAACCCGTTCTGGAACCCCGGCCGCCTGTTCTTTCTGCAGCGGCGCTGCGGCCAGAACCGGCAGGGTTTCACCATGCTGAAATTCCGCACCATGACCTGCAAGGGCGCGGGCGAACGGGGGGCGGATGATCCCCTGGACAAGGGCCGCATCACGCCTCTGGGGCATTTCATGCGCGGCAGCAAAATGGACGAGCTGCCGCAGATCCTGAACGTGCTGATGGGGCAGATGAGCCTGATCGGGCCGCGGCCGGAGATCTGCTCATTTGCCGAAACCTACCGCGAGGCGATCCCCGGATATGAAGTCCGCGAAACCGTGCGGCCGGGCATGAGCGGCTATGCGCAGGTCGTGCAGGGCTATACCGACTGCATTGAAATGGCCCGCACAAAAACCGAGCTCGACACCCATTATGTGCGCAACATGGGGTGGCGGCTGGACCTTTTCGTATTAGTTGCAACTCTCAAGATCGTGTTTGGTTGGCGGCTTCGCCCTTAGCATAGGCCGTCTTGTGCAGTTAATTTTGGTACCGGTTTCAGCAGGGCAGGGCGGCCCGGAACGGATGTGCCCTCCCGTTTTTTCAATGTCCCGGCAGGCAAGAGCCCGGTTCTTGCCCCGGGTTTGCACAGCTCCGCACGGCAGCGGAGGATGTCATGAAAAGCCTTAGTCTGGCGCTGCGCCTGCTGACCCCGGCCGAGCGGAAAACGGCAATGCTCCTCATGCCGCTCATCATTCTCAGCGGGTTTTCCGACATGGTCGGCGTGGCCATGATTTTCCCGTTTCTCAAGGTGCTTGGCGAACCGGAAATCATTCAGGCAAACAGCTATCTGTCGGCGTTCTACACGTCCGGCGGCTTCACCAGCGCCGATGATTTCATTTTCTTTCTGGGCGGCGCCTTCTTTGTGATGCTGATTGCCACCGCCGGGCTGAAAATCCTCACCGTCTATGTTGCCAACCGCTGGCTCGAGGGCCGGATTCACAGCCTGTCGAAACGGCTGCTGACCGCCTATCTGCAACAGCCTTACCCGTTCATGCTGCAGCGCAACAGCTCTGAGCTGGTTGCCAATATGCTGTCGGAGACCGCGCGGATCGTATCGCAGGTCTTCCGCGCCTTTTCGGAATTCGTGGTCTCCGCCGTCACCCTGATCTTCATGGTGGCCCTGCTGCTGGTGATCAACCCGCCGGTCACCCTGCTGGCGATGGGCTCGTTTTCGGCGCTTTATGCGGTCCTGCTGCTGTCGGAATTCGTGGTCTCCGCCGTCACCCTGATCTTCATGGTGGCCCTGCTGCTGGTGATCAACCCGCCGGTCACCCTGCTGGCGATGGGCTCGTTTTCGGCGCTTTATGCGGTCCTGCTGCTGTC
>NZ_LYUZ01000011.1 GCF_001679925.1 Leisingera sp. JC1 | reverse complement strand
GGGCGTTCTGGAAACGATGGACGGGATACCACACCCGCAGCCGCGCAGAAGCCAGGATGCGCTGCCTCAAGGCCTTCGGCGAGCGCATCGCCGCGAGAGACCCAGATAGCCAAACCGCTGAAATCCACATCCGCGTCGCACTCATCAACCGCTTCAATGCCCTCGGCACCGCCGAGATCGTCCGCGTGGCCTGAACCTGAAGGGGAAAGGGGAAGTCACGCCTCAAGACGCCTTTCTGCAACAATGCCGGGAGACTCTCGTAGGTATGTCTCCTGTAGTGGACTGGTCGGTGGACAACGAATTAGATGTCCATGGATTTTCCAGTGGCGAGGATTTTGTGTTTATCATTTCCGAAAGAGGCGGCGAAGAGAACGCATCCGCCACAATCGATTTTTCGGAAATTGTTGGAGATGACCACTACTTTATTCGGTCGACAATACTAACCGACGGTGGGCAAGGCGGTGATGACCATAGAGCGTCACCAGTGTTAAGCTACGGGACCAGCCAGACAATTACCGACGGAACCATTGAAATTGATCAGGAACCCTGGTCACTTACTTTTGTTGAACTGACCAGAATTGGAAATGGCAGCGATGTCATTGAGGGAAGTGATTTTCAAGACAATATTAGGGGGCTGGCTGGTGACGATATTATTAGAGGCAACGCAGCCACCGACCGGATTTATGGGGATCTTGGAAACGATACAATATATGGCGGCGCGGGAAGGGATTACCTTTTTGGCGGTCAAGGTAGCGATCAAATTTTCGGCAATGCCGGTCGTGATAGAATAGTCGGTGGAGGCGGATCCGACACCATCTTTGGGGGCGCGTGGCACGACACCATCTTTGGTTCCAATGGTAATGACAGCCTGCTCGGTGAAGGCGGCTGTGACAAGATCTATGGAGGTTGGGGAAGTGACACTATCTTGGGCGGAAGATGGGACGACACAATTTTTGGAGGCATCGGCCAAGACTTTCTCTACGGCGATTTGGGTCATGATGCAATTTTTGGTGGCCGGGGGCATGATGTTCTATCCGGGGGAGGCGGCCGCGATACAATTGTGGGCGGCTGGGGAAATGACACAATTCTGGGAGGCGATGGTCATGACAGACTCGTAGACGGTACTGGTTCCGACAAATTGACCGGCGGAGAAGGTGCGGATCATTTCGTTTTCGTCAGGGACGGCCACGAGGACGGCTTGACCGACTTTGAAGCTGGGCTGGACTTGCTGGACTTGAGATTGTGGGGAGCTGAAAGTATTGGGGATCTTCAGCTTACACAAACTGACTTTAACGGGACGCCGACTGCTTTTCTTATTTTTGAACAAGAAAGACTGGTCATCAATAACGTCACAATTGAGGAACTTCAGTCTGCAATTGACGGCGGTACACTTATTATTTAGCGGCGAGTGAAGCGGTCTGCTGGACGAAAGCGGCGCCGAGACCGGTATCTACACAATCCCGGCGGGTGGCCGGTGGTTCCAGGAGGGCATTGTTGCAGAAAGGCGTCTTGAGGCGTGACTTCCCCTTTCCCCTTCAGGTTCAGGCCACGCGGACGATCTCGGCGGTGCCGAGGGCATTGAAGCGGTTGATGAGTGCGACGCAGATGTGGATTTCAGCGGTTTGGCTATCTGGGTCTCTCGCGGCGATGCGCTCGCCGAAGGCCTTGAGGCAGCGCATCCTGGCTTCTGCGCGGCTGCGGGTGTGGTATCCCGTCCATCGTTTCCAGAACGCCC
>NZ_LYUZ01000010.1 GCF_001679925.1 Leisingera sp. JC1 | reverse complement strand
CCGCAGACACGCCCGCCGCCGCCGGAACAGCGCCAGAGCCGACAGCCGCGATTGCCCCGTCCCCTGCCCCGCCGCCTGCCGCAGAACCGCCCGCCGCCCAGCCCGAACTGGCGCAGGTCGCCACTGACGCCTCCGCAAAGGCTCTGAAATTCCTGCGCGACGGCGGCCCCTCGATCTGGGCCATTGCCGCGCTCTCGGTCATCACCCTCGCGCTGATCCTGTGGAAGATCTGGCGTCTGGCGCTGATCGGCGCCTGGTCCCGCGGCAAGGCCGCCCGTGCAGTGACCGCATTCGAATTCGGCAACCGCGCCGAAGCGCTGGATATCACCGCAGGCCGACGCGGCATCCGCTCCCGCGTGGTCGTCGCCGCACTCAATGCCACCGCCACCCTGCCAGAGGACCGCGCCCGCGAGGAAACCGCCCGCGTCGCCAAGCTGCATCTGGCCAGCGCCGCCACCGGTCTCGGCGCGCTGGAGCTGATCGCCACCATCGCGCCGCTCTTGGGCCTTCTCGGCACCGTTCTGGGCATGATCGCCGCCTTCCAGGCACTGCAGGCCGCGGGCTCCAAGGCCGACCCCGCCCTGCTGGCCGGCGGTATCTGGGAGGCACTTCTGACCACCGCCGCCGGCATGGCTGTGGCGATCCCCGCCTCCGCTGCGCTGACATGGTTCGAAGCGGTAATCTCCCGCATCCGCCGCGATGTCGAGGACAACGCCACCCGCATCTTCGTCGCCGCCCAGCCCGATCAGCTGGCACTGGCCGCCGAGTAGGCGCATGCAGCTCGCCCCCGCCCCGCGCCCCCGGCGCAAACCCAGCCTGACACCGATGATCGACGTGGTGTTCCTGCTGCTGGTGTTCTTCATGCTGGCTTCCCGCTTTGGCATGGACACGGTGCTGCAATTGCCGCTGGCCGGACAGGGCGGCACCTATGACGGTCCGCCGCGCTTGATCGGCGTCGGCCCCGGCAACCTGGATGTGAACGGCGTGCCGGTGGCGGACAGCAACCTTGTCCAAGCGCTGGCGCCGCTGATGAAATCCCCCGCCGACGTGCTGATCCTCAGGGGGCGCGACGGCGCCAGCCTGCAGCGCATCACCGATATCACCGCGCTGCTGCTGCAGGCGGGTCTCAGCAACGTCGTTCTTGTGGAGTGAGGGGGCATTCATGGACCTGAGCGATCCCCCTAAACGCCCCCGCGCCGAATCCATCGTGCCGATGATCAACGTGGTGTTCCTGCTGCTGATCTTCTTCCTGATGACCTCGCGCCTGGCCCAGCCCGACCCGTTTGACGTGACCCCGCCCGATGCTGCCTCCGAGGCCGCGCCGGAGGCCCAGCCGGTGCTTTACATCGGTGCCGATGGCCGGATGCATTTCGACGGGGCCGATGGAGACGCTGCCATCGCCAGCCTCGCCGCCGCCAGCGCGGACAGCCCGCAAATCCAGCTGCGCGCCGACGCAAGGCTGGAAGCCAAGGCCCTCGCCCGCATCCTGCACCAGCTGGCAGAGGCCGGTCTCGCCCGCGCCGAACTGGTGGTGCAACGCCCATGAAACGTGCCGCCGAATTCACTGTCTTTGCGGGCCTCGCGGGCCTCATCCACATCGCGCTCTTTGCCAGCGCACCCGAAAGCGGCGCCCAGTCCAGCGGCGCGGGCGGCGATGCGCTGGTCTCGCTGCAGCCCGCCAGCGCCGAGGTTGCCCGCATGGCCGAGGCCTGGCAGAAACCGCCCGAGACCCCGCAGATCCAGCCCCCAAACCCGGAAGCTCCGCCGCAGATCGACCTCGCCCAGGCACCGCGCGCCGCAC
>NZ_LYUZ01000009.1 GCF_001679925.1 Leisingera sp. JC1 | reverse complement strand
TTGGACAGCGACCAGTACTGGCCGCCCCACAGGCTGCGCGCGCGGTTCAGCCGGGTGTTGAGCCACAGCATGAAATCATAGGCCCGGTCGCCCAGATGGGCGAGCCATTTGGCGTGCATCACGACCGAGTCGAACTGGTCGCCGTGGGTCACCAGGTAGCGCTTGCCATCACTGGCGGTGAAATCGGCCTTGCTCAGCACCTCGATGCCGCCGAAATGGGTGCCCAGGTAGGAGCGCAGGAATTCGTCGTGGTTTCCTGGGATCAGGTAGATGCTGGCACCGTCGTGCGCCTTGGCCAGCAGCGCCTGGACCACGTCGTTATGGGCCTGCGGCCACAGGAAGCCTTTGCGCTTGATCCTCCAGGCATCGATGATGTCGCCAACGAGGTAATAGCTCTCGGCCTCGTAGGTGTTCAGGAAGTCCAGCAGCAGCTCTGCCTGGCAGCCGGGTGTGCCAAGATGAATATCCGACAGAAAGATGGTGCGGTATTTCATTTGGCACACCCCAGCTGATTTGCTTGCTGGACTGCATAGTGCGTCAAGTTATCAGAACCATGACGCTGGTGAATCAGGCATTTGACAGATCTGCGCAGGCAAGCTCCGCATCCTGGCATTTGCCGGCTTCCTGCAGATGCGGCGCCGGTATGTGGCAATGGATCACATGGCCCGCACCGAGGGCCTGCGGCGGCGGCGTCCTGGTATCGCAAACCGGACCGATCCGTTTTGTGCAGCGCCGCTGGAACGGGCAGCCGGTTGCAGGCGGGGCCTTCTCGCTCATGTCATTGGCCAGCAGGACAGGAGCGGCATCCGGGTCCGGTTCCAGCACTGCCCCCATCAGGGTCCGGGTGTAGGGGTGATAGGGCGGGGCATAGACCTGCTCCGCCGGGCCGATTTCGCAGATCCGGCCCTGATACAGCACCGCCACCCGGTCCGACACCGCGCGCACCACCGCCAGATCGTGGCTCACGAAAATGTAGGAGGAGCCGTTCTCTCTCTGCAGCCGCGTCAGCAGCGCCAGCGCCGCCGCTTGCACCGAAACATCCAGCGCGCTGGTCACCTCGTCGCACAGGGTGACCTCAGGGTTGGCGGCAAAGGCGCGGGCAACCCCCACCCGCTGTTTCTCTCCCCCGGACAACTGTCCGGGAAAGCGCGACATATAGCGCGCAGGCAGGCGCACCGCTTCCAAAAGCTCTTCGGCCCGCGCCTGCGCCTCTGCCCCCTTGAGGCCGAAGTACAGTTTCAGCGGCGCCATCAGGATTTCCCCGATGCTTTGGCGCGGGTTCAGCGACGCATCTGCGTTCTGGAAGATCATCTGCACCCGGCGCAGGGTCTCGCGGTTGCGGCCCGAAACCGGCGCGTTCAGGCTCTCGCTGCCGCCCAGCGTCACCGTGCCCTTGCGGGTGCCCGCCAGCCCGGCAATGGCGCGCAGAATGGTGGACTTACCGGAACCGGACTCGCCGACCAGCCCCAGAGTCTCACCTTTCCTGAGGACAAACCCGGCGCGGTCCACGGTAGGGGCGGGGAGTGGTTTATTGAACCAGCGGTCCAGCAGGCCGGGTTTATGGTAGCTGATGGCCACGTCCTGCAGCTCCAATGCGCGGGCTTCCTGCACTTGAATGGCGCGCAGAATGGTGGACTTACCGGAACCGGACTCGCCGACCAGCCCCAGAGTCTCACCTTTCCTGAGGACAAACCCGGCGCGGTCCACGGTAGGGGCGGGGAGTGGTTTATTGAACCAGCGGTCCAGCAGGCCGGGTTTATGGTAGCTGATGGCCACGTCCTGCAGCTCCAATGCGCGGGCTTCCTGCACTTG
>NZ_LYUZ01000008.1 GCF_001679925.1 Leisingera sp. JC1 | reverse complement strand
CCTTGCTGGAGAGGTTTCGCTGCGAAACCTGCGGCCACGGGTAGGAAAACCAACCCGTTTTGTCAAGATTTCGGGATCAGGCGGCGTTTGATTGCCAGTCCATGGCTTCAAACTCTTCGCGGAAGGCGAAGCGGATGAGGTGGCGGTCGATGATATCGCGCGCCTCGGC
Source organism: Leisingera sp. JC1 (assembly GCF_001679925.1). Taxonomy (GTDB): domain Bacteria; phylum Pseudomonadota; class Alphaproteobacteria; order Rhodobacterales; family Rhodobacteraceae; genus Leisingera. Next base: position 1,650 of record NZ_LYUZ01000008.1, on the reverse strand, counting down.
CAGGTCTGCCGCGTCGGGGGCGGTGACCTCGGCGGTGAGGGTGTTTTCAGTGGCGCGCAGCGTGGCAGGCCCCATTCCCAGCGCGATGGTGCCGCGGTTGCCGTCGTGCTCCACGGCAACCTTGTGGGCGAAATGCTTGCACAGCTGCTGCAGGTATTTGGAGGCGTTCGGGGTCTCAAAAAGGCCCTGGTCGGTGAGCATATTACAATCCTTATTGTTTTACTCAGATTGCGGCACAATAACGCGCTGCAGGCCTACCGCAAGCGGAAATCCTGGGCGCATTTTGCCGCCGCTGCGTGATTTTCGCTGCTGACAAGCGGGGCCGGGACGCGTAGAAGGGCCGGGCTGCGGTGCAGGCAGGATCCGCGCCCTTGCCTTTGTTAGACTCTGTTTTCAGGGTTTCGGGCCGGGCGGATACGGCGACCCACATCTCAAGCGGTTCCACGAAAATCCTTGAGAGGCTCCCCATGTTCCGGGCTTTTGAAAATCTTGTCGATCCCTTTGCGCCTGCGCATCAGGCGCCGCCGCGGGCCAGTTTAAGGGTCTATCTGGCGCAGCAACTGGCACCCTACCGCAAATGGCTACCGCTGATGTTTGCCACCGGCGTTCTGACCGCGCTGATGGAGAGCGGGCTGATCTTCTATTCCGGCCGGGTGGTGGACCTGATGGCAGAGACCGGCGCCGGGGCGTTCTGGGCGCAGCATGGGACCGAAATGCTGCTGGCGCTGTTCTGCGTGCTGATTGTGCGGCCGTCGCTGGTGGGGCTCAATCACCTGCTGCTGGAGCAGACGCTGTCATCGAACCTGCAAGAGCAGGTGCGCTGGCAGGCGCACCGGCATCTGCTGGGGCAGTCGGCGGGGTTCTTTCAGAATGATTTTGCCGGGCGGCTGAGCAACCGGGTGATGCAGATGGGGCCTGCGGTGCAGGACAGCGTGCATATGCTGTTCGAGGCGGTGCTGTTTGCCGTCACCTACATGATCGGCGCGGTGGTGGTGCTGACGCAGATCGACTGGCGGCTGGCGGTGCCCCTGGTGGCCTGGGTCGGGCTTTATGCGCTTTATGTGCGCCACACCGCGCTGAATGTGGCGGCGACGGCAGAGAAATGGTCCGATGCGCGCTCTGCCGCGACCGGGCGGATTGTCGATGCCTATGGCAATATCGAGACGGTGAAGCTGTTTGCCCGCGACGGGCAGGAGCAGGCCTATGCCTTGTCGGCGCTGCGGCGGCTGCGGACGCGCTATCAGCGGTTCCTGCGGATGATGACGCGGCTGGCGTTTGGCAGTATTGCCATCAATGGCGTGCTGATCCTGATTGTGGTGGCGCCGGCGGTCTGGCTGTGGATGCGCGGCGTTGTCAGCGTTGGCGAGGTTGCAGCGGTCTCGGCCCTGACCATCCGCTTGAACGGGATGAGCGGCTGGATCCTGTGGGTGACGATCCGGCTGTTTGAGAACATGGGCGTGATCCGGGAAGGTCTGCGGTCCTTGTCGGCCGCGCATGAGGTAACGGATGCGCCCGGCGCAAAGCCGCTGGAGGTGGCCCGTGCCGAGGTGCGGATCGAGGGGCTGCGGCACCATTACGGCAATACGCGGGGCGGGGTGAACGGCATTGATCTGCACATTCCGGCAGGCCAGCGGGTGGGCATTGCCGGGC
>NZ_LYUZ01000007.1 GCF_001679925.1 Leisingera sp. JC1 | reverse complement strand
TTTGCCAGCTACAAGGACCGCAAGGCCGTCGCTGCGGCTCTGAAAGCGGTCTATACGGCCGTTGATGCCGCGGCGGCCGAAGCCGCGCTAACTGAATTTGAAGCGAGCGATCTGTCAAAGCGCTATCCGGCCATAGCGCCGAGCTGGCGGCGGGCCTGGAACGAGGTCATTCCGTTCCTGGATTATCCGCCCGAGGTGCGCAGGCTGATTTACACGACGGATGAGATCGACAAGACTTTTCCGCCGGAAYCYTCTATTCTTTGGCAGTGCGGTCGACCTCGGGGCGAAGCGTGGCGTGTCGGCTGGAAGCGTCACCGGGCAGCCTATTCAGTCCCTGCCGGTTTGAGGCGGCCGCACACCCGCCCTGTTTTGGAGGGTGTGGCCGCCAGGCCGCCACGAAGTGCTCGTAGCTTTTCTCCGCTTGCTCAGCGATCTTGGCTTCCTGGTGGCGCAGCTCCTTCACATTGTAGGCATAGCTTGCACCACGCCGATTTCCCTTTTCCTGTGGCTGCCCGGCCGCCAGTTCCATGGCGCGGCGCTTGTGGGCGACCAGGCTCGGACGGGCCCAGCGATAGTCTTCGTTTTTGGTCAGCATGTGCCAACACAGCGTGGCGAGCTTGCGGGCCACCGCGACGGCGGCGATCTGATGTCCGCGCCGCGCCCGGATGCGGATGAAGAAGGCGCGCAGCGGACCCGGCGCTTTCGCCGCGGCCCAGGCCGCCTCGACCAGCATGGCGCGGGCATGGCTGCGGCCGGCCTTGCTGATCCGGCCATGGTGGGCGGCACCGAGTCCGGATTGGCGCACGCGCGGGTTCAACCCGAAATAGCTCACCAGTTTCTGCGGCGACTTGAACCGCTCGATGCTGCCGATCGCGGCCATCAGCCCAGCTGCGACCGCCAGATTGACGCCGGTGATGGTCAGGAGGCGCTGGATGGCTTCGTCCTCCAAGGCGTCCTGGGCGATGTCGCGGTCGAGTTGGGCAAGGTCCTCGCCGAGCCGGTCGAGTTCGCGGATATGGCGCGCAATCGCGGCCCGTTCATCCTCCGGCACCGGCTGGCGGGTCAGCCAGTCGCGGCCGCGCTTGTTGAAGAGATCGGCATGCGGGCATTTGGGGATCAGGTGCGCGTGCAGGATGGCATGCACCTCGTTCTTGATCCGGGTCCGGTGCCGGACAACCTGGTAACGGCGCGCCACCAGTCTGCGCATCCGCTCCGTCGCCGCATCCGGAGTCCAGATCTCCGGCAGGTAGCCGGCCGCATACAGGCTGGCCAGCGTGCCGGCATCGACCTTGTCGGTCTTCACATGGGCATGGGCGATTGCCTTGACCTGAAGCGGATTGGCAATCACCACCCGTTTCACATGGGGCGATAGAATCCGGGATACCGCCATGCAGTTTCCGGTCGCCTCGATCACCACCTCGTCCGACTTCTTCAGTTGCCTGCCGAAGCCCTCGAGGGCCGTGCGGGTCATTTCGACCCGGCCTTCGTGCCGGGTCAGGCCACTCTCCCAGATCACCACCTCCCCAAAGGTGCGGTGGATATCGATGCCAATCACGCGTCGCATGCGCGCCTCCCTTGCCAGTGACAAAAAGCGGGAGCGGCGGGCGACACGACAACTACGGATCCGCGCTCTCGGCGCAACCGGGCGAGTCGCAGAGGCGGCCAGCTACTAACACGAGCTCGCAGCTCATCGAATRCATCGGCCTGCCCGCACCTTCGTGCTCCCGGTGCCTCTGTCCCGGATGCTCGCAGCATACACCCTGATSCAAGAATCGGGGCCGAACATCRGCACCGGGATCTTCATACCGGTTACCAATGCCATTGAAGCGCTGAACTCGAAAATCCGCCGCGCGGTCCGAACCCGCGGCCATTTCCCCAGCGATGAGGCGGCGGCCAAGTTGATCTATCTGGCGCTGAATGCTACCTCAGCGGAGTGGAAGCGGTCAGTGCGCGAATGGCATGCGGTGAAAAGCCAGCTCGCCATCATGTTCGAGGAACGCTTCCCATTGGCGTAAGAAATGGCGCCGGGGCACAAAANTACCGGTTACCAATGCCATTGAAGCGCTGAACTCGAAAATCCGCCGCGCGGTCCGAACCCGCGGCCATTTCCCCAGCGATGAGGCGGCGGCCAAGTTGATCTATCTGGCGCTGAATGCTACCTCAGCGGAGTGGAAGCGGTCAGTGCGCGAATGGCATGCGGTGAAAAGCCAGCTCGCCATCATGTTCGAGGAACGCTTCCCATTGGCGTAAGAAATGGCGCCGGGGCACAAAATTCCGCACAGTCTCCGTCGCCGCGCTGTCGTGGCTGTCGCCCTCAAACTGGCCGTTCTGCACCATCGCATGTGGGTAGATGGCACCGAGTTCCGTTCAGGGCCGGTGGAGGGCATGGCATGACCTAATAGCCCAATACCAGAACTGAATGGGATCGTCCTCACCGGACGAGGTTCGTGGAAGAAGCCGAAAATGTCTGCTGGGCAACGAGAAGCGCGTCCGAAAGCGAGGCCCTCCACAACCAATCCGACACATGCGTGCAGCGATGCCCTCACCCGGTATCACCCAGACTGTGAAGAGAAGCGTGACCCGGATGAGCGACAATGATCTCGTACAAGGAAGGAAAACGAGCTTGACCCAAACGCCCAATTAGAGAAGGCGGACAAGAATCCTGATACAGTTTCCCTAGTTGTAGCGGATTGCACTTATCCAGAGTTCGGCTTGCAATCATCGTGAATTTTCGCTCGAATTGTTTGCGTCTATCCGGGGGCTCAAACTCACATTAATTGCGAATGAGATCAGATTATTTGCAACGCGATTGCAATCATCCGCCTCGGATCACATTAGGTGCGAACGGGTCAGTGCAGCATGGAACGCCGCCCGCAACACTGCTTGAACTTCTTACCCGACCCGCAAGGACAGGGTTCGTTTCGGC
>NZ_LYUZ01000006.1 GCF_001679925.1 Leisingera sp. JC1 | reverse complement strand
GTATGCGCCGTCCACTTCCCATTGGGAAGTTTCGCGCCTTGCTGTTGACAGGCTCCAGCCATTTGTGCGGACGAGCACGTCAGGGAGTCCCGGGCGAGCTCACGTCTTTTGATTGTTCGTCGGCATAGGCCCAGGGCATCAAGGCGTCGATATCCTTGTTGAGATGGCCCGCGGCCAATTTGGTGAACAGGCCGACCAAATAGGCATAGGGTTCGACCCCGTTCATCCGGCAGGTTCCGATAAGGCTGGCAAAAGAAGCCCAGCTTCTGGCTCCGTCATCGTGTCCGGCAAAAAGCGCGTTGCGGCGTGTCATGGCCGGGCTTCTGATCGCGTTCTCGACCAGATTGGAATCCATGTCGACATGGCCATCGTCCAAGAACAGACGGAATCCGTCCTGGCGTCGGATCATGTAGGCCAGCGCCTTGCCTAGATTGGACTTGCGCGAGACGCGGGCAGCCTGTGCGGTCAACCAGGCAAAGAAATCGTCGACCAGCGGGCGGGACCGTTCCTGCCGGACAACGCGGCGGTCATCTGGTGGCAGGCCGCGGATGTCGGTCTCAATTCGGTAGAGCGCCGCGATGCGCAGCAGCGCTTCGTCGACGATAGGAGACCCCGATTTGGGCTGTGCCTTGATCAAAGCCCTTCTCCCATGAGACCAGCAATAGGCCAGCTTCAAGGGCTTCCCACCCATCCGCTTGGAGGTGCCCAGGGCGGTGTAGCCGCCATAGGCGTCGACTTGGATGGTGCCGTTGAACCCGTTGAGGATTTCGGCGGCATAGTCGCCGCTCCGCCCGGGGCGATAATGGAACACTACACCGGGCGGGGAAGGCCCGTTCCACCCACGGTCATCGCGCAGGACCGCCCAGAAATACCCGGTCTTGGTCTTGCCGCGGCCGGGGTCCAGCACTGGGGCGGTGGTTTCATCGACATAAAGCCGTGTGCTGCCCTTCAGCAGCACCTTGGCCATGTGCGCGACCACGGGTGCGATCAGCGCCCCGGTCCGGCCCATCCAATCCGACAGGACCGAGCGATCCATCGGCAAACCATTGCGCGCCATTGCAACGGCTTGCCGGTTCAGGGGATTGAAGTCGCAATGCTTGGCGACTGCGATCTGGGCCAGCAGCCGTTCGGTTGGCCAGCTGTTTTCCAGCAGATGCGCGGGGGCTTTAGCCTGCACCACCCCGGTGCGCCCCTTGGGACAAGCATATTTCGGGCGGATAGTGACGATGACCTGATACGTGGCTGGAATGCAGTCGAGCCGTTCCGACCGGTCTTCGCCGATCTTGACCATGTCGCCGCAACCACAGGGGCAAAGGATGCTGCCGGGTTCGATAACCCGCTCAACCCGCGGCAATCCCTCGGGCAGTGCGCGGGGCTTGCGCGGTTTGCGGGGCTTTTTGTCCTTTGCCGTCTTGTCGAGCTGGTCGATCTTGTCCTGAACGGCGTCGATCTGTTGCTGCGTCTCGGCGATGGCCGTTTCCTGATCTTCGAGCGCCAGTTCGAGCTGATCGGAGTTCAGCTTTTCGGATTTTGGCCCAAACCTGGTGCGACGGTGATCGGCCACCTGGCTTTCCAGCTTCTCGACCAGTGCCTTCAACTCGGCGATGAAGGTGTCTTTCTCAGCGCCGACAACCTGTTCGTGTTGCCGCGCGGCCCGCTCGACCGAGGCCTCGAACTGCGCCTTTTCAAGCGCGGCCTGCTGCGCCTCAAAGGCCTTCACGACCTCGGGCGGCAGACCGGGAAACTGGCGAAGATCAAACGGCTGCGACATGCGCTTTTCTACCCCGACGAGACAGAAAAGCCCAATAAAACAATGCCCAAATAGGGCGCTGAGTCACCCTGCCGCAGTGGGCGCAACAACCGGCTTTGCCACCATCCGCCGCCAATCGAGGCCCTCGAACAGAGCCTCATACTGAGCCCGGGTCAGATGCATGACCCCGTCCTGAATCTTCGGCCAGACGAAATTGGAAACTTCCAGGCGTTTGTAGATCAGAACCAGCCCTGTTCCATCCCAAACCAGGATCTTCAACCTGTCCCCACGCTTGGAGCGGAACATCACCGTCAGCCCGGAATGCGGATCAAGCCCCAACTCATTCTGCACCGTCGCTGCCAGCCCATCGTGACCACGCCGAAAATCCACCGGCTTGGTCGCGATCACGATCGGCAACCGCTGCCCCGCAACAATCACGACGTCCCTCGCATGGCCCGGATCAATGCCGCGGCCCGTGCCACATCTGCAGCGGCGGGAATACGGACCACGACATCCGACCCGATCTCGACCGTCAGCGCGTCACATGCTCGGTCCTGTACCGCTTCTGATGGAGCTGCCTCGACCTGCGATGTCAGAGCGATCTGCAGCGGCACGAAGGCCGGTTCCGGATCATTGACGACCGTTTCGGCCTGGGAAACTGACGCCATCAAATCCTCAGGCAGAACCAGCTTGCCCTGACGCGCCAGACGGCGCCAATCCGAAAGCTGGTGCGGAATGATGTCATGCCCTCTGGCAACATCGACAACCCGCGCGCCCGGCTGAAAACTCTCGGCCACAATCCGCGCCTTCACATCATCCGGCCAACGTCGGTTCCCCCGACGCGGCTCGGCAACCTCGCACTGCCCTAAAAAGCCACTGCCGTCTGCCATGTTCACCTCCATCTCGATGGCGAACATGTCGGAAACTTCAGCCCGGCGCGGAACCTACGATATCAATGGGAACGGGACGGCGCATACAGTGCGGAATGATGTCATGCCCTCTGGCAACATCGACAACCCGCGCGCCCGGCTGAAAACTCTCGGCCACAATCCGCGCCTTCACATCATCCGGCCAACGTCGGTTCCCCCGACGCGGCTCGGCAACCTCGCACTGCCCTAAAAAGCCACTGCCGTCTGCCATGTTCACCTCCATCTCGATGGCGAACATGTCGGAAACTTCAGCCCGGCGCGGAACCTACGATATCAATGGGAACGGGACGGCGCATACGATGCGTTCTCATTGGTAGCTTCGATCACTGTCGTAGGAACCGACAGCAATTCACCCAGACGGCGGGCCCAAAAGCTCTTTCCAATACCAGGCGGTCCGTCAAGCAAAATAGGCGGCAAGCGAAGCCCTGCCGTTCCGTCTCGAACCGACCTCCGCATCGCGTGCCATATCTGCTCGGTCGCGGCGCCCATCCATGGCATTTCTTCATGCAGCGCCGCCGCAATTTCATCAGCACGATGCTCGGTAGCTATCTCCACGAGATTGACCCCGTCATGCAGCGTCGTGAGGCGCTCGCGGTCAGCTCTGACGAGATGGGCGAGGCCGGACGCAGCCTGTCTGCGTTCGATGATCCTTCCGGCGCGTCTTTGAACGCGGATCCTGTCAATGTGCGTAATATCTACCGACAGCAGTTTATCAGCATCACCTTCGGGCAACGGGTGATTGCCAGATCTGAAAGCGGCTACGAGCCCGCACCTCAACAGCCGCAGATGCCGGGTGAAACGCTTTTCCAGTCTTTCCCTGGTTTCCTCAGGCGGGAAAAATCGGACGTCAATGAAGGATATCAATGGCATTCTATTGAACCTCGGCATGCTGGCTTTGAAAGAGAACGGGGCGGTGATAGGGCGCAGAGGCAACCCGGCGCCAATCTATCCCTTCAAACAGGGCTTCGAACTGGGCCTTCGTCAGGGTTATTGTCCCATCCGACAATTTGGGCCAGATGAAACCAGCGCCTTCGATGCGCTTGTAGATCAGAACCAGGCCGGTACCGTCCCACATAAGCACCTTGATCTTGTCACGCCCCTTGGAACGGAACACGAAGAAGGCACCTGAAAACGGATCAAGTTCGAAGTTGCTCATGACGTAGTTGGCGAGGCCGTCAATGCCCTTTCGGAAATCGACAGGCGTGGTCGCCAGGTAGATCTTGAATGAGTTTGAAGGCGCGATCATGAGGTCAGGCCGGCAACCCGAATGAGTTTCATTAAGTCGGCCTCGGGTATACTGACCGGAAACTCAAAACACAGCGCACCACTGTGGAAACGCGCAAACCCGGGTGAGATGCCGCGAGTTTCGAGCGGGGCCGAAGGAGGCTGGCTTTCTTCGGCCATCCTGATCTCGGCGAACGCAGGGCCTTGGACCGCGATATGCTCGCCTCGGCTGCGGCGGTCAGCGACCCACCACTTGCGAACGAGGCATTCATGGGCTCCCAGTTCCGCGGCGATGTCACCGGGAGGCAGGCCGTCTTCCCGGATGCGCCGGGTTGCTTCCCGTTTCAGGTCAATTGGCCAGATATTCTTGCCTGACGGAGATGTTTCAATGGTGAAACCCCAAACCTCATGTTTCGACATGTTCGCCTCCTGCTGTGGATTGGAGGCCTACATATCACTGGGTAGTTGAACGGGTTTAGATGCCATCGAGGGGGTTGGATGCAACGCTTACGACGCACCCGGGGGCCATCAGCTTGAACTTGTTGGGGAATTGGCGGGTCTGATGTTTTTGGGGAGCGCCGAATCGAAAAAGCCCCCGCTTTTTGCGGAGGCTTGGTCGGAAACGCTGGTTGCGGGAGCAGGATTTGAACCTGCGACCTTCAGGTTATGAGCCTGACGAGCTACCTGGCTGCTCCATCCCGCGTCAGGTGTTTTGTTATCGTTTAGAGAGATGTTTGGATTTTACTAGGTTTGGCGGTGA
>NZ_LYUZ01000005.1 GCF_001679925.1 Leisingera sp. JC1 | reverse complement strand
GCCGAAATCGGTGTAGACCGCCTCGAAATCGGCATCCAGACTGGCCAGCGCGTCGTTGACCACCTGCCTGATCTTGCGGAGAGGGTGCCGTGCTGGGATGCGCTCTTCCAGATCGACATAGCTGAAAAGCGATCCGCTCGCTTCGTCCGTCCCGCGCATCACCATCCCCCGCCGAAATTGTGCTGAGGGTGAATCATGTTCCTCAGGCCGCGTCGAGAGCCGACTTCTTCAGCAGCCTGTTAGATCAGGTACGTCAACTCGAATTTTTTCTTCTTCAGGCTTCGGCCTGATATGCGTCCGCCCACTCTCCGGATTGCGAAGTTTTTCGGTTCTATTCCAAACTCTGACGCCCACGTAAATTTCATTTCGAATGATCCCCACACCTCGCGCCCGGTGACCGTTTATGGTGCTGCTATTCCATGTTCCGCCCCTAGGAGAGGGAATTCCGTCTTTGTTAAGTGCACCGGCAATCTCACGAGGGGTATAGCCATGCGCATACATACGGAAAATCCGCCGCACTACATCGGCCTTTTCCTCGTCGATTTCAAAAACTCCGGGATTAACGGTGGGTCGATATCCATAAGGTAAACCGCCTCCCGCACGACCGTCCCTGACGGCGGCAGCTAGGCCACGCCGCGTCTTTTGGGACAAGTCTTTCAGAAATTGAGCGCTCATGGTGCCTTTGAAGCCGACGTCCATCTCGGTGATGAACGCGCCCTTCGACAAGCTATAGATTGTGATGTTATAGAACTCCATGTACTCAACGAACTTTGCCAAGTCGCCCAGGTTACGGCTCAGACGGTCGACATCTTCAACAACAACACAATCAAACTTTCCGTCTCTGGCGTCCTTTCGCATTGCCCCAAAGCCTGTGCGACCGAAGATGGTCGACCCAGACATCGAAGCATCAGTGTATCCTTTAACGAAAACCCAGCCTTTGGCCTCGCCAGCGGTTTTGATCTCGAATATTTGGTCATCGGCAGACCTTGGGTTCTGAAGGTCGGACGACATTCGTCCATATCCAACAAAGCGCATGACGCAATCCTTCTAAGCTTCTCTGTGTTTGTCCTGTTTGGCCATTTGCCCTGCGAGATACTTTGCCATCTCGACCGCGACGCGACGAACTTGAGCATTTGTTTCCTCCGTCAACTGAAGGCGCTCACGGGTCTGAAACAGGTACCTTCCGCGCTGATTGCGAACGCTTTTGATTTTAACCGAGACAGTCATTCTTTCATTGAGGGCGGCTCAAACTGACCAAAGTATAGCAGAAGAAAGTCTGGCTGCGCGGTCATTATCTGTTACATATCAACCTCTTAAAGGTGATGACTGCCATCTGGAGTGACACTGACTGATCGGTCGGACATTGCAACCGTCATTGTCATTTTGTGTGACATGGGAACTGCGGATCGGGTGCAGTTTTCCATTGGTGAGTGGCGTGATTCGCCCCGAAAATGGGCAGCTCTTAGATTGCGCTCGCTTGGCTCAAGCCACCCATTTTATGAGCTGACATGCCCCCGCAAACCCCTCACCATGAAGTAGTGTCTGCCCAACCTATGTAGGAGCAGACGAATGCGTAAGAGCCGTTTCCCCGAGGCGCAAATCATCGGGATGTTCAAAGAGCAGGAAAGCCCGGATGCCGACGGCGGAGGTGTGCCGCCGGCATGGCCTGAGCCCGGCGACCTTTTACAAGCTGAAGTCCAAATATGGCGGCATGGAGGTGTCGGAGGCCGGGCGGCTGCTCAACTCGAATGAGCAACGCGAGGAGCTCAGGGTCAGATGGCTGGGTTCAAGTTGAAGTTAGGCAGGGATTCATCAAAATAATGTCGGCAGCCCAACTTATAGCAGAACCGGCAGACAATCGCTCTTGTCACTTGCAGTTTCCCGATGCAACTTCATCCGACAATGGGGCTGTGACTTGGAGACAGTTTGAGGCGTCTATCGTCCTTCTCTCACGAGAGCCACACTCGTGCGAGTTTGAGCCCTAACTGAGGCAGGTTCATTTTACGGAGTTCTTAAGAGCATGGAAAACGGGTTGGCGAAGAGCCTCTTTGAGCGATTTGAGAAGCTCCGACTGTACGAAGCTAATGAGGCCGAAACCCGGCTAAAGCTAATTGACCGTATCCTGTTTGAGGTTCTTGACTGGACGCATGACGATGTAACAGTTGAAGAGCATGTATCGGAAGATGGGAGTACTGAATACTCGGATTACGTAGTCCGGACAGGCTTTTCTTCATTTGTGATCGAGGCAAAAAAGGTTGGGCGAGCAGAGCTGACTGTCCCGACAAAGAGAAAAGAGACGCTAAACAGAAGGTTGGTTTCCGGAGAAACTGGGGATGCAATCACTCAGGCGCGCGACTATTGCCGCAAGATCGGCGTTCAATTTGCCGTGGTCACGAACGGAAGTCAGTGGATCATATTTCCAGCACTTAGAACCGACGGAGTAAGGTTTGATCGCTCAACAGCTATCATTTTTCCAAATCTTACAAGCGCGCTTCAGGATGATCTTGACGAGTTTTATTCACTTCTGTCACGCGGCGCTGTTATTTCTGGCTCCCTTGACAACGAGCTTTTGGGGCGTCGTGAAGACCAACTAATTGAAAGAAGGCTAAACCAATACATCGACCAACCTTTCACAAAGATTAGACGAAACAGCGTCTACCACGTTATACAAAACGAGATAGAGACTGCGTTTTCAGAAGACATAACCACTTCAGATGTTGATCTCTTCAGGGCATTGTTGCAGAACTCTCTCGTTGGAGGATTCACAACACGAATCCATGGGGTTAGACGGATGTCATGAGCAAGCCCAAGCCCGCCCGCTACCGCACGACGAACTGGTCCGCCTACAACGCTGCGCTCCGCAAGCGCGGGTCTTTGCTGATCTGGCTGGACAAGGAGATGGCCTGGTACGCGCCGCATGAGGGCCGCCCTGGGCGCCCGCCGGTGTTCTCGAATGCGGCGATCCAGTTCTGCTTATCTTAT
>NZ_LYUZ01000004.1 GCF_001679925.1 Leisingera sp. JC1 | reverse complement strand
CAAGTGAAGACAGCATCCGCCAGGCCTGCCGCACAGCCCTGGCCGACTACCAGCAGCCCGCCCTGATCAAACACCTCCCCGCCCTGCCCCGCCAGGCCAACGGCAAGATCAGCCGCCGCGAAATCTCGGCCCAATACGCACAGGAGATGGTTCCCGCATGACCTACGACATGATCCTTGAGGCCATCCGCCAGACCCTGTCCGGCCCGCTCGCCAATCCGCATATGCAGAACTTCTCCGCACAGGCGGTGCTGAACGACGACCTGCACATCGACTCGGTGATCCTCATCAACCTGATGCTGCACCTGGAGACGGACCACGGCATCGAGATGCCCGAACGCGAGCTGTCCAAGGATGACTTCGCCACCGTCGACGGGCTGATCCGGATGCTGCTGGGCGAAGAACCCGCGCCGCAGGCAGACACCGCCCCTGCCCCCAGCGAGATCACCGTGCATTGCTTTGTCAGCTGCCTCTGCGCCGCGATCCGCCGGCATGAGCACCTGAACTTCCGCCCGTTCTACTTCGGCACCTGGGACAGCAGCTTTGCCGTCACACCCGCCATGCAGCTCGCCTACCACAGCGAGGAGATCACCCAGGACCTGTATGCCGATTGGGTCGAACGGCTCTACAACATCCCGGTGCGCGAATGGTACGACCACGGCAAGACCAAGGAGCAGAACCTGATCCGCTTCGAACAGCTCCTCTCAACCAAGTCCGATGACGAGCAGCTGGTGGTCTTCCTCGACATGTTCCACCTGCCGGAGCGCGAGAACAAGTACAACCAGAACCCTTTCCCGCATTACGTCATCATCGAGCTGACCGACGACCCGGATCTCTGGCACCTTTATGACCCGGACTACCGCTGGCGCGGCGACCTGCCGCGCGAGACCATCCTGAACGCCATGGCGCAGTCCACGGTGGCGGGCGGATACATCCTGAACAGCGGCAACGCCCAGGCACCGCAGCCACAGGATCTGGCGGCCTATTTCACTGAGACCTTCCGCAGTGAAGACAACCCGCTGACCTCCGCCCTGCGGCGGATCTTCAGCTACCACTGCGACCCCGCCCGCCCGCTGGCACTGGCGGACCTGGGCCGCGCGGTGCGGGAAATGCCGGTGCTCTCCTTGCGCAAATACGCCTATGAGCACGCCTTCGCCTTCTTCTGGCAGGAGCTGGACACCGCATTTGAGACCTTCGACGCCGAATGCGACCGGGTGGAGGCGCTCTACGAAGGCTTCCGCAGCCTTCACTTCCTGGCCGCCCGCATCGCCCATACAGGCGACCGCGCCATGATCCCCGACCTGTTCGCGGCGCTGGATGCGCTGGACCAGCTTGAATTCACCATCAAAGCGGCGCTCAAGGCCCAGTTTGACATCTGGTGCGCCGCCAACCTGCCAGCCCAGCCCAGTTTTCCGGCCAGCTCCCAACTGGACGACACCCAGCCGCAGGAGGTTCCGGCATGAAAATCTCGCTTTGCACCATTTCCTTCCGCCACCAGCTGATCGGGCTCAAGGACATAGCCTTCTGGGCCCGCGACAACGGCTTTCAGGGGATTGAGCTCTGGGGCGTGCACGCCCGCAACCAGTCGCCGCTGGCGATCCACAATGCCCAGTGGATGGCGGCGCAAGGCCTGTCGGTTCCGATGATCAGCGACTACCTGCCGCTGCATGACCCGGACCTCTTGCGCGACCGCACCCTGGCGCTCTGTGCCCAGGCCCGCACCTGGGGGGCTGGCAAAATGCGCACCTTCGCAGGCCAGCAGGCCAGCGCCGATGCCACACCGGACGAGCGCCGCCAGACCATCCGCGCCCTGCGCGAGGCCTGCATTATCGCCGCGGATCACGGGCTGCGCCTGCTGGTCGAGACCCACCCCGGCACCCTCGCCGACTCGCTAACGGCGACCTGCGGCCTGATCGACGCCACGGACCACGACGCACTCGCCATCAACTTCGACGCGCTGCACGTCTGGGAGGGCGGCGACGACCCAGTGGAGGCCCGCCGCATCCTGTTGCCCCGCATCGCTCATTACCACCTGAAAAACGTCTCCGCCCGCGAGTGCCTGGACGTCTTTGCCCCCGGCAACGTCTACAGCGCCGCAGGCAGCCGCGACGGCATGGTGCCGCTGTTCGAAGGCGCCTATGACTACAGCGCCCTGCTGGAGGCAATGGCGCAGGACCCGGCTTGCGAGGCCTCGCTGGAATGGTTCGGGGATGCGGTTTTCCAGACCCTAAAAAGCGATTTCTCCCAGATTCGCGCCCGCATCCGGCAGCACATGCCCGAGGCCGCCGAAGCAGTCTGAAAATCCCGGAACCCGGTCCAGGCAAAAGAAGCCCGGCACGCTGGAAGGCGTGCCGGGTTTCCTGTTTCTGCATTCTGCCTGTGTGGAATTACACCGCCACCCGCTCCGACGTCCCGGCCTGGCGCTGCCACAGCCCGGCATAGACCCCCTGCCGCGCCAGCAGGTCGGCATGGCTGCCGTCCTCGGCAATGGCGCCGTCCTGCAGCACCACGATCCGGTCCATCTGCGCAATCGTCGACAGCCGGTGCGCAATCGCAATCACCGTCTTCCCCTGCATCACGTCCAGCAGCGTCCTCTGGATCGCCGCCTCCACCGCGCTATCGAGCGCCGAGGTCGCCTCGTCCAGAATCAGCACCGGCGCGTTTTTCAGCACCACCCGCGCAATCGCGATCCGCTGCCGCTGGCCGCCCGACAGCGCCACGCCGCGCTCGCCCACATGGGCGTCATAACCGGTCCGCCCCGCGTGGTCGCGCAGCCCCATGATGAACTCATGCGCCGCCGCCCGCTTGGCGGCGGCAATCATCTCCGCCTCCGTCGCGCCCGGGTTGCCGTACATGATGTTCGCCCGCACCGAGCGGTGGATCAGCGAGGTGTTCTGCGTCACCACCCCGATCCGGCTGCGCAGGCTCTCCTGCGTCACTTCACGGATGTCCTGCCCGTCGATCAGGATGCGCCCGCCCTCCGGGTCGCGGAACCGCAGCAGCAGGTTGATCAGGGTCGATTTCCCCGCCCCCGAC
>NZ_LYUZ01000003.1 GCF_001679925.1 Leisingera sp. JC1 | reverse complement strand
GTCTGAGCGGCAGCTTGAACAGCACCTTGATCGATAAGCAGAACTGGATCGCCGCATTCGAGAACACCGGCGGGCGCCCAGGGCGGCCCTCATGCGGCGCGTACCAGGCCATCTCCTTGTCCAGCCAGATCAGCAAAGACCCGCGCTTGCGGAGCGCAGCGTTGTAGGCGGACCAGTTCGTCGTGCGGTAGCGGGCGGGCTTGGGCTTGCTCATGACATCCGTCTACGCCCCCACGGTTCTCAGCGCTTGCCAGGTTCCCAATCCTGGCACCAGCCAGATGGCAGCAGGCAGTCTAATGTTGCCGGTCGCGCGCGGCGCAGCATGGCGTGTGGCGCGGGCCCGAAGGACGGGAATGATTGGACACGCTCCGCAATCGGAAGCTCATTGTTCGAGATCGGACCTACCCTCGACTATCGACCCTGTGAATGTTCAGCATTGGAGCTTTTTAACACTCAAAGGGTGTAATGGTGTAGAGACCAGCCTAGATCGGCCCGTCCTGCGAGATTGCCAGTCGTGATGTCGCGGACAACTTGCGCAAGCTGGTCAGCGCGGACGCCAGCCAGATCGTCGGTAGTTAGCAAAAAGGCTTCATGCCCGGCGGCGGCATAGGCGCGCCGTCGCTCGCGCCAATCGCGGGCGTAATCCTGTCGGTCGAGCATACCGAGATGCTCCCAATAGTAGGTCTGGCCTCCCGCTTGCACGACAAAGTCTGGGTGCACCGTGACGATCCGCTCACCGAAAGGTAGGTCCAGCGCCGTCTCATAGCTGAAGCTCAATTCACCGGCGTTGCGTGCGTCGAGCAGCGCCTGATAGATCATGTATTCGATCTTGGAACGGACCTTAACCCCATTCTCGGGCTCGAACAGTCGCGCGGCATCGAACGGACGCGCGAACACCGAGGAGTTACGCTGCGCCAGTACCGAGCGATCACGCGCAACAGTCAGCGGATTGGCGCGTTGTGACTTTTCGACAAGAAGAGTGAGGCGCGTCTTTGACCGTGTCATCGCAGTGTAGATCAGTTCGCGCGACAAAAGCGTCCGACGTTCGGGTACTACGACCAGCACTTCCTCGAACTCACTGCCCTGCGCCTTGTGGACGGTTAGACCATAGGCGAGTTCGAAATCCTCGGAATCCAGCCAGCCCCAGTCGAACCACCACTTGCTTTCGGCGAAAAATGCCTTCCAGCCTCTCCGGCTGCCGCACAGCACCCCGACCGACCCATTCGACAGGCGCAACTCGTTTTGCTTGGTTTTCTTGTTGAAGACATAGTGGTTACGAATGCGGACGATCTTGTCCGAGTGGACGAAACCGTCTTTTTGTTGCCACGCGTCATCCTTGGCATCGGGACGGTAGGTGTCACGCATGAAGCCGCTAAGGCCGAGTGCCCCGGTCGGACCTCCACGATAAGGCGAGAGCAACTGCACCCGGTCTAGTGCCAGGGCCGCTGCATCGTTGCTGGGAACATGGCCTTTGTCATAGAGTTTTAAGAGCAGGTTGAATGCTTCCTGCGGCGAGCGGTCGCGGTGATCAGGTACTGCGTCGTCAAGCGTAGTGGTCACGAAATCTGCAACATGGCTCTGCAGTTCTTGCGCACCACTGAAATACCGGACATCGAGATAGTCGCTGACCTTGCCGCCTTCGCGTAGCTGCGAATAGAGTTCGCCTTGGTAGCGGTTCTTACCCGCGAAGAGATGTGCCGCCTCGATTACGGTCGTGTCGTGGCGCTGCCTACAGTTGGTGGTAAGGCGGACGGTATTGGCGATTTGATAGTCGTGTTCGCCGCGTAGATATCCAATCACGTCGTGAAACGGTTTGCCGCATCCGATTGGCGGCAACTGATTTTCATCACCGACGAGGATCACGCGTAGCGTTGACGTCGGCTGGTGCACTTCGATTGCGCGAAACAGCAAGGCGAGGTGATAGAGGTTTACCATCGACATCTCGTCGATAATTAGGTTGTCGAATTGCTCGAAGCGCGGCGCTCTCGACATCGCCATTAAATCAGCGCCATCGCTCAGATAGTCACCGAGGCCCATTCGCCAGATCCAGCGATCGATCGTTTCCGCTTCCCAGTTCGCACCTTCCGGCGCCTCGGCATTGAGGCGCAGGGCCGCCTTGCCTGTGGGCGCGAGAACGACAGTGCGCTCGTTGGCTGCATCAAAGCGTTTGAGCAGTTCAGAGATCGCTTGGCTCTTGCCCGAACCAGGCCGACCTGTCGCACAATAGAGGCGCTGAGTCATCGCACTGTTCATCATCTGCGTGCGTTCGTCGCAGAAACCTTTGGTATCGAACCCGTTGATCGCAGCAGCAAGAGCACGGGACTCGGTCCTGACATATTTAGCAACCCAGGCGAGGTCGCGCTTGAGTTCGGGCAGTTTGAGCCGGTCGCTAACGAAGCGGGTGACGATCTGCTCGGCATGCCAGGCACGCTGGAGATAGAAGTAATGTGCGCCGTCAACGATCTCGACGTGCAGCCGCTCGCGGAAATGGGCGAGATGCTCATCCGAGAGAAACTGCGCCTCACTGACATTAAGCTTGTCGCGGTAGAAGAGCGGATGACGTGCCGCATGCTCGACCAAGGTTCCGGTCGACACGAAGCTATGACCCTGCGCCTCGGCGGCGGTCAGCGCCTCATGCGCAAATGCTCGGAGCCGCTCGGGGCCGGCGACGGTGAGATCGTGAAGGTCCTCGCGGCGCTCGAGATGGCGATGATCGGGGAACATGCCGATGTCGATCACGGCATAGTCGATCGCCGCATCGCTACGCTGCTCCCGGTCGAGATCCGCACGTTCTGTGAGTGCTGGACGTAATCTCCCCAAAACGGCTGGATGAAAATTCCCCAGTTTGGCGCCGATGCCGATGATCAGGGGGGCATGCCCCCCTGATCATCGGTCGCGCATACTTCCCCTGTAGAGGCCAATGGAAAGGCTCGCAGGTGGTGGGATTGAGGGAGATCGTGATGATCTTTGAATTGAAGCGGCAGGGCCTTGGCATCAGCGCAATCGCGCGGCAGACCGGGCTCGACCGCAAGACGGTAAGGGGCTCGACCGCAAGACGGTAAG
>NZ_LYUZ01000002.1 GCF_001679925.1 Leisingera sp. JC1 | reverse complement strand
CAAAACGGCTGGATGAAAATTCCCCAGTTTGGCGCCGATGCCGATGATCAGGGGGGCATGCCCCCCTGATCATCGGTCGCGCATACTTCCCCTGTAGAGGCCAATGGAAAGGCTCGCAGGTGGTGGGATTGAGGGAGATCGTGATGATCTTTGAATTGAAGCGGCAGGGCCTTGGCATCAGCGCAATCGCGCGGCAGACCGGGCTCGACCGCAAGACGGTAAGGAAATATCTGGAGCGGGGCCTTGAGGCCCCGGTTTATGGGCCAAGGGAGCCGAGCAACCGGCTGGCAGATCGGTTTCAATCCTATCTGATTGATCGGCTTGAAGCGTTCCCTGGTCTTTCAGCGCGCAGGTTGCATCGCGAGATCAAGGCGATGGGGTATGAAGGGGCCTATTCCACGCTGACGGAATATCTCCGTCTGATCCGGCCCGCAGTGCCGCGGCAGTTCGAACGCCGCTTCGAGACGGCTGCGGGCCAGCAGGCCCAGGTGGATTTTGCCGAGTTCCAGGTGGAGTTCATCTGCGAGCCCGGCGTCATGCGAAAGGTCTGGCTGTTCAGCATGGTGCTTGGGCACAGCCGCTGGCTCTGGGGGCGGTTCTGCCCGAACCAGACTCTGGAAACAGTGATGCGCTGTCACATCGCCGCGTTCGACGCGATGGGCGGGGCCTGCACCGAGATCCTCTACGACCGGATGAAGACCGCTGTCATTGGTGAGGTCGGGCTAAAACAAAAGGAAAGGTCGAGCGGCCGTTCCGCTATGTGCGGCAGGACTTCTTCCTTGGGCGCAGCTTCCGAGATCTGGACGATCTGAACGCGCAGTTCGAGGACTGGCGCACAACCATCGCCAATCCTCGCGTGCATGCCACGACACAGCGGATTGTCGATGAACATTTTACCGAGGAAGGACCGCAGCTCCTGGCTTTGCCAGCGCGCCCATACGAAGCGGTTCTGACCGTCGAACGGCGGATCAGCCAGGAGGGGATGGTCGCCGTGGGTGGCAATCAATACAGCGTGCCCGACACCACACGGCGCCGGATCGTCGAGGTTCAGAACCATCCGGCAGAGGTCCGGATCTTTGAGGATGGCCAGTTGATCGCCAGCCACCCGGTGCTGGAGGGCAAGAACCAGCGCCGGGTCGATCCCAGTCATCGCAAGCCCATTCCAGCCGCACGGCGGGCCGTCCAGCTCCCGTCGCCCCCGGCCGATGGCCCGGTCGCACGGCGCCCTCTGGCCTTTTATGAAGCCGTGGGCCGCCGGCTGGCCAATACACCGGAGGGCCGCCCATGACCCCGGTGACCGAACGGATCCGCCAGAGCCTTGTCAGTCTGCACATGGCCCGGGCCCTGGAGACGCTGGACCAGACCCTCAGCCGCCTCGAGAAGGGCGAGATCAGCGCCATCGAGGCGATCGACGAGTTATTGACCGAAGAACTGAACCTGCGGGAAGGCCGCCGGATCGGTGTTGGGCTACGCACAGCGCGCCTCACCCCAATAAAGACGCTGGAAAGCTTCGACTTCTCGTTCCAGCCATCACTGGACCGGCAGCGGATCATGGCGCTGGCCCAACTGGAGTTCATCCAGCGAGCAGAGGTACTGCACTTCCTTGGCCCGCCGGGAACAGGTAAAAGCCACCTCGCCACGGCCATCGGTGTTGCAGCTGTAAAGGCGGGGCGCAGTGTTTATCGCTGCACCTTGGCCGAGCTGATTGAGGCGCTGTCCAAGGCTGAGCGAGAGGGTCGCCTGGTTGAGAAGCTGCGGTTTTACGCCCGTGCGTCTCTGCTGATTGTCGATGAAATCGGTTACCTTCCCATCACCAGCGGCGGCGCCAACCTGTTCTTCCAGCTGGTCAACGCGCGATACGAAAAAGGGGCGATGATCCTGACGTCAAACCGCGGCTTTGCCGAATGGGGTGAAGTCTTTGGGGACCCCGTGGTCGCAACCGCACTGCTGGACCGACTGTTGCACCATGCCGTTGTGGTCCAGATCGAGGGCGCCAGCTACCGGTTGCGCAAACATGCTGACCTGATCCCCGAGCACACCCGCGCCCATGCCAACATTGCACCGCCGCTCCCNTGGACCGACTGTTGCACCATGCCGTTGTGGTCCAGATCGAGGGCGCCAGCTACCGGTTGCGMAAACATGCTGACCTGAYCCCCGAGCACMCCCGCGCCCATGCCAACATTGCACCGCCGCTCCCGCCGAAACGGCGCGGCCGGCCACCAAAAAACGGAGGTGCCGATCACCATCGCGGCTGATCGCCGAACCCGCGAGGTGGGGAAATTTGCGCCAGCACTTCCGGGGAAATTCAATCCAGCATTTACAACCCACAGGTGGGGTCGTAGACGGTCTGCTTCGGGCTCGTCGCGCGACTGACGCCCGCGACCGCAGCGACGACGCGCGAGACCTCGGCGGGGGTGTAGAACTGCCCCTTGCTCTTGCCGGACTCGGTCGCAAAGTTGCGCATCAGGTATTCGTAGGCGTCGCCCAGGATGTCATCACCATCGGCCCGGTTGCGGCTGAAGTTCAGCTCCTCCCGGCTGAAAATGTTGATGAGCGCGGTCAGCGTTTTGACCATCTTGGCACCACGGCCGAACTTCTCAGAATCGTTGAAGTAAGCACGGTCGATGACGTTCTTGAGGTCGTTGGCTTCGGCAATCCCGGCGATCGCCGTGTCGATGCCTTCACCAATGTCCTTGGTGCCGCGGAGTTTCTTGAGGTCCTCGAAAGAGCAGCCTTGAGGCACCTCGATCAGAGCGTCTGGCTTGCCCACGCGGTCGGAGACGTATTTCACGAACAGCAGAGTGAGGATGTAGTCCTTGTAGAGGGAGGCGTCCATACCACCCCGCAGCTGGTCACAGCTGTCCCACAGGGATCTGTAGATATCGCTCTTCTTGATGGCCATAGTGTGCTGCCCCTTCGCCAAGTTGCCTCGCGTTCTCATTGCGCGAGATGTTTTCAGGTCTAGCGCTTCTTAGCTGCGACGAACAGAGACACGTTGGCCGATCAGGCCAAGTAGAAATCTTGACGCCCCGCCGCAGATAGAAAGGTCTGCTGGGCGTCGGGAGCCAAAGCGAAGCAAAAAATTTGTTTTGCCAAATGGGAGACCCCCAACTTGCGAAAAAATAAACGGATGCCTTGCGAAAAACAGGGTCACTGTTTCACGATCTCCATATAAATAACCGCTCCTGTCGAAAATTAGAGTTTGCGAAAATCTCTATATTGAGCTTGCGAAAAAAATGCCCTAAGGATGAGTGTAGCGCCGTTTTGAGATAGACGTTTAGTTCTCATCTGAACTTGAGTGTTGATCTTCATGTTTCAGTGCGCCATTTCCTTCTTGAAAGTGATTCGCGAAGGTAAGGGGCGTTTAATTGGATTTGGCCATTGATAGAGAAAGGCATGCTCGTATCAGATACGAGCTTTCCCTCCGCGGTCTGACCTTAGCCGAGATCGCGAAGCGTGCAGGAGTCAGCATTTCTTCCGTCAGCGCGGTATCGCTTGGAAAAAGTAGGTCTGCGCGTGTCGAAATGATCCTGGCGCATGCACTGGGAACACTACCAGAAGCTCTCTTCCCTGAACGTTACCCAGCCGATAGTGGAGGGAATAGATAATCTAGAGACACAGGGCTCTGGAAGAGTTGAGGCCCCGGGACTGCAATCCCTAGGGCCTCGGAAAATCGCTAGGCGCGACATCTCCTCTATCCCGAACATCATTACAGATGTCAAGTCGCATGCTCGCCGCTACGGGCATGCCTACTACAGTCTTGCTTGCACGCTCGGGCCAAGACCCTGCTTAATCGTAGGGATAAGGGAAATGGATACTATACAAATTGCCTGCGCTCGGATCGCAACTTTCAGCGAGACTTTGGTGCAGGAGCTAGCGGAAGACATCGCAAAAGCGGACCGTCTGCGCGACAACCAGTATTCTGCAGTGGAATCCGAACTCTTTTCCGCGAAGGCAGAGATCAAGGTGTTGCGCGCTGCATGCAAGAGCAAAGACGCTCAAATAAAAAAACTGAATATAAAACTTGCGGAGCAATCCGAAAGGCTCGCTGAATTGTTGCACGAGCAGTTCAGTTCGAAGTCGGAAACATCAGCAGCACGAAAACGTAGAGACGCTTCTATTGATGAAGGTGCAGTTGGTTCAAAAGGCCTTCGGCTATCACCAAATACCACAAAGTTTGCCGCTGAAAAACCGAAAAAGCCGCGAAACACAAGTGGTCGCGGCCCCAAGAATTGGGACAACCTCGAGCGGATCCCAATCCCAGTGAATTTCCCCGAAACTTGTCCATGTGGTTGTGGCGGCACTATCCGAGGTTATGAGACCGACGAAAAACGCGAGGTCATTCCGGCAAAATTCTACGTCGCGGTTCGGAAATACCCTAAATATCGCTGTCGTAAAGATAATGTCACTATTGGAACCTTGTACGAGCCTACGCTGATGCCTGGATTAACGAGCGGGACTGGTATATTGGCCTATTTGGTGACGATGCGTTACGGCTGGGGCATGCCATTGTACAGGGTTGAGAATATGCTCAACCACGATGGCATCACGTTTTATCGCGGGACCATGTGCAAACAGATCGGCAAGCTTTCCCTTGCGCTGAAGCGCGTAACTGCCGAGCTGCAGCGCCACACATTGGATGATGCCTCACGGATCTTCTTTGATGAGACCCCATTGAAGATATTGCGCCCCAGAACAGGCAGAACTGGGCAATCCTATATGTACGCCGCACATCGGGATGACAGTTCCTTTGGTGGAAACGCACCACGCTCAACAGCTTTCTTTCATCGAACCACAAGATCAATGACGCATATTCACGGTATTCTTGGTGGTAAGTCACTCATCGTACAGCACGACGGGTACCCTGGGTATGGTCGGCTTGGTCAGTCTGACACAGATGTTGCGAACATCGTGTCAGTTGAGTGCTGGGTGCATGCCCGACGAAATTTCATTAAGGCAGCCAAAACCGCGAACTCACCCTTTGCGAATGAGGTCGTCGAGCTAATGGGCAAACTCTTTGACATTGAAAGCACTATCCGAGGTCAGCCACCGGACGCGCGACTGAGCTACCGGAAACATTACTCGGCGCCAATCATCCAAGAGCTTCGTTCGCGACTGAGGGAGGCTCATGACGAAGTCTTGAAAAGAGAAAGTCTAGGCAAGGCGATAAATTATACACTTAAACGATGGGATTCTTTGACACAGTTTCTCGACGACGGACGCATTGACCTCGACACAAATCCGGTTGAACGTCAGTTTAAGCCGATAATTTTGCAACGCAAAGGCTCGCTCTTCATCGGCAGCGAAGAAGGTGGCAATACGTGGGCGGCGATGTCTTCGCTGGTGGAAACCTGTAAGCTGAACCGGGTGGACACGTACCGCTACTTTAAGTGGATGATCGATGATCTCGCAACTTTGAGAACGAACTATCTCGATGAAGACATTGATTTCAGTCGCTACTTGCCGTGGAACGCGCCAGCGCACTGTATGGTCAAGCTGCCTCCAGTGCAGTAAGGGCGGCAAGCCGACTGTCGCTGCGACGTAGACCAACTTCAGCTACATGGGAGAGGCGAACATTTACGGTGGTTTTCCGTGTCTTCGGGAAAGCTGCTCAAACAGTCGAACTAGTGAGGCGTCGTAGGTTTCTAAATGGAATCGCAAGCGCTAGTACATAGGCAAAATCGGTTGAAAAGTGACACGCGGAGAACGATCAATGGTGGTGAGCGATGTTCAGTTCAAGGGGCGAGTCTGCAAGCCGCACAAGGCGGCCGCATCACCTGTGATGGATGCGAGGACTGTTCTTACTGAGAGCCCTTGGCAATTCGTCGACCTTTGGCTGAAGCGGAAGAACATGAATGATGCCCGTTTCTATTGGCGGCAAGCGCGAGAATTCCATACAGCCGCACTTGGGCTTTCTGCTCAGGCATCACCTTTACCGCTATATTACTGTTACTTGAATATTACGAAGTCACTCTTGACCTCAAAATACGTGACCTACACACAGCACCACGGTGTTCGCGAAAAGAGAATGCGCGCTCCAACGGATCGAGTAGATCTTTCAAACGAAGGCGTGCGCCTACTTAATCATGGCGTGGCCAGATCGCTCAGCCAATATTTCTCCGAGAGTGAAACAGCCACCGAACACTCACTAAAGGACATTTTCCTTAATCTTCCCTTCATTCACAGAACCTATATTTTAACTCATCAACGAGAGACTGAAGTTTACATTCCTCTGGTCAACTGCAGATTTGTTCACGATTCGGTGCTTCGGGTCGCTTATCTGAGGGCAGAGTTATCCAGAGACTATCGTATGGGTGTCATTCTGCGCCGGGCCCCGGGCTCCTTTATCGAGGACCCGGAATTTCCGGGCAAATGTGTTCGATCCAGTGCAACTGTACCTTGCAACCACGGCGGACGTCCGACAGAAGCCGACATTGCACAAATAACGGCCTTGAACCTGCAGCTGCGAGGCGACATTGAGTATATAAATGGTGCTCAGACCCTCTGGTACCTGAGGACCAGGCCTAACGCTGCCAAGATCATATCGCGTCGCGTGCCGACGCTGACTTTGATGGCAATGCACCGTCTCAGTGAGCTTTGCAGGTACAAGCCCCTCGAGCTCGATAAACACCTATCAAGCAAGAAGAACTGGTTGATTGATGAGTTTTTGCGTATGTCTCCTATCCAATTCGTGGATGAAATGGCCTCGGAGATAACCGGTTATCAATTCCAAACACCAAATGTGAGATCTCCATCATGAAGAGTGCCTATTTGGCATGCGGCCTTACGCATGTACCAAAACCTGTTTTCAATGAGTATGTAGACGTAATTCACGGTATAGCATCTGCAACTCGCGCCTCAGTTGACGGGTTGACCGTCAAGTACGCACTCGTTGACAGCGACCCTCAACTCGAAAAGCGTAAGCAAGACGACAAAGCGAGATTATGCTATCTTTGGGATCGAAAGATGGTCGAGGAAGCCGATATTGTCATCGCTGAAGCCAGTTTTCCATCTACAGGTTTGGGAATTGAATTGCAGATTGCCGAGAGTAACGACACTCCGATAATACTGCTTTTCAAAGACTACGGTTGTAATCGTGCGGCAGAAAGACACTATCAGAACCCCGAGGATTCAATCGACCACATTCTGCAGATAGGCGAAGGCTTCGTCACCCTTATGGCCCTGGGAATGCCAAGTATCTTTCGGGTAATCCGGTATGAAGACCTTGAAGATTGTGCCAGACAACTCGCCAATGCGCTTTCGGTCTTGGAAAAGGAAGGATAGCTTGCCCGCGGCGAGCGGAGCCTCCCGCAGCATGTCGACCACCCACCAAGGCCGAACTGATCGGCGAATTGCCCGGACGGATCGCTTGGCTTTCGACAACCTCTGGGCCGTGCCGAGTAGTGCAGGGTGGGCTACACTCCGATCGTTGAGCAGGTCAGGAGACAGAAAATGGAATACCTAAAGGGTTTCGTTCCGCAGTTTCCCTGTGGCGCACCACGTGGTACTGTGCATCGAAGACATTCAGGCAATCGGCCTGTAGTTACCGACGACTACTATTCCAGTACCGCCGCATAGAGGTCAGGGTCCTGTGGAAGTCCTCATTGTTCCAGCAGACGTCAGAGCCTTCCCTCACGAGGTAGTAGCGCTCGTTGGCACAGAGCAGATCGGGGACGTTGCAGCGCTCAAGCCAAGCAAGAGCGTTCTCTACTGTCTGCTGGTGCGCCCACACGAACTGATCGTTCGGGACATTGTAAAGCATACCTTCGACGAAATAAGATGGCGCAACCCCGTCTTCCAAGAACCCGTCGACGATCATTGCATTCCGCATATTCTTCAAGACCCGGACGTTGGGCTTGAACCGACTGCTGGTCGCCTGGTGCATTGATGTGCAATTGCTCATGTGCTGGTGCGGATAGTTGACGATCTTGCTCCCGCGCGAAGTCCAGAAGCATATACCTTCGTGGAAGCCGGGCTGTCCGTACGCTGGGTAGGAGTAGTATCGACGGTGCTCCGAGCAGGCGAGGACGTCAGCGTCCCGACGACTGTTCCCGCCCGGAACAGCGATCGCCTTGTTCCCAGGAGTGACGCCGTCGCCGAAGTGTTGCCGTAGCCACTGAGTCACCTCTTCTTTGAATTGCTTGAGTGAGTACTCGGCCGGTGACCGGTTCTGG
Organism: Leisingera sp. JC1; assembly: GCF_001679925.1. Taxonomy (GTDB): domain Bacteria; phylum Pseudomonadota; class Alphaproteobacteria; order Rhodobacterales; family Rhodobacteraceae; genus Leisingera. The sequence continues at coordinate 163,189 of NZ_LYUZ01000002.1, read as the reverse complement.
TCATACCGCTGTTGCTCGTCCGCGCTGAGTCCGCTCGTGTCAGTGTAGAAGACCGATGATAGGCAGATGGCGATGTCTACATCGCTCTCGGACCAGACGTTCGTGTCATTGCCATAGGACCCTTGGAGGAAGACTTTGAAGTCACGATTGGCGTACGGAGACCGAGGGTCCTTCAGTACCCTTCTGATGGCCTCGTAGGTTGCCGCCGATTGTTGGACCGAACCTTGGTGCGACCACGTCTCCAACTGTCTTTCAGAAATCGCCATCTCAATCCTCACTCATCAATAGATCGCGGACATCATTTTCGCGCTCCGCGAAGGACTCTGCCCCGCGTTGACGCAGAATGTTCAGTTTTCGTAGATCGTGCTCGAAGAGGTCCGTGGCCATCTCCGGCTTCTCGAACCGGCCATCAATTCGGACCGTCGGGACCTGCTTGAAAAGGATTAGCCGAAGCTGCTCCATCGACGCGATGTTCACTGACATCGTCTTATCGAGGATCGGAAGGGTAGGTAGGACCCGCCGATACAATCGCTTATGCAACGGTTCCTTCGGCTTGGGGTAGTTTCCGCACCCGATACTCAAGACCCGGCAGTCCTTCGGCTCATATTTCAGCGCTGCTACCGCATCAGCGATTCCATACAGCGTGGGGTTATTCGCGCAGTACCCGCCGTCAACCAGTTCCACCACGTCGCCGAGCGCCGTCGTCAATACTTGCCGGTTGAAGTAAGGATACGCTGAGCAGGACGCCTGTACAGCATCCGAGATCGTGCAACCGAAGCCGGGCTTGAACGTGCTGACACGGCCGTGGGCCTGGGCCACGCTGCCCTTGAAAATCATCGGCGTCTCGATCTCCCACTTCGTGGTGACGACGCCGAGGCCGGTCTTGACGTCTTCGAAGGTGCTTTGCTTGAAGACCGCCTCGCCAAGTTCTCGAAGCGCAGCAGATCGGGCCGATGCGGATCGCTTCTTCATGACCTTGGGCACATTCTCGCAGTATAGCGTGTGGATAGTCTCCACGTCCTTTCCCAGGGCCAGCAGCGACGCGATAATGGAGCCCGTACTGGTCCCGAAGATCAGGTCGAAGTGTTCATGCAGCCGACTACCGAGAAGTGCCTCCACCTCGCGCAGAACCCCGAGGGTGTAGAAACCTTTGGCACCTCCGCCGTCCAAGCTGAGGATGCGACAGAGGTCGGGACGATTTTCGGGTCTACTGGTGGTTTCAGTCATAAGGGCCTCAGATGCGGATAGCTCCACCTAACGTAGGCAGGAACCCGCTGAGCGCAAGATATGGTTGTCTGCCCCATCGTTTACAATCCTGCTGGCCGGACACCGACGAAAACTCCGGGTATCCGTCATGTGCAGTCGATAGGCGCGAAGTTCCTCCTGTGAGGCGGTATCCGGCGGATGCCAGAGGAAAATGGCAAAATCCTTGATCGCCCGGATATGCGCCTTCTGCACCTTATCGCCCATCCCGCGGATGCGCATGCCCTCGATCATCCGCTCTCGAAGCGGGGTTGATCTCTCCTCTGTCATGGGAGCCTCCTGTCTGATGATTGAGAAGGGCTCAATCGTCAGGCAGAAATGCCGATCCCCAAATGCACCGCTGTCAGATCATCGCTGAACACCAGCCACCCGCGCCAATGCCGCGGAGCGGCTTCGTCCATGGGCCGATCAAGACCAAGTTTCGCGCTCCCGTATTGGCGTACGCCAATATAAGGCTGTGAAGTGCCGCCTGGAATAAACTGGTTTGGGGGCTCTTGGTAACGCTTACGGTGCGTCTGCGTCCGGAACCATCCGCACCTCTGAAATCAGCGCCCGCAGCGACGCCGTTGCCTCCCGCCGCACCTCTCCTGAACAGGTTTCCCAGGTCACTGTGGGGGCAAAACGGCCTTTCGCAGAAGCTGCGTGAGGCTGCGTCCACGCGCCCAAGAGAACATACCGCCGATACACCCGTAGTTCGAAACAGGCGCTTCTCCCCACACTTTTCCGTCTAAACAACAGTTCGGTTTTTGTGTTTTCTGTTAAGGAGGAGGGTAAGCCGCACTGCGCAGAGCGTTTACAACTTCTTCTTTGGACAACAAGCCCATCCCGATAAGCACATCTACGAAGTCCTTGTTGTCCGCTTCCGCCTGTTTGACGATTTTTGATACTTGGTCGTAGCCGAACTGAGGGACGAACACGGTTGCCAGGGCCGATGAGCCCAGCAGGTTTTCAAGTGCTTGATCTTCCAGCGCACGAATGCCGGAGATGCATTTGTCCGCAAAAATCAGGCTGCCGCGGGTTAGCAGGTCCATGCTGTCGAACAGGCGTGAGGCGATCACGGGCTCGAAATGGTTGATTTCCAGCTGGCCGCCCAGCGAGGCCAAGGACACGGCTGCATCGTTGCCCACTATCGCATAGGCCACCTGCTGCATCATCATCGGCAGCACCGGGTTCACCTTGCCCGGCATGATCGAGGAGCCCGGTTGCACGGCGGGCAACTTGATCTCGCCAATGCCGGACTTGGTGCCGGAAGAGAGGATGATCAGATCGAGGCTGATCTTGCCAATCACTTCGGCTGCAATGCGGAATTCCGAGGAGACCCGTGCGAAGCTGTCTGAGTTTTGCATTCCGTCGAACATGTTTTCCGCCGGGCGCAGCGGCAGACCTAGATCAGCGGACAAATGGCGGTAGACAGCTTCCTTATAGCCGGGCTGCGCGCCTAGGCCTGTACCAATTGCGGTGCCGCCAAGGGGCAGAACTTGCAGGTCGGCCACAGACGTATCAATCTTGTTCCGGACACGGAACATTGCTGCGGAGTAGCCGCCGAACTCCTGTCCAAGTGTCATCGGCTGGGCGGCCTGCATGCAGGTGCGGCCAATCTTCAGCACATCAACGAATTCGTCGGCCTTTTCCTGCACCGTCTCTGCGAGGCAGCTAAGCGCGGCTACCAGCGCAGGTGCCTTTTCCAGAACCGCGAGCTTTACAGCAGAGGGCACCACGTCGTTGGTGGATTGGCCAGAGTTGACGTGGTCATTCGGACTCAGATGCTCGTATTGGCCGGCGGCATGCCCCATGATCTGCAGTGAGCGGTTGGCGATCACCTCGTTGGCGTTCATGTTGATCGAGGTGCCACCGGAGCCCTCCAGCAGGTTCACTACGAACTGATCGTGGTGCTGCCCGGCCAGGATTTCATCACAGGCTGTCACGATGGCCTCTGCCTGCGCATTGGTCAGGATGCCAATCTCGCGGTTGGACTTGGCTGCAGCTTTTTTGATGGAAGCCAACGCGCGGATAAATGCAGGTTCGTTGCCAATGCTAAGAGGTGAGATGTCGAAGTTTTCCGTCGCGCGCAGGGTGTTTACGCCATAGAGCGCGTCGTCAGGCAGCTCACGCGGGCCGATGCTGTCAGTCTCTGTACGGGGCATGTTTCAGGCCTCCTTGAAGGTCAGTGTGTCGTAGTCCTTGCGCACGCCGGGCAGCGCCAGGATCCGGTTGTGAAAGGCGATGTAGGCGCCGGGCGGCAGCAGCCGCAGCGCCAGCAGCGCCTCTGTCACGTTCTGGACGGCGTCCGATCCGGTCACCGCAAAAGGCACCATGGCGCCGGTGAAGATGACCGGCACCGGGATGCTGTTCATCTGCGCGCAGAGGATCTCACCGCTGGCAGCCATGCTGTCGGTTCCGTGGGTCACCAGCACTGCACCATGGGTCTTGGCGGCCTCTGAAACCGCCTGGGCTATCTGGGTGCGGTCGCCTTCCGTGATGTCGAGCGAGTCCTTCTGCATCAGGTCGAGATAGGTGAAGCGGAGGTCATCCAGTCGCAGGCTCTCGATCAACTCCTTGATCTTGAGCTCGTAGTTGAACAGCCGGGCCTCGCCCGGATGGTAGCTTTTGGCGATGGTGCCACCGGTCATTATGACCGCAACAGAGAGCGGGCCTGCACGCATTCCGATGCGGCCCGGGGAGGGGGTGGTCATGGTCAGGTCTCGTTATTTTGGGCGTACGACAAGCACCGAGCAGGTGGCATGGCGCACGATCTTGGCTGCGTTGGGGCCCAGCAGGTAGTCGCCAAAGTCGGGTAAGTGCGACATCAGGACAATGAGGTCCGCCGCGGTTTCACCGGCGGTTTGCAGGATTTCGGAATAGACAGAGCCCGCGCGAACGACCCGCTGGACCGGGCCGAATTCTTCTGTTGCGGTGAGCTCCTCCAAGCGGGTCCGGGCCACCGACAGGGCCTTGTCCCTGAAGTCCGCGGGCAGCACCGAAGCGAAGGGCGCCGCCTGAGCTGCCTGGGCGATGACGGTGCCGAGCTCCGGCACCACAGTGGCCACTGTTAGCTCGATCTCGTTGCCCTTGGCGTGCTGGTGTAGTTCAGAGAGGACGCCGCTCCAGGACCGGGGCTCTTCGACATCAACGGGGACTAGGATGCGCAGTTTCATGAGGGCACTCCCTTCTCTTAAAGCCCGGTGATCAGTTCAGGCAGCCACAGCGCCAGCGGGGGAATGAAAGTGGTCAGCATCACCACCGGGAAATAGGCGAGGAACACAAAAACCAGGGTGGGTTTCACCACCTTGGCAAGGGTGGTCTGGCCGATGAGGGTGCCGAAGTAGAGGATCGGCGCAGTGGGCGGCGTGATCAGCCCCATGCCGAGGTTGACGCCGATAATGGCGGCGAAGTGGACGGGGTGGACGCCGGCCTCGGTCACCACGGGCAACAGGAGCGGGGCGGCGAGAAGGATGCCGGAGACATCCTCCATGAACATGCCGATCATCAAGAGGAAGGCGTTGACCAGCAGCAGGAGCACGATCGGGTTTTCCGAAACTGCCAGCATCGAGGTGAGGATCTGCTGCGGTACCTCCTCCAGCGTCAGCACGCGGGCCAGCATGTTGGCGGTGAAGATCACCAGCATCAGCACCGCCGTCACCTGAGCGGACTTCCAGACCACGTCGTAGAAGGATTTGAAAGTCAGCTCGCGGTAGATCAGGAAGGCGACCGGCAGGGCATAGACCACGGCGACGGCAGCGGCCTCGGTCGGTGTGGTTATGCCGCCATAAATGAAGCCGAGGATGATCATTGGCATCGCCAGGCCGAACCCGGCTTCGCGAGAGCGCTGGAAGACGGTTTTCATTTGCGCGTTGAAGGGCTGTGGTTCGGCCACGGCGATGTCCATCTTGCGGGTCAAGACCATGTTCCAGAAGGAAAACAGTGCAATCAGGATCATGGCGGGGATCAGCGGTGCCAGGAAGCTCGCGGCGATCGAAGTTCCAGTGACCCAGCCATAGAGGATCATGGTGGCGCTTGGCGGGATCAGCAGTGCCAGCACCGCCGAGCAGCTGACTAGCGAGGTGGCATAGCCGCGGTCGTAACCCTGCTCGACCATACGCGGGATGGCGATGGATCCGATTGCGGCCACAGCGGAGGAGGCCATGCCCGAGATGGCGCCAAAAATCGCGGTGGTGATCACCGTAACCACTCCAAGGCCTGAGCGATAGCGTCCCAGGATGCTGTCAGCCAGATCGAGCAGCCGCTTGGCAATGCCGCCCTGAGTCATGATGCCGCCCGCCAGGATATATAGCGGAATCGCCAGCAGCACGACCGAGGAGACCTTGGAATAGCCCGAGGTGATCAGGAAAGTGGTGGAGTTGTAGTCGCCGAAGATGATCAGAAAGGCGGCGGCGGCGACGAAGGTCATGGCCACCGGTACGCCGAGGATCATCAGTGTCACAAGGAGGGCGACATCCATTAGGATCAGGGAGCTCATTTGACGGTCTCCTCAGCGGGCGTGTGCCAGATGGTGGCGCGCAGGCTGTCGTAGAATTCGAGGATGAAGTAGAAGGCGGTGAGGGTGAGGCCTGCGAACATGGTGCCGTAGATCCAGATCATCGGAACCCGCAGCTCGGTCGATTTGGTGTTCATCCGCTCGGTGAAGACCAGGAGGTCCCACATCACCACCAGGATGTAGATGGTCAGCACCGCCGCCAGCAGCCGGGTAAAGGCATGGACGCCGGCGGTGATGCGGCCCTCGCCAAAGATGGTGTCGACCAGGCTGGCGGAGATATGGCTGCGCTCATGCGTGGCATAGGCTGAGCCAACAAAATACATGATGACGCCGGCGAAGCTTGCAAACTCTTCGATACCGAACAGCGAGTAGTTGAAGAGGTAGCGCGTCACCACCTGAAGGAAGACTGAGACGGTGAAGGCGATACTGGTGACGAACATCACCAGGCGCTGGATCTTCAGCTTGAGCTGCCAGATCGGGTTTTGGATTTGGGTTTGCCGTTCTTGAAGCATGAGTTCCTCCCGCGCAGGGGATCCGGAGGGCTGAAGCCCTCCGGGGTCTTTTCGTTACTTGCCGTAGTGGCTCTGGATCAGTTCATAGAGCTCGTCGCCGATCTCAGGCTTCATCTGCGGCCAGGCGTCCTTGCGAACAGCAGCGGCCATGACTTCGATTTCGTCCTTGGAGTAGGTGACCACGGTCACGCCGGCGTCGCGCAGCTGCTGCAGGTAGCCGTTGTCGGCAGCCTCAACCGCGTCAAAGCGTTCGGTAGCGAGTTCTGCGGCAACCTTGGAGATCGCGGCGCGGTCTGCTTCGTCCAGATTGGCCACGGTGAAGGCGGAGCCCAGCAGCCAGTTGATCTCGAAGTGATCATTGAGCTGCAGCCAGGTATCGACCACGCCGTTCCAATCGCGCACCGCGTTCTCCGGCACCCCGCCGACCATGCCGTCGATCACACCGGTCTGGACGCCGGTATAAAGCTCGGCCCAAGGCATGGTGGTGGTGGAATAGCCGAGGCGCTCCAGCAGCGGTTTATGGGTGCCGACACCCGAGGGCCAGACCCGGATCTTCAGGTCGCTGTGGTCGGCATCGGGATTCTTGGGATCCGCCACCGGCTTGCCCACGGCCACGCCGCCGAGGCCAAAGGCATAGGGCGCCAGCGCTTGGATCTGCTGCGGCTCGATCAGGTCATTGACGATGTTGAACAGGAAGCCGCCGGTGTTCCAGGCGTCTTTGGCGCTATCGTAGTCAACCGCGGTATAGGGGAACCAGGTCAGCGCCAGACGGGAGTCGAATTTGGTGGAGACCGACTGGATTGCCAGATCGACCGCGCCCTGGCTCAGCTGCTCGTAGACTTCCTCCCAGTCGCCGAGTTGGCTGGCCGGGAAGATCCGGACATCGACGCGGCCGTCGGTTTCCGTTGCGACGCGGGAAGCAAATTCATGCGCCCATTTGTCCATGTCGCTATCGGGCGGCGACAGATGCGACAGGCGCAGGGTGGTTTCAGCCGAGGCCGCAAGGCCGGTGAGGCTCAGCGCGGTGGCGGCAGCAGCAGCGCTCAAGACTGTGCGGCGGTTGAATTTCGAGAACATGGTTTTCCTCCCTTTTCAGGTTGCAAGACGCGCCGGAAACGGCGGCTCTGGGGAAAGAATAGGAGGAGATTTCGCGGGCATAATTGTATGAATTGGCCTTTTTCCATAATATAACAGACATGAGTTTCCGCTGGGCGTTGGGTAAAAAAAGAACCGGCACGCAGAGCGGCCGGTCCAGTGGGGAGAACGTCGTGTTGTTGTCTGATCCGGGCTTCTAGAGCCCCGGGATCACATGCTCGATTTCGGCGCCCCAAGTGTCCGCCATGGTGTAGCCCAGTGGATAAGGGTCGCTGGGATCCGCCCCCAGCTGCATGGTTGCGTAGATCCAGGCACGCCCGGACAGACGCGGCAAAATGGCGGGGCGGKTTCCAACCACAGCCGTGCCGAGGATGGAGGCTGTGAATTCCGAGTTGATGGTGGAGCGCATTTTGAATTCCTGGCCTGGCCGGGCCTGGCGCTTGGCATGCATAACCGCCAGCCGCGCGGCGGTGCCGGTGCCGCAGGGCGACCGGTCGACCCGGCCCGGCGGCATGATGGTGGCATTTTGGTAGATGCCCTGATCCGGGTCCACGCCGTCGGTGAACATCAGAAAGTCGATGCTGTTGAAGGCGGTTATTTCCGGGTGTTGGACTGGCAGTTGCTCCTGTGCGGCGGCTTTGATGCGAGCGCCGAGCGACACCATGTCCTGCGCCATATCCGGACCGATGCGGAAGCCCAGCTCCGGCGCGCGGGGGAGAACATAGTAGACGCCGCCGAAAGCGACATCCACGCTCAAAGTGCCCAAGCCTGAGACTTCCAGCGGCACATCCAGATGCTCGGCGAAAGCAGGGAAGAAGTCGAGTGTCACCCGCTCCACCCTTCCGTCGCAGCAGTCTGCTACCGCCTTGACCAGACCGGCGGCGGTATCGAGAACCACCGTGGTTTGCGGTTCCTGCATCGGCAGCATGCCGGTTTCCAGCAGCACGGTGGTGACACACATGGCGTTGGAGCCGGACATCGCATGGGTGCCATCGGCCTGCATCGGGATAAAGGCGGCATCCGCGCCGGGCGCCGCAGGCGGCAGCAGCAAATTGGTGGTCATCTGCGCGCAGCCGCGCGGCTCCTTGTTCACGAACTGACGCAACGCGTCGTTGGCCTGCAGGTATTGCATCTTCTCCAGTGTACTGGTGCCGGGGATGTCCAGCACGCCGCCGGTCAGCACGCGGCCGACTTCCCCCTCGGCGTGGGCTCCGATCACGGTCACTGTCTTGTTCCAGCGCATCGTTTCTCCTTACGTTTTGATGGAAACTTGCGGAACAGAGCAGTCCAGAAATAGTATGTACTAGACATTTCTCGGACAAAAAGGCGCGATAATGGACTTTGGGACCCCGCAACGCCCCGTTGGCCAGGAACCGGATGTGCGCTTTGCCTTCATCCTGACGCCGGCCTTCACTATCCTGCCGCTGGCCGGGTTCGCTGATGCGGTGCGGCATTCCGCGGATGAGGCAGACCGCAGCCGCCAGATCTTCTGCCACTGGGAGGTGCTGGGACATGACCTGACGCCGGTGCCTTCCAGCACAGGCATGGCGATCACTCCCTGGAAGACTTACGCGGAAGCCGGCGAGTATGACTATGTTGTCGTCGTGGGCGGCCTGATTGACCAGCTGGAAGGGGTGCATCGGGACACCTACGGCTTCCTGCGCGCGGCACATGCCAAGGGCACCAAGCTGGTAGGTCTTTGCACCGGCAGTTTTGCCTTGGCCAAGACCGGCCTACTGGACGGGCGCCGGGCGGCGATCCACGCGCATCACCGGCCGGAATTCGTGCAGATGTTCCCGGAAGTGATCCCTGTCGAGAACGAGCTTTATGTCTCCGAAGGAGATATTCTGACCTGCCCTGGTGGAACCGCGGCAATTGATCTGGCGGTGGAAATATTAATTGAGCACTGCGGGCGCTCGCGCGGGATGAAGGGGTTAACGGCGCTGGTGGTGGATGAGCACCGCTCAGCCCATGAGGTCGGGCGACTGCCCTACCAGGACCTGGAAGAATGCGGCAATTGGCGGGTCGAGCAGGCGGTCAAAATCATGCGGCAGAAGCTGCGCGAGCCAGACACCACCGAGCATCTGGCCGAGATGCTCGGTTCCACCGTTCGCCAGCTCAACCGGGTATTCCTGCAGCATGCCAAGGCAACGCCGCAGGAGGTTTGGCGTGATATGCGCCTGCAGCACGCGCGCTGGCGCCTGATGAACTCCAAGCGCACGATCACTCAGATCTCCTATGAGTGCGGATTCTCCGACAGCAGCCATTTTTCCCGCTGGTTCAAGGCGAAGTTTGGAGAGACACCTAAGCGCTACCGCGAAACGCGGCTCGCGAAACAGCGTTAGTATTCTACGTAGGCTCCACCGGACTTCCGCAATCGTTCGGACTTCTCAATCTGAGCAATCCCGGTTTCGTCGCCCTCGGCTAACCAACGTATTTTCTGATCCGTTCAGCGGGAATTCGAGGTTACAGATTTGCCGCAGGCTGCTGGAATGGCCGCATTTCTTTCTGCCATGCGGTGGGAGAAATTCGGCGATGCGGGGCGCTGGCGCGCTGCGTGCGAGCGCAGCATGAAAATCGAGGGTCGGGGTTGGGCTCGAACCGTCGGTCTCTGGCCACCACAGCGGGCGGCAGGATCGGAGCCTCTTATCGCCTTCTTTAGCTAGCAATTTGCATGCTACAATAACGTCGCACTGCACTTGCTTGTAATGTCCAGTCGAACAGGGAAATCAATAATGCTGCGAACTATGCCGATGTTTGATCCAGAGACTCGCAAACAAGTTGTCATCGAAGCTGACGATGAGACGCTTGAGAAGATTTGCAATGAAGTTAGCCAAAGTTCCTTGGCTATGTCAGCGCTTTACAAAGGCCATCAGGAAATTGTGGCTTCACGCCTTAAGGGCGATATCTCTAGTCCCACTCCTCCGGCTGAGTATCTTTTGCTCTACCAGATTATGAACAAGCACGATCAGCGGTTTGCAGGTACTCTCGGCTCTCAGATCATCAGGCACCTTGAGCAGAAACTCATCAAAACGGCGGATTAGACCGCTTCACTTCGAAGGTTGGTTTGCTGCGCACTGCTATGTTTGGTTGGCTGTTCCATCAACGGCCGCTAAGCGCCGATTGCATCGTGCTGCACACGCGAAGGCCTGGTAAGCGATCAAGGTCCGCTGTGGGCTCCGAGCCGCCATGCGGCAGTACAGCACCGAAAAACCAGCGCCAGCCTGCCCCAGGCCAGTTGTGATCGGCTCAAGCCAGCCCTTAGCGGACCCGACCAGCCAAACACTTCAAGTGGGCAGCACCCAAAGGTTGGGCGGTTTGCGGACCTTCTCCGCAAGTGCAAGATCTCGTGGAGCCATTTAAGGAAGCTGACTTTCCAGCGTCCATTGGGACCCCTTCTTTTCAGCACTGCCGAAAAACAGCAGTGAGCCCAAACTACCGGGCGAGCAGTTGCAGCATTTCGTTACCGCAGCGAAGTCGTGCGGGAAAGGCCAGTTCATTGTTGCCGTTTACTTCGTCTACTGCCCCCGCAGTGAAGTTTCACCAGACCGGACACTTGTGCATTGCGCAAGACTTTTCGTTCCATCTACCGGGCCGCGGGATAATTCCACCGTTCGGCACACTGATTTCAACAGGAGAGAAACCCGTATGTCCACCTATAACAATTGCGGCCAAAGCAGTGGAAATGTTTCTATGACTCCTGCATCGCCACCGGTCAGCCGCCGGGAAGCTGAGGCGGTATTGACGCGGTGAACGCCATCGTTGAAGTCTGAGTTCCTGCCAAGTAAGGCCGTTGTTCTGGGTCAAATGTTTTCGGGGGTGACGATGTCAAACGGCAATGTCCGCTGCAGAGTTGCGTTCGAGACTTCTTGCTGGGCGACTTCGATCATCGTTTCGACAAGCAGATCCGAAATGGCGCCGAGCGGGTGGCATAGCGCTGCCGTAATCAGCCCTTCGGAAAGGCCTTTGCGGGTCTCCGGGCCCGTGTCCCTGCAAATCACGCGAACGCCCTTGCGCCGTTCTTCGGGGGCTTGCCGCAGCGCCTGCAGAACGCCGGAAATGCCGCCGCCCACAATGAGAATTCCTGCAAGGTCGTCCGCCGTTTCCAGCAACTCTTTCACCATCCGGTAGGCTTCGCCTGATTCCTCATGGGTCGGGCGGCTGTCATCCACGGTAAGGTGCGGCGCGTGTTCGCGAATGTAAGAGCGCAGGCTGGCATCGGCAACGTCCTGGCATTGGTAACGGTGGTTGCCGATGAAGACCGCGACGCGGCCCGGCTCGTGGGTCATCTGGGCGATGAACCAGGCGGCGGTGCGGCCCAGTTTCCAGTTGTCGGCCCCGACATAGGCGGCCCGGTCCGGGGCTGACTGATCAGTTATGTAGGAAACGACCGGCTTGCCCAGCCCGCGAAGCTCGTGGATGGCGTGGGCAATCACCGGGTGGTCCCCTGCGATCACCGCGACCGCATCGCATTCCTTGCCAAGCGCCAGCAACCGTCCGGCGATGTTCTCGGGGGTCAGTAAATCGACGAAATCGACCAGAGGATCGACCACTTCGTCGCGGCGGCGGCGGCATGCGGCGGCGGCTTCCTTGCCGATCAGCTGATACAGTTCCCGGTTCGACTGCTGCAGTAGAAACCCCATCCGGTAATTCGGCGTCGCCTCGCGCAGCCGTGTCTCGATAGCGCCAAGTCCATAAAACCCGATTTCTTCGGCGGCACTTTGGACCCGCTGCATGGTTGTGCCCTTGACCAAAGCCTTGCCGCTCAGCACCCGGTTGACGGTGGAGACGGAAACCCCCGCCGCCTTGGCGAGATCTGCGATTGTCGGCCGGGTCATGCTGCGGGCTCCTGCTGTTTAGTATCACAATGAGTGATACGTTATGACACTTTTGACATGAATGCACCATTAATTCATTCACGAAGTGCCAGCTCTCCGGTATAAACTCTGCCACAAAGAGGGCTCATCAGGGAGGTGGGCCATGGGAGGAAGTTGAAAATGAAGAACATCAGCCGTATCGCGGGCACCCTATCCAGTGCTGCAATCGCGGCCTGCGCAGCTACTGCTGTGCTGGCCGCAGACATCTTTGTTGTTGGCGGCAAGCCGGACGATCCCTTCTGGTCGATCGTCAAGCGCGGCGCTGAAGATGCCGGGATTGTCGCCGAGGCGCAGGGCGGTTCGGTCACCTGGCTCGGCCCGCAGAACTATGACAATCTCGGCGTCGACGCAGCGGAGCTGATCCGCCAGGCGATTGACCAGGGCGCGGATGCGATCGTCGGCCCCAACTGGGTGCCGGAAGCGATGGACCCCGCGTTCCAGGCGGTGACCGATGCCGGCATTCCGTTGGTCATCTACAATGCTGGCGGCATCGAAGCAGCCGAGCGGCTTGGCGCGATGAACTACGTTGGCTCGAATGATTACAAGGGCGGCTTCGCCGGGGGCGAATACCTTGGCAACTCCGGCAAGACAAACGGCGTCTGCCTCAACACTCTGCCTGGTGCGGCCAATATCGAAGCGTTCTGCTCGGGCTTTGTCGACGGCATCCAGAGTGTCGGCGGCACCGGCACCGTGCTGCCGCTTCCGGCGACTTCTTTCGGCTCGGCCACAGCGGTAGCCCAGGCGCTGCGCGCGCACCTGCTGCAGAACCCCGACATCAACGCCGTCTTTGCCATCGGCAACGTCGATGCCAATTCGGCCGTCAGTGGCATCGCCCAGGCGGGCAAGACCGGCCAGGTTCATGTCTGCGGCATGAATTTCGACGAGTCGATCCTGAACAACATCAAGACCGGGACCCAGGCCTGCGCCATCGACCAACAGGGCTATCATCAGGGCTACCTGGCGGTGTCGATTCTGAATAGCTACGTGAATTACGGACTGACGGTTCCGACCCGCGAAATCCTGACCGGCCCAGGTATCGTCGACTCCAAGAATGTCGACGCGACACTGGCCGGCGTGAAGGAAGGCACCCGCTAAGGCGGCCCATTCCTGCCTGAATAACAAAGCCGCCTTACCCCGAATGCCCGGCGGCTTTGCCGAAGCGGCTTCCGCAAAACGCGGACCCGCCCCGCGCCGTCCAAGAACGGAGGACCCCCTCATGGCTACAGCCACCCAATCCAAATCAGCCGCGTCCGCCAGCGGCAGCAGCAAACCGCTGCTGACCCTGGGACGGATCGCCCGGCGCCCCGAAGCAGGCTCATTCCTGGGTATGGCCGCGGTCTTTACCTTTTTCGTGATCTTCGCCGGCAAGATCTTCGTCTCGCCCGCCGGTTTTGCCAGCTGGCTCAACGTGGCCGCCGAAATCGGCATCGTGGCCTTGCCCATCGGTATTCTGATGATTGCCGGCGAACTCGACCTGTCCATCGGCGCTATCATTCCCGCTGCCTCGCTCACCACCGCCGTCGTTTCGGGCCACTATGGCGCGCCGGAGGCTGTCGGCATTTTTGCCGGGCTTGCGGTTGGATTGCTTGTCGGACTGGTGAACGGTCTCCTGGTGATCCGCACGCAGGTGCCTTCGCTGATTGTCACTATCGGCACGATGTTCGCGGTAATGGGGCTGACGCTGGGCTTTGCAGTGCTTCTGACCGGTTCCACCAGCGCCTTTATCGTGCCCGGAGCTGTCTCCAAGGCCGTCCTCGGCCAGTTCATCGGAGGCATGTTCCAGATCACAATCTTCTGGTGGATCACGGCGGCGCTGATCATGGCTTATCTGCTGCATGTATCACCGGTGGGCAATTGGATCTTCGCTCTGGGCGGTGACCGCGTCAGCGCCCGCAACGCCGGCATTCCCACCGAGCGGCTGACCATCTCGCTGTTCATGATCAGCGGCTTCTGCGCGGCCTTCGTCGGTGTCAGCCAGGCCATGGTCTACCAGAGCGCCCAGGTCGCCGGCGGCCAGGCCTTCATCTTCAACTCCATCATGTGCGTGGTCATCGGCGGGGTGCTGCTGACCGGTGGCTTCGGCTCGGTCATAGGCATCATCTTCGGCACGATCACGTTCTCGATGGTCAACCAAGGCATCTATTTCACCGGTTTCGACCCCAATCTGGGCAGTGTCATCATCGGTGCCCTGCTGCTGATCGCGGTGCTGACTAATGACAGTTTCCGGCAGCTGGCCTTGTCCTACTCCACCAAGAAGAAAAGCTGAGGGCGAACCCATGAACACTTTTGCATTCGGCACTCTGTTGCGGCAGCCCGCTGCCGGCTCCATCCTCAGCCTGATCGCTGTCATCCTGTTCTACGTGCTTTTCGGCGGTGTGGACCTGGGCAACCTTCTGGGCGCCGCCAGCTGGGTGAACTTCGCCGCCAATCTCGGTATCGTCGCGCTCCCGGTGGGCATGCTGATGATGGCGGGCGAGCTGGACATCTCGATCGGCGCTATGATCCCGGCCGGCTCTATGACCATCGCGATCCTCTCCGGACACTATGAGCTGCCGATCATCGTCGGCATGCTGGGCGCGCTTGGCCTCGGCGTGGTGGTGGGGCTGATCAATGGCTTCCTGACCGTGCGCACCTCGGTGCCGTCGCTGATTATCACCCTGGCTACGCTGGTCGCCATGCAGGGCATCGTGCTCAGCGCCTCGGTGTTGCTGACCGGCAATGCCAGCGTTGCGCTCAACGCCCCGGACTGGAGCAAGGCCCTGTTCGGTCAGCTCATCGGCGGCAGCTTCCAGATCATCATCCTGTGGTGGCTGGCCCTGACCGCAATCTTCGCCCTGGTGGTCCATCACACCCCCTACGGCAACTGGCTGTTCGCCATGGGCGGCGACAAGGAGAGCGCGCGCAACGCGGGCATCCCCACCGACCGTATGACCATCATGCTCTTCGTGCTGTCGGCCACCTCGGCCTGCTTCGTCGGCATGTGCGGCGCCATCCTGTTCAACTCGGCGCAGGTCTCGGGCGGCATGAACTACATCTTCAACGCGGTCGTCTCGGTCGTGGTTGGAGGGGTGCTGCTGACCGGCGGCTTCGGATCGATCCTGGGGATCTTCTTCGGCACGCTGACCTTCGCCGTGGTGAACCAGGGGATTTATTTCACCGATATCGACCGCAACTGGTCGAGCCTGATCATCGGCGTGATGCTGCTGGCAGCCGTGCTGATGAACAACACCTTCCGCACCATGGCGGTGAACTATTCGCCCGCGAAAAAGAAGTGAGGACTAAGACATGACGACACCGGTTCTGGAACTCAGGAACGTCAACAAATCCTTCGGGCCGATCGACGTTCTGCACGACATCTCCCTCAAAGTGAATGCAGGTGAAGTGCTCTGCCTTCTTGGCGACAACGGCGCGGGCAAGTCCACCCTGATCAAGACGCTGGCAGGAGTTCACAAACCCACCTCGGGCGAGATCTGGATGGATGGCGAGCGGGTCGACTTCGGCAAGCCCAAGGATGCCGCCGACCGCGGGATCGCCACGGTTCACCAGTTCGGCGGAACCTTCCCGCTGATGTCGATCGGGCGCAGCTTCTTTGTCGGCGTCGAGCCGGTCAAGAAGATCGGCCCATTCAAGATCTTCGACCGCAAGACCGCGAATGAGACTGCGGTGAAGGCGGTGCAGGAATTCGGCATCACCCGCATCGACGACGGCGACCGGCTGATCGGCGGCTTATCTGGTGGCGAACGGCAGTCGCTGGCCATTGCCCGCGCCGTGCATTTCGGCGCCCGGGTGCTGATCCTGGACGAGCCCACCGCGGCGCTTGGGGTGAAACAGGCGAGCCACGTCCTGCGCATCGTCCTGGAGGCCAAGAAGCGCGGCATCGCGGTGATCTTCATCACCCACCAGGTCACCCATGCGATGGCGGTCGGCGACCACTTCGCGGTGCTGATCCGTGGTGCGCTGGCAGCGAATTTCATGCGCGACGAGAAGTCCCGCGAGGAAATCACCGACCTGATGGCCGGCGGCGAGGCCCTGGCCGATCTCGGCTCCGAGATCGAGACCTACATGGAAAGCCACGAAGGCCACCCGCCGCCGCCGCCCGCCGAATGAGGCCCGCCCAATTGCATTTTACTGCTGTTCCACCCGCCGCTCGCGGGTGGGGTGGCCCCTCTCACCCCCAAACAACGGAGAGTCCGGATGAAGATTACTCTCGACCCCTTCATGCACCGCCACCTGAGCCTCGAGGAGCTGCCCTCGAAAGTGGCCGAGCTGGGTTACGACTGGATCGAACTCAGCCCGCGCGGCGATTTCCTGGAATGGTTCAAGGCGCCGCGCGTCTTCCCGGACCGGATCAAGAGTTTCAAGAAGGCGCTGTCGGACTCCGGCGTGGGCATCGCCACGCTGCTGCCGATGTACCGCTGGGCCTCCAACGACGAGGACGAGCGCCAGGCCGCGGTCAAGCACTGGAAGCGTGCGATCGAGATTGCCGTGGAAATGGGTGTCGATACCATGAACTCGGAATTCGGCCGCGGCCCGCATCCCGACAAGGGCACCTGCTACTGCTGCCACACCGGCAGCATGATCGAGGCCTGCGAAGACGCCTGGTGGCGCTCGATGGAGGAGCTGGTGCCGGTGTTCGAACGCGAGGGCATCAACCTGCATATCGAACCGCACCCGGAGGACTGGGTGGAGACCCTGCAGCCCTCGGTCGATCTGATCCGCACGGTGAATTCGCCGCGGGTGAAATTCCTCTACTGCACGCCGCATACCTTCTACTTCGGCGATGACACGGTGGCGATGCTGCGCGAATGCGCCGATGTGCTGGCGCATGTGCATATCGCCGACACTTTCAACCACAAGGCCAGTTCCGGCCTGCGCTACATCATCAACCCGCCGGGCTCCTCGGCGCGGGTGCATCAGCACCTGAACATCGGCCAGGGCGAAGTGCCTTGGGACGACTTCTACCGCACTCTGCACGAGGTTGGCTTTGACGGCATCATGACCGCCTGCGTCTTCGCCTGGGAGGAAAAGGCCGACGAATCCGGCGTCTTCATGCGCAATGAGATGCAGCGCTACATCGACAAGTACTGGGGGCCGAAATGAGCCTGCAGGTTGGTGTCATCGGAACGGGGATGATTGGCCAGGACCACATCCGCCGTCTCACACGGGTTCTTTCCGGCGCGGAGATCACCGGGGTCAGCGACATCGACTACGACCGTGCCGCCTCGGCGGCCCCGGAAGGGGCTGAGGTGTTCGAAACCCCGCAGGCTCTGGTCCGGTCCGATAATGTGCAGGCCATCGTGATTTGTTCCTGGGGCCCGGCCCATGAGGAACAGCTGCTCGATTGCATTGCTGCCGGAAAACCCGTGTTCTGCGAAAAGCCGCTGGTCACCTCCGAGGCCGCCGCGCTGCGGGTGATGGAGGCCGAGGCCGCCTTTGGGCGCCGCCTGGTGCAGGTCGGGTTCATGCGCCGGTTCGATGCCGACTACCGGCGGCTCAAGGCGGTGATCGACGGCGGCAGTCTCGGTGCGCCGCTGATGTACAAATCCGTGCATCGCAATGCATCGGTTCCGGAAGGGCTCTATACCTCCGAGATGCCGCTCAATGACACGCTGGTGCATGACGCGGATATTTCGCGCTGGCTTCTGGCGGACGAGATCGAGAGTGTCGAAGTGCGGGTGCCGCGCCGCTCAAGCCGGGGCACGGATCTGCGCGACCCGGTCATGGTGATGCTGCACATGCAATCGGGTGCCATCGTCGATGTCGAGATCTCGGTGAATATCGCCTACGGCTACGACATCCGCGGAGAGGTTTCCTGCGAAACGGGGGTGGCGGCGCTGCCGAACCGCCCGGCGACGGTGATTTCCGACCATTTCGGCATCCGCCAGGCCATTCCCGAGGATTGGCGCGAGCGTTTCACCGAGGCCTATGACCAGGAGTTCCGCGAATGGCTTCTGGCGGCGGGCCAAGGCGGCGCAACCGGCCCCTCCACCTGGGACGGCTATGCCGCAACGCTGGTCGCCGACGCGGCGCTGCGTGCGGTCAAGAGCGGCGGGCGGGAAACGATCCAGATGATCGGGAAACCCGAGATCTATTCCTGAACAACCTGCCCCAGAATGGGCTCCTTCAGAAGGTTCACTTCAATGATCAATGGCGAAAGAACAATCCAGCGCCCGCTCCGTTGGGGCATGGTCGGCGGCGGGCGTACCGGGCAGGTTGGCTACAAGCACCGGACCGGCGCACTGCGCGACGGCACCTATCAGCTGGTGGCGGGGGCGTTCGACCTCAAGGCCGGGCGCGGCCGCGATTTCGGCACCAGCCTCGGCGTGGCCGGGGACCGCTGCTACGCCACCTATCAGGAGCTGATCGCGGGTGAGGCGGCGCGCGAGGATGGCGTGGATGTTGTGTCGGTGGCAACGCCGAACTTCACCCATTACGAGATCACCAAGGCGCTGCTCGAAGCCGGCATCCATGTGATCTGTGAAAAGCCGCTCTTCTTTACGGTGAAGGAATGCGAGGAGATCGCCGCGCTGGCGGAAGAGAAGGGACTTATTGTCGGCGTTACTTACGGGTTTACCGGCCATCCGATGGTGCATCAGATGGCGGCGATGGTCGCCAAGGGCATGCTGGGCGAAATCCGCATCGTCGATATGCAATACACCCACGGGTTCAATGCAGGCGACGACGAGGGTGCGGGCGAGGCCGTCAAATGGCGGACCAACCCGGAAACCGCCGGGCCGACCTTCGTGCTGGGCGATATTGGCACCCATCTCTATTACCTGTCGGAAGTTGTGCTGCCGGAACTGAAGATCGAAAAGCTGCTGTGCGACCGCAAGGCTTTCATCCCGACCCGCGCGCCGCTGGAAGATCATGCTACGGTGCTGATGCATTACAACAACGGCGCCCGCGGACGGCTCTGGGTCTCCTCGGTCAATGCCGGCAACATGGGGTCGCAGCGCTACCGCTTCGTGGGCGCCAAGGCGAGCGTGGAATGGTCCGACAGCCGCCCCGATCAGCTGATCTATGAGGTTCAGGGAGAGCCGGGCCAGGTGCTGCACCACGGCATGCCTTATCTTGAGGGCGAAAGCCTCGCCGCCGACCGTATGGGCGCGCTGCATACCGAGGGGCTCGGCGACAGCTGGTCCAACATCTACCTCTGGATTGCGCAGGCCATCGACGCCCGGATGCACGGCAATGCGGCCTTCCTGAAAACCCACCACTACCCGGGCATCAAGGCCGGCACCGAAGGGGTGCGCTGGCTGGAAAACTGCGTCCGCTCGGCGGATGCAGGCGCGGCCTGGGTCGAGTTCGAATAATCCCGCTCAGAAGGAATAATGGGATGAAGCTTTCTATCTGCACCGACGTGATGGGGGATCTCTCCTTCACCGATATGCTCGACAAATGCGTAGCCCTCGGCGTTGAGGGGATTGAAATGACCGGCGGCGGCTGGTCCGCCGGACCGCATTTCCGCGCTGATGAACTGCTCGCGGACAACGGGCTGCTGAAACAGAAACTGGCGGAGATCGAGGCCCGCGGCCTGCAGATCGCTGCGCTGAACTGCTCGGCCAATCCGCTGGACCCCGGCGAGATGGGCAAACGCCACCTGAAGGAGATGCAGGACACCATCCGGCTCGCCGGTGAGATCGGAGTCACCAAGATTGTCACCATGTCCGGCCTGCCCGAGGCGGCGCCTGGCGACATGGTGCCGAACTGGCTGGTCTACACGAAATCCTGGCCGGACGAGATGCCCGAGCGCGACCGCTACCAGTGGGAGGACCGCGCCTTTCCGCTTTGGCACGATCTGGTGAAACTGGCGGATGAAGCAGGAGTCGGGAAATACGCGTTGGAGAATTTCTCGGCCATGCTGGTCTGGAACCCCGAAACCCTGTTCCGCCTGCGCAATGAGGTCGGCCCCAAGGTGGGCTTGAACCTCGATCCCAGCCATCTGTTCTGGAAGGGGGCCTGCCCAATTGCCGCGGCCCGCGCCCTGGGCGATGCGATCCACCACGTGCATGGCAAGGACACCCGCATCGAACGCGGCCTCGCCGATGTGAACGGCCTTCTTGAGCTCAAGGAGGTGACCGATGTCGCCAACCGGACCTGGAACTATGTCGCCGTTGGTGCGGGCCATGATCTGCAATGGTGGAAGGAGTTCTTCTCGGTTGTCGGCATGACGGGCTACGACGATTGGGTCTCGCTGGAGATGGAGGACTTCACCATGTCCACCGAGGCCGGCATCCAATCGTCCATCGACGCGCTGCAGGCAACGATCATCCGCTGACTCCCCAACTGGGGCGCGGGTGCTGTGCCCGTGCCCCTCAATTTCGGATCTTGCGACACCAAATGACCAAGCCGATCACCATAACCTGTGCTCCCTGCTGCTGGGGGGTGGACGATGTCACCAACCCGCATTTGCCGCCTTGGGAGCAGGTGCTGGACGAGGCCGCAGCCGCAGGGTTCGGCGGGCTGGAGCTGGGGCCTTACGGCTATATGCCTCTGGATGCTGGCGTTTTGGCTCCGGCGCTGGAGTCGCGCGGCCTGTCCATCGTGGCCGGCACGATATTTGACGATCTTGTGTCACCGGCAAACCGCAAGACCCTGCTGCGGCGGACGGATGAAATCTGCGGTCTGATCACATCGCTGCCGCGGCCAGTGTCCCATCCCGGCCAGCGCTTTGCTGCACCCTATCTGACCGTGATGGACTGGGGCCACGATGCGCGCGACTATGCCGCCGGGCACCCGGCGCGCGCGCCGCGGCTGGATGATGCCGCCTGGGCAGGGATGATGGAAAACATCCGCGCTATCGCAGCGCTGGCCCGTGACAAATACGGTGTGCGGGCGGTGATCCACCCTCACGCAGGCGGGTATATTGAATTCGAGGACGAGCTGGCGCGGCTCGTGCAGGACATTGGGCCGGAAACCGCGGGCCTTTGCCTCGATACAGGCCACATGACCTTTTCCGGCATGGACCCGGCAGCAACCCTGCGCCGCTATTGGGAGCGGGTGGACTACATCCATTTCAAGGACATCGACCCGGCTGTCTATACCCAGGTCATGGCGGAGCACATCCGCTTTTTCGATGCCTGCGCCCGGGGCGTCATGTGCCCCATCGGCCGTGGCAGTAACGGCTACCCTGCCATCCGCAGCCTGCTCAGCGAGCTCGGCTACGGCGGCTTCATCACCATCGAACAGGAACGCGACCCGCGCAACGCGGACACTATCGCGGCGGATCTGGCGGCAAGCCGGGCGTTCCTGCGCGAGATTGGATTCTGAGGAAATGCCATGAACAAGAAACTGGACGTAATCACAATCGGACGCGCCGGGGTCGACCTGTACGGAAGCCAGATCGGCGGGCGGCTGGAGGATATGGGGTCGTTTGAGAAATACATCGGCGGCTCCCCCACCAATATCGCCTGCGGCACGGCGCGGCTGGGGCTGAAGTCCGGCCTCATCACCCGGGTCGGCGACGAGCATATGGGCCGCTTCATCCGCGAGCAGCTGACGCGCGAGGGCGTGGACACCGGCGGGGTGGCAACCGACCCTGAGCGGCTGACCGCGCTGGTGCTCCTTGGGATCCGTGATGAGGAGCAGTTTCCGCTGATCTTCTACCGTGAAAACTGCGCCGACATGGCGCTGAGCGTTGAGGACATTGATTCGGCGTTCGTGACCTCGGCCCGCGCGCTGGTGGCAACCGGCACCCACCTGAGCCACCCGCGCACCGAAGCCGCGGTGCTGAAGGCTCTGGACATCGCCCGCACCGATGGCATGAAAACCGCGCTTGATATCGACTACCGCCCGAACCTCTGGGGGGTTGCGGGCCATGGCGAGGGCGAAAGCCGTTTCGTCGCCAGCGCAGCGGTCACCGCCAAGCTGCAGGAGAGCCTGCATCTGTTCGACCTGATCGTCGGCACCGAGGAGGAGTTCCATATCGCTGGCGGCTCTACCGACACGCTGGAGGCGCTGCAAGCGGTGCGCCGCGTTTCCGGGGCCACGCTGGTGTGCAAGCGCGGCCCGATGGGCGCCACGGCCTTCGCGGGCGAAATTCCGGACAGTCTGGACGCGGGCGAAACCGGCCCCGGCTTCCCGATCGAGGTGTTCAACGTTTTGGGCGCGGGTGACGGCTTTATGTCCGGGCTGCTGAAAGGCTGGATGGATGGCGAAGACTGGCCGGTGGCGCTGAAATTCGCCAACGCCTGCGGCGCCTTTGCGGTCAGCCGCCACGGCTGCACCCCGGCCTACCCGAGCTGGGCCGAGCTGCAGTTCTTCTTTCAGCGCGGGATCGTGCGCAAGGATCTGCGCAATGACGCCGAACTCGAACAGGTGCATTGGGCAACTAACCGGCACGGCGACTGGTCCAGCGTGAAGACCTTCGCCTTCGACCACCGCCTGCAGTTGGAAGAGATGGCGGGCTACACGCCGGAGAAAGGCAGCGCCTTCAAGCAGCTTTGCCTTGATGCGGCGCTGGCGGTGCAGGACGGGCAGCCGGGCTATGGCATCCTTTGCGACAACCGCATCGGACGGGCGGCCCTGCACCGCGCCTCGGGTTCCGGCCTGTGGATCGGGCGTCCCTGCGAATGGCCGGGGTCGCGGCCCTTGGAGCTGGAACCCGAACTGGGGGACGACTGCGGCGGCCTGGGGGAATGGGCGCGGGAGAATGTCGTGAAGCTGCTGGTTTTCTGCCACCCGGACGATACGCTGGAAATGCGCGCGCGGCAGAAGGTGACCGTCAAGCGCCTGTTCACGGCTGCGCGGCGCAACCGTCTGGAATTCCTTCTGGAAATTATCCCATCCAAGGTAGGGCCGGTGGATGCGGGCACCACGGCAGCGCTGATCCAGGAGTTCTATGACGCGGGCATCTTTCCCGACTGGTGGAAACTGGAACCATTCCGCACGGAAGAGGCTTGGGAGCAGGCTGCGGCGGCGATCACTCGCAACGATCCGCACACCCGCGGCATTGTCGTGCTGGGACTGGATGCGCCGGAGGCCGAGCTGGCCGAAAGTTTTGCGCTGGCTGCGCGGCAGCCGCTGGTTAAGGGCTTTGCCGTGGGCCGGACAATCTTTGGCGATGCAGTCCGGGCCTGGATGCAGGGCGAAATGAGCGATGAGGCCGCAGTGGCGCAGATGACCGGGCGTTTTACCCGGCTCTGCGGAATTTGGGACAAGGCGCGCCAGGCCGCGCGGGAGGAATCGACATGAACAGGACAATCCGGCTGACCGCTGCGCAGGCCATGGTCAAATGGCTTTCGGTTCAGCTCACCGCCGAAGGGGATCGATATATCGACGGCATGTGGGCGATTTTCGGCCACGGCAATGTCGCGGGTATTGGCGAGGCTTTGCATACTTACCGCGATGTTTTCCCGACCTGGCGCGGGCAAAATGAACAGACCATGGCCCATGCCGCCATCGCCTATGCCAAGGGCAAGAAGCGCACCCGCGCCATGGCTGTGACCTCTTCCATCGGACCAGGGTCAACAAATGTGGTGACAGCGGCCGCATTGGCGCATGTAAACCGTCTGCCGCTGCTCATCGTGGCCGGCGACGTGTTTGCCACGCGCCGCCCCGATCCGGTGCTGCAACAGGTCGAAGATTTCGACGACGGCACGGTGTCCGCGAATGACTGTTTCCGGCCGGTGAGCCGCTACTTTGACCGCATCACGCGGCCTGAGCATTTGCTCTATGCCCTGCCGCGGGCGCTGCGGGTGATGACCGATCCAGCGAATTGCGGTCCCGCCACGCTCGCCTTCTGTCAGGATGTGCAGGCCGAGGCCTATGAATATCCGGTGGCATTCTTCGAGCCGAGGGTCTGGCACATCCGTCGCCCGCGCCCCGACACGGACGAACTCTCCCGCGTGGCCGCGCTGATCAAAGCCGCCAGGAACCCGGTGATCATCTCCGGCGGCGGCACCATCTACGCCCAGGCGGAAGAGGTGGTGGGCGCGTTTGCCCTCAAACATAACATTCCGGTGGCCGAGACGCAGGCCGGTAAATCCGGCCTCGCGCAGAGCCATCCGATGAATTTCGGCGCCTCCGGAGTCGATGGCTCGGCGGCGGCCAATGCCGCCTTGCAAAACGCCGACCTGGTGATCGGAGTCGGCACGCGGTTCCAGGATTTCACCACGGGCTCGCGGACGCTCTTCGGAGCAAACGCCAAACTCGTCTCGATCAATATCCACGGTTATGACGCTGCCAAGCACGGGGCGGAGAGCCTCGTCGGCGATGCCAAGGTGACGCTGGCGGCACTGAGCGAGGCGCTCGGCGGCTACCAAGCCGAGGCCCCGAATGCTGACGCCCGCGAGGATTGGCTGCGCGCGGTAGATGCCTATTGCGCCCGCCCGGAGGATCAGGCCGCCATGCCGACCGATGGTCAGGTGATCGGCGCGGTGCAACGCGCGGCGACCCGCACGGCGATTGCCATGTGCGCGGCGGGGACCATGCCCGGCGCTTTGAAGCTGCTTTGGCAACCAAGCCAGGGCGGTTATCACATGGAATATGGCTATTCCTGCATGGGATATGAGGTTGCAGGCGGTATGGGCCTCAAGCTCGCCTGTCCAGAGCGCGAGGTGATCTGTTTCGTCGGCGACGGCTCCTATATGCTCGCCAATTCGGAGCTTGCCTCCGCCGTGATGCGGCGCATTCCCTTCACCGTGGTGCTGACCGATAACCGCGGCTATGGCTGTATCAACCGGCTGCAAACCATGGGCTGCGGCGGCGAGCCATTCAACAATATGTATGCCGATTGCAACATCGAAGCGCAGCCCGAGATCGACTATGCCGCCCATGCCGCCGCGATGGGGGCCTATGCGGTCAAGGCCAAAGGCACCGATCAGCTCGAAGCCGAGATCGCAGCCGCGCGTTCGCGCGACATCCCAACCGTGATCGTGATCGAGACCGTGGCCAAGGACTTCCCCGGCACCGGGCTTGAGACCTCCGCGGGCGAACACGGGTTCTTCTGGGACGTCGCCGTGCCTCAGGTGTCTGAACGCCAGAAACAGCGCGAGCGGTTTGCCGAATATCTCGACCAAATCTCGCACCAAAGTCTTGCGAACTGAAGCGGCTTCCGGGAACCGGACGCAGAGGTTCTCGGAAATGCCCTAAATGACTGGATAAACATCGCTTTTTGCAATCAGCCCCGCACCGCAGGCTGATCGTGAAAAACCATTAAGGAGCACGATATGGCTGACCTTCTCAAACGACCCTTTGGCACCCATGGCAAGGTGCATCGGATCACGCCTGAGAGTGCGGGCTGGCGCTATGTCGGGTTTGACCTGATCAAGCTACGCGCTGGCGAGAACTGGGCCGAGGCGACCGGCGGGAACGAGGTCATTCTGGTGATGGTCGAGGGCAAGGCCAGGATCACAGCCGCGGGCCAGGACTGGGGTGTATTGGGCGAGCGGATGAACGTGTTTGAAAAGACCCCGCCGCATTGTCTCTATGTGCCCAATGACAGCGATTGGGCGCTCGAGACCACAACCGACGCCACCATCGCTGTCTGCAAGGCGCCCGGAAAATCCGGCCATGAGGCGCGCAAGATCGGCCCCGAAGGGATCGAGTTGACCCAGCGCGGCGAAGGCGTGAACACGCGCTATATCAACAATATCGCCATGGAAAACGAAGATTATTGTGACAGTTTGCTGGTTACCGAAGTCTTCACCCCGCCGGGCCATTGGTCGAGTTATCCCAGCCACCGCCACGACGAGGACGACTACCCCCGGATCACCTATCTGGAAGAGACCTATTATCACCGGCTGAACCCGGCCAACGGCTTCGGCATTCAGAGGGTCTATACCGATGACGGGCAGCTTGACGAGACCATGGCCGTGCAGGATGGCGACGTCGTGCTGGTGCCCCGCGGCCATCACCCCTGCGGCGCGCCTTACGGGTTCGGGATGTACTACCTTAATGTGATGGCCGGCCCCCTGCGCAAATGGCGCTTTGTTCCGGCTCCTGAAGTGGAATGGATCATGGAGCGCGACGCGCAATGATCCGGCGCGCGCTCAACCAGAAAACCGCCTGCCATCTGCCTTTTGAGGCGTTCCTGGACCTTGCGCAGTCGCTGCAGTGCATTGGCGTCGAGCCGCGCAACGACCTGGGCCGCCCGCTGTTCGACGGCCACGCGCCGCAGGAGGCGGGGCGCATGGCGCGGCAGCGGGGGCTGCGGCTGCTGAGCCTCAGCGAGGTCTATCCGTTCAACGACTGGAACGGTGCCCGGGCGCAGCAGGTGCGGGATCTTATCGGCATTGCACATGCATCAGGGGCAGAAGCGGTGAGCCTGATCCCGCGCGTGGACGGGATCAATTGCGGCCAGCAAGCGCGGCAGCGTATCCTGCGCACGGTGATGCGGGAAATCCTGCCGATGCTCGACGGCACAGAGGTTACCGCGCTGATCGAGCCCATCGGTTTTGCGGGCTCCTCGTTAAGGCGCAAAGCCGAGCTGGCCGACGCCATTGAAGCTGTGGGCGGGCCGGGGAAGTTCAAATTGATCCATGACACGTTCCAGCATGCCATCGCGCGTGAGACGGAAATCTTTGCGCCATACACGGGCATGGTCCACATTTCCGGCATATCGGATCCCGCGGTCCCTCTGGACGAAACGCAGGATGCCCGCCGCGTGCTGATCGATGCCGGTGACCGCTGCGGAAATATTGAACAGATCACAGCCCTGATTGCCGCGGGCTATGCTGGCGCGTTTTCCTTTGAACACACGGATACATCCTTTCAGTTGAGCAAATTCCTGAAGGACAGGATTTTGGAATCGTTTCAGTACATCGAAGCGCGGATAGAACCGCGCCGCGTTCAGCCCACTTACTGAATGGCGGATGTAACATTCCGCGATTATCGGGCCCCTTGAACCTGCCGGTATCTCTTTGCAGGCTGCACGGCAAAATGTTTGCTGGTTTGCGAATTGGCGGCGTCTGCTCCGGAGAGGCGGGCAGGTCCACCTTGCACAGCAGCAAATGGCCGCCTCCGCCCGGCCCTCTGATGCCTTCGCAAATGCAGCAAGAATCGCGCGGTTGCGGCGAAAGGCAGGTTTGTCCCGCGCTGTGTAAGTTCACCGGTTCCAGAACCTCGCGGCCGCAGCGAACGGCAGAAACGGCGGGCTGCACCGCAGCACAAAACCTCGGACGGCTGCGTCAGACGGCCGAGTTTGCAGCGGCAGCTTCCTGCGCAAAGGTGCCGTTAGCAGTGCGCTATCATGGGTTTATATGATTGCGGAGAGGGCAGGTAGGATACGGCGGTTGCCTGCTCCCGCAACCAACACAATTTCCTCATATATATCAAARGCTTCTGGCGCGCCGTCCGGGGCCTTCTTCGTGTCCGGGCCTTCCGCATCCGCAGCAAGCCGCAACAGCCCGGCCAGATCCCCCTCCAGCGTCAGATCCAGGCCAGCGCCCTCCGCCGCTGGCGTCAGCACGATCCGCTCCACCAGAGACCGCAGCGCCTCCTTCGCCTCTTCCATGCTTGCGGCGGGACCAAGGCCCTTGATCAGCCGCCTGACCCGCTCCCGGTAGGCTTCGGCCATTGACGGGTGAAACACCACCGTGTCCGGGGCAGGGGTGTGCGCCAGCTCCCGTTCCAGCTGCTGGCGCTGCGTGTCGAGCTCGATCATCCGGTCTTTGACCTGCTCCGCGGGCACGCCCGCAATGATCGCATCCACCAGCTTCTGGTGGTCGCGCCTGGCACGGGCGAGCGCCTGTTCCTTTTCCTTGCGGTTCCCGGCGGCTGCCGCCTTCAGGCCGGCGATCCTGCAGCCGAGATCAAGGCCTACGACGCGCTCGTCGCCCGCTACGGCGACAGCGACGCCCTGCCGCTGCAGGAGCAAGTCGTGAAGGCCAGGCCGGCGATCCTGCAGCCGAGATCGAGGCCTACGACGCGCTCATTGCCCGCTACGGCGACAGCGACGCCCTGCCACTATGCACCGGTCCATGCCGCGCTGAAGGCTGCCGTTTATGGCGGGACACGCCTGCTCGACGTGAACCCGGAAATCCGCCACGCAGCAGGCCTCATCCTGCCACGCTTGCTCCCTGCTTCAAAGCTTAGGAAAGGCGAGTGACACTAATTCGACTTACCCCAGATTTGTGCAGAGCTTTTAGCTTACTTTGGTGGAAAGGTGGGCGGAAATTTTGAACAGCTGGGGTACCCAGAGCAATGACGACTGAGGTGCAGCTTTCTTGGACGCCACGCGCGACGTTTGAATGATGCGCGGCATTGCCTGGCGTCGGAGAAGCGCTCAAGCGGGAAATCGCGACGTTGGAATTGGGTAGACCAGCTGGCTCTATGGGGGGTGAAGCGGTTTCGCGAGTCCAATATCCGAGTTCTTCCGGATATGAAGGTCGTTTACGCGCAGCTGCCAACCTGCACCAGTTGTTCGAATTTTGGCATAGTAGCCGTGGTCCATATTGTCGGCCATCAGCGGGGCCGTGAGGGCTAGAAGCAGAGCGGTGGCCCAGTTCAGAATGCGCGTCATGAAAAACTCCTGGTCAGGCGGCCGGCTGCAGTAAGGGCAGCGGGCCGGAAGGCTCAGAGGCCAATGTTGATTTCGGCGATTTTCCATTCGCCCGCCGCTGTTTTGTAGAAAACGACGGGGACAGAGGTGATTTCGCCGGTGTGGGGATGTTCCCAAACAAAAGGATCCGGGCGGATCCATACCAGGCGGCCGTTGCCATAGATTTGCACGGCTGCTTTCTGCAAATCAGTGTCTAGTTCCAGCGGTTGCAGCACTTCGCCATCTGGCTGTACAGCTTTGTAACTATTCAGGCCGCCGTCAACGTTTTCAATAAATTCCCGCGCCGATGAGTATTCTGTATAAATATGCGCGGCGCGAGCCCAGGACGGTTCCATCATTCGAAAGAACACCTCGGTATCGCCCCGCTGAAACAGGCTGTGGACATCCTGATAAGCCGCCCAAAGCTCCCGCCGCATTTCCGGGGTGTCCTCCAGCGGCACTGCCTCAGCCTCCCAATGCTGCGGCCAGAGTTGATCATCCTCGACAAAAAACTCCAGGTCGATCCGGTAGGCAGCAAAGGTTTGCCCGTTTTCCAGTATAACTTTCTCGGTTTGGGTCTGGGAAAACCTGTGTTGCCCATCACTCCAAATCAACGGGTGCCGCAGCACCCTGTCCTCACCAAAGCGGGTCTGGGGCTGGGTTATGAAGCCCGACCGTTCTTCATCATAGATGATGTGCAGAGCGTTGATTTCCTGGCTCTCGCGTGTTTTGAAATCCAGGCGTTCAACTGAGACTTCAAAACTGACATCATCCTTCAGGCTCTGTTCATACTCCCCGGTATCCGGGTTTTTACCGGTGATTGGTGAAAATATCAGCGACAGGGTGTTGCGACCGGGCTGAACAGCCCGACTGATACTGCCGCTTGAATCGCCATGGCCGAAATTGACGTTTTCACGAATGTGCATGTCGTTGACGCGCAGGCTCCAGATGGCCCCGCCTGAGACGATATTGGCATAGTAGCCGTGGTCCATGTCTTGGGCCATAGTTATGTTCCTGCTCGTTATCAGCATCATAGTCGCTAAGAAAAGTGATTTCAGTAGTCTTCCCATTTGCCTTTGACTTCCTCAAAGATTGTTCTTGTGTGCTCAGCTGAAAACTCCGCAAGGGTGTTCTGGGCTGATATCTTCTTTTTCATATTTCCCTCTTCCGCAACCGATTGGACAATTTCATCATCGACTTGTTGGAACAAATCGGATGCGTTTCCATCCATGCGAAATGGATCTTTCTGATCAAGTAAGTCTTGTGTGCGATTTTTGCGCTGACGTTTAACGTCCAGACTCCCACCAATCTTCGCCTTCACGGTCACACCTTCGAAACTGTATTTGCGTTGGCGCTTGCCCTCATGCATGCGCATAGCCCAGGTCCAGGAGGTGTTGATTGTGCCGCTGGCACCGGCTTGGGCTTCAACGATCCAGACTTCAACTTGAACTTCGATGGCTATTTTGGCCTCACCGCGGATTTTCAACTCGCCGCCAAACTCCTGGGAAATCCCGTCCCAGGCGGCATCCATTTCACCATTGGCGGGAAGGGTGATCCTGGCGCCGCTGTTGATGCCATGGATCAGCTTGCCGGTGGCGGCAACTTTTAGGTAAGCTTCCAATTGACCTTTTACATACTCACCTTCCGCCATGCGTGCGCGGGCTTGTTGTACCGCTCGGCCAGTAGCCGGTGTAGCGACGGCAGAGATAAGCGCATCAATGATATCAAGGCGGCCTGAAATTCCGATTTCGAATTCCGATTTCAGTTTTCCAATATTCAGCTCCAGGTCTGGTGACCCCTTCTTTGCGTTGATCTCAAATCCCATGGGAGAAAAGCTGAGCGACTTACTGAGAGTTATGCCGGAAGAATAGGCGGTGAGATCCAGTTTTTTGCGATCCTTTGTGTTGCCCATTGCAACATAGTGATCCATCTGGCCGATAATGCTGGCCATAGTGCCTATCAGGCCTGGCGCGTTCTTTCCGTCATCAACGGCCTCTCCTGTACTGCTGTTGCCGCCTGCCTCACCCTCTGCCTTGATGGTAAGGTTGCCGTATTTTCCTTCCAGCGTGCCCTTGGCGGTTGCCGCCCCCTTAACCCCGCCGGTGGTAAAGCTGATGCGGGTGGCCAGTTCCAGCTTGCCGTCCAGTTTGGCATAGGGCACCGGGATCACCCGCAGTTCCGTGCCGATGGAGCCATCATCCAGGCATTGAACCGGCTTGAAGGTGGCCGCGGTTGTGCCGCCAGAGGCCTTCTGCAGTGCCATCACCGCATCAAAGGCAAACAGGGCATAAAGCACATTTTCCGGCACGTAGTTCTTGAGCATCAGCGCCGTGCTGAACCCCTGCGCCTCCCCGGCCGGGACGGTGGCTTTGTGCGCTTCAATCTGCGCAGTCCGGTCTGCCAATCCGCTGGTGAGGATCCGGGGGCGGTCGGGGTGGCCCACCTCGCAGCCCCGGCCTTTCCATTCCACGTCCAGCTTGGAAACCAGATTGTTGCCCTGCATCTCCTTGGCAACCGTCAGCATTCTGGTTTGCCCCATTACCGGTGGCCAATAAAGCTTGCGGGAGCTGTCGGAGCTATCGGTCACGGTTCCGGCCAGCATGCAGCAAGGTTCCTGCATCTTGCAGTCGACACAGGCCTTGCCGAACTCCGTATCTATTTCTCCGTCCCCATCAGCATCTGCTTCCGGAGGGATAGGGCTTTTGGTGAGCGGCGTGTTGCCGCCTTTGAGATAGTTTTGGGTTAGTGTATTGATCCTATACTGGTCGTAACCGTCTTTACTCAGCATGATGCTGCGAAGAGTTTCTTGGGCAGCACCGCGATTGGAAAACACTTCCGGGTAGTGCTTGAGCAAGAACGCGTAGTCAGCGGAGGTTGGTGTGAAATTGGTCACTGGAAATACTCTGTCATTCGGTCGGAAAGGAAAACTACGGAACTCTCTGCGACGGCGAGCCGGTCACGATGGTTCCGCCATGGCTGGTTTTGGACCCGGTGTGCGCTGTTGGCTTGCCGTCGGTGATGCAGCCGCTGCTGCCGGTGACAATGACCGCGCCGCAGGCAGTGGTATCGCCAACCGTGGCCACAAGTTGGCCGTCGCAGGTCGAGCGGGACGATACGCCGGTGATCGCATTGCGCCCGCATTTCGGGCAATCATGCACATCCCCGAGCCTGGCGGTTGGTTTCATCGCTCACCTCCGGCCACATCACGCAGCAGCTGCTCCTGATCCATTCTGCTCATCCACTCCTGCAGGCTGTTCTTGCGCTGCCAGGGCAGTTTGTCTGGATCTATGAGTGCAGTATGCGCTTCGGAATGGCGCTCCCAGAAAGCGCTTCCGAACTTCAGGATCGCACGCGCGATTGCCGTGATTTGCTTTTTGCTGCTCATGCCAAATCTGGCTGCCGCCGCGGGAGCTTGTACCGCGGCCCGCAGACAATCGTCCTGAGAACGGGCTTCCTGCTGGCTGCTGTGCAAAAACAGCGCAAGCTTGGCAACCGCCCGGTCCCGATGAAGCCTGCCGAACTTTTCAAAGCTCTCTTCGTCGATCCGAAGCGGCTCGTTAGGACAGTCCGTCAGCGCAGTGTCCCAGGTCACCTGAACAAGGCGGTTCCGGCAGTTATCCGGTGCGGAAAAAATGCTGGGCGGTTCGGCGATTCTGGAAGGATCAGGCACGATGCATTGCGGGCTGAGCGGTACAATTAAGCTGTTTAAAGGGCGCAAGAGCTGGCCGAGGACCGCAGATGGCAGCGCAACTGTTGAGTCCAGCAGCACCCGCGGGTCATAGAAGCGGAAGTACTGCGGCACCGCCGTGCCGATGGGGGTCGGCAGCATGGTGAACCGCCGCAGGTGTCGTCTCAGCTCCTCTGTGCCAAGACGGGTTTTCAGCAGAATTCCGGAATGCTCCTGTGGCGGCCGTTTCCGCAGTTCACTATACAGCGGATCAAGCCTGTCCAGCCTGACGATCCATGGCGCTGCCGCCAGCTTGTCCGGGTCCTGAGTTGTATAAAGACAGGCGGTTTCCAGCCGGGATCCCGCGATGAGCTGCGGCAGGCCAGGCCAGTTCACCCCGTCCAGAACGGCCCATAGTTCTCTGTTTGGTTCCAGCGCATCCCAGTTCACCTCTTCAAAACATACGGGCACGCTGGAAGCCAAAGGTATTGGTTCCGCTACCAGAACCGGCCTTAAGGCATCTGCGCGGGCAGCTGCGGCCGTTAAGGCCGTAGAAGGAGGCGCTTTGGACAGGAGCTGTGCTGACCTAACTTTGGACAGCTGAGCCTGCCCGGCAGTCACAGAGGCCCGCAGAGCTGTTTCGAGTTCATGGCGGTCAGCCGCGCGCAGCATCAGCTGCACCAGAACCTTCCCGTGTTCTCCGCCCCAGAACGGCTGCGCTCCTTCGAGGGCGCTCAGCTCGCAGTCAGCAATCCATATGGGATGCATGGTCATTCGCCTTTCAGCGGGCAGTGGGATACAAACGGCGTTCCTTCGCCGGCGGCAGCCTTCAGGACCGCTGGGATAGGCGCAAGGGCCGCGGCACCAGGCGAGGCGGAACCGACGTTCAGGACAGGCGCTGCGTTTACCGTGCCGCCTTCCAGAACCAATGCAGCACCACCGGCAACCAGCGTGATCTTGGCGGCATCCAGCACGATCTCGCCGCCTGCTTTGATCGTGAGGTCTCCGCCAGCGCTGACGGCATAGCTGCCGCCAACGTCGTTGCCCCGGTCGGCATCTGTCTTTTCAAGGATCGGTCCCGTCACCTTCAGGTTCAGCGCCCCTTCGATGGTTTCGGTCCGGTCTGCGGCAACATCCAGGTTGGAGGCATTGCCGACAGATACGTTGTCGTCAA
Organism: Leisingera sp. JC1; assembly: GCF_001679925.1. GTDB lineage: Bacteria > Pseudomonadota > Alphaproteobacteria > Rhodobacterales > Rhodobacteraceae > Leisingera. The sequence continues at coordinate 129,626 of NZ_LYUZ01000002.1, read as the reverse complement.
ATTCGACACGCCGCATGGAGGAGTTCTCTACATGCATGTTCAGATCCTTCTGCGCGTGCATGTAGATGAATTCTTCACCGGACTGATCTTCAAAGGTCAGTTCGTTGAAGCCTTGCCCCTGATGTGATTTGGTTTTGAAGACGGAACGGGACCGTTTTGCAGGCAATTCCACAGGCGCTCTGTTGCGCCCATTGTACACACACCCCGTCACCAGCGGCTTGTCGGGGTCGCCCTCCAGGAACTCGACCACCACCTCCATGCCGATACGCGGGATCACCATGCCGCCCCAGCCCTGGCTGGCCCAGTTCTGGCTGACCCGGCAGCGCATCGAATAGGCCTTCTCCAGGTCCCAGTGGAAATGCACCAGGATGCGGCCGTGCTCGTCGCAGTCGATCTCGCCCTCGCCGACCACCACCGCGGTCTGCGGGCCCTGCACCACCGGCAGGGGCGTCACTCGCGGCGGCACCATCGGGGCGTCCAGCGGCATCAGCCGGTAGTCGGCGGTGAAGGGGCGGTCTGCAGAGCTGCTTTCGCGGTTGGAGCCGTAGCTTTGGCTGACAAAGGAGTAACGCGCCCAGAGGCAGAGGTGCTTGGCGCCGTCCCCCGGCACCGCATCGCCGCCCTGCAGCGGCACCACGCCGCCCGGCCGCAAGCCGGTGATGTCGCCGCTGGCGAACTGGCGGGCGTCATGGCCGCGCTCCTCCTCGCAGCGCAGCTGCGCTACTGTCTTGCCGCGGCCCAGATCCAGGTAACCGCCGGGATAATCATAGGCTTCCAGCTGCCCCTCGGCATAGGCCGCGTCGCCGATGCGGTCACTTTCCATCGCTGCCGTGGGCGTCTTGAAGTTGTAATCCGTCAGCCGCGTGGCGCCGGTGGTCAGCCGCCGCTCCGGTCCCCAGGCCCAGAAATGCTCGCCCTGGGCGCCCTGGTTCTGGGCCGCGCCGTAGTAGGGGCGGGGCGGGATTTCCGCATGGTTCAGCACGTCATCGCTCAGCACCAGCGTGTGGCTGGCCTTCTGGTGGCGGATGTGAAAGGAGATCCCGAACCGCTCCATCAGGCGGCGGGCGAAATCCAGGTCGCTTTCGCGGTACTGCACCGTGTATTCCAGCTCCGGGTAGTCGCTGCTGAGGGCAATCTCCAGATGCGGGTTGCCCAGATGGCCGTAGTCCATCAGCAGTTCCTGCAGGATTTCCACCACAGTTTTGTTGTGAAAGATCCGCTGGTTGCGCCGTTTTCCCGCGAGCCAGAACCAGGGCCGCAGCCGCAGGTCGTAGCGCCAGCCGTTTTCGCCCGGGCCTTTCCAGCGGGCCTCGGTGATGATGCCGTCGAACAGCGCGGGGCCTTCGGCGCCACTGATGCTGACGGTGGCATGGGTGCCCAGCAGCGCATCGAAATCGAGATCATCGCGGGTGGCCAGCGCCTCGACGGAATAGTCGAACAGCCCGTTCAGCGCCTCACTTCCGTCAAAGCGCATCAGCGCCAGCGCCTCCGGCCCCAAAACGGTCGTCAGCCGCCCCAGCCGGGCGTCCTGGGTAAATACATTCATCAAAAAAACCCTTAAAAGTTGTGCCGGACACTAAGGGTTTCCGCCAAAGGGTCAAGCGGCCGGCAGGCAACAGCAAGGGGGAATTCCTGAGTAACTGCAGCAGGAGCGGAGAGGATGCCAATTTTCGGAGACACTGGGCAGGCCGGGGGCAGCAGATGGCAATGTCAGACCCGGTCTGTGCGGGCACGCCCTGGCAGGCACAATTTCACGCGGGCATCCACGTGACCGGAACGGTAGACTCGGGGACCGTCCGGTCAAGCCCCGCTGTGGGGCGAAAGGGACCTCGGAATTTCGCGCCTGGAAAGGAAACATCCGTGGGCGCAGGTGCAGCCTTACCTTGGCGCTTCGGAGAAATTGAAAACGTTGCGCTGTCTCGGAGGGTCGTGTTTTCTGAAACGTGTCTTGCTGCAAGCTTTGTCTCGTTACCAAGCCGCGATGAAACAGTGTCCAAATCCTGCTCCCGCAACCAGCGTTTCCGACCAAGCCTCCGCAAAAAGCGGAGGCTTCTTCGATTCGGCGCTCCCCAAAAACATCAGACCCTCAACATGCGCCCACCAGTGCCCGAAACTCTAAACCGATTTGGACCACTCAAGTGGGGCTACTCAGATCCTGCGCCTCATCGAGATGCACGAACAGTGTCCGGCGTTCCTTGAGGAGATGACGTACCTGATCCCAGATAAACGCAGCGGGCTTGTCACGCTCGAGCGGATAGCCCAACGCATGCAGCATCGACGAACCAACGTACTTAAGCGTTGCAGGTGACGGAACTTGCAGGCTGATGATCTCGGCTATTGCATTCCGTTCTTGAGGGGCTGCCGGGCCTGCAAATTTGCCAATCAACCTGTTCACAGCGGTAGTTTTTCCGCTCCCAGATGCACCTACGAGGGCAATGCCTTTGGCCTCTGTATAAGTTCCGAGAGACAAGACTGCACGGCGACGGCGGAGCAGCCGGTCAAACTGCTCCTGAAGATTACGGTAAGGCTGATGCGTGATGAAGCGTGCTCTTAACCTGGCTAGCCGGATATCGACATCCTGAATTTCAAGGTGACCAGTCATCTTCCCACCTCCAATCCGCTTGACTGCCATTCGGGTATTGTTCGGACCGTTCTTCGGCTAGACGATGTTCGCCACTCTCCGGGCCGTCTTCCGCAAGAGGTATCAAGCGGCCAAACAAATCCTCTTCCAGCGGCGAGGACAGCTTTAGGCCGTCCGCGTAGTGTCGCACGCGCGAGGAGCTGCCAGGCGATCAATGACCAGAATTGGGCTCGATCCCACCACCCGCTACGGATCCCACAGACGGGTGGTTCGAGCTCATTTCCGCCACTGCCCTGAGAACTGAGTGCTGTGGGTGCACTCGGCAGGTTTACTAGCCCAAAGTGGACCCGCCCAAACATCAGTGTGTATTTTCCACTACTGCGAGAAGCCCAGAAGCAAAAGCCCGCAGCTACATGAGCGAATTGGCTGAGGGTAGGACTTTTCCTGAATGCACCCTTTAAGAAAAAGAAATGCACTAGCCCTACAGCGTACGCCTGTGATCCACACCAACCCTGTCGAGTAGCAACCCTCGCACCCTCGCGCGTTCGCCACGCGGCAGTTCAACAGATGCGGGGGCTTCGCCATTTTGCCAGCGAGTCATCAGCAAGTGTGAGGACTGGGAACGATCAGAAAAGGAACGACTATGGGTGCCAAATGGCAAAACTATGCGTCGTTCTACAAATCATGTCGGGCGACACATAGTTTTTCCTTTTTGGGGAACTTGGTTGATTGATTTTAAAGAGAAATATTTACAGCCGACGCAGCAAAGTTACCTTTTGCGACTCATAAGTTTTCCTTCGGCGGAAGCAGACATTCGTGCCGCGCGCGGCGAAATCGGGCTTCGAGCCCAACCTGTAAATTCGAATTTCTCGCTGCGTGCGCACGCAGCACCAGAAATGCTGCATGCGCGTGAATTTCGGTGCCGCCGCGCAGCGGAAGGACCGGTCATTCATGTTGACCGCGGCGAGGATCAGACGCCGAATTCACCAGGAGCCGTACAAAGCCGACACTCAGATTTGTGGCTGCATCAAAGACAAGGGACCCTGATACGCCTATTATCGTACCGACTTTATTTGAGGTGCAGCGTGCGAAGTGAGATTTTGAAAGGCTATGAGGAAGCCGCCGACGGCGACCTCATTGAGCGGGTTGAAGCGATATCGTCAGTCGATCTACTTGCGCCCGCCATCAAGTACATTCCAAAGAAACCGTGCCGAATATTGGATGTTGGAGCAGGGACTGGAAGGGATGCTGCATGGTTCGCTTCGCTCTCTCACAGAGTTGTAGCCGCTGAGCCTGTCGATGCTCTGAGGCAGGCAGGCATGGCGAAGCATACTTCGCCCAATATTACATGGATAAAGGACTCCTTTCCAGAACTCCCACACACGATTTCACTTGGGCAAGCGTTCGACATCGTTCTCTTGTGTGCCGTATGGCAGCACCTAGAAAATGCTGGCCGTCGAATTGCGCTTTCGGCCTTACGATCTGTGACCGTCGATGGCGGCAAAGTCATTATTTCGATCAGACACGGTGCAGGTGCGCCAACGCGACCAGTGTTTCTTCCGAACATAGAGAACACCGTAAGATGGGCGGAGGCCGTAGGCTTCGTTGTCATTGATGAAACAAAGACCCGATCGATTCAATCAGGCAATCATCAAGCGGGCGTCACATGGACTTGGTTGGTGCTGCAAGCGCAAAGCATCCCTGAATAAGGGCACTCTGCTGCCCAATGCGTCTGCGGCGTTCGCCAATGAAACAGCAAGCTGACAACGGCCATTCAAACCACCAGTAAACTGAGGCGTCAGCGCTGTGCTGATGTCTGGGTTTGGCGGGAGAATTGGAGGGCGCACAATGCCAAGAGTCCAACTTCCCGCAGTCACCCCGAAACGAAGAGCCTGGAACAAGGGCCGGATCATCGGCCAGAAACGGCCGCTTTTGCCGAAACAGGTCTGGGCGATCCGCGCGCGGCTCGAGCTGGCGGGCAACCTGCGCGATCTTGCGCTGTTCAACGTGGCCATTGATAGCAAGCTTCGCGGATGCGATTTGGTGAAACTGGCCGTCGCCGACCTGGTGAGGGATGATCGCGTTCGCGAACGCGTGTCCGTGATCCAGAGCAAAACCAAGNCCCGAAACGAAGAGCCTGGAACAAGGGCCGGATCATCGGCCAGAAACGGCCGCTTTTGCCGAAACAGGTCTGGGCGATCCGCGCGCGGCTCGAGCTGGCGGGCAACCTGCGCGATCTTGCGCTGTTCAACGTGGCCATTGATAGCAAGCTTCGCGGATGCGATTTGGTGAAACTGGCCGTCGCCGACCTGGTGAGGGATGATCGCGTTCGCGAACGCGTGTCCGTGATCCAGAGCAAAACCAAGCGGCCTGTTCAGTTTGAACCCTCTGAAAACACGCGGGATACCATTGCCGCATGGATCAAGTCACCGGAGATTCTCGGCTGCCGTTTCATGTTTCCCAGCAGGTTTCATGACCGCCCGCATATCTCAACACGCCAATATGGCCGGCTTGTGAGGGATTGGGTGGCCGCGATTGGGCTGGAGCCCAGCGGATACGGCACCCATTCGCTGCGCCGGACCAAAGCAGCGGAAATCTACCGCAAAACTGGAAATTTCAGGGCGGTTCAACTCCTGCTCGGGCACACAAAGGTTGACAGCACTGTCAGATATCTTGGTGTCGAACTTGAAGATGCGTTGAGCATCGCCGAGCAAATCGACATTTGAACCATGTTGGCGGGCGGCACTTGCCGTTCGCCAATTCTGAGCAGACCTACGGTCGCACCGCGGCAGTGGTTTGGTTCGAGCCCACACTGGAAGTGCTGAAACTTTGCTTCGCAGGCAATCATCGCGCCAGTGCGCTGCACCGCCGATTTTCTCCCGCTGCATGGCAGAAGAAAATTCGACCATTAGCAGAAAGAGCGGGTGTCTCCTGCTCCACCCGCCAAGGGGCCGCTACGCCACCGCCGCGCCCAGAGATGAGACCCACCTGAAGTTCGGCTATCTTTCCCCCTCGCCAACTTTTTCCACGCATTCGGCCCGGCGTCAGGTTCCATTGTCCTGGCCTGCAAGCACCAGCAATCCGCCGGCAATGGCCCAGTTCTTCACGAAAATGGACATCTGCCACCCATCCGCCGGCTGCAGGTGGAACACGCTTGTGACCATGCAATACACCGCAAGTGAGATGGCCACCCACCTGATCGCGAAACCAGCCAGCAGAGCCAGCCCGGCAAGCGCATTGTAAAGCATCGCCGGCCAGACCAGCCACTGCGGCCAACCAAGTTTTGCCAGCAGTCCCATTGCCGTCTCAGGGCTGATCCATTTCTGCCCCGCGCCTGCCAGAAACAGCAGTGCCAGCAAGACCCGCCCTGCAATCAGCAGCAAGGAACCGTCCTGTTTACAGACGAACCTACGCTGGTTTGAAAACAAGGCTGATCCCGTTCAGGCAGTGGCGCTTGCCGGTCGGCTGCGGCCCGTCGTCAAAGATATGGCCCAAATGACTGCCGCAGCGGTGGCAATGCACCTCGGTCCGGGTGAAAAACAGTTTGCGGTCCGGCTTGGTGCCGATGGCGTCCGGCAGGCTTTCCCAGAAGCTTGGCCAGCCGGTACCGCTGTCGTATTTCGCTGCGGAGGCATATAGCGGCAGGTCGCAGCCCTTGCAGTGGTACAGACCTTCGCGGGTTTCCTTGTCGAGCGGGCTGGATCCGGCCCGTTCGGTCGCCTCCTTGCGCAGAACCTGAAACTCGGCATCGCTCAGCATCGCCCGCCATTCCGCCTCCGTGCGGGTGACTTCAAAGCCGCCGTCTTCGGCATAGCCCCGAGCTGCCAGCAAGATGGCCGCGGAGCCCAGAAAGAATGTCCTGCGTTGCATTGTCTTTCCTCCGGTATCACGGCGCTCGCGCCCGGCCTGTTCCCGTTGCAAGGGAATGCTGCCCCGGCTGTCAAGAGCCGGGGCAGCACCGACCGATTATGCGCCGCCGTTACGATTTCGGCAGCATCACGGTGTCGATCACATGGATCACGCCGTTGGACTGTTTCACGTCAGCGATAGTGACAGTGGCCACATTGCCGTTCTCATCCACCAGCATCATCTTGCCGTCGGTATAGGTCGCCTGCAGGGTGCAGCCGCCCAGGGTCGGCACCGGGTGCTCGCCGCCATCGTCCTCGATCATGCCCTGCAATGCCTCTGCCATTACTTCCTTGCCGACGGCGTGGCAGGTCAGAATTTCTGTCAGCGCGTCCTTGTTTTCCGGCTTCAGAAGCGTGTCCACGGTGCCGTCCGGCAGCGCCTCGAACGCGCGGTTGGTGGGGGCAAAGATGGTGAACGGCCCATCGCTTTGCAGGGTTTCAACGAGGCCCGCGGCCTGGACCGCGGCGACCAGCGTGGTGTGGTCAGCGGAATTGGCTGCATTTTCGACGATATTCTTGTCCGCAAACATTGCCGCGCCGCCCACCTCAGGGTTGCCGGCAAAAGCCATGGTCGAGGCCGCAGCGAAGCCTAGGGCGGTCAGCGTGGTTTTCGTAAAGGTCATAGTGTCAAACTCCTGTCAGTTGGCCCGGCTGTTTTGCCCGGCGCTGACAGAAGTCACGTAAAGGCGGCAGAGGAAGTTTCACCGCCAGCGGAAATTTTTTCAGATTTCCTGCACCGCGCCCGCAGCCAGCACCGCGCCGGTCGGCAGTCCGGTCGGAGAGCCGCCTGCCGGTTCGTCGCTGATGGCAAAGGTGCTGCCGGCAATCTGCGCCGCCAGCTCCGCTGAAACCTGCAGGCTGGCAGCGGGTTCAGCCGGAAGCACGCCCAGCGACACTGGCCCCGGTGCGCCTTCGGCTATCAGCCACAGCTCCAGCGCCCGGCCCGGCGCAGCGGCGCCCGTGTGGCGCTGGATCTGCAGCGTTGCGGTTTCCGGCACAAATTGCGCAACAACCACCAGTGAGCGGTCCTCAGCTGCCATTTCGGCCACAAATGACGGCTCCACCGCCGGCGGGGTGGTCACGCGCGGCAGGATGACAACTGCAGCAACTGCCACTGCGGCAACCAAACCCGCACCCGCGAACCAGCCCCAGAGGCCGCGGCGGCTGCCTGAGCCGGCTGGGAACAGCCGTTCCTCGATACGGGACTTCAGCAGCGGCGGCGGCGCCACCGGCTTCACCTCCTCTGCCAAAAGCGCCAAATGCTCCTCCCACTCCCGCAACAGTTGGCGCAAATGCGGCTCCCGCTTCAGCCGCTGTTCAAAGGCTCTCCGGGCCTCTGCATCCAGAAGATGCAGCGCGTATTCGCCGGCCCGGGCGGCATCTTCGCTATGATCTTCCGGTGCTGTCATCGGCTCAGGCACTCTTTCAATTTCTGCAGGCTGCGCCGCAGCCAGGTCCGCATTGTGTTCAGCGGCACCCCATGATGCGCCGCTAGCTCCTTGTAGCTGTAGCCGTCTAGATAGGCGCCCTTTACAGCCTCCGCCCTGCCATCGTCCAATTCATCCAGGCAAACGCCAAGCTGGCGCCGTTCGGAAGCGGCCACGGCCGCAGCTTCTGGTGTTGGCCCGCTGTCTGTCAGATTGTCCAGGCCGCCAGTATCCGCCGGACCATCCTTACGTGCCCGCAGCCTGTCAATTGCCAGATTCCGCGTGACGGTGATCAGCCAGGTCATCGGGCTGTAGCCATTGGCGGCATAGCTGGCGGATTTCTGCCAGATTCTGACATAGGCGTCCTGCAAGGCATCCTCTGCTTCGCTTCTGTTCTTCAAGACACGAAGGCAGATCCCGAAAAGTTTCGCAGAAGTTGCATCGTAGAGATCGGAAAACGCTGCGCGGTCGCCAAGGCTGGTCCGGGCGAGCAGTTGCTCGATGTCGCTTCGCGTGGTCATGAAAGTGCGTCCTCGGCCAAAGCAATTCATACCGAAATCGAGTGCCCCCTCGGACCTCGCGGCAAGCTAATTCGCGGAAACGGTTGATCGGGTCCAAGCGAACCTACCGCGGATCTCATCAGTTCACCACCACCTTAGCGGGCTTGGAACCAGGAAAACCAGAGGGCCCAAAACAGCTCGTATGAACACTGTCCAGGAAACGGCGCGCTGGGGAGCGCGCGAAGCAACTGCACAAGATATTCACCTGATTTCAGCGCTGGCCTCTTGCAATCACCGATCGGATGACCCATCTGAAGTGGGCAAAGCTTCTTCCTACGACCTTCTGTTTCCTAACGGCCCCAGTTGTTCCTATGTTGACACTGGGCCGGGCTATCGCGTGTTGTGGATAGCATTTTTCAAGGAGACGACACGATGGCCAATGGCACCGTGAAATGGTTCAACTCTCAAAAAGGTTTTGGTTTTATTGCTCCCGAGCAAGGATCGCGGGACGTTTTCGTCCACATTTCCGCTCTGGAACGCGCTGGCATCCAACAGCTTGACGATGGCCAAGCCGTGACTTTCGACATCGAGAGCGGCCGCGATGGGCGCGAGTCCGCCAGCAATCTCGCACTTGCGTAAGCCTCCGCAGGCTTGAAACCTTTAGCGGGAGCATTCTTGCAATGCTCCCGTTTCCGTATCTGCCGTAACAGTTTTCAGATGCGGTATTCCCAAACAACACCGAAAGAACAAACTTGATAGAAATCTCCTGGGGTACACCCATGACTATTTTTCTGCCCTCCGAGGGGCGGACACGGAAAATTTCGACAATCGAACAAGCCCATTTCTGGCTTCAGAAAGCTTGGCCTGTTTCTGATCACAATAGAGACGTTGCGCTTGAGAAAATTGATGCAGCGATGGATTGCCTCACCCCTGTGTGCGTAGCCCGCGCCGCATTCGTCTCCGCCGTGGGGACCGCGGGATATCAAGTGGGCTTCCCCGCCGCTGCGTAAGCCTCTGCATCCAAATGGCGCGGTCACAGCGCCGCCCCTTCCATTCGCACCATGACACACATGGCAAAGTTCCGGACTGAACTTTCACGAAAAAATAGACCTGCCCACAATCAGCCTCGTTGGAGTTAGACGATGACCAAGTTTAATATTGAGGAATTGAAGCTAACCGGCCTGTCCCGCAAAAAAACAGCGATGGAAAAAACCTCACGGGCCGCGCGTGAAATCCTGGAAGATGAAAACGAACTTCGGCGCAGCAAGATTGAGCGCTTGAAGCGCTCCCGGCTGCAGTATGAACGCGGCGGTCAGTGAGTTTGAGCCATCTTGGCAACAAATTCATAGAAACTGCAGTTCATTTGGACTGCCCCGCAAAGGCAACCACTCTCAGGCAGGAGCGCAACACCAGCCAGGCCAATACCACCTGCTGGAGGGCTGCTTTCGGGAATGTGGCCAAAATGCTTCGCACTCGCGGCAGTTCTGGCACCGCACCTGATACGAATGTCGCGTTCGGGCTGCTGATGTCATTCACACTTGGTGCGGCGAACTTGCGACCTGTCCCGCCGCAGTGTAAGTTTGCAGCTGGCGTGGTGAATGGCAGTTGAAGATCACGCTGGCCGCTTTCCTCCTGCCCTTCCTGCCAAATTTAGAATGTGATCGCGGGCGAAACCGCGATCGCTTGCACAGAGGTCAGCCGCGCCTCCGCTCCGCTCTAGCGCGCCTGGCATTTTCCGTCTGATTGGTCCGCCTGCCATCCGGCCGGCAATCTGAACACGGGTTCTGATGCCGCTGCGCGTCAGCCTCCACGGAGAAATCCGGTTCCTCCCGCGCCAGGCGCGGGCCCCTCCCAATTTCACCGCTCCGGCCCCGTGTGTCAGATCACCGCCCGGCCGCAGTCCGGGCTGCGCCCACCCTGCTTTGCCCTCCGGAAGACACGAGGTCTTCCGAAGTGAAAATCAGGGAAGGCTTCGCCACTGGCGGAACAGGAGGCGCGAGCGGGAATGTTGGAGACACGAAAAAGGAAAGGTTCTGTCGCAAATGGCAAAACTATGTGTCGCCCGACAAATCAGAAAGTGGCGGACCGAGGAGGATTCGAACCCCCGACCCCTTGATTCGTAGTCAAGTACTCTATCCAGCTGAGCTATCGGTCCACTGCGGCGGGATGTAATCTTACCGCCGCCGCGCCGCAACCCCAAAACGGACGGCGCTCTCAAGAAATTTGACGTTTCTCGCGCTTCTTCCATGCTGAATGAAGCTCCAGGTAGGCCTGAAAGGTACAGCACCGCCGCAGGGTTGCGCGGAGGCCTTGGAAGAGTGTTCACCGCAAACAACCCTGCAGTGAACGTCCCCAGCCGGGAAAGAATGTGGTATTGTCCGGCAGGGACTCGTCCTCCGGGTGCAAAGGCCCGTTTCGGGATCCGCAAGCAAAGAAGAGGAAAGCGAATGCCGCAGCGGCAGTCTGCAGCTTTTTGGCTCCGGCCGCTTGAGAAAGGCGATTTTGCCTCGATGGCCGTCTGGTTTCAAAACGTTGCCGATCTGGCCCGCTTTGACCGCTCCGCCCGGGCCCCTTTGAATTCCGAGGGCATGGATGCCTCATGGGGGCAAACTGCAGAGGCTGCCAAGGACCCTGGCAGGCACTGGTTTGCCATCACAGCGGAAACAGGCGAGCTTTGCGGAATTACCGGACTGGAAAACATCTCCTCTGTTAACCGCGATGCTGTCATCGCACTGTTCATAGAGGAAAGCCGTCGCCGGCAAGGTATTGGTATCCGTTCCATGGCACTGGTTTTGGACTTTGCATTCCGGCAGATCGGGCTAAATCGCGTTACATCCTACTATCGGTCCGACAACCCGCGCAGCCGGCAGATGACATCACGGGCCGGGTTCGCAACTGAAGGCACCATGCGGGACGCCTGGTTCGCAGACGGCCGGTACTATGACATGATCTGCGTTGGGTTGTTGCGCAGCGAATGGAACGCCTGCCGTGCGGCCCTCGCAAGGGAGCTTGACGATTCCTGCACAGCCCGGTTCCTGGGATCAGGAAGCTCCGGCTGGTCCTGGCCGCCAGGCCCGCAGGACCCGCCAGACAGCTAAACAGTTTCGGTCTGCCTGGCGTTACACGGCACCGGATCCGGCAAGCAGCCGGCTTCAGCCATTCTCACGAGGGGAGGACAGCTTGTGAGCGGCCAAGACAAGGAGAATCATGTCCGGCGTCAGCTTGGCGCGGTGCTGTTTGCTGATGTGGTCGGTTATGCCCGGCTGATGGGTAATGACGAGATTGACACCTACAGCGCGCTGAAGTCCCTGCTGGAGCAGCTGGAATCCGCTTGCCAACTGCATGACGGTCAGGTTGTTGCGGTCCGGGGGGATGGCGTTCTTGCCTTGTTCGAAACCGCTACTGATGCGGTCAAATTCGGGGTCGAGTTGCACCGGATCGCGGACCAGAACAACCGCAGCCGGGCGGAGGATCAGCAACTGCGGTTCCGGGCAGGTGTCCACATGGGTGAAATCCTGGTCGACGACCGCGGTATTCACGGCGACAACGTCAATATAGCCGCCAGGTTGCAGGAAATTGCCGAGCCGGGCCGTGTCTATGTAAGTGCCTCAGTCTATGAGCAGATCCGTAACCGTTTGCGCTTCGGTTTCGAATTTCTGGGTCCGCGGCGGCTCAAGAATATCGCGGAACCTGTCCCGGCTTATTGTGTCCGCAGCGAGATCGAGGGAGCGGCGATGGCGGCCACCCTGCGCCCTGCCAATCAGCCCGTGCCGCCGCAACAGCCGGACATTCCCTCGGTTGCAGTGCTGCCGTTTTCGAGCCTTGGCGGAGACCCCACGGACAGCTGGTTTGCCGACGGGCTGACAGAGGACATCATCCTGAACCTGTCCAAGTTCAAAAACCTCTTTGTCATAGCCCGCAATTCCGCTTTTTTCTTCAAGGCGGGATTGATGCCGCCCCAAGATGCGGCTCGCGAGCTTGGCGTGCGCTATGTTGCGCGGGGCAGCGTCCGGCGGGCAGCCTCCCGGATCCGCATCGCGATTGAGCTGATCGACGCGGATTCAGGCCGAACCATCTGGGGAGAGCGCTACGACCGGGATATCGATGACATCTTTGCCATACAGGATGAAGTCACCGACGCCGTTGTTGCAGCCACGGCTGTGTTGATCGAAGCACAGGAACGCAAACGGATGTCACAGACAGCTCCGTCCGACCTTGCCGCCTATGGATATGTTTTGCGCGGCCAGCAGTATATCTTCCGCTATACACGGCAGGACAATCACGAAGCGCAAACCCTGTACGAAAGGGCTCTGGCGCGGGATCAGGACTATGCCCGGGCGTCGGCGGCCATTTCCCGCACGATGAATATCGATTGGCGGTACTCTTGGGCCAAGGATGCGGACCACGCGCTGGATACAGCTCTGAGTTTTGCGCAAAAGGCAGTGGAATTGGATCCGACCGATGCCCGCGGTTTTGGCGAATTGGGCTTTGTGCACCTGTACCGCAAAGAGCATGACGCTGCGATTGGCGCCTATCAGCGCGCTCTTGCGCTCAACCCGAATGACGCCGATCTGCTGTCCGACTATGCGGATGCGCTGGCGCACTCCGGCGACAACGAAGCTGCTATCAGCAACCTCCAGCAGGCGATGCGGCTCAACCCCTACTTCCCGGATCAATACCTGTGGCACCTGGGGGGCGCCTATTACAATCTTAAGGAATACGACGCGGTTATCGACACGCTGACCAAGATGAACAACCCGACGGAGGGCCAGCGCATGCTAGCCGCAAGCTATGCCCAGCTGGGCAATATGGAACTGGCGAAGGACATGGCCGCGCGGCACCGCGAGGCCCACCCGAACTTTTCACTGGATCGCTGGGCCAAAGTACAGCCTGACCGCCTGGAAGAAGATACCCAGCATTTTGTCGAAGGGTTGAAAAAAGCGGGGTTCTGAATCAGAGATGCGGCGCAGGCTTTTGTGAGCCGCACCGCAGGGCCTCGACCGGTTCCAATAAGCCGGTCAGTCGCCGGAGCCGCGCGCCTTTGCCCCGCTCACCTTGGCGCCGCTGACCTTTGCACCGCTGACCTTAGCGCCGCTGACTTTGGCACCGCTCACCTTGGCGCCGCTGACCTTCGCGCCGCTAATGTCAGGTCCACCGCCGAAGTAGACATCCAAAAGTATCTGCTCCAACATACCCGTCATTACATCAAAGCGGATTGAGTAGTCGGCTTTGTCATAGTCCCAGACCATAATGTCGTTTGCGAACTGATATTCAGCTGAGGCAACCCCCGTCACGGAAGGGTTCAGAGGGGCGCGTGAGACCTGGACCTCTGTTTTGTCAGGCAGTTTGCCCGTAGCACTCTCGCCGTCCCCGTGAACAAGAAAAACGGCAGGCTCCGGCAGTTCGAAATACGTGCCTTCGTAAGAGAAGCCATAAATGCGCGCGAGCTTGGCATCCGGGCCGAACTGGCCTTTCAAGAAATTGTTCTTGCCCCGGCCGCGACGCGGTTTGAACTCCTTGAAAACTTGCTTGTCAGGTTCCTTTCTCTGAACCCAAGTTGTTCCGCCTAGTTCGTCCCCCTCTGAAACTGAAACTCTCTTACCTTTCTCAATTGTTTGGCGCCCCTCCAGCTTAAAGTTACTTCCTTGGGCCGCGGCAGCCTGGTAAATTCCGTTTTCTTTTGAGCCGTTGAGGCGCACCAAAACCTTGTCGTTCAGCGCAAGATCGACCCCGTCCACTTCGCTGACGTTTTTAGTCAGGTCCAGGCTTGCATCAGTAGCCGCGCGCACGCTTTCTTCATCGTCCGCGTCTGCGGCATTGATTTGCAGATCACTCAGGGGGCGTCCAAACAACAGCACTTCGGAAAAACTCAGCAGAGACTCGGCCACAACACATACTCCCGTGGCTATGGAAACAACATCAGAAGACCTTTCGGTAACGGGCCGGCTGCAAACCTCGCCTTACCAGCTCCCGCAACACTCTCCCTCAGGATGAAAGTACCACAAAAAGAATAGAAATTATAGGTGGTAGGCGTCTAAGGCCTGGAACCTCTAGTCCGGCACTGCTGGCTGGCGAACTGCGACAAAGGACTGGATTTGAACGCCGGCACGGCGGATTAATTTCCAAGCGGCCAAAACATTGCTTGGCAGTGGTTCGTGCGCACACTGGTATAGTGGAACCTGTCTCCAACTATCATAGCCGAGGGAAAGGGGAAACGCTCTAGCCAAGGGCTCAGACCGCAAATAGACTGGTTGCAACAAATACAGTTGGAGTTCCGCCCAATATGACACCTTTCGCTATTGCTGGTGTTCAGATGCATGTCTCTGCGCTTCACTCGAATGTCGAAGCCATGCGTCACCGAATTGAGATCTTGATGGCCCGGTTTCCCTGGACGCAGATGGTTCTGTTTTCCGAACTTGCCCCCTACGGGCCGCTGGATCAGTTCGCGCAACCCTTTCCCAACGATGCATTGCAGCAGTTTCAGGAAGATGCGCGCCGCTTTGGCATCTGGCTGATCCCGGGGTCCATGTTCGAAAAAACCGAAGACGGCCGGATCCTGAACACATCTGTCGTGATCAATCCGGAAGGTGAGATTGTCGCCAAGTACTCCAAGATGTTTCCGTTCCGCCCGTATGAGGCAGGAATTTCTGCGGGCACTGAGTTCTGCGTGTTCGATGT
The DNA here is from genome assembly GCF_001679925.1 of Leisingera sp. JC1. GTDB lineage: Bacteria > Pseudomonadota > Alphaproteobacteria > Rhodobacterales > Rhodobacteraceae > Leisingera. The sequence goes on along the minus strand of NZ_LYUZ01000002.1, from coordinate 114,532 downwards.
CCCCGAGGTGGGCCGGTTCGGCCTCTCGATTTGCTATGACATCTGGTTCCCGGAGACCACTCGGCAGCTGACCAGCCAGGGAGTGGAAGTTCTGCTGCACCCGGTGCTGACCGGCACCACCGACCGGGAGGCGGAGATTGCCATCGCGCGGGCTACGGCAGCCCAGTTCCAGTGCTATGTTTTTGATGTCAACGGGCTGAGCGCCGGCGGTGTCGGTCGTTCGCTTGTGGTGGATCCTTCAGCCACCGTGCTGCATCAGTCGGCGGGGCAGGAGGATATGTTCCCGATCGAAATCGATCTGGATCAGGTCCGGCGCCAGCGCGAAACCGGGCTCAAGGGGCTGGGCCAGGTTTTGAAGAGCTTCCGCGACCGGGAAGCAGAGTTCACTGTTTACGACCGCACCAGCGGGGCTGATGCCTATCTGAAAACGCTGGGGCCGCTTGAGACGCCTGGTCAGGGATCGCAGCGCGGGCTGCAGTCCTCCGACCCGCGCAGCTCGATTGAGAATTTTGAGCAGACGTTACATTCGCCGCATCATTTTTCCGTTTTTCCTGGAAAAACGGGTTCTGATTAACCGGACTGGAAGGCGGCGCAGGTCCTGACGCGACAGAAAGGAGGCAGGTTTTGAACTTGCAGCCGCAAAGGAAGGCTTTGCCGTCGATCCGGGATTATTACAGTGCAACCCAACTGCGGGCGGACAGATGGAGTTCGCTACGGGAGTCGGCCGAGGGGCTGGCCCGGCAGCGTCAGGAGGGCCGTCAGAGCGAGAAACTGATGGCCGCGGCGGAGCATCTGTTCGATGTGCTGGCGCCGATTGAACGATATTGGGCGTTTCCGGGCATTCATGCGTTCGAGCATTTGCGCAGGCTGCTGCAGCACGGCAATGTGGAAGACTTGGCGGTTTCGGTGCGCCGTATCGCGCGGGCGCTGACCTCCGGCGCTTACCGGCGGCGGTCCATTCCGCTGTCCTCAGATGAGATTGACAACGAAGACTATGAGGACGAAGCGTCGCTTGCGCCCGAGGCGCGGGCGCTGGGGCGGCCCTATTTCGAGGTACTGATCGTTGATGACGTGTCGGAATCGCAGGAGCGGTTCCTGCGGCAGAACCTCTTGCGGATGCGGAGGATTGAGGACCCGTTCATCTATGAGCCGGTGATTGTGCCATCGCTGGAGGATGCGCTGATCGGCATCCTGTTCAACCACAATGTGCAGGCCGTGGTGGTGCGCCCCGGACTGTCGCTGAAATCGAAGATCGAACTGCCGATCCTGAACCAGTACCTGACACGCGTGAGCGAGGGGGAGGAAGTCGATTCCATCGCCCCTCATGAATACGGCCCCGAAGCCTGCCGCCTGATCGAGAAGATCCGGCCGGAGCTGGACGCCTATCTGGTCACCGACCGCTCAGCCGAGGATATCGCGGGGCTGGATCTGGGCCGCTGCCGCCGGGTGTTCTACAATCAGGAGGATTTCCAGGAGCTGCACTTGAACATTCTGCGCGGGGTCGACCGGCGCTACAAATCGCCGTTCTTCACTGCGCTCAAGGAATACTCAAAGCAGCCCACCGGCGTGTTCCACGCGATGCCGATCAGCCGCGGCAAGTCGATCAGCCGCTCGCACTGGATTCAGGACATGGGGGCGTTTTACGGCTCCAACATCTTCCTAGCGGAAACATCGGCCACCTCCGGCGGGCTCGACAGCCTGCTGGAGCCGCGCGGCCCTATCAAGGAAGCGCAGGACATGGCCGCGCGCGCCTTTGGCGCCAAGCACACGTTCTTTGCCACCAACGGCACCTCGACCTGCAACAAGATCGTGGTGCAGTCGGTGGTCCGCCCCGGCGACATTGTATTGGTGGACCGGGACTGCCACAAATCGCACCACTACGGAATGGTGCTGGCGGGTGCCAGCGTGGCCTATATGGACAGCTACCCGCTGCATGAGCATTCGATGTACGGGGCGGTGCCGCTGCGCGAAATCAAGCACACCTTGCTGCGGCTCAAAGCAGCCGGCAAGCTGGACCGGGTGCGGATGGTTCTGCTGACCAACTGCACTTTTGACGGCATCGTCTACAACGTGCGCCGGGTGATGGAGGAATGCCTGGCGATCAAGAAAGATCTGATCTTCCTGTGGGACGAGGCCTGGTTTGCTTTTGCCCGCTTTGACCCGACCTACCGCCAGCGCACGGCGATGGGGGTGGCCAACACGTTGCGGGAAACGTTGCGCACCCCGGAGACGGTGCAGGCCTGGGAGGCGCAGCAGGAGATGCTGAAGGACGCGGATGAGGAGACCTGGCTGAATACCCGGCTGGTGCCGCCGCCTGATGCGCGGGTGCGGGCCTATGCCACCCAGTCCACCCATAAGACGCTGACCTCGCTGCGGCAGGGGTCGATGATCCATGTGAATGACCAGGATTTTAAGGGCGAAGTCGAGCAGGCCTTCCACGAGGCTTACATGACACATACCTCGACCTCGCCGAATTATCAGATCATTGCCTCGCTGGATGTCGGGCGCCGGCAGGTGGAGCTTGAGGGGTTCGAGTTCGTTCAGAAACAAATCGAAAGCGCGATGTCGATCCGCCGGGCGATCAGTGAACACCCGCTGCTGAACAAGTACTTCAAAGTGCTGACCGCCGGCGACATGATTCCGGAGCAGTTCCGCGAGAGCGGGGTGGAGGCTTATTACGACCCGGATCACGGCTGGATCGACAAATGGTCGATGTGGAGCCAGGATGAATTTGTGCTGGACCCGACCCGCGTCACTCTGGCGGTAGGTGGCACAGGCTGGGATGGTGATACCTTCAAGACCAAGATCCTGATGGACAAATACGGGATCCAGATCAACAAGACATCGCGCAACACTGTCTTGTTCATGACCAACATCGGCACTACCCGGTCTTCGGTTGCTTACCTGATCGAGGTGCTGGTTGAGATAGCCAACGATCTGGATGAGTTGCTGGACGATGCCTCTAAGATGGAGCGCCGGTCGTTTGACAACCGGGTGTCGGCGCTGGTGGAACATGTGCCGCCGCTGCCGGATTTCAGCCGGTTCCACGATGCGTTCCGGGCGGGCAAGGAAACGCCGGAGGGCGACATCCGCACCGCTTTCTTCCTCGCCTACAACGAGGACAACTGCGATTACATCCCGACAGATGACAACCTGATGCAGCGGCTGGAAGCGGGTGAAGAGCTGGTTTCGTCGAGCTTCATCATTCCCTACCCGCCAGGCTTTCCGATCCTGGTGCCGGGGCAGGTCATAAGCCCGGAGATCCTGTCGTTCATGCGGGCGCTTGATGTGAGCGAAATCCACGGATTCCGCGCTGATCTGGGGCTGCGCGTTTTCACCAAGGAGGCCCTGAAGTCAGTCAAGAAATAGACGCCCGCCAAGAAACAGAAATCCAACGAAAAATTGAATTCACTGGGAGACGATACATGCCGAAGAAAGTTCTGAACAACATTTCGGAGATCCGCCGCTATTTCCATACCAATACGGACCCGGTCTATTTTGTCTCAGCGACCAACTTCAATCTTCTCGGGCTCGACGAGTGGGTAAAGAACTTCAAGTATATCTGCTACATGGACTGTTTCGACGGCCGCCACCCGAACGTGCTGGTGCCGTCTGAGCTGCCGCATGACGAATTCCAGTCCATCGAGGACATCAACAACTACCTGCTGCAGCACAAGGAGGTCATCGACTACGTCAAGGCGCGCGGCGGCAAGCCCAAGTTTGTGTTCCTGATGTTCGATGAAAAGACTGAGAAGCTGGCCAAGGAACTTGGCGGTGAGGTGTGGTTCCCCAAGGCGAAGCTGCGCACCAAGATGGATAACAAGATTGAGACCGTGCGGGTCGGCAACAAGGCCGGCGTGCCCTCAGTTCCGAATACGCTTTCAAAGGTCGACAGCTATGATCACCTGAAGAAGATCTGCAAGAAGGCGGATCTTGGCAGTGATCTGGTGCTGCAAAGCGCCTTCGGGGATTCCGGCCACACCACGTTCTTCATCAAGACGGAGGCTGATTTCCGCAAGCATGAGCATGAGATCGTCGGCCAGGGCGAAATCAAGATCATGAAACGGATCGATTGCCGCGGCTCGGCGATCGAGGCCTGCTGCACCTCCGAAGGCACAATCGTCGGGCCGCTGATGACAGAACTTGTCGGCTTTAAGGAACTGACGCCCTACCGGGGCGGCTGGTGCGGCAATGAGATTTTCTCTACTGCCTTTCCACCTAAGACACGCGAAAAGGCACGCGAGCTGACCTTCAAATTCGGCGAGCAGCTGCGCAAGGAGGGCTATCGCGGATATTTTGAGCTGGACTTCCTGATCGACAAGAAGACTGGCGATATTTGGCTGGGCGAGCTGAACCCGCGGATCACCGGGGCGTCCTCGATGACCAACCACGCTGCCTTTGCCCATGCGGACGCGCCGCTGTTCCTGTTCCACCTGCTGGAGTTCTCCAAGAAACCGTTCAAGCTGGATGTGGGGGAACTGAATGCCCGCTGGGCTGACCCGGACATGATAGATTCCTGGTCGCAGATGGTGATCAAGCACACCGAGGACACAGTGGATATCGTAACCCACGCGCCGGAATCCGGGATATATAAGATGCTGCCGGACGGATCAGTGGTGTTCGACCGTTTCGATTATCACCGCCGCGCTGTCGAAAGCGAGGATGAGGCATTCTTCCTGCGGATCTCCAATGCAGGCGATTACCGCTATGAAGGCGCCGATCTGGGCATTCTTGTCACCCGGGGCCGGTCTATGACCAAGGGCTTCCAGCTGACCGAGAAATCGAAACGCTGGATCGACGGCATCAAGAACGCCTATTCGGCGCGCCCGCTGCCGTCTGCACAGGCCTTTGAGGACCCGGCGTTCAAGATTATGTAGGCTGAATGAGACTGACATTCCGCGCCATGCAGGAAACGGAGCCGGGGCAAGTGCTGTCCGGGCTCTTTTCCGAATACCGCACAGCCTACTTGAATTGGTGGGCCAGCGAAGGCCTCTCTGGCCGTCCAACCTATGCCGAATGCCGTCGTGCGCTGCAAACACATATGCCTGAGATGGTGGGGCTTTATGATCAGCTGTGCGCGTCCGTTGGCGGCGGCGATCTGGAATCCCGGTTCCTCAGTTTCTATTGCCCGCCGCGTTATCTGGCAGGCTGCAGCCAGGCCATCTGGCAGGGCAGGGAGCCGCTGCTGGTGCGCAATTATGATTACAACCCTTCGGCCTTTGATGCGGTGTATCTGAAGACCGGTTGGAATGGGCGGCAGGTCATGGGGACCTCGGACGGCCTGTTCGGCTTGCTGGACGGGGTGAACGATGCCGGGCTTTGCGTCTCGCTGACCTTCGGCGGGCGCCGGGCCGTGGGCGACGGCTTTGGGGTGCCGCTCATCCTCAGGTATCTGTTGCAGACCTGCTCAACCATCGAGGAGGCAAAGGATGTGCTGCGGCGCGTGCCCTGCCACATGAGCTATAATGTGACGGTACTGGACCGCAACCGGAACTACTTCACCGCCTTTCTTGCACCCGACCGTCCGACCCTGATCACCCATGCGGCGGTTGCGACCAATCATCAGGAACGCGTTGAATGGACCAGTCATGCTCGTCTAACGGCCTCTGTTGAAAGGGAGCGGTTTTTGCTGCACCGGCTGACGCTGCATCCGGAAACCAAGGAAAAATTTGTCGGAACTTTCCTCAAGCCGCCACTGTACTCACTGGCTTTCGACAAGGGTTTTGGCACGCTGTACACTGCGGCCTATCACCCTGGCGATCTGTCAGTGGATTTGCTGTGGCTTGGCCGGACCTGGCGCAAAACGTTGGATCTGTTTGAGCCCGGCCAATTGGCAGTTGTCTACCCTGACCATCGCACGCAGCCGGTATTTTAGTGGCGTGCGCGCCTTCAATATGCAGCGCAGGCCATCGCTTGCGAGGGTACAGGCCGGGTTGAGCTGCCTTCATCCTGATGAAAGCGTGATAGTCTTGGCCGGGCACTGGTCTGCTGCGGGGCGGTTTCGGGCCGGAATTCCGGCTTCGGGAAGAAAAGTCTGTTTGCGGTCCTGAACGGGCGTGACACCATAGAATTTGCGGTAATGCAGCGTCAGCGTCGAGGAACTGGCATAGCCAACAGAATGAGCGATGTCCGAGATGCTGTCCCAGGAATAGCGCACCATCTGCCTGGCGGTCTTGAGGCGCTGGCGGCGGTAATACTCGCCAGGGCTGAGGCCTGTGGCGGTGCGGAAACTGCGCTCCAGCTGGCGCGGAGAAATTCCGGCCATGCGGGCGACCTCGCGGATGCCGACAGGAGTTTCGACATTCTCCGAAAAGATGGACATCGCCTGCTTGACCGCAGGCGGCATTTGATCAACCGTGCGGCCGCTTTGCAGAACGGGGATTTTTTGCCGTGCGCTGCCGCTGCGCAGGACAGGATGCTGATACATGCAGGCGACCTCATTCATAGCAGCCTCGCCAAGTGCGTTCCCGGTCAGCTCCAATGCCAGGTCAAGCATCGCAGCGGCTCCGGAAATTGTATGAACCGGCCCGTCACGCACGGCCAGCCTGTCCACAGCAGTGCAATCCGGAAAGGCGGTTTCAAAGGCGTTGCGGTAGCTCCAATGGACAGCGCAGCGCCGCCCGGACAGAACACCGCTGCGGGCAAGCGGGAAAATACCGCCCGCGGCCGCGCCAAGGATGATACCGTGGCGTGCCAGGTATCGCAGCCGGCCGTGTCCGGGGACCGGGTCATCAAACACGGCCTCTGGCCCGGAAAGCAGGAACAGACAGTCCATGGCGTCTGCTTCAGCAAGGCTGCAGTCTGCCGCAAAAGGCACGCCAGCGGAGGCTGTTGCCTGTGCGCCGGTCTCGGTCACAAGCGACCAGCTGAAAACCTGGTGCCCGGCCAGCTCATTTGCGGTGTGCAACGTGTCGATAGCTGCGGTCAGGCAGGCCATCGGAAAGCCGGGAAACAGCAGGAAGCCGAAGCGGCGGATCGGGGCGGGGCCGAAGTCGCTGGAGTGCAGTGTCATAGCATTACTCCAGTCCCAGTGCTTCTTTCTTGGACCGTGCCCAGGTGGACACCAGGTGGTCCACCATCAGCCCCATGAAGGCAACGGCAAGGCCCAGCACCAGGCCCTTGCCCACATCGGTGGAGGACAGCGCCCGCTGCATTTCCTGGCCGAGATCCTGGGTGCCGATGAAGGCTGCGATGATCACCATGAACAGCGAGAACATCACCGACTGGTTGACCCCGACCATAATGGTCGGCAATGCCATCGGCAGCCGCACCTTCCACAGGGTCTGCATCTTTGTGGCACCGGACATATCGGCAGCCTCGATCAAGGTTTCCGGCACCTGGCGCAGCCCTTCGATAGTGTAGCGAACCAGCGGCACCGCAGCGAACAGAATCACCGCGCCGACCACGGCCACGTCATTGACGCCGAACAGCATGACGACCGGGATCAGGTAGATAAAGCTGGGGAAGGTCTGGAGCGTGTCGCAGATCAGCAGCGCGATGCTTGCGCGCTTTTCGTTGAAAGAGCCCCAGATCCCCAGCGGAAAGCCCATTACTGCGGCGATCGAGACCGCGACCACCACGGTGTAGACGGTGATCATGGCGCGGTCCCACCAGCCGGACATGGCGATGAGGCCAAAGAAACCCAAACACACAAGAGCGGAGCGCAATCCGCCGATGGCCCAGCCGGCAGCTGCCAGCAGCGCCAGGACGGCAGCATAGGGCATCCACAGGAAGGCGTCACGGATCGGAATCAGCACCCAAGTGATCAGGAACCAGCGGAGCCACTGGGTCACCGGGTCGATCAGTACGATGAACCAGTCTGCGACTGCATCAATCGGTTTGGAGATGGTGAAAGCATCGCGGCGGCCGATCTGGTCCATCAGCGGGATGAACTGCGCCAGTACCAGGCAAGCCAGCGATAGGCCAATGCCGAGCAGCAGGAATTTGTTGTGCACAGCAAAGGATGTGCCTTTTTCGAAATGCTCGGGCTGTTTGGTGGCCCATGCTTTGGTGCAGCGGTCCAGCATGACCGCCAGCAGAACGATGGTGATGCCGATCTCGACCGAGCGGCCGATTTTCAGCGCTTGCAGCAACTGGAGCAGTTTCTGGCCGAGGCCCGGCATGCCGATGAAGCTGGCCAGAACCACCATGGCAAGGCATTGCATGATCACCTGGTTCACACCGACCAGGATCTCTGTCCGGGCTGTTGGGATGCGCACGTGGCGCAGCAGCTGCCAGCGGGTGGAACCGCACATATGGCCGCTTTCGATCACCTCATGCGGGACCTTACGCAGGCCCAACAGAGACATGCGGATCATTGGCGGCACCGAGAAAATGATGGTGACGATGGCGCCTGCCTTGGGACCGACGCCGATAAAGACGACGACCGGGATCATATAGGCGAAGTGCGGCAGGCTCTGCGCGATATTCAGGACCGGGTTCAGGATCCTTTCAAAAGTCTTGGAGCGCCAGGCGAGAATGCCCATGACAAGACCGAACAGAATCGAGAACGGCGCGGCAACGACGATCACGGACAGGGTCTCCATCGCCCATTTCCACTGTCCCATGACGGCAATCCAGACAAAGGTGCCGCCGGTCAGCAGCGACAGCCGCCAGCCCTGCAGGGCATAGCCGATGACAAAGCCGATGCTGGCGATTACGGTCCATGGAATGGGGCCGATACGGGGCCAGCGGTTCTTGCCGTACAGCAGGTTGGCGGTCACATCGAGCAGCCATTCGACGCCATCGGCAAAGGCGCGGGTCAGGTAGAGAAGGCCCAGATCGTCGCGGACAAACACGAAGAGTGCATTGATCCAGTCAGCGAAGGGGAGGACCAGCCACTCCGGCGGCCGCACCAGCCCGGCAGGCAAAACCGAATTACCAATGGCCAGAAGGCAAGCTGCGATGAAAATGGTCCAGCCTGTCCGGCTCCGCGTCCAGGTCTGAGGATTACCTGCAGGTGTCATCGTCTGGTCTGTCATGACCCTGCTCCCAGCAGCACGTCGAGTGCTTCCTGGCGGTTCATTGCGCCAACCAGAGTGCCGGTGTTGTTGGCCACAGGCAGGAAGTCGCGGCTGTCGTTGACCAGCAGCCGGGCAAGTTCGGCAATGGTCTGCTTGTCACCGACAGGATCGCCTGTCAGGCTGTGGCCGTTGACTTCGTGCGCCAGAACGCCTGCGTGAACCACGCGGGACTTCTCGATTTCCTCGGTGAACTTGGCGACATATTCGGTGGCGGGGTTCAGCACTATCTGGTCAGGGGTGTCGCATTGCTCCACGACGCCGTCCTTCATGATGGCAATGCGGTCGGCAAGGCGCAGGGCCTCGTCGAAGTCATGGGTGATAAAGACGATGGTCTTGCCCAGCATTTCTTGCAGGCGCAGGAATTCGTCCTGCATCTCGCGGCGGATCAGCGGGTCCAGCGCCGAAAACGGTTCATCCAGGAACCAGATGTCAGGCTCGATCGCCAGGCTGCGGGCGATGCCGACGCGCTGCTGCTGGCCGCCGGACAGCTCGCGCGGGAAATAGTCTTCGCGTCCAGAAAGACCGACCAGCTCGATCACCTCCAGCGCGCGGGCGCGGCGTTCGTGGCGGTCCTGTCCGCGCATCTCCAGCGGAAAGGCAACGTTATCCAGCACGGTGCGGTGCGGCAGCAGGCCGAAGCTTTGGAACACCATGCCCATCTTGTTGCGGCGCAGGTCTATCAGCTCTTTCTCGGACATTTCACCAATGTTCTGCCCTTCGACCTTGACCTCGCCGCCGGTGATGTCGATCAGCCGGGAAAGACAGCGCACAAAGGTCGACTTTCCAGAGCCGGACAGGCCCATGATCACCAGCATTTCCCCCTTGGCAATATCCAGGGAAACGTCCCGCACCGCGGCGATGTAGCCGGCCTGGCGGATCTCATCAAAACCCGGGTTGCCGCTCAGGGATTTCAGGTACTGTTCCGGATTGGCGCCAAACAGTTTCCAGACGTTTTTGCAGGAAATGACGGGGGTGGCGGCGGTCATGGCTTAACTTTCTTTAGCAGGGATTCCGGGGCAGCGGGCCGCCCCGGCTGATTGACGTTCGTGCGGGAAATCAGGAACCGGTCCAGGGCTTCCAGAGATCTTCATTCGCCTCCAGCCATTCGGCGGCGGCGTCCTCCGGCTCCAACTCGTCAATGTCGACCAGCTTGGCCATTTCTGCGATTTGCGGATTGGTAAAGCTAATCTGGGTCAGCGTTTCATAGGCCGCGGGCCACTTGTCCTTCATGCCGTCCCATGCGGCCTTTTTGAGGTAGCCGTTCGCCGGATTGCCGCAGTCGTAGGTGGCATCCGGGTTCGGGCCGACCGCAGGATCCTTGTCGCAACCCTCTTCCCAAGCCGGAAATTCAACAAATTCGCCCGGCCAGACAGCCTCTGCAAAGTTCGGTGTCCAATTGAAGATCACCACCGGCTTCTTGGTTTTTTCCGCGGCAGCCACTTCCGCCCACAGTGCCGACGCGGAGCCGGCGTTCACCACGGTAAAATTCATGTTCAGTGCTTCGACGCGCTCCGCATCATGCTTAAGCCAGTCAACCGGTCCGCCCAGGAAGCGGCCCTTGTCGCCGGTTTCCGGGGTGGCAAAGGCGGCGGCGCAATCATTCAAAGCTTCCCAGCTTGGCAGTCCGGGGCAGGCTTCTTTAGTCCAGGCCGGATACCACCAGTCTTCGCGGGTGACGGCGTTGTGATCGCCGGCATCGTGCAGGCCGCCCTTGGCCAGTGCCTCATTGAAAGACTTGCCAAAGGCGCCTTCCCAAACTTCCAGTTCAAGCGTGACGTCGCCCAAACGGACCGATTCATAAACGGCTTGGCTGTCGGTCGAAACATACTCAACGCTGTTTCCCATGGATTCAAAAATCTGCCCGACAACGTGGCTCATCACGATCTGGCTGGACCAGTTATGGATGGGAATGATGATGGGGTCGGAGGAATCCTCTGCCATAGCCATCGGAGCTGTCATCGCCATTGCGGCGGCACTGGCCATTAGGTGTTTCCGGAATTTCATGTGTGTCTCCCTGTTGTCGCGGCCCCGGTCCTGACGGCCTGAGCCTTTTCGCTGTTTGAAAGCCATGCTTTCGGTGACGGAGGCTAGGCAGCAGATGTGAACAGGTCAGCCCGGACAGATGAACAGGCTGGCCATGTATGTTAAAATTTGTTAACTGAAGGGAAAGTTGGGGTGCGGGACCTGCATGGCGCATATCTTGATCATTGAGGACGAGCCGGTCACCCGGAGCACTCTTGCCAGCTATCTGGATGCGCAAGGCTATGCCGTTTCGCAGGCCGAGACCGCCGAAGAGGCGGAACGGGTCCTGCAAACACGGGATGTCGATCTGCTTTTGGTCGACATCAATCTGCCCGGCAAGGACGGGTTGCAGATTACCCGGGAACAGAGAGCCAAATCGGACATTGGAATCATTCTGGTGACCGGCCGGGATGACGAAGTCGACAGAATTGTAGGCTTGGAACTTGGCGCGGATGACTATGTCTGCAAGCCATTCAACCGGCGCGAACTTCTGGCCAGGCTAAAGAACCTTTTGCGCCGCACGCAGGAGGCTCGGCGCCTTGCGCGGCGGGTTTATACTTTTGGAAAATTCCGGTTCGACGTCGCTGCGCGGCATCTGCAAACAGTTGAGGGTGACAGTATTCCGCTGACCCGTGCGGAGTTTGAAGTGCTGGATATGCTGGTTGGCCGGGCGGGTGAGGTCGCGACGCGCGACGCGCTGATGAGCCGGGTCACCCATCGTCAGTACGGGGCAAACCCGAGGACTGTGGATGTGCTGATCCGGCGCCTGCGCAGCAAGCTGGAAGAAGACCCTGCAAATCCCCGGATCATCACCACTGTGCACGGTGAAGGCTACGTGTTCACTGCTCCCTTGGGCTGATGGCCATAGTCGCGCAGCACTCTGGACAGAGCCTCCAAAACTTGCGGCGCTAGTGTGCTCAGCTCGCCCATATGCTCAGCGGTGGCGGCCTGGCTGCCATCGGTGGCGGACTTCTCGAGTTTTGCCAGAAGACTGGCCAGGTCCTGCTGACCGAAACTGCTGGCGGCGCCCTTCGCGCGATGGGCTTCCTGCGCCAGCCGTGCGAGGTCATGCGCTGTTTGGCTGGCGTCCATCTTCTCAACACTTTTGGGAAGTTCCTGCTGGAACAGCGCGGCAATTTCAATGGCCCGCTCCTCGCCCAGATCCTGAATATTCTCCTGCATCTGCCGCAGCAGGCTGGATCTCCTGTCCTGTCCGGGAGAGACTTGGCGAGCTGACAAGTAAACTGCGCCTTCGTGGCCCTGTGTGATGCTTTGCAGCGCCTTGGCAAGACGTTCCGGTGAGATTGGCTTGGCCACGAAACCATTCATCCCGGCCAGCAAATGGGATTCGATCTGCTCTTCTTGAACATGCGCGGAGATGCCTATGACCGGAAGATTTGACAGTCGCGGATCTGTCATTGCGCGCAGGCGGCGGGTAGCCTCAGTGCCGCTGATACCAGGCAGGCTGACATCCATCAGCACTAAGTCGAACCGGGTCTCCGGCAGGATCGCCAGTGCTTCCTCTGCGCTTGCCACGCATTGGCAGCTGTGGCCCATACGTTCCAGATAGCCCTGCGCAACCATTTGATTGATCTCATTGTCTTCCACCACAAGAACCGACAACGGGGGGCCAGACAGCTTGACCGGAGCCGGCGGGTCTTCCGGCTTCAAGTCTGCAGGATCGCCGGGCGCAAGTTCCACTGCCAGGGTAAAAACAGAGCCGACGCCTTTGGTGCTTTCCAGGGACAGGCGGGCACCGATTGCCTGGGCAAAATGCCTGCTGATCGCCAGGCCCAATCCTGTTCCACCGAATTTGCGGGCGGTTTCCGGGTCTTCTTGCTCGAATGCTTCGAAAATGCGCACCTTGGCCTCCTGGGAAATGCCCTTGCCGGTATCGCTGACCTCGAAGGCAACCCGGTGATGCCCGGCAGTGCCGCCATTTCTGCGAACCCGCAGGATGACTTCGCCCGTGTCCGTGAACTTCAGTGCGTTCGACAGCAGGTTGAACAGGATCTGCCTCAGCTTGGCGGCGTCTCCTTTAACAACGCCGGGGAGGTCTGCAGGTGCATCCAGCCACAGATGAACTCCTTTGCTGTCGGCACTGGGGCGCAGCAGGACAATGATCTCGTCCACAAGATCGCGCAGTGAAAACGTGACGTCTTCCCGTTTCAGCGCGCCGCTTTCGATTTTGGAGTAGTCCAGAATGTCGTTCAGGATTTTCAGCAGGTTCTGGCCCGACACCAGCGCCGCGCGCAGGCGTTCCATTTGCCCGGGCGGCAGGCCTTCGTCAGAGAGGTTGCGCAGCATGCCCAGAACGCCGTTCATCGGGGTGCGGATTTCGTGGCTCATCATCGCCAGGAATTCAGATTTCGCCTGATCGGCAGCTTCGGCCTTCTGACGGGCATCGTCGTGTGCCTCCACTTCTTCCCGCAGCCGTTCCGTTTGTTCGTCGACAAGAGATTGCAAGTTGTTGCGGTGTTCCCTGAGTTCCTGTTCGTTGCGGTCGCGGACCTTTTCCAGCTCCTGCTTGTCGAGTGCTTGCTGGCGGAACACTTCCACGGCCGCTTCCATACGGGCTATCTCATCTTGCCCGCGGGGCTGGACCGGGTGATCCAGTTCGCCGCGCATTAGTGCGGCCATGGTGGCTGCCAGCTGGTTGAGGCGGCGGGTGATGCTGCCGCGCACATAAAACCAGAGGACAGCCAGTGAAAGCAGGAAGCCGGTGACGGCAGCAAACCCATTGCGCAGCTGTGCCCGTTGAATGTCAGCTGCGGCAGCATGCCCCGAGCTGATCGCCCGCGCCTGCGCCTGATCGGCGACGGCAGAGGCCTCATCACCAAGCCGAAGCGCTGTGTTCTGCAGTTCCAGCTTCAGTGTGTTGATGCGGGTTTCGGTGGTGAGGATGCGGGCTCGCAGGCCAAAAAGGCCGGCGTTGCCTTCCGTCACGGATTGCAGCTGGGTGGCATAGCCTTCAGCCTGCTGGCGGCGGCCGGGATCGCGAATTGCCTTGATCCGGCGGGAAACGATGTCCAAGCGGCTGGTCAGTGCGCTCTCGATCTCCTGCAGTTCGGCCTCGTTGCCTGCCTCTTCGATCCGGTTGATCAGCAGTCCGATCTCAGCAGTTTGCGATCTAAGTTCGAACATCAGGCCAAGCTGGAACAGGTCCACCTCTATCAGCTTGTCCAGCATATCGGTGCGGGCCTGCTCCTCCACCGGAGACGTGCCTGGTCCGTACAGGCTTGAAATGACGGCTGTTGTTCCCATCTCGGCATTGGCAACCAGCGTGTCGGCCATGCTCAGTAGGTTGTTTGCGGCGGTCAAGTTGCGGGTGGTCAATTGTTTGAGCCCGCTGTGCAGCGCGATGCGCGTTTCCACCAGTTCATCAAGCAACGCCAGTACACTTGCGGCATCAGTAACGGTTTCCCGCAGGCGGCTGGACCCGGCTATGCCGCCACGCTTCAGCGCGTCCAGCCGCCGGGTGAGCGCCTCGACCTGAGCGGACAGAAACTGCGCCCGGTTTGCCCGTTCCGCTTGGGTTGCGACACCGGCCAGTTCCGGGGCAATGGCTATGATTCGGGTGCTTTCCTCTGCCATGCCGCGCACTTCTGCGATGGCGGGAATTGTCTGGCTGATCACTTCTGCCTGGCGGCGTGCAAGCACACGTAGTTCAACCAGCCCCAGAATGCCGGCAAGGGTCGGCAACCCCGCAATAACGATAAACGCGAGGCTCAGTTTTCCGCCAAGGCCGAGCTTTCCTAACATTCAGGAACTTTCGCCTGCATTTGCGGATTTCGCAAATTTGAATTTCCCTTTTCCGTCCCGCTGCCTATCCTCCACTCCCGGAGAAGGGGACTTCATGCGCGCTTTGTGGCTACTGCTTTTTACGTGTTTCAGCACAATGGCGGCTGCGGACAGCTGGCGGCTGCAGGTGCCGCGGACCGCTTTTGACTACGGCAGCGGGCTGGAGGAAGTGGAGTATGCACCGCTCGAACGGGCGGCGCAGGAATGGCGCCTGTGCATCGCCTACCCGCACTTGAAAGATGCATATTGGCTCAGCGTTAACTACGGGATGGTGGCAGAAGCCGCTCGGCTGGGAGTGTCTTTCAAGCTGGTCGAAGCAGGCGGTTATCCCAACCTCAGGCGGCAAATTCAGCAGGTGGAGGCTTGTGTCGCCGACGGTTCCGATGCGCTGATCCTTGGAACTGTATCTTTCGCCGACCTTACCAGCACGGTGGAGCGGATTTCGGCTTCTGTTCCGGTGATTGCTGCTGTGAATGACATTGCCGATGCCGGGATCACGGCCAAAGTGGGAGTGTCCTGGACGGAGATGGGGGCCGAGGCAGGCAGACTCATCGCTGCACGCCATCCGAAGGGGGCACCTGAAGTCAAGGTCGCCTGGTTTCCAGGGCCGGCGAAGGCGGGCTGGGTGGCTTTTGTCGAGGAGGGGTTCCGCGCCGCGCTTGCTGACAGTTCAGCCAAGATCGCGGTTACAAAATATGGCGATACCGGGCGTGAAATCCAGGTGCGGCTGGTCGAGGAGGCGCTGGATGCGGTTCCGGATCTGGACTACATAGCTGGTTCCGCGCCTGCTGCGGAAGCCGCAGTGTCGGTGCTGCGCGCCCGCGGCATGCAGGAACAGGTTCAGGTTGTTTCAGACTACATGACCCATGCGGTCTACCGCGGGGTTCTTCGCGATCGCATAATAGCTGCGCCAACGGATTTTCCTGTGCTTCAAGGACGGCTTGCGGTCGAAATGGCAGTGCGTGGAATCGAAGGCAGTTTGCGTTTCAAACATGCCGGGCCTGCCATCAGGATTTTCGACCGCAGCACGGTGTCAGAGGACTTGCTGGACCAGACACTGGCACCTGCAAGTTTCGTGCCTGTTTTCGATTTTCAGCCGCATCAGTAGGGGCAGGGGTGTCATGGCTTTCGCCATCTGACTGCCCTGTTGTTGACCGCTAGCCTGCGGCAGGTCATCCTTTGGCTATGGCTGCCAACCGCTGTTTTGGACAGCGTCAGACTTTCCGCGGCTGTTATGACAGTGAGGCCTGCCAGATGCCTGAGGCGCAGCAAAAAGGCTATCTGCACGACACCCACCGTCTGTGTGATCCAGCGCAGACACTGGCAAGGGTGCGCCCGCATCTGACAGATATGGGGATTACCCGGATTGCTAATCTGACGGGGCTGGACAGGGTGGGCCTGCCCACGGTTATGGTCACGCGGCCAAACTCCCGGTCGGTTGCAGTGTCGTTGGGCAAGGGGCTGACACTGGAGGCCGCGCAGGCCTCCGGCGTGATGGAGGCTATTGAGGCCTGGCATGCAGAGCGGATTACCCTGCCGCTGCGATCCGCCAGCTTTCTGGATTTGCAGAAGGAGGCACTGGTTGCGGATGTGGCACGGCTGCCGCGTGTGACCGGTGCGGGCTTTAACCCGAAACAGCGGATGTTGTGGATCGAAGGCACCGATCTGGCAACTGGCAACCGGTATTGGCTGCCCTATGAAATGGTGGATACTGACTATACTGGTCCTCCCAGCGGCGGGCAAGGGGCGTTCCCGCGCACTACAAACGGGCTGGCGTCGGGCAACAGCCTTGCAGAAGCTTCCTGCCATGCGATCTGCGAGCTGATTGAACGCGATGCGATCACCCTGTGGCACCATGCGGCGCCGGGACCGCGCATTGATCCGGCCACGATGGATGACGCGCGCTGCCAAGACGCGCTGGACCGCTTTGCTGCGGCGGGGCTGGACGCAGGTATATGGGACATCACTTCTGACATCGGGGTTCCGGCGTTTCTTTGCATGATTTGCGAGGCAGGCAGCGGGGCCGGCCATATCGGCATTGGCAGCGGCTGTCATCCGGACCGGGCCATTGCCCTGCTGAGAGCACTGACGGAGGCGGCACAGACCCGCCTGACCTATATTTCCGGAGCGCGCGACGATCTGGATCCGGAGGAATTCACGCCTGCAGCGGCCGCTGAGCGCGCTCAGTACGTTCGCCGTCTGCTTTTGCAGTGCGAGGCCGCGGCCAGGTTTCAGGATTGCCCGGCTTTTTCCTCCCCTTCTTTCGAAGAGGATCAGTGCTGGCTGCTGAACAGGCTGGAAGCAGCCGGAATGATGCAGGTGCTGACTGTTGACCTGTCGCGTCCCGGGTTGGGCGTGTCCGTGGTGCGCGCCGTGATCCCCGGGCTGGAAGCGCCGCACGACGATCCTGATTTCATCGCTGGCGCGCGGGCTTTGCGGGCGGCGGAGGCAAGTCAATGACGGCTGTGGTGTTCGCCGGACCGACCATCGGGGAGGAGGAGACCAAAGCCCTGTTGCCCGGCGCCATTGTTCTCCCCCCTGCCGGTCAGGGGGATATCTACAAAGCAGCGCGCCAGGGCGCCGCAGCAATCGGACTGATCGACGGCTACTTTGAAGGGGTGCCTTCAGTCTGGCACAAGGAGATTCTATGGGCGATGGAGCAGGGCATAACCGTGTTCGGCAGCGCCAGCATGGGGGCCTTGCGGGCGGCAGAGCTGTCGGCCTTTGGTATGATTGGCGTCGGCAGGATTTATGAGGCTTATGCCTCAGGCGCAATCATCGACGATGACGAAGTCGCGGTCCTGCACAGCCCGGCGGAGCTGGGCTATGCGCCGCTGAGCGAACCAATGGTTTCGATCCGCGCGACGGTGGAGCATGCGGCAAGCGGTTCGGTTCTGGACGCGGTGCAGGCGGGAGCTGTTTTGCAGGCCGCCAAGGCGCTTTACTATCAGCAGCGGACCTGGAAACGAATACTGGCGGATCTTCCAAAGTCATCCTGGCGGGACCGGTTTGCGGCCTGGGTGAAGACAGACGCGGTGGATGCCAAACGCAAGGACGCGCAGGAAATGCTGGCTCGAATGTCAGAGTTTTCCGGCAAGGAAGAGACGATTGCGGTCCAGGTGTGCGAGCCGATGGAGCAGACTCTTGCATGGCAAGGGCTGGTGCGCCGGGCTGAAAAGCAGGAGTGCAGCTTGCAGGACGCGGACCGCAGGGTGCTGGATGAGTTGCGGTTGGAGCCGGAGCGTTATGCTGCGTTCCTGAACCGGGCGGCGCTGCGTTTCCTGGCGCTGCAAGAGGCGCAGAGGTCCGCTATTCAGCCCGGACGGGAAGCCTTGTTGGCGCAGCTGAACAGCCACCGGCAGGCACATAGCCTGGTCCGCAGCAAGGACTTGCAGACGTGGCTGCAGGCCAATGGGCTGACCGCTGCGCAATACGAGGCGGAACTGGGCGAGGCGGCGCGAGCCGCTGCGGCTACCAGCGCGGTGCAGGGCGGCTTGGAACCCCGCTTGCTGGCGGAGCTCCGTTTGGCAGGTGCCTATGCCAGCCTGAAAGCGCGGGCCGATGCCAAAAGGAAGCAGGCCTCGGGATGTGTGCAGCCGGGCATTTCCATGCAGCAGGCGGACCGGTTGCGGACAGTGGCTTGGTATTTCGAAACCCGTCTCCGTCAGGACATTCCGGAGGATTTAAAGGCATACGCGGCGGGTATAGGAATTGAGATTACGGAATTCTACGAGCTGATCCGGCGAGAATTCATGTATCATCATGAGTGCAAAATGGGGCCCGCATCAGGCCGCAGCGGCGAGGCAGGCCGGGGCCAGTGAAACCTCCGCAGGATTGGAGGCACTATGGACGACACCTTTGAGGCGGCACAGGAGGCACCGGGAACACGGTTCCTGCTGTTTCCGCAATCGCCGTTCAGAACGGACAAGCCGGTGCTGGAGCTTGTTGAGATTTCCGCGCCCCCGGGTAGCATCGGTCCGGGGCCGTCAGGACCGCGGATGTATACGGTAAATGCGCTGGGCAAGATGATCCCCTATGGCGCAATTGTGCAGGGGCCTGAAGGACAGGGCATGTATCTGCCGCCTTGGCACGGGGATATTCACGCGGCGCCGGAACCGGATGCAGACGGGCACTTCCTTCATATCCCGCCATCTGATCCTCGGTTTGAAGCGGCACACCTTTTTGCAGCGGCGCATTTCACCCTAGATGTATGGGAAGAGTATTTCGGCCACGAAATACCCTGGCACTTTGCCCGCGACTACGACCGGCTGGAACTGTCCCTGCTGCCAAGCTTGGATAATGCCCATATCGGTTGGGGGTTTCTTGAAACGGGCGGCACCAATGAACACGGCGGTGAGTACCGCGCTTACAGCCTGAACTTTGATGTTGTTGCTCATGAGATCGGCCACGCCATTATTTACAGCATCGCAGGGATGCCGGTCTTGGAAGATGTTCCCGGTGAATACTACGGGTTTCATGAATCTGCGGCGGATATGGTTGCGCTGATTGCCTCCCTGCATTTCGGATCGGTGGTCGAAGACCTGTTAGAGAACACCAAGGGCAATCTGTACACATTCAACCAGCTGAACCGGTTTGCAGAGCTTGCAGGGAATGCGCAAATCCGGATGGCAGCGAACACCCGGCTGCTGGATGATTTCGTTTGCGGATGGAGCAGCGAGCACGCGCTGTCGGAGCCCCTGACCGGGGCGATGTTCGATATCCTGGTGGACATCTTTCACGAACGGCTTCTGGTGCATGGTTTGATTACCCCTGAAATGGAGGATCTGTCCGACCAGCTGGAAGACAGTCCCCATTATGGAGAGGTCATGCAGGCACTGTTCGATGCCCGCTATGCCGATGATCCTGAGGGTTTCCGTGTTGCGCTTCTGGAGGCCCGGGATATTCTGGGCTCCTATCTGGCAGCTGCGTGGAGCATGCTGGATGCTGAGGCGCTGACCTATGCAGCGGTGGCGCAGGCGCTTTTGCTGGTTGACAGTAACTCAACCGGCGGAGCGTTCCATTCGATCATCGAAGGCAATTTCCGGATGCGGGGGATTGGTTTGGTTCATGCCGGGCCACGTCTGGAGGAAGCGGGTGAAGACAGCCATGCACATTCCGTGCGGACTCGGGTACCGGATTAAGCAGGACCCGAACCTCGGAAGAGGTTCCGGTATTGGTCAAAATCAATAGATTTCCGGCAGGTGGCGTGTTTCAGGCTTCGAAAGCTGTGTGGTGATATGCCAGCGCATTTCTGCCTGGCGCGCGCAGATGGCTCGTTCTGGACTGTATTCCGAAGGCTCTCGGTTGGCCGCGTGTCTATGAGCAGTGTCTTCTCAGCGGAGTTGTCTACGTCCGTCGCAATGGTTTCCTCCAGAGCGAAGCGCCCACTCTTTGAAGTGTATTTGAACTGTCGGTGTTGTTAATCGCCGTTCAGCACAGTTCGTCCGGTTTGCGCCATCGCTATACTCAGCTCCTGGCTCAGGGCATTCCATAACTGCTCCAACCCCGTCTCTCCTGAAGCGGCGATAGCAAACTGCAGAATTCGTCCGGCGAATACAAAGTCTGCCCCCAGTGAAAGAGCTTTGAGAACATCCTCGCCTGACCGGATTCCACTGTCATAGAAAATAGGGAAGTCCGGCCCTAGCGAGGAGCGGATTTTCGCAAGCATTTCAATCGGAGCGGGTGCAGCCTCAAGTTGCCGCGCGCCATGGCTTGAGACTTGAATGGCGTCAACGCCTGCCGATACCAGCGCGCGGGCGTCTTCCACGTCCAGAACGCCTTTCACCACCAGTTTTCCGGGCCAGAGATCACGCAGCCGGGCAAGCGTCTCCCAGGTGGCCCGGGCACGGCTTTCGGTGCGGTCGAATTCATATCCCTCCATCTCAAAGTTCGCCATCACAGGCTTGCCTTTCAGCAGGGTTGTCAGCGACCAGCGCGGGTGCAGGGCAAAATCCAGGAACTGCCGCGGGCCGATGCGGAACGGCATTTTGAAACCGTGGCGCAATTCGCGCGGGCGGCGGCCGACCTCGGGCACGTCGACCGTCAGCACCAGCGTCTGGTATCCGGCCGCGCGGGCGCGCTCGGCCAGCTTGAAGGTGCCGGTGCCGTCGCCGCTGAAATAGAGCTGGAACCAGGCGTAGCCCTCTGCCGCCTCCAGAATGGTTTCTAAGGGGGTCGAGGCGACGGTGGAAACCCCATGCGGCACCCGGTAGCGCGCTGCCAGCCGGGCCAGCATCAGGTCGGCGCCGGGGGCTGCGAGGTTGCACATGCCCATGGGGGCAATCCCAAAAGGCCGGTCCGCCTCGGCGCCGAAGATACGGGTGGCGAGCGAGCGCTGGCTGACATCACGCAAGATTCGGGGTCGCAGGGTGATGGCATCCAGGGCGGCGCGGTTGCGCGCCGCCCCGGTTTCCTGCCCGGCGGCCCCATCGATATAGTCAAACACCATCCAGGGCAGCAGCCGCCGGGCCAGGCGGCGGGCATCCTCGGCAGAGTGGATGGCGCCTGCACCCATCAGCCGGCCACGGCCTTCATGAAGCGGTCGCGGATCACCACCGGGTCCATGGTGATCACCGGCATCTTGGCGTTGCCGCTGTCGCATTTGACCACCAGCACAGTTGCTTCGCCACTGGCCAGCGCCTCCTCCAGCGCCGGACCGGTGTCCTTGTCCTGCACCTCGACCACCCGGGCGCAGCCGGCGGCGCGGGCCATGCCGGCCAGATCGGTGCTCTGGCTGGTATAGGTCGGCTGGTCGCCGGTAGAGCCGTAGGAGCCGTTGTCGATAATCATCAGGATGTAATTACCGGGGGCGTTGTTGCCGATGGTGGGCAGGGTGCCGAGGTTGGTGAGGATTGAGCCGTCACCATCGATCACGATCACCGGTTTCGGCTGTGCCAGCGCCAGCCCTAGGCCGATGGAGGAGGCAAGCCCCATGGTGCCCAGCATGTAGAAATTGGTGGGTTGGTCGTCGATCGCATGCAGCTCCTGTGATGGAATGCCGATGTTGCAGACCACCAGCTGGCTGCGGAGAATGGGGGCGATCTCTTTCAGGATTTCGGAACGGATCATTGGTCGCCATAGCCTCCCCAGAAATTGGCGTCGGTCAGGATGGCAACGGGCTTGTTGCACATGAAGGTGTATTTCAGGATGTTGTCCAGTTCCTCGACATCTTTCTGCCAGTGGAAGTGGTAGGCCGGGATGTTGAGCTGGGCGAGCAGCGCCTTGGTGTGCACCGCCATCTCCACCTGGCAGGCCACCGGCTCCCGCAACTCGCCGCGGTAGGAGATCAGCATCGGCAGGGGCATCCGGTAATACTGGATCAGCGTTGCCAGCGCGTTGATGGTGACCCCGATGGCGGTGTTCTGCATGATGATGGCGGGGCGCTTGCCGCCCATCCAGGCTCCGGCGCAGAGCCCCATGCCCTCATCCTCCTTATTGGAGGGTATGTGGAAGATGTCGTCGCGATGGTCGATCTCTTCGATCACACCGGCCAGTTGTTTGCAGGGCACGGTCGTGACGAAGGAAACGCCGTTGGCGGCCAGATCGTCAGCGATCCTCTTGTCTATGTTCATGGTCGGTTGCCTTTGCTTAGGGTGTCGTGTTTCGGGGGCAGGCGGTCCGGCAAACGTGGACCGCGCAAGGGGCGTGGCGGACAACGCGGGCCGCTGTCGAGCCGAGGAAAAAGTCGCTGAGCCCCGGTTTATGGGAGCCGACGACGATGCAGTCCACGCCGTGCTGCTCCGCGTAATCGATGATGGCGCGGTAAGAGCGGCCCTTGACGATTTCCGCCGTCACATTGTCCAGGCCTGCGGTCTTGGCCGCGAGCAGCTGGCGGGCCTTGTCGAAGCCTTCGCGCATGGTGTCTTCATCCAGGTAGGCGGTGACCGAACTGTGCACCGCCTCATAGACATGCAGGGCGGTAATCTGCCCGCCCGGATTGCACAGGGTGGCGGCGGCCTCCAGCGTCGTTTCAGAAACCCCGTGATCCAGGGCCATGGGAACCAGGATTTTGTCATACATGGTTGCTCTCCGTTTGATTGGCGCGCGGGCTCAGGCCCAGGGGTCGAGGATGATCTTGGGGGCGGCCACCGCACCGGACCGAAGGTCGCGAAAGGCGGCGGCGCCGTCCGACAGCGGCCGCTGTTCAGGCCAGTCCAGCGGGCCAAGGCGGCCGTCGAAGATTGCCTGCGCGGTGTCGCGGAAATCCTGCGCGGTATAGGTGTAGGTGCCGATGAAGGTGATTTCCTGCAGCGTCATGCGGCGGATATCCAAGCCGCCCGCGTCCTCACCTAGTCCGACATGGGCAATCACCCCGCCGGGCGCGGCAGTTGCTGAGGCCGCGGCGCGGGTGGCGGCATAGCCCACGGCGTCCACCACCAGCGGCACCATTCCCTTGAACTCTGCCACCGCCTTTTGCCCGCAGCGGTCCGTCAGGTAGGCCCGGCGCGCTTCGTTCGGCTCCTGGATGGTCACCTCCTCCACCCCCATCGCCCTGAGCGCCAATGCAGCTGCCAGGCCGATGGCGCCGCCGCCGATTACCAGCGCGCGGCGTTCTGTGCTTGGATGCAGCGCCTCCAGCGCCAGCCGGGCGGCGTGCCAGCTGACCGCCAGCGGTTCGGCCAGAGCGGCCTTTTCCAGGGGTACCTCCTCTGGCACTGTCACAAGGTTGCGCTCCGGCATCGCCACGAACTGGGCAAAGGCGCCCTCGCGCGGGGGCATGGAGATGATCTGGCGGCTGGTGCAGAGGTTTTCGCGCCCCGACGCGCAGGCAGCGCAGCTGCCGCAGGTCACCAGCGGATTGATCGTTACCCGGCGGCCCGCCTGGGGGCCGTCCTCGATCACGCCGGCAGCTTCATGCCCCAGGATCAGCGGCGCGGGCCGCCGGTTGTCGTGGCCCAAGTAGGCGTGCATGTCCGAGCCGCAGATGCCGGAGGCGCGGATGCGGATCAGATGCTCACCATCCCGGCCCGCTGCCATCGGAACGTCGCGCAGCGCAAGCGTCTCAACCCCTTCATAAACCAAGGCTTTCATTTCGCTGTGAACCCCCCGTCAACCATCAGGATTTGTCCGGTGACATAGGCCGACGCCTCCGAGCATAGGAACAGGAGCGGCCCATCGATGTCCTCCAGCCGCCCGTTGCGGCCGATGCAGGTCTGCGCCGCATTGCGGGCGGCGCGGGCGTCATCCTCGAATACCGCCTGGGTCAGCTCAGTCGGGAAGAACCCCGGCCCGATCGCGTTTGCGGTGATACCAAGAGGCGACCAGGCTTCTGCCATGGCGCGGGTCAGCTGGCCGATCCCGCCCTTGCTGGCGCCATAGGCAATGCCGCCGGGAAAGGCGCGGGTTGTCTGGAGCGAGGCGAAATTGACGATCCGCCCCCAGCCCCGCTCCTTCATCGTCGGCACCAGCGCCTGGCTCAGGAAGAAGGGCGCCGAGAGGTTCAGCGCCAGGGTCTGATCCCAGCCCTCCGCTGTCACCTCATCCGCGGCTTGCCGGGTGTTGACGCCCGCCGCATGCACCAGGATGTCCGGCGCCCCGAAGGGGGCGGAGACCGCCTGCCGCAGCGCTTCCAGCCCGCTGCGGTCCGCCACATCCGCGGCCGCATATGCGGCCGTCGGGCCGATCTCCGCGCAGAGGCTTTCCAAAGCCTCCGCCCGCCGCGCCACCACCACCACCTGCGCCCCGGCTGCGGCCAGCGCGATTGCTGCCCGCCGGCCCAGACCAGAGCTAGCGCCGGTGATGCAGGCGGTCCGGCCTGCCAGATCGAACTTGGTTCGCGGGTCAACCATCGGCGGTCAGGTCAAAGGKTTCATCCGGGAAATACTTGGCCAGCCGCACGTCGGCCGCGCGGGCGTGGCCCTCCATCCCCTCTAGCCGGGCAATCCGGGCCGTGGCCTCCGCCACCGGCTTGGAGCCCTCGCGGGTGGCGCGCTGCCAGGTGACGATTTTCATGTATTTGTGGACACTGAGACCGCCGGTATAGCTGGCCGCGCGCGAGGTCGGCAGCACGTGGTTGGTGCCCGCGGCCTTGTCGCCGTATGAGACCGTGGTCTCCTCGCCCAGGAACAGCGAACCGTAGCAGGTCAGTTGCTCCAGCCACCAGTCCAGATCCTCTGCCTGCACGGTCAGGTGTTCGGGCGCGTATTCATCGGAACAGGCGGCCATATCTTCGCGGTCCGCGCAAAGGATCACCTCGGCATAGTCGCGCCAGGCCGCGGCGGCGTTCTCGCGGTTCACTTCGGGCAGATCGTCGATGTAGCCTGGCACCAGCCGCATCACTTCTTCCGCCAGGGCGCGGTCATCCGTTACCAGCCAGACCGGGGAGTTGTAGCCATGCTCTGCCTGGCTCACCAGATCGGTGGCCACGATATGGGCATCCGCGGTGCCGTCGGCCAGGATCAGGCTGTCGGTCGGGCCTGCAATCATGTCGATGCCGACCCGGCCGAACAGAATCCGCTTGGCCTCTGCCACGAACTGGTTGCCGGGGCCGACCAGGATGTTGGCCTTGGGCAGGCCAAAGAGGCCGAAGGTCATCGCAGCAACCCCCTGCACGCCGCCCATCGCCATGATCTTGTCGGCACCGCAGATGTGGGCGGCATAAACAATGGCCGGTGCCACGCCGACGCCGGGGCGCGGCGGCGAGCAGGCAGTGATGTGCTTGCAGCCGGCCACCTTGGCGGTGGTCACGGTCATGATGGCGCTGGCAATATGGCTGTAGCGGCCGCCCGGCACATAGCAGCCCGCCGCATCCACCGGGATCACCTTTTGCCCGGTGACGAAGCCGGGGGAGATTTCGGTCTCCACATTCTGCATCGTGCTTTTCTGCAGCTCCGCAAAGCGGCGCACATTGTCGTGGGAAAACTGAATGTCAGCTTTCAGCTTCTCCGGAACCAGCGCGCAGGCGGCCTCGATCTCTTCTGCCGTCAGCAGCACATTGCCCTCGTACTGATCGAATTTGGCGGCATACTCCAGCGCCTTGGCATCGCCGCCGGCCTCGATGTCGTGAAGGATACCCTGCACGATCTTATGGGTTTCGGAGGCATCGGACTTGGGGGTCAAGGCAGCCTTTTTCAGGTATTCACGGGTCATTTCCAGGGGGTCCTACTTGTAGATATCAGGAAGCAGCGTGGTCGAGATCGGCGGGATGTAGGCGATCAGCAGTACCACGATTAGCATGGTCAGCACGAAGGGCACGGCGCGGGCGGCGATCTTGAGGATGGATTCGCCGGTGATGCCGGAGACGACGAACAGGTTCAGCCCCAGCGGCGGGGTGATGAAGCCCACACCCAGTGCGGTAATCATCATGATGCAGAACTGGATTTCGTTCATGCCGATGTTGTCCGCCAAGGGCTTCAGGATCGGCGCCAGGATCACGATGTTTGGCGTTGTCTCCATCACACAGCCGGCCGCGATCAGGATGCAGATCATCAGGAGGATCAGCAGAGACGGATCATCGGTCAGCCCGGTCACCGCGGTCACGAACCCCTGCGGTACGCCCATGATGGCCAGCGCCTCGGCCAGCGGAGCGGAGAAGGCGATGATCGGCAGGATCACCCCGTTCACCTTGGCAGAGCTAACCAGCATCGCCGGGAAGTCCGACAGCTTCAGGGTGCCGAGCAGGAAGCCCATCAGGATGGTGACGACCACCGCGGTGGCGCCGGCCTCGGTCGGGGTCAGGCGGCCGGAGAAGATGCCGTAGAAGATGATGCCCGGCACGATGAAGGCATACCAGCCGGATTTCAGCGCATGGCCTAGGTTGCCCAGCCATTCGCCCAGCCCCATATTGCCGCCGGTCTCATAGGTATAGAGCCGGTTCATGATGATGTTGGTGACCAGGATCGACACCAGGATCGCCAGTCCCGGGATCAGCGCCGCCAGGAACAGGGTGGAGGCGGAAATGCCCAGCACCAGGCCGATGATGATATAGGCGATGGAGGGCGGGATCAGGATGCCGGTGCAGGCACCCGCCGCCACCAGCGCGCAGGCATAGGGCCGCGGGTAGCCGCTTTCGACCAGCCGCGCGATGGTCATCCGCCCGACGGCCGCAGCGCCGGCGGCGTCAGAGCCGGAGATCGCCGCGAACATGCCGCAGACCAGCACCGTGGCAGAGCCGAAGCCGCCCCGTGTCCAGCAGGTCAGCGCCTCGGCCACATCCAGGAACTTCTTGCTGAGGCCGGTCCGGACCAGCACGTCGCCGGTCAGAATGAACAAGGGCACCGCGGTCAGCGCAAAGGCGTCGATGCCGGTGAATAGGCTTTCGCCGATGGCGCTCAGCGGAAGGTCGCCGGACATCACCAGCATGGTGATGGCCGCCGCGCCGATCGCGGCCCACACCGGCACCGCCAGCGCAATCAGCGCCACGAACATGATCACCGGCAGATAGAAGTCCCAGCCCAGCTCGACCGTTTGATTGAGTGAATTCCACAGCATCGCTTAAGGCCCCTCAATCAAACAGCTTGTCGCCTTCAAAGACGGGGGTGCCGTCGCGAAGGCTGCGGTAGTCACGCAGGAATGATTGCAGCAGGCGCCAGATCATCAGGGCAAAGCCCGCGGGCACCGCCATCAGGAACCAGACCATCGACACCCGCAGCCCGTGGCTCACCGATCCGAACTTGGCCGAGACCAGCACCGTCTCGAACGACCAGTAAAGCGCCACCAATGCCACGATGAACATCACCAGGTCGCCGAAGATATAGATCAGCGCCTTGGGGCGGGGCCCCAGGTAATGCAGGATCACGTCGATACGGATATGGGCGCGTTCCTTGACTGCCGCTGCGGCGCCGATCCAGGCGAGGTAGATAAAGGAATAGCGGACTATCTCCTCACCCCAGATCGAGGAGAAGGCAAACAGCTCGCGCCGGATCACTTCGATCGCCATAGTGATGACCAGCATCACGTAGAACACCAGGAGCAGCCAGCGCTCCGCGTTCTTGTCGATGTTTCGCAGGATGTGCATTGCCGTTCCCGGGGTTCAGGCACGCCCCCGCAGCCAGCTCGGCGGGCTGTTGCGAAGGCTGCTGTTGAAAATTGCGGGGGCCGGATGAAGGCGCCCCGCCTAGTGCGGCTCAGGCGTCGTGAACGAAGTATTTGCCCTGGGTGCCCGCGGCCTCTTCCAGCTTGGCGAAGCTCTCCATCGAGCCTGCAAGCTCGGTCTTGAAGGAATCCCACTCGCTGCGCTGATAGCCGCCGGCCTCTTGCCACTCGCCCAGTTGATCGTCGCTGAGGGTATGAAATTCGACACCGGCCTTGGCCAGCTCCGCCATCGCATAGGCGCGGGCGGAGGGCACTTTGGACAGGTTCTGATGCGCGGTCATTTCCGATCCCCACATCACGCCGTCCTGCACGTCGGAAGGCAGTGAGTTGAACCATTCCAGATTGCAGGAATAGACTTGGCTGTCCGGCACCGCCTGGGTGAAGGTCACATGGCTCAGGATATCCTTGAAGCCAAATACATACAGTGCCCCGACGGAGGGGTCGAGCGCATCAGCTACCCCCTGCTTGATGGCGGAGGGCGTCTCGCCCCAAGCCACCGGCGTCGGGTTGGCACCAACCATGCGGTAATACTGCTGCAGCATCTTGGATCCCGGCACCCGGAATTTCACACCGGCCATGTCGCCTGGCGACATCACCGCATTGCCTCCCTTACGCACCGCCACGACGCGGGGGTCGATGTTCACATAGAACAGCGCCTTGAAGCCGGCGGCCTCCACTTTGGGATGCACTTCCGCCTTCCAGAAGTCGGAGTTCACCAGATTGGTGAACCGCTGATTTGACCCGCAGAGATAGGGCATGTTGATCAGGTCGACGGTCGAAGCGAAGGGGGCAAAATTCGACAGCGAATGCTGCGCTGCCTGAATGGTGCCGCCCTGAACCTTCTGCACCAATGCGCCGCCTGCACCCAGCTGTCCGCCGGGGGCCAGCTTTACATAGATCTTGCCGTTGGTGGCGTTCTGGATGTTCTCTTTGAGATCCAGCTGCATGATCGGATAGCTGCGTGACGCTCCCAGCACATAGGCGGTGGCAACCGTCATGATATGTTCCGCCGCGCGCTCGCGCTCTTTCTCTTCCTTTGCGGTCTGCGCAGCCGCTTCGGACGACCACAGCACCCCGCCCGCACCAGCCACCAGCGCCGCGGTGAATGAGCCGACCGAGGCCAGTTTCAGAAAATTCCGGCGCTCAGCAGATTTGAGGCCATCCTTGCCATTCGTCATAGTTTTCCTCCCTTAAGATCCGTCAGCTGCCGTTGTTGTTCTTGTGGTCAGCCTCGCGCTTGAGAATGGCCGCTACGAACAGGATCGAAGCAGCGAACAGAACCAGCATCTCTCCGACATCGCCCAGGAAGCCGCCGCCGCCAAAGGCGCCCATGGCGACATTGGCAAAGAACACGGTAAAGACGGCAGAGGCAGCCCAGAGAAACATCGCAAGTTCCCGATTTGTTATCCCAACCCTATTTGTAAGCGCTTACATCAATAATGCAAGCGCTTACATGGGTGGCTGGCAAGCGCTGGATTTTGTGGTATGACGAGGGGCAAAGGAAATGGCAGACGTCACATGGGAAAAACCCGTTCAGCTCCAACACTTAACGATGTTGCCGAGGCGGCGGGCGTTTCCACCGCCACGGTGTCGCGGTGCCTGAATTCCCCGGACCGGGTGATCGAGGCAACCCGCCAGAGGGTGATGGATGCGGTCGAATCACTGGGTTACACGCCGAATTTCGCGGCCCGCGTGATGGCGGCCAAACGCAGTTTCACCATCGGCGCCATCATCCCCACCATGGACAACGCGATCTTTGCCCGCGGCCTTCAGGCGTTTCAGGACCAGCTGCGCGAGGATGGCTATACGCTGCTGGTGTCCAGCTCTGCCTATGACCCTGAGGCGGAACGCGAGCAGATCCGCACCCTTGTCGCCCGCGGCGCAGATGGGCTGCTGCTGATCGGGCATGCGCGTGATGCTGGAATCTATGAATATCTGGAACGCCATCAGGTTCCGTCACTGGTCGCATGGTCCTACGACCCCGAGGCACAGCGGCCCTCTGTCGGTTTCAGCAACGCAGACGCCATGTGCGAACTGGCGCAGAGCGTGATTGCAGCTGGCCACCGGCGGATTGCCATGATCTCCGGCATCACAGAGGGGAATGACCGGGCGCAAGGCCGGGTGGAGGGTGTCAGGCGGGCGATGGCAGACAGCGGCCTGGATGCAAATACCCTAGCGCTGATTGAAACGGATTATGAGATTGAAAGAGGGGCCGAGGCCTTTCGGCAGCTTATGGCATTTGTCCCGAGGCCGACGGCAGTCATGTGCGGCAACGATGTGCTGGCGGCGGGAGCTCTGCGAGAAGCCGGAAGGCTGGGGATCCGTGTGCCTGAGCAGGTCTCTGTAACAGGGTTTGATGACATAGAACTGGCTGAGATCGTTAGTCCCGCGCTGACCACTGTGCATGTGCCCCACCGGGAAATGGGGCGCAAGGCTGCGCGCGAATTGACTGCAATGGTTGAAGGGAAATCGGAAGGCCGGTCTATCTGTATCGGTACAAAGCTTGTGAACCGCTGCTCGCTGGCAGAGCAGCATGGCTAATTTTGTCGAAAGGCTGTTTGTTGAAATCTGCACCCGTGCCGCCGGTAAAGCTTTAGCCGCCGTCTGACGCCGCCGCAGCCGTTGAAGCCCTGATGACGAGATCTGATCTCAATAGGCATGCCGCCGGCACTTTCTGGGTTTCAACCCAGGCGGCAATTGCATCCGCTGCCGCCGCCCCCATCCGCGAAACCGGCAAGTGAACGGTGCTCAACTCGGGAAACAAATGGGCTGAGCCGGCCAAGTCGTCGAGGCCCATCACGGATTTCTCCTGCGGCACGGACACTCCCTGACGCTGCAGTTCAAACAGCACGCCGGATGCCAGCACGTCTGACAAGCACAAGATGGCGGTCGGCTGTTTTTCCGCCTGCAGAACGTTGCGGCCTGCCTCACAACCGCCGGCAATGGACAGCGGAACTTCATAAAAACTCAGATCGCTTTTGGGGCTGTGGTTCTCAAGTCCGGCAATACGCGCCTGTGTCCGGTCGTTGCTGGCGCTTGGCCCATGCACCACTGCAACCCGGCTGTGGCCAAGGTCTGTCAGGTGGGCCAAGGCGGTGCGCGCCGCTGCGGCATTGTCATAGCCGATGGTAGGAAGTTGATAGTGCGGATCGTAAAAGGATGTGGAAACAACCGGCAGCTGACAGCGCTCGATCAGACTGTAGAACTCCGGCGCATGGGTGACACCGGAGACAATCAGCCCCTCGGCACCGATATCGACCAGCCCCTTGGCTTTCTCCGCCTCCCGGGCTGGATCATTATCGGTTGTCGCCACCACCAGCGACAGCCGGTGGGTGGCCAGCCGGCTCTCCATGCTGGCAAGCATCCTGGCAAAGATGGCATTGTCCAGTGTCGGTACCAGCGCCCCTACAAACCGTGTACGTCCGGTGTTAATGGCGCGGGCTGCTGCACTGGGCACCCAGTGCAGGCTGTTCATCGCCTCTTCGACCTTTTTGCGGGTTGCTTCCGCCACGGTTTCCGGTGCGTTCATGACGCGGGATACCGTCGCAACTGAAACTCCGGCGGCTGCTGCAACATCCCGCAGGTTGGCGCGTTTCCTGGATGTGTTCCGCTGCATTCCGCCTGCCTTCCTTTTCCGCTCCGGCCTCATGGTTAACGAAAATCTTGACAGATGTAACTAGTTTCATCAACCATGTAACCAGTTACATAACCAGATTCGGCAAAAAATGACCCGCTACGCAGTCCTGCGCGATTTCGACAACATGGGGTTCAGAACCCCAGCCCGGTCCTTCCCTGGCTTCCCCAAGCCCCTCGAAGGCGTGACGCACCGTCTCGCCCCGCGCCAAGGCCTGATGCAGGAGATGCGGCCGGGGGATCTGCTGTCACTGGCCGGAACCGAGTGCCAGATCGCGGCGTTTGACGCGGCCGGCCGCCCGGCGCTGGCCACACTGGGGCTGACGGCGGACGGCGCGCTGCGCCTGGCGGAATGCGACCCTGCCGTGCTGCTGGGCTGGATCAATGCCCGCGGCGGTGACAGCACCGCTGAAATCCCGGCCTGCACCCTCACTGCCGCGGAGGAGCCGCTGATACTGAAAGCCGCCGCCCGGGCCACCGTCTGGATCTTCCGCCCGGCCCGTCCCCAGGATCTGGTGCACGGCACCGTTTCGGGCGGGATGGAAATCACCTGGCAGCCCGGACCGGGCACCGCGCCGCTGCTGCCGCCGCTGCTCGGCGACACCCGCGACGAGTTCACCGTCAGCCGCGGCACCGGCTGCGCCTACGAGGTGAAGAAAGGCGAGATTATCCAGATCATCGACGTGGAAGGGCAGCAGTGCTCCGACTTCACCGCCTTCCGCGCCGCCGGGCTGGAGCGCGGCGAAGAGTTGATGATCGACAGCACCGCGACCCGCTCGATGGTTCGTCGCGCCTATCCGGGGCCGGGATTGCTGGACAAGTTCTTCGACCCCGGCATGCACCCGATGCTGAACGTGATCCAGGACACCTGCGGCCGCCACGACACTTTCGGCCTCGCCTGCACCGCGCGCGGGTACGAGGAGCGCGGCTTCCCCGGCCATGTGAACTGCTCCGACAACATGTCCCATGCGCTGGCCCCCTACGGCGTGGCGCCGCGTGCAGCCTGGCCTGCCATCAATTTTTTCTGGAACACCTGGGTCGATCCGCATTCGCACCACATCCTGACCGAGGAATCCCACTCCCGCCCCGGCGATTACATGGCGATGCGGGCGCTGGAGGATCTGGTCTGCGTCTCCACCGCCTGCCCGGACGATATCGACCCGATCAACGGCTGGAACCCGACAGACGTGCATGTCCGCATCTACCGCCCCGAAACACCCCTGCGCCGCGCTGTTGCCTACCGCGAAAAGGAAGACGCCCCGATGTCGATCAGCCAGAACTCCGCCTTTCACGCGCGGCTGGAGCCGCTGACCCAGCATTTCGCCCCCGCGCGCGATCTCTGGGCGCCGGTAAGCTTCCCCTCGCACGGCACCACCGGCGAATACTGGGCCTGCCGCAACGCGGTGACGGTGCAGGACATGAGCGGGCTGCGCAAATACGACATCGCCGGCCCCGATGCTGAGACGCTGCTGCAGCAGGCCACCACCCGCAACGTCGCCAAGCTGCCGGTCTGGCGCGGCTCCTACACGCTGATGTGTGATGAGGGTGGCTCGGTGATCGACGACGGTACCCTGTTCCGGCTCGCCCCTGACCTGTTCCGCTGGTGCTGCGGCTCCGAGGAAAGCGGCCGGTTGCTGGAAACGCTGGCGCAGCAGATGGGCCTGCAGGTCCGCATTCACGACATGCGCGGCGCGATGCCCAATCTGGCGATCCAAGGTCCCAAATCGCGCGACCTCCTGCGCAAGATCGCCTTTAACCAGCCGCATGTGCCGCAGCTGGACCAGCTCAAATGGTTCGGCGTCACCGTGGCGCGGCTGCACGACCGCGAAGGCGCGCCCTTCATGCTGTCGCGCTCCGGCTACACCGGCGAGCTGGGCTATGAGATTTTCTGCTCCCAGGCCCACGCCTTGGATATCTGGGACGCAGTGATGGAGGCAGGCGGGGAATTCGGGATCACTCCGATGGGCTCCGCCGCGCTGGAAATCATCCGGATCGAGGCCGGGCTGGCCGCCGCCAACGCCGAATTCGCACCGGGCGTGGATGCATTTGAGGCAGGCCTCGGCTTTGCCATCGACCTGACTAAAGCCGATTTCACCGGCAAGGCGGCGCTGGAGCGCAACGCGCGTGCGCCGCGCCGGCTGCTCAAGGGCCTGCTGCTGGGCTGCAATGACGTGCCGCTGCACGGCAGCCCGGTCTATGCCGGCGAACGGCAGGTCGGCACCGTCACCTCCGCCACCCGCTCGCCGATGCTGGAACACGCCATCGCCATCGCCCGGCTGGGTGTCGAGCACGCGGAAAACGGCACCCGGCTGGAAATCGGCCAGCTCGACGGCCGGATGAAGCGCCTCGGCGCCACCGTCACCGGCATCCCCTTCATAGACCCGCAGCGCAAGCGGGCGCGCGCCTGAGGTGCTTGAAACAAACACCAACAGGAGAGAGAAATCGATGAAAAATATCATCTTCGCCACCGCCGTTACCGCCTTGGGCGCAGCCGCGGCCACCAGTGCCACGGCACAGGAGAAAGTCATGGTGGGCGAGCCCAGCTGGCCCGGCGCCAAGATCATGAGCCGGATCATCGGCCAGGTGATCGAAACCCGCCTCGGCAGCGAGGCCGGCTACGCCCCCGGCGCCAACGCGGTGATCTTCGCCTCGATGGACGGCGGCCGCGGCGACATCGACGTGCACCCGGATGTGTGGCTGCCGAACCAGGCCTCCTTCACCGACGAATATGTCGATCAGAAAGGCACCGTGGCGCTGTCCTCCGGCAGCTACGAAGGCCGCGCGGGCATCTGCGTGCCCAACTACATGGTCGAGAATCACAACATAAAATCGATCTTCGACCTTGCCACTCCCGAAGCGCAGGCGCTGTTTGACAGCGACGGCGACGGCATGGGGGAGGTCTGGGTCGGTGCCTCCGGCTGGGCCTCGACCAATACTTTCAAGGTGCGGGTGCGCGACTACGGCATCGAGACCTTCCTGACCCCGACCACCGAAGACGAAACCGTGTTCTATTCCCGGCTCAAGGACCTGGTCGACCAGGAGAAAGGCGCTGCCTTCTACTGCTACGCGCCGCACTATGTTCATGCGCTCTATGACGTGACTATCCTGGAAGAGCCGGAGCATGACGCAAATACCTACAAGATGGTGCAGCCGGATCAGGATGCCGATTGGTACAACAACTCGCACATCTCCACCGGCGAGCCGGTCAAGACTGTGACCGTGGCCTATTCCAGCTCGCTGAAGGACCGCAACCCGGCCGCAGCCTCCTTTCTGTCCAGCATCGACATGAGCGCCGAAGCCCTGTCCGAACTCACCTACGAGGTGGTGGTCAAAGGCAATGAGATCGACGCGGTTGTTGCAGACTGGATCGCCGCCAATGGCGACACCGTCGATACCTGGCTCGGCCTGAAATAACGCGCCCTCCCACACGTGCGCCCCGGCTGCGGCCTGCCGCCGGGGTACCTTCCTTAAGTTAGACGGGGGTCCGGATGGAAAAGGAAATTGCAATCGACGCACGCGGCGTCTGGAAGATCTTCGGCGCGCGCTCCGCCGAGGCGCTCAAGGCCATTCACGCCGAAGGGCTGACCAAGCCGCAGGTGCTGGAGCGGTTCAACTGCGTGGTTGGCGTCGCCGATGCCAGCTTCCAGATCGAACGCGGCGAGCTGTTCTGCGTGATGGGCCTGTCGGGCTCCGGCAAATCGACGCTGGTGCGCCATGTGAACCGGCTCCTGGAGCCGACCGACGGCCATATCTACATCAATGGCGATGATGTGATGGGGCTGAACGCCGAGGGGCTGCGCGACCTGCGTAACCGCCGGGTTGCCATGGTGTTCCAGAACTTCGGCCTGATGCCCCACCGCACGGTGCGCGACAATGTGGCGATGCCGCTGGAAATCCGCGGCACCGGCAAG
This sequence comes from Leisingera sp. JC1, assembly GCF_001679925.1. Taxonomy (GTDB): domain Bacteria; phylum Pseudomonadota; class Alphaproteobacteria; order Rhodobacterales; family Rhodobacteraceae; genus Leisingera. Next base: position 79,110 of record NZ_LYUZ01000002.1, on the reverse strand, counting down.
GCCCGCCGCTGGGAGGAAGCCGACCGGGTGCTGGAGCTGGTGGAGCTGTCGGGCTGGGAGGACAAATACGCCCATGAGCTGTCGGGCGGCATGCAGCAGCGGGTGGGGCTTGCCCGCGCCATCGCCTCCGACCCTGAGATCCTGCTGATGGACGAGCCCTTTTCAGCGCTTGATCCGCTGATCCGCAAGCAGCTGCAGGACCAGTTCATGGAGCTGTCCCGCAAGCTGGGCAAGACCACCATGTTCATCACCCATGACCTGGATGAGGCGATCCGCATCGGCCACCGCATTGCCATTATGAAGGACGGCCGCATCGTGCAGATCGGCACGCCGGAGGAAATCATCCTCAACCCGGCGGACGGCTACGTGGCGGATTTCGTGGCCGGCATCTCCAAGCTCAACATGATTTTCGCCCATTCGGTGATGAAACCCGTTGCCGAGTTCGAGGCCGCCTACGGTGCCCTGCCCGCCGACGCGAGGGAGGCGCGGCCCGACATGGACCTCAGCGACCTGATGGAGCTGGCAGTAGACGGCCACGGCATCGTCAAGGTGGCGGATGATGGCGCCACCGTCGGGGTGATCAACCGCGCGGGCCTGATCCGCGCCATTCAGGACAGTCAGGCGTAAGGAGAAGGGTGATGAAATACATCGACCAATCACAGATCCAACCGGAAACCGCCGGGCGCTTGAATGCGCTGGTGGCGGAATTCACCGGCCAGTCGCAGGCCTATTACCAGCGCGTTTTCTCCTACATGATGGAGGCGCCCGGCTACCGCTTCACCCTGAACCGTGCCGCCGCGCTGCTGGGGCCGGTTTGGTTCGGCGCGCGGGGCCTGTGGTCCTGGTTCCTGGGCTTCCTGCTGCTGGAAACGCTCGCCTATATCCAGATCGCGATGGGGCTGTTCGGCGACCTCGGCCGGGACTCCCGCCTGCGCGCCGAGCAGATCGCCCAGACGCTCGACCTGCGGCACCAGCAGATCGCCGCGGCGGAGGCTTCCGGTTCCTCCTCGCTGGACTCTCTGAAACGCGCGGCAGAGTCGCTGGAGGCGGCGCTGGCAGGCGCGCAGCAGGCCGCAGCAGCCGCCAATGCCAGCGGCACTATCTACCTGATTGCCGGCGCGGCGCTGCTGCTGGCGGTCAAGTTTCTGGCGTCCTCGCTTGCGAACTGGACGCTGGAGGGGCAGTTTGCCCGCTGGCGATCCGACCGCCGCGTCGCCAGCGGCTGGTCGCTGCCGCGGCTGATCGTCTCCGCCGTGCTGGCAGCCGCCGTGGTTGTGCTGTCGGCGCTGAAATTTGCGATGCCCGATGCCTTCTCGCTGCTGAACGCCTTCCCCACCAACCGCGACTGGCGGCTGAACGTCGGCGACGGGGTGCAGGCGGCGTTCGACTGGACCAAGACCTCCGGGCGCGGCTTCTTCGACGGGCTGACCGCCGGCATGCGCACGCTTCTGGACTGGATCGAAGTGGTGCTGGTCGATACCCCCTGGCCGGTGGTGGCGCTGGTCATTGTGATGCTGGCCTACCTGTCGGCAGGCGCAAGGGTGGCGATCTTCACCGGCGCAGCACTGGCCTACCTGGGCCTCTTGGACTTCTGGGAAAAGGCGATGACCACCATTGCCCTCCTGGGCGCCGCGGCGCTGATCTCGATCACCTTGGGCATTCCGCTCGGCATCTACTGCGCCCGCCGCCCCAAGGTGTTCGCGGTGGTGCGGCCTGTCCTTGATTTCATGCAGTCTATGCCCTCCTTCGTCTACCTGATCCCGGTGGTCGCCTTCATCGGCTCCGGCAAGCCCGCGGGCGTGGTCGCCACCATGATCTTCGGCAGCCCGCCGGTGATCCGCTTCACCGTGCTGGGCCTGCAGCAGGTGCCCGAAACCGTGCGCGAGGCCGCGCTCGCCTTCGGCGCCACCCCGCGCTACCTCCTGTGGCGGGTCGACCTGCCGCTGGCCCGCAAGACAATCATGGCCGGCGTCAACCAGACCATCCTGCTGTCATTGGCTATGGTTGTGGTGGCTTCGCTGATCGGTGCCAAGGGGCTGGGTGAGGATGTGCTGGAAGCGCTGCAATATGCCGCCGCCGGCCAAGGTATTCTGGCCGGTCTGGCAATCTTGTTCTGCGCCCTGATCCTCGACCGGATTGTGGCTGGGAAAAGGTAATGCGAAGATGCCGCATGCTGCGTCCTCAGGGTGCGGCTTCTTCAATTGGCGCTCTGAAGCTCCACCAGTTGTGTTGAAAAACCATGCAACTTGCGAGAGGGCAGATGAAGGCGGGTTTCACCGCGTGCCGGGATTGAAAACCCGGCGAGAGGAGATTGATGCGCCCGCCTTAGAACCATTGACCCGGTTCCATAAGCCCCAGATCCAGAAGCTGGCGCGAATGCCATTCAAACGGCGCGGAATTATGCCAGCGGAAGGTTTCGATATCGAAAGTGGAACCTGGATTCCGCTTAAGCGCCTTGGCGGTGCGGAAAGAACAGATGGCGGCAGTCAGGTTGTGGTGCCAGGGGCACGCATATGTGTTGTATTCCTGATCGTTGAAAGTGTGATCCAGCTGCAGTTGCAGACCCGGTTTGGCGCGGAACAGTGAAATCCGGTCGATTTTGCGGCTGGCCGCGGGGATGTGTTCTTCGAAGCGCCAGCGAACACCGCCGAAGAAATCCAGCTGCCGCTCGCGCGGGTGTCCGGTTTCCGGATCCTGCCGCGACTGCGCATAGTAACCGGATTTGTCGAGATATGCCTCTTCAAGCGACACTGCACTGGGGCAGGCATTCAGATCGCCGGCATAGAGGTCGATCACATAGGTGAGCATCGCATCCCGGCGTTCCTCGGTGTGGAAAGCAAGCATCTCTCCGATCCCGCGCGACTCGCAAAACGGGTAGAACAGGTATTCCGCGTTATAGCAGTAGTAGAGCCAGCAGCCTGGTTCAGCCGCAGCGATAACGGCATTGACGGCGCCTGTGACTGCCCCTTCCGATCCGCAGTCAAAAGGCACCCGATGCACCATGGCGCGCACATCCGGCGGCAGGTCAAATGCATCCGGCATCAAAGCCGCCACGGCCTTGAAGCCGCATTGAAGGTGGTGGCGCAGTGTGGTGGCTGTCTCTGTTTCATCTTCAATGAAGACCAGCGCCACCGGTCCCTTGGCCAGTAGTGGTTTGCCCTGTTTCAGGAAATCCTTCAGCGAGGAATACATCATGCTGGTCTGCCCTGCCTTTCTGGCCTTTGCAGTCAAAATCGGGTAAATGCCGCTCCATTGCAAGCAGCGGCATTTGCCTGTATTGCAAGCCGCTGTTTACCCACCCTGGCTGGAAGGCTGACCTGCATGAGCGCCCCGAAAAAGCTGTTTATCAAGACCTATGGCTGTCAGATGAATGTCTATGACAGCGAACGTATGGCCGAGGCGCTGGGCGGGGAAGGTTACATTGAGACGAAATCGGCAGATGACGCCGATATGATCCTGCTCAATACCTGCCACATCCGCGAAAAGGCGGCTGAAAAGGTGTATTCCGAACTCGGCCGTTTCAAAGGGCTGAAGGCAGAGAAACCGGATCTGAAGATCGGTGTCGCCGGCTGCGTTGCCCAGGCCGAAGGCGAGGAGATCATGCGCCGCCAGCCGCTGGTCGATCTGGTTGTCGGACCGCAGAGCTACCACCGCCTGCCGGAGATGGAGGCCAAGGCGCGGGCAGGTGAGAAGGTGCTGGACACCGATTTTCCCGAGGAAGACAAGTTCGAGAAACTGAAAAACCGCCCCAAGGCCAAGCGCGGCCCGACGGCGTTTCTGACGGTGCAGGAAGGCTGCGACAAGTTCTGCGCCTTCTGTGTCGTGCCTTATACCCGCGGTGCCGAAGTCTCGCGCCCGGCAGACCGTATCCTGCGCGAGGCGCAGGATCTGGTGGAGCGCGGCGTGCGCGAAATCACCCTGCTGGGCCAGAACGTGAACGCCTATCACGGCGCAGGCCCGAACGGTGACCTGACATTGGCGCAGCTCATTTGGGAACTCGACAAGATCGACGGGCTGGAGCGCATCCGCTTCACCACCTCGCACCCCAACGACATGCAGGACGATCTGATCGAGGCGCATGGCACCTGTGCCAAGCTGATGCCCTATCTGCATCTGCCGGTGCAGGCGGGGTCCGACAAGATCCTCAAGCGGATGAACCGCTCGCATACCGCCGAAAGCTACATCCGCCTGATTGAGCGCATCCGCGCCGCGCGTCCCGACATCCTGATCTCCGGCGATTTTATTGTCGGCTTTCCGGAAGAGACCGAGGAAGACTTCCAGGCCACCATGGACCTGGTGGAGGAGGTGAAATACGGCACTGCCTATTCCTTCAAATACTCGACCCGCCCCGGCACCCCCGCGGCGGAGCGCGCGCAGGTGGACTCGGCGGCGGCAGATGACCGGCTGCAGCGCCTGCAAGCCTTGCTGACCCGTCAGCAGCGCGAAGTGCAGGACAGCATGGTTGGCCGTGAAGTCGGGGTGCTGTTTGAAAAGGCGGGACGCTTGCCCGGACAGATGGTGGGGAAATCCGACTACCTGCATGCTGTGCATGTCGCTGATTGCAGCCGCGGGATTGGTGAACTTGCCCGGGTGCGTATTGTGTCTTCCGGAGCAAACTCCCTGGCAGGTGAGCTGATCAGCTGAGACCTTGTTCCGCTCGGCGAATCGCCCCGGCGGCGGGCCGGGGCAGTCCCAAGTCCGGGGCGCTCCGGAAAATTCTCCTGGCGCGATTGCTTCGCGTTCAGCAACAATTCCCGGGAGCTGAGCGGAGTGTCCTGCGAAGGCGTTTAATCTGCTTGTGCATTCGTCCGATTTTGGGAACGTTTTAACTTAAATTCAGATAGATTTACTCTTATGGCCTATGGGGTGGCCAGGTTTGAGACAGCTCCCTGGGGGGACTTAGGTGAAGGAATTTCGGTTGTGTTGACATTTAAACTGCACAAGGCGATTGCGCTGGCCGCTGCTGCCGCGGCTGCGCTCAGCATCGCCGCTGCGCCTGCGAGCGCCCAATCACAGCAGCGAACCATCAAAGGCGAACGCTATGTGCCGACCATCTGGGTCGACCCGGATGGCTGTGAGCACTGGGTGATGGACGATGGCGCTGAAGGCTATATGACTCCGCATGTGAAACCAGATGGCAAACCCGTTTGCCGCCGCGGCAATATCTGCGGCGTGATGCCGACGGACCAGTTCTTTGCCACTGACAGGCATTACATCAATGCAGCAGGCAAACAGCGCCTGCGCCAGTTCTTCCAGCAGGCGAGGAGCAACGGTGCGCGCTCTTTCATCGTTGCAGGCCATACCGACAGCAGAGCGTCGGATGAATACAACATCCGCCTGTCCGAGCGCCGTGCAAATGCCGTGGCTGCGGTTGGCCGTTCGGCCGGTGCGCGTATTGCAGGCGTGCGGGCCTACGGCGAGCGCGATCCGCGGGTGCCCAACACCAGCGCGGCCAACATGGCGCAGAACCGCCGTGTCGAAATCTATTGCCTGCGCTGAGGGGAAAAAATCATGATGATGAAAAGAACGCTTGGTCTTGTTGCGGTGATTTCCCTGCTTGGAGCCTGCACCGAAGCATTGGATAAAACCCGTGATGCCCACGTTGGCGATGGCAGCAACAATCATCTGTCCAACCTGACGGCCGGTATCTGGGTTGACCCGAACGGCTGTGAACATTGGATCATCGACGATGGCCTTGAGGGCTACGCCGACTTGCGCCGCACGCCCGACGGGAAGCCGGTCTGCAACAGCGACATTCCGCCCACCCTGGCGACCGGCCCGTTCAAGGACGGTTCGACCTTTGGCGACCCGATCTGAAATTTGAGTCTTGCCTGATTTGCAGCCGCCCTCAGGGGCGGCTGTTTTTGTTTCAAAAATGTGATTTTGCGAAGCGCCTGCTTGCGCAAACGCTGCTGCAGATGCAGACTGAAGGGGCAACGCCAGATTGAGGAGATCAGCTTGGCCATCAGCGCCCTGAATGACCCGCAGACCCAGACCGCAACCCACGAAGTGCTGCTGGAATTTCCTGACAACCGATTGCTGATCGACCTGTGCGGCGAATATGACCGCAACCTGGCTGACATTGAACAAAAACTGGGGGTACAGATTGTCCGCCGCGGCAATCAGCTGTCCGTAATGGGCGAGCATTCCGCGCGGGAGCAGGCTGCAGGAGTGCTGACGGCACTTTATGACCGCCTGGAAACCGGCCGCAGTGTCGAAAGCGGCGACATTGACCGCGAATTGCGCATGGGAGCGGACAGCGACGATGCCGAGCCCGATGGACAGCTGCAGATGTTCCGCGGCGGCCGGGTGGAGATCAAGACCCGCAAGAAACTGGTAGAGCCGCGCACCGAGGCGCAAAAAGCCTATGTGCAATCCCTGTTTGAACACGAATTGGCCTTTGGTATCGGCCCCGCTGGTACCGGCAAGACTTATCTGGCCGTCGCTGTGGGCGTTTCCATGTTCATCACCGGCCATGTCGACCGCATCATCCTGTCCCGCCCCGCAGTGGAGGCCGGGGAGAAGCTCGGTTACCTGCCTGGCGACATGAAGGACAAGGTCGACCCCTACATGCAGCCGCTCTACGATGCACTCAATGACTTCCTGCCGGGCAAGCAGCTGGCCAAGCTGATCGAGGACAAGCGGATCGAAATTGCGCCGCTGGCTTTCATGCGCGGCCGCACGCTGTCCAACGCCTTTGTGGTTCTGGACGAGGCGCAGAACGCCACCACCATGCAGATGAAGATGTTTCTGACCCGCTTGGGCGAGGGCTCGCGCATGGTGATCACCGGCGACCGCTCGCAGGTGGACCTGCCGCGTGGAGTGCAGTCGGGCCTGGCCGACGCTGAGCGGCTGCTGAAAACCATCCCCAAGATCAGCTTCAACTACTTCACCGCCCGCGATGTGGTGCGTCACCCGCTTGTGGCCGCGATCATTGAAGCCTATGACGCGGATTCGACACCGGCCTGAAAAAAGCAATCGGGCTTCATCTTTGTGAAAATACTCCGGGGGTGCGGGGGCTGTCCCCCGTTTGTGCAACCGTACCATGACGCTCGACATCACCATCGAAGACAGCCGCTGGCAGGACGCCGGACTTTCGGCGCTGGCGGAAGAGGCCGCTGCAATTGTTCTGGAGCATTTTGGCCTGGACGCCGGGATGTGCGAAATTTCGCTGCTGGCCTGCGATGATCCGCGTGTTGCGGACCTGAACGCTGAGTTCCGCGAAAAGCCGCAGCCTACCAACGTTCTCAGCTGGCCGGCAGAGGAGCTGGCAGCAGAAGAAGACGGCGGCACGCCGCTCCGGCCAGAGGCTGATTTTACTGGGGAAATCCCGCTGGGCGACATTGCCATCTCCTTTGACACATGCGCCCGCGAAGCTGCCGAGGCGGGGAAACCCCTGGCCGATCATACCCGCCATCTGATCATTCACGGACTGTTGCATCTTCTGGGCTATGATCACATTCGTGACCGCGATGCCGCATTGATGGAAGGGATTGAGATCCTGCTACTTGGCAAACTGGGTATCGCGAACCCATATATAAGTGAGGACGCCCCGTAACCGGGGTTTTTGGAATGGAAAGATGGGCGACATAGAAGGCAGTTCTAACGCGGCGCAAGGCGCGCTGCAGGACATCAATGGCACGGCGGCGGATGCGCCGGCTTCTGAAAATACCGGATTGTGGACGCGGCTGCGCAGCGTGTTCAGCCCCGATCCGCAGGACGGACAGGACACCGGCGGCGAACAGCCAGCGCCGGGCACTGCTCCGCATGGCATGATTAACCTGCGCCGGATGCGGGTTGAAGACGTCGCCATCCCCTCTGCCGAAATTGCCGCTGTGCCGGTCACTGTCGCCAAGGATGATCTGGTCGGCATTTTCCGGCAAAGCGGCTTCACCCGCATTCCCGTTTACGAGGGCACACTCGACACGCCGCTGGGCTTTGTTCACCTCAAGGATTTCTCGCTGACACACGGCTTTAACGGCGGCACCTCTGAGTTTGACTTGTCAAAAATGCTGCGGCCGCTGTTGTTCGTGCCGCCCTCGATGCCGATCGGGGTTCTGCTGACCAAGATGCAGGCTGAACGCCGTCACATGGCGCTGGTGATCGACGAATACGGCGGTGTGGACGGGCTGGTCACCATCGAAGACCTGATCGAACAGGTGGTGGGCGAGATCGAGGATGAGCATGACGCCGACGAACATCAGACCTGGTTCGAGGAAAAACCCGGCTGCTACATCGCGCTGGCCCGCACCTCGTTGCCGGAGTTCGAGGCTGAGACCGGCCATTCGCTGACCAGCCACGATGACGTGGACGAGGAAGAGATCGACACGCTTGGCGGGCTGGTCTTCATGCTGTCCGGCCGGGTGCCTGCCCGCGGGGAGGTGATCGAACACCCCGAAGGCGCCGAGTTTGAAGTCATGGATGCCGACCCGCGCCGGATCAAGCGGCTGCGGGTGCGGCTGCCGGACGCCGCTGCATGATGTCACTGGGGTTGCGGCAGGCTGCGCGCCAGCTTCGCCTAGCCCTGGCGGGGCTGGCTCTTGGCAGCGGTGCGCTGCTGTCCTTGGCGCTGGCTCCCTGGCACATGCTGATCGGGCTGCCGTTCGCGCTGGCCGCGGCTGGCTGGCTGATTTTGCATGCTTCGTCCGCCCGCACCGCTGCTCTGGCAGGCTGGCTGTTCGGACTGGGGTATTTCACTTTCGGCCTCTCCTGGATCATTGAGCCGTTTCAGGTCGACCCCGAACGCCACGCCTGGATGGCCCCCTTTGCGCTGGTCTTCCTTGCCGCTGGCCTTGCTCTTTTTTGGGGGGCTGCCTTTGGCATTTCCGCCCGTCTCAGCCGTGGGGTGGTGCGCCTTCCGATGCTGGTGGCGCTATGGTCGCTGGCAGAATTTGCCCGCGCCTATCTGCTGACCGGTTTTCCCTGGGCCGCATTCGGCCAGTTCTGGATTGATACGCCAGCCGCCAATCTGCTGCCGTGGACCGGGCCGCAGGGGCTGGCGCTGCTGACGCTTGTGGCGTTTTTGCCGCTCGCATTGCTACGGACGCATCCTGCAGCCGCCTTGCTGCCGCTGGGGTTGGCGTTGGCTGCAGCTGTTGGAGTTCCCGCCCCCGGGGAGACCGTGCGGACGGATCGTGTCGTGCGTATCGTTCAGCCCAATGCGCCGCAAAACCTGAAATGGCACCCTGAACACAGGTGGGAGTTCGTCCGCCGTGCGCTGGCATTCTCAGCCGAGGAGCCGCGACCTGACATGATCGTCTGGCCGGAAACCGCGGTGCCGCAGTTGCTGAATTATGCCGGAGACACGCTTCAGGCCATTTCCGAACGGGCCGGCGGTGTCCCGGTCTTGCTGGGTATCCAGCGAGAGGAGGGCGGTGCCTACTATAATTCTGCGGTGCTTCTGGATTCAGACGGGCTGCCAGCCGCTGCATATGACAAGGCGCATCTGGTGCCGTTCGGGGAGTATGTGCCCTTTGGCGACTTTATGGCCCGCTTCGGGATCCACGGGTTCGCCTCCCAGGCCGGGGCAGGTTACGCCGCTGGCCCGGGTGCCCGGGTGTTGGAACTGCCCATTGGCAGTGCCTTGCCGCTGATCTGCTATGAGGCAGTCTTCCCCCAGGATGTGAACGCCGCCGATACCCGTCCGGACATGCTGGTGCAGATCACCAATGACGCTTGGTTCGGCACCCGTTCAGGCCCTTATCAGCACCTTGTACAGGCGCGGATGCGGGCACTGGAGCAGGGATTGCCGATAATCCGGGCAGCCAACACCGGTGTCTCGGCCATGATTGGGCCGGACGGGGCGATGATGGACCAGCTGCCGCTGGGAGAGGCAGGCTTTATCGATGCAGCTCTGCCTGCTCCGCTGCCGCCGACGCTTTACAGCCGGACCGGGGACTGGCCGGTTCTGCTGCTGTGTTTCTTTATTGCAGGTGCGGCAATCTTTCTGCCCCGCGCTCTTGCGCCGCGGTCATAGCAGCTTAACTCTATTGGAATATAGATTGACCCGCGCGGATGGGCCGCGTACTGCGGCTTGATACCTGCCACAACGGCTTCCTGGCGTGGCATGGATAAACCAATGGAGCACTTTTCATGACCCGTACGAACTACACCTTCACTTCGGAATCGGTTTCCGAAGGCCACCCGGACAAGGTCTGCGACCGCATTTCCGACGCGGTTCTCGACGCTTTCCTGGCGGAAGAGCCCGAAGCGCGCGTGGCGGCTGAGACTTTCGCTACCACGAACCGTGTTGTCATCGGGGGGGAGGTCGGGCTGTCCGATCAGGACAAGCTGCACGATTACATGGGCCGGATTGAAGACATCGCCCGCGCATGCATCAAGGACATCGGCTACGAGCAGGACAAGTTCCACCACGAAACCGTGGAAGTGACAAATCTGCTGCACGAACAGTCCGCCCATATTGCACAGGGCGTCAACGCTTCCAGTGAAAAGGACGAAGGCGCCGGCGACCAGGGCATCATGTTCGGCTTTGCCACCAATGAAACCGACGCTCTGATGCCAGCCCCGATCCAGTTCAGCCATGCGATTCTGCGCCGTCTGGCCGAAGTGCGCAAGAACGGTACCGAACCGGTGCTTGGTCCGGACGCGAAATCCCAGCTGTCGGTGGTTTATGAAGATGGCAAGCCGGTTGGGGTCAGCTCGCTGGTGCTGTCGACACAGCATCTGGACGAAAGCCTGACCTCTGCGGATATCCGCGCCATTGTCGAGCCTTACATCCGCGAAACCCTGCCCGAAGGCTGGCTGACAGATGCCACCCAGTGGCACGTGAACCCGACCGGTAAATTCGTGATCGGCGGCCCGGATGGCGACGCAGGCCTGACCGGGCGCAAGATCATCGTCGACACCTATGGTGGCGCGGCTCCGCACGGCGGCGGCGCCTTCTCCGGCAAGGATCCGACCAAGGTGGACCGCTCGGCCGCCTATGCTGCGCGTTATCTGGCCAAGAACGTGGTGGCCGCGGGCATGGCTGAGAAATGCACCATCCAGCTGTCTTATGCCATCGGCGTCTCCAAGCCGCTGTCGATTTATGCTGAAACCCATGGCACAGGCGAGGTTGATCCGGCGGCGATCGAACGCGCAATTGACCAGGTTATGGACCTGACCCCGCGTGGCATCCGCTCCCATCTCGGCCTCAACAAACCGATCTACCAGCGCACTGCAGCCTATGGCCATTTCGGACGCGATCCGGAAGCCGACGGCGGCTTCAGCTGGGAGCGCACGGACCTGGTTGAGGCTCTGAAAAAGGCAGTTTGAGACAGCGCTCAAAAGAACCAAGGCGGGCCGGAAGGCCCGCTTTTTCTATGCAGGTCAGGCCCTTGCCTCCGCCGCTGCCTTCAAGAATGCCCCGCTTCTCAATCGGTCAAAGCCCGCGGCGGTGCGCTATGACCAAGAAAGTTGAAGCACATATTGCGCGGGAAATCTTGGGCAATTCTGCTGCGCTGAAAAATCTGGAGCATACGGGCAGGCTGCGCCATACTACGGGGGGTGATAACCAGCCACCGGGGGCGTGATGCTGCGTTTGATGTGCATTCTCTTTTGTCTGCTCTTGCCGCTGCAACTGGCCGCGAAGGACACACTGCCGCGCAAATTCAGCCTGCAGGGCACCACGCTTGTCTATGACACCGACATTAAGGAGCCGGGGGAAGCCGCAGAGATCACTGACGTGGACGCCGACCGGCTGCGCCGCATTCTGGCGGAGAATCCAGCCATTTCCGAACTGCAACTCAATAGTGTGGGCGGCAGCGTGTACGGTGGCGAGGAAATCGCCGGGCTGGTGATGGCCTATGATCTGGATACTCTGGTTGACGGGGAATGTGTCAGCGCTTGTGTCGATGTGTTCCTGGCCGGCAATCGGCGGCGTATGACCGAGGACTCGCGGATCGGGTTTCACCAGCGGAGTTGGCCCGCCCCGGCTGTGCATGATTATTACCGGAGTGAACGCAAGGAACAGCGCTGGGCAACACCGTTCGAGTTCGGCGCATGGATCTATGCAGACACACAGCGCGAGATTCACGACCATTTGAGCTATATGGTGGCGCGTGGGGTTGACCCCGGTTTTGCAATCGAGACTCTGCGCACCGGTTCAGACCGGGAATGGTACCCGAGCAGGCTGCGCCTGATCGCGGCGGGGGTACTGCGGGAGTTCCGGCCCGGTCTTCCAGAGGAGGATACTGAACAGGGCCTTCTCCCTGGCCAGCCGCCTGCACAGCTGTTGCCTTCGGATGCAGGGCAGCTGCCTTCGCCGGGTTGACCCGGCGGCTTGCTTGCGGCAGAGGAGCGGCCAGCCTTTTTCGTAGATGCCCTGAACAGGAGGCCAGACGCATGTCCGGCGACCAGAAGCCCCGCGACGACCAGTCCAAGGATGCCCGGCCCTCAGCAGAAAATGCGGCCGACAAACACGCCAGCGGCGCGCCCTGGCGCAACTTCTATGGCCGTTTCAAGGGCAAGACCCTGAAGGACAGCCAGAAACGGTACCTGGATGAGGATCTGGCGAGCCTCAGCCCCGGTGCCGTCGGCTGGGAGGAAAACCCGGACCGCACGCCGCTGGATCTTGGAGCGCTGTTCGGCGGCAAGGATGTCTGGCTGGAGGTCGGCTTTGGCGGCGGCGAGCATCTGGTGCATCAGGCCGTCAGCAATCCGGACGCGGGTATCATCGGCGCCGAACCCTTCATCAACGGTGTGGCGATGCTGCTGGGCAAAATCCGCAATTCGGGCGCGGACAATATCGCCGTGCACCCCGGCGATGCGCGCGACCTGATGGATGTGCTGCCTGAGGCGTCCATTTCCCGTGCCTTTCTGCTGTACCCCGATCCCTGGCCCAAGGCCCGCCACCACCGCCGCCGGTTTGTGACGCAGGAGCATCTGGAGCCGCTGGCCCGCTGCCTTAAGCCCGGCGCAATCTTCCGTGTTGCGACCGATATCCCCGACTACGTCCGGCAAACGCTGGAAGAGGTTCCGAAAGCGGGTTTCGAATGGCTGGCCGAAGGCCCGAATGACTGGCGCCAGCCGTGGGACGACTGGATCTCCACCCGCTATGAGCAGAAGGCCCTGCGCGAGGGGCGCACCCCGCATTACCTGACCTTCCGCCGCCTGGGGTAAGGCCAATTACGCTGGACCGGCCAGATCCAATCCGTTACCGATAGCGCAAACGAACAGACGAACGACCGACAGACGAAGGAAGCCCCATGTCCGGACACGGCACGCCCATCCCGATGACCTCTCACCGTGCTGACCCGCTCAAGGGCGTGGCAGAGGTGCCCGGCGACAAGTCGATCTCGCACCGCTCGCTGATCCTGGGCGCGCTGTCGGTGGGGGAGACGAAGATCTCGGGCCTGCTGGAGGGCGAGGATGTGCTGGACACAGCCAAGGCGATGCAGGCCTTTGGCGCAGAGGTGGTGAACCACGGCGGCGGCAGCTGGTCGGTGTTCGGCGTCGGCGTCGGTGGTTTTGCGGAACCGGACAACGTGATCGACTGCGGCAATTCCGGCACCGGAGTGAGGCTGATCATGGGGGTGATGGCGACCTCTCCGATTACAGCGACCTTCACTGGCGATGCGTCCCTGAACAAGCGCCCGATGGCACGTGTGACTGACCCGCTGGCGCTGTTCGGCACCCAGTCCGTTGGCCGTTCCGGCGGCCGCCTGCCGATGACCATCGTTGGCGCCGCTGATCCGGTGCCGGTCCGCTACGAGGTGCCGGTGCCGTCGGCGCAGGTGAAATCCGCGGTACTGTTTGCCGGCCTCAACGCGCCCGGAAAAACCGTGGTGATCGAAAAGGAAGCCACCCGCGACCATACCGAGCGGATGCTGGCAGGCTTTGGCGCAGAGATCACCACTGAAGAAACCGATGAGGGCCGCGTCATCACCCTGACCGGCCGCCCTGAGCTCAAACCGCAGATAATCGCCGTGCCGCGCGATCCGTCCTCCGCTGCATTTCCGGTCTGTGCCGCACTGATCACCCCAGGCTCTGACGTGCTGGTGCCGAACATCGGCCTGAACCCGACCCGCGCGGGCCTCTACTACACCCTGCAGGACATGGGTGCCGACCTGACCTTCGAGAACATGCGCGAAGAGGGCGGCGAGCCAGTGGCCGATCTGCGCGCCAAGTACTCGCCGAACATGAAGGGCATCGAAGTACCACCGGAGCGCGCAGCTTCAATGATTGACGAATACCCGGTGCTGTCGGTTGTGGCTTCCTTCGCGGAAGGCAAGACCATGATGGCGGGCGTCAAGGAACTGCGGGTCAAGGAGAGCGACCGCATCGACGCGATGGCCAAGGGCCTGCGCGCCAATGGCGTCACCGTCGAAGAAGGCGAGGACTGGTGGGAGGTCACCGGCCTGGGCATCGATGGCGTGCCCGGCGGCGGCACCTGCGAGAGCTTCCTGGACCACCGTATCGCCATGTCCTTCATGGTGATGGGCATGGGGGCAAGGAACCCGGTCTCTGTCGACGACGGCAGCCCGATCGCCACCTCCTTCCCGATTTTTGAGAGCCTGATGGGCAGCCTCGGCGCCAAGCTGGAGCGCACATGAGCGAGAGCTTCACCATAGCCGTCGACGGCCCCGCCGCCGCTGGAAAGGGCACACTGTCCAAGGCGCTCGCGGCCCACTATGGTTTCGGCCATCTGGATACCGGCCTTCTTTACAGGGTGGTCGGGGCCAGGATGCTGGATGGTGCCGCACCGGTAGAGGCCGCGCAGAACCTGACACCAGAGGATCTGGCGCGTGACGATCTGCGCGGGCCGGAGGTGGCGCAGGCCGCATCCAAGGTGGCGGTGATCGCCGAGGTGCGCGCCGCACTGGTCGATTTTCAGCGCGCCTTTGCCCGGCGGGCAGGCGGCGCGGTGCTGGACGGGCGTGATATCGGCACCGTGATCTGCCCCTACGCGCAGGTGAAGTTCTTCGTCACCGCCAGCGCTGAAGTGCGCGCCCGGCGCCGGTTCCTGGAACTGGCCGCGGCAGGCAAGGTGACAACCCTTGAGGAAGTGCTGGGTGACGTGAAGGCCCGTGACGACCGTGACATGAACCGGGCCGAGGCCCCGCTGCGCCCGGCGGCGGATGCGATTTTGATCGACACCAGCGATCTGAGCATCGAGGAAGCACTGGCCAAGGCGATGGCCGTGATTGAGGCCCGCCGCGAGGCAGGCGAGAAACTGCCCTAAGGGCCAGTTGATCGGCAAGGCCTGCAGCTGACGCACCAGCTGCGGTCCAGCGGTGGACAGGACGAAGTTTCAGACTCGCCCGCCTTTTGTCCGTTCGGCTGATTGTGCAGAACGCTTCCAACTGCACGCTGCATCAGCGGTTCGCGGCTCACCTATCTGTGCATAGCGGCTTGGGCAGGAGCGCATTAGCCTGAGAGGGAATGCTGAAAAGGAGTGTTTCCATGGCTTGGCTGAGGACAATTTTGCTGGCGGGTATTCTGGCGGCGCCTGCGTTGGCGCAGGAGGAACCCGAGCCGCCGATGAGCTATGAGCGGCTGGGCCGGATCCTCTTTGCCCTTGACGATGCAGCGCAGCCGGTCGGGCGTGGTTTCCAGCTCACAATCTCGGATGTTCCGATGCTGGTTGTCACGGATCCAGCGGCAGACCGGATGCGGGCGATGGTGCCGCTTCGCCCGTCTGAGGGGCTGACGGCAGAGGAACTGATGCGGATGATGCAGGCGAATTTCGACACCGCCCTGGACGCACGCTATGCGGTGGCCAAGGGGCAGCTGTGGGCGGTGTTCATTCATCCGCTGTCGCCGCTGAAGAAGGATCAGCTAATTTCTTCGCTGGGTCAGACGGTCAATATCGCACGCACCTACGGCACGCTCTACACCGGCGGAGCCTTGCAATTCGGCGGAGGTGACAGTCCGGGCATCCAGCGGCAGCTGATCGAGGAACTGCTGGAAAAGGGTGAGGAAATCTAACGGCAGTGGCCTCAGGCACAAGTACGAGTTTCGACACGAAATGCTGAAACAAGGATGAAAATCGTCTCCTGATGGCCTGAATTCTATGCGCCAAGTCACAGTTCGCAGCCTAATGTCGCTGCAAACGGCTTGGAGCGCGCGCATGACCACATTTCTGGACCGCCTGACCACACTGCGCCGGGATTTTCACCGCCACCCTGAGCTTGGCTTTCAGGAGGAGCGCACCAGGGCGAAGGTTGCGGAGCATCTGCGCAACTTGGGGCTGGAGGTGCATGAAGGCGCTGGCGTTATAGGGCTGCTGCGGGCTGGCAACGGAAACCGTGCCATCGGCCTGCGGGCGGACATGGATGCGCTGCCGATCACCGAAGGCTCAACACACGGCTATGTCTCGGAAACGCCGGGCAAGATGCACGCCTGCGGCCATGACGGTCATATGGCAATGCTCCTGGGCGCTGCTGAACGGCTGGTGCAGGAGCAGGGGTTCGATGGCACCGTCGTGTTGATTTTCCAACCGAACGAGGAACACGGGCTGGGTGCCCAGGCGATGATTGCCGAGGGAGTGCTGGAACGTTTCCCGATTGAAGAGATTTATGCGATCCACAATCTTCCGGGTGCGCCTGTCGGGCAGATCTCAACCCGCTCCGGCCAGATTTGCAGCAGCGAGAGCCTGTTTGAAATCGCAATTCAAGGCCAAGGCGGCCACGCCTCAATGCCGCAGGCAGGGGTGGATACCATCACTGTCGGTGCCGAAATGGTGCTGGCGCTGCAGACTATCGTATCGCGCAAACTGGCGCCTGGGTCCGGGGCGGTGGTATCTGTGACCGAGTTTCTGACCGACGGCCAACGCAATGTGCTGCCGGGCCATGCGGTTCTGAAAGGCGACGTGCGCGCGCGGGTTCCCGAAGACCGCGAGGCGATAGAGTGCTTCATGCGCCAGATCGCAGGTGGTGTTGCCGCGACACATGGGGTCGAGGCTGATGTGAGCTTCAATACCGAGTTCGTCGAGACTATCAACGCCGACGGGCCGGTTGAGGCTGTCTACCGTGCGGGCGAGGCTGCAGGCTGCGATGTGGTCCGCAACCGCCCGCCAATGAGCTTTTCCGAGGATTTCGCTCATTTCTCGGCAGCCGTTCCGGGCTGCTTCCTGCTGTTGGGCAACGGCGAAGAGGGGCCATGCGGCCAGCCGCTGCATTCGGCGGACTATGATTTCAACGACGCTCTGCTGCCTATCGGTGCAGAGTTCTGGGTGCAGCTCGTGCGTGACCGGCTGCCCGTGGGAAAGGACTGACCATGCTTGAGAAATTTGACGTTGCCATCCGCCACGCGGCAGGAAACCCAAACACCGGCGAGGCCGCCTATTCGGTCTTGTCCGAACAGGATTTTGCGAACGCGCAGGCGGAAATCACCGCCTGGGAGGGTTATGAGGCGACGCCGCTGGTGTCCCTGGCGGGTCTGGCCGGCCAGATCGGTGTGGCGCGTGTCGATTACAAGCACGAGGGCCCGCGGTTCGGCCTTGGCAGCTTCAAGGCGCTGGGCGGATCTTATGCGGCCCTGCGGGTGCTGCAGCGGGAGCTGAGCAAGCAGTTGGGCCGGGAGGTCAGCCTGGAGGAAATCCGCAACGGAGCCCACAAGGACGCCTGCGCCGGGATCGCCCTGGTCTCTGCCACGGATGGCAATCATGGCCGCTCGCTAGCCTGGGGCTGCCAGCGCTTCGGCGCGCCTTGCCGCATCTACATCCACGCTGAGGTCAGCGAGGGGCGCGCTGTGGCGATGCGTGAATTGGGCGCCGAAGTAATCCGCATCACGGGCGACTATGACGAATCCGTCCTTCTGGCCAAGAAAGAGGCGGAGGAAAACGGCTGGTTCGTGGTCTCTGACACTTCCTGGGAAGGCTACACCGAGCCGCCGCGCGACGTTATGGCTGGCTACAGCGTGATGACCCGCGAGGCCTGCGAGGCGCTGGAGCAGGCGCCGACCCATGTGTTCCTGCAGGGCGGCGTCGGCGGGCTGGCGGCCTCGGTCGCGGCGGCGCTGCGGCAGTACTACGGCGAGGCTTCGCCGCGGGTGGTGATTGTCGAGCCGGAACTGGCAGCCTGCCTGTTCGACAGCGCCAAGGCGGGCAAGGCCACCAATTTTGCCATTCAGGAAGAAACCATAATGGCTGGCCTCTCCTGCGGCGAGCCTTCGGAAATGGCCTGGGAAATCCTGGCCGAGGAAGCCGCGGATTTCGTGACCATCCCCGACAGCATCGTGGCCCCCGCGGTGCGGCTGCTGGCCAATGGTGAATCCGGCGACCCGGAGGTGGAGGCAGGCGAAAGCGCGGTGGCCGGCCTGTCTGCCCTGATCGCCGCCTGCCAGTCGGCGCAAATGAAGCAAACCCTGGGGCTGGACGAAACCTCCCGCGTGCTGCTGATCGGCTCTGAAGGTGTCACCGACCCGGCGATCTTTGCCGCGATCATGGAAGGTAAGGGCGATGTCTGAAGAGCCCGCGCGCGGTTTCCCTGAGGCTGAATTCGCCGCCCGCACCGATAAGGCGCAGGCGCTGATGGCGGCGCAGGGGCTCGACGGGCTGCTGCTGCTGACCGAGCCGGAAGTGCGCTACTTCAGTGGCTTCCACACGCTGTTCTGGCAAAGCCCGACCCGGCCCTGGTTCCTGTTCGTGCCGCTTGCAGGCAAGCCCATTGCCATCATACCGGAGATCGGCGCCGACCTTATGCGCCGGACCTGGATCGAGGACATCCGCACCTGGAGCGCGCCTGCGCCGCAGGACGACGGTATCAGCCTGCTGACAGAACTGTTGTCGCCGATTGCCGGGCGTGGCGGCTCCATCGGATTGATGAAAGGGCACGAGACCTCGCTGAGGATGCCGCTGGGCGACTACGAGCGGCTGATGGCAGGGCTGCCCGGGCTGAACGTGGCCGATGCCACGCCGCTGGTCCGGGGCCTGCGGATGGTGAAGTCTTCCGCCGAAATCGAAAAGCTGGCGCATATCTGCGGTATCGGCTCCCGCACCTTTGCCCAGGTGCCGCAGATCGCCCGCGAGGGTCTGCCGTTCGAGGATCTGTTCCGCGCCTTCCGGCGCGAGGCGCTGGCGCAGGGCGCAGACGATGTGCCCTATCTGGTCGGCGGTGCCGATCAGGGCGGTTACAGCGACGTGATTTCGCCGCCGACCACGCGGCCGCTGCAGGCTGGTGACATCGTGATGCTGGATACCGGCGCGACCTGGGATGGTTATTTCTGTGACTTCGACCGCAACTTTGCCATCGGCCGCGCCGACGACCTGTCGCGCCGCGCCCATGATGTGCTGTGGCGCGCGACAGAGGCCGGCATTGCCGCCGCCAAACCCGGTGCCACCTGCCGTGACCTGTTCCAGGCGATGCAGTCGGTGATTGCGGAAATGGACGATCAGGGCGGCGACGTTGGGCGGCTCGGCCATGGGTTGGGAATGCAGCTGACCGAATGGCCCTCCCATGCCGCCTTTGACGAGACGGTGATCGAAGAGAACATGGTGCTGACGCTTGAACCCTCGCTGGGCTACGGCGATGGCCGTATCATGGTGCATGAAGAAAACATCGTGGTGCGTGCGGGTGGCGCTGAACTGCTGACCGTCCGTGCCGCGCCGGAACTGCCGGTGATCTGAAGGAGGCCCCGGGCCATGAAGCTCCCCTATGAGACGGACGCAGGCATCGGCACCCGCGCCACCTTAGGCGTGATTGTGCTGGAAACCGACGAGACACTGGAGCCTGAATTCTCCCGGATGATGGCGCAGGAGGGCGTGGCGCTCTATCACAGCCGCATTCCGATGGTGCCTGAGGTGCGGCCTGAGACGCTGGCGCAGATGCAGGCGGATCTGCCGGCCTCGACCCGGCTGTTTCCCTCCACTCCGGACTTCGATGTGATCGGCTATGGCTGCACCTCGGCCTCGACCGTGATCGGCTCCGCCAAAGTGGCTGAGGCGGTTCAGACCGTTCTGCCGAATGCCAAGGTGACCGACCCGCTGGCTGCCATCATTGCGTCCGGCAAGGCGCTGGGCGCTGCCAGGTTTGGATTTGTCACGCCGTACCTTCCAGAGGTTTCGGCGCAGATGCGCGCCAAGCTGGAAGCGGCAGGGTTTGAAATTGCAGGTTTCGGCTCGTTTGAGCAGATGGACGACCGGGTTGTGGCCCGGATCACCGAGGCGGCCATTGCCGAAGCAGCCAGACAGGTCGCCGGTCAGGGAGACTGCGATGCGATCGTGATCTCCTGTACCAACCTGCGTTGCCTGCGGATCATACCTGAGATTGAGGCGCAGACCGGTGTGCCAGTGATCTCCAGCAACCAGGCGCTGGGCTGGCACATGCTGCGGCTGGCAGGCGTGACAGATCCTCAACCGCAGTTCGGTAAGCTGTTCACTCTGCCCATGGCAGGCTGACCGCTAAAATTGTCAGGGAATTGCCAGCTGGCAACCTGCGGCAGGCTGCCCCACGGGAGCGGTACAGTCTGCGCTTGTAATCCGCGCGCAGGCTGCCACAGATTGTCTCCGGAAACCTGATTTGCTCCAGCGAGGAAGCCCGGATGCCTGCCGCACGCCCCGAAAACCGGAATGTCCTGTTCATCATCATTGACCAGTTGCGCGCGGACTGCCTGACGGGCGCGCTGGCAGAGCATGTGGACCTGCCGAACATCCGCGCCTTCATGCAGGAGGCGGTATCGTTCAACCGGCATTTCTCGGTAACCAACCCTTGCGGGCCGTCGCGCGCCTCGATCCTGACCGGGCAGTACGCCATGAACCACCGCTCGGTCCGCAATGGCACGCCCCTGCGCCACGATACACCGAATATCGCCACCGAGATGCGCAAGGCCGGCTATTTGCCGATGCTGTTCGGCTATACCGACACATCGCAGGACCCCCGCGCTTTTGACGCCAACGACCCGGCGTTACGGACTTACGAATACCCGATGAACGGGTTTCATGAAGTGACCGAGATGCGGCTGGAGATGTCCTACCCGTGGCAGTCGCATCTGATGCGCCAGGGCTATGACTTCGAAAACTACTGGGACGTCTACAAGCCGGTTTCACCCGAGGGCGGCGCACCCCGGCTGAATGATCCGGCGCTGTATGCGGCAGAGGACAGCGATACCGCCTTCCTCACAAACTCATTCCTGAATACGATGCCGGCCCACGGCAAGGACAGCTGGTTTGCGCATCTGACCTACATCCGCCCGCATCCGCCGCTGGTGGCGCCGGCGCCCTTTAACAGCATGTACGACCCGGCCAGCCTGCCGCTGCCGCGGCGGCTGGCAAAGCCGGAAGAGGAAGGCGCACAGCACCCCTTCTTCGGTCCGCTGCTGCGCAAGAGCACCGCCGCCAGCTTTGTCGAGGGCTTCCCGGATTTGGAGCCGACGGATGAAAACATCCAAACCCTGCGTGCGGTCTACCTGGGCCTTGCAACGGAAGTGGATCATCATGTCGGGCGCGTGATCCGGTTCCTGAAGGACAGCGGGCAGTACGGCAACACCATGGTTGTGCTGACTGCTGACCATGGCGAGATGCTGGGCGACCGGCATTCTTGGGGCAAGATGACGGTCTATGACGCCGCCTTTCACACGCCGCTCATCATCCGGATGCCGGGTAACGAGGAGCACGCAGGCACCAGCCTCAATCACATTACCGAGTCAGTCGACGTGACGCCGACCATCCTGGAATGGGTAGGGCAGGAGGTGCCGAACTCCATGGACGGACGGTCGCTGCTGCCGCTGTTGCGCGGGAAGGCGCCACAGGATTGGCGGCAGTATTCCTTCTCGGAGCTGGACTTCTCGGATCCGCTGGAGCCGACCCTGTGGCAGCAGGAGCTGGGCACCACCGCCAGCGATTCTTGCCTGGGCATTCTGCGGGATGAGAGGTTCACCCTAGTAGAGTTCGCCGCCGACCTGCCGCCGATGCTGTTTGACAGTGAGGGGCAGGGAGAAATGGAGAACGTGGCCGGGCAGGCAGCTTATGCAAGTGACCTTAGCCGGCTGACCCGGCTCATGCTGCGGCACCGGATGAAAAATATGGATCATACGCTGTCGCTTACAGCCATCACGGGTGACGGCCCCCGCAGCAGGCCGCGGTATCCGCAGTAAGCCGTCAGGCAGGAGCGTCCCGCTTTTGCAAATCATTCTCAATTTCATTGACAGTTGAGAATGATTTGCAATAACAGTACGTCAACTGTGCCTTCAAAGGGAGAATCGGATGTTTCCGAATTTGCTCAAGACCGTATCCGTTGCTGCCATCATGGCCGTTGCCGCCAGCGCGGCAATGGCCGGAGACAAGATGAAGGTCGTCACCACTTTCACCGTTCTGGCCGATATGGCGGCCAATGTGGCGGGTGACGCGGCTGAGGTCGTCTCGGTCACCAAACCCGGCGCCGAGATCCACGGCTACGAGCCGACCCCGCGCGACATTGTCCGGGCGTCCGATGCGGACCTGATCCTGTGGAACGGCATGAACCTGGAGCTGTGGTTCGAGCAATTCCTGTCTAACATGCAGGATGTGCCCTCTGTCACCCTGACCGACGGCATCGACCCGATCCCGATCGCGGCCGGCTCTTACGAAGGCAAGCCGAACCCGCACGCCTGGATGGGCCTGGATAACGCGCTGATTTATATCGACAACATCGTCGAAGCCTTTGCCGAGCATGACCCGGAAAACGCCGCGGTCTATGTCAAGAACGCAGGCGAGTACAAAGACCGTTTGCGCGCCACTATCGAGCCGCTGCGCCGTTCCATCGCGGAGATTCCCGAAGACAAGCGCTGGCTGGTGACCTGCGAAGGCGCCTTCAGCTACCTGGCCCGCGATTTCGGCATGAAAGAACTGTACCTGTGGCCGATGAACGCGGATCAGGTCGGCACCCCTCAGCAGGTGCGCAGCGTCATCGACAGTGTGCGCGAAAATGACATCCCGGTGGTGTTCTGCGAAAGCACAGTGAACACCGCCCCGGCTGAACAGGTCGCCCGGGAAACCGGCGTGGCCTACGGCGGGGAGCTTTATGTCGACTCGCTCAGCGAGGCGGACGGCCCGGTGCCCACCTATCTGGATCTGCTCAAGGTCACATCGGAAACCGTTGCCCGCGGTTTGACAGAGGTTACCAACTAAGACCGCATTTCAAACCCGGACGCCCCGCAGCTGATGTTGCGGGGCGTTTCATTTCACAAAACACAATTTCTGTGTGTAACTCAGCAGGACAGCCCATGCTTGATGCCAGCGAGACCCGCACCATGAACACCAGCGCCGCGCCTCTGAATGGCGGGATTGCCGCCAGCAACGTCACGGTCACTTACCGCAACGGCCACACTGCGCTGTGGGATGCCAGCTTTGCCATTCCCCGCGGCACTGTGACAGCGCTGGTGGGGGTGAACGGGGCCGGCAAATCGACCCTGTTCAAGGCGATCATGGGGTTTGTTCCGGCCGCACAAGGCGAAATCCGTATCCTTGGCATGACGGTCAAGGACGCACTGCGCAAGAACCTGGTGGCCTATGTCCCGCAGTCGGAGGAGGTCGATTGGGCCTTTCCGGTGCTGGTCGAGGATGTGGTGATGATGGGCCGCTACGGCCATATGGGCTTCCTGCGCCGTCCCAAGGCGGCCGATCACGAGGCGGTCGATCAGGCACTGCGCCGGGTCAACATGCAAGACTTCCGTCACCGCCAGATCGGCGAGCTGTCCGGCGGTCAGCGCAAGCGGGTGTTCCTGGCCCGCGCTCTGGCGCAGGACGGGCAGGTGATCCTGCTGGACGAACCCTTCACCGGTGTCGACGTGAAGACAGAGGAACAGATCATAGCGTTGCTGCGCGAGTTGCGCGACGAGGGCCGTGTTATGCTGGTCTCGACCCACAACCTCGGCAGCGTGCCGGAGTTCTGCGACCGTACCGTGCTGGTCAAGGGGACCGTGCTTGGCTACGGGCCGACCGAAACCACCTTCACCCGCGAAAACCTGGAGCACGCCTTTGGCGGCGTGCTGCGGCATTTCACCCTGGGCGGCGATGCGCTGCATGACGATGGCGACACCCGCCAGGTGACCATCCTGACCGACGACGAACGCCCCTTTGTCCAGTACGGCGAAAAGACCCAGACCAGCGAAAGCCAGGGCGAGGGCGGAGGGCAGCAGTGATGGACTACCTGCTGGAGCCGTTTACTTACGGCTACATGACAAATGCGATGTGGGTCTCGGCATTGGTCGGCGGCGTTTGCGCTTTCCTGTCCGCCTACCTGATGCTCAAGGGCTGGTCCCTGATTGGTGATGCGCTCTCGCACTCAGTGGTGCCCGGCGTGGCTGGCGCCTACATCCTCGGGCTGCCCTTTGCGCTGGGCGCCTTCATCGCCGGCGGTCTGGCTGCCGGGGCGATGCTGTTCCTGTCGGAACGCTCCGGTCTCAAGGTCGATGTGATCATCGGCCTGATCTTTACCTCCTTTTTCGGGCTTGGCTTGTTCATCGTCTCAATCAGCCCGATGTCCGTCTCGGTGCAGACCATCACCATGGGCAATATCCTGGCCATCACGCCAGAGGATACGCTGCAGTTGGCGATCATCGGCTTTGTCTCGCTGGCGGTGCTGCTGGTGAAATGGAAGGATCTGATGGTCACCTTCTTTGACGAAAACCACGCCCGCACCATCGGCTTGCGCCCGGGGCTGCTCAAGGCCGTGTTCTTCGTGTTGCTGTCGGCCTCCGTGGTGGCGGCGATGCAGACCGTTGGCGCGTTCCTGGTGATCGCCATGGTGGTGACGCCGGGAGCGACCGCCTACCTGCTGTGCGACCGCTTCCCGCGGCTGATCCTGGTCTCGGTGCTGATCGGCGCCCTCACCAGCTTCTTCGGCGCCTATGCCAGCTACTTTTTGGACGGGGCCACCGGCGGCATCATCGTGACGCTGCAGACGCTGATCTTCCTTGTGGTCTTTGTCTTCGCCCCGAAACACGGGTTGCTTGCCGCCAAGCGCAAGGCGCGCGAGGCGCTGAAGCGCGGCCCGGCTGCACAAGGGGGGGCTGCGTGATGGATCTCGATACTCTGCTGATGCCGTTCCAGTTCGCGTTCATGCAGAACGCCTTTCTGATCTCTCTGATCGTCTCGGTCCCCACCGCGCTCCTGTCCTGTTTTCTGGTGATGAAGGGCTGGGCGCTGATGGGCGATGCGGTCAGCCATGCAGTGCTGCCGGGGATCGTGCTGGCCTATATCGTGGGGCTGCCGCTGATTGTCGGCGCCTTTGCCGCCGGCATGCTCTGTGCTGTCGCCACCGGGTTTCTGTCCGGCAACAGCCGGGTCAAGCAGGACACGGTGATGGGGGTGGTGTTTTCCGGCATGTTCGGGCTGGGCATCGTGCTCTATGTCTCGGTTGAGACCAACGCCCATCTGGATCACATCCTGTTCGGCAATATGCTGGGCGTGGAGCCGGATGAGTTGTGGACCGCAGGCATTATCTCGCTGGTGGTTGGTGCCGCGCTGGTCCTGAAGTGGAAAGACCTGCTGCTGCACAGCTTCGACCCGGCACAGGCGCAGGCCTCCGGCCTGCCGGTCACGGTGCTGCACTACGGGCTGCTGGCAGCCTTGTCGCTGACCATCGTGGCGACGCTGTCGGCTGCTGGGCTGATCCTGGCCATCGGCCTGCTGATTGCACCCGGCGCCATCGCCTTTTTGGTGGTGCGCAAGTTCAGCACCATGCTGTGGGTCTCGGTTCTGGTCTGCATGGTCTCGATGCTGGCAGGCACCTATGCCAGTTTCTTCCTCGACAGTGCACCTGCTCCGACCATCGTCCTGATCCTGAGCGCATTGTTCGTGCTGGCATTTGCGCGGCGTCTCTACCTGACCCGCAAAACCTCAATGCAGCGGGCCAAGGAGACCACGGGGGCCGCGTGAGTCACGCGGTTCCGGGTCTTGCCATGTCCAGCAGCCACTGCCTTACCAGTTCCGCATTAGGAACCAGGTCCTGTGTCTTGGACCACACCAAATAGAACCCCGATCCGGTGGTCCAGGACCATTCCTTGCGTGCCGCCAGCAGCCCTTGTTTTATCAGCGGCTCGGTCACATGCTGCCAGCCGAAGGCAAAGCCCTCGCCTGCAATCGCTGCCTGCAGCACCAGCGCATAGTCGTTGAGGCGCAGGCCTGCGGCAGGCAGCCGGCCTGTGACCCCGAAATGGGCGAACCACTGCTGCCACCGGGGACGCTCCCGGATCGGTTCCTCCAGATGGATCAGCCGCTCATGCAGCAGGTTGGGTACCGTCGCCAGGTTGACGGCTGAGGCCATCACCCGCGGGCTGGCCACCGGAAAGATCACCTCCGGCGCGATCAGGGCTGAATGGCAGTCCGGCCAATTGCCGTCGCCGCGCCGCACCGCCAGTGAGATGCCTTCGGTGTTGATGTCCGGCTCCCGGTCGGAGCTTTGCAGCCGAAGGTCAATATCCGGGTGCGCCTCATGCAGCTGGGCCAGTCTTGGCATCACCCAGTAGTATGCAAAAGCAGAGGAGCAATTGAGCGTCACATGGTCATTGCGCCCGAACTGCCGTACAGCCTTGGCGGAGGACAGTATGTCCTCAAGCGCTTTGGAGACATCTGTGTAAAGCCGCATGCCCGCCCCGGTCAATTCCACCTTCCGGTGACCGCGGCGGAATAAAATAACGCCCAAAGACGCTTCCAGCTGCTTGACCGCCGCACTGACGGCAGGCTGCTGCACGTTCAATTCCTCCGACGCACGGGTGAAAGAGCCGTGCCTGGCGGCGGCTTCGAACACGATCAGGTGGCGGGGGCTGGTGAGGAGTTTCCAGAGTTCTTGCATAACTGTGTGTTATCCAAATCATCAGAATTTTCAACCGTCACAACATCTGCGCCGGGTCTTATTGTTCCGCAACGCCTGAAGATGGAGAGCCCCATGGCCCGACGCGCCCGCGCATCCCGTGACAGAAACACTGCCCCCGCCGGCGCTCCGGCTTCGCCCTGGATCCAGCGTTCGCTGCCGTTCTTTGACGCGCTGGACGAGGAGAAGCTGGTCAAGCTGGAAGCCCAGGTCGACTGGATTTTCGAGGAGGTCGGCATTGCCTTCCGCGACGACCCGGAGGCGCTGCGGATCTGGAAAGAGGCCGGGGCAAAGATCGACGGTGACACGATCCGCGCCGATGCGCAGTGGATCCGGTCGCTTTGCGCCAAGGCGCCGCGGGAGTTCACGCAGCTGGCCCGCAACCCGGCGCGGTCGGTCACCATTGGCGGCAGCAATCAGGTGTTTGCACCGATCTATGGCGCGCCGTTTGTGCGCGACCTGGAGGGCGGGCGGCGCTATGGCGACATGGAGAGCTTCGAGAAGCTGGTGAAGCTTACCTATATGCATCCGAACCTGCATCACGGCGGGTTTGTGATCTGCGAACCCTGTGATGTGCCGGTCTCCAAGCGCCATTTCGACATGCTGTTTGCTCATATGACGCTGAGCGATAAACCGCATCTGGGCGCCATCACCGAAATGTCCCGGGCGCAGGACAGTGTGGACATGGCGGAGATCGTTTTTGGCAAAGAGGTCATGGACGAAAACTGCGTGATCATGGGCAATGTGAACACCAATTCGCCGCTTCTGGTGGACAAGGTGGTGACAGAGGCAATCAGAGTCTATTGCGGGCGGAATCAGGGAATTGTGGTTGTTCCCTTTATCCTCTCGGGTGCCATGGGGCCGGTCTCTACCGCCGCCTCGGTTGCGCAGGCGATGGCTGAGGCGATGATGTGCTGCGCCTTTGCCCAGATCGTCCGTCCCGGTGCGCCGTTTGTGCTGGGCAACGTCCTGTCGTCGATGTCGCTGAAGTCCGGTGCACCGACATTCGGGATGCCGGAGCCGGTGATTTCCAACTACGCCATCGGCCAGCTGGCCCGCCGGGCCGGGTTGCCCTTGCGCTGCGGAGGATCGCTGACCGCGTCCAAGATCGAGGATGCGCAGGCGGCCTATGAAAGTGCCGACTCGATGCATTCCACCATGCTGGCAGGCGCCAATTTTGTGCTGCATTCGGCGGGCTGGCTGGAAGGCGGCCTGTGCACCGGGTTCGAGAAACTGATCATGGATGCGGACCGGCTGGGCTCCTACCAGAAAGTGCTGAGCCAGGGGCTGGATACCAGCGATGAGGCGATGGCGCGCGATGCCTATGGCGAGGTTGCGCCGGGCGGGCATTTCTTGGGCTCCGGCCATACCATGCGCAACTACCAGACCGCGTTTTTTGAGCCGAAGCTGAGCGACAGCGAGAATGTCGAGAGCTGGGAAGAGGGCGGGTCCAAGGACATGCGCCAGCGCGCCTATGAACGCTGGAACCAGATGCTGGATGAATATCAGGCGCCGCCGATGGATGAGGCGGTGAAAGAGGAACTGGCCGCCTATGTCGCCCGCCGCAAGGAGGAGATCCCGGATGCGTGGTACTGAGTTAAGAAACTCTTCACCCATTTCCACAGCTTATGCAGGAAATGCCGGATTGCCCCGGCACCCCCTGTGCACCCCCCGTACACCACTTGTGCACCCCCTGGGTGCCACTTGCCGCAATTCCCGCGCTTTGCCCCAGATCTGAGGACAAATCCATGTCAGACAATTTTGCCCAATCGACGCTCAACATCCACAAAGAGGAGAGCACCGGCGACAAGAAGCTGCCGAGCCACGCCAAGGCGGTGATCATCGGCGGCGGTGTGGTTGGCTGCTCGATCCTGTTCCACCTGGCTAAGTTCGGCTGGAAGGACGTGGTGCTGCTGGAACGCGACGAGCTGACCTCCGGCTCCTCCTGGCACGCGGCAGGGCAGATCCACACGATTTCGTCGGACCCGAACATCTCGCGCCTGCAGAGCTATACCATCGACCTCTATAAGGAGATCGAGGAGACCTCCGGCCACTCGGTGGGTCTGCACATCACTGGTGGGTTCTATCTGGCGTCGAACAAGACCTGGTACGACTACCTGAAGCGGGAACGCTCCAAGGCGCGCTACATGGGTCTGAACCAGGAATTCATCAGCCCCAAGGAAGTGGCCGAGCGCCATCCGCTGATTGACCCCAAGCACTACCATGCAGCGCTGTGGGATGATCAGGACGGCGATCTGGACCCGTCGGGCGCGACCTACGCTTTTGCCAAATCCGCCAAGGTGCATGGGGCGCAGTATTTCACCCATACGCCGGTGACTGGCACCACCCAGCGTCCGGACGGCAGCTGGGATGTGGTGACCCCGCGCGGGGTGATCAACGCGGAGCATATTGTGAACTGCGGCGGTCTGTGGGCGCGGGAAGTTGGCCACATGCAGGGCATCAACCTGCCGGTGCAGCCGATGGAGCACCACTATCTGATCACCGACAAGATCGACGCGGTCGCCAACCACCCGACCCGCCTGCCGGCCGGGATCGACTATGAGGCGAACATCTATTTCCGCCAGGAACGGCAGGGGATGCTCTTGGGCACCTATGAGCCGAAGGGCACGCCCTGGAAGGTGGATGGCACGCCCTGGGATTTCGGGCATGAGCTGCTGCAGCCCGATCTGGACCGCATTGCCGACCGTCTGGAGATGTCGTTTGAGCGTATCCCGGCCATCGGCGAGGCGGGCATCAAGGATATGATCAACGGGCCCTTCACCTTCGGCCCCGACGGCAACCCGATGATCGGCCCGGTTCCGGGCATGAAGAACTACTGGTGCGCCGTGGGCGTGATGGCGGGCTTCTGCCAGGGCGGCGGCGTGGGCCTGACCATGGCGGAGTGGATGATTGACGGTGAGCCGTCCATCGACGTCTGGGCGATGGATGTGGCGCGCTTTGGCGACTTTGCGACCCCCGACTGGGGCACTGTGAAGTCGACCGAGAACTATGAGCGCCGGTTTGTGATGACCTTCCCGAACGAGACGCTGCCGAAGGGACGGATGCAGAAGACGACTGCGCTTTATGACCGGCTGGTCGCCAAGGGCGCGCGGATGGGCCAGGGCTTTGGCCTGGAGAACGCGCTGTGGTTTGCCGACGGGCCGGAGGACGCCCATGAAGAGCCGACCTTCGAGCGCAACCGTTCGCACGATTACGTGGCGCGTGAGGTCAAGGCTGTGCGCGAAGCCGTCGGCGGCATCGAAGTTGCCAACTTTGCCAAGCATGAGTTCAAGGGTGCGGGCGCGCGCGCCTATCTGGACCGGGTGCTGGCGGGGTATGTGCCGAAGCCGGGCCGCCTGACGCTGACCCCGATGCTGACGCCGAAGGGCAAGCTTTATGGCGATCTGACCGTGGCCTGCCTGGGGGAGGATCACTTCATGCTGTTCGGCTCCGGTGCGATGCAGGAGGCGCACCGCCGCTGGTTCGAGAAGGACCTGCCCGCGGATGTGTCGTACCAGAACGTCTCCGACGACTGGCACGGCATTGCGCTGTCGGGTCCGAAATCGCGGGAACTGTTGCAGCGGATCACCCGCGAGGATGTATCGGGCGAGGCTATGAAGTTCCGCGACCTGCGACAGACCTTTGTGGGCGGCGTGCCGGTGATCCTGAACCGGATCAGCTTCTCCGGCGAGCTGGGTTACGAGATCTACTGCAAGCCGCAGTATCTGCTGCGCCTGGCGGAGGCGATCGAGGAGGCGGGCGCTGATCTGGGCTACCGCTGGTACGGGGCACGGGCGCTGATGTCGATGCGGCTGGAAAAGGGCTGGGGTGTGTGGACGCTGGACTTCCGCCCCGATTTCGACGCGGCGGAAAGCGGCATGGATGTCTTCATCAACTGGAAGAAGGACTTTACCGGCAAGGAGGCCGCGCTGAAGGCCCGTGAGGCCGGTCCGAGCCGCAAGCTGGTCACCATGACCATCGAGGTGGACGGCATTGATGTGTCGAACGACGAGGCAATCCTGAAGGACGGCGAGGCCGTTGGCTACATCTCCTCCGGCGGTTATGCGCATCACGCGCGGAAATCCATGGCGATGGGCTATGTCTCGGCAGAGCACGCCGCGGCCGGCACCAAACTGCAGGTGGAGATCCTGGGCGAGATGTATGACGCCGAGGTGCTGGGCGCGCCGATCTATGACGCCAACGGCGCCAACATGCGCGCTTGAGCCGGGCAGGGGAGCGGAAGCCATGACCAAACCCATGCGGATGCTCCCCCAAGCGGCTGAGGCCATGCCGGCCTGCCGCTGCATCTTCCTGCTGCTGCCGACCTTCTCGCCGCTGGACCTGTCCAGTGCGGTGGCGGCGCTGGAAGCGGCGAACACACACGGCGGGAGTGCGCGTTATGACTGGCGCGTGGTCAGCGAGGACGGGCAGGCGGTCACCGCCCCGAACGGGCTGGGCGTGACCGTCGATGGCGGCCTGCCGGAACTGTCGCGCGGCAGCATGGTGTTTATCTGCGGCGGTCAGGGGGTGGAGCCGGGCATCTCGCTGAAGGTGCTGGGCTGGCTCAGGAAGGCGCAGCGCATGGGGCTGCCGATGGTAGCGCTTGGCGGCGGCATCATGGCGCTGGCGCGGGCGGGTCTCCTGTCCGGGCGTCAGGCCTCGGCCCATTGGGCGCAGCGCGCGACGCTGGCAGAGATGCACCCGGATGTGGGGGTGAAAAACTCGCTGTTCACTATCGACGGCAAGCTGATCACCTGCGCAGGCGGCACTGCAACCGTCGACATGATGCTGAACCTGATTTCGGATCACCACGGTTCGGACGTGGCAACCGCGGCTGCGGACCTGATGGTTTGCTCCTCGGCCCGCAAAGGCAGCCAGGACCAGACGGTTTCGGAGTTCGGGCGCGCGGGTGTGCGGCACGAAAAACTGGCTGCGGCGCTGGGTTTGATGCGCAGCAATCTGGAGGAGCCGCTAACTCCCGGCGGCATTGCCGATCTGGTTGGCCTGTCAGTGCGCCAACTGGAGCGGCTGTTCTCGAAATATCTGCAGACCACGCCCAAAGTCTATTACACCAAGCTGCGGCTGGACTACGCGCGCAGCCTGCTGTTGCAGACCAACATGCGGATAATCGATGTGGCGCTGGCCTCGGGCTTCAACAGCCAGACCCATTTCGCCAAGGTCTACCGGCGCTATTTCGGCAAGTCCCCGCATCAGGAGCGGCCGTTCTGAGGGCAGTTCGCTTGCGCGGTTCGCGCGCCCGTTGATGCATCTGGAAAAACCGCCGAGCGGCAGGTGAAACGCGTCCGCATCAACACAAGCTGTGCTGGTGTGCATTCTGTCATTTCGGGAAAGTGGTAGCGGAGGAGGGACTTGAACCCCCGACACGCGGATTATGATTCCGCTGCTCTAACCAACTGAGCTACTCCGCCGCTCTGTGTGGAGGCGATTTACGGAATGCCGCCAGCCGGGTCAAGCAGAAAAGCGGAAGATTCCCGGATTCTTCTGAGATTTTTCGCCGCGATAGGAATGTCATATATATTTCAGTGGGTTGGTCGCGTATGGGGCCGGGTGCTATCCATCAGGGCCGCGGTTGCGGTGCGGGCCGACGGAAGGCGGCAGTGCTTATTCGGACAGGCTGTCCAGGGCCGCGAGGTCCGGGCGCGGCAGCTGGTCCAGCAGGGCGAACACCAGGGCGCGGCAAGACTCGCCGGTCCAGTCCGCCGGGTGGAAACCGGACGGCAGATCCGGGTGGCGCAAGACCACGCGGCGCCAGCGGTGCACAATCAGGGTCCGCAGGGTGCCGGTCTGCACCGGTGTCAGGACGGCGGGCGGTGCAGAGATTTGCTGCAAGTCCCGCTGCAGGGCGGCGCAGGCGTCGCAGAGGTGGTCCGGGAACAGGCGTGATTTCAGCCAATCCGGTACTGCAATGGAGCTCACGCCGGCTGCCAGCAGATCATCCAGGTTTTGCGGCACAGGACCGCGGCCGAGAGCGGTGGTGCGGTTCACCGCTACATAGCTGGGCAGCAGCAGCACCTCGTCCAGGGTGGACTGGCCGGCGCCGTCCTCGGCGATTAGCAAGTGCCATTCGCCTGGTACAGCCGCGCGGCGTTCATAGATCCGCGGGGTGACCGAGGCGGATTGCTTGCGGCCGTATTCGGTCAGGTAGTGGACCGAGGCGCGGCCCGCGCGTTCGCTTTCGATCCAGCCGTCTTTGCGCAGCCGGTGCAGGGCCACGCGGATGGCCTCGGGCTTGATCCCCATCGGGGTGATGATGCGGGTCAGCGCCCCGCCGCTGATCTGGGCTCCCTTGTCCTGCGCCAGATCACCGAACAGCGACACGATCACCGACCAGACCCGCTGGTTCTGCGGGTCGTTCAGCTGTTGGACGGCGGCGTCAAACCAGGGGTTATGCTGTTCGTTCATGGGGATAAACATAGTGCGCCCGGACTGGATAGACCAGTCCGGGCGCACGGCTGCGTTACCGCCGCCTACCACTTTTGCGCAGTTTCAAAAGGCGTTCATTGTCAGCAGTTCATACTCTGCTGCGATCTCATCATCCTGGTTGGTAAGGGTGACGTGCCAGCGCACTTCTCCGTATTCCTCATTGCGAGGGGTCTTCTTCTTGACGGTCAGGCGGACCTTGATGCTTTCGCCCGCCGAAATCGGCTTCATGAAGCGCAGATTGTCGAGGCCGGTGTTGGCCAGAACCGGTCCCTCGTCCGGCTGCACGAACATACCTGCGGCGAAGGACAACAGCAGGTAGCCATGTGCCACGCGGCCCGGGAAGAAAGGGTTCCGCTTGGCGGCGTCGTCGTCCATGTGGGCATAGAAGGTGTCGCCGGTGAAATGGGCGAAGGTCTCGATATCCTCCAGTGTGACGGTGCGCGGGGCGGTGTGCAGGGTCTCGCCAATGGACAGCTCGCCGAACTTGCGGGTGAAGGGGTGTGCCGGGCCTTCGATCTCGGTTCCGCCGGGGACCCATTTCTCGCCGATTGCCGACAGGATGTCGGGCGAACCCTGGATGGCGGTGCGCTGCATGTAGTGTTTGACGCCGCGCACGCCGCCCATTTCCTCGCCGCCGCCGGCACGGCCCGGACCGCCATGCACCATGTGGGGCAGGGGGGAGCCGTGGCCGGTCGATTCCTTCATCGAGTCGCGGTTGTTGAAGTAGAGGCGGCCGTGGTAGGCGCCGGCGCCGATGGCGACCTCGCGCGCAACGGCCGGGTCATGGGTGATGACAGAGGCCACCAGCGAGCCCTGGCCGCGGTTGGCCAGATCGATGGCGTGGTCCAGATCGCGGTAACCCATGATGGTAGAGACGGGGCCGAAGGCCTCTGTGTCGTGCACGCGGCTGGCGTTGTCCGGGTCGGCGCAGTGGAACAGCATCGGCGGGACAAAGGCGCCTTTCTCGGCGTCGGCGCCGTCGACGGTGAAGCTGTCCGGGTCGCCAAAGACGCGCTCCGCTTCCTGCCCGATGATCGCTGCCTTCTCCAGCACGTCGCGTTTCTGGCTGTTGGAGACCAGCGCGCCCATGCGGGTGGTTTCCAGGCGCGGATCGCCGATCTGGGTTTTTGCCAGGCGGGCAGAGAGCGCTTCGATTACCGCGTCCACCTGAGCCTGCGGCGCGATAATGCGGCGGATGGCGGTGCATTTCTGGCCCGCCTTGGTGGTCATCTCGCGGCTGACTTCCTTGACGAAGAGGTCAAACTCCGGCGTGCCGGGCTGCGCGTCGGGACCGAGGATCGAGGCGTTGAGGCTGTCCTGTTCGGCCACGAAGCGGACCGAGTTTTCCAGGATCACCGGGTTGGCGCGCAGTTTCAGCGCGGTGCTGGCGGAGCCGGTGAAGCTGACCACGTCCTGCATGGTCAGGTGGTCCAGCATGTCGCCGAGGCCGCCGGAGACCAGCTGCAGCGCGCCCTCGGGCAGGATACCTGACTCCAGCATCAGTTTCACCGCCAGCTCCGTCACGTAGCAGCTGTTGGTGGCAGGTTTCACGATGGCCGGGACGCCTGCCAGCAGGGTGGGGGCGAGTTTTTCCAGCATGCCCCAGACCGGGAAGTTGAAGGCGTTGATGTGCACCGCGACGCCGCGCAGCGGGGTGCAGATGTGCTGGCCCAGGAAGGTGCCGTTGCGGCTGAGCTGCTCCACGTCGCCGTCGAGGTAGACATGGGCGTCCGGCATTTCGCGGCGGCCCTTGGAGGCAAAGACGAACATGGTGCCGATGCCGCCGTCGATGTCGATCATATGGTCGGACTGGGTGGCGCCGGTGTTGAACGACAGGTCATAAAGCGCCTGCTTGTGCTGGTTCAGGTGGCCCGCCAGCGCCTTCAGCATCCGGGCGCGGTCGTGGAAGGTCAGCCTGCGCAGGTTGGTGCCGCCCACGGTGCGGGCGTAGTCGAGCATTCCTTGCACGTCGAGCGCGTCGTTGCCCGCTGACGCAATCACCTCGCCGGTGATGGCGCTGGCGATGTTGCGGGCACCTGCGCCCGGTGCGACCCATTGACCCGCTGCAAAGCTGGAAATCTCTAGAAGGCTCATCCTGTCGTCCTTTTCATCAGGCCGGCGCGGGGCCGGCTGGCTGGAATCCGATGCTGAGATATATTGACCGTCCGGTCGGTTTATGCAAGAAGTTTGTCAAATGCGCCGTAGACAGGGTGAGGGAGCGATGAGCGATATGATTCTGGTTGAGGACCACGGCACCTGGGTGGAGATCACCCTGAACCGCCCGGACCGGTTGAACAGTTTCAACGAGGAGATGCACAACGCCTTGCGCGCAGCGCTGGAGGCCGCGCGCGACGGCGGCGCCCGCGCGGTGTTGCTGACCGGAGCCGGGCGCGGCTTTTGCGCCGGGCAAGACCTGGGCGACCGCGACCCGCGCAAGATGGACGGGCCGCCGGATCTGAGCCAGACCGTGCGGACTTTTTATGCGCCGCTGGTGCGGCTGATCCGTGAATTGAACTTCCCGGTGATCTGCGCGGTGAACGGCGTGGCGGCTGGGGCGGGCGCCAACCTGGCGCTGGCCTGCGACATGGTGCTGGCAGCCGAAAGCGCCAAGTTCATCCAGTCGTTTTCCAAGGTCGGCCTGATCCCGGACACCGGCGGCAGCTGGCATCTGCCGCGGCTGCTGGGTGAAGCGCGGGCCAAGGGGCTGGCGCTGACCGCAGAGCCGCTGCCCGCGAAGAAGGCCGAGGACTGGGGGCTGATCTGGAAGGCGCTGCCGGACGGAGAACTGATGGCTGAGGCCCGCGCCATGGCGGAGCGCTTTGCCAATGGCCCGACGCTGGGGCTGGGGCTGACCAAGCAGTGCATTCAGGCGGCGGCGGTCAACACGCTGTCGGACCAGCTGGAGATCGAGGCGGACGCGATGAAGACCTGCGGCGAGAGCGCGGATTATGCCGAAGGCGTGGCCAGTTTCCTGGAAAAGCGCGCGCCTGTGTTCAAGGGCAAGTGACCATGACCCCGAAAGAACGTGCTGAAAAATCCGCCGCGGCCATGTGGGCCGAAGATCATGCGTCCAAATGGGCGGGGATGGAGATCACCCATGTGGACGAGGGCGAGGCCACGCTTGAGCTGACCATCGCGCAGCACCACTGCAACGGCCACGGCATCTGCCACGGCGGCATGACCTTCATGCTGGCCGACAGCGCCTTTGCCTTTGCCTGCAACAGCCGCAACCAGTCGACCGTGGCGCAGCACAATGTGATCAGCTTCACCGCGCCCGGACGGCTGGGCGACAAGCTGATTGCCACGGCGCGCGAGATTTCCCTGACCGGGCGCAGTGGTATTTATGACGTGACAGTGACCAACCAGGACGGCCAGCAGATCGCCGAGTTCCGGGGCTTCTCCCGGGCGGTCAAAGGCCAGTTGTTTGACGAATAAGGTGTGGAGGACCCCATGGAAGACCTGAGCCCCAAGAAGGGTGAACTGGACCCGATCGAGATCGCCTCGATCGACGAAATCCGCAGCCTGCAGCTGGAGCGGCTGAAGTGGTCGCTGCGCCATGCCTATGACAACGTGCCGATGTACAAGCAGCGGTTCGACGAGGCGGGCGTGCATCCGGACGACCTGCGGGAGCTGAAGGACCTGTCCAAGTTCCCCTTCACCTACAAGAACGACCTGCGGGACAATTACCCCTTTGGCCTGTTTGCAGTACCGCGCAGTGAAATCATCCGCCTGCATGCGTCCTCCGGTACCACC
The DNA here is from genome assembly GCF_001679925.1 of Leisingera sp. JC1. Classification (GTDB taxonomy): domain Bacteria; phylum Pseudomonadota; class Alphaproteobacteria; order Rhodobacterales; family Rhodobacteraceae; genus Leisingera. The sequence continues at coordinate 42,184 of NZ_LYUZ01000002.1, read as the reverse complement.
GGCAAGCCGACGGTTGTGGGCTATACCGCCAATGACATTTCGAACTGGGCCGATCTGGTTGCCCGGTCCCTGCGGGCCTCGGGCCTGCGCAAGGGCGACATGGTGCATAACGCCTATGGTTATGGCCTGTTCACCGGCGGCCTGGGTGCGCACTACGGGATTGAGCGCTTGGGCGCCACTGTCGTTCCGATGTCGGGCGGCCAGACCGAAAAGCAGGTTGGCCTGATCACCGATTTCAAACCCGATGGGATCATGGTGACGCCCTCCTACATGCTCAATATCCTGGAACAGTACCACAAGGTCGGCATGGACCCGCGGGAGTGCTCTCTGAAGGTGGGCGTGTTCGGCGCTGAACCCTGGACCGATGCAATGCGCAAGGAGGTCGAGGAGGCCTTTGACATGCACGCGGTCGATATCTACGGCCTCAGCGAGATCATGGGGCCGGGCGTCGCCAATGAATGCGTTGAGACCAAGGATGGCCCGGTGATCTGGGAGGACCACTTCCTGCCGGAGATCATCGACCCGCAGACCGGCGAAGTGCTGCCTGACGGGGAACTGGGTGAGCTGGTGTTCACCACGCTGACCAAGGAAGGCCTGCCGATGGTGCGCTACCGCACCCGCGACCTGACCCGCCTGCTGCCGGGCACCGCACGCTCGATGCGGCGGATGGAGAAGATCACCGGGCGCAGCGACGACATGATCATCCTGCGCGGCGTAAACGTCTTCCCCAGCCAGGTGGAGGAGCAGCTGCTGGCGACCGGCGGCCTGGCACCCTACTACCAGATCGAGCTGTACAAATCCGGCCGCATGGATGCGATGCGGGTGTTTGTGGAGGCCAATCCGGATGCCACTGACGAGCTGAGCAAGACCGCTGCGGCGCGGATGCTGACCAAGCGGATCAAGGATATGGTTGGCGTTTCGACCGAGATCATTGTAGGCGACCCGGGGTCCGTCGAGCGCAGCCAGGGCAAGGCCAAGCGCGTCGTCGACAACCGCAGCAAGTCCTGACCCGGGAGAGTGAGCCTTGGCCCGCACGATCGCAAAAGACCACGATGAGAAACGCGCGCAGATCCTGAAGTCGGCGGCAAAGGTGTTTGCCGAGTCCGGTTACGACCGGGCGTCGATGACCCAGCTGGCGCGCGAGTGCGGGATCTCCAAGGCAAACATCTACCACTATTATGACAGCAAGGATGCCGTGCTCTACGGCCTCCTTGATACTTATCTTTGCGAGCTGCGCGACCGGGTGTGCGGTGTGGACCTGGAAGGCCTAGGCGCTGAGGACCGGCTGCGCCGTATCGTGTCGGAGATCATGCTGGCCTATCAGGGCGCCGACCATGAGCACCAGGTGCAGCTGGGCGCGATGGGGGCGCTGCCGGAGGAGCAGCAGAAGCATCTGCGCGGCTACCAGCGCGAGATGGTGCAGTTCATGAGCGATGCGCTGAAGGACGTGGCGCCGGAGATTTTCAATGGCGATGCTGCCAAGCTGCGCGGCGCCACGATGTCGGTCTTTGGCATGCTGAACTGGTATTACATGTGGAATTCCGGCGCCGGGTCAAAGGCGCGCGAGGATTACGCCGGGCTGGTCGCAGACCTGACGCTGAGCGGGGTCAAGGGGCTCTGACAGCGGCGCGGTTTTGCGTATCCGCCTTTCCGGGTTACCCTGCCCATGTGATCGGAGGATGCCATGCAGAAACCTGAGAACTTCGAGAATTTCTATTACAAGAAGGTTGGACTGGGCGAGGCCTGCGGCTGCGCTGAACGGGCCATCGACATGTATGAGTTCGACCGCACAGCGGGCAAGCAGAAGGCGGCCGGCGGCAGGATGCGGTTTTCCTGGAAACGGTTTGCGCTGAAATACGGGCTGCTGTCGCGCAAGAGGACACCGGCGGAGTAACAGTGAAACACCCGGCGGAATGTCCCGCCGGGTGTTGTTTCTTTTCAGATTTGGCCGGTTTCAGGCCGGTCAGCCCGGATTGCCCAGAAGCTGGGTGATGCGGCGCACCGCGACGCGGCGGTTGGCGCGTTCGGCTGCCAGGGTGCTGACCGCCAGGTCGCTTTCGCCGTAGCCCTGCACCACCATGTTTTCCGGTGCCACGCCGAAATACTCCGTCAGCGCCAGCGCCACGGTTTCGGCGCGCCGGTCCGACAGGGCCAGGTTATAGGTCGCGGCGCCCACCGCATCGGTGTGGCCTTCGATCAGGAACACCTCGCCCGGGTTGCGGTCAATCAGCTCGCGCAGCGCGTTGCCCAGCGTCGCCAGTTCCTCTGCCTCCTGAGGTCGGATCACCGAGGAGCCGGTGTCGAAATTGACCGAATCCACGTTGATCACCGGCGTCAGGCGGCGCACCGCGTCGATGTTGCGGATCTGCGCCAGCGAGAAGCGGCGGTCCACCGTCTTGGCTTCCTGTGCAGCCAGCGCCGCGGCCAGGTCTTCGGCCGAGACCGCGCCGGTGCTGGAGAAGGCGCGGCGGTTGTCCTGCACCTGCGGCAGCTCATTGACCACCACTCGCTCGGCCTTTTGGGTGTCATCAAACAGAACCACGCTGCGGCCATCGGGCAGCAGTTTGGTGCGGCGCAGCACCCGGCCCTCGGCGGAGCGGATGGTTTCCACCTCAACCCCGTTCTCGCGCACCACCACGGTGCGGGTGGAGCCGTCCTGGAACCGGTAGGTGGTCACGTTCGAGCCCGGCTGGCGCAGCAGCGCGTCGTCGTCTTTCAGGACGCGGTACTGGCCGTCCTGCTCGACAATGGCGCGGTCGCCTGAGTTGGACACCACCTTGCCGCCGTTGTTGAGCAGGGTGCCGATCGCCAGCGCGCCAAGGCCGAGCAGGGCGTTGCGTTCGCGGGTCGACAGGCCGCTGTCGTCCTCAGTGGCGGCATTGGCCTGCGGCGCGGTCACTTGGGCTTCTGCCTGGGCGTTTTCATTGACCCCGGTTTCGAATTCCTCGTCAGAGCTGCGCGCGGTGTCCTCGGTGACCACTTCTTCGGTCACTTCCGCCTCGCCTTCGGAAACAGCGCCGTCTGCAGCTGCCGCGGCGGCGGCAGCAGGTTCGCTGGTTTCCTCGGCCAGGGCATCAGCCTGCGCCTGGCTGTCCTGTTCCACCAGTTCCGGATTGTCCGTTTCTTCAGCCGTCCCGCCTTGTGACTGGGCAAGGTCCGCAGCGATTTCCCCGGCGCTGGCGCCGGCGGATGCCTCACCGCTGCTATCAGCCTGGGGGTCGGTTTGAATCTCAGCCTCTGCCTGTGCTTCGGCCTGTGCCTCTGCCTGGGCCTGTTCCTCGGCTGCAGCCTGCGCCGCCGCTTCCGCTTGAGCTTGTTCCGCTGCGGCTTGTTCCTCGGCTTCAGCCGCGGCCTGTGCTTCTGCTGCGGCTTGAACTTCGGCCTCAGCCTGTGCTTGTTGTTCCGCTGCGGCCTGCGCTTCGGCTTCTTCTTGTGCCAAAGCCTCTGCCAGTGCCTGCGCTTCGGCTGCAGCCTGAGCTTCGGCCTCTACTTGCGCTTCGGCCTCTGCAGGCTGTTCCTGCGCGTCCTGCTGTCCGGTGGCTTCCGCCGCAGCTTCAGCCTGGGGCTGGTCTTCGCTGACGGTTTCGGTCTGGGCTTCCGCTACAGCTTCTGCCTGCGCCCCGGCTGCCTGTTCTGTGGCTGCCGAGACCTCTGCCTCCGAAGCACCGATGCCTGCCAGAACACTGGCGGATTGGAGGTCCGCGGGCAGGGCGGGGTCAAATGCGCCGGCGCCATATGCCTGGCAGAACTGTGCTACCTTGCCGTTCTTTTGTTCGATTTCTTCACCGGCTTCCAGCTTCTTCTGCCGCCGTTCGGCCCGCTTGCGGCAGCGGTCCACCAGATCGCCGATTTCTGCGGCGGACATCTGGCTGAGGTCAATCTGCTTGCCGCCCTGGTTTTGCGACAGGGCGGGAAGCGGGGCCGCCAGCGAGATCATCACTGCCAGCGCCGTGGATGATTTGAAAATTCCCGGTTTCATTACGGTTCCTTTCTTGTTCCGGCACATGGCCGCACAAGGATAACGGATAAACTCCGGGTTAGTTGCGCATCGTGCGGCAAAAAGAAAAGCCGCCCCGGTCTGGGACGGCTTTTGTCAGGCTGATATCCGCTTGCGGCTGAGCGTCAGACCGCCGGCGGCGGCACCATGCCGATGATGTCATAAGTCTGGCGCAGGATCGGTGCGGTGATCGCGCGGGCGCGTTCGGCGCCGCGGGCCAGGATCTTGTCGATCTCGTCCTGCTGCTGCATCAGCCGCGCCATCTCGGTGGAGATCGGCGCCAGCTTGGAAACCGCAAGATCCGCCAGCATCGGTTTGAATTCCGAGAATTGGCGGCCGCCCACATCAGCCAGAACCTCTTCCACGGTCTGCTCGTTCAGGGCCGCGTAGATGTTCACAAGGTTGCGGGCCTCGGGGCGGTCTTCCAGGCCTTTGACTTCGGAAGGCAGCGCCTCGGGATCGGTCTTGGCCTTGCGGATTTTCTTGGCGATGGCGTCGGCATCATCGGTCAGGTTGATGCGGCTGGCGTCCGAAGGATCGGATTTCGACATCTTCTTGGAGCCGTCGCGCAGGGACATGACGCGGGTGGCTGCGCCCTCGATCACCGGCTCGGTCTCCGGGAAGAAGTTGACGCCGTAGTCGTGGTTGAACTTGATCGCGATGTCGCGGGTCAGTTCCAGGTGCTGCTTCTGGTCCTCGCCCACCGGCACATGGGTGGCGTGGTAGACCAGGATGTCAGCTGCCATCAGCGCCGGGTAGGCAAACAGGCCCAGCGAGGCGTTCTGCTGGTTCTTGCCCGCCTTGTCCTTCCACTGGGTCATCCGCTGCATCCAGCCCATGCGGGCGACGCAGTTGAACACCCACGCCAGCTGCGCGTGCTCAGGCACCTGGGACTGGTTGATCAGGATCGAATCCTCGGGGTCGATGCCCGCGGCGATGAAACCGGCGCAGAGCTCGCGGGTGGACTTCTTGAGATCCGCGGGATCCTGCCAGACGGTGATCGCATGCAGGTCAACCATGCAGTAGATGGTCTCAACGTCCTTGGCCTGCCAGTCGACGAAGCGCTTCAATGCACCGAGGTAATTCCCCAAGTGCAGGTTGCCCGAAGGCTGGATCCCCGAAAACACGCGCGGGGTGAAGCTGGTTTCGCTCATCGCGGAAACTCCCGTCTGGAATTATGCACCATCGTCGCTTACCCATGGGGCCAGGATAGGTCAACAGGCGCGGGGCATTCCGTGCCGCAAGGAGTCCGCATGAGCAGTGAGCCCCATAATGCCCCCGTCAACCCGCTGCCCGCCGCCGTGGTGGCGCTGGTGCTGATTATCATCGGCATCGAGGCGGTGTTCTCGCTGGGCGCCCGCGGAATCCTGGGCGGGCCTGAGGCGATCGGCTGGCGGCTGGAGGCGATCCAGTCCTATGCGTTTTCCAGCGACATTTTCTGGTGGATGCAGGAAAGCGGGCGCTGGCTGCCGGAGCATCTGATGCGCTTCCTGTCCTATATCTTTGTGCATGGCGCCTTTACCCATGCGCTGTTTGTCTGCGTCTTTGTGCTGGCGATGGGCAAGATGGTGGGCGAGGTGATGGGCGATCTGGCGATGGTAATCATCTTCCTGCTGTCCGGTGCCGGCGGGGCACTGGGCTATGCGCTGCTGGTCAACTCGCCGGCGCCGCTGGTGGGCGGTTTTCCGGCGGTTTACGGGCTCATCGGGGCGTTCACGTTCCTGCTGTGGCGCTCGCTGGCCTCGGTCGGGGCGCAGCAGAGCCGCGCCTTCACGCTGATTGCCTTTCTGATGGGGGCGCAGCTGCTGTTCGGGCTGCTGTTTGGCGGCCAGAAGGACTGGGTGGCGGATCTGGCAGGTTTCGCCACCGGCTTTGGCCTGTCGTTCTTCCTTGCGCCGGGCGGCTGGGCGCGGATCAGGAACCGCATCCGCCACGATTGAAGCCCCGGGCTGCTCCCGCCCGCTGGTGACACCCCTGGCGGGGCATCGCCAGCCGTTGGGCCAGGCCGCGCAGACGCGCGGCGGGAAGAGCTGCTGAGAAGCGTTTCACCGGCAGGTTTGTCCTGAAGGCACCTAATCCAGTGTCTTGCCGGTCAGGCCCGCCCCGCCTCAAGGGGTAACCGCGCCTGCGGCGCGGCCGCTTGAGCGGCCACTGACACGGGATTGGCAAGCGGTATCATGCCTGCTTCCGGCGGCTGAGGGCGCTGCGGAATTCCGACAGGCGGAAGGCACCAAACGCCTGGCCTGCAGTGAAGTAGACTGCGCCGCCCAGCACCACTAGGCCCAGCAGCGACAGATAGCGCCAGTAGGGAAGGGTGAACAGCCAGCCTGCGGAGGCAGCCGCAGCATAGAGCACCGCTCCCATCACCGCGGAGGCTGCGAGGATGCGCCAAGCCCGGCGGCGGAAGCGGGCGTCGAACCGGGCTTCCTCACCCATGCTGCGGGCTCCGAGCCCCAGCAGCGCCACCATCGCCCAGCCGGCGGCAGAGGCGGCAATGGCGGGGGCAATCCATCCCAGTACCGGTTTCAACCCAAAGGCCAGTCCTGCATTCACCAGCATGGCCACCAGCGCGTAGCGGAACGGGGTCTTGGTGTCCTCGCGCGCGAAGTACAGCGGCTGCAGCACCTTTTGCAGCATGAAGGCCGGCAGGCCCGCGCCGTAGACGGCGACGGCAACGGCAATTGCGGCAACGTCTTCGGGGCCGGTGGCGCCGCGCTCGTAAAGCACGGAGACCAGCGGCACGGGCACGGTGATGAAGGCCACGGCGGAGGGGACGGCCAGAAGCAGCGAGAACTCTCCGGCGCGGGACAGGGCGTCTTGGGATCCGGCGCTGTCGCCGGCGCGCAGGCGGCGCGACAGGGCGGGCAGCAGAACGATACCGACCGCGATGCCCACGACCCCCAAGGGCAGCTGGTACAGGCGGTCGGCGATGAACAGCCAGCTGGCGGCCTTTTCGATGTCCGAGGCCACATACTGGCCGACGACAAGGTTGATCTGGGTGACCCCCATGGCAAGCGCCGCTGGCAGCGCCACCCGCATCAGATCGCTCATCTCGGTATTCCAGCGCGGCAGGCCGGGCCGCAGGGAGATGCCCGCCCGTTCAGCCGCGGCCCAGACCAGGGCCAGCTGCGCCACACCTGCAACCGGGATGGTCCAGACCAGCCAGACGACAACGTCACCGCCCAGGACAGCGCCGGCTGTCATTGCGGCGCAGGTGAAAATGTTGAGCAGCACCGGCGCAGCAGCGGCCGCTGCAAACCGCCCGGTGGCGTTCAGAACGCCGGAAAACAGCGCCGCCAGCGACATGAACAGGATGTAGGGAAAGACGATGTAGCCGTATCCCACGGCCATATCGAACCGTGCGTCACCAACAAAGCCGCCGGCTGTCAGCCAGACCAATCCTGGCATGAACACCATGCCCAGGCCGACAAGGCCCAGTACCGCAGCCGCCAGCAGATTAAAGGCCTGCTGGGCAAACCCCGCAGGGTCTTCTCCCGCCTCGTAGCGTTTGGAAAACGCCGGAACAAAGGCTGCGTTGAAGGCACCTTCAGCAAAGAAGCGGCGGAACAGGTTGGGCAGGCGGAAGGCCACGATGAAGGCGTCCAGCACAGGCCCCGGACCGATGAAGGCGGCAATCAGGATTTCGCGGGCAAAGCCCAGCAGGCGGCTGGCCAGGGTCCAGAAGCCAACTGTCAGGAAGCCTGACAGCAATTTGATCGGTTTCATGTATCCGCCCGTTTTGCGCCCTCGGCAATTGCCGCGCGCAGTTTCTTTTCCAGCGTCCGCTGCTTGGATTCCGCGTAGTATTTCAAGCCAAACATGTCCTTGACATAGAAGGCATCCACAACCTGCTCGCCATAGGTCGCGATCACCGCATTGGCAATGTAGACGTTGGCAGAGGCCAAGGTTCTGGCCAGATCATAGAGAAGCCCGGGCCGGTCGCGGGTGTCGACCTCGATGATGGTGTAGATTTCCGATCCTTCGTTGTCGAAGGTGATATGGGTCGGCACCTTGAAGGCTTTCTCGCGTTTCTTGATCTTGTCGCGGGATTTCAGCGCGTCGCGGGTGATCACCTCGCCCTTCAGGGTCTTTTCGATCATCTGCTTCAGCCGGTGCAGGCGGATCGGATCAAAGGGGTGGCCTTCGCTGTCCTGAATCCAGAAGGCATCGGTCACATAGCCGTCCTTGGTGGTGTAGGAGCGCGCATCAACCACATTGGCCCCGACCAGCGCCAGGGCGCCGGCGATGCGGGCAAAGATGCCGGGGTGGTCCTCCATCACGAAACAGGCGCGGGTGGCGTCGCGGTCCTCATCCGGGTAGAGCCGGATCATTACTTCGCCCGCATTCCCCTTGGCGGTGAAGTCGCGCAGCATTTCGGCGAAATCCACATGTGCGGTTACATGCAGGCCGTGCCAGTAGGGCGGATAGTGGCGGGCGGTCTCTGTCTTGAGGTCGGCCTTGGACCAGTCCGGCAATGCCTCGCGCAGGGCTTTCTTGGCGGATACACCGCGGTGTTCGCGGTTCAAGGCCTCCATGCCGCCCTCAAGCGCGGCGCGGGTCTGGCCGTAGAGCGCACGCAGCAGCGCGGCTTTCCAGTTGTTCCAGGTGTCCGGGCCGACGCCGCGGATATCGCATACGGTCAGCAGGAGCAGCAGGTCGAGCCGTTTCACTGTCTGCACCGCTTTGGCGAAATCGCGCACCGTGCGCGGGTCGGCAATGTCGCGCTTCTGTGCCATGTCGGACATCAGGAGGTGATAGCGCACCAGCCATTCCACGGTTTCGCATTCCGAGGGCTTCAGCCCCAGCCGCGGCGCCACCTTGCGGGCGATCTGAGCGCCCAGGATCGAATGGTCCTGCTCGCGGCCCTTGCCGATGTCGTGCAGCAGCATCGCCACCATCAGCACCTTGCGGTTAAGACCTTTGCGCAGGATTTCCGAGGACAGCGGCAGCTCATCTTCCAGCTCGCCGCGCTCGATAGCGGCAAAGTTGGCGATCACCTGAATGGTGTGCTCATCCACCGTGTAGGAGTGGTACATGTTGAACTGCATCATCGCCACGATGGGTTCGAATTCCGGCAGGAAGGCCGACAGCACCCCCAGTTCGTTCATCCGCCGCAGCGCGCGCTCGGAGTTGCCGTGTTTCAGCAGCAGGTCGAGGAAGAGCTTCCGCGCCTCCTTGTCGTTGCGCATGTCCTCGTCGATCAGATGCAGGTTGGCGGTCACCAGCCGCATTGCGTCCGGGTGGATCAGCATGCCGGTGCGCAGGGCTTCCTCGAACAGCCGCAGGAGGTTCAGCCTGTCTTGCAGGAACGCCTTGGGATCGATCACGTCCAGCCGGTTGTGCACCACCTTGTAGCCCGGCTTGATCCGCGGGCGGCGGCGGAAGATCCGCTCCAGCAGCGGCGCGTTCTTCTGCTGGCTGGCCTCCAGCTTGGTCAGGAAGATGCGGGTCAGGTCGCCGACGCGGGTGGCGTGGCGGAAATACTCCTGCATGAAGACTTCCACGCCGCGGCGGCCTGCCTTGTCCTCGTATCCCATGCGGCTGGCTACCTCGACCTGCAGGTCAAAGGTCAACTGTTCGGTGGCGCGCCCGGTTGCCAGATGGAGGTGTGAGCGAACTGCCCACAGGAAATTGGCGGCCTTGGTAAACAACTCCATCTCTTCAGCGCGGAACAGGCCGAGCGGCACCAGTTCTCTGGCGTCCTTTACCTGGTAGAGGTACTTGGCGATCCAGAACAGCGACTGCAGGTCGCGCAGGCCGCCCTTGCCCTCCTTCACGTTGGGCTCAACCATATAGCGCTGGCCCTGTTTCAGGTGGCGGGCATCGCGTTCTGCCAGCTTGGCCTCGACGAACTCCGGCGCGTCCTGGGAGAACAGCTCCTTTTTCAAGCGCTTGTCCAGCTCTTGGGCCAAGGGGGCGTGGCCGGCCAGAAACCGGTGCTCCAGCATTGCGGTGCGGATGGTGTAATCCTCGCCGCCAAGCCGGATGCAATCCTTGATGGTGCGGCTGGAATGGCCGATCTTCAGCCGCAGGTCCCATAGGATGTAAAGCATGGATTCGATCACGCTCTCAGCCCAGGCGGTGATCTTGTAGGGGGTCAGGAACAGCAGATCGACGTCCGAGGCCGGTGCCATTTCGCCGCGCCCGTAGCCGCCAACGGCCATGACAGCGATCCGTTCGCCGCGGGTCGGGGTTGCCAGCGGGTGCAGCAGCTCGCTTGCGACGTACAGGGCTGTGGTCACAAGCCCGTCGGTGAGAAACGTGTAGGAGCGGGTCAGGTCCCGCGCCGCAAAGGGTTTGTCCGCGAAAGCTTCGGCAATGGCTGCGCGGCCGGTCTTGTTCGCAGCCTTGAGGATCTTCACGGTTTCCGCGCGCAGGGCCGCAGGGGAAGTGTCTTCTGCCAGCGCTTTGATCTGCGAGCGGATGCCGCCCGCGTCAAAAATCTCCGCCGGGCCGCAGATCAGCGGGCCCAGCGGTTCAGGATGGCCGGTAACTGAGGGCTGTGCCAGGGCGGCGGGCTCAGAAGCCTGCGCCGCCGAAGCTGCTTGGGGCTGGGTCAATGATCACGACCTTCTGTTCCTGGATGGTGGCAACGGCCAGCCCGCGCTCATTGGTGCCATCGGGCCGCAGGCGGAAAATGCCGCCAGCCCCCTGGAAGCCTGCGCCCTGGGTCAGGGCGCCCGCGGTCAGCGCGTCGGATTTTCCGGCCGCAACCAGCGCGCCGATGGCGGCAATGCCGTCATAAGCCAGGCTGCCGATGGAATGCGGCGCGGCGCCGTAGCTGGCCTGGTAGCGGGCGCTGAACTGCTGGACCTTGCTTTGGTCCGGCAGCGCAAACCAGCCGCCCTGAACGCCGGGCAGGGCCAGGGTCTGGGGCGGGATGTCCCAGCGGGTCAGGCCAATGTACTGCTTTTCTGCCGGGTCAACACCGGCTTCCGGCAGCAGCTGGGCCAGCAGCGGCAGCGCGCCTGCGGTGGTCGAGGTCAGGAAAACCGCATCCGCACCGGCCGCCTGGGAACGGATGCTGGGAATGGCATTGATCACACCCTGTTGCGACAGCTCGTAACCGACGCTGCCGGCGATGCTCACGCCGCTCTGGCCTGCAGCGCGCTGGATTGCGCTGCGCCCGGCGCTGCCTGCAGCGTCATTGCCGCCAACAACCAGAATGTTGCGCTTCCCGTTGCGGGCGGCAAAGCTGGTCAGCCGGCGGGCTGTATTGTCAAAGGTCGGCCCAAGGATAAAGACATTGCCGCCTGCAATTGCCGGGTTGTTCGAAAACGCCAGCACGTTCACGCCGCGCTGACGCGCCGCGATACCGGCGGCGTTGGCCGCCTCGGCGTAAACCGGGCCGAGGATCACGCGGGCCCCGTCCTTCAGCGCCTGCTGCGCGGCGCCAGAGGCCACTTCGGGACTGCCTGCGGTGTCATAGACCCGCAGGTCGATCTGCACCCCGTCCAGATCGGCGATGGCCATGCGGGCTGCGTTTTCCAAGCTCTTTGCCAGCACGGCGTCACCCTGCTGGGCAGAGCCGCGCGGCACCAGCAGCGCCACCGGAACCGGCTTGGAGGTGTTGATGGTCGGCCCGGTGCCGACGGCAATCGGGTCACAGGCGGTCAGGGCGATGGCGGAAATGGCCGCGGCGGCTGTCAGAGCCGCCTTGCGGGCGCGTTTGAAAACAGCAAACATAATGGCTTGAAACTCCGTTCTCCCGGCGCGTCAGCGCCGTGTGGGTTTTAGGGCGGATCATAAACGACCAAAAAGGCGGGTCCAGCGTTGAATCACCAGAATGTCATATTGTCCCCCGGGCTTTACTTTGTTGCCACGCCGATCGGCACCGCCCGCGACATTACCCTGCGGGCGCTGGATGTGCTGGCCTCGGCCGATGTGCTCGCGGCTGAGGATACACGCTCGCTGCGCAAGCTGATGGAGATTCACGGCGTGCCGCTGGGCGGACGGCGGATCATCGCCTACCACGACCACAGCGGCACCGGTGCGCGGGCGAAACTGCTGGAGGCGATAGCAGAGGGTAAATCGGTTGCCTATGCGTCTGAGGCCGGGATGCCGCTGATTGCTGATCCCGGATTTGACCTCAGCCGTGCTGCAGCGGAGGCAGGCCATTCCGTCACTTGCGCTCCCGGCGCCTCTGCTGCGGCTACCGCGCTGACGCTGGCGGGGCTGCCGACGGATGCGTTCTTTTTTGCCGGTTTCCTTCCCAATGCCTCCGGCGCCCGGCGCAAGCGGCTGGAGGAGTTGCGGGAAATCCCCGGCACGCTGATTTTCTATGAATCCCCGAAACGGGTGGCGGCTTCGGTTTCCGATATGGCGGCGGTGCTGGGCGACCGACCTGCCGCGCTGTGCCGCGAACTGACCAAGAAATTCGAAGAGGTGCGCCGCGCACCGCTGATGGAACTGGCTGCCGGGCTGGAGGAGACCCCGGTCAAGGGCGAGATCGTGCTGCTGGTTGACCGCGCGCAGGAGGCTGAGATCAGCGAGGGCGACCTGGAAAGCGACCTGCAGGCGGCCTTGCAGGGCAATTCGGTCAAGGACGCCGCCGGGATCGTCGCGGAGATGCACGGGCTGCCCCGGCGCAAGGTTTATCAGCTGGCGCTGCAACTGGCGAAGGGCGCGTGAACTATGAGCCGCACCCGCCAGCACCGCGGTGCCCGCGCGCATCTGGCCGGTGAAGCGGCGGAAGAAATCGTCGCGCGCCACTATGAAAACCGCGGCTACACCGTGGCCGAGCGCCGATGGCGGGGGCCGGGCGGCGAGATCGACCTGATCCTGCGCGGCCCCGAAGAACTGGTGTTTGTGGAGGTGAAGCACAGTGCCACCAGCGCCAACGCGGCGCTGCGCATCACACCGCGGCAGGCGGAGCGGATCTATGCCAGCGCCGGGCAGTATCTCGAAAATGAACCCAAGGGCCAGTTGACGCCGGTCCGGTTCGACGCGGCGCTGGTCGATGGCACTGGCGCGGTGGAGATTATCGAAAACGCCATCGGCTTTGACTGATCCGCAGCTGCCCCATTGAACCCCGGCGTTCTGTGGGCCATGTATTCGGGCAGCTTACGAGGGATACTGCCATGAAAATCGCCTTCCAGATGGACCCGGTCATGGGCGTGAACATCAACGCCGACAGCAGCTTCCGCCTGGCCGAGGAAGCCCAGGCGCGCGGCCATGAGCTGTTTTATTACGGCCCCGACCAGCTGGCCTATCAGGAAGGCCGCATCACTGCCCGCGGACATGATATGGCCGTGCAGCGGGTGGAAGGCGCCCCGGCGGTGCTGGGGCCTGAACGCGAGGTTGATCTGGCGGAATTCGACGTGGTCTGGCTGCGCCAGGACCCGCCGTTTGACATGCACTACATCACCTCGACCCACCTGCTGGACATGCTGAAGGGCAAAGCGCTGGTGGTGAACGATCCGTTCTGGGTGCGCAACTACCCGGAAAAGCTGCTGGTGCTGAACTTCCCGGAGCTGACCCCGCCCACGACAATCGCCCGCGACCTGCAGACCATCAAGGCGTTCAAGGAAAAGCATGGCGACGTGATCCTGAAGCCGCTTTACGGCAATGGCGGCGCGGGAGTGTTCCGGCTGGATGCCAATGACCGCAACCTCACCTCGCTGCATGAGCTGTTCACCGGCTTCAGCCGCGAGCCGCTGATCGTGCAGAAATTCCTGCCGGACGTCAGCAACGGCGACAAGCGGGTGATCCTGGTTGACGGCGAGCCGGTGGGGGCGATCAACCGTGTGCCCGCGGCGGGCGAGACCCGGTCGAACATGCATGTGGGCGGCCGTCCCGAGAAGATCGGGTTGAGCGAGCGTGACCTGGAGATCTGCGCGGCGATCGGCCCGCTGCTGCGCGAGAAGGGCCAGATTTTTGTCGGTATCGACGTGATTGGCGACTACCTGACCGAGATCAACGTGACCTCGCCCACCGGTATTCAAGAGCTGGAGCGTTTTGACGGTGTGAATATCGCAGAGAAGGTCTGGCAGGCGATCGAAGCGAAGGTCTGACGTGTGCTCCGGCTCCGGGTCAACCCGGCAGCCGGAAGCTCAGCGCCTCGGCGAAATGCTTGCGCTGCACCTGTTCCTCGCAGGCCAGATCCGCAATGGTGCGCGCGACCCGCAGCACCCGGTGGTAGCCGCGCGCACTGAGGCCGAAACGTTCCGCCGCGCGAACCAGCAGGTCGCGGCTTTCGGCGTCAGGGGCGGCAATTTCCTCCAGCAGCGCGCCCTCGGCATCGGCGTTCTGGCGCAGGCCGGGATGGCCCTGGAAACGGGCGGTCTGCATCTCCCGGGCAATCGCCACGCGCTGCGCAACCTCGGCAGAACCCTCGGCGCTGGGCGGCAGCTCCAGGTCGGCCACATCCACTGGCGGCACGTCCAGATGCAGGTCGAAGCGGTCCAGCAGAGGGCCTGAAATCCGGCCCAGATAGTTCGCCCCGCAAATTGGGGCTTGAGAGCAGGCGCGGTTGGCATCGGCCAGATAGCCGCATTTGCAGGGGTTGGCGGCTGCCACCAGCATGAAGCGGCTGGGGTATTTCACATGGGCATTGGCGCGCGCCACCATCACCTCTCCGGTTTCCAGAGGCTGGCGCAGGGTTTCCAGCACCGGGCGGCCGAACTCCGGCAGCTCGTCCAGAAACAGCACGCCGTTGTGGGCCAGGCTGATTTCGCCCGGCTGCGCCCGACGCCCGCCGCCCGCAATTGCGGCCATGGAGGCCGTGTGGTGCGGCTCGCGGAAAGGGCGGGCGCGGCTGATGCCGCCCTCGTCGATCAGCCCGCAGAGGGAATGGATCATCGAGGTTTCCAGCGCCTCCGCCGGCGTGAGCGGCGGCAGGATCGAGGGCAACCGCGCCGCCAGCATCGACTTGCCCGACCCTGGCGGGCCGACCATCAGCATGTGATGGCGCCCGGCGGCGGCGATTTCCAGCGCCCGTTTTGCGATCTCCTGTCCTTTCACATCGCGCAGGTCCTTGCCGCCCAGACCGGTAATGGCCTCACCCGGCGTGGCAGGTTCGATGCGACGCTGGCCGGTGAAATGCTGCACCACCTCTGTCAGGGTGGCTGCGCCGATCACCTGCGCCGCGTCGACCCAGGCGGCCTCCGGCCCTGAGGGCTTCGGGCAAAGTAGCATCCTGCCTTCCTCAGCTGCCGTGACCGCAGCGGGCAGGGCCCCGGCCACCGGCATCAGCTGACCGTCGAGCGACAGTTCTCCAAGGGCAATGGTTTCCTCAGCTTTTTCCGCCGGAACGATGCCGATGGCCGCCAGCAGAGCCAGCGCAATCGGCAGGTCGAAATGGCTGCCCTCCTTGGGCAGGTCGGCGGGCGACAGGTTTATGGTGATCCGGCGTGAGGGCAGGGCGATGGACATTGCCGCAAAGGCGGCCCGTACCCTTTCACGGGCTTCCTGCACCGCCTTGTCCGGCAGGCCGACCACCGAGAAGGCGGGCAATCCGGGGGCAACGGCGCATTGCACTTCGACCTGGCGGGCTTCGACGCCTTGAAAAGCAACTGTGTAGGACCGTGCTGTCATCTCTCCCCGCCTTCTGAAAGGTCAGGGAGAGATGCTTGGCAATCGTGGTTTCTGATTGGTTAACGTGACCGGGTGCACCCCGCGAATTCACGCAGATTTCGCGCAGGCTGCCGGTTCAGTCCAGCGACCAGGGCCGCTTCGGCAGGTCCATTGCATAGGGTTCCGGGTCATAGCTGACCTCCTGCGCCAGGGTTTGCCAGTGCAGGACCGCCGGGTCGGACAGCAGGAGCTTGCAATAGGCGCGGGTTTCTGCGGACACGGGCAGGCCATATCCCACGATCCGGGCCGCAACCGGCGTGTAGAACACATCTGCCAGAGAATATTCCCCGAACAGGTAACCGCTGCCAAGGCCGGAAATCTTTCGGGCGTGGGCAAACAGCGCCTCAATCCGGTCCAGGTCGGCCTTTACTTCGCGCGACACCTCGAAGCCTTCGTAGATATGCGCCAGCTGCATCGGGCATTCACCGCGCAAGGCCGAGAAGCCGCCAACCATTTCCGCTGCCAGCCAGCGCGCCGTTGCGCGCTGCGCCGGATCCGCGGGCCAGAGGCCGGCATCCGGGTGTCGTTCGGCCAGGGTTTCGGCAATGGCCAGGCTTTCGCCCACCACCAGCCCCTCCGGAGTGCGCAGCGCGGGCACCAGCCGTGCCGGGGTCAGATGCGCCATTTCCTGCGCCATGGTTCCGGAATAAAGCCCCACCATATGCACCGTATGGGGCAGGGAGAATTTTTCGAGCATGAGCCAGCCGCGCAATGACCAGCTGGAATACATGCGGTCGCCAATATAGATTTCATAAGCCATGGCAGGAGGCTAGCGCGGGGCCGCGCATTTCAAAATGGAATGTTTGTGATGGAACACGTCACGGAGTGTGATTGATCTTTCCGGCCTTCCAGCCATCCGGCCCAAGGGAGATTTCGCTGACTGACAGGTTGTCGATCCGGTGGGCAAAGGCCTCTTCCGCTGTCAGCATCTCAGCCCGCTGGATCTGAGTCAGGATCTGGCCGAAGTGGCCGACCACGATCAGGTCACGGCCCCGGTGCGCGCCGATAAGCCCGTCGATCGCTGTGTTTACACGGCTGCAAACCTGGTGCCAGCTTTCACCGCCCGGCGGTGTCACGTCGCCTGGTGTTTCCCAATAGGCCCGGATGCGCTCAGGGTCCTCTGCATCCACTTCGGCCCAGCTGCGCAGTTCCCAGGCGCCGAAATGGATTTCGCGCAACGCCTCAGCGTGGGGCAGGCGTTCCCGGCTGCCTTGGATTGCACTGGCGGTTTCCACCGCCCGGGACAGGTCCGAGGACACCACCAGCGCCTTGGCGGGCAGGTAATCCGACAAGCGGGAAAGGGCTGCTGTGTCCGACAAATCCGCAGGCAGATCGGACCAGCCCACCATGCATTTCGCATGGGTTGGCCCATGCCGCACCAGGAACAGCCGGGTGATCACAGCGTGCCCTTCAGAACCAGTGGCAGCCCGGCCGTGACCTGAACCACGGTGTCCGCGCGTGCGGCCAGCGCGATATTCAGTCGTCCTTGGGCCTCGCGGAAACGGCGGGCCAGCGTGTTTTCCGGCACAATGCCCAGCCCGGTTTCATTGGAGACAATCACCAGATCAGCCTGGCAGCGTTCCACGGCAGATAGCAATTCTTCGGTGGCGGCGTTCAGGTCGTGCTCCGCCAGCAAATGGTTTGTCAGCCACATCGTTGCGCAATCCATCAGGCAGATTTGACCGGAGTTGAGAGGGTCAAGAACCTGCGCGGCCGTTTCCGGTTCTTCAAAAGTCAGCCAGCCGCCCCCTCTTTGTTCGAGGTGCCGGGACACTTTTTCGCGCATTTCGGCGTCGAAAATTTGTGCGGTTGCCCAGTAAACTTTGTCTTTTCCGGTAGTTGAGCATAGCTGCTCGGCGAATGCCGACTTCCCCGAGGCGGCGCCCCCCAGAATAAAAGTTACATTTAACGGCATTTTTTGCTAACCTGTGAGTCCGAAGCCGTTCCTGTGGGTAACTGCAGGGCCCGGTGAAGACAAGAGACCGCAGCGTCCCGGGGTTCCACTTATTAAGGCCGGGATAGGCTGCGCAGGGGCCAAGATACAATTTAACTTTTCCATTTTGGCCTTTGGATGAGCCGTGAGTCTTATCCGCTGCGCTGTTGCTGCCGGCCTATGAATGCCGGGCCTCCAATTGTTGTAAGCACGCCTGCAGGCGGCAGTTTGTTAATTAGTTTCCGGGGGGAAATCACAATGGCACTTGATCAAACAGCCGAAAACCCATTGCCGAGACAGGCAATGAAGGCGGAACTTCTGGATGCAGAGACTGAGCGGCGCCTGGCCTATGCCTGGCGGGATGACCGCGACGTGCAGTCGCTGCACCGGCTTATCAACGCTTATATGCGTCTGGCCATTTCCATGGCGGCCAAGTTCAAGCGGTATGGGGCGCCGATGAACGACCTGATCCAGGAGGCAGGCCTGGGGCTCATGAAGGCGGCAGACAAATTCGACCCGGACCGGGGGGTGCGGTTCTCGACCTATGCGGTCTGGTGGATCAAGGCGTCGATCCAGGATTATGTGATGCGCAACTGGTCGATGGTCCGCACCGGCTCCACCTCGTCGCAAAAATCGCTGTTCTTCAACATGCGCCGGGTGCAGGCGCAGTTCGAGCGTGAAGCGCGGGCGTCGGGTGTGAAGCTGGACCGGCACCAGCTGCACCAGAAGATCGCCACAGAAATCGGTGTGCCGTTGCGCGACGTTGAAATGATGGAGGGGCGCCTGTCCGGTGCCGACTTCTCGCTCAATGCCATCCAGTCCGCCGATGAAGAGGGCCGCGAATGGATTGATGCGCTGGAGGATGAAGCGTCGCAGGCCGAGGAACTGGTGCAGGAGCGCCATGACCGCCGCCAGCTGCGCAAATGGCTGGTGGGTGCGCTGCAGGCGCTGAACGACCGCGAGCGGTTCATCATCACCGAGCGCAAGCTGCGCGAACGCCCGCGCACGCTGGAAAGTCTGGGCCTGGAACTTGGCCTGTCCAAGGAGCGGGTGCGCCAGCTGGAGGCAGGTGCCTTCCAGAAGATGCGCAAATGCCTTGAAGGCCAATCTCGCGAGGTGCACAAACTGCTTTCATGAGAAAGCGATTGAATGGCCTGAAAATGATTGCAAGCGCCGCCGCCCTGGCGGCGCTTTGCGTGTCCGGTGCCCGTGCGGAAGAGCTTTCCGGCGTCGTTGAAGCGCTGCGGGGGGCGGATGTGGTGATCCTGGGCGAGGTTCATGACAACCCTGTGCACCACCAGCGGCAGGCACAGCTCCTTCTGGTGCTGAAGCCCAGGGCCGTGGTCTGGGAGATGATCACGGCAGAGCAAGCGGAGGGGCTGGAAGCCGGTGTTCTTGGTGATGCAGAGCAGACGGCCGAAGCGCTGAACTGGGCGGCAAGCGGCTGGCCGGATTTCGGCCTGTATGCCCCGGTTTTCGCGGCGGCCARGGGCGCCCGCCAGTATGGCGCACTGGTGCCGCGAAGTGATGCGTCCAAAATCATGAGTGAAGGTGCAGTTGCCTACTTCGGAGCCGGGATGTCCGCGCGTTTCGGTCTGGATCAGCCGTTGCCGGAAGAGGAGCAGGCGGCAAGGGAGGCGGACCAGCAGGCCAATCACTGCAACGCCATGCCAGAGGAAATGCTGCCGGTTCTCGTGAACTTCCAGCGTCTGCGCGATGCTGCGCTGGCGGCGGCTGCGGACAAGGCCTTGGCGGAAACCGGCGGCCCGGTTGCTGTCATCACCGGCAACGGCCACGCAAGCACGGACCGGGGGCTGGCGGTCTATCTGGCAAAAGCCCGGCCTGAGGTAGCAATCCGAAGCTTGGGACAGTCGGAGGACGGGAAGATCAGCGGGCAATTTGATCTGGTGCTGGATGCGCCATCGGTCGAGCGGCCTGATCCCTGCCTGGCCTTCCGCAAGGACGGCTGACTGCTTCACACTTTTGCCGCGCCGCAGTAAGGTCGCGGGAAACCGGGGCGAGGATGCGCAGATGCTGGCTGGCAAACATATTCTATTGATCATCGGCGGCGGCATTGCGGCCTATAAGTCGCTGGAGCTGATCCGCCGCCTGCAGGACCAAGGCGCCCGGGTGACACCGGTGCTGACCAGGGCCGGCGCCGAGTTCGTAACGCCGCTGTCAGTTTCTGCCCTGGCCGGGACGGCAGTGCATCAGGAGCTGTTCGACCTGACGGCAGAGGCCGAGATGGGCCATATCCAGCTGTCGCGCAGTGCAGACCTTCTTGTGGTGGCGCCGGCCACCGCCGATTTGATGGCGAAGATGGCGCAAGGCTTTGCCAATGACCTCGCCTCGACGCTGCTGCTGGCAACCGACACGCCTGTGCTGCTGGCGCCTGCGATGAACGTCCGCATGTGGGAGCACCCGGCAACGCAGCGCAATCTTGAAGCCCTGAAGGCAGACGGTGCCTCTTTCGTTGGTCCTAACGAGGGCAGCATGGCTTGCGGCGAATTCGGTCCCGGCCGGATGGCGGAGCCCGACGAGATTTTGGCTGCCATCTCCGCCAAGCTCGCGGACGGGCCCCTGAAGGGAAAGCGCATCCTGGTCACCTCCGGCCCCACGCATGAGCCGATTGACCCGGTGCGCTATATCGCCAACCGCTCCTCCGGGGCGCAAGGGGCAGCGGTGGCCCGTGCTCTGCGAGATTTGGGGGCTGAGGTCGTGTTTGTCACGGGCCCCGCAGAGGTGCGTCCGCCTGAGGGCGTGCAGGTGGTGCCGGTAGAAAGCGCCCGCGAGATGGAAGCCGCTGTGCAGCAGGCACTGCCCGCCGACGCTGGTGTCTTTGCCGCCGCGGTGGCGGACTGGCGGGTTGCCAGCGCCTCGGACCGCAAGCTGAAGAAATCCAAGGATGGTTTGCCGGTGCTGGAATTCGCGGAAAACCCCGACATCCTGAAAACCGTCTCGCAGATGAAGAAGGGCCGGCCGGGTCTGGTGGTTGGCTTTGCGGCGGAAACCAACGACGTGATCGAGAACGCCACCGCCAAACGCAAGCGCAAGGGCTGCGACTGGATCGTAGCCAATGATGTTTCCCCCGCTACCGGCATCATGGGCGGCAGCGAAAACGCGGTGATCCTGATCTCTGACGAAGGCGCCGAGGAATGGCCGCGCACGGGCAAGGACGAAGTCGCTCGCAAGCTGGCAGAACGGATCGCGGCGGCGCTGGCCGGGTGAATTTGAGTATTTGAGCAAAGAAGAAGCAGGGGCGCTTTGATGGTGACTATCCGTGTGATCCACGATGAGGGGGCAGACTGGGATGTGCCGCTGCCGTCGTATGAAACTGCCGGTGCCGCCGGTGCCGACGTGCGCGCCAACCTGCCGGACCGTAGCTGCCTGGTGCTGCAGCCGGGGGCGCGCAAACTGGTGCCGACCGGTCTGCGGATCGAGATCCCGGCAGGCTATGAGGTGCAGATCCGCCCCCGCTCCGGGCTGGCGCTGAAGCATGGCATCACCTTGCCCAATACGCCGGGCACCATCGACAGCGATTACCGCGGCCCGCTGGGGGTGATCCTGATGAATGCCGGGCAGGAGCCCTTTGAGGTTCTCCACGGAGAACGCATCGCCCAAATGGTGGTGGCGCCTGTTCTGCAGGCACGGTTCGAGCTCGCTGATGATCTTTCGGAGACCAGTCGCGGCGGCGGCGGCTTCGGCTCCACCGGGCGCGGCTGATGCTGCGCATTTTCATCCTCGCCGCGCTGATCTGGTGGGGCGGGCGTTTTGCCCATCTGCCGCGCAGTATCCGCGTTGCGATGCTTGTTCTCTTGTTTGCTGCGGTTCTAGCCATTCAACTGACGCTGCCGGACGGGCACCCGCTGCGCGAAAGCACCGGCGGCTCGGCAGCACCCTGGCTGATGCTCGGCGGCTTTGCCCTTGTGGCCGGGTTTTATGCGCGTATCGTTGCCGCCCTGAAAACCCGKGCCCAGCCCCAGGAAGCAGAGATGAATCAGCCCGCCAGCACCTTCAGCGAAAGCGAGCTTGACCGCTATGCCCGCCACATCGTCCTGCGGGAACTGGGCGGGCCGGGGCAGAAGAAGCTGAAGAAAGCCAAGGTGCTGGTGATCGGCGCGGGCGGGCTGGGGGCGCCTGCGCTGCAATACCTCGCGGCGGCCGGCGTCGGCACTATCGGGGTGATCGACGACGATGCGGTCGACAACGCCAATCTGCAGCGCCAGGTGATCCACCGGGACGAGGACATCGGCAAGCCCAAGGTGTTTTCGGCCCAGGCCGCGATGCAGGCACAGAACCCCTATGCGGAGGTGCGCCCGTACAACCGCCGTCTGACAGAAGATGTCGCGGCAGAGCTGTTTGCGGAATATGACCTGATCCTCGACGGCACTGACAATTTCGAAACCCGCTATCTGGCTAACCGCACCGCGGTGGCGCTGGGCAAGCCGCTGATCTCCGGCGCGCTGTCGCAGTGGGAGGGGCAGCTGAGCGTGTTCCATCCGGCCCAGGACGGCCCCTGTTACCAGTGCATTTTCCCAGAGGCCCCAGCAGCCGGTCTTGCGCCCAGCTGCTCCGAGGCCGGGGTGGTCGGCCCGCTGCCCGGCGTGGTCGGGTCGATGATGGCGGTGGAGGCGGTCAAGCAGATCACCGGCGCCGGGGCTGTGCTGCGCGGCGAGATGCTGATCTATGACGGTCTGTATGGCGAAACCCGCAAAATCCGCCTGTCCCGGCGGGCGGACTGCCCGGCCTGCAGCGGCAAAGCGGAAAGCTGAACGCCGCCAGTGAACGAAGCCTACTACATCGCGCTCCTTTGCGGCGCCCTGTTCGGCGGCCAGCCGGAACGGGTGCATGATTTCACCTATTCCGGCGGCGGCTCCTCGATCCGCACCGATTGCGAGAACGAGAACCGCGTCATCGAGTTCGGGCTGGATAAGCGCAGCAGTCTCGACAGTATTCAGCAGGCGCTGTTTGCGGCAGAGATCACCGGCAAGGAGCCGGTGGTAGTGCTGATCGATACCGATGGCAAAATGGGCCGCTTCGAATGGCGCATTGCCCGCGCAGCCAATGTGGCGGATGTGCCCATCCGCATCATTCCGGCGGAGCTGACAGCGGGCGACGGGGCAGGCGGCTGAGACAGCGGACCTGTGCCGGGAAAGGCCAATTGCAGCCCCCTGTCTTTGCCGCTAGCGTCACCCGCAAAGGAGACCCTTCACATGTCCAACCCGCTTCTGTCCCGCTGGGACACGCCGTTTGAAATCGCCCCGTTCAACAGCATTTCCGATGACGATTTTGCCCCCGCTCTGGAACAGGCGCTGGCAGCGCATAAGGCGCAGATCGACGCCATCGCAAACAGTTCCGAGCCGCCCGCATTTGCCAATGTGATCGAAGCGCTGGAGACGCCGTGCCGTGAATTGGAGCAGGTGCTGGGCGTGTTCTTCACCGTGGCGGGGGCTGACAGCAACCCCAAGCGGGAAGAGCTGCAGCGGGAGTTTTCTCCGAAACTCGCGGCGCATTTTTCAGCCATCACCGCGAACAAGGCGCTTTATGCGCGCATCAAGGCAGTGTGGGACCAGCGCGCGGAATTGGACCTGACAGAGGAACAGCAGCGGGTGCTGATGCTGACCCATCGCGGTTTTGTCCGCGGCGGTGCGGCGCTGGAAGGTGACGCCGACATCCGGATGCAGGAGATCAAGGGGCGGCTGGCCACCTTGGGCACCCAGTTCACCCAGAACCTGCTGGCGGATGAGCGCGAGTGGTTCATGGAGCTTAGCGAGGAGGATCTGGAAGGCCTGCCGGATTTCGTGGTCAAGGCGGCCCGCGCGGCTGGCGAGGAAAAGGGCGCAAGCGGCCCGGTGGTCACCCTGTCGCGGTCGCTGATCACGCCGTTCCTGCAATTCTCGCCCCGCCGCGACCTGCGCGAGAAAGCCTTCAACGCCTGGGCCGCCCGCGGCGCCAATGGCGGCGGGACCGACAACCGCGCCATCGCGGCGGAGATCCTGCAGTTGCGTGAAGAACGCGCGCAGTTGCTGGGCTACGAAAACTTCGCAGCCTATAAACTGGAAACCGAAATGGCCAAGACGCCGGAGGCAGTCCGCGGGCTGCTGATGGAGGTCTGGGGGGCGGCCAAATCTCGCGCCGATCAGGATGCGCAGATCCTGACTGACATGATGCAGGAGGACGGCGTCAACGGCGATCTGGAACCCTGGGACTGGCGCTACTACGCCGAGAAACGCCGCAAGGCAGAACATGACCTGGATGAGGCGGCACTAAAGCCCTACCTGCAGCTGGACCGGCTGATCGAGGCGTCTTTTGCCTGCGCCAGCCGCCTGTTCGGGCTGGAGTTCACACCGCTGAACGTGCCGCTTTACCACCCCGACTGCCGTGCTTGGGAGGTGACCCGGAACGGGAGCCATGTGGCGGTGTTCATCGGCGACTATTTCGCCCGCGGCTCCAAACGCTCGGGAGCCTGGTGCTCAGCCATGCGGCAGCAGGCCAAGTTCCCTGATGTTCAGTCACCTGTGGTGATCAACGTTTGCAACTTCGCCAAGGGCGACCCGGCGCTCTTGTCCTGGGACGACGCCCGCACCCTGTTTCATGAGTTCGGCCACGCGCTGCACCAGATGCTGTCCAATGTGACTTACGAGAGCATCTCCGGGACTTCGGTTGCTCGTGATTTTGTCGAACTGCCCAGCCAGCTTTATGAACACTGGCTGGAAGTGCCGGAGGTGCTGCAGGAGTTTGCTACCCACGCGGAAACCGGCGAGCCGATGCCGCAGGAGATGCTGGAGAAAGTGCTGGGGGCGGCCAATTTCGACATGGGCTTCCAGACGGTGGAATATGTTGCCTCCGCCCTGGTCGACCTCGCCTTCCACGATGGGGCAGCACCAGCCGACCCGATGGCAAAGCAGGCTGAAGTTCTGGAGGAAATCGGCATGCCGAGGGCGATCATCATGCGCCATGCCACCCCGCATTTCGCGCATGTGTTTGCAGGTGACGGCTATTCCTCGGGCTATTACAGCTACATGTGGTCAGAGGTGATGGACGCCGATGCCTTTGCTGCCTTTGAGGAGGCAGGCGGGGCCTTCGATGCGGAGCGTGCCAAGGCGGTGGAGGCGCATATCCTTTCCACCGGCGGGTCTGTTGATCCGGCTGAGCTATACACCGCATTCCGCGGGCGGCTGCCGGGAGTGGAGGCGCTGCTGAAAGGCCGCGGCCTGGCTGCGGAATAAGAGACACGCCCTGACGGGCGCTGCCTGCGGATTGAGTATTTTGGGAAAGATGAAAGAGCGGGCGCCAGTCCGCTCTTTTGCGTTCAGTAGCCGAGGCTGCGGTCGACCAGATGCAGCAGCGTCTCCCCCGCCTCGGCGCGGCGGATGTTTTCGGCGATGACTTCGGCCGCGGTGCTTTCGCGGGTTTCCGAGGCGATGTGCGGCGTGACGGTCACATTGGGATGCGCCCAATAGGGGTGTTCCGGCGGCAGCGGCTCGACGCGGAATACGTCCAGCGTTGCATGGCCCACCTGTCCGCTGTCCAGTGCCGCCAGCAGTGCGGCGTCATCAATCAGCGGCCCGCGGCCCGGGTTAATGATCCTGGCCCCCTTGGGCAGCAGCGCCATGGTTTCGGCGTTCAGGGTATTTTCTGTTGCGGGCGTATCGGGCAGCAGCAGAATGACGATCTCCGCCTGCGCCAGTGCCGTCTTCAGCCCCTCTGCGCCGGAGTAGCAGGCAATGCCCGCGATGTCCTTTTGGCTCCGGCTCCAGCCGGAAACCTGAAACCCGAGTGCGGCCAAGGCTTTTGCTGAGGCAGTTCCCAGCGCGCCAAGGCCCAGCACAGTCACGCTGCGGTCCTTCGCCAGCGGCGGGGCTTTGGGTTTCCAGTGCCCGTTCTGGCCGAGGATATGCACGTCCATGCCCAGGTGATAGCGCAGTGTGTGGCCCACCACCCATTCGGTCATGCCCCGTTCCAGCCCGCTGTCCACCATTCGGGTAAGCGGCACTGCGGCAGGCACGACAGGCACGATCTTTTCAACGCCTGCCCACATGCTCAGCACCGCCTTCAGGCGGGAGAAGGGAGTGAAATCGCTGACGGGGCCGCTGGGGGCGTAGACGATATAGTCCACCTCTTCCGGCGCAAATTCAGTGCGCAGATCGGCATCCACGCCAAGCCGGGCAAGCTCTGTCTTCAAAAGCGGCTCATAGACGGGCCAGCCATCGGGGCGGCCTGCAAACAGGACATTGGCGGTCATGGAAACTCCCTGAATATCTAACGTGACGCCTGGCGCGGGCGGTGGATATGGGCGCTTTGCACGATGCCGAAGGCGCCCAGCAGCACCAGCATCGCAGAGCCGCCGTAAGAAACCATCGGCAGCGGCACGCCAACTACCGGCGCCAGCCCCATCACCATTGACATGTTCACGGCAAAGAACAGGAAGAAGGTGATGGCGATGCCCATGATCACCAGCGAGGAGAACCGGTCCTTGGCGGCAATCGCGGAGGCGATGCAGAACACGATGATCAGCATGTAGATCGACAGCAGGGTCACGCCGCCGATGAAGCCGAATTCCTCCGCCAGGGTGGTGAAGATGAAGTCGGTGTGCTTTTCCGGCAGGAAGTTCAGCCGCGACTGGGTGCCTTGCATGAAGCCGCGCCCGGACCAGCCCCCGGACCCCAGTGCAATCTTGGACTGGGTGATGTGGTAACCCGCGCCCAAGGGGTCCTGCGAGGGATCGAGGAAGGTGTCGATGCGGCGGAACTGGTAGTCCTTCAGCAGTTGCCAGTCGGTGCCGCGGCTTTGAAAAACCGCGCTGACCAGCCCCACGCCAGCCGCAATCACCGCCACGAAATAGGCCCAATGCACGCCCGCCAGGAACATTACCCCGCCGCCCGCCGCCATCAGCAGGATCGAGGTGCCAAGGTCCGGCTGCTTCAGCACCAGCGCCGTCGGAATGAGGATCAGCGCCACCGGCAGCAGCACCCACAAGGGGCGCGAGGTCTTCTCGGCTGGCAGCCAGTCGTAATAGGCGGCCAGCAGCATCACCAGGGCAATCTTGGTCACTTCCGAGGGCTGCAGCCGCATGAAACCGATGTCGATCCAGCGCTGCGCGCCCATGCCGACGGTGCCGAACAGCTCCACCGCGACCAGCAGCGCCAGCGACCCCAGGTAGGCCACCACCGAGATATTGCGCCAGAACCAGATCGGGATCATCGCGACCACAAACATGACGCCAAGGCCGAGTGCAAAGCGTTTGACCTGCGGTTCCACCCAGGGGCTGAAGGACCCGCCCGCCACCGAATAGAGCATCAGGAAGCCGACGCTGGACACCGTGGCCAGCAGCAGGGTCAGCCCCCAGTTCAAATGCAGAACCTTGCGCAGGCCAGTGGGTGTCGATTTGGCGTGGTACTCTAGATAGCTCATGCCCGGCTGCTCCTGCTGCCCAGCGGGCGCTTGACGCGTTCACGCTCAAGCCGTTCCTGCTGTGCCTTGATGCGGCTGCGGTCGGCCTTGGGATAGGCTTCCAGCGGCGGGGTGCCGTTGTACAGCGCCTGAAGCATCACGTCGCGGGCCACCGGGGCTGCCGCCTTGGAACCGCCGCCGCCATGCTCGACAACCACAGCAACCGCATATTTCGGCTTGTCATAGGGCGCAAAGCAGACAAACAGCGCGTGGTCGCGCCGTTCCCATGGCAGGTCCTCGTTTCGGATCACCCCGGCTGCGCGCTCGGCGGCGGTGATGTTGCGGACCTGGCTGGTGCCGGTCTTGCCAGCCATCTCCATTTCCTTGGGAGCAATGCGGGAGCGGTAGGCAGTACCGCGGCGGTCGTTGCTGACTGAATACATACCGCGGCGGACCATGCGCAGGCTGTTTTCGCTGACTGGCAGCGGCTCGCCCGCGCCGCTGGGCTGCTCGACACCGTCCAGCGATTTCAGCAGCCGCGGCGTCACGCTGCGGCCAGTGGCAATCCGCGCTGACATGACGGCCAGCTGCAGGGGCGAGGCCAGCATGTAGCCCTGCCCGATCGAGGCGTTTGCCGTATCGCCGATCAGCCAGTCCTTGCCATAGGAGCTGGATTTCCACTCCTTGGTCGGGGTGATGCCTTGGGCGACCGCCGACATCGGCAAGTCGTGCTTGATACCCAGGCCGAACAGATTGGCCATTTCGGAAATCTTGTTTATGCCGGTCTTGATCGCCACGTCGTAGTAATAGACGTCGCAGGACCGCTTCAGAGAGGTGTTCAGGTCCACATGCCCGTGGCCCGCCCGTTTCCAGCAGTGAAAGCGGCGGCCGGCAACTTTCAGGTGGCCGGGGCACCAGACGGTTTCCTCCGGCCCGACCACACCGTTTTCCAGCGCCGCCAGTGCGGTGATCATCTTGAAAGTGGAGCCGGGCGGGTAGGTGCCCTGCACCGTCTTGTTGGAGAGCGGCCGGTAATTGTCCTCGGTCAGCATCCGGTAGTCGGCTACCGAAATGCCGCGCACGAACAGGTTTGGGTCGAAGCTGGGCGAGGAGCAGATCGCTCGGATATCGCCATCTTCACAGTCGATTACCACCGCAGCGGCGCTTTCCCGGCCCAGCCGCGCCTGCACGTAATTCTGCAGTTCGGCGTCGATGGTCAGCTGCATGTCGGCGCCGGAGATCCCCTCGCGCCGGTCCAGCTCGCGCATCACCCGGCCGGTGGCGTTGACCTCCACCCGCTTGGCGCCGGCCTTGCCGCGCAGCACGTCCTCGCGTTTAGCCTCGAAGCCGACCTTGCCGATCTGAAAGCGCGGGATCATCAAGACCGGCTCCGGGTCTTCCATCTTGCTCAGGTCATAGTCGGAGACCGGCCCCACATAGCCGATGACATGAGCAAAATCGCCAAGCTGCGGATAAACCCGGGTCAGGCCCACCTCCGGCGTGACACCAGGCAGGGCAGGGGCGTTCACTGCAACTTTGGAAATATCCTCCCAGCCGATTTGGTCCGCCAGGGTAATCGGCAGAAACGGCGGCGAGCGGCGCATCTCGGTGCGGGCGCGCTCCAGATCTTCCGGGTCCAAAGGCACCAGGCTGGAGAGTTTGGCGATCACCGCCTCCACATCGCCCGCATCCTCCGGCACAACGGTGATCCGGTATGAGGGCGAGTTCTGCGCGATGATCAGCCCGTTGCGGTCAAAGATCTGCCCGCGGGCCGGCGGCAGCAGGCGGATGTTGATCCGGTTTTCCTCGGCGAGCAGGCGGAACTCATCGGCTTGGTCCACCTGCAGATAGCGCATCCTGGCGGCCAGCCCGCCGGCAAAGGCCAGCTGCAGCCCGCCCAGGAACAGCGCCCGCCGGGTCATCTTGCCATGTGCGGCATCCAGATCCTTGGGATTGCGTTTCATCAGCGGCTCACCAGGGTTTCGGCTTCAGAAGGGGACAGTTTGCGCACCCCGAGAATAGACTGGCTGGCCCAAACCGCCAGCGGATAGGCAGCAATAGTCATCACAACCTGGATAACGGTCAGGCTCAGCTGTGCCTGGGCAACCCCGAACAGGGTCAGGATCAGCCGGTTCAGCGTGGCAATCCCGGTCAGTACCAGCGCAACGGCCAGCCATTCGCTGGCAAAGGTGCTTTCCCGGTGGGGTGCTGCGCGGCCCTTGAGGAAGCCGCAGCCCAGCACCGTCAGCAGCGCCAGCGGCCCTGGCGGGCGGTGGAAAAGCAGATCCGCCAGCAGCATCACCAGGCCGATGGACAGCGCGGGCACATAGTCCGGGCGGCGCAGGCTCCAGGCCATGGCCAATGCCAGCAGCAGATCCGGCGGTGACCAGAAGCGCGGCTCGGTTTCCAGCGGCAGCAGGTGGAAGAACATGATCAGCAGTGCAACTGCGGGAAAGGCCGCGCGCATGGTCCAGATCCGGGCGGGAGAGGTGTTAGCCATTGCCGGCCTCTGCCGTGCTTTCGGCGCTGTCCTCCCCCAGGGTTTCGGGCCGCGGCTGCGGCTGCGGGTCGCCGGGGGCGGCGCCGACCAGCCCGCCGGGATCCTGAATCACTTGCGTGCCGTGATGGCGCAGCACCCGCAGGAATTCCAGCCGCCCGTAGTCAGCAGACAGCCGCACGCGCATCCGTCCCGACCGGTCCTTGGCCACCTGGCCGATCAGCAGGCCCGCCGGAAAGACAGAGCCGTCGCCGGACGAGATCACCCGGTCGCCGGGGCGCACCAAGTCGGGGTTTTCCAGAAAACTGAGCACCGGCGCGGCGCTGTTATCGCCGGTGACCAGAGCGGTCTGGCCGGAGGGCTGGATGGTGGCGGGCACGGCGCTGGCGGCATCGGTCAGCAGGATCACCCGCGCGGTGTTGCGCCCGGTGCCGGAGATCCGTCCCACCAGGCCGATGCCGTCCATCGCGGCCCAGCCATCATGGACACCGTCGCGGCTGCCGACGTTCAGAAGCACCGACTGCCGGAACGGGGAGCCGCTGTCTGCCATCACCACGCCGGTGATATACGTCAGCTGCGGATCCAGCCGTACGTTGTTGAGGTCCAGCAGCCGCGCGTTTTCCTGTTCCAGCTGCAATGCCGCCTCTTTCCAGGCCCGCATCTGCCGCAACTCGCTGCGCAACTCGCGGTTCTGCTCGGCCAGCCGCTGGTAGCTTTGGAAATCGCGGATCAGGTTTATTGCAGCGGTGACCGGCACCATCGCCCAGTCCATGCTGGGCACCACTGTGTCGACCACCTGGGCGCGGAACCGTTCCACCCGCGGGCTGTCGATGCGCCAGACGACAAAGATTGCCGCAAGGCACAGACACAGCACCGCTGTCAGCAGACGCCGCAGCGGGGTTGCGTAATCATCGCGCTGTGACTTGTCCTTTGCCACGTCTCTCCTTCCAGCCGCCACTCCAGCCTGTCAGCTGGCGCCGTTCTGGCGGGCGGGGCTGTTAGCTGTCGTAGTCGATGGCGTGGGCCAGCTGCTTTTCGAACTCCAGCGCCTTGCCGGTGCCAAGCGCCACGCAGTTGAGGCTCTCGTCCGCGATGGAGACGGCCAGACCGGTCTGCTCGCGCAGGGCAAGGTCCAGATCACCCAGCAAAGCACCGCCGCCAGTCAGCATGACGCCGCGGTCAACGATGTCGGCGGCCAGATCCGGCGGGGTGGTTTCCAGCGCGGTCATCACGGCTTCGCAGATTTGCTGTACCGGCTCGGCCAGCGCTTCTGCCACCTGGGCCTGGGAAATCTCGATCTCCTTCGGCACACCGTTCAGCAGGTCGCGGCCGCGGATCTGCATCGACTGGCCGCGGCCGTCGTCGGGCATCCGGGCGGTGCCGATGGAGGTCTTGATGCGCTCGGCGGTGGATTCGCCAACCAGCAGGTTCTGCTGGCGGCGCAGATAGCTGATGATCGCCTCGTCCATGCGGTCGCCGCCGACACGGACAGAGCGGGCGTAAACGATGTCGCCCAGCGACAGAACCGCCACTTCGGTGGTGCCGCCGCCGATGTCGACAACCATGTTACCGGTCGGGTCGGTGATCGGCATGCCGGCACCGATGGCGGCGGCAATCGGTTCGGCAATCAGGCCGGCGCGGCGGGCGCCTGCGGACAGCACCGACTGGCGGATCGCGCGTTTTTCAACCGGGGTGGCACCATGCGGCACGCAAACAATGATTTTAGGCTTGGAGAAGGTCGAACGCTTGTGCACCTTGCGGATGAAGTGCTTGATCATCTCCTCGGCGGTGTCGAAGTCGGCAATCACGCCTTCGCGCATCGGCCGGATCGCCTCGATCGAGCCAGGGGTGCGGCCCAGCATCAGCTTGGCGTCCTCGCCGACGGCCAGCACCTTCTTGACGCCGTCCTTAACGTGGTAGGCGACCACGGAAGGTTCGGACAGGATCACTCCGCGGCCCTTGACATAAACCAGAGTGTTGGCTGTGCCGAGGTCGATGGCCATGTCCGAGGAGAACAGACCGCCCAAGTTTCCGAAAAGCGCCATATAGAAGGGATCCTGTGAGTGCTGCCAATATTCCTTGGGCGACTCCCCTCAGAAGCCGCCTTCCCAAACCTTATAAGCGGCACGGCTGGGCCGCGAAAGGGCGTATTATGGTGAAACAGCGCCTTTCCGCCCACTATATAGAGCCTCAACCTAGCCGCGTTCCTGCACTGTTCCTGCTGGAGCTGAAAGGCGTGCCTGGTCTGGAATGTGTCGCTTCGGAACGTCTGGCCGTCAGCTTCGGAAGATCCGCTTCATTTCGGCGTCGAAATGAGCCCAGGTCAGGCTGGCGCTGTTGCCGGCATAGCCCTCGTAATAGGATTTCCCGGTGGAGATTGGCAGTCCGGCCCAGATCTTGGCCAGATTCAGCATGAAGGTCTTGCGCGGCATTTCCGACGCCAGGAAGGCGCTGTAGCCGGCCTCCTCCACCAGTTGGTGCGCCAGCTGGTCCTGCAGCTCCGGCGTGAAGCGGGCCTGCGGTTTCACCCCCTGGTGCTTAACGAGCCGCCGAAGCGTTGCGGGGATGAACTGATAGCGGCCGATGGCATGGGGCTGTCCCGGGGTGGCGTCGATCCAGGCGTTGATCTCCGCAATAGTCATGCTTGTGGGTTTTTTCGGCGGCTTGCGGGTGGCCCCGTACTGCACCGCATCATACTGCGCCTTGCCGGCCTCGGCGCTGGCGATCAGGTCCAGCAAACGTTTGACGCTGGGCGGTGCCTTCAGGATAGGGGCAAACAGTCCGCCGCCGCTGCGGCCGCGGAACAGGCTGGCGGCACTCGGGTTGAGCGATACCGCCCCGCGGCCTTGGTCCGCGCCGGGCAGGGTGTCCGGCAGCAGGCTGGCAATGGCCTGCGGTGCCGGGCCTGGGACCGCAGCTGCGGGCGCCGGTCCGGGCATCGGGGCAGAGGCCTTTTGCAGGAAGAAATTATTGCCAACCAGCGAATAGCCTTGCGCGCTGACGGCAGCTGCTGTGCACAGCAGCAGGGCCAGAAACGTCACGATCAGGGCAAGGGCGCTCATTCTGAGGGGCATGGGAACCTGCATTCTGCGGTATCTCGTCGAGGGCAGTCTGCCGCAGCGGGGTTGAGATTCCGTTTACCGGGCGTACGCCGCCTCTTCCGCCCTTTGGAAATAGCGGCTAGAGGGGGCTCATGCTCTCATATCAGCACATCTACCACGCCGGAAACCTGGCCGATGTCCAGAAGCACGCGCTGCTTGCCTGGATGCTGGCCTATCTTACCCGCAAGGACAAACCGGTCAGCTATCTCGAGACCCACGCAGGCCGGGGGCTCTACCAGCTGGACGCGCCCGAGGCCGTGAAGACAGGCGAGGCGGAGCAGGGCATCACCAAGGTGCTGGCAGAGCAGGGGCTGGCGGCGGATCATCCGCTGCACCGCGCCCTGTCTGAAACCCGCAAGGCGCACGGCGCGGCTGCCTATCCCGGATCACCGCTGATCGCAGCCTCGCTGCTGCGCCCGGGTGACTCGCTTCATTTTGCCGAGCTGCACCCGCAGGAAAACGCCGCGTTGCGCGCCGCGCTGAAGCCTTGGAAGGCCAAGGTGCATCAGCAGGACGGGTTTGAGCTGGCCATGTCGCTGGCGCCCCCAACCCCGCGCCGCGGGTTGTTGCTGATCGACCCGAGCTACGAGATCAAATCCGACTATGCCCGCATCCCCGGCATCATCGGCCAGTTGCACAAGAAGTGGAACGTCGGCGTTATCGCGCTCTGGTATCCGATCCTGCGGGACGGCAGCCACAAGCAGATGCTGAAGGCGCTGGAGGCGCAGGGGCTGCCTGATGCTCTGCGGCACGAAGTATCCTTTCCGCCAGTGCGCGAAGGACACCGGATGGTCGGCAGCGGCATGTTCGTGGTCAACGCGCCCTTTGGCGCGGCAGAGGAAGCCGCGCGGATTTCGGCGCTGTTCGAGGCAGTTTCCCGCAAGTAACCCCGGATCGCGCGTTCGACCCGCTGGACCAGCGAGGCACCGCCTGCCTCACCGCTAAGGGCAGCGGCGTTGATCATCCCCTTGGCAATGGCCACTACGTCGCGCGCCTCCTGCGGTCCGGCATCGGGGGCGAAACGGCGGATGGTGTCCAGCACGATCTGCGCCATTTCCTGGGCCAGCGCCGCGGTTTCCGGTGCCAGCTGCAGGTGCTGTTCAGCATATTCTGCCTCCACCGCCAGCCGGGGACGTTCAAACTGGTGCCGCATCCCGGCGGCCAGCAACTCGCGCAAGGCAACCTCCTGAGGCGCATTCTGGCAGCGCTTTGCAGCGTCCCGCATCCAGCCCAGCAGCTCTGCCCGCTTGCTGCGCAGCACCGCGGCCAGAACCGCCTCTTTGTTGGGGAAATACTGATACAGTGAGCCGATGCTGACGCCGGCCCGCTCGGCTATCGCATTGGTGGTCAATCCCTCCCGCCCCGCGTTTTCCAGAATGCGAGCCGCCGCCTCCACGATCGCCTCCTGCGTGGCACGGGAACGGGCCTGGCGCGCTTGTTTTCTTGGGCTGTGCATCGCGGGTTCCTTTCAGCCGGGAACGCGAGTTGAGAATGTGAGCAATCCTTCACATTCTTGGCAGTAAAGGCAACATCCCGGAGGTAACCCGATGAAAATGACCATCTTCCTGCTGCTCAACGCCACCCCCGGCTGGCTGCGCATCAGCCGCGCGGAACGCAGCCGCATCGCTGCCGCTGCGCTGGAGCCCTTCACCCGAAACGGGCTGTCGCTGCGCCATTTCGATGCCGAAGCCTTCCATGCCGACTGCAGCGATGTGGCGATGATCGAGGCAGAGACGCCAGAGGCCTACTATTTTGCGATCGAACAGCTGCGGGACACTGCGCTGATCACCGAGGGCTACTTCACGGTTACTCAGATCATCCCGTCTTATGAAAACGGTTTTCGCGCCTACGAGGCTGCCAATGCGGTTTGACGGCAAACGTGTCCTGGTTACGGGCGCCTCCCGCGGGATCGGGCGGGCACTGGCATTGCAGCTGGCGGCAGAAGGCGCGGAGGTTCTGGCGCTGGCGCGCACCAGCAAAGCGCTGGAGGACCTGCCAGAGGGTATTGAGCGGCTGGCCTGCGACCTGACGGACGGCAGCGCGCGCACTGCGCTGATTGCCGGGCTGCAGGGGCAACGGCTGGACGGGGTGATCAACAACGCGGGCATTCAGATCGCCGCTGACTTTGCCAAAGGCACAGCAGACCTGCAGGATATAGAGCAGGAACTGGCGGTGAACCTGACAGCGCCTATTCATCTTGCGGCAGGGCTGCTTCCGGTTCTGGCGCAATCCCCGGGCAGCTTTCTGGTCAATGTAACCTCCGGTCTCGCGCTTGCACCGAAACGGCAGGCGGCTGTCTACTGCGCTTCCAAGGCCGGCCTGCGCAATTTCACTCGCGCCCTGCGTTATCAGGCTGAGGATGCGGGGCTGCCAGTGCGCATTTCCGACTGCGTGATGGCGCTGGCGGCGACGCAGATGACCTCCGGGCGCGGCCGCGGCAAGATCAGCCCCAACGTTGCCGTGGCCGCCTTGCTGGACGGGGTGGCTGCAGGCAATAGCGAAATCTGGGTCGGGCAGATGAAGCTGCTGCGGCTGATCCACCGCCTCTCTCCGGCGCTGGCGGCCCGCATCCTGCGCGGCTAAGGATTTGCAAATAATTTTGAAATCCTGTGCTTTCCCGCTACGCTTTCCGGAAAGGAGGGCGCGACATGGAACGCAGGCTGGCCGCCGTGCTGGCGGCGGATATGGTTGGCTACAGCCGCCTGATGGACGTGGATGAGCAGGGCACGCTGGCCCGTCTTCGCACCCACCGGATCGAACTCATTGACCCTGCGATATCCAAGAACCGCGGTTCCATCATAAAGACCACCGGCGACGGGATGCTGGTGGAATTCCCCAGCGTATGCGACGCCGTGGCCTGCGCTGCCGAGGTGCAGGACCGGATGCGCCGCCGCAACGCCGATGTGGTGCCCGGAAAACGCATCCAGTTCCGGATCGGCGTGAACCTCGGCGATATCATTTTTGATGACGGCGACATTTACGGCAGCGGCGTCAACGTGGCAGCCCGGCTGGAGCAATTTGCCGGCACCGGGGATGTCTGCATTTCTGCAGCGGTTTTTGATCAGGTCCGGCGCCTGGGCGGCTTGCAGTTCGAGGATCTGGGGCCGCAGCAGTTGAAA
Organism: Leisingera sp. JC1; assembly: GCF_001679925.1. GTDB lineage: Bacteria > Pseudomonadota > Alphaproteobacteria > Rhodobacterales > Rhodobacteraceae > Leisingera. The sequence goes on along the minus strand of NZ_LYUZ01000002.1, from coordinate 6,570 downwards.
AACATCGCGGAACCGGTGCAGGTCTACCGGCTTCTGCTGGAAGGCGACGCCGCCGGCGCSGCGCCGGACCTGGATCACAATTCGGCTGAGCCGGTTGCCGTGGTCAAACCTTCCATAGCGGTGCTGCCCTTTGCCAATATGAGCGGCGACCCGGAGCAGGAGTTCTTTGCCGATGGGCTGACAGAGGACATCCTGACCGAACTCAGCCGCCGCCATGAGCTGTTCGTGATCTCCCGCAATTCGTCCTTTGTATACAAGGGGCAGGCGGTGAACATCCGCGAAGTGGCGGAGAAACTTGGTGCCCGCTATATCGTCGAAGGCAGCGTGCGCAAGGGTGGCAACCGTGTCCGGATCACGGTGCAGCTGATCGACAGCTGCAATGATTCCCATATCTGGGCCGAGAAATATGACCGTACCCTGGATGATATCTTCGAGATCCAGGATGAGGTGACATCGGCCATTGTCGCTACCCTGCCGGGGCGGATCGAAGCGGCGCAGCAGGATGAAGTCTCGCGCAAGAAACCCGCGAGCCTGGCGGCCTATGAATGTGTGCTGGCGGCCAAGGTGCTTCATCACCGCAGCACGGCTGAAGACAACGCCAAGGCGATGGAGCTGATCGACCGGGCGGTGGAGCTGGACCCTGAATTTGCCCATGCTCACGCCTGGCGCGGCTGCATCCGCGGTCAGGCCTGGGGATATGGCTGGTGCGATGATGTCGAGGAGATGCTTGAGCTGGCGCTGGAGTCGATCCAGAAAGCCGCGTCGATGGATGACAATGATGCGGATGTGCACCGGCTGATGGCGGCGGTGTCCATACTGCAGGAGAACCTCGATCAGGCGCAATACCATCAGGAACGCGCTTTGTCCCTGAACCCTAATTATGATCTGGTTGTGGTGCAGATGGGTGAATTGCTGACCTGGCAGGGACGGCCGGAGGAAGGCGCGGAATGGATCGAAAAGGCGATGCGCCTCAACCCGCATTTTCCGGTCCGCTTCTGGAGTCATCTAGGCAAGGCGCATTTTGCCGCGCGGCTCTATGAGCAGGCGTTGACTGACTTCAAGCGCCTGCCTGCTTTGGATGCGGTCCAGACTGGCTTGGTTGCGGCCTGCCATAGCTGGATGGGGAACACGCAGGAGGCGCAGGACTGCGTGGCGCAAATCCGGGTGATGCAGCCGGACGCCACGGCAGAGGCTTTGCTGGCGGGTCTGCATTACGGCCGCAGCGAGGACAAAGAGCATTTCACCGAAGGGCTGCGCAAAGCCGGGCTGGAATAGGCCGTAACAAAAAGGGCGCCGCAATGGGCGCCCTTTCGCTTTGAAGAATACCGGGCTCAGGCCAGATCTTTGTAGGAGATTTCCTTGGTGTCGGCGCCTTCGCCGACACGGCCGCGGCGCACGATCAGGCGGTTCAGCGCGTTCACGTAGGCTTTGGCCGAGGCAACAACCGTATCGGTATTCGCGCTTTCGCCGGTGGCGATGTTGCCGTCCTCTTCCAGTCGTACCGAAACCGTCGCCTGCGCGTCGGTGCCCTCGGTCACTGCATGCACCTGGTAGAGCTGCAGCCGGGCAGTGTTCGGATAAATCTTGCGGATTGCCTTGAAGGTCGCATCCACCGGCCCGTCACCCTCGGCAGTCTCCGTAACGTCCTTACCGTCGATCTCCATCTCGACGGTGGATTCCGCCGGGCCGCCAGTGCCGCAAACGACTTTCATCGAGACGATCTTGAGGTGGTCGTTTTCCGCGTCGGCGCCGATGCGCATCAGCGCGATGAGGTCGTCGTCGAACACTTCCTTCTTGCGGTCAGCCAGTTCCTTGAAGCGGACAAAAACGTCCTTCAGCTGGTTGTCGCCCACGTCGTAGCCAAGATGCTCCAGCTTGTCGCGCAGTGCGGCGCGGCCGGAGTGTTTGCCCAAGGGCAGCGAGGTGCCGGAAAGGCCGATGTCCTCGGGCCGCATGATCTCGAAGTTCTCGCGGTTCTTCAGCATGCCGTCCTGGTGGATACCGCTTTCGTGGGCAAAGGCGTTTTTGCCGACGATCGCCTTGTTCGGCTGCACCACAAAGCCGGACACGGTCGAGACCCGGCGCGAGACATGCATGATCTTGGTGGTGTCGATGCCGGTGGACCAGGGCATGATGTCATTGCGCGTCTTCAGCGCCATCACCACTTCCTCAAGCGCGGTGTTGCCAGCGCGTTCGCCGAGCCCGTTGATGGTGCATTCGATCTGGCGCGCACCGCCTGCCACGGCTGCCAGCGCGTTGGCGGTCGCCATCCCGAGGTCGTTGTGGCAGTGGGTGGCAAACACCACCTCATCCGCGCCCGGCACGGTTTCAATGAGGCGCTTGATCAGGTCGGCGCTTTCCGCTGGCGCGGTATAGCCGACGGTGTCGGGGATGTTGATGGTGGTGGCGCCGGCCTTGATGGCGATCTCGATCACCCGGCACAGGTAGTCCCACTCGGTCCGGGTTGCGTCCATCGGCGACCACTGCACGTTGTCCACCAGGTTGCGCGCGTGCGTCACCGTCTCGTGGATCTTGTCGGCCATCTCGTCCATCGTCAGGTTCGGGATGGCGCGGTGCAGCGGCGAGGTGCCGATGAAGGTGTGGATGCGCGGCTGCGCAGCCCTGCGCACCGCTTCGGCGCAGCGGTCGATGTCCTTGAAGTTGGCGCGCGCCAAGCCGCAGATCATCGCATTCTTGGAGCGTTCCGCAATCTCGGACACGGCAGCAAAGTCGCCCTCGGAGGCAATCGGGAAGCCGGCCTCAATGATGTCCACGCCCATCTCGTCCAGAAGCTCGGCAATCTCCAGCTTCTCGTCATGGGTCATGGTGGCGCCGGGGCTTTGCTCGCCGTCACGCAGGGTGGTGTCGAAAATCAATACACGGGATTTGTCGCCGGAAATCGGGGATGCATTTGTCATGATGGTATCTCTTGTCTCTGTCCTAGGCCCTTCCAGGGCATTCATAGCCTTCGATGGCGCGCGTGCGGCAATCCTCTGAGCGGGCGCGCCGGAAGGGCACGCTCAGAGGCGGGCTAGGATCAGTAGGGCGCGCAGAGCGGCACCGCGGGGAGCGGTGGCTGCAATTGTGATATCTGCGCAAATGGTCATGGCAGGGATTTATACAGAGGCACGGGCGAATGGAAAGAGGGATTCTGCCCTGTGCGGTTTTCGCAGTTGCCGTTGCGGCACGGCACCGATTTATCGGCGCTGCATGCCGCCGTATGCGGTAAGTGCAAGACAATATTGAAAAAGGGATATAATATAAGTAAGGACCTGCCGCAGTTTCAATGCGGCAGTTTGTCCGCACTGCGCCTTTTTTTGAGGCGGGAACGGCAATGGGTCTTGCGCCGGCAGGTTTTCCGGCGTTGACACCCCGGATCCGGCGCTCCCGTAGAGGAATGCGCCATCGATAGGAGGAAAAAGTGTCGAATAAAATTGTCCTTGGATATGACGACAGCGAGGCCGCCAAATCGGCGCTTGCTTTTGCCGTCAGCCTTGCCAAAGCGCAAGGGGCAGAGCTGGTAATCGCGCATGTGCTGGAATGGTCGCCCTATTCTTTCCTCACCCCGGAGGAGATCGAGCAGCGCCACAAGCGCCGCGAGGAAGAATTGAAGCGTGCAGAGGACGCCTTGCTGGCCCCCGTGCGCAAGAGCCTTGAAGACGACGGTGTCACCGTCTCGACTGAGCTTCGATACGGCCATATCGCGGAAACCCTGATCGAAGTGATCAAGAAGAGTGGCGCCAGCCATCTGATCATCGGCCGCACCGGCCATTCGGCACTGTCTTCGCGGCTGTTCGGCTCCGTCGCGGGCAGCCTGGCCCAGGCGGCTCCGGTTCCGGTCACCATCGTTCCCTAAAGAAAAACTCAGAGGACAGTCATGAGGAAATCAATCAAGGCGGCAGCCCTGTCTGCGCCGCTGCTGCTGGCGGCAACCGCCCCGGCGATGGCACAATCCGTCGACGAGCGCGTCAATGAGCTGTTTGCCAGTTCTACCGGCTGGTTCGTCAACCTGATCTTCAGCCCGTTCCCCGGCACCAGCTTCCCCTGGATCGTGGCCTGGCTGGTGGTTGCAGCCACCGTTTTCACCGTCTACTTCGGCCTGATCCAGTTCCGTGCCTTCCCGCACTCGATCTCGCTGGTCAAAGGCGACTACTCCGACCCCAATGATGCGGGTGAGGTCAGCCACTTCCAGGCGCTGGCAACCGCGCTGTCGGGCACTGTCGGCCTCGGCAATATCGCAGGCGTTGCGGTGGCCGTCGGCATCGGCGGCCCCGGTGCAACCTTCTGGATGATCCTGGCCGGCCTGATGGGCATGGCTTCCAAGTTCACCGAATGCACTCTGGGCGTGAAATACCGCAATGAGTTCGAAGACGGCCACGTCTCCGGCGGCCCGATGTATTACATGACCAAGGGCTTTGCCGAACGCGGCCTGCCGATGGGCAAGTTCCTGGCGGTACTGTTCTCGGTGTTCTGTATCCTCGGCGCCTTTGGCGGCGGCAACATGTTCCAGGCCAACCAGGCGCACGCGCAGATCTCCGGCGTTGTCGGCGATTATCCGGGCTGGATCACCGGCGTAGTCTTCGCCGCTGTGGTGTTCGCCGTGATCGTGGGCGGCCTCAAGTCGATTGCCCGCGTGACCGAAAAGGTCGTGCCGTTCATGGGTGTCATGTATGTGGCAGCGGCGCTGGTCATTCTGGCGATGAACGCTGACAAGATCGGCTGGGCATTCGGCCAGATCTTCGAAGGCGCTTTCACCGGTGCAGGTGTTGCCGGCGGCATGGTTGGCGCGCTGATCCAGGGCTTCAAGCGCGCGGCTTTCTCGAACGAGGCAGGCGTTGGCTCTGCAGCGATCGCCCACTCCGCGGTGAAAACCAAGGAGCCGATCACCGAAGGCTTCGTGTCGCTTCTGGAACCTTTCATCGACACCGTGGTGATCTGCACCATGACCGCGCTGGTGATCATCATCACCGGTCAGCTGATCCAGGATCCGAACACCGGCCTCTACCTGCTGGATGAGGGCGCAAGCACCATCCAGACCGTGGACGGCAACAAGGGCGTGGCGCTGACTTCGGCAGCCTTCTCCTCGGCCTTCAGCTGGTTCCAGTACGTGCTGGCGCTGGCAGTGATCCTGTTCGCGTTCTCCACCATGATCAGCTGGTCCTACTACGGCCTCAAGGCCTGGACCTTCCTGTTCGGCGAAGGCCAGACCACCGAGCTGGTGTTCAAGGTGATCTTCTGCATCTTCGTGGTGATCGGCGCAGCCGCAAACCTCGGCCCGGTGATCGACTTCTCCGACGCGGCAATCTTTGCCATGGCGGTGGTCAACATCATCGCGCTCTACTTCCTGATGCCGATCGTCAAGAAAGAGCTGAACAGCTACATGGCGCGCCTGAAATCGGGTGAGATCAAGAAGTACAGCTGATCGGCCCAATCCTGATCAAAGCTGAATGAGACAGGCCTTCCCGGGTAACCGGGGAGGCTTTTACTTTGGCTGGTCATAGCAGGTGTTCTCCACAATCCGGCGCAGCCCGGCAATCTGAACTGGCAGGTCTTTGGCCTGCGTCTGGCAGAACCCGATCAGCAGCCCCTGTGCGGCGCCTTCCGGGTCGTGCAAAGACAGTGGCCGGACGCCATATCCTGCCTCGGCTGCGCGGCGGCAAATCTCCGTGTCCTTCGGCGTGCACTTCAGATGAAACGCGATCTGCATCCCGGCATTGTGGCGGTGAAAACACCCCAGCGCCTCCGGCCAGCCCGCCAGCGCCTCAGCCGCCGCCGCATAGCGTTCCGCATAGAGCCTGCGGGCGCGGCGGATGTGGCGGTCATACTGGCAGGAGGCCATGAATTCCGCTAGCGGCCGCTGCGCCGTGATGGCGGCACCTGCACTAGGATGGATGAACTGCGCCCGGAACCGCGGCACCAGCGCTGGCGGCAGGATCGCATAGCCCAGCCGCAGCGCGTGGGAAAACGTCTTGGAAAACGTGCCCACATAGATGCAGCGCCCCTCGCGGTCCAAGGCGGCCATCGCAGGCACCGGCTGGCCCCCATAGCGGAATTCGCTGTCAAAATCGTCCTCAATGATCCAGCCGCCGCGCGCCCTGGCGGCTTGCAGAAAAGCCTGCCGCTGCGGCACCGGCAGGGTGCCGCCCAGCGGAAACTGATGCGAGGGTGTCAGCAGCGTGACCTTGGCCATCTTTTTCGGCATCTCGGCCCCGCGCGCACCAGCCCGCAGCCACTGCACCGGCCATCCACGGGCCTGCGCAAACCGCCGGGTGGGCGTGAAGCCGGGGGCTTCCAGCGCGATGTCCTCGCCCTCCACAAGAAACTCCATCGCCAGTTCCAGCGCCTCCCGCGCGCCGCTGGTCACCAGCACTTGTTCAGCGCTGCAGTCTATGCCCCGCCACCGCGCTGCATAGGCGGCGATTTCGCGCCGCAGTTCCGGGTCGCCAAAGGCATCCTCCTGGTGGCTCAGGCTCAGCGGGTTCATTCTTGCCACACGTGAAACACAGCGTGCCCAGGGCCGCGCGGGGAAAACCCCCGGATCCGGTGCGCCGGGCAGCAGCATTCCGGGGG
>NZ_LYUZ01000001.1:410000-411579 GCF_001679925.1 Leisingera sp. JC1 | reverse complement strand
TGGTTGCGGGAGCAGGATTTGAACCTGCGACCTTCAGGTTATGAGCCTGACGAGCTACCTGGCTGCTCCATCCCGCGTCAGGTGTTTTGTTATCGTTTAGAGAGATGTTTGGATTTTACTAGGTTTGGCGGTGACCTACTCTCCCAGGGCTTGAGCCCAAGTACCATCGGCGCGACAGTGCTTAACTTCCGGGTTCGGGATGGGACCGGGTGTTTCACTTGTGCTGTAGCCACCAAACCGAGGAAAATCCAAGCGCCGGAGGCGATTGGATTTTTCTTGGTTGGCGGCAGACAGCGTATTTACAAAGTAAATGCGCGTTGCCGCACCTAAGTTATGTCACATGACATATCCAAATGCGTCCGGCGTACAATCAACGTTTGTCCAGGTTCAGTTAGGGATGTTTGCTTTCTGTGTCCGTAACACTGTCTGTTACTGGATCAAATCAAGCCTATCGGGCGATTAGTACCGGTCAGCTGAACGCATTGCTGCGCTTACACCTCCGGCCTATCGGCGTGGTGGTCTTCCACGGCCCTCAGGGATACCTTGTTTTGAGGGGGGCTTCCCGCTTAGATGCCTTCAGCGGTTATCCTGTCCGATCATAGCTACCCAGCACTGCTATTGGCATAACAACTGGTCCACCAGTGGATCGTTCACCCCGGTCCTCTCGTACTAGGGGCAACTCCTCTCAAGTATCCTACACCCACGGCAGATAGGGACCGAACTGTCTCACGACGTTCTAAACCCAGCTCACGTACCTCTTTAAACGGCGAACAGCCGTACCCTTGGGACCTGCTCCAGCCCCAGGATGAGATGAGCCGACATCGAGGTGCCAAACACTGCCGTCGATATGGACTCTTGGGCAGTATCAGCCTGTTATCCCCGGCGTACCTTTTATCCGTTGAGCGATGGCCCTTCCACGCGGGACCACCGGATCACTATGGCCGACTTTCGTCTCTGCTCGACTTGTCAGTCTTGCAGTCAGGCTGGCTTCTGCCATTGCACTCAACGAGCGATTTCCGACCGCTCTGAGCCAACCTTCGCGCGCCTCCGTTACTCTTTAGGAGGCGACCGCCCCAGTCAAACTACCCGCCACGCAGGGTCCCGGATCCGGATAACGGACCGCGGTTAGACATCAAGAGTGCGAAGGGTGGTATCTCAAGGGAGGCTCCACAGGAACTTGCGTTCCTGCTTCGATGCCTACCACCTATCCTGCACATCACAATCCTGATGCCAGTGCGAAGCTGTAGTAAAGGTGCACGGGGTCTTTCCGTCTAACCGCGGGAAGCCTGCATCTTGACAGGCAATTCAATTTCGCTGAGTCGATGTTGGAGACAGCGGGGAAGTCGTTACGCCATTCGTGCAGGTCGGAACTTACCCGACAAGGAATTTCGCTACCTTAGGACCGTTATAGTTACGGCCGCCGTTTACCTGGGCTTCAATTCGGAGCTCTCACCCCTCCTTTTAACCTTCAGGCACCGGGCAGGCGTCAGACCCTATACGTCGCCTTACGGCTTCGCAGAGCCCTGTGTTTTTAATAAACAGTCGCCACCCCCTGGTTTGTGCCCCCGGATCCAAGTTG
>NZ_LYUZ01000001.1:0-405000 GCF_001679925.1 Leisingera sp. JC1 | reverse complement strand
GCCAAGCGTTGCCTTGCGCTGCTCCATGCCTTTCAGGAACAGGTCTTCGTCAAATGCGCTCATCTCAGCCTCTCAGTTTCATGGCGATATTCTTGGTCTGCACGTAGTTCCACAGTGCCTCGCGGCCCTTTTCACGGCCGTAGCCGGACTTGCCGTAGCCGCCGAAGGGGGTTTCGACGCCGCCTGCGTACCATTCGTTCACAAAAACCTGGCCCGCACGGATCTGGCGGGCGCAGCGGGTGGCGCGATCCAGATCCCGGGTGAAGACGCCGCCGACCAGCCCGTATTCGGTGCTGTTGGCAATCTCGACCGCTTCGGCATCGGACTTAAACTTGAGGACCGAGAGAACGGGTCCGAAAATCTCCTCGCTGGCGATGCTGTCCGACGGCGTGATGCCCGAGACAACGGTTGGCGCCAGGAAAGCGCCTGCATTGCCGACGGGGCTGCCGCCTGTTGCAATGGTTGCGCCATCGGCTTGGGCCTGCTGAACGATGCCCAGCGCCCGGTCCCGCTGCGGCATGGAGACCATGGCGCCCATATTGGCGCCGAACTCGGGACGGTCGATGCCCGCGCCCACGCTCAGGCTTTCGGCCACACTCACTGCACGCTCGACCAGCTCATCGTGGCGGCTTTCGTGCACAATCACCCGGCTCATGGCGCTGCAGACCTGGCCTGCGTTGAAATAGATGCCCCAGCGGATGTCGTTCTCAAACGCCTCAAGATCGGCGTCTTCATGGACAATGGCAGCGGACTTGCCGCCAAGCTCCAGCACGCAAGGCACCACGTTCTGCGCTGCCGCGGTGGCGATGCGGATGCCGGTGGGCACCGAGCCGGTAAAGACAATCTGATTGACCTGCGGATGGCCTGCCAGCGCCGCGCCGGCTTCGTGGCCATAGCCGCAGAGCACGTTGACTGCACCGGCCGGAAAACCGGCGGCCTCAGCCGCGCGGGCGAGCCAGGCATTGGTGAGCGGGGTAAGCTCCGGCGTCTTGATCACGCAGGCGTTGCCGGTGGCCAGCGCTGCGGACAAAGAACGCGCGGTCATCTCCACCGGATAGTTCCAGGGGATGATCTGGGCGGAGACGCCCATCGGCTCATTCTCGGTCCAGTCGAAATAGCCGCCGCCCAGCGGGATCGAGCGGCCTTCGACGGTGCTGGCCTGATTGCCGTAGTATTCGAAATAGAGGGCGGCGCCCTCAATCTCGATCCGGGCTTCCCACAGCGGCTTGCCCTGTTCCAGGGTCAGGACGCGGGCGATCTCGTTGACGTTGTCCAACAGGTAGCGGCCCATTGCCTGCACCATGCGGCCGCGTGCAATCGGGCGCAGCGCTGAAAGCTCGCCGGACAGATGCACACGGCGGGCCGCCTGCACGGCACGGTCCACGTCGGCGGCATCGGCCAGCGCATGGCGCGCCAGCAGCTCACCATTGGCCGGGTTGGTGACATCGATCCACCCTGCCCCGCCCGGCACCCAGGCGCCATCAATGTAGTTCAGCCATTCGGCATCAAGCTGTGTCATCACCGGTTACTTCCCTGCTTCCTGTTGGTCGCGGTCTGCCGCTTCGCGCATCCACTTCTGAAGATGCAGGATTGAATGCTCAGAGTTCACTCCGCAAGAGGGATCGACCACCAGAGGTCCCGGCACATAGCCGCGGCTGTGCAACCCGCGCTGCACGGATTCCACCAGATGAATGTCTTCCTCCACCGTGGTCGCCCGATCCTGCACCGCCATCCGGCGGACAGTTTCATTATCTTCACCGCGGATCGAGTACCAGCCGCGCCAGACCACCACATGATCGGCATCCACCGCCCGCCAGTGATAGGTGTTGAGCAGGTTGCCGGGGTAGACCTGGAAGGAGAACATCGGCCACAGAAACCAGCTGGAATATTTCTCGTTGTTCTCAAAGCCGGAGTTGATGTCATAGGTCATCTGGTCCAGCGAGTTGCATTCGGTCGTGTGGCGCAGGCAGAAGCGCTGAGGCTGGATGTCATAGGTTTCCGGCTTAATCACTCCAGTGGAAAAAGTCGGGTGATTGAGACTGCAGTGATAGCACTCGGAGTAGTTCTCGACCGAGACCTTCCAGTTGCAATTTTCGGGGATCTCCACCCATTCCAGCGGTTTCAGATCCGCCCAGTTGGGCACAAAGCTTTCCAGCTCTGTTCGGACATTCGGGAACCAGCCGTCCATCGGCTTGGCTTCCGGGTCGAGGTTCACAAAGATGAAGCCCAGGAAGACTTCAGTGCGCACCTCAGTCAGGCAGACCTTGGACTTGTCGAAGCCCTGCACCGATTTCAGGTTCGGCCCGGCGCGCAACTGACCGGTCAGCTCATAGGTCCAGGCGTGATAGGGGCAGACCACAACGCGCGTGGTGCCTTCGCCCGAAACCAGCTGGTGCGCGCGGTGCTGGCAGACATTATAGAAAGTGCGGATCTCGCCATCGCGCCCCTTGATGCTGAACAGGCTTTCGCCTGCCATCTCAAAGGCGAAGTAGTCGCCGGGGCTTTCCAGCTGGCTGGCATGGCCGGCAAACTGCCAGGTGCGGGCCAGCAAGCCCTTTCGTTCAGCCTCGAAGATAGCCGGGTCGGTATAGTACCGCGCCTCAAGGGAATGTGTCAGAGGGGCGTTCATTCAGGGTCCTCCGCATAAAGGCCCAGCTGGTGCCTGCGTTTATGGAATTTCTCCACCCGCTCGACGATTTCCTCGCTGGAGACCGCAATCACGAAGGAGAGCAGCGTTTCCAGCAAGGCTATGGTCGAGACGGATGACGGGAAGAATTGCGGCGTGTCTACCGCGATGACAAAACCATGATCCGCATTCAGAACCACAGGGCTGGCGGGGCTGTCGGAGATTCCGATGATCGTGACCCCTTGTTCGCGCGCGATCTTAATCGCCTCGATCACCTCGGCCCGGTAGGGCTTGCAGGTCATGGCAATCAGCACATCCTGGCCGTCCGCCCAGGCGAGGTCATCGACCGCCGTGGAACCGGGCCGCGGGATGGCGTGGAACTGCTTCATGCCGGTGGAGGCAAGATAGGTGAAGTTGCGGGCGTTGGCGTTGTTGACGCCAACGCCAAGAGTAAAGACCTGCCGGGACTGCCAGATCGCCTGCGCCGCAGCCTCCAGCCTTTCCGCATTAATGCCTGCAAAGGTTTCCTCGATATTGCGGATCGCCGCGCCCACCATATCGGCATAAAGACCGCCCAGTTCACCGGACTTGCCGATGTCCTGCAGCCAGCGCGCGCGGTCAGGGAAGGACACCCCGCCCCTGCGAATCGCCTCGCGGAACGGGGCGCGGAAATCCTCGTAGCCCTCGAACCCCACCTGCCGCGCCATGCGGACAAAGGTGTTGGGCTTCACATTGGCGGCCTCGGCAATCTCGCGCACGGTGGAAACCCCAACATCCGCAGGGTTTTCCAGCACATAGCGGGCCGCCTTCTGTGCCTCAGGGGTCAGCGCATCCCACTCTTCGGTGAGGCGCTCCAAAACAGTCGATGATACATTTGTGCCATTCATGATTGACGATGGTACAAATATGGAATTAGCCTGTCGAGCAGAAAAGCGACTCTGCAATCAGGAACGGCGAAATGGCTGACAAAGAATTCCCGGCACAGGCCCGTGTGGTCATCGTGGGCGGCGGCGTGATGGGGGTGGGCCTGGCCTACCACCTGGCGCACGAGGGCTGGGGCCCGGAGGTGGTTCTGCTGGAGAAGGCCGAACTGACATCAGGCTCAACTTGGCACGCGGCGGGACAGATCACCCATTCCACCAGCTCCTTTGGCCTCGGCAAATGCGTGGACTACAACATCGGCCTCTATTCCGGGAAGCTGGAGGAAGAGACCGGCCAGGCCGTCACCTGGCATGGCTGCGGCTCGTTCCGCCTGGCCTATACCGAGGATGAGATGGACTGGCTGCGCCACACCCTGTCCGTCGGGCGTTCGCTGGGATTCAACATCGAGCTGGTCGGCCCGGAGAAGGTTGCCGAGCTGCATCCCTTCTATAACCTCGAAGGGGTTCTGGGCGCGCTCTACACCCCTGATGACGGCCATGTGGACCCGACCAATGTGACCATGGCACTGGCCGCAGGCGCCCGCCAGCTGGGCGCGCGGATCATCCGCCATTGCCGCGCCACCAACATCACCCAGGCCGATAACGGCGAGTGGATCGTGGAATCGGAGAAAGGCACCATCCGCTGCGAGCATGTGGTGAACGCCGGCGGCACCTATGCCCGCCAGATGGGCGAGTGGTCCGGGCTGCAACTGCCGATGACCTCGATGACCCACCATTATTTTGTGACCGAACCGGTGCCGGAGTTCGAGGCGCTGGATAAGGAACTCCCCGTCATCCGCGACGACAAGAAGGTCTCGGGCTACATCCGGATGGAGCAGAAGCGTGGCTTGATCGGGATATACGAAAAGGAAGGCAGCAACTCAGTCTGGCACGACCACTGCCCTTGGGAGTACGAGAACTGGCTGTTCGATGCCGACTATGACCGGGTGATGCCCTGGCTGGAGGAAAGCCTGAACCGGATGCCGATATTTGCAGATCTCGGCATCCAGCGCGAGGTCCACGGTGCAATCTCGCATCCGCCGGATGGCAACCCGCTGATTGGCCCGGCACCGGGCGTCAAGAACTACTGGTGCTGCTGCGGCACCCAGATCGGCATCGGCTGGGGCCCGGGCCTCACCCGCGAGCTGGCGCGCTGGATGGTGCATGGCGCAGCCGACATCTCGATGCGCGAGTATGACCCGCGCCGCTTCGGCTCCTATGCCACCAAGGACTGGCAGGTGACCAAGGCGCATGAGGATTACAAGCTGCGCCATGAGATCCCTTTCCCGCATTTCAACCGCCTCGCGGGCCGCCCCATCGAACCCTCGCCGCTCTATGACAGGCTGAAGGAAAAGGGCGCGGTTTATGAGGAGGTTTACGGCCACGAGCGCCCCCGCTGGTTTGCCCAAAACGGTGTGGAGCAGCGCGATCACTATTCCTTCCGCCGCAATGAAGTGCACGACATGGTCGGGCTGGAATGCAAGGCCGTGCGCGACAGCGTGGGCATCATGGACATTTCCGCCTTCACCAAGGTTGAGGTCTCAGGCCCCGGCGCAGCTGCCCTGCTGGACCGGCTGACCGCCAACCGGCTGCCGCAAAAGGTGGGGGGCATTGCCCTCACCCACATGCTGAACCGCCGCGGCCGGATCGAACTGGAAACCACTGTCGTGAAACTGGCCGAGGACAGTTACTACCTGGTCTGTGCCGCGTTCTTTGAACAGCGGCTGCTGGACCATCTGAACCAGAACCTCGCGGGCGAAGAAGTGGAGATCACAACCCTCTCCACCGATTGGGCCGCCCTTGCTCTCAATGGCCCGAAAGCCCGCGAGGTCCTGGCCGCCTGCACCGATGCCGATCTGACCAACGCAGGTTTCAAATGGCTGACCGCGCAGCAGATCGAGGTTGCAGGCCAATCGCTCTGGGCCTTCCGCATGTCCTATGCCGGTGAACTTGGCTGGGAGCTCCATATCCCGCGCGACAGCACCTTGGCGGTCTATGATGCGCTTTGGGCAGCAGGCGAGGCGCATGGTATTGCCGACTACGGCTCCTTTGCGATGAACGCGATGCGGATGGAAAAGGGCTTCAAAGGCGCAGGCGAACTCACCAATGAGGTTACTCTGGCCGAGGCCGATGTGCTCCGCTTTGCCCGCACAGACAAGGAGTATCTGGGCAAGGACAAGACGCTGAACGACGCGGACAAGCCGTGGGTCTGTGCCTACCTGGAGATCGAACCGGACGGCATCGAAGACGGCAATGGCGGCGAGGCGGTCCTGCTGGATGGCCAGGTTGTGGGCTCCACCGCCTCGGTTGCCTATGGCCACACTGTCGGAAAGATACTGGCCTTCGCCTATGTCAAACCGCACGCCAATGTGCCGGGCACGGAGATCGAGGTGATCATCGCAGGTAAGCCACGCAAGGGCCGGATCCTGGGCGCCCCCGCCTATGATCCCGATAGCCTGCTGCCCCGCACCGACGCCGCGCTCACCCCGGCAGAATAAACAGAACCCGGCTCCCCCTTTCATCTTGCTAAAAATACTCCGGGGGGAGCCAAAGGCGGGGGGCAGCGCCCCCTCCCCCATAACCAAAAGGGAAACGCGAATAATGACCCTGCCCGACACCATGAAGGCAATGGTTCTGACCGGCCACGGCGATATGGACAAATATGAATGGCACGAGGACTGGCCGGTGCCGCAGCCTGGCCCGATGGAGGTGCTGATCAAGGTCGGTGCCTGCGGGCTGAACAACACCGATGTGAACACCCGCTCCGGCTGGTATTCAAAAACTGTCGAGGGGGCCACCACCGGCGGCGCCTTTGACGAAGTGGGCGAGGAAGACCCGACCTGGGGCGGCCGCCCCCTGACGTTTCCGCGCATTCAAGGTGCGGATGCGGTTGGCGAAGTGGTGGCCGTCGGCGACGGCGCTGACCCGGCCCTGATCGGTAAGCGCGTCATGGTCGGCGGCTGGGCGCGTGACTGGGACGACCCGGAGAACAAGGACGAGGCCGGCTACTTCGGCTCCGAATGCGATGGCGGCTTTGCCGAATACACCAAGGCGGACGTGCGCGGCGTGGCAATTGTCGACAGCCCCCTCAGCGATGCGGAGCTGGCGACCTTCTCCTGCTCCTATGTCACAGCCGAAGGGATGCTGAGCCGCGCCGGCGTTGGCGCCGGTGACACGGTGCTGATCCCCGGCGCCTCCGGCGGGGTTGGCGGTGCGCTGATCCAGCTTGCCAAGCGCCGCGGCGCGCGGGTGATCGCGATGGCGTCTGAGGCCAAACACGCCGAGGTGGCGGAGCTTGGTCCCGATCTGATCCTGCCGCGCGCGCCGGAGAACCTGCGGGCCGCACTTGGCGATGAGAAAGTGACCGTGGTGGCCGATGTGGTCGGCGGCGCGCAGTGGCCCCAGCTGATCAGTGTGCTGGAACGCGGCGGGCGCTACACCTGCTCAGGCGCGATTGCCGGACCGATGGTGGAGCTGGATCTGCGCACCTTCTACCTGCGCGATCTGACCTTTACCGGCTCTACCGTGACACCGCATCATAACTTCACTGATGTGGTCTCCTACATCGAGAAGGGCGAGATCAGGCCGGCACTGGCCGCGGCTTACCCGCTGGACCAGCTGAAGGAAGCCCAGGCTGCCTTCATTGCCAAGAAACACACCGGCAATATCGTGGTGATCCCGTGAAGCGGGCGTTGTCCGGCCCGACGCTGAAAGCCGCCAAAGGCTGCCATGCGGCATTTCCCGCGGCAGCAGGTGACACGGCAAGGTTCCCGGGCTGAGCGGAAGGAGCAAAGGATATGAAGATCACCCGGATCCGCGTGTTTCAGACCAGCCTTCCGTATGTCGGCGGTGCCTATGTCTGGGGCGCGGGCAATGCCATTGAAACCGCCACCGCCTCAGTTGTGGTGATCGACACCGATGCGGGCCTGCAGGGCTGCGGCGAGTTCACACCCTGCGGCGAGAATTACATGGTGGCGCGTTCCCAAGGCGTGCCCGCTCTTGCGCGCCTGGTGGCCCCTGCCCTTATTGGCGAGGACCCCAGGGACGTTGCCCGGATCGAGCAGATCATGGACCACCTTGTGCAGGGGCATGGCTACGCCAAGGCTCCGTTTGACGCTGCCTGCTGGGACATACTGGGCCAATCGCTGGATGCGCCGTTGTGGCGGCTGTGGGGCGGCAAGCTGACCGATGGCGCGCCGATGTACCGGGTAGCACCGCAGAAAGGCACCGAGGAAACCATTGCCGAGATGGACCGCTACCGCGCGCAGGGCTACCGCCAGTTCCAGACCAAAGTGGGCGGCGACTGGGCGGCAGATATCGAGCGTATCCATGCCACCGTACCGCTGCTGAAACCCGGAGAAAAGGCGATGGCTGACGCCAATCAGGGCTGGCGGGTCGACAATGCGCTGCGGGTGGCGCGGGCGACCAAGGATCTGGATTACATACTGGAGCAGCCCTGCCGCACCTATGAAGAATGCCAGCAGGTGCGAATGCGCACCGACCTGCCGATGAAACTGGATGAATGCGTGACCGGAATGAACGCCGCCCAGCGCATCGTCGCGGACCACGGAGCCGATCTGATTTGCCTCAAGATCTCCAACCTCGGCGGCATTTCCAAGGCGCGGCGGGTGCGGGACTATCTGGTCGAAAACCGCCTGCCTGTGGTGGCCGAGGACACCTGGGGCGGTGAAATCGCCAGCGCAACTCTCTCCCATTTCGCAGCCACCACTCCGCCGGAATACCTGCACAACACCACCGATCTTATGAACTACAACACCCGCTCAACCGGCGTCGGCGGCGCCTGGGCAGAGAACGGCAAACTCTATGCACCGGACACGCCGGGGCTTGGCGTTACCCCGGATTTCGAGAGCCTCGGTGCACCTGTCGCCGAGTTTGGAGGCATCGCATGAAAATCGCCCGCATCACCGTCTACCAGCTCGATATGCCGCTGACCGAGCCCTACTACCTGTCGGGCGGGCGGCTGAAGTTCGAGAAGCTCGACAGCACATTTGTGCGTATCGACACAGACGAGGGCGTTTCGGGCTGGGGTGAAGGCTGCCCCTGGGGGCATACCTATCTGCCTGCGCATGGGCCGGGAATCCGGGCAGGGATCGAGACGCTGGCCGCCGCCCTGATCGGGCTGGACCCGCGAAGCCTGGATCACGTGAACCGGGTGATGGATGTGCAGCTGCCGGGACACCCTTATGTAAAATCCCCCATCGACATGGCCTGCTGGGATATCCTGGGCAAGACCTCCGGCCTGCCGCTGTGGCAGCTGCTGGGCGGGGCTGAGGCGGCACCAGTGCTGGTGAACTCCTCAATCTCAACCGGAACGCCGGAGGAGATGCTGGCGCTGATCAACCGTGCGGCGGAAAAAGGCTATACCGTGCATTCCGCCAAGGTGGGCGGTACTGACATCGGCCTGGATATCGACCGGATCGAGGCGATCTCCGAAGGTCTCCCCAAGGGCCACAAGGTAACTTTTGACGTGAACCGCGCCTGGCAGCCTGCGGTGGCGGTCGAGGTCCTGAACTCGGTCAAGGCGCGCGACTGGGTGGAACAGCCCTGTGAGACGCTGGATCAATGCGCCCATGTGGCGGCGCGCGTGTCCAACCCGATCATGCTGGACGAATGCCTGCATGCGTTCGGCGATCATCTGCAGGCCTGGAAACGCGGCGCCTGCGAGGGCGTGAAGGTGAAGCCAAACCGTGTTGGCGGGCTGACCAAGGCCCGGCAGATCCGCGACTTTGGTGTTTCAGTGGGCTGGCAAATGCACATCGAAGATGTGGGAGGCTCGGCGCTTGCAGATACCGCGGCGATCCATCTGGCGGCCTCGTCTCCCGAGGCGAACCGGCTGGCGAGCTGGTTGTGCCACTATCATCTGGACGTGGACCCGGTCCCCGGCCAGGGCGCTCGGAATCACCGCGGCGTGGCAGTGCCGCCCGCCCTGCCTGGCATTGGCGTAACGCCCGAGGAAGGCACGCTGGGTGCCCCGGTTGCAGTCTTTGGAGGCTGAAGGTGATGCCCGCGCGGCTATTACAGGAACTGGCACAGCTTGCTGCCCGGACTGAAGGGCTGGCCTGGTTCGCAGCGCGGATGCAGGGACTGCCGGTGTTGGATGCGGAGCCGCTCCGCTTGCCAGTGTGCAATAGAATTGAAAAGCTTGCGGTTTCCGGCAAGCAGGTCAGCGAGGCAACTGCGCCTGCGGTGGCCGCACTGGCCTCTGCCCTGCCGCGCCTGCGCTGGCAGCAGACCTATACCGAAGCCGACGGCTTCACCCGCGATTGGCTGGACAATTATGGCTGGGTCAACCTGATCTCGCCCGAGGGGCTGTATCAAAGCGACGGGATGCGTCTGTCCATCGGTTATTGGGGTGCAGGCCAGCACTACGGCGAGCATTCGCACGCTCCCGAGGAGACCTACCTGATCCTCGCTGGCCAGGCCCGGTTTTATTCAGAAGGCCGCCCGGTGCGGGATGAAGGCCCCGGCGACACAATCCACCACGCGCCGCACCAGAAACATGCCATCGATATGGTGCCCGGCCCGCTGCTGGCGGCAGCCTTCTGGCGCGGAGACGATCTGTTGAAGAAATCCGAACTGGGAGCACGCTCATGAAGATCACCCGTATTTCCCTTTGGCGTGTGCCGCTGACCAGCCACACCGCCTATTACATGGCTGAGGGCAAGACCTGCGATACGGTTGAAAGCGTGGTGCTGGCGCTGGACACCGATGGCGGGCTTACCGGCTGGGGCGAAGTTTGCCCGATCCCGCATTATCTGCCCGCCTATGCCCGCGGCGTGGTGCCTGCGGTTGAAGAATTGGCGCCGGTGCTGCTGGGCGCGGACCCGGTGGGGCCGGAAGCGTTGATGTCCAGGCTAGATCATTGGCTGCAGGGGCATCCATATGCCAAGTCCGCCATCGACATCGCCCTGTGGGACCTGTCCGCACAGGCCGCGAACCTGCCGCTGAATGCGCTGCTGGGCGGCCAGCGGCAGGCAGACATGCCGCTGTATCATTCGATCACCTGTATCGCACCAGAGGAAATGGCCCGTATCGCGCGAGAGGCGCAGGAGACCGGCATCACCCAGTTCCAGGTGAAGCTGGGTGCCGACCGCGACTGGCAGGCCGACGTGGCCCGGCTGCGGATGGTGCGGGAGGCGGTTGGCGAAGGCCCTCTTGTCTATGGCGACTGGAACTGCGGCGCCACGTCGCTGGATGCCTCGCGCGTGGGCCGGGCAGTGGCGGATCTGGACATCATGCTGGAACAGCCCTGCGCCACTATCGAGGATTGCGCCCGGGTGCGCGCGGCCTGCGGGCTGCCGATGAAGCTGGATGAGAACGCTCATGACACGGCCTCACTGCTGGCCGGCCATGCGGCAGGCGTGATGGATGCGGTGGCCATCAAGCTGTCGAAATTCGGCGGTCTTTCAGCATCGCGCCGCGCGCGCGATCTGTGCCTGCACTTGGGTGCCAAGATGTGCATCGAGGATACCTGGGGCTCCGACATTACCACCGCGGCGCTTCTGCACCTGGGCGCATCTACCGATCCGCTGCGGCTGATGAATGTCTGCGATCTGTCCTCTTACGTCAGCCCGCGGCTTGACCCGGCAGGACCAGAGCGCCGCAATGGACGTATCGCGCCGCCTGAAGGCCCCGGCCTGGGCGTGCGGCCAGACCGGGAAGCTCTCGGCCCTCCCGCAGCCGTGATCGAATAGTTTTTGACTTTTTGGTCAAAAAAACTCCAACTAGGGCAAACCAGCCCCGACAGGACTTGAAAACATGGAAAAGATCCTCACCCAGGCCGAGTGGATTGACCGCGCAAAGGCAGTGCTGCCCGCCGGCGGCTTTGGCAACTTCGATCCCGGCATCGTCATCCGCGAAGGCAAGGGCTCGCGTGTTTGGGACGAAGACGGCAAGGAGTACATAGACTACCTGATAGGCTCCGGTCCGATGATGCTGGGCCACGGTCACCCTGAGGTGCTGGAGGCCGTTCTGGAGCAATTGCCGAAAGGCATGACCTTCTTTGCCAGCAATACCCGCGGCATTGAACTGGCTGAGGATATCTGCCGCGCGGTGCCTTGCGCCGAGCAGTTGCGTTATGTCTCCACCGGCGGCGAAGCAGACATGTATGCGATCCGGCTGGCCCGTGCCTTTACCGGGCGCACCAAGATCGTGAAGTTTGAAGGCGGCTACCATGGCATGTCGGCGGAAGCGCAGATGAGCCTGGCGCCCTCGGTTCGTGTGAATTTCCCGCAGGCCGTGCCGGACAGTGCAGGCATCCCGCCGTCAGTAGCGGCAGAGGTGCTGGTCGCGCCTTTCAATGACTTCGAATACATCAAGCAGCTGATGGCAGAGCACGGGCACGAGATTGCGGCCATCATTGCCGAGCCGCTGCAACGTATTGTGCCGCCGCTGCCGGGCTTCCTGCAGCTGTTGCGCGAGGAAACTCAGAAACACGGAAGCCTGCTGATCTTTGACGAGGTGGTCACCGGCTTCCGCTCCACCTATGGCGGCGGCCAGGAGCTTTATGGAGTGACACCGGATCTGGCGACGCTGGGCAAGGTCATTGGCGGCGGCTTCCCGCTGGCGGCCACTGTGGGCCGGGCCGATATCATGCGGCACTTCGACAAGGCGGAAGTGGGTGCCGAAGGCTGGCTGATGCAGTTAGGCACGCTGTCGGGTAACCCGGTGGCGGCAGTCGCGGGCCTGAAAACCATGGAAGTGCTGCGCCGCGAGGGTGCCTATGACAAGCTGAACCGCACCGGCCAACGGCTGATGCAGATGACCAGTGCGGCGCTGGAAGAATCCGGGGTGCCGTTCCAAATCGTTGGTGAACCCGCATTGTTCGAGGTCGTCTTCACAGATGCCAAAGTGCGCGATTACCGTGACACCCAGGCCGGAAACGCCGAACGCACCAAGCGCTATAATGCGGTGCTGCGCCAGGAAGGCATCTTCAAATCGCCGGGCAAGACCTACCCCAGCCTGGCACTGACAGACGAGGATCTGGAACAGACTGAGGCAGCCATCAGGAAGGCCTCCGCGGCTCTGGACTAGATCATCAGCAACAAAGGCGGGCTGCCTGCCCGCCTTTCCTTTACCCGCCAAGGCTAACTTAGGGTTTGGCCGCAGTTACGATCAGTTCCACCAGGAAATCCTCGCGGGCCAGCTTTGCTTCGCCGCAGGCGCGTGCAGGGGCATGCCCCTCTGGCACCCAGGCATCCCAGACCGCATTCATCTCGGCAAAATCCTTCATGTCGGCCAGCCAGATCACAGTTTGCAGGATACGGGTCTTGTCGCTGCCCGCCTCCGCCAGCAGCGTGTCGATCTTGTCCAGGCAGTCCTGGGTCTGCTGCGCCACGCTGGCACCGGCAGTGCCAACCTGCCCTGCCAGGTAAATTGTATCTCCGTGGGTCACGATCTGGCTCATACGCTGGCCGGTGTGGCTGCGGGTTATTTCAGACATCTCTTATCCTTGCGAAAATTGTTGCTGAACTTCAGCCGCCGTTCCTATTGGGACAGCAGCCATTTGCCCTCAGACGGACAGAATTTCCGGCGGGCCTGCTTCGGCGTCTGATCGTCTTTGACAAAGGCCTGGTGCTGCAAAAGAACGCAATCGCCTTCTTTGCCCGCCACCTGCACCTCGCCGTGCGCGCCGCTGTCCGGGTTGCTCCACTTGGCCCGTTTACCGCCCTGCGCCTCAGCCAGCAGGGTTTGCTCAGCCTGCCGCATGATGTTGGTGTCCTGCGGTGTCAGCCCGGACTTGGCCAGAATACGGCTGAGAGGATTGGCCGCTGCGGGCGCGGCGACCAATGCTGCCAGGGCGGCAGCTGTCAGAATTCCGGAAAAACGCATGTGAATACTCCTGCCTGAATGAAACCGGCTTGTTCCCCAGTAAGGCGCAACCGGCAGGCAATGTCCATGCGGCGGATCAGGAGAACTTGCGGAACAGCCGGGTCATGTCGAACAGTTCATCCAGCCGGTCGTAGCGGTCCTTGGTTTTGTCCCAGCTCTCCTCCTGTGTAGCGGCGATCATCGCTTCCAGCAGCATCATGGTGGAAATGTTGGAATCCCAGGCCGACGGGATTTCGACCCAGCAGTTGAAGGTGTGTTCGGCAACCGAGGCAATCGGGCTGGCCCATTGGTCGGTGATCAGCACGATCTTCACCCCTCGCTCGGAGGCAAGTTCGGCCAGCCTTTGCAGGTTGGTCTCGTACCGGCGCACGTCAAACATCAGCAGCGTGTCGCCTTCCACCATATCAAGCACGTAATGCGGCCAGGTGGCGGAGGAGGACGTCATATGGGTGACCCGCTGCCGGATCGCCTGAAAGTGGGTAAAGGCGTAATCCGCCAGCGCCCGTGTGATGCGCCCGCCCACCACATAAAGCCGCCCCTCGGTATTGGCGAGCTGGTGCACGGCGGCGTCGAACTGAGCGGAGTCGATGTTGGAAAACGTCTGCTGCAGGTTGTCCGTGACAGCCTGTGCAAATCTGTTCAACAGGTGTCCCTCAGGCGCCTCTGATGCCCAGTTGTCACGCCGCTTAGTCGGGCCGGAGACCTTGGCCTCCAGTTCCTTCAGCAATGCCTGGTGGAACTGCGGATACCCCTTAAAACCCAGCTTCTGCACCATCCGCGCCACCGTCGGCGTGGAAACTTCGGCATTGCCGGCCACGATAGTAATCGAGGCCAACCCCGCCGCGGGATAGTTCTCCAGAAGCAAATTCGCGAACTTTCGTTCGGACTGGGTGAGCGAGGAGTAGTTCTCGCGGATCAACTCGCGAACGGTGGCAGGCGGTTTCGACAACGGCGCATTCCTGTTTTGAACAGACACTTTCTACCCCGGAACCGGCCTGAAAAGAAAGTTTCAGGAATCCCTGTCCGGAACCGATCATGAAAAGATATTGACACAAATATCTCTTCATGGAAACATTTTTCCAACTCAATGGGAGGCAGCACATGCACGAGAGCGATTCTCACGCTCAGGGGGATGCGGTGGAAGTGGTGAACCGTAACGGCACCAGCCCGGTCCTGCTGCTGTGTGAGCATGCCTCCAGTAGCATTCCGGCCAGATACAACGGGCTGGGCCTGCGCGACGCAGACCGGCTGAGCCATGCCGCCTGGGATCCCGGCGCCAGGGCCGTGGCTCTCCACATGTCCAAGGCAATGGACGCCCCTTTGATCGCCAGCACCGTGTCGCGGCTGGTCTACGACTGCAACCGCCCGCCAGAAGCCGCCAGTGCCATGCCGGAGAAATCCGAGCTGGTGGTCGTTCCCGGCAACAAGGGACTGACCGCAGAACAACGCCAGGAGCGGGTTGAAACGGTTTATGATCCCTTCTGCGCCACCGTTTCTGATGTGATCAAAGCCCGCAAGGAAGCCGGGCTGCAGACCATGCTGGTCACAATGCACAGCTTCACCCCGGTCTATTTCGGCCAGCAACGCGGAGTCGAGATCGGCATCCTGCATGACGCAGACAGCAGGCTGGCAGACGCGATGCTGGCACAATCCCCTGCCCTGGCGCACCGCCGGGTGGAGCGCAACGAGCCCTATGGCCCGGCTGACGGTGTCACGCACTCCTTGAAAATTCATGGGCTGGCGCACGGGCTGGCCAATGTGATGATCGAAATCCGAAATGATCTGGTGACAACGCCAGAAGAAGAAGAGGCCATGGCAGAAGAAATGCTGGCATTGCTGCGTCCGGCCCTGGCCGCGCTGGCGGCAGAGGGAGGGTCAGATGCCTAAGATAATCCGGGCTTATGTCCGCGGCATCGACGCGATGAACCGCGCAATCGGCCGCTTTGCCATGTATCTGATCTTTGCCCTGATCGGGGTGCTGCTGTGGTCCTCGGCATCCAAGACGTTCTTCAATCCGTCGCACTGGACGCTGGAGACCGCACAGTTCGTGATGGTCGCCTATTATGTTCTGGGCGGCCCTTACTCGATGCAACTGGGATCAAACGTGCGGATGGACCTGTTCTATGGCGCTTGGTCGACGAAAACCAAGGCGCTGGTGGATGCCTTCACCGTGCTGTTCTTGATGACATATCTTGTGATCCTGATGTACGGCGCCCTCAGCTCCACCGCCTATAGCCTCGGCTATTTCGGGCTGGAGCCGCTACAGTTCTTCTGGGACCTGCTGAAAACGCTGCTGAGCGAAGGCCCTGCCGCCGCAGGTGAAAAGCTCGGCTACCTGGAGCGCAGCTCCACCGCCTGGCGGCCGTTCCTGTGGCCCGTCAAAACCATCCTCTGCTTCGGCGTCTTTCTGATGCTGCTGCAATGCCTTGCCGAACTGTTCCGGGATATCGGACGCCTGCGCGGAGTTGAAATCTGATGTCCTACGAATGGATCGCCATCGTGATGTTTGCCGGCATGATGCTCATGCTGATGACCGGCCAGAGGGTATTTGGCGCCATCGGCTTTGTCGGCGCGGTTGCCGGCATGCTGCTGTGGGGCACCGGCGGGGTGGAAATCCCCTTCTCCGCCGCCATGAAGCTGATGAAATGGTATCCGCTGCTGACGCTGCCGATGTTCATCTTCATGGGCTACGTGCTGTCGGAGTCGAAGATCGCCGACGACCTCTACCGGATGTTCCACGTGTGGATGGGGCCGGTGAAGGGCGGTTTGGCGATCGGCACCATCGGCCTGATGGTTCTGATTTCAGCGATGAACGGCCTGTCGGTGGCGGGCATGGCCATCGGCGCAACCATTGCCCTGCCCGAACTGCTGCGCCGCGGTTACGACAAAATTCTGGTGACCGGCACCATTCAGGCAGGCTCCTCGCTGGGCATTCTGGTGCCGCCCTCGGTGGTGCTGGTGCTCTATGCGATGATCGCGCGCCAGCCGGTGGGGCAGCTGTGGCTGGCTGGTGTGATCCCCGGCCTGCTGATGGCCACCATGTTCATCATCTACATCTATGTCCGCGCCCGGATGCAGCCGAACCTCGGCCCCGCAATGCACCCGGAGGATCTGGCCGAGTATGAGCAGATCACCGACCACCCGCTGCGCCTTAATTACATCACCATTGGCACGCTGGTGCTGGTGCCGCTGCTGATCCTGACGGGTGCGATGGAAACCAAAGCCGCACTTGGCGTAGCACTGGCCCTTGGCCTGCTGTCCTTCCTGACCCGCAAGAACGCTATGTTCTACAAGGACGTGTTCATGAAGGAGAAGTACCGCCTGCTGTTCTCCGGCGTGCTGCCCCTGGCGATCTTCGCCGCGATGATGGTGCCCTTCGTGAACGGCTGGACCTCTCTGGTGGAAAGCTCTGCCATCGGTGCGATGACCGCCTTTCTCGCCGCTGTGCTGAAGGGCCGCATGAACAAGGACGTGTTCGAAACCTCGGTGCGCTCGACCCTCGGCATCTCCTGCATGTTCATGTGGATCATCCTGGCGGCGCTGGCCTTTGGCGCGATCTTCGACGGCTTGGGCGCGGTAAAGGCGATCGAGGATCTGTTCACCACCAAGCTAGGCCTTTCCCCCTGGATGATCCTGATCCTGATGCAGCTGAGCTTCATCGTGATGGGCACCTTTCTGGATGACACCGCGATGCTGGTGATCGTGGCCCCGCTCTATGTACCGCTGGTTGGGGCGCTTGGCTTTGATCTGATCTGGTACGGGGTGCTTTACACCATCACCACCCAGATCGCCTATATGACGCCGCCCTTCGGCTACAACCTGTTCCTGATGCGCGCGATGGCACCGCCGGAGATCGGACTGAAGGACATCTATGTCTCGATCATTCCCTTTGCCGCGGTGATGGTGCTGGCGCTCGCCCTGATCATGATGTTCCCGCAAATCGCCCTGTGGCTGCCGGAGTATGTCTATGGAAAATAAGCCCATCCTGCAGACTCTGGGGCCAGACATCTGGATCGTGGACGGACCGCCGATTGAATTCTACAAGATCCCCTTCCAGACCCGCATGACCGTGATCCGGCTGCAGAACGGCGATCTGTTCCTGCACTCACCGATCCAGTACAATCCGGAACTGGCCAAGGCACTGGAGGCGTTGGGGCGCATCCGCCACCTGGTCTCCCCGAACTGGATTCACTACGCCTACATCGCGGAATGGGCTGACGCCTATCCGGAGGCCATCGCCTGGGCCTCGCCCAACGTGCGCGAACGGGCCCGGAAACAGGCCGTTGACGTCCGCTTTGACCGTGATCTGCAGGACAATGCAGAACCGGAATGGGAAGACGACCTTGAACAGCTGATCGTCCACGGCAGCAAAGTGCACACAGAGGTGGTATTCTTCCACAAGCGCTCGAGTGTGCTGGTGCTGACCGACCTGATCGAAAACATGCCCAGCAAGACGCTGCCGCTTTGGATCAGGCCGCTGGCTTGGGCCGCAGGCATCCTGGCGCCTAACGGCAAGATGCCAATCGACATTTGGTTCTCCTTCTCCGGCAACCGGGACAAGCTTCGCAAAGCCCTGACCCGGATGCTGGAATGGAAACCGGAAACCGTCGTGCTCGCGCATGGCGATATCCTTCGCGAGAATGCACCGCAACGGCTCCGTGAAGGGTTCAGAAACCTGGCGCCCTGCGGGCACGGGCATTGATTTAAATTCAACAGAGGAGAGGAAGACATGACAACAAGACGTAAGTTTTTGCAGTCCGCAGGCGTTGGCGCCATGGCGGCACCGCTGGCCACCCCGGCACTGGCCCAGTCCACCATCAAGTGGCGGATGCAGACTTATGCCGGTGCGGCGCTGGCCGAACATGTGGTGAAACCTGCCATCGACATGTTCAACAAGATCGCTGGCGACCGGATGCAAATCGAGCTTTACTACGCCGATCAGCTGGTCCCCACCGGTGAACTGTTCCGCGCTA
Organism: Leisingera sp. JC1; assembly: GCF_001679925.1. Classification (GTDB taxonomy): domain Bacteria; phylum Pseudomonadota; class Alphaproteobacteria; order Rhodobacterales; family Rhodobacteraceae; genus Leisingera. The sequence continues at coordinate 386,629 of NZ_LYUZ01000001.1, read as the reverse complement.
TGCAGCGCGGCACCATCGACGCGGTGCAGTCGGATGATGACTCGATGGCTTCGCCCACCGAGGTCACCGTGTTCGGCGGCTACTTCCCCTTTGCCTCGCGCTACTCGCTGGACGTCCCGGTGCTGTTCAACCAGTACGGCCTGAACGAGATCTGGGACGAAGAGTATTCCAAGGTCGGCGTCAAGCACATCTCGGCCGGCGCCTGGGACCCCTGCCACTTTGCCACCAAGGACCCGATTAATTCGCTGGAGGACCTCAAAGGCAAGCGCGTCTTCACCTTCCCGACCGCGGGGCGCTTCCTGGCTCAGTTCGGCGTGGTGCCTGTCACCCTGCCCTGGGAAGACATCGAGGTCGCGGTGCAGACCGGCGAGCTGGACGGCATCGCCTGGTCCGGCATCACAGAAGACTACACCGTCGGCTGGGCTGACGTGACCGACTACTTCCTGACCAATAACATCTCCGGTGCCTGGGCGGGGTCGTTCTTTGCCAACCAGGGCCGCTGGAACGAACTGCCTGAAGACCTGCAGACCCTGTTCCGCGTCTGCTGCGACCAGTCGCATTACTACCGCCAGTGGTGGTACTGGGGCGGCGAAGCGTCCCTGCGTGTGAACGGCGACAAGATGAAGCTGACAACCATTCCGGACAACGAATGGCAGCAGGTCGAAGACGCGGCGGTGAAATTCTGGGATGAAATCGCAGCCGAGTCTGAGACCAAGGCGAAGGTTGTGGAGATCTTCAAGAAGTATAACGCTGACATGCAGAAGGCCGGCCGCCCTTACCGCTACGGCTGAGGCTTGCGCTGAAACACGGGATTTGGCCTGCGCCGCAGCGGGCCAAATTCCTTACTCAAGGAATTTGCCAAAACTTTTGAGGAAAAGTTTTGCGCGCAACAGACAAAGGGCCGCTCATGCTCTCCTTCGACACTCTTAAGGACCAGGTTGCCGATGGCGCCGTTGACACCGTTCTGGTCTGCCTTGTGGACATGCAGGGCCGCCTGATGGGCAAGCGCTTCCATGCCAAGCATTTCGTGAACGGCGCCTGGGAGGAAACCCATTGCTGCAACTACCTGCTGGCCACTGACTTGGCGATGGCGACGCCGGACGGCTATGCCTCGACCAGCTGGGAGCGGGGTTACGGCGACTACGTGATGAAGCCCGACCTCTCCACCCTGCGCCCGGTGCCGTGGCTGGAGGGCACCGTGATGGTGCTGTGCGACGTGCTGGATCACCACACCCATGAAGAAGTCTCCCACTCCCCCCGCGCGATCCTGAAGAAGCAGGTGAACCGGCTGAAGGCGATGGGCTACGACGCCATGTGCGCCACCGAGCTGGAGTTTTTCCTCTTCGCCAGGAGCTTTGACGAGATCCGCCGCTCGGGTTTCCGCGACCTGGAGCCGATCTCCGGCTACAACGAGGATTACAACATCCTGCAGACCACCCGCGAGGAGCATGTGATGCGCCCGATCCGCAACCACCTGTGGGATGCGGGCCTGCCGATCGAGAACTCCAAGGGTGAGGCGGAGACCGGCCAGGAGGAGCTGAACATCAAATATGCAGCGGCGATGGACACGGCAGAGTTCCACACCATTGCCAAGCACGCGATCAAGGAAATCGCCGAGCAACAGGGCCATGCGGTGACCTTCCTGCCGAAGTGGAGCCACGACAAGGTCGGCTCCTCCTCCCATGTGCATCAGTCACTGTGGCAGGACGGCAAGCCCGCGTTCTTTGACGAGAGCGACGAGCTGGGCATGTCCGCGCTGATGAAGAACTATATGGCGGGCCTGCTGAAATACGCGCCCGACTACACCGCGTTCATGGCGCCCTATATCAACAGCTACAAACGGTTTATGAAGGGCACCTTTGCGCCGACCCGGATCATCTGGTCGGTGGACAACCGCACTGCGGGCTACCGGCTCTGCGGCGACGGCACCAAGGCGATCCGCGTAGAATGCCGCATTCCGGGCTCCGACATGAACCCCTATCTGGCAATGGCAGGCATGCTGGCCGCAGGCATTGCGGGCATCGAAGAAGGGCTGGAATTGCAAGCCCCCACCCGGGGCGATGTTTATCAGGGCGACACCGGCATGATCCCGGGCACCCTGCGCGATGCGGCAGCTACACTGAACGGCTCGGCGATGCTGCGCAAGGCCCTTGGCGATGATGTGGTGGATCACTACGTCCGCGCGGCGGAAGTGGAGATCGAGGATTTCGACCGGGTGGTCACCGACTACGAGATCGCCCGAGGGTTCGAGCGGGCCTGATCCGGAGAACACCGGGGCCAGCCCCCGGACCCCTGGAGTATTTTCGGAAAGATGAAGAGGGCTTTGGCCCTTTCTGAATGGAGTGAATGGCAATGGGCCAGGTATTGAAATGCATCTCGCCGATCGACGGATCGGTCTTTGCGGAACGCGCGGTGCTGTCGCGCGAGGACGCCTTCACGGCGGCAGAACGGGCGCGGTCAGCGCAAGCAGCCTGGGCGGCCCGGCCGCTTCAGGAGCGCATTGATCTGGTGAAGGCGGGCGTGGCCGCTGTCGGTGCGATGAATGATGAGATTGTGCCGGAACTCGCGCATATGATGGGCCGCCCGGTGCGCTATGGCGGCGAATTCGGCGGCTTCAATGAACGTGCAGGCCACATGGCGAAGATCGCTGCAGAGTCGCTTGCGGACATTGAGGTCGGCGAGGACGCAACCTTCAAACGCTACATCAAGCGTATCCCCCATGGCGTGGTCTTTGTGGCCGCCCCGTGGAACTACCCCTATATGACCGCGATCAACACCGTGGCACCTGCCCTGATTGCCGGCAATACCGTGGTGCTGAAGCACGCGACCCAGACGCTGCTGGTGGGTGAGCGGATGGCGCAGGCATTCCATTCGGCGGGCATTCCCGCAGATGTGTTCCAGAATGTCTTTCTGGATCACGATACCACCTCGGAACTGATCGCTGCCAAGGCGTTCAACTTCGTGAACTTCACAGGCTCGGTGGGCGGCGGCCAGGCGATGGAACGCGCGGCAGCCGGCACCTTCACCGGCGTCGGCACCGAGCTGGGCGGCAAAGACCCCGGCTATGTCATGGAAGACGCCGATCTGGACGCGGCGGTGGACACGCTGATCGACGGCGCCATGTTCAACTCCGGTCAGTGCTGCTGCGGCATCGAGCGGATCTACGTGCATGAGAGCCTGTTTGATGCCTTCCTGGAGAAGGCCATTGCCATCGTGAAGGGCTACAAGCTCGGCAACCCGCTGGAGGCTGAAACCACCATCGGCCCTATGGCCAACGTGCGCTTTGCCAGCGAGGTGCGCGGCCAGATTGCCGAGGCGGTCGAGGCCGGCGCCGTGGCCCATATCGAAACCTTTGCCGAAGATGACGGCGGCGCCTACCTGACGCCGCAGATCCTGACAAATGTCACCCACGATATGCGGGTGATGCGCGAGGAAAGCTTTGGCCCGGTTGTCGGCATCATGAAGGTCTCCTCCGATGAGGAAGCCATCCGGCTCATGAATGACAGCGACTTTGGCCTTACCGCTTCGCTCTGGACCCGCGATGTGGAGCGGGCGCAAGCCGTGGGCGATCAGATCGAGACCGGCACCGTCTTCTTGAACCGCGCCGATTACCTGGACCCCGGCCTCTGCTGGACCGGCTGCAAGGACACCGGCCGCGGCGGCGGCCTCTCGGTCATCGGCTATCACAATCTGACCCGTCCGAAATCCTATCACCTGAAAAAGGTCACCGGCTGACGGACGGCCCCGCCCGCCCCGTTTCTCCTCCCGGGGCGGGCCACTTGCATCAAAGGAACACATCATGTCTCTCGTTGGAAACTGGTCCTACCCGACCGCAATCAAGTTCGGCGCAGGCCGGATCAAGGAACTGGCGGATGCCTGTGCCGCCGCTGGCATCAAGAAGCCGCTGCTGGTCACCGACAAGGGACTGGCCGATCTGCCGGTCACGCAAAGCACCCTCGACATCATGGAGGCCGCTGGCCTCGGCCGCGGCATGTTCTCCGAGGTCGATCCGAACCCGAATGAGAAGAACCTGGACGCCGGCGTCGCCGCCTACAGGGCTGGCGGCCATGACGGGGTGATCGCCTTCGGCGGCGGCTCCGGCCTGGATCTGGGCAAGATGGTGGCCTTCATGGCGGGCCAGGCCCGGCCCGTTTGGGACTTTGAGGACATCGGCGACTGGTGGACACGCGCCGATGCCGACGCCATTGCACCGATTATCGCAGTGCCGACCACCGCTGGCACGGGTTCCGAAGTGGGTCGCGCCTCTGTGATCACCGACAGCGTCACCCACCAGAAGAAGATCATCTTGCACCCCAAGGTGCTGCCCGCAGTGGTTATCTGCGATCCCGAGCTGACGGTCGGCATGCCCAAGTTCATCACCGCTGGCACCGGGCTCGATGCCTTTGCCCACTGCGTCGAAGCGTTTTCGAGCCCGCATTACCACCCGATGTCCCAGGGCATCGCGCTGGAGGGCATGCGGCTGGTGAAGGATTATCTGCCGCGCGCCTACGCTGACGGCACCGACATCGAGGCCCGCGCCCAGATGATGTCGGCGGCCGCGATGGGCGCCACTGCCTTCCAGAAGGGCCTCGGCGCCATGCACGCCATGAGCCATCCGATCGGCGCGCATTTCAATACCCACCACGGCACCACCAACGCAGTCTGCATGCCCAGCGTGCTTGAGTTCAATGCCCCGGTGATTGCGGACCGTTTCAACATGGCAGCGGCTTACTTGGGCATTGAAGGCGGCTTCGACGGCTTCCGCAGCTATGTGCAAGATTTGAACGACAGCCTTGGCATCCCGCGCGGGCTGGGCGAACTGGGTGTCACCGCCGATGCGATCCCTGAGCTGGTCAAGGGCGCCATAATTGACCCTTCCTGCGGCGGCAACCCCATTGAGCTGACCGAGGAGAACCTTGCCCAGCTGTTCCAGGCCGCAATGTAAGAATTCTCGGTTCACACATTACAGCGCTCTCCGTCCAGCGGGGAGCGCTTTCTTCGTTTAGCAAGATGTCAGCCGCTGACGTAAACCTTGTCTTTGGGGTAGTAGAAAATCTTCTGATTGTGGAGCTGCCCCAGCAGTGCGTGGACCCGGCGCAAGGTTTCCGCATCAGCGCTGCCTGCCGCTGGGTGGGTTTCCGACAGAGTGTCCCTTGTGTGGCGCAATGAGGTTTCGATCAGGTCCATATCCTCAACCGAAAGCTCGAACATGTCATTGTACTTGGGCATCTGCACTCCTTTACCGGGCCAACCCGCGCTGAACTGGAACCATACCCGCAGGTTGCCCCGGCCAGCCGGTCAAAGCCAGAAAAATCGCCTATGTTTGCTGCTGGGGCGGTTGCCTGACTGTCGCAGCAGTAAGCCGTTACGCCGGGCTAGAGCGTTTCTCCAAGGCTGATCGCGGGTGTCAAACGGTCGAAAACCAGCCCCTCTGCTCCGCCGGTTTCCCGTGATTTCAGGATGATCCGCGCCGCACGCTCTCCGATTTCATGGCGGCAGGCATCCGTGGTCGCCAGTTGCAGCGGCAAGCCCTGCAGGATTTGCAGGTTGTTGAATCCCGCCAAAGCGATATCGCCGGGCACCGACAGTCCCGCGGCCAAGCAATGCATCAGCCCGCCCACGCTCATCACGTCGCTTGAATAATAGATGCAATCAAGATGAGGGTTGCGCGCAAGCATCTGTGACGTCAGCTGACGGCCGGTCTGGATCGAACTTTCGCCGGAGTAATGCTCCAAATCGGCAAGTGTCACGCTCTGCGCCGCCAGCCCGTCCGTGAAACCGTCAAAGCGCTTCCGCGCGCGGAAATCCTGCGGCATCTTGGTGCCGATGAAACCGATATTCCGGTAGCCGCGGGCAAGGATCTGCTCTGCCATGCCGCGGCCGGCCTGCAGATGCGAGATGCCGACGCAATGGCGTACGGGGTCGCCATCGACATCCATCACCTCAACCACAGGGCAATCGGCCTGCTGCAGCATCCGCCGGGTAACCTCGGTATGCTCCAGCCCGGCGACAATCAGGCCAGAGGGCCGCCAACTGAGCATTTCGCGGATGACGCTCTCCTCTTCCTCCAGATCATAGCCCGACACCCCGACCACCGGCTTCAAGGGGCTTTCTTTCAAGACGGCGGAAATCCCGGAGAGAACCTCCGGGAAGACAAAGCTGTTGAGCGACGGCACCACCACTGCCACCAGATTGACCGATTGCGAGGACAGGGAACCGGCAATCCGGTTTGGCACATAGCCGTGGGTCCTGGCGATTTCCTCAATCTTTGCCTTGGTCTTGGCAGAAACATCCGGCGCCCCGCGCAAGGCACGGGACGCGGTCATTTCACTGACACCGGCCAGTTTGGCCACGTCTTTCAGAAGCAGTTTCTTGGTCATACCACCATGCTCCTGCAGATCGCGGGCCGCCGCAAGGGCAGCTCTGCCGGCAAGGGGCTTGATTTTTGTACTCGTTATCGTTATCGGTATCGCAACCGTTATCGCTACCGGATCAAATTCCGGTACACCAGCCGGAGATCAGGGATGACACTGAAGATTGCAATCAACGGATTCGGGCGGATTGGCCGCGGGGTGCTGCGGGCGCTGCTGGAAAGCGAAGCCAAGGATATCGAGGTGGTGGCCATCAACGACCTGTCGCCGCCGGAAACGCTGGTTCACCTGCTGAAATATGACAGCGTGCACGGACGCCTTAAGACGCCCGTTTTTCTGGCAGATGACCTGATCCGCGTCGGTCATCACAGCATCCGTCTGAGCGCCGTCCGCAACCCGGAAGATTTGCCCTGGCAGGATGTGGACATCGCCTATGAATGCACCGGCCTGTTCACCGCCCGCGAGGAGGCCGCGCGGCATCTGAAGAATGGCTCCAAGCGGGTTCTGATCTCCGCCCCTGGCAAGGATGCCGACCGCACCGTGGTCTTTGGCGTCAACCACATGGACCTGACGCCGGAGGACGTGATTGTCTCCAACGCCTCCTGCACCACCAATTGCCTGGCGCCGCTGGCCAAGGTGCTGGATGAGGCCTTTGGCATCAAGACCGGCTACATGACCACGATCCACGCCTACACCGGCGACCAGCCAACCCATGACACCAGCCACAAGGACCTCTACCGTGCCCGCGCGGCTTCGCTGTCGATGATCCCCACATCCACCGGTGCGGCGCGGGCAATCTCCGAGGTGCTGCCGCATCTGAAGGGCCGGCTGGAAGGCTCAGCGATCCGGGTGCCCACCGCCAATGTCTCCATGGTGGACCTGAGCTTTGTGCCGGAACGCCCTGCCACGGTTGAAGCGGTCAATGCTGCGGTCAAGGCGGCGGCAGGGAACGGGCTGGAGGGTATCCTGTCTTACGAGGAGGACCCGCTGGTCTCTGTCGATTTCAACCATGACCCGCATTCCAGCTGCTTCGCCGCAGCGCAAACCGCTGTCACCGCCGAGGGGCTGGTTCGGGTGGTCAGCTGGTATGACAACGAATGGGGTTTCTCCAACCGCATGGTGGACACCGGCCGCCGCATCGGCGCGGTGATGAACGCCGCCGAGGTGGCCTTGGCCAGCTGACGGGATCCTCCCGCCCGTCCTCGGCCCGATGGGCCTCCTCCCGTTGGGCCCGGCGCCGCGCTGATGCGCGGCGCTGCTGCGTTTGCCGACAAGTGTCCGGTCTTGAACAAGGCCAGCCTGCAGAAAAGCTGACTCCAGGATGTTCTAAATCAAACTCCTCGCTCTGTACGGCTGGTATGAGCCGCTGATTTGGGCCAGAACAGGCGCAAGGTATGACCAGCTACAGGAGACCGGCGTGACCGTCACCCGTGAAACCGTCCTTGAGGCGCTCAAGAACATCACCGACCCCGTCAGCGGCAGCGACATCGTCAGCGCAGGCATTGCCCGTGCCGTTACCGTCGAGGGCAGCGCCGTCCGCTTTGTACTGGAAATCGACCCCGGCAAGTCCGAGGCCTACGGCCCGGTGCGCGACCAGGCGGACGCGGCCGTGGCGGCGCTGACGGGGGTGGAAAAAGTGTCAGCTATGCTGACCGCCCATTCGGAGAAAGCGCCACCGGATCTTAAGCCCAAGAAAGCCGCTCAGCCACAGCAGCAGGCGCCGCAGAAAGTTCCCGGCGTTGCGCGGATCCTGGCCGTGGCCTCGGGCAAGGGCGGGGTCGGGAAATCCACGGTGTCCGCCAATATCGCCTGCGCGCTGGCGATGCAGGGGCGCAAGGTCGGCCTGCTGGATGCCGACGTCTATGGCCCTTCACAGCCCAAGATGCTGGGCGTCAGCGGCCGCCCCGCCAGCCCTGACGGCAAGACAATCCTGCCCCTGCGCAACCACGGCGTCACCATGATGTCGATGGGGCTGATGACCGGCGAAGACCAGGCGGTGATCTGGCGCGGCCCGATGCTGATGGGCGCGCTGCAGCAGATGCTGTTGCAGGTGCAATGGGGCGACCTGGACGTGCTGATCGTCGACCTGCCGCCCGGCACCGGCGATGTGCAGATGACCCTGGCCCAGAAGACCCATGTGGACGGTGCCATTGTGGTCTCCACCCCGCAGGACGTGGCGCTGATCGATGCGCGCAAAGGCATCGACATGTTCCGCAAGATGAACGTTCCGGTGCTGGGCATGATCGAGAACATGTCCACCCACATTTGCTCCAACTGCGGCCATGAGGAGCATGTCTTCGGCCATGGCGGCGTGGCCCAGGAAGCCAGGAAACTCGACGTGCCGCTGCTGGGCGAGGTGCCGCTGCACCTGGACGTGCGGCTGGCTGGCGACAACGGCACGCCCATCGTGGCTGCCAAGCCTGGCAGTGCCCAGGCCAAGGTGTTCCTCGACATCGCCACCCAACTGGTCGACGCAGGCGCCGCCTGACCCCTGACAGCCCCGGGTCAAGCGCCGCAAGGCGGTGGCACGTTGCGCCGTTTACCTTTGAGGCGGGGATGACAGACCGCAGAAGCTGGAACGCGCTTGACGGGCTGAATTGCCCCTCAAGCGCGTTCCAGAAATGAGAACCGGAGAAGAAATGGTCCGGACGATCATTTGAGGTTCGAACGGGCGGAGCCCTACTGCGCCGCGCAGCGGCGCCACGCCCAACGGTGACACACATTTTGTGAATGTGCTAGAACAGGCGGGAGCTGCCCGCCCGCCGGATCAGGAATACTTCTCCACGAACTCTTCGGCCCTCAGGCTGCGGAAGTCTGGCAGCGCAGTCCGCAAGGTCTCGTGGTCCCAGTCCCACCACGCTAGTTCCATCATCTGCTCGGCTACTGCCTCAGGATAGCGGCGGCGGATCACCCTGGCGGTATTGCCGCCAACAATGGTGTAGGGCGCCACATCCTTTGTCACAATCGTGCCTGAGGCCACGACAGCGCCATGCCCGATGTTCACCTCCGGCTTGATCATCGCCCCATGGCCGATCCAGGTGTCATGGCCGATGCTGGCAGTTCGCCCGGCGCGCCGGGCAAACCACTCCGCGTCATCCTCCGCGTCATCCCAGTAGCTTGCCGAACGGTAGAGGAAGTGGTGCAGAGACGCTTTCTCCATCGGGTGGTCGGAGGCGCCGATCCGCACGAAGCTGGCAATATTGGCAAACTTGCCGACCTCCGCATTGGCAATGTCACAACTCCGGTCGCAATAGCTGTAGTCGCCAACCACTGCGTTCGCCACCCGGCTGCCGGCGCCGATTTCGACATAGGCACCGAAACGGCTGCCAGTGATCGTGCAATCCGGGTGGATGAACGGCTCTTCAGCCAGCAATCGTGCCATTGTCAGTCCTCGACAGGAAGCCGGGGCAAGGTCAAGGCAGCAGGAACGCCCCGCCCTCTTCCGGCCTCCGCCGCTTGCGCTTGGCCTTACCGCCCTCGCCCTTGATCAGGCGGCGGCGCAGCCAGCCGGAGAACCAGTCCATCAGCATCACCATCAGGATGATCAAAGTGATGTAATAAGCCACTTCCTCCCAATCCTTCTGGGTGATGATCGCCTGTGTCAGCAACAGGCCGATGCCGCCGCCGGTGATCGCGCCGATGATGGTGGCAGAACGGGTGTTCGATTCCAGGAAATACAGCAGCTGGCTCAGCAGCACCGGCGTGATCTGCGGGATCACCCCGAAGCGGTAGCGCTGCACAGGCTTGGCTCCGGTTGAGGCCACGCCCTCGATCTGCTTCTGGTCGACGTTCTCCAGTGCCTCGGAGAAGATCTTACCGAAAGTGCCGGTATCCGTCACCAGGATCGCCAGCGCGCCGGTCAGCGGACCGGGGCCAAAGGCCCGCGCCAGCACCACTGTCCAGATCAGCGAGTCGACCCCGCGCACAAAGTCGAAGAAGCGGCGCATGGCAAAGCGGATGCTGCGCAGGGGCATGAAATTGCGGGTCGCCAGAAAGGCCAGCGGCAGCGCGATGATGCCGGCGCCGATGGTGCCGAGGAAGGCCATCAGCAGGGTCTCAGCTATGGCCCAGGCCACGACCTGATGGCGCCACATCTTGTTGGTCCAGAACTCCTGGAAGATCGCACCGCCCTCTCCAGTGGCAGCGCGCTGCATCAGCTCCCCTGCCCCCATGCCGTAATACGGGCTGTCGAGGGTGAAGAAGAACAGCTCCCAGCCTGCGAAATAGCGGAAAACTTCCGCCCGGTTGCGGGTCACGGTCAGGCGGCCGGCCTCTGTTGTAACGGCCAGGCGGTTCTTCGAAACACTGATCCACTCCGGCACATCACCGGCAGGCAATTCCGCTTGCACGCCCGCGCTGCGGCTCGGGGTGGCCCGTACGGTGCCATAGCCTGGGATCTCGTATGCGATGATCTCTGGACCAAATGTGACTGTGTGCCCGTCTTCCAGATCAATCACCGTGGTCTCGCCCAAGGCCACCCAGTCCGGCGACATGCCGTCGGGATAGGCCCCCTTGCGCTCGCCCTCGATGGCCACCGACACCTCACCGCTGCGGTTGTCGCGGGTGACATGGGTCTTGTAGCTGTAGCTGTCGCTCACCAGTGTTTTGGCGTTGTCCAGGCTGGCACGCTCCCACAGTCCCGGCATGTCGAAGACCACAAAAACATAGGCGAGATAGGCCAGCACCGCGGCGGGCAGGGCAAAATTCATCAGCCGCTTTTTCAGAAACAGCCGCGAGATGTCCGACTTCAGATCTGCCGGCGTAAGGGTGGTGTCAAAAGTGGTCATGCCTTCGCTCCATGGGTCAGGCGGTCACGCAATAGGCCGGACAGCTGGTCAACGGCCACGATAGTGACAAAGAGAAGCAGGAAAATCGCGGCGGCTTCGTCATAGCGCCCCTGCCCCCAGGACATGGCGTTCTTCAGCTCGTAGCCAATGCCGCCCGCACCAACGAAGCCGAGGATGGCAGAAGCGCGGATGTTGATTTCAAAACGCAGCAGCGCATAGCTCACATAGTTCGGACCGACCTGCGGGATCACTCCCAGCGTCATACGCTGCGCCCAAGTGGCGCCTACGGAGGTCAGCCCCTCGACCGGTTTCAGCGAGGCGTTTTCGTTCACCTCGGAAAACAGCTTGCCCAGCGCGCCGGCTGTGTGGATGGCAATGGCAATCATGGCTGGCACCGGCCCGCCGCCCAGCACAAAGATCAGCACCAGCGCGATAACAATTTCCGGTATGGCCCGGCAGATGTCGCTGATGCGGCGGAACACCGGGATCAGCATAGGCCAAGGCGCCATGCCCCGGGTGGCCAACAGCGACAGCAGCGTGCCGAACACAGCCCCCACCAAAGTCGAGGCGGCGGCGATGTTCAATGTCTCCACCAGCGCGGGAAAGAAATGCACCAGATGCCCCGGAAGCTGGGCAGCCTTTTCGACGGCTTCCGCAAGAACCTCGGACGGGTAATCAAAGATGCGGGTGAACCCGTCGGCAAAGGAGCCTGCATTGCGCGCGTCCGCAGTGCGGAACCCCGCGGCCATCAGCGCCACAAAAACCGCCAGAAGGATACCGCCATAGAGCCGCTTGCGCTGGGTATGGGCGGTGTAGTGCTGCCGGATGTCCTCGATGCCCGGCCGGGCGGCTGTCAAATCTGCCATTTGGGGATCCTGATCTTCTAGGGATGGGGGATACTGGGTCCATCCAGGAAATTGCGGGGCTCCAAGACCGGCCCGGAACCCCGCAGAGCACAGTAAAATACGTGCTGGGCTGAAATTACTGGGACTTCAGCTTGCGGGCTTCGATGATCACCTCATAGGCTTCATGGGTGATCGGATCGAAACTCTTGGCCTCACCTGCCGCAACACCATAAAAGCAATCGCGGTCAATTTCGCTGAGGTTGTCCATCAGTGCGGTCATCTTGGCTTTAACGTCTGCCGGCAGAGCCTTGCGCAGAACCACCGGGCCTTCCGGGATCGGGGCGGATTTCCAGATTTCCACCATGTCGTTCATGTCGACCAGACCTGCATCCACGGCACGGCGCAGCGCGCCGGACTGGTAGCCGTCTTCCCATTCGCCCAGACCGTCGGCCCAGGTCACGCCGCCGTCCACGTCGCCGTTGGCAACCGCGACAATGGTCTGCTCGTGGCCGCCGGTGAACTTCACTTCACCGAAGTAGTCGCCAGAGTCCATGGAGGCATTGATCTTGTTCGGGATCTCGATCGACGGGATCAGGTAGCCCGAGGTGGAGTTCGGATCGCCGAATCCGAAGGTCTTGCCTTTCAGATCTTCCAGCGAGGTGATGCCGCTGTCCTTGCGGGCAAAGCCAACCGAGTAATAGCCGTAGCCGCCGTCGGTGTTCACCTTGACCAGAACCGGCTCAACCGCTTCGGGGTCGGACAGATAGGTCTTGGCATAGCCGGACGCGCCCAGCCATGCCATGTCGATGGTGCCGCCCAGCAGGCCCTGGATCACGCCGTTGTAGTCAGCAGGCGCAAACAGCTTGGTTTCAACACCCAGTTCTTTCTCGGTGTATTCGCGCAGGCACTCGTTGTTGTTCAGGCGGTCCTGAGCGTTCTCTCCACCCAGGATGCCAATGCGGAATTCCTTGATCTCTTCTGCCGCAACAGGGGCGGTCAGCGCGGTGGTTGCCAGAACGGCAGCAATCAGTTTCTTCATCTCATGTCTCTCCGGTTGGGTCCCGGCAGAGCAGCCCGCCGGGTCGATGAATTCAGGGTCACGGGTTATTCAGCGGGAATGGCGGCGCGCATCGCGTCCGTCTTTTCCAGCGTTTCGATCTCGGTCGAGGTGGCCGCTTCGGAGAATTCCTCTCCAGCGCCGTAGATCTCGCGGGCGACGCCGGTGGTCAGCTGTTCCGGCAGCCCGTCAAAGACGATGCGCCCGTCGCGCATGCCGACGACCCGGTCGCAGTAGCGGCGCGCTGTGTCCAGCGTGTGCAGGTTGGCAATGACTGTGCGGCCGTCTTCCTCATGAATGCGGCGCAGCGCCTCCATCACGGTCTGGGCGTTCATCGGGTCGAGCGAGGCAATCGGCTCATCCGCCAGGATGATTTTCGGATCCTGCATCAGCGCCCTTGCAATCGCCACCCGCTGCTGCTGGCCGCCCGACAGCGCCTCGGCCCGCTTGGCCGCGTGTTCGGCAATGCCGAGCCGGTCCAGAATGTCGATCGCCGTGTGAATATCCGCCATCGGATAGAGGTTGAACAGCGTTGCCACCGCATTGCGGCGGTTCAATGTGCCGTGCAGAACATTGGACACCACGTCCATCCGCGGCACTAGGTTGAATTGCTGGAAGATCATCGCGCATTCGGACTGCCAGGCCCGCTTGTCTTTGCCTTTCAGCCCGGTGACTTCGCGCCCCTCAAACAGGATACGGCCGCCGCTGGCGTCCTCCAGCCGGTTCAGCATCCGCAGCAGGGTGGATTTGCCTGCGCCGGAACGGCCGATGATGCCGATCATGCAGGGCTTGTCGATGTCCAGCGTGGCGGTATCCACCGCAATCTTATCGCCGAAGCGTTTAGTCAGTTTGTCAATGCGCAGCACCGGGGCGCTCCCTTCTCGTTCCGGGATTGCCTATCGGCCCTGCTCAAAGCTCATGTGTCACTGCCGTGAAAGTTTTGTGACGCGGCCCGGCGCAACCCGGAGGCGCAGTGCCCAAGGAAACGGACCCGATGCTTAATCTGCCCCTGTGCACAGCGGGCCGGACGGTCTATACGGCCTTCGACTCCTCAATTCCCTTTGCAAAAGGAAGCTGCCAGATGTCCTTTGACCGCAACATCAAGATCGCGCCCTCCATCCTGTCTGCCGATTTCGCCAATTTCGGCCAGGAGATCCAGGCGATCGAAACCCAAGGCGCCGACTGGGTGCATGTGGATGTTATGGACGGGCATTTCGTGCCGAACCTCACCTTCGGCCCGCAGGCGGTGAAGGCGTTCCGCCCGCATGTGAAGACAGTGATGGACGTGCACCTGATGATCGCGCCGGTCGATCCCTACATCGATGCCTATGCCGATGCCGGTGCCGACGTGCTGACCGCGCATTTCGAGGCAGGCCCGCACATCCACCGCACCCTGCAGGCGATCCGCGGCGCGGGCATGAAGGCAGGCGTGGCGCTGAATCCCGGCACCCCGGCCGAGGCGGTTGAGCACCTGCTGGACCTCACTGACCTCGTTTGCGTCATGACCGTGAACCCCGGCTTCGGCGGCCAGAAGTTCATCGACATGACCGCCAAGATCCGCCGCCTGCGGTCAATGATCGGCGACCGCCCGGTTCATATCGAGATCGACGGCGGTGTCGACCCAACCACCGCGCCGCTGGTGGCCGAAGCCGGCGCCGATGTGCTGGTCGCAGGCTCCGCGGTATTCAAGGGCGGATCTGTGAACAATCCGGAAGTATACGGCGAGAACATCCGCAAGATCCGTTCCGCCACTGAAGGCACCTGGGCCTGAGGCAACTCGGCCTAAGGCACGGGGAACTCCCGTCAATCGCCAGGCGCATCCTGAATGCGCCGCTCTTGTTGGGCCAAGCGCCGCGCGTTCCGCGCGGCGCTATTTTCGTAATACGGCCAGCGTTTCCGCGCCCGGCCCGGTACCGCCGGGCCCCGCCCCGATGGCCCTCGACGGGCCGGAGGGGCGCGGCAGGCTTGCCTAGACGCCTTTGTTCAGGTCGTCGAAGGTTTTGCGCTCAGCCACCAGCTGCTCCAGCAGCGGCGCCGGCTGCCAGAAGAAACTGTCCTCTTCCGCATAGGCCTTGATATCGGTCAGGATGCCGTCCAGCCCCTGCAGATCGGCCCATTTCAGCGGCCCGCCCCAGAAGCGCGGGAATCCGTAGCCGAACAGCATCACCATATCCACATCCAGCGGGCGCCGGGCGATGCCCTCGCCCACTACCTTGGCGGCCTCGTTGACCATGGCGCACATGTAGCGGCGCAGGACCTCCGCGTCTGAGAAATCCCGCGGGGCCACGCCCTGCTGCTCCTGGTCTTTGGCAATCAGCTCCGCCACCTCCGGGTTCGGTACACCGCCCCGCTTGCCTTCCTCGTAGACATAAAAGCCCTTGCCGGTCTTCTGGCCGAAATCGCCGCCCTCACAGAGCATCTCGTAGAACCGCGGCACCCGTTCGCGCGGATCCCGCGTCGGCGCACGGCGCTTGCGGGCGGCCCAGTTGATGTCCAGCCCCGCCAGATCGCCCATGGCAAACGGCCCCATCGGGAAACCGAACCCGGTCACCGCCTTGTCCACCTGATAGGGCGAAGCGCCATCCAGCACCACATATTCCGCCGCCTTGCGGTAGGCGTTCATGATCCGGTTGCCGATGAACCCGTCGCAGATGCCGGACCGCACCGCCACCTTCTTCAGCCGCTTGCCGAGGGCAAAGCCGGTGGCCAGAACCTCCGGCGCGGTCTTTTCCGCGACCACAACCTCCAGCAGCTTCATCACATGCGCGGGCGAGAAGAAATGCAGTCCGATCACATCCTGCGGGCGGGAGGTTGCTGCGGCGATCTCATCCACATCCAGATAAGACGTATTGGTCGCCAGCACCGCCCCCTGCTTGCAGTGGGCGTCGAGCTTGCCAAAGACCTCGCGCTTGACGCCCATGTCCTCAAACACGGCCTCGACCACCAGATCCACCTGTTCCAGTGCCGCGTAATCCGTGGACACTGTCAGCGCCTCACCGGTCAGCCGATCAAATTGCGCCTGGGTAATTTTGCCCCGTTTCAGGGCACCTTGCAGGTTGCCCTCGATCCGGCCGCGCGCGGCGGCAACACCCTCATCAGTCATCTCGATCAGAACCACCGGCAACCCGGCCAGCAGCGCCGCGGTGGCGATGCCCGCACCCATAGTGCCGCCGCCGATCACCCCCATTGCGGCAACCTCGCGGGGTTCGATACCTTCCAGCTCCGGCAGCTTGCTGACCGCACGTTCCGAGAAGAAGGCGTGGATCAGCCCCTGCCGCTGATCCGATTCCATCAGTTCTGTGAACAGCGCGCGCTCGCGCTTAAGGCCGGCTTCAAAGCTCTCCGCCTCAGCCGCGGCCTGTACCGCGCGCACGGCTGTTGCCGGAGACAACTGGCCGCGGCCTTTCTTCAACGTCGCTTCATAGACCGCGTCAAAATCCACGGCTTCCGGAGCAGGCATTTCCCCGACCGCCCGGCGCTGCGCGCCCGCATCCAGCAGCTCCTGCGTATAGACGAGGCCGATCTCGCGCGGCTCGCCCTCTTCGATGCGGTCGATGATGCCCTTGTCCAGCGCCTCAGCCGCGCCGAAGTGGCGGCCCGAGGTGATCATCTCCAGCGCCGCCTCGGTCCCCGCCAGCCGCGGCAGCCGCTGGGTGCCGCCCGCCCCGGGCAGGATGCCCAGGTTGACCTCAGGCAACCCCATCTTCGCTGAAGGCACTGCAATCCGGTAATGCGAGGACAAGGCCACCTCCAGCCCGCCGCCCAGCGCCGTGCCGTGCATGGCAGACACGACGATCAGCGGCGAGGCCTCTATCCGGCTGCACAGGCCCGGCAGATAGGGTTCCTGCGGCGGTCTGCCGAATTCGTGGATATCGGCACCGGCGAAATAGGTTTTATCATCACCGTAAATCAGCACCGCCTTTGCGCCCTCTTCTTCGGCGCGCTCGACTCCGGTTAGCAGCCCTTTGCGCACATCAATGCCCAGCGCATTCACAGGCGGGTTCTGCGCCTTCAAAACGGCAATATCGCCCACGCGCTCATATGCAATGGCTTCACTCATCCGGTTTTCCTCTCTCTTCCGCGGCGGCAGTGCCTGCGCCCGGCTCCCAACAGATTAGGCACAGCACCTGGACCGGCGCCAAGCCCCAATGGCGGCCGAAGGCCAGCAAACCCCGCGTCGCGGCGCTCAGTTGCCCAGCGGCCTGTTACGCTGGCAGTTGCGTAACAGAATCTGAAAGAAATGAAAACTTTTTGAAACATATTATCCAGCAGTCCAGGCTTCTGCCGCGGCGCACCCGGATTCCTGGCTTGGCTATCCGCCTCGCGCCTTGCAGCCCTAATCACTGCCGCCGCCAAACTGTTGCCTTGCGGCCCCCTCGCTCGTCACGGCCCAGCCCAACTCGTCGGTTCATTAAATGAACCATTGGTTTATTTTATTGACAAACAAACCTCGCATCTGTCATTTAAACCGCATCACGGGACCGCCGGCGCAGGAGAGATCGCCCGGACAGTTCAAACAGGGAGCTTCAACAAGCGCATGGGAACTGTATCCAAAGCCTTGTCACTGCTGACATTTTTCAATCACGGCCGGACCGGGATCGGGCTCAGCGACCTCACGCGCCTGTCCGGGATGAACAAGGCAACCGTCTACCGGCTTATGAACGAACTTCAGGAATCGGGCTTTGTAGAACAGACGGGCAGCGACCGCTCTTACCGGCTGGGGCCCCAGGTTCTGCGTCTTGCAGCCCTGCGTGAGGCCGCGGTGCCAATCCTCTCCGTTTCCCGCCAGGTGCTGCGTGATTTAAGCGATGAAACCGGCGAAACCAGCCACCTGTCTCTGCTGCAAGGCAGCCAGCTCAATTCGCTGTCACACGCCTATTCACCGCGCAACGCCACCAGGGTGATGATGGAGGACGCCAAGGTGCTGACGTTCCATGGCACCAGCTCCGGCATGGCAGTTCTGGCCTATGCCGAACCGGACTTTGCCGAGACCATACTGTCCCAGCCGCTGGGGGCCCGCACTCCGGAAACCATCACAGATCCGCAGAAAATCCGCGCTCAGCTTGCCGGCATCCGCAAAAGCGGCATTGCCGTGTCTGTCGGCGGGTTTGAAGAAGACGTTCATTCCCATGCAGTTCCGGTCTTTGACCCGGACCGCAAGGTAATCGGCGCCCTGGCGGTGGCCGCCCCCGCCTCCCGCATGACCGCAGAGCAGAAACAGCTGATCCCGGCGGCCCTGCGCCGTGCAGGCGCCACCCTTACCCACCGCATCGGCGGGTCCGCCCCTGCGGACTACCCGCAGGACGAAACCGCCTGACCCCCTCACCGGCCCAAGCCGGGCCGAAACCAGGAGCTGCCTCCATGAAAGACTCCAACTTTCTGAAAGAACACAACGCCAGATCCCTGTGGCACCCCATGACGCACCCTGGCGACAGCCTGGCCAACCCGCCTGCCATCATTACCTCTGCACAGGGGGTGAAGATCACCGACATCGACGGGCATGAGGTGGTCGATGCGGTTGGCGGCCTGTGGAACGTGAACCTCGGCTTTTCCTGCCAGCCGGTGAAGGACGCGATTGCCGCGCAACTGGACGTGCTTCCTTATTACTCCACCTTCCGCGGCACCACCAATGACCAGGTAATCCAGCTGGCAGAAGAACTGCGCAAGTTCTTTGCACCCGACGGGCTCACCCGCGCCTTTTTTACCTCTGGCGGCTCGGATTCGGTGGAAACCGCCCTGCGCCTCGCGCGCCAGTACCACAAGATCCGCGGCGAGGAAGGCCGCACCAAGTTCCTGAGCCTCAAGAAGGGCTACCATGGCACCCACATGGGTGGGGCTTCGGTGAATGGCAACGCAAACTTCCGCACCCAGTACGAACCGCTGCTGCCCGGCTGCTTTCACATCCCGGCGCCCTACACCTACCGCAATCCCTTCAACGAGACCGATCCGGAACGCCTGGCCCAGCTCTGCCTGCAAGCGCTGGAGGATGAGATCGCCTTCCAGGGCGCAGGCACCATCGCCGCCTTCATCATGGAACCCATCCTGGGGGCCGGCGGCGTGATCCCGCCGCATTCCAGCTTCATGCCCGGCGTGCGCGACATCTGCTCCAAACACGGCATCCTGCTGATCGCGGATGAGGTGATTACCGCCTTCGGACGCACCGGATCATGGAGCGGATCACGCCACTGGGGCGTGCAGCCGGACATGATGGCAACGGCCAAGGCGATCACCAACGGATACTTCCCCTTTGGCGCGGTGATGATCGCGGATCATATGACCGAGACCTTCGAGAAGGACAACACGGGCAAGGCGGCCATCGGACACGGCTACACCTACTCCGGCCATCCTGTTGGCGCTGCCGCAGCCCTTGCCTGCCTCGAAGAAACACTTCGCTTGAACGTGACAGAAAACGCCGCTGCACGCGGCACCCAGATCCACCAGGGCCTGCTGGCGCTTCAGCAGAAATACGAGCTGATCGGCGATGTCCGCGGCGGCCACGGCCTGATGTGCGCGCTGGAGCTGGTTTCCGCCCGCGCTGCCAAGACAGCCGTAGACAAGAAGACCATCGGCAAACTGCAGGAAGCCGCTTATGAGGCAGGCGCTATGGTCCGGGTCTCCGGCCCCAACATCATCCTGTCGCCGCCGCTGGTGCTGAGCGAGGCGGAGGCGGACACCATCCTCTCCGCCCTTGATGCAGGCTTTGCAGCAGTGAGCTGACCTTAGGACCAAACGGTTCTGCGCCCGGGCCGTCAGACCCGGGTGCCACCAGATGCCATGACGGGCCCGAAGCACATGCTTCAGCCCCGCTCGTCTCCGCAGCGCTCGCATATTGGAGATGCAGTTGCTGATTTGGATTCAGGGCTTCAAAGGGAGCGATACTGCAGCACGTCGTTGACGTATTCGGCGTCATTGATCCTGAAACCGGTCAGGCCCGCATGTTCAAACCCGTTGCGCAAATAGAAAGAGATCGCGCGGGAGTTCTCCGAATTGCTGGTCAGCCAAGGGGCGTCCCAGCCGTTCGACCGGCAGAGCTGCAGCCCGGCTTGCAACAGGCGGATCCCGATGCCGTGCCCTTGGTGCCGCGGCTGGACATAGAACGTGGAGATTTCGGTGTGCGAAGCCCCGCCAGCCGGGCTTGGCCGCCCGTGTGAGACACGGATATAGCCGTCGATGCCGTCCCGGTTCTGCGAGACCAGCAGTTGCTCGGCCGGATTTTGCAAGGCTTCGGCAAAATGCGCAGGGGTGTAGTGGTCCAGCACATAGTCTGCAAAGTGCCCGTTGATGCCATTGCGCAGATAGGTGCCGGTCCAGACCTCGATCGACAGGGCAGCCAGACTGGAGCAGTCATCCATTCCGGCAGGACGGATTGCGGCGGGGATTGATGAAGGGGTCATGAATGCCGATGGGAATAGAAAAAACAGGCGCCATAGTTCAGGCTGAAGCGGGTTCCGTCAAGAAGACCCGCTCGCCAAAATTGCTTCACTTGTTTATTAACACTGCAGCACTGAGCGGGAGGCGCTAATGAACATCCTCTATATCATGTTCGACCAGTTGCGGTTCGACTACCTGAGCTGCGCGGGCCATCCGCACTTGCAGACACCGCATATCGACGGGCTGGCCGCCAGGGGCGTGCGCTTCACCCGCGCCTATGTGCAGTCACCGACCTGCGGGTCGTCGCGGATGTCGAGCTATACCGGGCGCTACCCCTCCAGCCATGGGGTGCAGTTCAACAGCTACCCGCTGCGGGTGGGCGAGTGGACGATGGGCGACCACCTGCGCAAGGCAGGAATGGGCTGTCACCTGATCGGCAAGACCCATATGGTTGCGGATGCCGACGGCATGCAGCGGCTGGGGCTGGCACCGGACAGCGTGATCGGCGTGCGCCAGTCGGAATGCGGCTTTGACCCTTACGTGCGCGACGACGGGCTGTGGGCGGAAGGGCCGGACGGCTTCTATGACAGCAAGCGCAGCCCCTATAATGAATATCTTAAGAACAAGGGGTATCCCGGTGAGAACCCCTGGAACGACTTTGCCAATGCCGGGGTCGAGGGCAATGACATCGCGTCCGGCTGGTTCATGGTCAATGCGGACAAGCCTGCCAATGTCGCCGAGGAAGACAGCGAAACACCCTGGCTGACCACTCAGGCCATGGCGTTCATCGAGCAGGCCGAGGGGCCGTGGTGCGCGCACCTCAGCTATATCAAGCCGCATTGGCCCTACATCGTGCCTGCGCCCTATCACGACATGTACGGGCCGGAGCATGTGCTGCCGGTGGTGCGCTCCGAGGCGGAGCGGGAAGACGCACATCCCGTTTTCGACGGCATGATGAACAACCAGATCGGCAAGACCTTCAGCCGTGACGAAGTGCGGGCAAAGGTGATCCCCGCCTATATGGGGCTGATCAAGCAGGCCGATGACCAGATGGGACGGCTGTTCGCCTGGCTTGAGGAAACCGGCCGGATGCAGGACACCATGATTGTGGTGACATCGGACCATGGCGACTACCTTGGCGATCACTGGCTGGGCGAAAAGAACCTGTTCCACGAACCCTCTATCAAGGTGCCGCTGATCATCCATGACCCGCGCGCAGAGGCCGATGCGACACGCGGCACCACCTGCGATGAGCTGGTGGAGGCGATCGACCTGTTGCCTACGTTTCTGGAGGCGGCGGGCGGTGAACCTGCGCCGCATATCCTGGAAGGGCGCTCCTTGATGCCGTTCCTGCGCGGTGAAAAACCGGAGTGGCGGGAATATGCCATTGCCGAGTTCGATTATTCCACCATGCCGCTCTGCGAAAAGCTGGGGCTGGAGCCGAAGGATGCGCGGCTGTTCATGGTGACAGACAAACGCTGGAAATTCATGCACGCCGAGGGCGGGCTCAGGCCGATGCTGTTCGACATGAAAAATGACCCGGATGAGCTGGTGGACCTCGCTAAGGACACCACACATCAGGCGGTCATAGATCTGATGTACGACCGGTTGCTGGAATGGGGCCTCAGAATGTCGCAGCGGATCACCCTGTCGGATACGCAGATCAAGGCACGCCGCGGCAAGTCAGGGCGCAAGGGTATCCTGCTGGGGGTCTATGAGGCTGATGACGCGGCGCCTGAATTGACGGCGAAATACCGCGGACAAGTACCGCAGTAGCCGCCCGGCTCTTTCACTTTTCCACCTATGCTGCCGGGAGCCCCGCAGGACGGGAGCAGCCCCTGCCCGGGAAGTTTCGCGCTGATCTGTTACAACTTTTTCTCCCTACGCAAATCTGCGTTACATTTCTCTTGCTGCGAATCATCTTCCGGCGTATCACCGACCCAACGGTCGGCTTTTCCTGCCGCCGCCACAGGAGACGCGAACACCCATGGATGCTTTCATCTGCGATGCCACCCGCACCCCGATCGGCCGCTACGGCGGCGCGTTGAGCCAGGTGCGTACCGATGACCTTGCCGCCCTGCCGATTGCCGCGCTGGCGGCGCGCAACCCGGATGTGGACTGGGGCTCCTTGGATGACGTGATCCTGGGCGATGCCAACCAAGCGGGTGAAAGCAACCGCAACGTGGCCCGTATGGCGGCGCTGCTGGCAGGCCTGCCCACTTCTGTGCCCGGCACCACCATCAACCGCCTCTGCGCCTCCGGCATGGATGCGGTCGGCATGGCGTCCCGCGGCATCAAGGCCGGCGACTATGACATGGCCATCGCAGGCGGCGTCGAAAGCATGAGCCGCGCGCCTTTTGTGATGCCCAAGGCGACCTCCGCCTTCACCCGTGCCAATGCAGTTTTCGACACCACCATCGGCTGGCGCTTCGTGAACCCGAGGATGGACAAGATGTACGGCACCGACTCGATGCCGCAAACCGCTGACAACGTGGCCGAGGATTACGGTGTCTCCCGCGAGGATCAGGACGCCTTTGCCGCCCGCAGCCAGGCCCGCTGGGCCGCCGCGCATGAGGCCGGCATCTTCCAGGACGAGATCACCCCTGTCACCATCCCCCAGCGCAAGGGCGATGACATCGTGGTCGACACCGACGAACACCCCCGCCCCGGCACCTCGGCTGAGAAGCTGGCAGGCCTCAAGGGCGTCAACGGCCCGGACAAGACTGTCACCGCAGGCAATGCCTCTGGCGTCAACGACGGTGCCGCGGCGATCCTGATGGCGAATGAGGCCGCAGCCGCAAAGAACGGGCTGAAACCGATAGCCCGCATCGTTGGCATGGCCGCCGCAGGGGTCGAGCCGCGCATCATGGGCATCGGCCCGGTGCCTGCCACCCGCAAGGTGCTGGCCCGTACCGGCCTGACCATCGAACAGATGGACGTGATCGAACTGAACGAAGCGTTTGCCTCGCAGGGCCTCGCCACCCTGCGCGAGCTTGGCCTTCCGGACGATGCGCCCCATGTTAATCCCAACGGCGGTGCAATTGCACTGGGCCACCCGCTCGGCATGTCCGGCGCGCGGCTGGTGCTGACTGCCGCCTACCAATTGCAGCGCACTGGCGGGCGGTACGCCCTCTGCACCATGTGCGTCGGCGTCGGACAGGGCACCGCCCTGATCCTCGAACGCGTGTAACGAAGATTAGGAGGTCCCAGACATGTATGCTCAGATGATCAAATCCGAAGCGACCCAGGACGATCCGGAAAAGCTGGCGGCCTTCCAGGCGCGCATCGACGCGGGCGAGAAGATCGAGCCCAAGGACTGGATGCCCGAGGGCTACCGCAAAACCCTGATCCGCCAGATCGGCCAGCACGCCCACTCCGAAATCGTCGGCCAGCTGCCCGAGGGCAACTGGATCACCCGCGCGCCCACGCTGGAGCGCAAGGCGATCCTCTTGGCCAAGGTGCAGGATGAGGCGGGCCACGGCCTCTACCTCTACTGTGCCGCCGAAACTCTGGGTGTTTCGCGCGACGAGATCACGGAGATGCTGCTCGACGGGCGGATGAAATACTCGTCGATCTTCAACTACCCGACGCTGAACTGGGCCGACATCGGCGCGGTGGGCTGGCTGGTCGATGGTGCGGCAATCATGAACCAGGTACCGCTGCAGCGGACCTCCTTCGGCCCTTACTCCCGCGCGATGATCCGCATCTGCAAGGAAGAAAGCTTCCACCAGCGCCAGGGCTACGACGCCATCCGCCAGATGGCCGAAGGCACGCCCGAGCAGAAAAAGATGGCCCAAGACGCGCTGAACCGCCTCTGGTACCCATCGCTGATGATGTTCGGCCCGTCCGACAAGGACTCGGTCCATTCCGCCCAATCGATGGCCTGGAAGATCAAGATGAACACCAACGATGAGCTGCGCCAGAAGTTCGTCGACCAGACCGTGCCGCAGGCCGAATACCTTGGCCTGACCATTCCCGACCCGGACCTGAAATGGAACGATGAGCGCGGCCATTATGACTACACCGACCCGGACTGGAGCGAGTTCTTTGACGTGATCAAGGGCAACGGCCCCTGCAACGTAGACCGCCTCGCCGCCCGCAACAAGGCCTGGGACGACGGCGCTTGGGTGCGTGACGGCCTCTTGGCCCACGCCAAGAAGAAAGCCGCGCGCCAGCACGCCGCCGAATAACCCCAAGCATTCCGGCGCCCCTCGTCAGCGGCGGCGCCCCCTCAGCCAGGAGGATTTGAGACATGAAAAACGAATGGCCCCTCTGGGAAATCTTCATCCGCGGCCAGCACGGCATGAGCCACCGCCACGTCGGGTCCCTGCATGCGCCGGACGCCGAAATGGCGATCAAGAACGCCCGCGACGTCTATACCCGCCGCAACGAAGGCGTGTCGATCTGGGTGGTGGAAGCCAACCACATCGCCGCCTCCTCGCCCAGCGACAAAGGCCCGCTGTATGAGCCGTCGGAAAGCAAGGTCTACCGCCACCCGACTTTCTTCGACATTCCCGAAGAAGTGGGGGCCATGTAATGACCCGCGACGACGCCTTTTTTCAATTTCTGCTGCGGATGGGGGACAACACCCTGATCCTCGGCCACCGGGTCAGCGAATGGTGCGGCCACGCACCAGTGCTGGAAGAGGACATCGCGCTGGCCAACACCGCGCTGGACCTGATCGGCCAGACCCAGATGTGGCTCGGCCTCGCCGCTGAGGTGCAGGGCGACGGCAAATCCGCCGACGATCTCGCCTTCCTGCGCGACGCCTGGGACTTCCGTAACGTGCTCTTGTGCGAGGTGCCGAACGGCGACTTCGGCCGCACGCTGATGCGCCAGTTCCTGTTCGACGCCTGGCACTCGATCCAGCTGGGCCGGCTGATGAAATCCTCGGACGAGCGGGTCGCCGCAATTGCCGAGAAGGCCTCGAAAGAGGTCGCCTATCACCTGGAACGCTCCGCCGACACCGTGGTGGGCCTGGGCGACGGCACTGAGGAGAGCCACCGCCGGATGCAGGAAGCGCTGGATTACCTCTGGCCCTACGTGGGCGAGATGTTCCAGTCCGACGATGTGGACGCCGAAATGGTCAAGGCGGGCATTGCACCTGATCCCGCATCCCTGCGCGAAGAATACGACGTGCTGGTCTCCCGCATCCTAGGCGACGCGACGCTGACCATTCCGGAGAGCCGCTTTGCCCACAAGGGCGGCCGCACCGGTGCAATGCATACAGAGCACCTGGGCCACCTGCTGACCCAGATGCAATGGCTGCAGCGCGCCTATCCAGGCGCCAAGTGGTAAGGCCACGGCCAGTGAACTGAGGGCATCCCCGGCGTCAGACGGGGGTGAAGCCCGCTTCCGCGAGGGAGGCCGGACGGAACAGCCAATGAGGGTAACCGCATGAGCCAAGTGACAACTCAGCCAAGCATCACCCAAGTCTGGGACTGGCTTGACGCCGTGCCGGATCCGGAAATCCCGGTGATCTCGCTGGTGGACCTGGGCATCATCCGCGATGTGGCCTGGGAGGGTGAGACCCTGGTGGTCACCGTCACCCCGACCTACTCCGGCTGCCCGGCCACATCGGTGATCGCCATGGATATCGAAACAGCCCTGCGCGACCGCGGTATCCAGGCCCTGAAGCTCAAAACCCAGATCTCCCCCGCCTGGACCACCGACTGGCTGACGGAGAAGGGCCGCACCAAGCTGGAGGATTACGGCATCGCCCCTCCCCAGCCCGCCGGCGGCCCGGAAAAATGCCCGCACTGCGGCAGCCCGCATGTCACCAAGGTCAGCCAATTCGGCTCGACCCCCTGCAAGGCCCACTGGCGCTGCCAGGACTGCCTCGAACCCTTTGATTATTTCAAGTGCATCTGAGGAGACCCTGATGGCGCGCTTTCACGACCTTGAAGTCACCGACGTCCGCAAGACCATCCGCGATGCGGTGGTTGTCACCCTGAAGCCCGTGAACGGCGCGGCTGACGAGTTTGATTTCACCCAGGGCCAGTACCTGACCTTCCGCCGCGACTTTGACGGAGAGGAACTGCGCCGCAGCTACTCGATTTGCGCCGGCAAGGATGAGGGCATCCTGCAGGTCGGCATCAAGCGCGTCGACGGCGGCGCGTTCTCGACCTGGGCCAATACCGAACTCAAGGCCGGCGACACCCTGCAGGCGATGCCGCCGATGGGGACTTTCTTTACCCCGCTCGAAGGCACTGCCGAGAAACACTACCTTGGCTTTGCCGGCGGCTCCGGTATCACGCCCGTGCTGTCGATCCTCAAGACCACGCTGGCAGCGGAGCCCAGTTCCTCCTTCACGCTGGTCTATGCCAACAAGGGCGTGAACACGATCATGTTCCGCGAGGAGCTGGAGGATCTCAAGAACCTCTACATGGGCCGCTTCAACGTGATCCACGTGCTGGAATCCGACGCCCAGGAAATCGACCTGTTCACCGGCCTGGTGACTGAGGAGAAATGTGCCCAGTTGTTCGAGCACTGGATCGACATCAAATCGGTCGACACGGCCTTCATCTGCGGTCCGGAGCCGATGATGCTGGGCATCGCTGCCGCACTGCGCAACGCGGGCCTCAGCGACAGCCAGATCAAGTTTGAGCTGTTCGCCTCCGCCCAGCCGGGCCGTGCCAAGCGCAAGGCTGCGGCAAGCGACGCATCCAGCAGCGCCAACCAGACCAAGGCCGCCATCACCCTGGATGGTGCCACCCAGACCATCGAGATGGGCAAGGACATGACGCTGCTGGATGCGGCGCTGGAAAACGCGATGGACGCGCCCTATGCCTGCAAGGCCGGCGTCTGCTCCACCTGCCGCTGCAAGGTGCTGGAAGGCGAGGTCGAAATGGTCGCCAACCACGCGCTGGAGGACTACGAGGTCGAAAAAGGCTATGTGCTCTCCTGCCAAGCCTATCCGGTGACCGATAACGTCGTGGTCGATTACGACCAGTAACGCCTGCCCGAGGGAGATGAGACCATGACCGACGAGATGAGCATATCCAGCTATCTGGCCCAGGGCGGCGTGCTGTCCAACCCGTCCAACGTGCCGCCGCGCTACCGCGCCGAGCTGATGAAGATGATGGCAACCTTCGTAGACAGCGAACTGGCGGGTGCTGCCGGCTTTGCCGACATCATCAACGAGGGGCCCGGTATCAAGGCGCGCATTGCCGCCGCCAAGATCGTTCTGGAAAAATCTGACAGCGCCGAAAAAGTGCTGCGCATCATGGGCGATTTCGGCGCCGATACAGAGCGTTACGCCGACCACCACCCCTGGACCGCGCGGCTGGAGCGGGACGCCGACATCGGCCAGACCCGCAGCAAGCACGACATGCGGCTGGCAGTATTCAACTACCCGCTGGAAGGCTGGGCCGACGCAGTGATGATGAACCTTCTGATGGGCAGCGCCGTTGCCGTGCAGCTGGAAGAGCTGAGCCATGTCTCCTACCAGCCGCTGGCCGAAACCTTCCGCGCTATCCAGCCCATCGAGGCGCATCACGCCGAATTGGCCGAGGAAGGCCTGATGGTGCTGGTAGAGGCGCAAGGCGCCGAGGCCCTGCAGGAGCTGGCGGATTACTGGTGGCCGCGGGTGGCGGCCAGCTTCGGCTCCGAAACCTCTCAGAAATTCGAGGGATTGAAGGCGATTGGCTTGCGCCGCACCCCGAATGCAGAATTGAAAGCGCGCTGGGAGCAGGCCGCTTCTGCCGTTCTGACCAAGGCCGGTCTGAAACCCGCCACCTGACTTCGAAGCGAATGCTCCCGCCCGGGTCTGCACGCATCGCAGATGCGCTTGCCCGGTTGGGCCCGGCGCGCCTTGCGGCGCGCAAGGACGCCGCAATATGCTGTCCTGTGCAATTCCACAGGGGAATGGTGCAGCGCTGCGGAATGGTATCCGGGCCATCCGGCCTCCATCTTCACTGCAACAGACAGATGGAGACAGCAATGAGCACCGGCACAGCCCCCCTGCCCGCAAGCACCCGCATCGGCCACGTCCACCTCAAGGTTTCAGACCTGGAGCGGTCGATCGCCTTCTACAGCGGCGTGCTGGGCTTTGAGGTGACCCAGCGGCTGGGAAACTCCGCCGCTTTCCTGTCGGCGGGCGGGTATCACCACCACATCGGCCTCAACACCTGGCAGTCGCGCGGCGGCCCCGCCCCGGCGCCCAATACGACCGGCCTCTACCACACAGCCATCCTGCTGCCCGACCGCAAGAGCCTGGCTGCGGTTCTGCGCCGGGTGCTGGACGCCGGCATAAATTTGGATGGCGCCGCCGATCACGGCGTCTCGGAGGCCATCTACCTGCGCGACCCGGACGGCAACGGTGTGGAACTCTACCGCGACCGGCCGGAAATGGAGTGGCCGCGGGCGGCGGATGGCAGCCTGGACATGGGAACCGAAGCGCTGGACCTGCAGGCGATACTCGCGGAGGTTGAGTAGGTCAGCCATTCTGTCCGAATGTTTCGCGCGCGAAACAATTAGTCAGAAATGCTGACTTAATGGACGTGACGTCAGCCTCCGCGCTACGAACTTTCAATGTATTGAAAATAAAAGGAAGTAGCGCTTTGCCGAATTCATTCTGCCGGCTTGGGCGCTCTCTGTCAGGTCTGGACCTCTGACCTTTCCCTGCCTACCCTTGCGGCAAGCAGAAGGAGGCAGAACCATGGCTGTGGGCCGCACAATCCGCACTTACTTCAACGGCAGCTGGCAGAACGGCAACACCGCTGTGATGAGGGCTGCGGACCATGCGATGTGGCTAGGCTCTTCCGTTTTTGACGGCGCGCGTTTCTTTGACGGAAGAACTCCGGACCTGGACCTGCACTGCGCCCGCACCAATGCCTCGGCCGAGGCGCTGATGATGGAGCCCACCCATTCTGTGCCGCAGATGATGGAGATCATCCGCGACGGGCTGGAAGGGTTTACCCCCGGCGCTGCGGTCTATATCCGGCCGATGTATTGGGCCGCTGACGGCGACGAGACGCTGATCGCCCCCAAGCCAGACAGCACCCAATTCGCCGTCAGCCTGGAGGAAATCCCGATGGCGGCACCTGAGGCGTCCGCCACGCTGACCCGCACACGCTTCCGCCGACCGGTGCTGGAATGCGCGGTGGTGAACGCCAAGGCGGGCTGCCTTTACCCCAACAACGCCCGGATGCTGCGGGAGGCGCGCAGCAAGGGGTTCAGCAATGCGCTGGTGCTGGATGCCATGGGCAATGTGGCGGAAACCGCCACCACCAATGTCTTCATGGTGCGCGACGGCGAGGTTTTCACCCCGATCCCCAACGGCACCTTCCTGGCCGGGATCACCCGTGCCCGGCACATCAGCAACATGCGGGCCGACGGCATCACCGTGCATGAATGCGTGCTGGGGTATCAGGATTTCGAGGAGGCCGACGAGATTTTCCTCTCCGGCAACATGAGCAAAGTGACACCTGTCACGGCGTTCGATGACTGCCGCTATCAGGCCGGCCCGGTCGCCAAACGGGTTCGGGACCTCTACTGGGATTGGGCTGCCAGCCAAGGGTAAGCCCTTCCGCCCGGTATTGCATGCAAGGGCTCCCGCCCGTTCCGGAGTTTCTTTCTAAACCCGCTGCACGGAGCCGCGCCGCGCATCTGCGCGGCGCCCGGCCCAAAGCCGCCAAGGATGTTCCGGCAGAGCCGGAGGATCCTGCGGGTGCGGGAGCGCTGCCTTGGCCTGGCACGCCCGAAGGCGCACAAGTCTAGGGCCAGAAAACGCCACGTTGACGCTGCTTTGGCTCTATTGCCTGATCGCCCCGCTTGCGCCATGATCCGCGGTGCAACAACGAGAGAGCGAAGATGCGCAAATTCCTTGTGGTCCTGGACGACAGCCGCGAATGCCTGAACGCCATGCGCTTTGCCGCGATGCGGGCCGCGCATACCGGCGCGGGCGTCACCATCCTGTCGGTTATCCCCCCGGATGAGTTCAACCACTGGATCGGCGTCGGCGAAGTGATGCGGGAGGAAGCGCGCGAACGCATCCACGCCCATTTCGAGGTATTCGCCAAATGGATGCGCGACCGCCAGAACGTCGACCCCGAGCTGGTGATCCGCGAGGGCGAACCGGTGCCGGAGATCCTCGATTATGTCGAGGGAGACCCGGAAATCGGCGTTCTGGTGCTGGGTGCCGGCACCGGCCGCAAGGGACCGGGCCCGCTGGTCACCCAGCTCACCAAGAACTCCGGCGCGCTGCCTATCCCGATCACAATCGTGCCGGGCGACCTCAGCAAGGAAAAGCTGGAAGCGATCACCTGACCAGAGGGGATGGCAGAGGCGATGACCCGCAGGATCACTTTCTGGTTCGAATTCGCCTCCACCTATTCTTATCTGAGCGTGATGCGGATCGGCGGACTGGCTACCGCCCGCGGCGTTTCAGTTACCTGGAAGCCGTTTCTGCTGGGCCCGATTTTTGCCGCTCAGGGCTGGGACACCTCCCCCTTCAACATTTATCCCGCCAAGGGCCGCTACATGTGGCGCGACATGGAGCGGATCTGTGCAGCCCGCGGGTTGCCCTTCAGCCGTCCCGCTGTATTCCCTCAGAACGGGCTGAAAGCGGCGCGGCTGGCTTTGGCTGCGGCGGAACAGGACCGTATTGCGCCTTTTACCAAGGCCGTGTTCCAAGCGCAGTTTGGCGCGGGCATGGATATCGCAGATGAAACTGTCTTGCAGAGCTGCCTGAGCAAGGCAGGCCTTGACCAAAGCCTGATGCAGAGGACGCGGGCGCCGGACATCAAGTCGGCACTGCGGGCGCAGACCGATGAGGCCATTGCCGCGGACATTTTCGGGGCGCCCAGCTTTACCAGCGGAGCTGAATTGTTCTGGGGCGATGACCGGCTGGAGCAGGCGCTGGAGCACGCCGCGCGCGGCACATTTTAGAATCGTTCCAAATCTTGACTTGGCGGTCCGCAGGGCGCATATCGGGGGCACGCTTAACGGAGACCCGACATGTTCATTCAGACTGAATCCACGCCCAACCCGGCGACGCTGAAATTCCTGCCGGGCCAGACCGTTCTGGAGGCGGGCACTGCTGACTTCCCCAGTGCGGACGCCGCAGGCAAATCACCGCTGGCCTCCCGCATCTTTGCGGTTGAAGGCGTGACCGGCGTGTTCTTCGGCAATGACTTTGTCACGGTGACCAAGGCAGACAGCGTCGAATGGGACCACATCAAACCCGCTATCCTGGGCGCGGTGATGGAACATTACCAGTCCGGCCAGCCGGTGATGGCAGACGGTTCTGAAAGCCCGGCCTCGGGACATGCAGAACATTCCGGCGAGGACGCGGAGATCGTCAACCAGATCAAGGAACTGCTGGACAGCCGGGTGCGCCCGGCGGTGGCGCAGGACGGCGGCGACATCACCTTCCACGGCTTTGACCGCGGCGTCGTGTACCTGCATATGCAGGGCGCCTGCGCCGGCTGCCCGTCCTCGACCCTTACCCTGAAGATGGGCATCGAGAACCTGCTGCGCCACTACATCCCGGAAGTCACCGAGGTGCGCCCGGTTGCCGTCTGACCACCTGCGAAAGGACATCTGATGGCATCCGAACCGCTGGTTCTGGGATTTGACACATCGGCCGCGCATTGCGCGGCCGCTTTGCTGCGCGGCAACACCCTGCTGGCCTCCCGGCTGGAGGAAATGTCCCGCGGCCAGGCCGAACGGCTGATGCCGCTCCTGGAGGAGGTGCTGGCCGAAGGCGGTGCCGTTTGGGCCGACCTAGAGGCCATCGGCGTGGGCATCGGCCCCGGAAACTTCACCGGCATCCGCATCGCGGTCTCCGCCGCCCGCGGACTGGCGCTGGGACTGGAAGTGCCGGCAGTGGGCGTCGACGGGTTTGAGGCCCGCGCCGCCGAGGGCACCCTGCCCGCGGTGCTTGCGCCGCGCGATCAGGTCTATGCAGCCCTGCCAGGGGAGGCACCGCGTCTGATGCTGCGTCAGGAGGCGGAGGACGCCGCCCGCGGTGCTGGGCTGGCGTTTGCGCCCGAGGCAAGTCCGGCCGGGATCGCCGAGGCCATTGCGCGCATTGCCGCCGCACGGTTTGAAACAGCGGGTGGACCGCCCGCGCCGCTGTATCTGCGCGCCGCTGATGCGGCCCCCTCCAGCGACGTGCCGCCGACGCTGATTGATGAGTGATCCGCTGACACCGGAAGCGATGGCTGCCGCCCATGCTGCCGCTTTCACCCAGTCGCGGCCGTGGTCGGCACTGGAGTTTGCCGCGCTGCTGGACAGCCCGCTGGTCTTTGCCGCCGGGGATGACCGCTGTTTTGCACTGGTGCGGGTAATCGCAGATGAAGCTGAACTGCTGACCATCGCCACCGACCCCGCCCATCAGCGGCAGGGACTGGCCCGAGCCTGCATGGCGGATTGGGAATCAGCCGCCCACGCGCGCGGCGCGGCGGAGGCGTTTCTGGAAGTCGCCGAAGACAACGTGCCCGCGCAGGCACTGTACCGTGCTTGCGGATTCGCGGAATGCGGGCGCCGGGCGGGGTATTACCGCCGCAAAGACGCTAATCCGGCGGACGCAATCCTGATGAGAAAGTCTTTACGCTAGGCCAGTTGCGCGGATTTCGCACCATTTGGTCAAAAAGCGGTTGACCCCCTCCCTGCCCTGCAGGCTAAATTGCCGCACCCTCTAAGGCCTGAACGGGGCCGGGCAGCGGAAAATCACCGCTGCATCCAACAAATAATGACAGTGGGAGTTAACCTGATGACCCTGATGAAACCGCTGATGGGCGCAGCCGCGTCGCTGGCCCTGACCGCAGGTGCCGCGCTGGCGGAACCGGCTCTGATCTTCGATCTGGGCGGCAAGTTCGACAAGAGCTTCAACGAAGCCGCGCACGGCGGTGCCCAGCGCTGGGCCGAAGAGACCGGCGAAACCTACCGCGAGATCGAACTGCAGTCGGAAGCCCAGCGCGAGCAGGCGCTGCGCCGCTTTGCCGAAGCCGGCGCCAACCCGATCGTGATGGTCGGCTTTGCCTTTGCCGATGCCCTGGGCCAGGTCGCTGCCGACTATCCGGACACCAAATTCACCATCATCGACATGGTTGTCGAAGGTGACAACGTGCGCTCGGTTGTCTTTAACGAACATGAAGGCTCCTATTTGGTTGGCATGATGGCCGCGATGGCGTCCAAATCGAACACCGTGGGCTTTATCGGCGGCATGGACATCCCGCTGATCCGCAAGTTTGCCTGCGGCTACGCCGAGGGCGTCAAGGCAGCCAACCCGGATGCCACAGTGATCGCCAACATGACCGGCACCACCCCGGCGGCTTGGAACGACCCGGTCAAAGGCTCGGAGCTGACCAAAGCGCAAATCAGCCAGGGTGCTGACGTGGTCTATGCCGCGGCTGGCGGCACCGGCGTCGGCGTGCTGCAGACTGCGGCCGACGAAGGCATCCTGTCGATCGGCGTCGACAGCAACCAGAACCACCTGCATCCGGGCCAGGTTCTGACCTCGATGACCAAGAAGGTCGGCAACGCCGTGTTTGAGGCGTTCCAGGACGGTCCGGACATGGAGACCGGCTTCTCGGTCATGGGTCTGGCCAACGGCGGCGTCGGCTATGCCATGGATGAGCACAACGCATCGCTGGTCTCCGCCGAGATGCAGGCCGCGGTGGACGAGGCAGCTGCCAAGATCGCCTCGGGCGAGATCAAGGTGCATGACTACATGTCCGATGACAGCTGCCCTGCTCTGAGCTTCTAAGAAGAAAGCCCCAGGCCATGACGGATTCACTTCATATTCTGTTTGCGGCCTGGGGCGACCCATCGCCCGAAACGCGCGCCGCACAAACGGACGCGGCCATCGGGTCCGGTTTTTATTACTCCGATCCCAACACCCCTGCCCCCATAACCACCCGCGATGCCTACCTGGAATACATTGCGCAGTTCAGCGCGATGATGCCGGGCGCCGCGGCCAAAGTGGTTGCCGTTTCCGAGCACCACGGCCACGCACGCGCCACGGTGGATTTCGAAAAAGACGGAAAACGCATGGTGCGCGGACAGTATTTTGCCGATCTGAAGGACGGCAAGGTGGTGCGGCTGATCGGATTTACAGGCATGGGAGAGCCCGATTGACCGCCCCCGCCATCGAACTCAAAGGCATTTCCAAAGCCTTTGGCCCGGTCCAGGCAAACAAGGACATTTCCATCAGCGTCGCCCCCGGCACCATTCACGGCATCATCGGTGAAAACGGCGCGGGCAAGTCGACGCTGATGTCGATCCTCTATGGTTTCTACAAGGCCGACAAAGGCGAAGTCTGGATCAAGGGCAAGCGCACCGCGATCCCGGACAGCCAGGCAGCAATTGCCGCAGGCATCGGCATGGTGTTCCAGCACTTCAAACTGGTGGAAAACTTCACCGTGCTGGAAAACATCGTCCTGGGGGCTGAGGACAGCGGCATGCTGATGCCGTCGCTGCGCCGCGCCCGCAAGGAGCTGAAGGCGCTGGAAGAGGAATACGAGCTGTTCGTGGACCCCGACGCCCGCATCGACGAGATCGGCGTTGGCATGCAGCAGCGTGTGGAAATCCTCAAGGCGCTCTACCGCAAGGCCGAGATCCTGATCCTGGATGAGCCGACCGGCGTGCTGACGCCCTCCGAGGCTGACCAGCTTTTCCGCATCCTCGACCGGCTGCGCGCCGAAGGCAAGACCATCATCCTGATCACCCACAAGCTGCGGGAGATCATGGAATATACCGACACAGTATCCGTCATGCGCCGCGGCCAGATGACCGCGACTGTCAAAACGGCTGAGACCAGCCCCGAGCATCTGGCCGAGCTGATGGTGGGCCGCAAGGTCTTGCTGCGCGTTGACAAAGTGCCCGCCCAGCCCGGCGCCCCGATCCTGGAGATCGAGAACCTGCGGGTAGTGGACAGCGCCGGGGTCGAGCGCGTCAAGGGCATCGACCTCACCGTCCGTGCAGGCGAGATCGTTGGCATCGCCGGCGTTGCAGGTAACGGCCAGTCGGAGCTTTTGGAGGTACTGGGCGGCATGCGCCCCGGAACCGGCAGTATCAAACTGCACGGCAATCCCCTGCCCCTGCAGGGACTGGGTTCGGACGCCGCCGCGCGGCGTGAGGCCCATGTCGGCCATGTGCCGGAGGACCGCCAGCGCGAAGGCCTGATCATGGACTTCCACGCCTGGGAGAACGTCGCCTTTGGCTACCACCGGGATCCGGCCTATAAGAACGGCGTGCTGATGAACAACACCGCTTTGCGCGCCGATACCGAGGCCAAGATGGAGAAATTCGACGTCCGCCCGCCCGATCCCTGGCTGGCGGCCAAGAATTTCTCCGGCGGCAACCAGCAGAAAATCGTCGTGGCCCGCGAGATAGAGCGCAACCCCGACCTCTTGCTGGTGGGCCAGCCGACCCGCGGTGTGGACATCGGCGCCATCGAATTCATTCACAAGCAGATCGTCGAGCTGCGCGACCAGGGCAAGGCGATCCTGCTGGTCTCGGTCGAGCTGGAGGAAATCCTGTCGCTCGCGGACCGGGTTGCGGTGATGTTTGACGGCATGATCATGGGCGAGCGCCCGGCGGATCAGACCGATGAAAAAGAACTGGGCCTGATGATGGCCGGTGTCGCGGGGGAGGCCGCGTAAATGGACAAGATGCCGAAATGGGCCGATGTGGTCCTGATCCCTCTGATCAGCCTTTTCCTGGCCGCGATCCTGTCTGCCCTGGTGATCCTCGGGATTGGCGAAGACCCGGTAGCTGCGGTCAAGCTGATGGTCGATGGCGCTTTGGGCTCCACCTATGGCTGGGGCTACACGCTCTATTACGCCACCAATTTCATGTTCACCGGCCTGGCAGTGGCCATTGCCGCCCATGCGGGTCTGTTCAACATCGGCGGCGAGGGCCAGGCGATGCTGGGCGGGCTTGGCGTCGCGCTGGTCTGCCTGCTGATCCCTTGGCCGCATTGGACGCTGGCGCTGCTCTTTGCCGCCCTCGGCGCAGGCCTGTTTGGTGCCGCCTGGGCCGCGGTCCCAGCCTATCTGCAGGCTAAGCGCGGCAGCCACATTGTGATCACCACCATCATGTTCAACTTCATCGCCGCGGCGGTGCTGAACTACGTGCTGGTCAACCTGCTGCGTCCCGAAGGCTCGATGGACCCGGCCACCGAACGCTTCCCTGAGGCGGTGCACCTGCCGTCTTTGCATGAGCTGCTGGCGCCGATCGGGATCGAGTTTTCGAAATCGGCACCGGCAAACGTCAGCCTGCTGGTGGCCGTCGGCGCCTGCCTGTTTGTCTGGCTGCTGATCTGGCGCACGCCGCTGGGGTATGAAATCCGCAGCTTGGGCAAATCGGAGCCGGGCGCGCGTTATGCCGGCATCTCCTCTGTGCGCACCATCATGATCGCGATGCTGATCTCCGGCGCGCTGGCCGGGATGATGGCCGTGAACAACGTAATGGGCGAGGCGGAGCGGCTGGTGCTGAACGCCACCGAAGGCGCCGGTTTCATCGGCATCGCGGTGGCGCTGATGGGCCGCAATCACCCGTTCGGCGTGTTCCTGGCCGCGATCCTGTTCGGCTTCCTCTACCAGGGCGGCGCCGAGCTGGCGCTCTGGACCTCGATCCCGCGGGAGCTGATCGTGGTGATCCAGGCGCTGGTGATCCTGTTCACCGGCGCGCTCGACAACATGGTGCGGATGCCGCTGGAGCGGATCTTCCTGGCGATGCGGAAGGGGCAGAACTGATGGATTTCCTGACGATTATCCAACTGCTCGACTCCACCGTCCGCCTGGCCACTCCCTTGCTGCTGGCTTGTCTGGCCGGTCTGTTCTCGGAGCGTGCGGGCATTTTCGACATCGGCCTTGAAGGCAAGATGCTGATGGCCGCCTTCTTCTCTGCCGCCGTGGCTGCGGCCACCGGCAATGTCTGGCTGGGGCTGCTTGCGGGCATAGGCTCCTCGCTGCTGCTGGCGGGGCTGCACGGGGTGGCCTCGATCACTTTCCGCGGCAACCAGCTGATCTCCGGTGTGGCGATCAACTTCCTGGCTGCTGGCATGACGGTGCTGATCGCCCAGGACTGGTTCCAGCAGGGCGGCCGCACGCCATCGCTCATCGGCGGCGGGCGCTTCACACCGTTTGATCTGCCTTTTGCCGACAGCCTTTCCGGCGTGCCGGTTCTGGGTCCGGTCTATTCTGAGCTGCTCTCGGGCCATTCGATCCTGGTCTACATAGCATTCCTGGCCGTGCCCGCGACCTGGTGGGTGCTGTTCCGCACGCGATTTGGCCTGCGCCTGCGAGCGGTCGGCGAAAACCCTGCCGCCGTGGACACCGCGGGCGTCTCGGTTGTCGGCCTGCGCTATGCGGCCGTGATGATCTGCGGCCTGCTGTGCGGCATTGCCGGCGCCTATCTGGCGACCGCGCTGCAGGCGGGTTTTGTCAAGGACATGACCGCAGGCCGCGGCTTCATCGCCCTGGCGGCACTGATCTTTGCCAAGTGGCGGCCCTGGCACGCAATGGGTGCCTGCCTGCTGTTCGGACTGCTGCAAGCCATCGCACTGCGGTTCCAGAACATCGAGCTCGGCGGCATCACTATCCCAGTGCAGGCAATGGACGCGCTGCCTTATGTGCTGACGGTGGTGATCCTCGCCGGTTTCGTCGGCAAGGCGATCCCGCCGCGGGCCGGCGGCGAGCCATATGTGAAAGAGCGTTAAGCACAGCGCCAGAAGCAGCAGAACGCCCGGCCCTGTGCCGGGCGTTTCTCTTTCCAGCCCCCCGTTTTTTTCCGGGTCAGGGGCCGCCAGCAGCGGCGCACAGGCGCCATTCACCCTTGATACGGCAAAGGCGAGCGAACAATCGGAGTGGCCCTCTAACCGGCACCCTGGTCCTCAGAAGCTTTGCGGCGGAAAGCCTCAGCGCTGCACGAAGTGCAGCGCCTGGCCCAAGGCTGCCAAGGCGAAGGGCCATGCCCTTCTTCTGCTG
Organism: Leisingera sp. JC1; assembly: GCF_001679925.1. Classification (GTDB taxonomy): domain Bacteria; phylum Pseudomonadota; class Alphaproteobacteria; order Rhodobacterales; family Rhodobacteraceae; genus Leisingera. Next base: position 348,259 of record NZ_LYUZ01000001.1, on the reverse strand, counting down.
GCGCAGGAGCATCCGCCCTTAGGTCCAGTTCCCTGCACCCTGTCGGTCCTGTCCCCTGCAGTGCCGCCCAGCCGGTTGACCGCGCGCATCGCAGTTGCTGTAAGACGTCATGCACATCTTCCTCCCCATCGCCGAGGTTTCGGTCAACTTTTTGCTGCTCCTTGGCATCGGTGGCGCCGTAGGGGTTTTGTCCGGTATGTTCGGAGTAGGCGGCGGCTTCCTGATCACACCGCTCCTGTTCCTGATCGGCATCCCTCCGGGGGTTGCAGTGGCCACATCAGCCAACCAGGTTGTCGCCTCGTCGGTGTCAGGCCTGATGGCGCATTTCCGGCGCCGCACCGTGGATCTGAAGATGGGCTATGTGCTGCTGGGCGGAGGCCTCATGGGGGCTGCTCTGGGGATGGCGGTTTTCAACTGGCTCAAGCAGCTGGGCCAGGTCGATCTGGCGGTGCAGCTCTGCTATGTGCTGTTCCTCGGTGTGATCGGCGCATTGATGTTCGTCGAAAGCGTCAACGCCATCCGCAGGGCACGCCAGGCCGGCGGTGCCCCTGCCTATAAGCGGCGCCAGCGGTCCTGGGTGCATGCCCTGCCCTACAAGATGCGGTTCAAGGCGTCCGGGCTCTATATCTCCGTGATCCCGCCAGCACTGGTCGGCTTTGGCGTTGGCATCCTGTCGGCGATCATGGGTGTCGGCGGCGGCTTCATCATGGTGCCTGCAATGATCTACATCCTCGGCATGCCGACCAAGGTGGTGATCGGCACTTCGCTGTTCCAGATAATCTTTGTCGCCGGCTTCACCACAGTGATGCACGCCACCACCAACTACACCGTCGACGTGGTGCTGGCGCTGTTCCTGCTGATCGGCGGCGTTGCCGGCGCTCAGCTCGGCACCGTGATCGGCGCCAAGCTGAAGGCGGAGCAACTGCGGGTGCTGCTGGCCCTTCTGGTGCTGTCGGTCTCCGTCAAGATCGGGTTTGAACTGCTGCTGGAACCGGCCGACCTGTTTTCCCTGACCGTTCTGAACCTGCCCTGATGCAGGCAAATGCGGCAGGACCTCAGGCAGCAATAAGTCCAGTTTGCAACGGCAAATCAGTCCTGCACGCTGCAGAGCGGCATAGATCATTGATTTTTGATATGACTGCGGTCTAACAAAGAACATGCAGATATACCTTCCCATAGCTGAGGTCTCAGTGAATGCCTTCCTTCTCCTGGGCCTTGGGGGAATGGTCGGGGTTCTCTCGGGCATGTTCGGAGTTGGCGGCGGCTTCCTGATGACGCCGCTTTTGTTTTTCATCGGCATCCCGCCTGCGGTGGCGGTGGCGACAGAGGCGAACCAGATTGTCGCCTCCTCCTTCTCCGGCGTGCTGGCGCATTTCCGAAGGCGGACGGTCGATATCAAGATGGGCCTGGTGCTGCAGGCCGGCGGCCTGATGGGCGCGGCGCTGGGGGTTGTGGTATTCAACTACCTCAAGGCGCTGGGTCAGGTCGATCTGCTGGTCAAGCTCTGCTACGTCGTCTTCCTGGGCGTGGTCGGCGGTCTGATGTTCATCGAAAGCCTGAACGCGATCCGCAAATCCAAGAAGGCAGGCGGAACCGCCCCTGCCCCGCGCCGCCAGCGCGGCTGGGTGCATGCGCTGCCGTTCAAGATGCGGTTCCGCACCTCCGGCCTCTATATCTCGGTGATCCCGCCCATTCTGGTCGGCGTCTGCGTTGGTATCCTGGCCGCGATCATGGGTGTCGGCGGCGGTTTCATCATGGTGCCTGCGATGATCTACATCCTCGGAATGCCGACCAAGGTGGTCGTCGGCACTTCATTGTTCCAGATCATTCTGGTCACTGGCTTCACCACCATGCTGCACGCCACCACCAACTATACCGTGGACATCGTGCTGGCGGTTCTCCTGCTGATCGGCGGCGTTGTCGGCGCCCAGATCGGCACCCGCATCGGCGTCTACCTGAAGGCGGAACAACTGCGCATCCTGCTGGCGCTGATGGTGATTGTTGTTTGTGTGAAACTGGGCCTCGACCTGTTGCTGCAACCCTCCGAGCTGTTCTCGCTCGGTGCCCCCGGAGGCCATTGATATGCGCAAGCTGCTGCTGTCCGCTTTGACCGCCGCCGCCCTGGCACTGCTGCCGCAGTCCGCAGCTCAGGCCGCCAAGGAAGAAGTCGTCTTGGGTCTCAGTCAGGACAGGGTGGCCATCACCGCCACCTTCGACGGCTCGGAAATCCTCATCTTCGGCGCGGTCAAACGCGAAACTCCGATCCCCGCGGACGAACCGCTGGAAGTCATTGTCGCGGTGTCCGGCCCGGCGCCGTCCGTGATGGTGCGGCGCAAGGAGAAGAAGCTGGGCATCTGGGTCAACGTCGACAGCGTTCTGGTCGACTCGGCGCCTGCGTTCTACGCGGTGGCCACCAGCGCCCCCTTTGCCCAAGTGCTGAGCGACACCGAAGACCTGCGCTACCGGGTGTCGATCCGGCGCGCGATCCGCTCGGTGGGTGCTGCCATGCACATCCGCGGCGCCCAGGCTTTTGCCGACGCGGTGATGCGGATCCGCGAAAGGAACGGGCTTTATTCACTGCGCGAGAACACCGTTGCGGTGGATCAGCAAACCTTGTTCCGCACCGCGATCGAGATGCCTGCCGACTTGACTGAAGGCGACTACCAGACCCGCATCTTCCTGACCCGGGGCGGCGAAGTGGTGTCGAGTTACGAGACCACCATCGACGTGCGCAAGGTGGGGCTGGAACGGTTCCTGTTCTCTCTCTCGCGAGAACAGCCGTTCCTTTATGGCCTGATGTCCCTGGCCATTGCGATTGCCGCCGGCTGGGGTGCCTCTGCAGCCTTCAGCCTGCTCAGGAACCGGTAAGGAGGCGCGCTGCGCAACTGCGCAGCGCCACGCCCAACGGGAGCGGGGCATCTCTGATGCACCAGCGACGGGCGGGAGAGCTTAGCCGCGTCCGATGTAGGGCATCTTGGAGGCCATCACGGTCATAAACTGCACATTGGCCTCCAGCGGAAGATTGGCCATGTGCAGCACCGATTTTGCCGCGTCCTCCACCGCAAATGTATGCATCGGCTCAGCATCCGGATTGGCCTCGGCGTGGCGCTGGCTCAGATCCTCGACCATCGGGGTGCGGGTGTTGCCGATGTCGATCTGGCCGCAGGCGATATCAAAGGGGCGGCCGTCCAGCGACAGGCTTTTGGTGAGGCCGGTGATGGCCGCCTTGGTCGCCGCATAAGGCGCTGAGTGGGGCCTTGGCACATATGCTGCAATGGAGCCGTTGTTGATGATCCGCCCGCCCTGCGGCGCCTGGTGCCGCATCTGCCGGAAAGCGGCGCGGGCGGTCAGGTACATGCCGGTGAGGTTCACATTCACCGAGGCGAACCAGTCCTCCAGCGGGATCTCGTCAATGGTACCAGGCGGGGTGAAGATGCCTGCGTTGTTGAACAGCACATCAAGCCGCCCCGCAGCCATGGCAAAGCTGTTCACCGCGTGGTCCACCGCTGCCGGGTCGGTCACGTCGGCGGGCAGCACATGGGCGTTTGCAAACCCCTGTGCCACCTCCTCAAGCTTCTCTGCCCGGCGGGCCGCCAGGCCAACCTGCCAGCCTTCGGCCAGGAGCAGCTCCGCCACGGCGCGGCCGATGCCGGAGCTGGCGCCGGTGATCAGAATCGATTTATTCATGCCGGGGTTTCCTCCTGTGCTTCCAGCGTCAGCGCCGCGGCAGGCACCGCCTTCAGGTCATCCACCGGCAGCGGGCCGGTGGGCTTGGCCAGCCGGTTGCGGACCACCCAGATCAGCCGCTCCTGCGCCCGGGTAATTGCCACATAGGCCAGCCGCTTCCACAAGGGCTGGCCCGCCTCCACCCGGCCCATGCGGGCGGCAGCATAGATGTCTGGGGCAAAAACCTGGGTGGTATCCCATTGCGAGCCTTGCGCCTTGTGGATGGTCACCGCCGCACCGTGCAGAAACGTCGCCCCCATGCGGGCGGCAAAGGGGATGAAGGGCTCTTCCTCATCCGGTTTCTCAATTTTCACGATCGAAGCGGCAGAGACCTGCGGATCCTCGGCCCCCATCACATGCAGGCGTGAAAACCCGGGCTTGCGGCCCGGGCCGAGGTAGATCACCTGGGCGCCCTTGATCAGCCCGCGGGCCTCCAGATCGAGGCGCTTCTTGCGGTGCTTCGCAGGCAGTTCGATACCATCGCAGATCAGCGGCTCCCCCTCAATCAGCTGATCTTCCGGCGCGCCATGCACGCTGCGGAAGGCGTTGATCAGGCGGATACGGGTGTTGTTACGCCAGACCAGCACTGGCGAGCGCGCCATCAGGTCGACCTCCACGCGCTGGCCCCAGACCACACGCTCATCGCGGCGCGCGGTGTCTTCGATCATCCGCTCGAAATCTTCAAACCCCAGCTGCGGGTCGGCCAGCGCGTGGGCCAGATCCAGGATCGGGTTGCCTGCCTCCTGCCGGTGGATGCGGTTCAGGATCAGGCGGCGCGGCTCTGGCAGCGCGTCGAACACCATCGACCCCGACTGGTTCACAGGGGCCAGCTGCGCCGGATCGCCGAACAGGATCAGGTTCGGAAAGATCTCCTTGAGATCCTCGAACTGGCGGTCGTCCAGCATCGAGGCCTCATCGACAAAGCCGATGTCCAAGGGCTCTTCGCGCCGCTTCCAGCCGGTGATGAAGTCGGAACCGCTCAGCCCAGCTGCGGCCAGCGCGCCGGGGATTGACTTGTTCTTCTCATAGAAGGCCGCGGCGCGCGCCAGCGCTTCCTCTGTCAGCCCTTCGATTTCTGGCTGGTCGCCCTGCCCCGCCAGCCATTCGGCGATTTTCTCGAACTCCGGGTCATAGACCGGCGTATAGAGAATGCGGTGAATGGTTGTGGCCGGCACCCCGCGCAGGCGCAGCACGCTGGCGGCCTTGTTGGTCGGCGCCAGTATCGCCAGGGTGCGGCGGTCATCGCCCTTCTTGCGGCTCTCGTAATCGCCGGAGACAACCTCGACCCCCGACTGTTCCAGCGCCTTGTAGAGCTCCGCCAGCAGCAGCGTCTTGCCCGAGCCGGCCTTGCCGATCACCGCCATTACCCCGGCGTCGCCGCGGGGCGGATGCAACAGCCCGTCATCAAGGTCCACCCCCGCCTGGCGCAGGAGATCGGTCACGCTGTCATAAGCGGTGGCCTGGTCATCGGAAAACTGTACGGGCAGAGCTGTCATGCCGCGACCCTACAGCCGCGGGGCCGGGTCCGCCAGAGGCACCGGCCCCGGATTTCGTATCAGTCAGGCGGTAAGCGCCAGCGGTACCGCAGACCCTGCGCCGCCAAAGGAGCGGTCAAACCAAAGCTGCGAAAGCTCCGGCGCAATGCCCGCCTTGGCGGCGACGTTCAGGTAGACCTCAGGCGTGTATTCCCACAAGCCCAGGCAGATGCGCTCCCGCCCCTCTCCCTGGGTTCCGATCACCTCCGGGCTGAACCCCAGGCTGCGGTAAATCCGGACCATGCGACGGTCAAAGACACCGGCGAAATGCGCGACAGAAAAGTTGCGCATTATTTCCACCCCGCCAAGCGTCAGCGCGCCTGCCACACTGGTCTCCGCATCGCGCGACAGGCAGAACCGGGTGCATTCCCAGATCAGCGGGCTGCAGATTGGCACCCCGCCCGCGAGTTCCAGGAACACATCATTGACCATCACCGGTCCGGTGGTCGGCAGGAACCGCATGGAGCCGCCATGGCTTCCATCGGGCATCTCCCAAATCACATACAGCGGGTCCAGCGCGTCATACTGATCCCGCTCCTCACCGTTCAGATCGACCTGCACGTCCCAGCCCAGCCGGATTTTGAACTGGTCCGCCCGGTCCCGGAACATCGAGTGCGCCAGGAAAGCATGGTTTTGAAGATCGCGGCCATAGATAAAGCGAAGCATGATGTAGTCCCCTTCTGGTTGAACAGTGGGGACAGGGTACGGCCAGAACCGGCAATCTCAGAGTGTATTTGCGGTAGCTTTCACAACCGGTCGTTAAATCACAATAAAACCAAGCGATATTGCGCGGGCAATTGCATGGGTTGTATTGATTGCTCCCAGCTTGAAACGCGCGCTTTCAATGTAAACGCGCAGCGTATGCTCGGAAATGGACAAGGTCTTTGCCACCTGCGCCCGGCTGTAACCGATTGCCAGCAGGGTCAGTGCATCCACCTCCCGCGGCGACAGCGGCTGCGCCTGATCCGGGCTGCGGTCGGGTTCGAATTCCAGCGCCTTGCGGTTGAAATAATGCGCCATCAGGATCATGTCGCGGCTGTAGCGGTCGGTCAGCTTTTCCCAGGCTTCATCATCGCAGTTGTGGCTGACCGTGAATACCGCAAACTGACCGTTGGGACCGCGGACCGGGATGGAATACCCCTGGTTGCCAACGCCGTGCTCCAGCGCGTCCTTCAGAAACTCCCGTGCCGGTTTCGGCGACCAGTCCAGCCGCTTCCAGTCTACGGGGTGAAACCGCTGATAGCAGCCGGCCACAACCGGATCGACGCGGACATAAGCCTTTTCCTGATACCGCTCGACCCAAGTCTGCGGATAGGTGCCGAAGTAGTAGTGGTCGCCGGCGCTGTCGACCCAGTGATACATGGCATGGTCGACACCAAACACAGCGCAGACCTGCTCGATGATCTGCTGGAGACCATCCAGGGTATCCGTGGCGTCCAGCGCCTCCAGAATGCGGTCCAGTTCTGCTTTGCCTGCCATCTGTTATCGCCCGAATCCAACAACGTTAGGTTTGAATGCCGCACCCCCCCTTCGCATCAGGCAAGGCATATAGCTTCGGCTTTAGTGCAGCGGCCAAGTTACTGAAGTCAATGGAACTTCTGACCAAAGGGTCAAATTTGGCGGCCTCGCGCCGTTCATAGGTGTCCTGAAACAGCGTCACACCACTCATGGTTTATCCTACATGCTTCTTTTTGCCCAGCCACTGGAATTCCGGCGATGCTGCAGCAGCCAAGCATCTGAAAAGATAAAATTATAAATAAAATTTCCCGCGGATCGCATCTGCGATTCGCGGGAAAACCATTCTTCTTCACTTTTGAAGGCCGGTCCGCCTTCAGGCGTCGAGCACATCCTGCAGGGTGCGCAGGCCGGTCTTTGGCGCTTGCACCAGCACCGACATGTTGCCCGGCAAATGCTCGTTGCGCAGCATCTTCATATGCGCTTCCGGCAGATCCGCCCAAGTGAATACTTCGGACATGCAGGGGTCCAGACGGCGCTCCACCATCAGCTTGTTGGCTGCCGCGGCCTGCTTGAGGTGTGCAAAGTGCGAGCCCTGAAGGCGCTTCTGGTGCATCCACATGTAACGCACGTCGAAGGTCAGGTTGTACCCGGTGGTACCGGCGCAAATCACAACCATGCCGCCCTTCTTCACCACGAAGGTGGAGACCGGGAAAGTTGCCTCGCCGGGGTGCTCGAACACCATGTCGACGTTCACGCCCTTGCCGGTGATGTCCCAGATCGCCTTTCCGAACTTGCGGGCTTCCTTGAACCACTCGGCATATTCCGGTGTGTTCACGGTGGGAAGCTGGCCCCAGCAGTTGAAGTCCTTGCGGTTCAGAACGCCCTTGGCACCCAGCCCCATGACAAAGTCGCGCTTGCTCTCGTCCGAGATCACGCCGATGGCGTTGGCGCCGGCAGTGTTGATCAGCTGGATCGCATAGGAACCGAGGCCGCCCGAGGCACCCCAGACCAGCACGTTCTGGCCCGGCTTCAGGTCGTGCGGCTCATGGCCGAACAGCATCCGGTAGGCGGTCGCCAGTGTCAGCGTGTAGCAGGCGCTTTCTTCCCAGGTCAGGTGCTTGGGGCGCGGCATCAGCTGCTGGGCCTGCACGTTGGTGAACTGGGCAAAGGAGCCGTCCGGGGTCTCATAGCCCCAGATCCGCTGGCTGGGGGAGTACATCGGGTCGCCGCCGTTGCATTCCTCGTCGTCGCCATCGTCCTGATTGCAGTGGATGACCACCTCGTCGCCGACCTTCCAGCGGGTCACCTTGGAGCCCACAGCCCAGACGATGCCCGAGGCATCGGAGCCGGCAATGTGATAAGGAGCCTTGTGGCCGTCAAACGGCGAGATCGGCTTGCCCAGAGACGCCCAGACGCCGTTGTAGTTGACGCCTGCCGCCATCACCAGCACCAGCACCTCGTTGCTGTCCAGCTCGGGCACATCGACCACTTCCTGCTGCATCGCGGTGTTCGGCTCGCCGTGGCGCTCCTTGCGGATGGCCCATGCGTACATTTTCTTGGGCACATAGCCCATCGGGGGGATTTCCCCAAGCTCATATAGATCTTTCTCGGGCGCCTCGTACGACATGACGTCAGTCTGGGTATCCAATGCCATGATGGCCTCCTTTGCATCCTGTTCTTTGCCGCGGTGCAGAATCGCAGCGGTTACCTGATGGATAGGATTGAGAAGGTAATATTGCAACCACTTTTGCGGTGTTTGGGTAATTTTATGACCCAGCGGATGCAGCATTGCTCTTAGCAGGTGCAGAGAAATCACTCCGGCCGCCGGGCAAACCGCTGTCCTCGGGCAGCAGATGACGGATCGAGTTGGCATAAAACTCCAGCAGATCCTGACGATCCGCCATGGGTGTGATCCGTCCGCCCGCTTCCATCACCAGCCCGCGCCGCAGCAGCTGGCTCAGGCCCGCCTCAGCCGCATAAGACAGATCGTCCCGGGGAATGTGGACATGAGCCAACGGCATTGCCGCAACCAGATCCTCAAGCCTGTGCTCAATCGCCGCCCGGCTGAGCGGCCCCTGCCTGAGCAGGATGGCGGAGATCAGCGGCACCGGCAGAACAGGGACAATGCCGCTGATCCGCTGCATCAGTTCCCGCGCCAGCGGTTTGGTAATGTCGCCCTCGCGCCCGGCACCGAAGCCGGCAAGGCTGAGAGGACGGCCGAAATTCACCGCCGCATAGCCTGCCCGGCGGTAGCGGCCGGTCATCCACAGCCACAGCTGCCGCAGGAGCCGCAGCGCCACCAGCCCGATCCGGGCCTTGAACCGCCGGTCGCCTGCTTTGGCCGCGGAGGTCAGGATCTTGTCCTCCAGCACCCTGTCGTAATTCAGCGCCACCGGCACAAACACCACGTCACGCCGGTCCGGGTCATAGCCCTCGACAATATACTTCAGCAGCCCCAGCCTGGGCTGCGCCAAGGCGCCGTCGAGACTGAGGCCGCCCTCAGGAAACATCGCCTGGGTGGAGCCGCCGCGGGTGGCCAGCCGCACATAGGCTGCCAGCACCTTGCGGTAGAGGTCATTGCGCGAACGCCGCCGGATAAAATAGGCACCCATCGCCCGGATCAGCCGGCTGAGCGGCCAGACCCGCGCCCACTCCCCCACCGCGTAAGACAGGGCTGAGCGTTCCGCCGCCAGGTAGGTGACCAGCACATAATCCATGTTGGAGCGGTGGTTCATCACAAAGACCACGGTCGCATTGGGGTCTATGGCGCGCAGCGCCTCCTCATCCTGGTGGCCCAGCCGAACGCGGTAGACCGCGTTGGACAGAAACCGCGCCGCCCGGATCGCCAGGCCGAAATAGGCAAAGGCGGAAAACCCCGGCACGATTTCACGCGCATAGCGGCGCACCTGCTCAAACGCCACGTTTTCCGGGATGCCTTCCGCCGCGGCATGATCCGCCGCCGCCTGGGCCACCTGCGGATCATGTATCAGTCGCTGGATCATGTCATGGCGCCGCGCCAGTTTGAACGGCTCAATCGGGCGTTCCAGCCGCTGGTTCAGCCGCGCCACCGCCCGTTCCAGGCGCCTCCGGAAGAACCAGCGCACCGAAGGAAACAGGAAATGCGACGCGAAAGTCACCGCGGCAAAACCCACGATCAGCACAAAGAGCCACAGCGGCAGTTCCACGGTTTGCGTCATGAGAGAACAGTTGCGCATGGCAACCGCCTTGACAAGCACCTAGCCATACGGGCTTCCCGAAGCAGAAGCGGAATTGCCGCAACGCAGCGAATTGACATAGGTCGAAAATTGCAGTTTACATCTGCGTGACGAAAWAAAATTACCGCCACACTGACTCGCGAGGCCCGACATGCCGCAGATGCAAAAAGACCGCCCCTGGCTGATCCGCACCTATGCCGGCCACTCCACTGCAAAGGCGTCCAACGCGCTGTACCGTGCCAACCTGGCCAAGGGGCAGACCGGCCTCTCGGTCGCCTTCGACCTGCCGACCCAGACCGGCTATGACAGCGACCATGTGCTGGCCCGCGGCGAAGTGGGCAAGGTCGGCGTGCCCGTCTGCCACCTGGGCGACATGCGGACCCTGTTCAATGAAATCCCGCTGGAACAGATGAACACCTCGATGACCATCAACGCCACCGCCCCCTGGCTGCTGGCGCTCTATATCGCGGTGGCCGAGGAACAGGGCGCGGATGTCTCCAAGCTGCAAGGCACGGTGCAGAACGACCTGATCAAGGAATACCTAAGCCGCGGCACCTATGTCTGCCCGCCCAAACCCAGCCTCAAGATGATCGCGGATGTTGCGGAGTACTGCTACACCAACGTGCCCAAGTGGAACCCGATGAACGTCTGCTCCTACCACCTGCAGGAGGCCGGCGCGACGCCTGAGCAGGAGCTGGCCTTTGCCCTGGCGACCGCGCAGGCGGTGCTGGACGAGCTGAAGCCGCGCATCGCGCCGGAAGACTTCCCGGCCATGGTGGGCCGCATCTCCTTCTTCGTGAATGCGGGCATCCGGTTCGTCACCGAAATGTGCAAGATGCGCGCCTTTGTCGATCTGTGGGATGAGATCTGCGAGAAACGCTATGGCGTCGCCGACCCCAAGTTCCGCCGCTTCCGCTATGGCGTGCAGGTGAACTCGCTGGGGCTGACCGAACAGCAGCCGGAAAACAACGTCTACCGCATCCTGATCGAGATGCTGGCGGTGACATTGTCCAAGAAAGCCCGCGCCCGCGCGGTGCAGCTGCCCGCCTGGAACGAGGCGCTTGGCCTGCCCCGCCCCTGGGACCAGCAGTGGTCGATGCGAATGCAGCAGATCCTGGCCTATGAAACCGACCTTCTGGAATACGGCGACCTGTTTGACGGCAACCCGGCGGTGGACGCCAAGGTGGAAGAGCTGAAAGAAGGCGCCCGCGCCGAGCTGGCGAACCTGGAATCCATGGGCGGCGCGGTGGCCTCCATCGAATACATGAAGGGCCGCCTGGTCGATTCCAACGCCGAGCGGCTGAACCGGATCGAGAAGAACGAGACCGTCGTTGTCGGTGTCAACAAATGGACCGAGGGCGAGCCCTCACCGCTGCAGACAGAGGACGGCGGCATCATGGTGGTCGACCCGGCTGTGGAGCAGGAGCAGATCAGCCGGCTGAATGCCTGGCGCGGCGAACGCGACAATAACGCGGTGCAGTCAGCACTGGCTGCCCTGCGCGCGGCAGCGCAAAACGGCGCCAATATCATGGAGCCCTCGATTGCCGCCGCCAAGGCGGGCGTCACCACCGGCGAATGGGCGGAAGAAATGCGCAAGGTCCACGGCACCTACCGCGGCCCGACCGGCGTTTCAGCCTCCGTTTCGAACAAGACCGAGGGGCTGGACGATCTGCGCGATGCGGTCAATGCGGTCAGCGACGTGCTGGGCCGCCGGATCAAGTTTGTGGTCGGCAAGCCGGGGCTGGACGGCCATTCCAACGGTGCCGAACAAATTGCCTTCCGCGCCCGCGACTGCGGTATGGACATCACCTATGACGGCATCCGCATGACCCCGGCTGAGCTGGTGGAAGCGGCGCAGAAGGACGATGCCCATGTGGTCGGCCTGTCGATCCTGTCGGGCAGCCACTTGCCGCTGGTCGAGGAAATGATGCAGCGCATGCGCGACGCCGGGCTGGAGCATATCCCGGTTGTTGTCGGCGGCATTATTCCAGATGAAGACGCGCAAAGGCTGAAATCCATGGGCGTGGCCCGCGTCTATACCCCAAAGGATTTCGAGCTTAATTCAATCATGAGCGATATTGTCGACCTGGCTAAGCCACCACAAATTGCAGCGAATTGACCTTTAATAGGCAATTTCCTGCAAACAGCTGAAAAAGATGCTGAAACGCGTCTGGTAATTGGGCCATAAGGAATGGCATACCGGATTTTCCGGTATGCCATTTTTATATGGAGTTCAAAATGACCTTCGATCTTTCGGCTATGAGCAGAAAAGAGCTTCTCCAGCTGCAAAGCGACGTTGAAAAAGCATTGCAGGAAGCAGAACTGCGCGAGCGTCAGGAGGCCCTGAAAGCCGCCGAGGAAGCTGCCGCCAAATACGGATTTTCACTCGATGAAATCGCCAATGCGTCTCGGCAGGGTGCCAAGAAGACCAAGGCGGCCCCGAAATACCGCAACCCCAGCAACCCCGAGGAAACCTGGACCGGCCGTGGCCGCAAGCCGCATTGGGTGCATGCAGCGCTCACCGCAGGCATGGATATTTCCGACTTGGAAATCTGAAGCCCCAGCGGAGTGTAGCCATGACCATTCATATCGGCGCCGCACCGGGCGACATTGCAGAAACCGTTCTGATGCCCGGCGACCCTTACCGCGCCAAATGGGCGGCTGAGACCTTTTTACAGGATGCCAAACTGGTCAACGAGGTGCGCGGGATGCTGGGCTATACCGGCACCTGGAACGGCCAACGCGTCACCATTCAGGGCAGCGGCATGGGCATGCCCTCGCTGTCAATCTACGCCAATGAGCTGATCCGGGACTTTGGCGCAAAAACCCTGATCCGCATCGGCTCCTGCGGCGGCATGCAGGACAAGGTCAAGGTGCGCGACGTGATCCTGGCGATGACCGCCAGCACCGTGAACAGCCCCTCCAGCGGCATTTTCCGCGAGCTGAACTTTGCCCCCTGCGCGGATTGGGGCCTGCTGCAGGCGGCAGCAACAGCGGCAGCCAAACGCGGCTCGGCCACTCATATCGGCGGCATTTACTCTTCGGACGTGTTTTATGACGAACGCCCGGACCTGAACGAGCAGATGGTGCGCCACGGCATCCTCGGCGTAGAGATGGAGGCCGCGGAGCTGTACACGCTTGCGGCCCGTCACGGCTGCCGGGCGCTGGCAGTGCTGACGGTCTCCGACCATCTGGGCACCGGCGAAGCCCTGCCTTCCGATCAGCGGGAGCGCAGCTTTGGCGACATGGTGGAAATTGCCTTGGAGGCAGCGTTCAGCTGACTCTACGTAATTTCGATTTACGGCTTGCCCAAGGACAGCGGTTATTCCGCTGTCCTTTTCTTTTTGGGAGCTCGGGAAAATCACAAGTTGCGATTGTTCACGCGGGCCTGAATTTCAGCAAGACCTCTGGCCAAATAACATTTGACCGGTTTTACTTGCACCCGTGGCTGCGGTCATACCCATTTGGCGGCGGGCTTTTCCAATCGCCAAGCGCACCCTCTAACGGGGCAAAAACTTCGACCAGCATCGGGTAACAGGCGGCGGTATCGCTGGAATGTTCCGCGGAGCAATCCCCGCCCGGACAAGCGCTGAGGCTGCCCAAAAGGTCGATCTCAGCAAAAAACTCCAGGTAATCGCCGGGCCGCACCGGGCTGGCCTTCATGAAATACTGGCCGGTATCACGGGTGAAGCCGGTGCACATGAAGACGTTCAGCACATCATGCACATGCGGCTCCGCCTCCGCCGTGGACACACCCAGGTGATCCGCGAGCGCCCGGGTCAGGTTGGAATGACAGCAATGGTGGTATTGGCTGCCCGCCAGCAGGTTGCCGGTATAGGGGTCGCAGCGAGTGCCGATCAGGTCATGCACCGAACCGCCGAAGTCATCGATGCCGTACCAGCCCAGCGTGTCGGCGACCACGGTCGCCATAGGGCGCAAATGCGGAAAGCTGGTCCACATCCGCTCACCGGCGGTGATATGGGTACCATGCAGCGCGCGGGTCTTGCCGGAATAGAAGCGCTCCGACAGATCATTCTTGTTCCAGAGGTTCAGGTCGCCCACCTGAGGCCCCTCGATTGAGGTGATGCGGAAGAAATGCCCGGCAGGCACTTCAAAGCAGGCCGCATCGCGGGGCGGCACCCGCACCTCGCCGGTCTTCACCGCGCCTTCCCGCGCCCGGTGGTAGAGCGCCAGGTCCGGCACCGGCAGGGTTTCATTCGGGTAGCAGATCACCGGTTTGACGGCGCGGCGGGCGTCTGCGTCGGCGGGGGCCGCGGGTGTGCTGGACATGGGGGCAAACCTTCCTGTTCGTTTGCCCCATCAAGACCGCTTCGCTGACGTGGCGCAAGCCCTTAGCACCGGCGGTCCGGTCACGGGCCATCCCAGCAAGCCGCCTTAGCCGAAGCCGCAGTTCTCCCGCCTGCACCCCGTGCTTTCGGGCATAGGCACAGTTGCGGTTGGGTGTGGCACCGCGGCGGGCGCGGAAGCGCCTTGTCAGGATCTGGCACGCTGCGGATTGCGGCACATGCGGGGCGCGATTTGCCCGGGTTCCACTGCACCGCAGGCAATGCAGCGCCAATGCCCCTCGGACTTGACCTGCCGCCAGCGGCAGTTGCGGGTCAGATCCATCGCGCGATGGCGCCAAAGGAAATAACAAAAGACGCCAATTGCCAGAACAACGATGAGTACCATGCAGCCTGTCTAGCCCTGGCCTGCCAGCCTTTCAAACGCAAAACCGGAACCTGGGGGGCGGCTTGGATCAAGCCGCCTGATAATAATCGAACAGCTGATCCTGATGCAGGTCCTGCGTTGCCGCCACCGGCGTTTCCGGGGTGAAATAGGCATAAGCCTGTTCCAGCGCATCCAATGCAGCGGGTGCGGCTTTGGCTTGCTGTTCTTCCAGGGTTTCAACGGGTTTCATCGGGCGGTCTCCTTAATTGCGGCACCATCCTCCCTCGGGTTGCAGGGTATCCGCTGCCACCGCCCGGCGCACCGGATGTTTTTGCAGGTTTGCCATGCAGTTGCTGCAATCCAATTCGCTTTGCCGCTCAGCCGGTCAGAAGGTCCCCCGCCAGCCCCAAGGCAAAACCGGCAACCGCCCCCAGCGCAGGGGCGCTGCTGCGGCTGCTGTGCGCCTTGGGGGCGATGTCCTGGAACAGCAGATAGAGGATGCCGCCCGCGGCAAAGATCATGATCCCGCCGAGCACCGCATGGGCATCTGCAAGCCAGACCAGCCCCGCCAGCGCGCAGGCCGGCCCCAATGCGGCCAGCCCAAGGAACAGCAGCAGCACATGCCAGGCCGGGCTGTCGCCGCTCCAGACCTCGCGGAAAGCAGCAAAACCCTCGGGCATGTTCTGCAGGAAGATCATCAGCGCCAGCAGCTTGGCGGTGGCGGCATCGGCCACCAGCATCGCCCCCAGCGCCATCGCCTCCGGCAGGTAATCAAGCAGCATTGCCAGCAGCAGGGCACCGCTGCCGCCATGGCGCTGCAGAACGATATCAGTCAGGTAAAAAACCAGGCCCCCCGCAGCGAACAGGCCAACCGCCCAGACGGCTGGCAGCGCCTCAGCCGCTTCCGGCACCAGAACCAGCGCAACGGCTGAGGCCAGCGCCCCGCCGCCAAAGGCCGCAATGGTATGCAGCACCCGGTCACGCAACACCGGGTTGCTGATGTGCTCGCACCAGGCCAGCAGCCCGCCCAGCGGCATCGAAAGCCCGGCGATGCCGGCAAGCAAAATGGCATAGAAATGCGGTTGCATTGCAGCACCTTAGGGCGGGTTCTGCCGCTGCTCAACAAATTAGGTTCAGGAATTGATACAGGAGGTCGCCTGCGCTGCCTGCGCCTCTGTCACATTCGGCCCCGGCTGCACGTTTCGCAGCACAGTGGCGCCGGCGCCATGGCCCAGGAACTCGGTGCTGATCCGCACTTCTCCGGTGATTCCAGCAGCCGCGATGCAGCCCGGCACCCTGGCATCTGTTGCCGCAAGCTGGCCGCCGATCCGGTCATTGTCCGTTGCCGTCATGCAGCCTGCCAGAAGGATAAGCGTGCCCGCGGCACATCCAAGAAGTCTCATACCCGAAATCCGTCACCTGACAAAACTTCCCCCGGTTTCGCAGGAATACCGGGGGTTTTCAATTCTGCTGCCGCGGAGATGGCATAGCTTCGCCGACATTACAGCGCTTAGCCTTGGGGTGTAGCCCAAACGGCTATCAGGCTTTCATGCAAGCATTCGCTTTCGCCGCCTGCGCTTCGCTTACGCCCGGACCCGGCTCAAACACCTGCACGACCGATCCCCCGTAGTACTCAGTGGCAACCGAATAAGGTCCGGTGATACCCGCAGCCTTTGCACATTGTGGCCGCTTGCTGTTCAGCGCTTTCCATTCAGAATTAACACTGCTGCTCTCGCCGGAGGACACACAGGCCGTCAGGGCGCTTGTGACCAACCCCATGGCAAAAACCTTAAACGTCTTAATTCTTCTCCTATTCAATTTTTTCCATTTAAAACAACGCACCCCGCAAGCCTCTCGGCTACGGGGTGTGCTCAGTTCATCCGGTGTTCGGGTCAGACAGTGCGCTCAACCATCATCTTCTTGATATGCGCAATTGCCTTGGCCGGGTTCAGGCCCTTGGGGCAGGTCTTGGCGCAGTTCATGATGGTGTGGCAGCGGTAGAGCTTGAACGGATCCTCCAGCTGGTCCAGACGCTCCGGCGTGGCCTCGTCCCGGCTGTCGATGATCCAGCGGTAGGCATGCAGCAGCGCGGCCGGCCCAAGGTAGCGGTCGCCGTTCCACCAGTAGCTCGGGCAGGAAGTCGAGCAGGACGCGCACATCACGCACTCATAAAGCCCATCCAGCTTCTTGCGGTCCTCGATGGACTGCTTCCACTCTTTCGCCGGGCGGTTGGTCTTGGTCTCCAGCCACGGCATGATCGAGGCGTGCTGGGCATAGAAATGGGTCAGGTCGGGGATAAGGTCCTTGACCACCGGCATATGCGGCAGCGGATAGATCGCCACATCGCCCTTGATCTCATCCATGCCGTAGATACAGGCCAGCGTGTTGATGCCGTCGATGTTCATCGCGCACGACCCGCAGATCCCCTCGCGGCAGGAACGGCGGAAGGTCAGCGTCGGGTCAATCTCGTTCTTGATCTTGATCAGCGCGTCCAGAACCATCGGGCCGCAGCTGTCCATGTCGACGAAATAGGTGTCGACCTGCGGATTTTTTCCGTCATCCGGGTTCCAGCGGTAGATCTTGAACTTGCGCACATTGCTGGCGCCCTCCGGCTTGGGCCAGGTCTTGCCGGTGGTGATCTTGGAGTTCTTCGGGAGGCTGAATTGAACCATGGTCTGTCTCCTTAGAACGTCCGCGCCTTGGGCGCGATTTTCTTGAGGCTGATGCCGCCTTCATCCTCGGTGGTCAGCGGATCCACGATCACCGGACGGTAGCTGAGGTCAACCTTGTTGCCCTCCACGCGCGACACGGTATGGACCCGCCAGTTCTCGTCGTCGCGGGTGGCGTAATCCTCATGCGCGTGCGCGCCGCGGCTTTCCTTGCGCGCCTCGGCGCCAACAATGGTGGCCAGCGCGTTGGGCATCAGGTTGGTCAGCTCCAGCGTCTCCATCAGGTCGGAGTTCCAAACCAGTGAGCGGTCGGTCACCTTCAAGTCATCCAGCTTGGCCGCAATCGCGGTCATCTTCTCGACGCCTTCCTTCAGGGTCTTGTCGGTGCGGAACACGGCCGCGTCCGCCTGCATGGTGCGCTGCATCTCCAGCCGCAGATCGGCGGTGGGGATGCCGCCCTTGGCGTTGCGCAGGGTGTCAAACCGGTCGAACGCCTTGTCGACGGAGGCCTGGTTCAGCACCGGGTTCGCCGCGTCGGCGTCCACAACCTTGCCCGCGCGGATGGCGGAGGCACGGCCAAAGACCACGAGGTCGATGAGGGAGTTGGAGCCAAGCCGGTTGGCGCCATGCACCGAGGCGCAGCCCGCCTCGCCCACGGCCATCAGTCCCGGCACCACGGCGGTCGGATCCTCAGCGGTCGGGTTCAGCACCTCGCCCCAGTAGTTGGTGGGGATGCCGCCCATGTTGTAATGCACGGTGGGCAGAACCGGGATTGGCTCCTTAGTCACGTCGACGCCGGCAAAAATCTTGGCGCTCTCAGAAATACCCGGCAGCCGCTCCGCCAGCGCCTCGGCCGGCAGGTGGGACAGGTTCAAGTGGATATGGTCGCCCTCGGCGCCCACACCGCGGCCTTCGCGGATTTCCATGGTCATGGAGCGGCTGACATAGTCGCGCGGCGCCAGGTCCTTATACTGGGGCGCATAGCGCTCCATGAACCGTTCACCTTCGGAGTTGGTGAGGTAGCCGCCCTCGCCCCGCGCGCCTTCGGTGATCAGGCAACCGGAGCCGTAGATGCCGGTCGGGTGGAACTGCACAAACTCCATGTCCTGCAGCGCCAGGCCTGCCCGCGCCACCATGCCGCCGCCATCGCCGGTGCAGGTATGCGCCGAGGTGGCGGAGAAATAGGCGCGCCCGTAACCGCCGGTCGCCAGCACCACCATCTTGGCGTTGAACACATGCATGGTGCCGTCATCCAGCTTCCAGCAGACAACACCCTGGCACTGCCCGTCCTCGGACATGATCAGGTCGATGGCGAAATACTCGATGTAGAATTCCGCGTTGTTCTTCAGCGACTGGCCATAGAGCGTATGCAGGATCGCGTGGCCGGTCCGGTCAGCCGCTGCACAGGTGCGCTGCACCGCGGGGCCTTCGCCGTATTCGGTGGTGTGGCCGCCGAACGGGCGCTGGTAGATCTTGCCTTCCTCGGTGCGCGAGAACGGCACGCCGTAATGCTCCAGCTCATAAACGGCCTTGGGCGCCTCGCGCGCCAGATATTCCATCGCGTCGGTGTCGCCCAGCCAGTCGGAGCCCTTGACGGTGTCATACATGTGCCACTGCCAGCTGTCCGGCCCCATGTTGCCCAGGGACGCGGCAATGCCGCCCTGCGCTGCCACAGTGTGGGAGCGGGTCGGGAACACCTTGGTCACGCAGGCCGTGCGCAGGCCCTGTTCCGCCATGCCCAGCGTCGCGCGGAGGCCGGCCCCGCCGGCGCCAACCACGACCACGTCATATTCATGTGTTTCGTATTCGTAAGCAGCCATTGAAAAAGACCTCGGGGAGTTACAGGGCCAGGCGGATCAGCGCATAGGCGCTGGTCGCGGCGACGGCATAGGACAGGCAGTTGACCAGGATGATCGTCAGGCGGCCTTTGAAGCCGTGGACATAATCCTCGATCATGATCTGGGCGCCGGATTTGAAGTGCATCATGCCGACCCAGATGGTCAGCGCCGCCACGAGTGCCGGGAACGGGCGGGAGTAATAGGCGGTGATCTCTTCATAGGTGCCGCCCAGCGCAGAACCGAAGGTGAAGACAAACAGCGGCACCAGGATCAAGAGAGCGATTGAGCTCACCTGCATCGACCAGTGATGTTCTGTTCCGGATTTTGCAGCGCCCATCCCAACGGCGCGCTTGCGGTCAGTCAGATATCGCATTGCGTGTGCCTCCCGGGCTTAGACGATGATAATTGTCAGGACAGTCAGAACGGCAGAGCCGATCACCACGAACCAGCCCAGCTTCTCGGCCTGTTCCAGGTCCAGCATCATGCCGTTGTCCCAGATCAGGTGCCGGATGCCCGCCAGCGTGTGATACCACAGGCCCAGCGCCGACAGCGTCATCACCAGGTCGCCGAACCAGCTGGTCAGCAGCCCATTGGCAATGGCGAAATATTCGGGCGAGGTTGCGGCAGCCAGGAACCACCAGGCGATCAGCAGCGCAGATACGATCAGCGCGTTGCCGGTGATCCGTGTCAGGATCGAAGTCACGGAGGTCAGCTGCGGCCGGTAGACCTGCAAATGCGGCGAAAGCGGGCGGTTGCCCCGATTGACATCGGCCATGTTGGCTCCTTTTCAGGTTGGCTGACGACGTTTTAGCCGATTTTTACGGCGTGTCACCCGAGTGAACAGTTAAAAACGGCAGGTTTCTGGTCTGTTGGCGCTAAAACGCCACGGCTTGTGATCACAGCAAATAATTAGTGATCACAAATTCGCCGATTGGAAATTTTTTGCAGAATCAGGCCCTCCTCTGCAAATCACTGCAAAGACGCAACTGCCCTCCCTGCACCTTCCGGCAGCGCCGCGGTCTGCCGTGCGACCTCCCTGACCAGCTTCTTGCGGATGCGCGACGGGTAGTCGGCAAAGCTCGCAGCAGAGACCACAAAGGCCCCCTCGCCGCGGATCACGTTTTCAAAGAAATAGGCGGTCAGATCCGGCTCGCTTTG
This sequence comes from Leisingera sp. JC1, assembly GCF_001679925.1. GTDB lineage: Bacteria > Pseudomonadota > Alphaproteobacteria > Rhodobacterales > Rhodobacteraceae > Leisingera. The sequence goes on along the minus strand of NZ_LYUZ01000001.1, from coordinate 327,989 downwards.
CTCGATGGCGATGGCATTCACGGTCACACCTGCTGCCGCCAGCGCGCCATGCACCTCGCGCGGCTCGATCCCCTCGTTGGAGAACCCGTCGCCGGAAACATCAATCACCCGGCGCTTGCAATGCTCCACGGCCGGAAACTGCTCCAGCGCCAGGAACAGCGCCTCCCCCACCGCAGTGGAGTAATTGCGCCAGGGCCTTGGTGCCTGCTCGATCTCCTGCGCCAGCGCCTCGACATCGCCGAAGGTCCGGATCTCCGCCCAGGGCAGCGTCACCTCCTGACGCGACTCGCCTGACCATTGCAGCAGCAGCACCTGGGCGCGCGCCTTGACCAGCGCCTCGGACACCACCCCGTCGCGCAGGCCCGCCGCCAGCCCGTCCATCTGAATGCGGTATTCCTCTGCATCAACAGAGCCGGAGACATCCACCGCCAGCACCAAAGCCAGATCGCAGGCCGCCGATCGCAGCGGCCAGAGGGAAAGCATGGAAAAAACCAGAAGCTGCAAAACCCGCATGAAGCCAGCTTAAGCTGATTGCAGCTTTCAGAGCTATCACTTTTGCGCGGGGAGTGTCCCGGCGCTCAGGCCGAAAAAATCTGCTGCGGCCTGAGAGCCGCAGCAGGCACATTTTCAGCGGCGCAGCGGCAGACCGTCCCGGTCACCCATGGAGCCGATAATCAGCCGGACAAAGTCAATGATTGTCCAGATTCCCAAGCCGCCCAGCGTGAGCAGCATGAGGATGCCAGTGCCGATCTTGCCAAGATAGAAGCGGTGCGCGCCCAGCGACCCCAGAAAGAAGCACAGCAGCACAGCGGGAACGAACCCTTTTTCGCTTACGTCGCCGGCAGCTGCATGATCCATATTTGCCATGTTGTTCTTAACCTTATTTCAGTTTGACCAAACGGCCCGATCCGTCCCGGGCCTTTTCCGCAATCAACAGATAAAAAACGATTATTGAGTGCACGATATCAACGAGCAGCACCAGGTAACCCAGCAGGGGCTGGTTACCCGCCAAAAGAACAACAAACAGAATGAACAACCCCAGGTCAATCATTCCATGCACGTAGTTCCGCAAGTAGAAATGGTGCACGCCAATCACACCGAACAGACCGCACAGAATGACTGCTGTCCCGTAACTGGCCGATGACTTTTCTTCGTCAATCATAATTTTTCCACCCTGAGTAGCGCAGGCAGGTTTACCGGCGCGCCTCAGGATTGCAAGACAGGAAATTATCCGTCTCGCCTATCTCGCACAGAGTGCGTGGACAGCAGGTAACGGTTCCCAAAAAGCCCGCGGCCCCGCCCGGTCACTTCGGCATCAGCGCCCAGTAATCCAGATCCAGCAGCACATCCGGCAGGTACTTGCCGTCCTCGCCCTTCAACTGGAACGGCTCGCCGCCTTTGGTCGCCACCAGCCTCAGCCGGATCGCGCCGACGCCGGGCGCTGCGGTGTCGGCCTTGTCCAGCACCTCGGACCACGCCCGCACGGTCAGCCCCGACAGGCAGGGGTTGGCGTGCGCGCCGCCATTCAGGCCGACAATCATCTGCGCATTCGCCAGACCGTTGAACGACAGGGTCCGCGCCATCGAGATCACATGGCCGCCATAGATCAGCCTTGTGCCATCCGGCCGCGCGGTATTGTCGAAATGCACCTTGGCGGTGTTCTGCCACAGCCTGGTCGCCATCATGTGCTCGGCTTCCTCGATGGTGACGCCATCCACATGGTCGATGGTCTCGCCCACCTCATAGTCGCCCCAGCGGTGCGGCTCGCCCGCCAGGGTGAAATCGTAGCTGGAGAAATCCAGCCCCGCCGGGACCGCCAGCTGCTCCGCCGAGATCACCTTGTTCAGCTCGGGGATCACTGTCTCCGGCGCCGGTGCATCCAGGTCGCGTTTGCGCACCATCACCCAGCGCACATATTCCATCACGCATTCATCGCGCTGGTTCAGCCCGCGGGTGCGCACATAGACCACGCCGGACTTGCCGTTAGAGTTCTGCTTGAGCCCGATCACTTCGGACTCCGAGCGCAGCGTGTCGCCGGGATAGACCGGCAGCAGCCAGCGCCCCTCGGCATAGCCGAGGTTCGCCAGCGCATTGAGGGAGATGTCCGGCACCGTCTTGCCGAACACCACATGGAAGGCCGCCAGATCATCCAGCGGCGCCGAGGGCAGACCAGAAGCCCGGGCAAATTCGTCCGAAGAATACAGCGCATGGCGCGCCGGGTAGAGCGCATGATACAGCGCCCGTTCGCCGCCCGACACCGTGCGGGGCACCGCATGGCGGATGACTTCGCCAACGGTGTAGTCTTCGAAAAAGCGGCCCGGATTGGTCTTGGCCATCAGTGTTCTCCCAGTTTGGTCTCAGGCGTGTAGGTTCCGTCCACCTCTTTCACCACCGCCTGGCCGCAGCGCATGATCCCCTTGACGGGATCAAAGGCCTGGGTCGGGCTGCCGTGCAGCTCCCAGCCCTTGTTCAGCGCATCGGTCACCTTGTGGCAAAAGGCAGAGGTGTCGTCTTCGGACAAAAATCGGTAAAGTTTCATGGTTTCCTATCCTGGCTTTGGGCCTAGCCGCCAAACGGCGACGGGCCGACGATGCCGTGGACGTAGCCGATCACCCCCATCAGGACAATCGAGGCGGCGAGGAACATCCCGTCCTTGGCAATCGCGCCCTTGGGTCCCGGCTGCCAGTCAGGCTCAGCCCGGTTGATAACGATCACCTCTGCCACCGCCCAGGCCAGCAGCCCGCCGAACAGCACAAAGGACGCCGGGTCCCAATTTACCAGCAGGTGTGCCGCGGCCCACAGCTTGAAGCCCGTCAGCATCGGATGGCGCATCTTGTGAAACAGCGCACCCTTGTGCGGGCCGGGGCTCATGAAATAGATCGCAACCAGCACCAGCAGATTGTTGATATGCTTCAGGAACGGCGGCACCAGCGCCAGATCGAAACTCTCCGCGGAGCGGTAGCCGATCACCATCAGTGCAACGCCCGCGACCAGCACCAGCGCCACCACACCGCGTCCGCCACTGCCCATGGAGGCACGCATCTCCGGTGCCAGCCGTTTGAACAGGTGGCCGCCCCACCACAGCAGAAGTCCCAGGATCAACAGTGCCATTTCAGCCCCTCTTAGATGTTAAGCTGATTAACACCTACGCGGAAACCGCAGCGATTGCATCCGCTTTTGCCAGAATTTCACGCGCCGTTGCGACATGCAGGTTCTCGACTATCTTGCCATCGACCACGGCAACACCCTGCCCTGCGGCCTGCGCCTCTTCAAATGCGGCAATCTGGCGGCGGGAGGTGTCGATCTCGCGCTCTGTCGGGGCAAAGGCGGCATTGGCGGTCTCCACCTGCGCCGGGTGGATCAGGGTCTTGCCGTCAAAGCCCATGTCACGGCCTTGCGCGCATTCCGCCGCCAGGCCCTCCACGTCCTTGAATGCATTGTAGACACCATCGACGATCACCAGCCCCTCGGCCTTGGCCGCCAGCAGGCACAGGCCCAGCCCTGCCATCATGGGCATCCGGTCGGGGCGGTAGCGGGTCTGCAGTTCCTTGGCCAGGTCGTTGGTGCCCATCACCATGCCCTGCAGCCTGGGGTGCGCCGCAATCGCAGTGGCATTCAGCATGCCGCGCGGGGTTTCCATCATCGCCCACAGCGGGATATCCCCGGTGATTTCTGCCAGCGCGTCCAGATCTTCCGGCGCATTCACCTTGGGCAGCAGAATCGCGTCGGGGTTCATCCGCGCCGCCGCCACCGCGTCGCCACGGCCCCAAGGGGTATCCAGCCCGTTGATCCGCACGATCTTCATCCGCGTGCCATAGCCGCCGCCCTTCAGCGCCTGGGCCAAGGTCTCGCGGGCATTGGTTTTTTCATCGGCAGAGACCGCGTCCTCCAAATCAAAGATCACCGCGTCCACCGGCAGGGTTTTGGCCTTCTCCAGCGCACGCGCGTTGGATCCGGGAATGTACAAAACCGAGCGGTAGGGGCGCGTGCGCGGGTCCATGATGCCTCTCCAAAAGTTATTTTGTTGCGTAAAGCGGTACAGATTCGATTGTATACTTTCAAGTACAATTCCGCCGCAGCGCAGCGTAACCCTTCGCGCATTTGCAGCAAACATCTGATAACAAGTGTGAATTTTCAGCGCGCGCATAGTTAACCACTTATCAGCACCTGACCGGCACACTGAAAGGTACCAAGGCACAGGACACCGCCGCCGCACCAGGCCGCACCTGATGCCGGCAGGCATGGGGCCTGCATTTCGAATTGCGTCACACACCGGCCCGAACAGGGACACCGGGGGCTGCCGTCAGGCACCCTGCTCTGTCCGGCCGTTCCGGAAAGGGTAAAACGAGATGAAAAACTCAATCTTCGCACTGCCGCTGGCGCTGGCCGCGGTGACCATGGCCGCCGCACCAGCCGCCGCCCAAAGCCGCAACTGCGCCCCGCGTGATGCGGTGGTGAAAAGGCTGGCCGAAAAATACGGCGAAAGCCGCCAGAGCATCGGCATGGGCCAGCAGGGCATGGTGATGGAAACCTTTGCCTCGGACGAAACCGGCAGCTGGACCATCACGGTAACCACCCCCAACGGCCTGACCTGCCTGGTGGCGTCCGGACAGTCCTATGAAGTGCTCGCAGAAGCACTGCCGAACACCGACAGCGACGCCTGAGCAGTTATTGAGGCAGGTTTCCAGGCTGCGGCTGCCGGGCCGGGCTGCGGCGCAGAGTCATGGCGTGTTTGTCATCACCTGTATAGCCCAGCCGCTCGTAAAAGCCACGCACACCGGCAGCTTTGCCAGTCAGCAGCATGATCTTGTAGGCGTCCATTGCCCAGGCCCGGTCCCGTGCAAAGTTCATGACGGCCCGGCCGAACCCGCGGCTTTGGAACGCTCGCAGCGTTACAACATTTTCAATCAGCGCATACGGCCGCCCGCCGTGCGTAAGATTGGGCAGAACGTGCAAAGTCGCTGCTGAAACAACTTGCCCGCCAGCCTCGGCCACAGCAATAGATGTGCCGGGCAAGGCAAGAATTCTGTTGAACTCCGCGGCCCCCTCTGAGCCGCACAAGACCGGAATCTCTCCCATCAGTTCCCGGTATAAGCAGAGAACGTCGCTGTAATCCCGCTCATTTGCCACCCGCAGGCGGCACTTTGCATTTTCGATCATGCCAGCCCGTCCCAGATCAGCTTGGTGCCAGTCACCGTGAGCAGAACATAGGTGAGCGCAAAGAACCAGCGCTCCGGAACCGAATGATGCAGCTTCACCCCCAGCCAGGCCCCAAGGAGGGCAAAGGGCGCCAGCATCAGGTCCAGCATCAGGGTTTCACGTGTGAACATCCCCAGCCCGGCATAAGGCACCGCCTTGGCGATGTTGATGGCCCAGAAAATCAGCACCGTGCTGGCCTGGTATTCGGTCTTCCGCAACTTGAGGCTGAGAAGATAGACCGCGGCCGGCGGCCCGCCCGCGTGGCTGACAAAACTGGTGAACCCTACTGCCAGCCCGGCCAGCGCCCCGGCGCCCGTCGGCAGCGGCGCATCGGCCGCCAGCCGCAGCCCCAGCCGCCCGCGCAGCTGCCACAGCACAAAGCCGACAGACACCAGCCCGATCAGCACCCGCATCGCATCCGCATCCACCGCCGCATAAAGCCAGGCCCCCAGCGCCACACCGGGCAAGCCGCCGCCAATCAGCAGCAGCGATGCCCGCAGGTTCCAGCGCCCCCAATAGGGTTTCAGATTGGCAACGTCGATCAGCATCAAGAGCGGCAGCATCAGCGCCAGCGCCATGCCCGGCTCCAGCACCAGCGCCAGAATCGACGCCGAGGCAAATGCCGCGCCGGACCCGAAACCGCCCTTGGACACGCCCGCAAAAACGACCGCCGGGATGGCAAAAACGAAAAACATCGCATCAAACGCCGCCATCACCCGCCCTCCGAAATGCCCAGATTACAGACGGTTTAGCGGTATCACCACGGTATACACAAGCATACAGCACCGAATGCCGCAGCGCAGAGCCCTTGCACGGCACGGTTTTACGCCGTAGGCATCAGGAAATTTCAACCGGACCGGAGACATTTTCCAATGGCACGACCCAAAATCGCCCTCATCGGCGCAGGTCAGATCGGCGGCACCCTCGCACATCTCGCAGCCCTCAAGGAACTGGGCGACGTTGTTCTCTTCGACATCGCCGAAGGCATCCCCGAAGGCAAAGCGCTGGACATCGCAGAATCCGGTCCCTCCGAGGGCTTCGACGCCTCGCTGAAGGGCACCCAGTCCTACGAGGACATCGCAGGCGCTGACGTCTGCATCGTCACCGCCGGTGTGCCGCGCAAGCCGGGCATGAGCCGCGACGACCTCTTGGGCATCAACCTCAAGGTGATGAAATCCGTTGGCGAAGGCATCCGCGACCACGCGCCGGACGCCTTCGTGATCTGCATCACCAACCCGCTGGACGCGATGGTTTGGGCGCTGCGCGAATTCTCCGGCCTGCCCCACAACAAGGTCTGCGGCATGGCCGGCGTTCTGGACTCCGCCCGCTTCCGCCACTTCCTGGCTGAGGAATTCGGCGTCTCCATGAAAGACGTCACCGCGTTTGTGCTGGGCGGCCACGGCGACACCATGGTGCCGTCGGTGCGCTACTCCACCGTCGCAGGCATCCCGCTGCCCGACCTGGTCAAGATGGGCTGGACCACCCAGGAGCGCTTGGACGCCATCCTGCAGCGCACCCGTGACGGCGGCGCAGAAATCGTTGGCCTGCTGAAAACCGGCTCCGCCTTCTATGCGCCCGCCACCTCCGCCATCGAAATGGCCGAGGCCTTCCTGAAAGACCAGAAGCGCGTGCTGCCCTGCGCCGCCTATTGCGACGGTGAGCTTGGCGTCAAGGATATGTACGTGGGCGTGCCCACCGTGATCGGCGCCGGCGGCATCGAGAAGATTGTGAACATCCAGCTGAACGAGGAAGAGCAGGCAATGTTCGACAACTCGGTCAACGCGGTGAAGGGCCTGGTCGAGGCCTGCAAAGGCATCGACGCCTCGCTGGCCTAAGGCCCGCCGATACAGGATATCAGAAAGGCCCGCTTCCGGCGGGCCTTTTCTTTTGGGGCGGCACCCCGTGGCCGCCGTTGCCGTTTTTGGCCGATTATGCGGCGGGCGCAGGCTTCAGTCCCGCCTCGAATCACCCGCATCAAGCCCTCGTTAATTTGTGATCACACCCCCAAATCCCGTGATCACAAAAACCGAAAATCTTCCGCATTTCCCCGTCCCCTGTCAAAAAAGCCTTTAACACTTGGCTTTAAGACGGCCTATTGAACAGCAGACAATTGCAGCCAGACGGGACAGTTTCAGATGAACATCCACGAATATCAGGCCAAAGCCCTCCTTCGCAGCTACGGTGCTCCGGTGTCCGACGGACGCGTGGTGCTGCGGGCCGAAGAAGCCAAAACCGCCGCCGGTGAACTCGACGGCCCGCTGTGGGTGGTGAAGGCACAGATCCACGCAGGCGGCCGCGGCAAGGGCTCCTTCAAGGAAGCCGACGCCGGCGAGAAAGGCGGCGTGCGCCTGACCAAATCGGTGGAGGAAGCGGCCGAGGAAGCCAAGAAGATGCTGGGCCGCACCCTGGTCACCCATCAGACCGGCCCGGCGGGCAAGCAGGTGAACCGCATCTACATTGAAGCCGGCTCCGGCATCCAGACCGAGCTGTACCTGGCGCTGCTGGTCGACCGCCAGACCTCGCGCATCTCCTTCGTCTGCTCCACCGAGGGCGGCATGGACATCGAGGAAGTGGCCGCGGCCACCCCGGAAAAAATCCTGTCCTTCTCCGTCGACCCGGCCACCGGCTACCAGGCCTACCACGGCCGCCGCATCGCGTTTTCGCTCGGCCTTGAGGGCGCGCAGATCAAGCAGTGCGTGAAACTGATGGGCCAGCTCTACAAAGCCTTCGTCGAGAAGGACATGGAGATGCTGGAGATCAACCCTCTGATCGTCGGTGACGATGGCGCGCTGAAAGTGCTGGATGCCAAGGTCGGCTTTGACGGCAATGCGGTTTACCGCCACGCCGATGTTGCCGAGTTGCGCGACACCACCGAGGAAGACCCGAAAGAGCTGGAAGCCTCCAAGTACGACCTGAACTACATCGCGCTGGACGGCGAGATCGGCTGCATGGTCAACGGTGCGGGCCTGGCGATGGCCACCATGGACATCATCAAGCTCTACGGCGCCGAGCCTGCCAACTTCCTCGACGTGGGCGGCGGCGCCACCAAGGAGAAGGTGACCGAGGCATTCAAGATCATCACCTCCGACCCGCAGGTCAAAGGCATCCTGGTCAACATCTTCGGCGGCATCATGCGCTGCGACGTGATCGCCGAGGGCGTGGTCGCCGCAGTGAAGGAAGTCGGCCTGAAAGTGCCGCTGGTGGTCCGCCTGGAAGGCACCAACGTCGAGAAGGGCAAGGAGATCATCAACACCTCCGGCCTCGACGTGATCGCCGCCGACAACCTGAAAGACGGCGCCGAAAAGATCGTGAAGGCGGTCAAGGGCTGAGCGGCATGCGGTTCAGATCATTTCAAGCAGTTTGCTGCTGCTTTGCAGTTGCGGCTTGTTCCAGTGGCTACTCCACTGGAACATCTCAACTGACCGTTGCACAGGCGGACGATGCAAGTTTTGAACAGACTTCTCCAGATCCGAGCGCGATCCGAGCGGCGAGCGGCAGATACGATCCTGAGACCGATACTTTTGTTCCAACCGATCGTGCTGCAGGTGCTTCTCCAACCACCAACTCCGCTCCCGCGGTAGCGATTCTGACTGAATCTGTGGCCGCAGCTAACTTGGCGGCACCGGCATCACCAGTGAAGAACATTGCCTACACTCCTACCAGCAGCCCTGCAGGAGAGGTGCCACTGCTTGTACAGACCTGTCTCCAGTCTGTTTCCGGTGCCTTTGGGAGAGCTGATGGTCTGGCTCAACGTGGTTACAAAGTGCAGCGTGCTTCAGAGTCGCGCCGCAAGTTCTACCGGAAGTTTCCTGTCTCTACAGCCGCAGCTCTGAACGGCTCCTACCGTTCATCAGCTTTGGAGCTTCGCGCAAATCAGCGGCGTTCGGAGAACTATTGCTCCCTAACGATCACAACCAATGAGAGCCCTGAAAACGTGAGTTCGTCAGTGCGCGGAACACTAGCAAGCTCCGGCTTTAGAGAAAGCGGCGGTGGCGTTTGGAGCAATGGCAGCAGGCAACTACAGGTTTCTCAGTTCCTGTCCGGCTCCAGAGTCGCTTGGACAATCTCAGTGAACATCACCGAGGGCCGGTAGCGCCATTTCGCAGAACCTGGATCAAGTCACCTTAGGAGCCTTTTAGATGCAATTCTCATCCGGTGGAAACAGCAAGCTCATTGAACGGCCAATAGCCGTACCAATGATAGTTTCCCCATGCTCGCAAGGTCTTAGCCGGTGAAAGCCGCCGTCTACCTCATAGGCTTGCAGCAGGCCACCGGCCGGGCCGCGCTGATGCAGCAGGAGCTGGATCAGGCCGGGCTCGCGGCCACGCGCATCGATGCGTTGGACAGCACCAAGGTCAGCCGGGACGAGATGCTGCAGCACTGCGCGTCTGAGGGCAATTGGGGCTATTTCCAGACCAAGGACATGGCCTGCACCCTTAGCCATGCCAAGGCCTGGGAGGCGCTTCTGGAATCAGATGCCGATGTCGCGCTGATCCTGGAGGACGACGTTTTCCTGTCCCCCGACGCCGGCGCCTGGCTGGATGACCTGTCCTGGTGGCCCGCAGATGCCGGCATCGTCAAGTTCGAGCGCTGGCGGGCCAGGAAACTGCAGGTGGCGCTCGGCAAGGATGGCTTTACCCATCTGGGCCGCGAGGTGCGCCGGATGCTGTCCCGCCACGCCGGCGGTGCGGCTTACGTGATCTCGCGCAAGGCTGCGCAACACCTGTTGGACAGCCGGCCCTTCGCCATCACGCTCGACAATCTTCTGTTCAACTTTGACGCCTCGCTGCCTGCACGCGGCATCACCGTCTATCAGGTTCAGCCCGCCTTGGCCGAACAGGGCAACGAGGCACCGGGCGAGGTGGGCGTCGGCCCGCCGCGCCACCGGCCCAAGGGCTGGCCGCTATTCCGCCAGAAACTCCGGCGCGGGATTTACGAGTTCCGCGGCGGTTTCCGAATACTTCCCAGCGTGGTCCTGGGGCGGGCCACCCTCGAAAAAATCCGCTTCGACGGCCGTTCCCTGGCCACCCCGCAGACCCAACACACACATACCGCTTGAAGGAACCGAAACATGGCAGTCCTCATCGACGAAAACACCAAGGTCATCTGTCAGGGCTTTACCGGCTCTCAAGGAACATTCCACTCCGAACAGGCCATCGCTTATGGCACCAAGATGGTCGGCGGCGTGACCCCCGGCAAAGGCGGCCAGACCCATCTGGAGCTGCCGGTGTTCAACTCCGTGCATGAAGCCAAGCATGTGACCGGGGCCAATGCCTCGGTGATCTATGTGCCGCCGCCGTTTGCCGCGGATTCCATCCTCGAAGCCATCGACGCCGAAATGGAAGTGATCGTGGCCATCACCGAGGGCATCCCGGTGCTCGACATGATGAAGGTGAAGCGTGCGCTGGAGAACTCCTCCTCCATCCTGATCGGCCCGAACTGCCCCGGCGTGATCACCCCCGATGCCTGCAAGATCGGCATCATGCCCGGCCACATCCACAAGCGCGGCACCGTCGGCGTGGTGTCCCGCTCCGGCACCCTGACCTATGAGGCGGTGAAGCAGACAACCGACGTGGGCCTGGGCCAGTCGACCTGCGTCGGCATCGGTGGCGACCCGATCAAGGGCACCGAGCATATCGACGTGCTGGAATGGTTCCTGGCCGACGACGAGACCGAAAGCATCATCATGATCGGCGAAATCGGCGGCTCCGCCGAGGAAGAAGCCGCCCAGTTCCTGGCCGATGAGGCCAAGAAGGGCCGCAAGAAGCCGGTTGCGGGCTTCATCGCCGGCCGCACCGCCCCTCCGGGCCGCCGCATGGGCCACGCGGGCGCGATTGTCGCCGGCGGCAAGGGCGGCGCCGAGGACAAGATCGAAGCGATGAAATCCGCAGGCATCGTGGTCGCCGAAAGCCCCGCCGGCCTGGGTGAAGCGGTGCTGAAAGCGATCGGCAAGTAAACTAAGAAAAAACAGAGACCTGAAATGCCGCTTTTTAGATCCAATGGCGAAATCCACTTTTTTGCGCATGTCCCGAAATGCGCAGGACAATCCATTGAATCCTATCTGGAAGCTCGTTTCGGGTCTCTCGCCTTTTTGGACAACCATTACTACGCGCTGCCGCCTGAAAAGCGCTGGAACCGCAGCTCGCCGCAACATGTTACAAAGCAAGCTCTCGGCCTTGTAGTGCCCAAGGACTGGATCAGTTCGAGCTTCGCATGTGTGCGTAACCCCTATGACCGGATAGTAAGCGCCTATAACTTCGCCAGCACAATCAACCGGCAGATCCCTGCTCATGAAGACATTGTCGGCTGGTTCCTCCGCAATGACCCCCGAAAACCGGGCAACGACTTCCAGTATGACAACCATTTGCGCACAGCAGACGATCTGGTGCCCGAGGACGCGACAGTGTTCCGGATGGAAGACGGGCTCGAAAGCGTCATTCCTCACCTCGATCAACTCGAAGGATGCGAAGGCGGCTCTCGCGAAATTGCCCACATCAACCAGGCAAAACAATCGGTTTCCTCTGAAGAATTTGAGAAACGGCCTTTGCCGGACCGGTTCATAGAGATCGCAGCGGAATTCTATGCCAAAGACTTCGAACGCTTCGGCTACTCCACAGCGGACATCCCGCAAGCGAACATACTGGTTCCCAAGCGCGACCTCATCCCGGTCAACACAAGGCCTACGGCCTTTCAACGGCTCAAACGAAAACTGCGCCGGAAATTTCTGTTCCAGGACCCCTCTTAGCGCCGGCCGTATCGGCCTCTGACACGCAATAGAAACACTACCGAGAAACGTCACCTGATGAMCCCGCGAACCGCCACAACGGAAACCCAGGACAGGCTCACGCTGAACGAGGCCCCCCAATGACCGAACAAAGCCCCAACGACATTTTCCACGCCTCCTCCTTCATGCAGGGGCACAATGCGGAGTATCTGGAGCAGCTTTATGCCCGTTACGCCAATGACCCCAATGCGGTGGATGCCGCCTGGGCCGAGTTCTTCCGCCAGATGGGCGACGCCGAACTGGACGTGAAGGCAGAGGCCAAGGGCCCCTCCTGGGCGCGCGGCGACTGGCCGCCGGCGCCCAATGACGATCTGACCGGCGCGCTGACCGGCGAATGGCCGGCACCCGCCGAGGCCAAGGGCGCAGGCAAGAAAATCAAGGACAAGGCCGCCGCCAAGGGCGTTGAGGTCACCGACGATCAGATCCAGCGCGCGGTGCTGGACTCGATCCGCGCGCTGATGCTGATCCGCGCCTACCGGATCCGCGGCCATCTGGCGGCTGATCTGGACCCGCTGGGCATGCGCGCAAACGCCAGCCACCCGGAGCTGGATCCGAAATCCTACGGCTTCACCGATGCCGACATGGACCGGCCAATCTTCCTCGACAATGTTCTGGGCCTGCAGGTCGCAACCATGCGCCAGATCGTGGAGATCGTGAAACGCACCTACTGCGGCACCTTTGCCCTGCAATACATGCACATTTCCGACCCGGAGCAGGCCAGCTGGCTGAAGGAGCGGATCGAGGGCTACGACAAGGAAATCACCTTCACCCGCGAGGGCCGCAAGGCGATCCTCAACAAGATGGTCGAGGCCGAGGGCTTCGAGAAATTCCTGCACGTCAAATACACCGGCACCAAGCGCTTCGGCCTCGACGGCGGTGAAAGCCTCATTCCGGCAATGGAGCAGATCATCAAGCGCGGCGGTGCCCTGGGTGTGCGCGACATCGTGATCGGCATGCCCCACCGCGGCCGCCTCAATATCCTCGCCAATGTGATGCAGAAGCCCTACCGGGCGATCTTCAACGAATTCCAGGGCGGCAGCTTCAAGCCCGAGGACGTGGACGGCTCCGGCGACGTGAAATACCACCTCGGCGCGTCCTCCGACCGCGAGTTTGACGGCAACAACGTGCACCTCAGCCTGACCGCCAACCCCTCCCACCTGGAGGCGGTGAACCCGGTGGTTCTGGGCAAGGTCCGCGCCAAGCAGGACCAGCTGGGCGACACCGACCGCAGCCAGGTTCTGCCGATCCTGCTGCATGGCGATGCGGCCTTTGCAGGCCAGGGCGTGGTGGCGGAATGCTTTGCGCTGTCGGGCCTGCGCGGCCACAAGGCCGGCGGCACCATGCACATCGTGGTGAACAACCAGATCGGCTTCACTACCGCACCGCATTTCTCGCGCTCCTCCCCCTACCCCACTGACAACGCGCTGGTGGTTGAGGCGCCGATCTTCCACGTGAACGGCGACGACCCGGAGGCGGTGGTGCACGCGGCCAAAGTGGCCACCGAGTTCCGCCAGAAGTTCCACAAGGACGTGGTCATCGACATCTTCTGCTACCGCCGCTTCGGTCACAACGAAGGCGACGAGCCGATGTTCACCAACCCCTTGATGTACAAGAAGATCAAGGGCCACAAGACCACGCTCACGCTCTACACCGACCGGCTGGTCAAGGACGGGCTTATCCCCGAGGGCGAGATCGAGGACATGAAGGCCGCCTTCCAGGCGCATCTGAACGAAGAGTTCGAGACCGGCAAGAACTACAAGCCCAACAAGGCCGACTGGCTGGACGGGCGCTGGTCGCATCTGGACAAGAAAGACGCCGACTACCAGCGCGGCCGCACCGCGATTGAGCCGGACACCCTGGCCGATATCGGCCGCGCGCTGAGCCAGGTGCCCGAAGGCTTCCCGCTGCACCGCACCGTCGGCCGGTTCCTGGACGCCCGCGGCAAGATGTTCGAAACCGGCGAGGGCTTTGACTGGGCCACCGGCGAGGCGATGGCCTTCGGCTCCCTGATGCTGGAAGGCTACCCGGTGCGCCTGGCCGGCCAGGACGCCACCCGCGGCACCTTCTCGCAGCGCCATTCCGGCATCGTCAACCAGGAGACCGAGGAGCGCTACTACCCGCTCAACAACATCCGCGCGGGCCAGTCCCAATACGAAGTGATCGACTCGGCGCTGTCCGAATACGCGGTGCTGGGGTTTGAATACGGCTACTCGCTGGCGGAACCCAATGCGCTGACCCTGTGGGAAGCCCAGTTCGGCGATTTTGCCAACGGCGCCCAGATCATGTTCGACCAGTTCATCTCCTCAGGTGAATCGAAGTGGCTGCGGATGTCTGGCCTCGTCTGCCTGCTGCCGCACGGGTTCGAGGGCCAGGGGCCGGAACACTCCTCCGCCCGGCTGGAGCGCTTCCTGCAGATGTGCGGGCAGGACAACTGGATCGTCGCCAACTGCACCACGCCTGCAAACTACTTCCACATCCTGCGCCGCCAGCTGCACCGCACCTTCCGCAAGCCGCTGATCATGATGACCCCGAAATCCCTGCTGCGCCACAAGCTCGCGGTCAGCAAGGCAGAGGAATTCACCACCGGCTCCAGCTTCCACCGGGTGCTGTGGGACGACGCGCAGCACGGCAACTCCGACACCCAGCTGGTGGCGGACGACAAAATCAAGCGCGTGGTGATGTGCTCTGGCAAGGTCTACTTCGACCTCTTGGAAGAACGCGACGCCCGCGGCATCACCGATGTCTACCTGATGCGGGTGGAACAGTTCTACCCGTTCCCGGCCATCTCGATGGTGAAAGAGCTGGAACGCTTCAAGCAGGCGGAAATGGTCTGGTGCCAGGAAGAGCCCAAGAACCAGGGCGCCTGGACCTTCATCGAACCCAACATCGAATGGGTGCTGACCCGCATCGGCGCCAAGCACACCCGGCCGGTCTATGCGGGCCGCGCCACCTCGGCCTCGCCCGCAACCGGCCTGGCCAGCGAACACAAAGCCCAACAAGCAGCCCTCGTGAACGAAGCGCTGAGCATCTGAGGATAAAGAGACATGACAACCGAAGTCCGCGTACCCACCCTGGGCGAATCCGTGACCGAGGCCACCGTGGCCACCTGGTTCAAGAAGCCCGGCGACAGCGTCAATGCCGATGAAATGCTCTGCGAGCTGGAAACTGACAAGGTGACGGTTGAGGTGCCCTCGCCCGCCGCCGGCACCTTGGGCGAGATCGTCGCCGCAGAAGGCGACACCGTCGGCGTTGATGCGCTGCTGGCCACCCTGACCGAGGCCAATGGCGCTGCCGCGGCCCCGGCTGCCGCCGCACCGGCCCCTGCTGCTGCGCCCTCCGGCGACGACAGCGCCCCGGTGCCGGTCATGGTTCCCGCACTTGGCGAGTCGGTCTCCGAGGCGACCGTTTCCTCGTGGTTCAAGAAGGTGGGCGACACCGTCGCGCAGGATGAAATGCTGTGCGAGCTGGAAACCGATAAGGTCTCCGTCGAGGTGCCCGCGCCGGCTGCTGGCGTGCTGACTGAGATCATGGCAGCGGAAGGCGCCACCGTGCAGGCCTCCTCGCAGCTGGGCGTGATCGCCTCCGGCGCCGCCGGTGCCGCAGCAGCACCTGCCGCAGCCCCTGCCCCGGCCGCCGCTGCCGGCAGCTCCAAGGACGTCGCCAACGCACCCTCCGCGGAGAAAGCCATGGCGGAGGCCGGCATCAGCGCCGATCAGGTCACCGGCTCGGGCCGCGACGGCCGCATCATGAAGGAAGACGTCGCCGCCGCCGTGGCCGCCGCCAAGGCAGCCCCTGCCGCCGCGCCTGCCCCGGCACCGGCCCAGGTCCGCGGCCCCGTCACCGCCGATGACGCCGCACGCGAGGAGCGGGTGAAGATGACCCGCCTGCGCCAGACCATCGCCAAGCGCCTGAAGGACAGCCAGAACACCGCTGCCATGCTGACCACCTACAACGAGGTCGACATGACCGAGGTGATGGCGCTGCGCAACGAGTACAAGGATCTGTTCCTGAAGAAGCACGGCGTGAAACTGGGCTTCATGTCCTTCTTCACCAAGGCCTGCTGCCACGCGCTGAAGGAAGTGCCCGAAGTCAACGCCGAGATCGACGGCACCGACATCGTCTACAAGAACTATGTCCACATGGGCATCGCCGCAGGCACGCCCACGGGCCTGGTTGTGCCGGTGATCCGCGACGCCGGCGCGATGTCCTTTGCCTCCATCGAGAAGGCGATTGCCGAAAAAGGCGCCCGCGCCCGCGACGGCAAACTGTCGATGGCGGAAATGCAGGGCGGCACCTTCACCATCTCCAACGGCGGCGTCTACGGCTCGCTGATGTCCTCGCCGATCCTGAACCCGCCGCAGTCCGGCATTCTCGGCATGCACAAGATCCAGGACCGCCCGATGGCGATCAATGGCAAGGTGGAAATCCGCCCGATGATGTATCTGGCGCTGAGCTATGACCACCGTATTGTCGACGGCAAAGGCGCCGTGACCTTCCTGGTCCGCGTCAAGGAAGCGCTGGAAGACCCGCGGCGTTTGCTGATGGATCTGTAAGCACATCACAAAGCGCCCCGGGCCCGAAACCGGCCCGGGGTTGCCAAGACAACAAGTAATTTCCTGTCCGAGAATTAGATGAGCTATCAGCCTGAGCCAGATACGGAACAGGAACTTCCAAAGCTTTTCGCTTTGAAGCGTCGGCTTGTCTCATTCAAAAATCAGAGACCGGCCGCATTCTGGTTCCGGACCTGGCTGCTGACTGCAGTAATAGTACTGCCGGTATTGCTGATGTCCGGTTTCGAAGGCTTCCAGAGGCCCAGTCACAAAGCTCTACTGGCGATTTCCGTCACCGGCTGGGTTTATCCCTTTTTCCTATGGATCAAGCAGCGCAAGGAACGGGACCAATGAAACCCCCGGTGGTTCGTAATGCCTGTTTTGCCTCCCTTGTTCGTGCCACTCCTGCGGCTAAGGCAGTAATCAAATGACCCTCCCGCTCTGGGGCCTTGTCTGCCTCTCGATCCTCGCCCTGATCCACGTGAGCTGCGACAGCTTCCTGCTGAAGCTCTCGGTGGGCAATGCCTGGACCGCAGGCCCGCGCGACACATCCGTCAGCCGCGGCGCGCTGGCGGGCCGGGCGCGGCGGGCCTTCACCAATTTCCTGGAAACTGCACCGGTCTTCATCGCCTTGGCGCTGGTTTCAGAACTGGCAGGCCTGCACAGCGCACTGATCACCGGCGGCATCTACACTTACCTCGCCGGCCGCGCCCTCTACCTGCCTGCCTACCTCAGCGGCGTGCCTTATCTGCGCACTGCCATCTGGCTGATTGCCACCAGCGGCCTTGCCGCGATGCTCGCGGGGGTGCTCCTCGCATGAGCTTTCACCTTTCCGAAAATACTCAAATTGGCTCCGCCCAAGCCGGGGGCAGCGCCGCTATTCTGCGGAAACTTCTGCGGCACACGCCTTTCTTGAGTGGAATCAAAGCGCTCCTTACCCTTACCGGGGCATCCTGCCCTCAATACGGATAAAGGAGTAACCCCGATGGCAACCCATGTTCTCTGGCAGGCCGATGTGGCCGATTTCACCGCCTGGCTCACCGTGTTCCGGCAGGACAAGCGCAACCGGCAGGCCGCGGGCATCACCGATTTGAACGTCTGGAGCGATCCGGACCGCAAGAACCACGCCGTGGCGCTGTTCGCTATCACCGATCTGGAGAAGGCCCGCGCCTTTTTCGGCTCGGAAGAGCTTGCCATGCACCTTGAACGCGACGGGGTCACCAATATCTCGATCAAGATGTTGACCCCGGTCTGATCATAACACCACAATCCCCTAACGCGTGTTCCGAGAAACGGAACCGGGGAGAAACGAGGAAAACCGACCTATGTCCCAATATGACGTCATCGTAATCGGCGCCGGCCCCGGCGGCTATGTCTGCGCCATCCGCTGCGCCCAGCTGGGACTGAAAACAGCTGTTGTCGAGGGCCGCGAGACCCTTGGCGGCACCTGCCTGAACGTGGGCTGCATCCCCTCCAAGGCGCTGCTGCACTCGACCCACCTGCTGCATGAGGCAGAGCACAACTTTGCCCATATGGGCCTCAAGGGAAAATCGCCCTCGGTCGACTGGGACCAGATGAAGGCCTACAAGGATGAGGTGATCGGCCAGAACACCGGCGGCATCGAGTTTCTGTTCAAGAAGAACAAGATCGACTGGATCAAGGGCTGGGCCTCCATCCCGGCGGCCGGCAAGGTGCAGGTCGGCGACGCGGTGCATGAGGCCAAGAACATCGTGATCGCCTCCGGCTCGGTGCCCGCCTCCATTCCGGGTGTCGAGATCGACGAGAAGATCGTGGTTTCCTCCACCGGCGCGCTGGAGCTGCCGAAGATCCCGAAAAAGCTGGCAGTGATCGGCGCCGGCGTCATCGGTCTGGAACTGGGCTCGGTCTATGCCCGCCTCGGGTCGGAAGTGACCGTGGTCGAATACATGGACGCAGTCTGCCCCGGCATGGACAAGGATGTGCAGCGTTCCTTCAAGCGGATCCTGGAGAAACAGGGCCTCAACATCATCCTGGGCGCCGCGGTGCAGGGGGTGGAAACCTCCAAGACCAAGGCCAAGGTCAAATACCAGCCCAAGAAGGGCGGCGACGAGGTCACGCTGGACGCCGATGTGGTTCTGGTGGCGACCGGCCGCAAACCCTACTCCGAAGGGCTGGGGCTGGATGCGCTGGGGATCAAGATGACCGAGCGCGGCCAGATCGCCACCGACAACCACTGGCGCACCAACCTGCCCGGCATTTACGCCATCGGTGATGTCATCGAAGGCCCGATGCTGGCCCATAAGGCCGAGGATGAAGGCATGGCGGTTGCCGAGGTGATTGCCGGCAAGCACGGCCATGTGAACTACGGCGTCATTCCGGGCGTCGTCTACACCACGCCCGAGGTGGCCACCGTCGGTGCGACCGAGGACGCGCTCAAGGCCGAAGGCAAGAAGGTCAAGGTGGGCAAGTTCATGTTCATGGGCAACGCCCGCGCCAAGGCTGTGAACCAGGCTGAGGGCGGTTTTGTGAAGATCATCACCGATGCGGAAACCGACCGCATCCTGGGCGCCGCTATCATCGGTCCGGCAGCGGGCGACATGATCCATGAGCTCTGCGTGGCAATGGAATTCGGCGCCTCAGCGGAGGACGTGGCCCTGACCTGCCACGCCCACCCGACTTATTCTGAGGCCGTGCGCGAAGCCGCGCTGGCCTGCGGCGACGGGCCAATCCACAGCTGAGCGGCGCCCCCCCGGCAGAAAGTTCAGGGCAGCCCGTCGGGGCTGCCCTTTTGGTTTTGCACGGAAGCAAATCAGCATATGACTGGGGCAGCTATTCCCTTTCAGGAGACATCCCCATGCCCGTTTCATTGCAAGTCATCTACCCGGCTGCCGAAGGCAAAACCTTCGACTACGCTTACTACGCTGACACCCACATGCAGATCGTGGACCAGCACATGGGGCCGCATATCCAGTCGGCTGTGGTGACCAAGGGGCTGGCAGGCGGGCCGGACATCGCGCCGCCGTTCTTTGCCATCGCCACATTGGTTTTTGCCGATCAGGCGGCGATGGATGCGGCAATGAAGGCCGCAGGGCCTGCGCTGGAGGACATTCCGAATTTCACCGATGTGCAGCCGCAAATCCTGATCGGCGACGTGATCCGCTGACCGCCCGCAACCGGGGCGCCGGCCCCTCCCCGCGGTCCGGGCAGGCGGTTATCGGGCGTCCGTCCGGCTGCTGCGCCCTGCTGTTTTGCCGCTCCGCTTCAGACGGCGCGCGGCCTTGACGAAGGGGATGGAATAGAGCTTCCAGCAGGTGTCCATCTCCATCGGTTTCATGCCCGCGACACCGAATTTCACATCGCGGTTGTCCTCCGGCATTTCATAGGTGCCGAAAATCACGTCCCAGACCGGAAACATAAAGGCAAAGTTCTTGTCGAAATGGTCCGGATGGCAGCTGTGGTGCACATGGTGATGAGCCGGCGACGGGAAGACCTTGGACCAGATGCCGGGCCAGCGCAGCCAGACGTGGGAATGGCGCAGGTTATAGGCCAGGATGTTGAAGACAAACATCAGGATGGGCACGCCCAGAATGCTGGGGACGCTCGGCACCACCGCGGCATACTGGTAGACACCGCCGGCGACCGCCCCGTAGCCCGCGCCGATCAGCAGCAGATAGAAGAAGTTGTCCACCGGGTGCTCGCGGTAGTTGGACAGCGGATGCATCACCTCGGCGCTGTGGTGCACCTTGTGGAACTCCCACAGGATCGGCACCTTGTGCTGCAGGTAGTGCACGGTATAGCCGATCAGGTCGAGCACGATTGTGCTGACCAGCATGTAGCCGATCACGATCCCCCAGCCCGCGGCGCCTTCGGCAGTGACGGGCAGAGAGGTGATCGCATGGCCGGTGATCCAGCGGAACACCGTGGCTGCAGTACCGGCAAAAAGCCCCAGCAGCAGGAAATGCGCCAGCAGTTTGTGGAAGAAGAAATAACGCACATCAAGCCAGGCTGACGGATGCGACCACACCGACTTGGGAAACAGAAACGCCAGAAAGGAACCCTCAGCGGCGTTGCGGCTCTGCCTGCGCTGGAACAGGTAGACCCCGTAGGCCGCCAGAACGGAGGTCGCGATATAGAGGTAGAAAACGCGCTGCCCGGGGTCGAGAAAATACAGGAGAACATCTCTGGCATAAGCCAGATAGGAAGCCAGGAATTCGCTCATTCTTTTACTGCCCGCTCATTTACTGCCTGCCATCGGCACTTGTTGCGCGCATGGCAGACCCTGCCGCCGGGCAGCGGCCTGCTGCGCATTCTTGCGGCAAGGCTAGACTGTTTCGGGCGAACCGTCACCCCGGCAAATTGGCGCCGTGGCCTGCAGCGCGCAGCCGGAACAGCCGGCCAGGCCGCCGGATCAGGCCTGAACGGCTGACTGGTCGGGATTGAAACCGGCTTCGCGCATCAGCGCGTCTGAGCGGCTCTCGACCCGCTCTTCCAGCTGCGCCATGAACTCGTCGCGGGCAAGGCCCGGCTGCATCGGCTCCAGGAATTCCACCACCGCCAGGCCCGGCTTGCGGTAGATGCCGGTGCGGGGCCAGAACACGCCGACATTGGTGGCAGCCGGCACGCAGGGCTGGTTCAGCCCGTCATAGAGAACCGCGGTGCCGATCTTGTAGGGTTTCCTGGCACCGGGCGCCACGCGGGTGCCCTGCGAATAAATGATCAGCTGGCCCGGCTCGGTGCTTTCCTTGGCGACATCCTTGACCATCTTGGCAATCGCCGCACCGCGCTTGCCGCGGTTCACCGGCACGCAGCCCAGCCGCTTGGCGTAGACGCCTATAACGGGCGTCCACATCAGTTCTTTCTTCATGATGAACCGGGCTGAGGGCACCGCGTTGAAGATGATCAGGATATCCAGGAAACTCTGATGCTTGGCGGCGACGATCACCTCGCCCTCGGGCACCTGCCCGCGCACCTCGGAGCGGATGCCGACCATCCAGCGGGCGGTCCACAGCGACCAGCGGGCATAGGTCTTGCAGGCCGTGCGCGCACCCTTGGGCGACACCATTGCCCAGGGTGCAAACACGATGCCCAGCACCAGCATCGCCAGATACATCTGCGTGATGAAGACCAGCGAGCGCAGCCATTGGATCGGGTTTTTCACGACAGTTCCCCCAGACGTTTGGTGGCCGCCCGGGTGGTGGCGGCAAAGGCCACCAGCGCGCCCAGCGGCGGGATCAGCAAGGGTGCCAGCCAGCCCAAGCCCTGAAAGCCGAGCCCGGTCAGGAAACCGCCCTCAGCGGAGGCTGCCGGCATCAGGAAAACCCCGATCATGCCTGCTGCCACGCCAACGGCCGTGCCGGTCAGCGCCCGCAGGGTGAAGCGGCGGATGAAGGCCTGGGCGATGTAGCTGTCAAGCGCGCCGACCAGCCGCAGCACCTCGATCACCTGGGCGTTTGCGGCCAGGGCGGCATTGGCGGCCAGAGTGATCATCGCCGCAGTGGCCCCGCCGATCAGCAGGATCGACACCCAGGCGAGACGGCGCAGCGCCTGTGCGGCATCCACCAGTGGTGCCCGCCAGCGGGTGTGGTCATCCAGCACCGCGCCCGGCACCTCGGCCTGCAGCCGCAACCGCAAACCCTGGGCGTCATAGCCGGCATCGTCACCGGTCACCTCAATCAATTGCGGCAGCGGCAGGTCCCCCACCGGCACCCCGGCCCCGAACCAGGGCGCCAGCAGCGCCGCCTGCTCCGCGCCGGTCAGCGCCCGTGCGGTGGCCACACCGGGGGTCTGGCGCAGGATCTCCAGCGCTGCCTCGGTCTGCGCCGCGCGCTGCTCTGCCGGTGCGTTGATGCGCAGGGTGGCGGCGCGGGCCAGCTCCTCGGCCCATTGGTCGGCCAGCCGGCCGGAGGCCATCGACAGCGCCAGCGCAAACACCGTGAGGAACGCCATGGCGCCGGAGACAAACAGGGTCAGCTGGGCGGTAAAACCGCTCGGCGGCACCACCCGGTCAGCCTGGGCATCCCCCAGGATCAGCTTGCGCAGCCTGCCCTCGGTCATAGGTCCGCCCCCGCCAGTTGCAGCTGCCGGTTGGAAATCCGCAGCACCCGCGCCTGCACCTGGTTCTTAGCAGCGCGGATCAGCGACAGGTCATGGGTGGCGACCAGGATGGTCTTGCCCATCCGGTTCAGCTCCACCAGCAGCTGCAGCAGCCGCTGCGACATTTCCCAATCGACATTGCCTGTCGGCTCATCGGCGATGATCACATCCGGCGACAGGATCACGGAACGGGCCAGCGCCGCCCGCTGGCGTTCGCCGCCCGACAGCTCCGGCGGCAGCGCATGGGCACGCTCGCTGAGGCCGACCCAGTTCAGCAATTCCTGCAGGTTGGCCTCTTCGTGGCTCAGCTCGCGCCCCGAGACCAGCAGCGGCAGCGCGATGTTCTCGATCACCGGCAAATGGTCCAGGAACCGGCAGTCCTGATGCACCACGCCCACCCGGCGGCGCAGATAGGCCATCTGGTCGCGGTCCAGCCCGTGCACGTCCATGTTGAAGGCGCGCACCCGCCCTGCAGTCGGGTTCAAGGCCCCGTAGCAGAGTTTCAGCAGCGTGGTTTTGCCCGCGCCGGACGGGCCGGTCAGGAAATGGAACGAGCCCGGCGCCAGCTGCACCGAGACACCGTTCAGCAGCTCGCCGCCGCCGTAATTGTAGCCCACATTTTCCAGCTCGATCACTGCTGCCCCCTGAACGCGCCTGCTGTTTGCGCCCGGCTGTTTTGCCCCAAGGGGCGGGCAGTTTCAATGGGGGCTCTGTTGCAGGGAAACACGGGCCTTTACCGTTGCCGCAATTGCCACTTTCACCACCTGTGGCGGATGCCTATAATCCCTTGAAAAACAACCTGCCGCCGGCCAGTGCGGCGGGAAGGTGCCGAGGAGAGCATGATGCGCCTGACCTGCCCGAATTGTGCAGCCCAATATGAGGTTCCCGAGGACGTGATCCCGACTGAGGGGCGCGATGTGCAGTGCTCCAACTGCGGCCAGACCTGGTTCCAGGCGGCAGCAGGCACCGCTGAAGCCGGGGCAGAGGATGCGCTGGAAAACATCGGCATCGAAGAAGCCTTTGCCCGCGCGGCAGAAGCCGAGGCACGGGAGAAAGCAGAGCGGGAGCTGGCGGCAAAGGCCGAACAGGAAGCCGCAGCGAAAGCGAAGGAAGAGCGGGAAAGAGCGGCGCAAGCCGAGCGGAACGCCGGGCAGCAGCTGGAAGCTGAACCAGAGCCTGAACCTGAGGCGGAAGACAGCACGCCGGAAGACACCGCGCAAGAAGACAGCCCGGAACCTGCGGATGAGGCGGAAACTGCCGCAGCCGCACCGCAGGAGGCCTCTGAAGAAGACGCCGATGACCGGTCCGGCAGTCATGACGAGGACGAAGGCGAAGACCTTCACGCCGAAGAAGCACCGCAGCCGCAACGCGGACGCACGCTGGACCCGGAAATGTCCGACATCCTGCGCGAGGAAGCTGCGCGCGAGGCCGAACTGCGCAAGGCAGAGGCCCAGAGCCTGGAAACCCAGCCCGATCTGGGGCTGGAGGGTGCTGCACCCGCGGAGGATGACGAAGCCGCCCGCCGCAGCCGCCAGGCGCGCGACCGAATGGCGCGGATGCGCGGCGAGGACCCGCGCCAGCTGGCCGCTGCCGAAAGCGGCTCACGCAAGGAATTGCTGCCGGACATCGAGGAAATCAACTCCACCCTGCGCTCTGCCGGCAGCCCGGCCCCCGCACCGCTGGCAGACCCGGAAGAGCTGCCGGTGCGGCGCAAGAGCGGCTTTGCCCGCGGTTTTGCGGTGTCGGTGATTGCGGCGCTGATCCTGGTGATGATCTATGACAAGGCGCCGCTGATTGCCGAGAAGCTGCCGCTGGCGGACCCGGCGCTCAGCAGCTATGTGGACTGGGTGGATCAGGCGCGGCTGTGGCTGGACAGCCAGGTGAAGTCCGTCACCGCCACTCAGTAATAACAGTTTCCCTGAAGATCCCGGTCAGCGGCTCTACCGGCAGCACCCTGTGCTGCCGGGGTCAGAACCGGTCCAGCAGCCGCTGCAGATAGCTGCGCTCGCGGTCGCTGCGCTCGCGCTCTCCGGCCCGGCGGCGGATGTCCTCCAGCAGATCCCAGGCGCGGCGGTAGGCCGTGCCTTCCCCCACCTTGCCGCCATCATCAATACTGCCGTTGTTGCGGCCCAGCGGGTCCAGCCGGTCCCCCTGCGCGGTGGCAGAGGGCTGCTGCCCGTTCTGCTGCCCCGGCTGCTGCTGCTGCTGCGCCAGCGCCTCGCCCAGGCTGCGCATGCCTTCACGCAGCGCCTCCATTGCATCCGACTGGCGGTCTATGGCCTCGGCGTTGTCGCCGCCGCGCAGCGCCTCCTCGGCGCCTTCCATTGCGCGGCCCGCACGGTCCAGCGCCTCGCGTGCGGCGTCGCCGGCCTCACCGCCCAGATAGGGCAATCCTTCGCGCTGCTGCTGCAGCTGCTGGCGCAGCGCCTGCTGGCGGTCGGCCAGTGAGCCGCCCTGCCCCGGCTGTTCACGCCCGTTGCCGCCCTGGCCGTCCGGATTGCGGCTCTCTGCGCCTTCACCGCCCTGGCCATCCTGACCGCTGTCGCCGCCCTGGCCGCCCTGATGGCTCTGACCGCGGCCCAATCCGCCGTCGCGGCCCTCATTGCCCTGGTTCTCGCCGCTGCGGGCGCCGGGGTTGAACTGCTCCTGCAGATCGCGGAAGGCCTGATCCGACAGGCCCTGCTGCTCGCGCAGGGTCTCCGCCAGCCCCTCCATCGCCTCGCGGCCCTCGTTGCCCTGACCCTGCCCCTGCTGCGAGCGGGTCATCTGCATGTTCTCCATCATTTCCTGGAACTCGCGCAGCGCCTGTTCGGCCTCGGCCATGCGGCCCTGCTCCATCAGCTCCTGGATGCGGTCCATCATCGCCTGCAGGTCATCCTGGCTGAGCGTCATCATGTCCTCGGGCATATCACCCGGGTCCATCATCTCGCCGTTCGCCTCTGCCTGACGGCTGAGCTGGCGCATGTAATCTTGGGTGGCCTCGCGCAGTTCCTGCATCAGCCGGGCAATCTCCTGCTCGCTGGCACCGTCGCGCATCGCCTGGCTCAGCCGCTCCTGCGCCCGCTGCATCCGCTCCAGCGCGTCGCCCACGTCGCCCTCTTCCAGCTGGATCGCCAGATCCCACAGCGCGGTGGCGATCTCCTCCTGCCGCGGCTCAGAGATCGTGCCGGCAACAGTATAGCTCTCCAGCCGCCGCAGAATGGTGCGCAGCCGCAGGTAATCGCCGTAGTCGCGGAACAGCCCCTCGGGGCGGTGCGTCAGGGTGCGGATCACCTGCGCCACCCGCACCGCATTGGCGCGCGCCCACAACAGGTCGCGGCGCTGTTCGATCACAGCCGCGGCCAGCGGATCAAAGAAACGGCGGGTCAGCAGTTCAGCACCATATCCCGCGGCGGCAGACGACTGGCCTGCCTCATCCACTGCCGAGAAGGTGAAGACCACCGGCAGGTTGGCCCAGGGGTGCTTGGCAAAATCCTCAACCAGCTTTTCGGTGAAGTCCTTACGCGAGCCGGACAAGGGCAGCGGCAGATCCAGCACAATCGCCTCCCGCGGGTCAGGCTCCGCGGCCAGCCCGTGCTGCCGCTCGACCGCCGCCAGATCCAGCGCGATGCGCACCTGGCCTGCCGCCACCCCGTAGTCATCCTGCGCCGCAAATCCCAGGGTGGTGTAGCCGTCGTTTTCCAGCTCGGGCTCACCCGCGACAGCCACCATGGGTGGGTTGTCCGGGATCACTTCCACCTGCCAGCTGCGCCCGCCATCGCCCTCGATGGCAAAGCTGCCGCTGCGGGTGACGTCGAATTCCATGGCGGTCTGGGGGGATTCCGCTTCGCTGCTGTCCAGGCCGGAGACAGTTTCTGCCAGTTCCAGCGCGCCCACCTCGCCGTAGAACCGCAGGGTCACGCGGCTGCCTTCCGGCAGTTTCAGAACATCGGCGTCCTGATCATTCAGATAGAGCACCGGCAGGCGGGTATAGGCAGGCGGTTCCGCCCAGCCCTCCCAGGCCGGACCGTTCAGCGCCGCACTGCCGCCAGCGCCCAGATCCTTGACCGTGGCCACTTGCCAGATCGAGCCGAACAGAACTGCCACCGCCAGCATCAGCCCGGCCATGTAACGCAGGCCGTAGGCGTCGGAGGAAGCAATGTTCAGGTCAGGCGCTGGCGCCTTGGCCTTGGCCGCCGCTGCGGCCATCCGGCGCTGGTGCGCCTGCCACAGCGCAGCAGAAGCGGCATCCTCTGCGCCAATGGCCTGAGTATCCAGAAGAGCCGAAACCGGGCGGCCCGGCAAGGTCTGGTCCAGGCGGTCGAGCGCTTCCCCGCGGCTGGGCCAACGGAAGCGCCAGAGCCCCCAGCCCAGGGCAGCAGCAGCGGCAATCAGCACCGCAATCGCGCCGGTCCAGATCAGCCGTTCCGGCAGCATCTGGTGCAGACCCAGCATCAATGCCGCCAGCGCCGCCATCAGCAGCGAGGCCAGCGGCCAGAAGCTGCGCAACAGCCGCTCTGCCACCAGCCCGGCCCGCGTCAGGCCGAGGGGCCAGCGCAGGTGTTTCAGGACCGGGTCGGCACTGCTGTCAAAGGGCATACGGGCCTCGCGTCTGGGATGGCCCGCGCCGGATCGCGCCCGGATCGCTTCAGAGCCACTCCGGGATGGTATCGCGGTTTATCATCTCTTCATAGTCCGGCCGCCGGCGAATAACCGCGAATTGATCCCCGTGCACAAGCACTTCGGGGATCAGCGGGCGGGAATTGTACTCGCTGGCCATCACCGCGCCATAGGCGCCCGCACTGCGGAAAGAGACCAGATCGCCCGCAGCCAGCGGCGGCAGGTCGCGCTGCTTGGCGAAGGTATCGCCGGTCTCGCAGACCGGGCCGACGATGTCATAGGGCTGGGGCTCCACGCCTGCTGCGGCTTCCTCGACCGGGATAATGTCGTGATGCGCCTCATACATCGCCGGGCGGATCAGGTCGTTCATCGCGGCGTCCAGGATCAGGAAATCGCGCCCCTCGCCCGATTTCACATAGATCACCTTACTGACCAGCTGGCCCGCGTTGCCCGCGATCAGCCGGCCCGGCTCGATCTCGATCTCGCAGCCAAGGTGGCCCAGGGTCTCCTTGACCATCTGGCCGTATTCCACCGGCAAGGGCGGCGCAGTGTTGGAGCGCTCGTAAGGAATGCCAAGACCGCCGCCCAGGTCCAGACGGCGGATATCGTGGCCATCGTTGCGCAGGGTTCCGGTCAGCTCCGCCACCTTCTGGTAGGCAAGCCGGAACGGTTCCAAGTCGGTCAGCTGCGAGCCGATGTGGACGTCGATCCCCACCACCTCCAGCCCCGGCAGCGCGGCGGCGCGGGCATAGACCTCACGGGCGCGGGCAATCGGGATGCCGAACTTGTTCTCGGATTTGCCGGTGGCGATCTTGGCGTGGGTCTTGGCGTCGACATCCGGATTGACGCGGATGGTGACCGGGGCCTTGGTGCCCAGCTCCGCAGCCACCGCGCTGATCACTTCCATCTCCGGCTCGGATTCCACGTTGAACTGGCGGATGCCGCCGGTGAGGGCCACACGGATTTCCTCCGCCGTCTTGCCGACGCCGGAGAAGACGATCCTGTCCCCCGGCACGCCTGCCGCCTTGGCGCGCAGGTATTCGCCCTGGCTGACCACATCCATGCCGGCACCGGCCTGTGCCAGGGTCTTGAGGATCGCCTGGTTGGAGGCGGCCTTCATGGCAAAGCAGACCAGATGGTCGGTGCCCTCCAGCGCCTCGTCGAACAGGCGGAAATGGCGCAAGAGGGTGGCGGTGGAATAGACATAGAACGGGGTGCCCACCGCCGCGGCGATCTCGGCGATGGGAACGTCTTCGGCGTAGAGCGCGCCGTCGCGGTAGAGAAAATGGTCCATGCCCCCGCGTTTAGGGCAAAAGGGGCAGATGGATCAAATGATTCCGCCCTCGCCCCGCCGGCGGACACAAAGGCGTTCTCCCGCCCGCCGCAGACGCATCAAAGATGCGCCCGCGCCCGTTGGGCCCAGCGCCGCGCTGACGCGCGGCGGGGTGCAACGCGCACCAGTGCGCATTCCACTCTGCGCTGACGGCGGGATTTGAGTATTTGGGCAAAGAAGAAGCGCACCCAGCCTCTTCATCTTTCCAAAAATACTCACTGCGCGGCAGCCACGGCATAGGCACCGGTCCGGGGTGTTGCGCACCCGGCGTACGCCCCTGTCACGGCATTTTAAGCCCCCTGTGCCATGATGCTTGCTGATCGCGGTCACTGCCGGGCCTGACACCCCCGGCGTTCAGGAACAGGGCCCCTTGGCACGGGCACGCACAGACGACGTTTCGCGTGCGGGAGATACTCTCCCGTCCCGCCTCCGCCCCTTGGCGGCGCCGCCATCCTTAACTGCTGAAGATCAGCATATCAGATACGGAACGCACCACAGCAGACAGCAACCGGACGGGACGCAGACCCCGGACCGGCCATCCCGCGTGTCCGTCAGAACGTGGTGGAGACCCCAACCCGGCCATAACCGGAAACTTTCACTCCGGTTGCCGCTGGTTCGGGCTTTTGCGGCGGGCTGGACGCCGGAGCGCCGGTGTCGCAGGCCACCAGGCCCAGCAAGGCCAGAACTACAAGAGCTGCTTTCATTGCAATATCCTCAACGCAAAACCGCCCCGGCAGTATGGCGGGGCGGTTCCGAAATGGCTATTTTGCTGAGCCGCATCAAGGGCGCGAGGTGGCTAGAATCCCAGAAAGACGCTGAGCGGCCCCTTGTGCAGTCCCACAGCGCCGCCGACGTGAACACCGCCGCTGCCGACACCGACACCAGCGTTCAGGGTCGGCTGCACCGGTTCGCCGTCGGCACCGCAGGCCGACAGCACGGCCAGTCCCAGAAAAGCAAAGATCATGTTGCGCATTGTCTGCCTCCTTGCCGCAGCCGCCCCTTACGGGGATCAGCCTGCCAGCACCTCTGTCCAGCGGGCCACCTGCGCGCGCACTTGGGCGGGCGCGGTGCCGCCGTAAGACATGCGCGAGTTTACCGAGTTTTCGACGCCGAGCACAGAGAAGATGTCTTCGGTGATGCCTTCGTGAACGCCCTGCATATCCGCAAGCGACAGATCCGGCAGATCGCAGCCGCGCTGTTCGGCCATCGCCACAAGCGTGCCGGTCACGTGGTGGGCATCACGGAACGGCACCTTCAGCACCCGCACCAGCCAGTCGGCCAGATCGGTGGCGGTGGAGAAGCCGGAGCCCGCAGCCGCGGCCAGGCTCTCGCGGTTGGCACTCATGTCCTTGACCATGCCTTCCATCGCCGCCAGCGCCAGCATCCAGTTGTCGGCGGCGTCGAAGACCTGTTCCTTGTCTTCCTGCATGTCCTTGGAATAGGCCAGCGGCAGGCCTTTCATCACCATCATCAGCGCGGTGTTGGCGCCAAAGATCCGGCCCACCTTGGCGCGGATCAGCTCTGCGGCGTCCGGGTTCTTCTTCTGCGGCATGATCGACGAGCCGGTGGAGAAGCGGTCGCTGAGCGTCACAAAGCGGAACTGGGCGGAGGACCAGATCACCAGTTCTTCGGCAAAGCGCGACAGGTGCACAGCGCTGATCGAGGCAGTGCTGAGGAACTCCAGCGCGAAGTCGCGGTCGGACACCGCATCCAGCGAGTTTGCTGCCGGGCGGTCAAAGCCCAGCGCCTTTGCGGTCATCTCCCGATCGATCGGGAAGGAGGTGCCGGCCAGCGCCGCGGCACCCAGCGGCGATTCGTTCATCCGCGCGCGGGCGTCGCGCACGCGGCTGAGGTCGCGGCCGAACATCTCGACGTAAGCCATCATGTGGTGGCCCCAGGTCACCGGCTGCGCGGTCTGCAGGTGGGTGAAGCCCGGCATCACCCAATCGGCGCCGGCCTCGGCCTGCGACAGAAGCGCGCGGATCAGGGCCAGCAGGCCCGATTCCGCCGCGTCCAGCTGGTCGCGCACCCAGAGTTTGAAGTCGGTTGCCACCTGGTCATTGCGCGAGCGGCCGGTGTGCAGTCGGCCCGCAGGCTCGCCGATGATCTCCTTCAGGCGGGCCTCCACGTTCATGTGGATGTCTTCCAAAGCGGTGGAAAACTGGAAAGTTCCGCCCTCGATCTCTGACAAAACGGTGAGCAGCCCTTCCCGAATGGCCTCGGCATCATTATCGGTAATGACGCCTGTGGCGGCGAGCATTGCCGCATGGGCCCTGGAGCCGGCAATGTCCTGCGCTGCCATCCGCTTGTCGAACCCGATCGAGGCGTTGATCGCCTCCATGATCGCGTCCGGGCCAGCGGCAAAGCGGCCGCCCCACATCTGGTTCGAGGATTGATCTGTCATGGTGTGGAACCCCGGAGATAATATGCGTCTGTTTCGTCAGCTTTCCCTTTATATGGCCCTGACCTTGGGTGCAAATGCCGCCTTTGCAGCGGACCCCGCGCAGCTTGAGGGCTTGCGCGATGGCTCAATGAAAAAGCTGGTCGTGCATGCCGAGCCGCGCGATGTGTCCGCCGCCGCCTTTGATCTGGCCGACGGCGCCGGCACCGCGACTCTGGGCGATTACCAGGGCAAAATCATTCTGCTCAATTTCTGGGCCACCTGGTGCGCCCCCTGCCGCAAGGAGATGCCGCAGCTGGCGGAGCTGCAGGAGGAGTTCGGCGGTGAGGACTTCGAGGTGCTGACCATCGCCACCGGGCGCAATTCGCCCGCGGGCATCCAGAAGTTCTTTGACGAGAACGGTATCAGCAACCTGCCCCGCCACCAGGACCCGAAACAGGCGCTGGCCCGCGAAATGGCAGTGATCGGGCTGCCGATCACGGTGCTGCTGGACCGCGACGGCAAGGAAGTGGCGCGGCTCCTGGGCGATGCCGAGTGGAACTCCGAGAGTGCCAAGGCGATTATCAGTGCGATGATTGGTGAGGCTGAGGGGTGATGACGCCGAGCTCCGCGGATCCCAAATATCTTTGGGATCCGTTAATTTTGCAGGGCAACGTGATCTGAAGACCAAAAACCGTAATTGTTTTCGCGGCTTCGACTGCTCTATGGTTCTTTGCCGTTGATGGCGCCCAAGTATCCGCCGTATGACACCACAAAGTCTACGTATTCATCTTCGCCAAATAAATACATAGCCTCTCCTTTCTCAATTTTTCCGTCACTTGATGCAATGGCGGGAAACCAGACAGAAGCCCAGCGGGTTTCAGTGCCAGGTATACCAGTCCATTCGGCTACTGTGTTGCCGTATTTACAGCTGATCAGCTCAATGGCGGCCCGACCCTCATCATCTACTGGAAGCGCTAAAGTCGCAGGGGTCTTAAAACGGGCCTGAAACTCCGCGCCCTTGATCCTGCACGACGCAATAACCGGTAAAGTAGAGCCGGGAATCTTTTCATCTGCCCGGAAGGCCACTTGGCGCGTTGCTGTTCCTCTGGGTGCGGGGCGTTCAGCACTAACAAATGGAGCAGGCTCGGGAGGCTCAGGGGCTGGTAATGGCGCGCAAGCCGTCAAGGCAGCTGAGATCACTACACAGGCAGCTTTGATCGCCTGTGAGGAATTGAATTGAGAAAAGCGCAAAAACCCATCCTTCAAATCAAGTTTGCATTCCTGATAAAGAGCATCCAGCGGCATTGAATGTCCACTACATTCCATTTCTTGACGCTTCTGCCCCGGCAGCTATCGCTCTAACTCTGCAGCCCTTCCCCACGTGATTGCCGCTCATTTCGCACTACCCTTTAAAAGAGGGACGCCCGCAAGGGGCGCCCCCCAGTGAGTTGGGTGGAGAGTGAAATGAAACCTGTTGTGTTACTGATCGGAAAGCTGCCGCATGTGATCGGCAATGTGGCGGAGGAGCTGGACCATCTGCCGATCCACTGGCTGGGCGCGCATGATCAGCCAGAGGTGGTGCGCCAGTTGGAGACAGAGCCGCGCATCGAATGCGTGATCATGGGGGCGGGCCTGGATGATCAGGTCCGCGGCGGCCTCATTGGCATCATTGCGGCCCTGCGGCCCGATGTCTGCATCCATCTGAAAGACCGGGCCTCCGGCTCCGAGGGGCTGGTGCCCTTTGTCGAGCGGGTGGTGCAGATGCAGGTGCTGGCCCGCCCGCGCAGTGCCGCAATGGCAGGATAGCGACACCCGGGCTTGACCCCACGCCACCTTTGACAGGCTTCCGTCCGCCCGCCAGTCTGCCCGCGGGAGGTCGCGTATGGCGCTGGAATTGCTCTTGGCCCTGGTGCTGGGCGGAATATCGGGAATCGCCGTTCTGCTGCATCTGACCGGGCGCTCCCGGCAGGCTGTGCTGGGCGTTGAAACCGCCCGCTCCGGCTGGCTGCGCCATTTCCCCGGGGACAGTGTTCTCAAAGTGCTGCCTGCTGCCAGCGGACAGGCCGCGCTGGTGCTGACCAGCGGCGGGCCCGGGCTGCTCTGGGCCTTTGGCGCGGATACCGTGGGCCGCCATCTGGCCGGCAGCAATACCCGCGAAACCGCAACCGGGCTGCGCTTTGA
Organism: Leisingera sp. JC1; assembly: GCF_001679925.1. Taxonomy (GTDB): domain Bacteria; phylum Pseudomonadota; class Alphaproteobacteria; order Rhodobacterales; family Rhodobacteraceae; genus Leisingera. The sequence continues at coordinate 294,888 of NZ_LYUZ01000001.1, read as the reverse complement.
GTTCAACGACTTCGCCGCCCCCGGCCTCTCCCTGCCCCTATCCGAAAGCGAACGCCGGCAGTGGCTGGCGCTGATCAGCACCCCGGCGGAGGCCGCATGACCGGACAGATATCCTATCCCGACGTGACCCAGCTGGCGGTGCCGTTCTTCATCGCCGCGATTCTGGCGGAATTCCTGTGGATTGCGGTCAAGCGCCGCGGCGGGAGGTATGAAACCCGCGATGCAGTGACCTCCCTCATCATGGGTGCTGGCAGCGTCGCTGAGGGGCTCTTGCTGGGGTTCATTGCCTGGGCGCTGTTCATGTTCCTGTGGGAGCTGACACCGCTGGATATGGGCACTTCTGTCTGGGCGGTGCTGGCGTGCTTTGTGCTGGACGATCTGCGCTATTACTGGGTGCACCGTTTCGGCCACCGGGTGCGCTGGGTCTGGGCGTCGCATGTCAATCATCACTCCAGCCAGCACTACAACCTGACCACCGCGCTGCGGCAGACCTGGACCGGCACCTTCACCTTCATGATGATCGTGAAGGCGCCGATGGTGCTGCTGGGGTTTCACCCGGCGCTGGTGCTGTTTTGCGGCGGGCTGAACCTGATCTACCAGTTCTGGATCCACACCGAGGCCGTCAGCCGCCTGCCGCGCTGGTTCGAGATGGTGATGAACACCCCCAGCCATCACCGCGCCCACCATGGCCGCAATCCGCGCTACCTGGACTGCAACTATGCCGGCGTCTTCATCATCTGGGACAAGATGTTCCGAAGTTTCGTGCCGGAACAGGACCACGACCGCCCCGATTACGGGCTGGTCCACAACATCGCCACCTTCAACCCGCTGCGGGTCGCCTTTCATGAATGGGCGGGTATTTTCAAGGACATGGCCCAGCCCGGCCTGACCCTGAAGCAGCGGCTGCTTTATGCCTTTGCGCCGCCCGGCTACAGCCATGACGGCAGCCGCGACACCTCTGCCGGGATCAAGGCCGCGCACCTGGCCCGCCACCCGGAAGACGCAGGCACCCCCGGCTTCGGCGGATGACCGCCTGCCGCGCCCCGGGCAGATCATTCAAATTTGAACTTTAATCCTGCCTCAACCCTTTTGCGGCAGGCTGCCCGGTGGATGATATTACCGCCAACTTCACCACGAACAGGGGCCGCACAGCAGATGGGCAAACGCAACACAGATATTCCGGAAGGTGCTGAAAACCCGCTGAATGCCGCTGTGGCCGGGCGCGACCGCTCCACGCTGGAAATGGTGGCAGAAGCCGTGCGGCACAATCAGACTGTGCTGGCCTATCAGCCCATCATGCAGGCGATGGCGCCGCATGGCGTTGCCTTCTACGAGGGTTACATCCGGGTGCTGGACCCGACCGGCCGGGTGATCCCGGCGCGCGAATTCATGCATGTGGTCGAGGACAAGGAAATCGGCCGCGAAATGGATTGCCTGGCGCTGCAGCACGGGCTGAAGGCGCTGGAGAAATACCCCCAGGTCCGCCTGTCGGTGAACATGTCTGCGCGCTCCATCGGATACCAGCGCTGGACGCAGGTGCTGGAACGGTTCCTGAAACGCGACAGCACGCTTGGCGAACGGCTGGTGCTGGAAATCACCGAGGCCTCTGCCATGGCCGCGCCGGAACTGGTGACCGATTTCATGGGCCGGATGCAGCCGCACGGGATCGCCTTTGCGCTCGACAACTTCGGCGCCAGCACCACCTCGATCGGAAACTTCCGCCAGTTCTTCTTTGACGCGGTCAAGATCGACGGCCAGTTCGTGCGCGGCATTCACACCAGCCATGACAACCAGGCCGTGGTCCGCGCCCTGATCGGCATTGCCAAGCAATTCGACATGCTGACCGTTGCGGAATCAGTCGAAAGCCAGGCGGATGCTGAGTTCCTGGTGGACAACGGCGTCGACTGCCTGCAGGGCTACCTGTTCGGCGCCCCGTCCGTCACGCCGCCCTGGATAGAGGACATGAAACGGCAGGAAGCCGGCTGACTGGAACCCCCTCAGGCCTTTGCCCGGGCGCAGGCCGGCGCAATTGTATTCTGACCCGGGACACCCGATTTGTTCCGGTCTTTTCAAATGCTTTGCCATTCCGCCCGGCGCAGGGCCTCTCCGGGCTTCGTTGCTGCCCTGCAGCATCACGGCGTCCTGCTGCCGGAAATCCTGCCGTTCTGGACGTATCCTGCGGTTGACTTTGCCGCCCCCCCTGAGACACGCTGTCAATTGCTGCACGTGCAGCAATAGATTATGTCGGTACCCGGAGTGATCGGGAAAGATTCTTGCGCGCCCGCCTGAACTGCAGGCGCCAGGCTCTCCCGGAAGACCTGAATTGATGGCAGAGGACCAGAATCAATGACCAATGTTGTAATCGCATCCGCCGCGCGCACCGCCGTCGGCTCCTTTGGCGGCTCGTTCGCCAACACCCCCGCCCACGACCTGGGCGCCGCGGTGCTGGAAGCCGTGGTGGAACGCGCAGGCGTGGACAAATCCGAAGTGTCCGAGACCATCCTGGGCCAGGTGCTGACCGCGGCGCAGGGCCAGAACCCGGCCCGCCAGGCGCACATCAATGCAGGCCTGCCCAAAGAAAGCGCCGCCTGGGGCATCAACCAGGTCTGCGGTTCCGGCCTGCGCGCCGTGGCACTGGGGGCGCAGCACATCCAGCTGGGCGATGCCTCCATCGTGGCGGCCGGCGGCCAGGAAAACATGACCCTGTCGCCCCATGCCGCGCATCTGCGTGCCGGCCAGAAGATGGGCGACATGAGCTATATCGACACCATGATCCGCGATGGTCTGTGGGATGCCTTCAATGGCTACCACATGGGCCAGACCGCCGAGAACGTGGCCGAGCAATGGCAGATCTCCCGTGATATGCAGGACGAGTTCGCCGTTGCCTCCCAGAACAAGGCGGAAGCGGCGCAGAAGGCTGGCAAGTTCGCTGATGAAATCGCTGCCTTCACTGTGAAGACCCGCAAGGGCGACATCGTTGTGGATCAGGACGAATACATCCGCCACGGTGCCACCATCGAAGCGATGCAGAAGCTGCGCCCGGCCTTCACCCGTGACGGCTCTGTCACCGCGGCCAACGCCTCCGGCCTGAATGACGGCGCTGCCGCCACCCTGCTGATGAGCGCCGATGAAGCAGAGCGCCGCGGCATCGAGCCGCTGGCCCGCATCGCGTCTTACGCCACCGCCGGTCTGGACCCGTCGATCATGGGCGTCGGCCCGGTCTATGCCTCCCGCAAGGCGCTGGAAAAGGCCGGCTGGTCGGTGAATGATCTGGATCTGGTCGAAGCCAACGAAGCCTTTGCCGCACAGGCCTGTGCCGTGAACAAGGACATGGGCTGGGATCCGTCGATCGTGAACGTGAACGGCGGCGCCATTGCCATCGGCCACCCGATCGGCGCCTCCGGCTGCCGGGTGCTGAACACACTGCTGTTCGAAATGAAGCGCCGCGGCGCCAAGAAAGGCCTTGCCACTCTGTGCATCGGCGGCGGCATGGGCGTCGCCATGTGTGTCGAGCGCCCATAAAACCGGCAACAAACCGTAAAATGAGAAGGACGCCCCCGTGGCGTCCTTTTTCTTTTACACTGCAGGTCTATACTGCAGGTGCGACAATTTTCTCGCGGCAACGCAGAATTCTGCTGAGCAATATTGTTGCGCTCACCCGATGGAATCTGTAGCAAGATTACCAAGAGACTATGACTGGAGGATTCTTTAATGGCACGTACTGCACTCGTCACCGGCGGCTCCCGCGGCATCGGCGCAGCAATTTCCCAGGCGCTGAAGGCGCAGGGCTGCAATGTGGCCGCAACCTATGCCGGCAATGACGAAGCCGCGGCGAAATTCACCGAGGAAACCGGCATCAAGACCTACAAGTGGAACGTCGGCAGCTATGAGGACAGCGCTGCGGGCATCGCCAAGGTCGAAGAGGAAGTGGGCCCGATCGACATCGTCGTGGCCAACGCCGGCATCACCCGCGACGCGCCGTTCCACAAGATGACGCCGCAGCAGTGGCAGGAGGTGATCGACACCAACCTGACCGGCGTGTTCAACACCGTGCACCCGGTCTGGCCCGGCATGCGCGAGCGCAAGTTCGGCCGCGTCATCGTGATCTCCTCGATCAACGGCCAGAAGGGCCAGTTCGCGCAGGTGAACTATGCCGCCACCAAGGCAGGCGATCTGGGCATCGTGAAATCGCTGGCCCAGGAAGGCGCCCGCGCCGGTATCACCGCCAACGCGGTCTGCCCCGGTTATATCGCTACCGAAATGGTGATGGCGGTTCCGGAGAAGGTGCGCGAGTCGATCATCGGCCAGATCCCGGCAGGCCGCCTGGGTGAGCCGGAAGAGATCGCCCGCTGCGTGGCCTTCCTGGCATCTGACGAGTCGGGCTTCATCAACGGCTCGACCATTTCCGCCAACGGCGCGCAGTTCTTCGTCTGATCCAATTCATCAGCAGAAACGGCAAGGGCCGGTCCATCTGGACCGGCCCTTTTCCTATCCCGTAAGTGCCTTTTCTCGAATAAGAGCGCGCTCAGGCCCAGCGGGAAACCTTGGGGCGGAGGGCTGGCACCGGCTTCTTGCCGAACAGCCAGGTCCAAGCCTGTTTCAGCACCTGGCCCCGCTCAGCGTGGGCACGGGCCATCGCGGCTTTGACGGCGGCATCAGCAGTATATTCCAGCATGTCAGACCTCCTTCTCAGGTCAGTATCCTTTACCTGCATCCAATATGAGGACGTTCCGTCAAACGCACAAACGAGACTTTGCAGGTCTTCAGTTAAGGTATACTTATGCGAACATGACTGACCGCCTGCCGCCCCTCACCGCTTTGCGCGCCTTTGACGCCGCTGCCCGCCACATGTCTTTTGCCAAGGCGGCCGATGAGCTGAACGTGACGCCTGCCGCGCTGTCGTTTCAGATCAAATCGCTGGAGGAGCATCTGGGCCAGCCGCTGTTCCGCCGCCTGAACCGGGCGGTGGAGCTGACCGAGGCAGGCGAGACGCTGGCCCCCGGTGCGGCAGAGGGCTTCCGCACCTTGGGGCAGGCCTGGCAGAGCACCCGGCGGCTGCTGGATGAAACCACGCTGACGGTCACAGCCGGGCCTGCGCTGACGGCAAAATGGCTGGCGCCGCGGCTGTTCGAGTTTGCCCGCACCCATCCGGAGATCGAGCTGCGCCTGTCGGCCTCTCTCAAGGTGGTGGATCTGCGCCGCGGCGATGTGGATGTGGCGATCCGCTTTGGCGTCTCGGACGATGTGGGCCTTGCGTCTTATGGCACAAGGCCGGACTGGCTGACGCCGGTGATGACGCCGGAGCTGCACGAACAGTTCCCCACGCCTGAAGCGCTGATGAACGCGCCGCTGATCTTTGACGATTCCATCAGCAAGGTGGCCCCGGGCTGCGACTGGCCAACCTGGTTCCAGGCGGCAGGGGTGGGTTTCAGCCCCACCAGCGGCACGCATTTCTCCGCGCCCGATCATGCCATCGACGCCGCCTGCGCGGGACTGGGCGTGGCACTGGGGCGGCGGCCGCTGATCATCAAGGACGTGCGCGAGGGGCGGCTGGTGGCGCCCTTCAAAATCGCCATTCAATCCGACGCGCGGTTCCGTTTCCTGTGCCTGCCAGAAGCTAAGGACAGGCCCCAGATTGCGGCCTTCCGCGAGTGGTACTTTGCGGAGATCGAGAAAACCGCGCATATGTGGGGCGATATCAAGATTATCCCGATTCAGGATCTGCAATCCCAATGACCAAGACCCGCGCGACCGCCATTGGCTTCATCGCTGTTTTGCTGTGGGCGCTGCTGGCGCTGTTGACCGTGGGGTCGGAGCCCACGCCGCCGCTCTTGCTGAATGCGCTGTGTTTCACCATCGGCGGCACGCTGGGGATCATCTGGACCGCCGCCAGCGGGAAACTGGGACAGCTGCGCCATGTGCCAGTGCGGGTCTATATCTTCGGCACGATCGGCCTGTTCGGCTATCACGCGCTGTATTTTTCAGCGCTGCGGCTGGCGCCGGCGGCGGAGGCCGGGCTGATCGCCTATCTGTGGCCGCTGCTGATCGTTCTGTTTTCCGGCCTGCTGCCCGGCGAGAAGCTGAAGGCGGGGCATCTGATCGGTGCAGGCCTGGGCTTTGCCGGGGCGGCCACCATCATTTCCGGTGGCGGTGAAGGATTTCAGGCGCAGTATCTGCCGGGTTACGGGCTGGCTCTGCTGTGCGCGCTGACATGGTCCGGCTATTCGGTGCTGTCGCGGCTGGTGGGCAGCGCGCCGACCAGTTCCGTTGCGGTGTTCTGCCTGGCAACCGCGGTGGCCTCCTGGGGGCTGCATTTCGCGCTGGAGGAAACAGTGTGGCCCGCAGGCACGCTCGGCTGGGTCTCAACCCTGCTCTTGGGTCTCGGCCCCGTCGGGCTGGCGTTTTACGTCTGGGATATCGGCGTCAAACAGGGCGACATTCAGATGCTCGGCACCAGCTCGTATGCAGCGCCCCTGCTGTCGACGCTGATCCTGGTGCTGGCAGGGATTGCCGCGGCCTCCTGGGGGCTGGCGCTGGCGGCGGCGCTGATTACCGGCGGCGCGCTGATTGCGGCACGGGCCAGCGCCAGCAAGTAGGGCCTGAAACGAAAGAAGGGCCGCCGCTCTGGCAGGCCCTCCTGTTGACTGTGCCGGGCTATGCCCCGGCGGGAACTCTTCAGACGGCTTCAGCTGTCAGGCGTGTGATCTCTTCCTTCAGCTTCAGCTTTTGCTTTTTCATTGCTGCGATTTCCAGATCGTCGGTACTGGGCGATCGCTGGGCCTGTTCCACTTCCATGCTCAGATGCTCGTGCTTCTTCTTAAGTTCGGTCAGATGCGAGCTGAGGCTCATGGTAACCCTCCTTCTTTGAGCTAGATGTGTTTGACAGAAAGAGTGGAGCATATGTTTTCGCGTCTGTCACGCTGCAGCCGCACGATTTTTGTCATGAAATTTTCATATCGGCTATGCCCCGCGCATTTTGCCGCAGGGCATAGCGCGTTTTTGCAGAAAACCGCATGAACGGATTCGTCTGAGGTTGAAACGCTCAGGCGGCATTCCTACATTGGCGCGGCTGCTGAAAGCGCCTCAGGCGGGCCAGGGCAAGGCGGCGCCATCGCGCAGGATGGCGCGGATATCGGGGCGGTAGCTCTCTCCATCACGCTCATGACGGCTGCCTTCATGCAGAATCAGCGGCGCGTGCAGACGGAAATCCGCCCGCCCGCCCTTGCGCGCGCGCAGGATCACCAGCTCTGCCGCGCGGGCCTCGCGCGGTGCCAGCGGCAACACCTCAACCGATCCCAGGACACTGGCGCAGCCCGCCAGCATGTCAGGCAGCCGGTCGGCGCGCTGGATCATGTGCAGGTACCCCTTGGGCGCGAGGCGGCGGGCCGCAGCGGCGATCCAGTCCGCCAGCGGTGTGCCCTCTCCTAGCGCCACCTTGCGGCCGTCGTCGCGGGCCTGGCTGTGGGCACCCGCCCTGTAATAAGGCGGATTGGCAATGACCTGGTGGAACTGGCGCTGTTTCAGCGGCTCCGGGAGGGCGGAAAGGTCGGCCTCGAAGACCTCGGCATCCTGGCCGTTGGCCTGGGCGTTGCGGCGGGCCAGATCCGCGTAAGGCGCCTGCAGCTCCACCCCCGCCAGCGACAGCCCCGGCACCCGGCAGCCCAGGCACAGGAGCGCCTGACCTGCGCCGCAGCCAAGCTCCAGCACCGCTTCTCCGGCCCGCGCGGGAACGGCGGCTGCCAGCAAAACCGGGTCTACCCCGGCACGGTAGCCGCGCGCCGGCTGCCACAGCCGCACCCTGCCGCCGAGGAAGCCATTGCGGGTCAGCTCATCATCGGAAAAGGCTGTCATCGTACGGGCCTCACCGGCCAAGCGGAATTTCATTGTCGCGCATCACAATCACGGCAGCGTCATAGTCATCCTCGTGAACCATCAGACGGCGCGGGAAAATTCCGATCCCGCCTTCCAGGATGCTCATATTTACGTCCATTTGAAAGCAGTCTATATCCTCTCCCTCAAGGAGGGCCGAGGCAAAGGCCATGATCGTCGGATCGGTGCTGCGCAGAAGCTCTTTCATGGGGATGGATCTAAGGGCAAGGCAGAGGCGTTGTCGAGACTTGCGAGCGGGAAAGTGATGGACCAAGTGATGACCAGGAAACCGCATGAGATGCTGGCCGCAACGCTGAGCCAGGAGCTGGACGCGGTGAACACGCTGATCCGCACCCGGATGGCCTCCAAGCACGCGCCCCGCATCCCCGAGGTGACCGCGCATCTGGTCGAGGCAGGCGGCAAGCGGCTGCGGCCGATGCTGACGCTGGCAGCAGCCCGGCTCTGCGGCTACGAGGGCGACCATCACCTGAAACTGGCGGCGACGGTGGAGTTCATCCACACCGCCACCCTTCTGCATGACGATGTGGTCGACGAAAGCGGCCAGCGGCGCGGGCGGCCCACGGCGAACCTTCTGTGGGACAACAAGAGTTCCGTTCTGGTGGGCGACTACCTGTTTGCCCGCAGTTTCCAGCTGATGGTGGAGACCGGAAGCCTGCGGGTGCTGGACATTCTGGCGAACGCATCGGCCACCATTGCCGAGGGCGAGGTTCTGCAGATGACCGCCGCCTCGAACCTGAAAACCGATGAAGACGTCTATCTGCAGGTGGTGCGCGGCAAGACCGCGGCGCTGTTCTCGGCCGCAACCGAGGTCGGCGGGGTGATTGCCGGCGCATCCGAGGCGCAGGTGAAGGCGCTGTTCGACTACGGCGACGCGCTGGGGATTGCCTTCCAGATTGCCGATGACCTGCTGGATTATCAGGGCGACAGCAAGGCGACCGGCAAGAACGTCGGCGACGATTTCCGCGAGCGCAAGCTGACACTGCCGGTGATCAAGGCAGTGGCGCAGGCAACGGACGAGGAGCGTGCGTTCTGGACCCGGACCATCGAGAAGGGCAAGCAGCAGGACGGCGACCTGGAGCAGGCGCTGGCGCTGATGGCGAAATACCAGACGCTCGAGGCCACCCGCCAGGATGCCCTGGGCTGGGCCGCCAAGGCGCGGGCGGCGCTGGAGGTGCTGCCCGATCACGAAATCCGCACCATGCTGAGCGACCTGGCCGACTACGTGGTCTCGCGGCTGAACTGATGCGCGGGAGGGGCTTTGCCCCTCGCGCCTGCGGCGCTCACCCCAGAATATTTTTGCAACGATGAATCTGCTGGCAAGCGGTGCCGCGCCGCGCGCCAGCGCGGCGCCCCCCCCCAACGGCGGGCAAGCATCTTTGATGCGCTGCTCCGCGGGCGGGAGCCCCCTGTGTGCAATTAATCGGTTCAGGTCAGGGTAACCGCGCTGCACCACCACTCGGGATGTTCCGCCCCGATCTCATAAGCCGCCATAAGGGCGGCCTTTTTCGTGGGATAGAGCGCAAAGCAGGTGGCGCCGGAGCCGGACATGCGGGCCAGCAAGGCCTGGCGGGAACCGCGCAGGTCTGAAAGAACCCGCTCCACCTCCGGAGCGACAGTGATGGCCGGACCTTCCAGGTCGTTGCGCTGTTCGGCCAGCCAGGCGGCGCAGTCTTCGGCGGATGCGAAGCCGGGGATCTCCTGCGGCATTGGCGGGTTGCTGCGTGAGGCAAGCGCGGAAAACACCGGGCCTGTCGGAACATGCGCGCCGGGATTGACCAATAGAGCGTGAAGTTCGGGCAGTTCCACCGGCGTTATCTGCTCTCCGATGCCCTGCATCCGGGATGCGCGGGCCGCCATGCAGACCGGGACGTCGGCGCCAAGGGTCAGCGGCAGGTCTGCGGGGACGCCGGCGCCCTGCCCCGCCAGCGTGCGCAATACCGCAGCGGCATCCGATGACCCGCCGCCGATACCAGCGCCGTGCGGCAGCTGCTTGTCGAGACTGATTTGTCCGGTCCAGCCGGCACCCTCGGCGGCTTTCCACACCAGGTTACGATGATCGGCAGGCACCCCCTCTGCAAACAGGCCGGAAACCTGCAGCGACAACTCCGGGCCCGGCTCAAGCTGCAGCCGGTCGCCGGTATCCGCAAAGACCACCAGCGAATCCAGCAGGTGGTAGCCGTCCTCGCGGCGGCCGGTCACATGCAGGGTCAGGTTGATCTTGGCGGGCGCTGCGACCTCAGCCGCCATTGGCCACCTTCAGGGGCTGGGCTCCTTCCTCGGCCAGAACCGCATCGAGGCCCACTTCCAGCTTGCGGCGGATGCGCTCGGGGTCGGCTTCGCCGTCGGTGTCCTCCGGGTCGATGAAGGAGAGCGCCCGCTTCCACTGGAACTCCGCCTCGCGCGCGCGGCCCACGGCCCAGTAGACGTCACCGAGGTGGTCGTTGACCACCGGATCGACCGGCATCAGCTCCACTGCACGCTCCATATGCGCGACGGCCTCTTCGAACTTGCCCATGCGGTAGAGCACCCAGCCCAACGAGTCGACGATGAAGCCGGAGTCGGGCCGCGCGGCAACGGCGCGTTCGATCATATCCAGCGCCTCATCCAGCTTGCTGCTTTTCTCGACCAGGGAATAGCCAAGGTAGTTCAGCACCTGCGGCCGGTTCGGGTCCAGTTCCAGCGAGGCGCGGAAGTCGGCCTCAGCCTGCGGCCACTGGTCCAGACGTTCGTGGCAGATGCCGCGGGCATAGAACAGGAACCAGCGGCTGGAGGAGTCCTCCGGCGTCTTGTCCAGCGCCTTGTCATAGGCACGGGCAGCGGCGGCATAGTCTTCCTGCTGGCGCAGCAGGTCGCCGAGGCTGATGTTCACGCTGGGCTGATCGGGGAAGTCGCGGGCCAGTTTCTCCAGCACCTCAATCGCGGCGTCCGGCTTGGCAGCACGGCGCAGCGCCTCGGCCCGGCCCATTTCGGCGGCGTGGTAGTCCGGATGGGTGGCGGGCACCTGCTTGTAAGTGGCAACCGACAGCTCATAACGGCCCAGCTGGTCCAAGAGGCCCGCGCTGAGCAGGATGGCATCCACATGGTCCGGGCGCAGCGAGGCTGCCATTCGGGCATACATCAGCACATAGTCATTGGCGGTATCGCCGTTCAGCGCCGCACCGAGAGTGAAGAACACCTCGGCAATGCCCTCCTGCGGGCTGGGCGCGATGGTGTAGGCAAGAGTTTCACCGGCAGCGAGCTGCGCGTCCAGCGCCTCCAGGCCCGGGTCGAGGCTGTTGCCGAAAGCGGCGGCCAGCGCCTCGCGGGCGTCGTCGTTGCGGTTCAGCTGCGACAGGATCTGCACCCGCGCCACCGCGGCGCGGCGGCTGAGGGTGGCGAGGCGGCCATCCTCGGCGGCAAACAGCGCTTCCGCCCCGCCGTAGTCGCCGGCCGAGGCCAGCGCCAGGGCGCGGTGATAGAGCACGAAGGGTTTCAGGCTGCCGTCCTTGGCAAGCCGGTCAAAGGTTTCCAGCGCGCTGGAGACAGACCCCGCGCCGACATAGGCCCAGCCTTGCAGCAGACCGTCCACCAGCGGGTGGATCGCTTCCCGCTCCAAGTCGCGGTCCAGGATCGCCTGGTAGTCGCCTTTGGCTGCAAGACCGCCCGCCAGAACGATGTTCGCCACCTGGCTGCGGGCGCCGGTCTGGCGCAGCCGTTCGGCCACCGGCACGGCGAGGTCCGCCTTGCCCATCGCCAGCTGCGCAAACACGACGTTTTCCATCAAGAGCGGGTTCTGCGGGTCGCGCGCAAGCGCCTGGGTGTAATAGAGCGCGGCGGCAGCAAAGTCGCTGCCGTAGGTCGCGGCCCGGCCGGCCAGGTAGGATCCTGCCAGTCCCTCGGCCTGCACGGAAGGTGCGGCGGTTGCGGCCATCAGGGCCGCACAGGACAGGGTGCGAAGAATGGATACGGGCACTGGGGACCCCCTTACGGTTTACTGCTCTTTGCTCTTCTAAGAAAGCGTAGTGCGGTGCCCGTCAACACGCAATGGGGCGGTCCAAGGACCGCCCCATAAAATCCGGCGAAACCACGCCGAAATGCTAACGTTCCCGTTACATGTTCGGGTAGTTCGGGCCGTCGCCGCCCTGCGGCGTGGTCCAGGTGATGTTCTGGGACGGGTCCTTGATGTCGCAGGTCTTGCAGTGGACGCAGTTCTGGAAGTTCACCACGAACTCAGGCTTGCCGTCCTTTTCGACCACCTCGTAAACACCGGCCGGGCAGTAGCGCTGCGCCGGTTCCGCAAATTTCGGCAGGTTGACCGAGATCGGAGTGTCCTCATTGCCCAGGCGCAGGTGGCAGGGCTGGCTTTCCTCGTGGTTGGTCATCGAGAAGCTGACGTTGGTCAGGCGGTCAAACGACAGCACGCCATCGGGCTTGGGGTAATCGATGGGCTTGTGCTTGGAGGCTTCCTCGGTCGACTGGGCGTCGTTCTTGCCGTGGCCCAGGGTGCCGAAGAAGGAGAAGCCAAAGAGGTTGTTGGTCCACATGTCCAGGCCGCCCAGTGCCAGCGACGCGGTGAGGCCCCACTTGGACCACATCGGCTTGACGTTGCGGACCATCTTGAGGTCCTTGCCGATAGCGCCTTCGCGCACGTCGGCCTCATAGGCGGTCAGCTCGTCGCCGGAACGCTCAGCCTTGATCGCGTCAAAGGCGGCTTCGGCCGCGGCCTTGCCCGACAGCATCGCGTTGTGGTTGCCCTTGATGCGCGGCACGTTGACCATGCCCGCGGAGCAGCCCAAGAGCGCCACGCCCGGTGCGACCAGTTTCGGCATCGACTGCCAGCCGCCTTCGGTGATGGCGCGGGCGCCGTAGGCAACGCGCTTACCGCCCTTCAGCAGATCAGCAACCACCGGGTGGTGTTTGAAGCGCTGGAATTCCATGTAGGGGAACAGGTGCGGGTTCTTGTAGTTCAGGTGCACCACGAAGCCCACGTAAACCTGGTTGTTGTCCAGGTGGTAGATGAACGAGCCGCCGCCCGCGTTGGAGCCCAGCGGCCAGCCCATGGTGTGGGTGACGGTGCCTTCCTTGTGCTTGGCTGGGTCGATCTCCCAGATCTCCTTCATGCCGACGCCGTATTTCTGCGGCTCTTTGCCGTCGGAGAGGCCGTATTTGGCAATCACTTCCTTGGACAGCGAGCCGCGCACGCCTTCGGAGAGGAAGACGTATTTGCCGTGCAGTTCCATGCCGGGCTCGTAAGACGGGCCGGGGGTGCCGTCAGGGTTCTTGCCGAACTCGCCGGCAACCACGCCTTTGACTTCGCCATTGTCGCCGTAGACCAGCTCAGAGCACGCCATGCCCGGGAAGATCTCGACACCCATTTCCTCGGCCTGCTCTGCCATCCAGCGGCAGACGTTGCCCATGGAGACGATGTAGTTGCCGTGGTTGTTCATCAGCGGCGGCATCGGGAAGTTGGGGATGCGGACCTGGCCGGCCTCGCCCAGCATCAGGAAGTTGTCTTCCTTGACTTCCACGTTCAGCGGTGCGCCTTTTTCCTTCCAGTCGGGGATCAGCGCGTTCAGGCCGCAAGGGTCCAGCACCGCGCCGGACAGGATATGCGCGCCGACCTCGGAGCCTTTTTCCAGGACAACAACCTGCAGGTCGGCGTCCAGTTGTTTCAGGCGGATGGCCGCAGACAGACCGGCAGGGCCGGCCCCGACGATCACCACGTCGTATTCCATCGCTTCGCGTTCAATCTCGGCCATTTGCGGCGCTCCTTGGCTTTCTGTTCGCTACCGGCCCCACAGGGTCATGCGGGCGCAATTTTCTTTCGCGGCTGCTTAGCGTTTGGCGCCCCCTTGGGTCAATCCAAACTCCGCGTCAAACACCTGTAAAACAGGCAACTGAGACAAAAAGTGCGTCCATTTTCGTCACTCAAGGATCATTTTCCGCCGCAGCCTCTGTCTCAGGGCGGTCTCCCATCAGGTAACGGGGTCCCTGCCCCTTCTGTGCCGCCCGGTCTTCGGGGTTGTAAAGTTTGCAATTCGGAAGCGAAAGACAGCCGCAGCCTATGCAGCCATCCAGATTGTCGCGCAGTTTGACGAGGGTTTCGATTCGCTGATCCAGGTGGCTGCGGAAGCTGTCCGAAATGCAGGCCCAGTCTTCCTTGGTCGGTGTGCGGCCACCTGGCAGGCTGCGCAGGAACCCGCGGATTTCCGGAAGCGAAAAACCGAATTGCTGCGCAATCATGATGAAGCTCATCCGCCGGATGTCGGCCCGGTGGAAGCGGCGCTGGCCGCCAGCGTTGCGCCAGGGCTCCACCAAACCTTGCGCCTCATAGTAGCGGATGGCCGAGACGGCGAGGCCGGTGCGTTCGGCCAGATAGCCGATGGAAATACCTGCGGATCGGGGCATGGCAAACTCCCTGAAGAAATTCCTTGAGCTAAAGTTAGGTTTAGGAATTACGGTGAGTCGCATCAACAGGTTTGCTCAGAGCAGAAGGAGATTTACGATGAGCGCAGTTTTGGAACATGCGAATGTCACCGTGGCGGACCCCAATGGCACCGCCGCCTGGATGGAAAAGATCTTTGGCTGGCATGTGCGCTGGGAGGGCGAGGCGAAAAACGGCGGCTACACCGTGCATGTGGGCGGGGAAAACAGCTACCTCGCGCTTTACACGCCGCGCACTGCGGCAGGCAAAGCGCCGGAAAGCTATGGCATCATTGGCGGGCTGAACCATCTGGCGGTGATCGTTGAGGATCTGGACGCCACTGAGGCCGCGGTTAAGGCCGCCGGCTTCACCCCGATGAACCATGGCGATTATGAGCCGGGCCGCCGGTTCTACTTCCATGATGAGAACGGCATCGAATACGAGGCGGTGCAATATGATTGATCTGCTGTGGCTGGCGGCGGGGTCTGCGCCCCCTGCCCGCGGTATTTTTCCGCGCAAACCTGTGGAAAAGCCGCACAATCTGCCGCGTTAGGCGGAATTGCGTGCGGCAAAGCCCTGCGGCCACTTGAATTCGGGCGCAGGATTGGGTCAGGTAAATGTCAACCGGACCGGAGGCCCCGCGGCAGATGCTGCGGGGCTGCGGTTTTCATACTGACAAGAACAATAGAGCGACCTGGACCAACCACATGGAAAAGATCCCGATGACCCCCACGGGTCACGCCGCGCTGGAAAGCGAACTGAAGAACCTGAAATCCGTCGAACGCCCGGCCATCATCCAGGCGATTGCCGAAGCGCGCGAGCTGGGCGACCTGTCGGAGAATGCCGAATACCACTCCGCCCGCGAAAAGCAGTCCTTCATCGAGGGCCGAATCAAGGAGCTGGAAGGCATCCTGTCGCTGGCCGATGTGATCAACCCGGCCAAGCTGTCCGGCGCCATCAAGTTCGGCGCCAAGGTGACCGTGGTGGACGAGGACACCGACGAAGAAAAGACCTGGCAGATCGTGGGCGAGCATGAGGCCAATATCGAAGCGGGTCTTTTGAACATCAAATCCCCGATTGCACGCGCCTTGATCGGCAAGGACGAAGGCGACAGTGTGGAAGTGCGCACGCCCGGCGGCGAGCGCGCCTACGAGATTCTCAAGATCGTCTATTCCTGATCCGGGAGGCCGCAAGGTCATGACAGGCTCCAGCAGCAGTCCGGGTTCCGGCCAGAAACCAGGCGGCAGCCAGCCGCTGCGCCGCCTTGACGGCCCCACAGCGGCCAACGGCCTGGGCGGTGCGGAACTGGCGGCCATCGGGCTGGGCGCACTGTGGCTGCTGGTGGTGACCGGAGCGTTTGTGCTGGCGCCCGAAGATGCCGGGCTTTCGCAGTGGGCGGATTTGATCATCAGCGTGCTGGCAGTGGTGCTGCCCCTGGCGATGCTGTGGGTTGCGGCCTCTGCCGCGCGCTCGGCCCGGGTGATGCGGGAAGAGAGCGAGCAGCTGCAGGCCGCCATCGACGGGCTGCGCCAAAGCTACCTGGCGCAGGCGCAGCAGCATGCGGCGGTGGCGGAAACCTCAGTTGCCAAGCGGCTGGAGGAAATCGCCGAGGCCACCCGCAAGACCGAAACCGCATTGGCGACCTTCCAGACCAGCCGCCGCGCCAATCCGCTGCGCCCGGCCATCCCGGCAGAGGCGGCAGAGATGACCGCCGCCGAGCAGGGCTCGCTGGCGCTTGGCACCCAGGCCGCAGACACCGCGCCGCCCTTGCCTGCCGAGCAGTTCATCCGGGCCCTGAATTTCCCGGAAACCGCCGAGGACACCGAAGGCTTTGCCGCCCTGCGCGCGGCACTCAAGGACCGCAAGGCGGCGCAGGTGATCCAGGCAGCGCAGGATGTGCTGACGCTGCTCAGCCAGGACGGCATCTACATGGACGACCTGCGCCCGGACATGGCCCGGCCCGAGATCTGGCGCCAGTTTGCACAAGGCGCGCGCGGGCGTGCGGTGGCCGCGCTTGGCGGAGTGCGCGACCGGACCTCCCTGGCGCTGACCGCAGCACGTATGAAGCAGGACCCGATCTTCCGGGATGCGGCGCACCACTTCCTGCGCCGGTTCGACCAGATGTTTGCCGATTTCGAGGCCGAGGCGACCGACGGCGAGATTTCGGCCCTTGGCAACACCCGCACTGCCCGCGCCTTCATGCTGGTGGGCCGGGTTGCCGGGACCTTTGACTAGAAAGAACGCGCCTTTCAGGTGCTGCCTGCCGGGCAGCGGGACGCGAGTATTTTCAAAAGGTGAAAAATGGAGAGCAGCCGCGCCGCGCGCCAGCGCTGCGCCCGGCCCAACGGCGGGCAGGCATCTTTGATGCCCCGGACCGCGGGCGGGAGCGCGCCTTTCACATAGCAAAACTGCCGTAGGGGATGAAGCGGACCATATCACCCGCCTTGATCTCCGCGGCGCCGTCGCCGAGTTCCACCAGGCCTTCTGCCCAGCTGAGACCGCTGATGCGCCCGGAACCTTCGGACTTGAACACTTCTGCCTTGCCGTCCCGCACCCGCGCGCGCAGGTATTCACGGCGTCCGGGTTTCTTGCGCTTTTCAAAACCTGCTGGAACCTCAAACGCCTGCGGCGCCTGCCAGCCTGTACCCGCCATCAGCCCCATTGCGGGGCGGGCAAAGATCAGGGTGCAAACCAGCGCCGCCACCGGGTTTCCGGGCAGCCCGAAGACCGGTGTGCCGTTCCACATGCCCAGCGCCAGCGGGCGCCCCGGCTTCAGCGCGATGCGCCATTCCTGCATTGCACCTGCTTCACGCAGCAGGGCAGACATGTGGTCCTCATCCCCGGCAGAGGCCCCGCCGGAGGTCAGGATCACATCCGTTTTTGCCGCTGCGCTGTCCAGATGTGCGCGCAGCGCCGCACGGTCGTCCTGCGCCTTGCCCAGATCCACCGGCACAAAGCCCAACTGGCGGACCAGCGCCAGCAGCATTGGCCGGTTGGCATCGAAAATCTGGCCCTTGCCTGCGGGTTCCCCGGCCTCAACCAGCTCATCACCGGTGGAGAGCACACCCACGCGCAGCGGCAGTCGAACTGTAAGCTCTGCCAGCCCGGTGGCAGAGGCCAGCGCCAGATCGGCTGGGGTGATGACCCGTCCTGCGGGCAGGATGACCCCACCTGCGCAGACATCCTCGCCCGCTTTACGGGTGTTGGCGCCCTGTTTCAGGGGGCCGTTGAAGGCGATCCGGGTGCCGTCGGTGTTGACGTCTTCCTCCAGGATCACCGTGTCCACGCCATCTGGCAGCGCGGCGCCGGTCAGGACGCGGATGGCGCTGCCTTCGGGCACGGTGCCGTCAAAGGGAACTCCGGCGGCGGCGCGGCCCTGCACCAGCGGCAGCACCTGCGGCCCCGCGGCCCGACCGCCGGCAAATCCGTAGCCGTCCACCGCGGTATTCGGCAGCGGCGGGTTGGAGCGTTTGGCCACAGCGTCTTCCGCCAGCACCCGGCCCAGCGCCTCTGCCAGCTGCACAGTTTCGGCTCCGGTAACCGGACCCAGCCTGTCCCTGAGCAAAGCCAGCGCGTCATCGACCGGGGTCCAGTCGACGCCCGCAGGCAGGGCGAAGCAGTCATTGCTGAGCGGCGGCGGGGTCAGCCCGCCCGGATCTTCTGCGGCCAGCGCATTCAAGCGGTCCTCATACCCCGTGCCCAAAATCCAGGCCTCCTCTTGTGCTACGTCAGGCGCTGCAGCCAGCATTGCCGCCAGCTCCTCTGCCGGCAGGCGGCTGAGCGCTTGCGACAACAGCCGCATCTGCACCCGGTCGCGTATTTCGCCCTCACCTGCAACAGCCATTGCGGCTTTGACTGCGGATTCGATCAATCCTGGCCAAATTTCCGCGAACACAATTTGCGCGTTCGCAATGTTTTCGAAAGGCCAGACGGCAGCCTGGTGCCGGAGCCGCAACCGCTGCAGGACCGGCAGGCCCATCAGAACCTGGCTGCCAACCGTCGGATTGAAAAACAGCTGGAAACAGGAGGAAGCTGCCCTGGCCGCCAGATCCGCGCTGCGCCGTTCGGCCACTTCGCCATAGCTTATAGCGGCTTTGCGGTAGGGGATGTCCGGCCAGGCCTTCTTGTCCGGCTTGCCCCAGAACGGACCGGCGCCGGCAAACTGCCGGTTCATTTCGGAGGCGACGCCGAACCGGTTGTTGCTGCCGTCCTCAGCGTCTTCGATCCGTTCTTCCAGCCATGCCCATAAGGCAAAGGGATCATCCGATCCGGTGATCCGGCGCGCAAATCCGCGCGGATAGCCGAAGGGGAAATCAAAGGCCGCCAGCACCCGCCGCCCGGCAGCCTGCTCCGCGGCAAGGAAGCTGCTGATCCACTCTTCTGCTTCTATCCGGCTGCGGCAGTAGATTTGCTGCTCTGGGGTGCCGCCGCGTGCAATACCCAGCCAGATCGCGTCCTTGCTGGGCCGCGCGGGCCTGCGCTTGGCCGCAGACCAGTCGACGGCCAGAATGGTGTCAAAGGGGGTCACAGCCCCACTTCAACCTGAATGAAATCCGCAATCTCAGCGGTGCCATTCAGATCAAATACCGGGCGGTCCAGGTCCAGCGGGGTGTCGCTGGCGACGGCCCGGATGCTGGGATCCCGCGGCGCGATCAGTTCGGTGCCTGCTTCTTGCCGGAAGGCCTCGATCTTGGGGTGCGGTTCGCGCTTGTAGCCCTCCACCAGCACCAGATCGACGGGGTTCAGGCGGGCCAGCAGCTCTGCCAAAGGTGGCTCCGGAGCGCCGCGCAGTTCCTGCATGATCGCAACGCGGCCGGCTGAGGCCAGCACCACCTCGGATGCACCGGCCTGGCGGTGGCGGTGGCTGTCGGTGCCGGGCTGGTCCACATCCGTTGCATGGTGAGCGTGCTTGATGGTGGAGACAGAAAATCCGCGGGCGCAGAACTCGGCCACCAACCGCTCCATCAGCCCGGTCTTGCCGTTGTTCTTCCAGCCAGTGACGCCGTAGATCTTCATTTCAGCAGCGCCTCGGCGCGGGCCAGATCATCCGGCGTGTTGATGTTGAAGAAGGGGTCAAAGGGATCGGCCCCAAACATCGCCTCGCGGCCGCCGTGCTGGTCAGTCCACAAGACCACCTTGCGCAGGCCACCCTGCAGCGCCGCGCGCAGATCATCGCGTAGGGCAACGGGCCAGAGGCCGAAGGCCGGGTGCCGGTTGATGCGTTTGCCGCCGCCGGATTTCAACGCCTCATCTCCGGTGCGCGGCGTGGTCGCCAACACCAGCGGATGCTCCATGCCTTCCGCGGCGGCGGCCAGCCGGGCCACCAGATCCTGCGGGAAGAAGGGGGTGTCAGCGGCAGCGGTGACGATGGTTTCCGCCCCCTGCCCTGCCGCCCAGTCGAGACCAGCCAGAACGCCAGCCAGCGGACCGGCGAAACCCTCGATTGAGTCGGCAATGACCGGCAGGCCGAGATCGGCGAACCGCTCCGGATCGCCATTGGCGTTGAGCGCAAGGCCTGAGACCTGCGGCGACAGGCGGTCAACAACACGGGAGAGCAGGCTTTGGCCGCCGACCTCCAGCCGCCCCTTGTCGCCGCCGCCCATCCGGGTGGCGAGACCGCCTGCGAGGATTACGCCAAGGGGTTTGGTCATGTTGCACGCACTCCGATCTCGATTGACTCGCCCGACCTACAGGCCGGGCAGCGCCCGTCCCGCCCCCCGTCAAACCGAAGGTTTGCCTTCGGCAAAACGGGCGGGCGCTTCACGCCCTCCCCGCCAGGCCGGACGCTGCCCTCACCTTTGGAAATCATGTTTTCATTCCGCACTCTTCCGCCGATGTTTCTTCTCCTCCACCGGCGCGTCCTTCGGATCCATATCTCGCACCAGCCGCTCCTCGCCCGACAGGCAGATGAACCGCTGACCGCGCATCCGGCCGATCAGAGTGAGGCCGACTTCGCGGGCAATCTCCACGCCCCAGGCTGTGAAGCCAGAGCGTGAGGCCAGCACCGGGATGCCCATCATCGCGGTCTTGATCACCATTTCGGAGGTCAGCCGCCCGGTGGTATAGAGGATCTTGTCCGCGGCCTCGGCTTGCTCCGACAGCATCCAGCCGGCGATCTTGTCCACCGCGTTGTGGCGGCCCACATCCTCCATGTAGACCAGTGGGCGGTCCCGCCGGCAGAGCACGGTACCGTGGATGGCGCCAGCTTCCAGGTACAGCGAGGGCGTGCGGTTGATTTTGTGCGCCAGCGCATAGAGCCAGGAGGTGCGGACCTCGGCCTGCGGCAGCCGCACGTCCTCCAGCCCCTCCATCATATCACCAAAGACGGTGCCGACCGCGCAGCCGGAGGTGCGGGTCTTCTTCTTCAGCTTTTCCTCGTGGCTGGTTTCCACGGCGGTGCGCACCACCACGGTTTCCAGATCCTCGTCATAATCAACACGGGTGACCTCATCCTCGTCACGCAGCATCCGCTGGTTGCGCAGGAAGCCGAGCGCCAAGTATTCCGGGTAGTCGCCGATGGTCATCGCGGTGACAATTTCCTGGGAATTCAGGAAGATGGTCAGCGGGCGCTCCTCGACTACGGCGATCTCGCTTTGCTCGCCGTTCTGGTCAACGCCGGTGACGGCGCGCGTGAGCCGCGGGTCTGCGACGCCGGGGGCGATCAGATATTCTGACGTGATATCCATACTCACCAATTGCATTCCTTCTGCGTCCGCCGTAGGGCGGTTCAAGGCAATCTAGGACGCGCAGATGGCAATCACCACCACCAAATCGGCCTTCTGGAAGGGGTTTCGCGACAGCGCGCCGTTTCTGTTCATGGCCTCGCCCTTCGGCTTCCTGTTCGGAGTGCTGGCCGCGGAGGCCGGGCTGATCGTGCCGGAGGCCTTTGCTTTCTCACTGACAGTCTTTGCCGGAGCTGCCCAGTTCACCGCGCTGCAGCTGATGCAGGAGAACGCGCCGCTGATCATCATCCTGATCTCAGCACTGGCGGTGAACCTGCGGATGGCGATGTATTCGGCCTCGCTCACGCCCTACCTCGGCGACGCCCCGATGTGGCAGCGGGCGATTGCCGCTTACTTCATCGTCGATCAGTCCTATGCCCTGTCGGTTGTGCAGTTCGAACAGGAGCCGGAAATGCCGCTGGCGCAGCGGATGGCCTATTTCTTTGGCACCAACGGGCTGATCACCCCGGCCTGGGTCATTGCCACCGCTCTGGGAGCTCTGGTGGGCACCCGGATCCCGGAGAGCTGGGGTGTGGACTTCGTGCTGCCGCTGGCGTTTCTGGCGATGATCGGCCCGATGCTGCGGACCCCTGCCCATGTGGCGGCCTGTTTTGTGGCGGTGGCGGCCTCGCTGCCCGCCTCCGCCCTGCCCTATAACCTCGGCCTGATCGTGGCGGGGATTGCCGGCATGATTGCGGGCGCACAGGCGGAACTGTGGCTGGAGCGGCAGAAGGCCAAAGCGGAGGGCGCGAAATGAGCAGTATCCCCACACCCATCTTATGGACCGTGATCATCGGGCTGGCGCTTGGCAGTTATGCCCTGCGCTTTGCCTTCATCGGTTTCATGGGCGGCAAACCCATCCCCGAATGGCTGATGCGGCATCTGCGCTATACCGCGGTGGCGATCATCCCGGCGCTGGTGGCGCCGCTGGTGGTTTGGCCTGCACCCACAGGCGGCGACCCAAGCCTGATGCATTTTGCTGCCGCTGCGGCGACTTTTGTCGCGGGTTATCTGACCCGCAACGTCTTGATCGGGCTCGGAACCGGCGGGCTGTGCCTGCTGCTTTTGTATCTCGCCGCCTGAGCGCGCTGCACCTGGGGAAGAGTTATTCTGCCGCGTTCAGCGCAGCACCGCTCTTGGTGATGCCTGCCTGCAGATCGGCGCTGTCGTTTTCGTAGTAGCGTTCCGTCACCACCCCCGGCAGCTTCCCGAACTGGGCAGAGAGCTTTTCCGGATAGAAAGTGCGGTCTAGGCTTTCGAAGCCAGGGATCTGCTGCAGGATGCCGATGGTGGCCTGAGCGCAGTAGGCACCCGGCACGCGGCCGTTGGTAACTGCCAGCTGATAGGCCTTCTGGGCCTGTTCAGGCGTCACCTCAACCCGCTGCACCACCACATGGAAAGTGCTGCGCGCATGGGCGCCGCGGTAGGCCTTTTCCACTGCCGGGGTGATACCATAGAGGACGTCGTTCCGCTCCGGCACGACTGAGGCGTAGAAAGAGCCTGCGGGATCGAAGATCACCCGTTCAGACGCGTTGATCATCAGCGACGCGTGGCCGCCCTTGCCGGTGCGGTTGTTGATCATCGTGTACAGGGTGAGCGTCGCAGGGCCGGGGTGGCGGTAGGCCACCTTGGCCAGGGTCTCGGCATCCGCGTTGGGCTGCTGCGGCGCCGCGCAACCCGCAAGCGCCAGCATCACCGCGCCGAGGCAGAGCAGATTGCGCATAAGTTTGGCCCCGGGATCAGGTGGCGAAAACGGCCAGGAACAGCGCCAGGAAAACCATCGCGATGCAGAAACGGGTCACGAAGGTCATGAAGCTCGAGAACATCTTCTCCTGAACGGTGATGTCCATGGTGCCGTGCTGATGATCAGCCATGTGAGTTATCCCTCAAAATTCACGTGCGTTTTCCCGGTGATTACCGGATTTGCCGGGCCCTGTCACCACGTCATTCGGGCGCATCCCAGGGAAATGCCGCCCGAAAACCACAGAAAACCGCTGCGGATCCTGCGGCTGCGGCCCGGGCGGCGAATCGTGCAGCTCACTCCTGCTGCAGATCCGAGGCGAGACGGAAGCCGATGCGGTTGGCGGGTTCTTCCTCGCGCGCCTTTGGCACTGCGCGCAGCATCACATTGAGCTGGCTGACGTGCTGCACCAGCTGGGTCCGGGAGCCGTCCGGCTCGCTGCCGTAGTAGGTGATGATGTCGGGGTCGAAATAGCCCATGCCCTCAATCCTGAGCACTCCGGCATTGCCGCCGGTGAAACCCATGGCGACTTCGTGTTCGGCATCCAGCTGCTGTTCGAAGTTTTGGATATACAGGATCAGCCGCTCATAGGCCCAGCGGGCCGGGCTTTTGGCGGCATCCGGTTTCTGCAGCTTTTCCGGCACCTTCCGGAGGCCTGCGCAAGCGTCAGGGTCGGAGTGGACCTCATGAACACAGGGAAGCACCGCCGCCTCTGCCGCCTCGGCGCTGGTGGAAATCTCGTCGCTCATGGTGCCTCCCCTTTCCGGGGTGCGGCTCACCCCTTGCTTTGATAGAGCCAGGCGCCGTCTTCGCGTTTCCAGCGGGTCACCTGGCCGGTGTGGTACAGATGATTTACATGGGCCACCGCTTCGACCAGCGCAAGCCCGTACTCACCTTCGCCGATTGTGCGCTTGAACAGCGGCGCAAAGCAATCGGCAGCTGTCCGCGGCACGGAAAGGTGATCCATCAGCCGCTCCAGCGCGCCGTGGTGATTGCCGATCAGCTGCTGCATCCGGAGCGGCAGGCGTGAGAACGGCAGCTTGTGGCCGCCCAAGGCAAGGTGTTCGGGGCGTGCCAATTGCGCCAGCCGTTCACAAGCCTCCAGCCATTCGCCCAGCGGGTCGGCCATTGGTTCGGTCGCGTAGACGCCGATGTTGGGGCTGATGGTCGACAGGATCTGGTCGCCGGTAATCACCAGGTTGTCGTCGCGGCTCCAGAAGGTCGCGTGCTCCGGCGCGTGGCCGTTGCCGGTGTGCACATCCCAGTCGCGCCCGCCCATGCGGATCACGTCGCCCTGCTTGATGCGGGTAAAGCCCAGCGGCATCGGATGCACGGTGTCGGCGAAGTTGAAGGGCCGGTCATTGACACGTTTGTCATATACCTCCGGCGCCATCCCCGCGCTGCGGTAATAGGCCAGCGTTTCCTCCGGCCATGTCTCCTGCACGTCCAGCGTCAGCATCCGGGCGAACAGCCAGGCGGTGCGGGTAGTGACCAGTTCGGCGCCGTACTGCGACTGAAACCAGCCTGCCAGCCCGATGTGATCGGGGTGATGATGGGTAACGACCACGCGGGTCACCGGCTTACCCTTCAGGGGGCCGGCCATCAGGCTCTCCCAGATGCCACGGCTTTTGCGGGAGTTGAAACCGGTGTCGATCACCGTCCAGCCGTCGCCCTCATCCAGCGCGTAGATGTTGACGTGATCCAGCTTCATCGGCAGCGGCTGGCGCATCCAAAGGACGCCCTCCGCCACCTCGAACGCTTCGCCCGGAGCAGGCGGTTCTTCCCAGGGTGTGCGGGGGGAGACGTCGGGGATGTCAGTCACGGCTGTCAGCCCGCCAGTTCGTCAAGGCTGAGGGCGAAGGTGCCTTCTGCACCGGCCTGCGCATGGGCCAGCAGCGCGCTGTGCTCCGGCAGCATCCGGGTGATGTAGAAGCGGGCCAGCTTCTCGCGCGGGCCGCCCTGATCCGCCATCGCGGCCGCCAGGTGATAATGGCCGCCCAGCACCCGGGCAAAGGCGCGCAGGTACGGCACCGAGCCTGCAAAACGGTCCTGCATATCCTGCTGCGACACCAGCCATTCGGTGGCTTCGCGCAGGGATTCGCAGGCCTGCCAGACAGATTCGGCCATGTTCGGGTGGGTGGCGCGGGCGCGTTCAGCCTGCTCCTCGATCTCGTCGATCAGGGCAAAGGCCATCTCGCCGCCGTCCATCATCTTGCGCGCTACCAGGTCCATTGACTGGATGCCATTGGTGCCCTCGTAAATGGCCGTCACCCGCACGTCGCGGTAATACTGCGCGGCGCCGCTCTCCTCGATGAAACCCATGCCGCCAAAGACCTGCACCCCGGTTTCCGAAACGCGCATGCCGGTGTCCGTGCCGAATGCCTTGGCAATCGGTGTCAGGAAGGCCGCGCGGGCGGCCCAGTCGCTGCCGCCGGTGGCGGTGTGCATGTCGATAGCACGGGCACAGGCCATCAGGATCGCGCGGGAGGCAAAGAGATCCGCCTTCATTTCCATCAGCATCCGGCGCACGTCGGCGTGGTCGGCGATGAAGCCGCTGGCGGTCTTGCCCTGCTTGCGCTCCAGCGCATAGGCCAGCGCGTGCTGGTAGGCGCCCTCGCCCGCGCCGACACCCTGGCCGCCGACGCCGAGGCGGGCGTTGTTCATCATGGTGAACATCGCTGCCATGCCGCCGTGTTCCGGCCCGACCAGCCAGCCGGTGGCACCGTCGAACTGCATCACGCAGGTGGGGGAGCCGTGCAGACCCATCTTGTGCTCCAGGCTCACGACCTTCAGATCATTCGCCTTGCCCGGATTACCGTCCGCATCCGGCAGGTATTTGGGCACCAGGAACAGCGAGATTCCCTTGGTCCCCGGAATGCCATCGGGCAGCCGCGCCAGTACCAGGTGGCAGACGTTGCCGCAGAAATCTGTGTCACCCCAAGAGATAAAGATCTTCTGCCCCGAGATGGCGTAGGTGCCGTCGCCGTTCGGTTCCGCCTTTGAACTGAGCGCACCGACATCGGAACCGGCCTGCGGCTCGGTCAGGTTCATGGTGCCGGACCATTCGCCAGAGATCAGCTTGGGCAGGTACAGCTCCTTGATGGCGTCGGAAGCATGATGCTCCAGCGCCTCGATCTGGCCCTGGCTCAGCAGCGGTGCCAGCTGCAGCGACAGGCAGGCGCCGGCCATCATCTCATAGACCGCGACAGCGAGTGTCTGCGGCAGCCCCATGCCGCCGAATTCCTCCGCAGCGCTGATGCCGACCCAGCCGCCTTCGCGAATGGCCTGGTATCCATCGGCAAACCCGGGCGATGTGCGCAGCACGCCGTTTTCCAGACGCGCAGGATGCAGATCGCCGTTGCGCTGCAGGGGCGCCATCACCTCGTCGCACAGCTTGCCTGCTTCTGTCAGGATCGCGCTTACGGTGTCGGTGGTTGCCTCGGCAAAGCGGTCTGTGGCCGGGATGCTGTCATACCCAACGACGTGGTTCAGCAGAAATTCATACTCGGAAACGGGGGCGCGGAAGGTCATGGGCGTCCTCTGGCGGGGGTTTCTTGGGCCTGCGGCGCGGGCAGTCTTGGCTTCCCGGCGCTGGCCCATTATGGTCTGTGGCTTGTCCGATTACCTAACCGGGCGCTTATTTCAATCAACCAAAACGCCGCGTCACCCGGAATGCCCCAGCAGAGCACAGAAATCCTTGCCGCGACGGCAAGCGGCATCGCCCGCGCCGCTCGGCTTTTGCAGGCCGGGCAGCTGGTCTCCTTCCCGACCGAAACGGTTTATGGCCTTGGCGCTGATGCCCGGCAGGGCGAAGCGGTTGCGGCTATTTACGAGGCCAAAGGGCGGCCCTCGTTCAACCCGCTGATTGCCCATGTGCATTCGGCGGAGGCTGCGCGGCGCTACGTGGAATGGAATGACGTTGCGGAACAGCTGGCCGCAGCCTTCTGGCCCGGGCCGCTGACCCTGGTGCTGCCGCTGCGCGAAGGGCACGGGATCTCACCGCTGGTCACGGCGGGCCTCGCGACGCTTGGCGTGAGGGTGCCCGCGCATCCGGCGGCACAAGCGCTGCTGCGGGAGCTGGACGGGCCGGTGGCGGCACCTTCCGCCAACCCCTCTGGCAAGATCAGCCCGACAACGGCAGCCCATGTGAAGGCCGGGCTGGACGGCCGTATTGCCGCTATCCTGGACGACGGCGCCTGCGGTGTCGGACTGGAGTCCACCATCATTGGTCTGGCGGGGCCGGAACCGGTGCTGCTGCGGCCCGGCGGACTGGCGGCAGAGGAAGTTGAGGCCGTGCTGGGCCGCAAGCTGATGCTGCGCGACGTGCATGATCCGCTGACAGCGCCCGGCCAGCTGCTGTCGCATTACGCGCCCGGCGCGCCGGTGCGGCTCAACGCAGAAGCGCCGCGCGGCGGTGAGCTTTTTCTTGGCTTTGGCCCTGGTCCCTGCGATCTGAACCTGTCTGAAAATGGCGACCTGGCAGAAGCTGCGGCCAATCTCTTCGGCCATCTCCACCAGCTCGATGCGTTTGGCAAACCGATCGCTGTCGCGACGGTGCCGATGCGCGGGCTGGGCGAGGCCATCAACGACCGTCTGCGCCGCGCCGCCGCGCCGCGGGACTGAACACCGCAAGCCGCAGCGCACCCGCGCCCATCAAAGATGGGCGCCCGGCCCAAGGGTTTTGGGATTATCTCCGATAATCAGAAAACGCGCGGGAGCCGTCCCGCTGTGCCGTCCGGAAATGCGTATTCAGGCGTGGCCCGCACTGGACGACAACGTGAGCGGATCAACCCCCAGGGTCTTCAGCGCCGCGCCCCATTTGCTGTCATCCGCAAGCCCGAACACCAGTTCAGGGCTGGCCTCGGCCGTCAGCCAGCCATTCATGGTGATTTCCGATTCCAGCTGCCCCGGCCCCCAGCCGGCATAGCCCAGAAGCACCAGCAGGTCCTGCGGCCCCTGTCCCTGGGCGATGTCCTCAAGAATATCCAGCGTCGCGGTCATCGAGAAGCCGCCCGGCACCTTCAGCGAACTCACATCCGATTCGTAATCCGGCGTGTGCAGCACAAAACCGCGCTGGGTCTCTACCGGGCCGCCAAAGCGCACCGGCAGCGCCGCTGCCGCATTGCCATCGCCGCCCAGGTCCAGCTGCTCCAGCAGATCGCCCAGCGCCACGCCGTCCGCGGGCTTGTTGACGATCAGCCCCATTGCGCCCTCCTCGCCGTGCGAGCACAGGAAGATCACCGAATGCTCGAACCTCGGGTCGCCGATACCAGGCATTGCAATCAAGAGCTTGCCAGTCAGATCCATGAATTTCCGTCTTTCTGCTGCCTCCCCCCACCATGACGCGCACCCGCTTGCCGCGCAAGGGGCGCATCGGCGCAACTCCGCGCAGGCTCCGGCAAATTTGCCGCAAACACAGTAGGATGAGGGAAGCATGACCGGATCGTGACTTGGCAAACCTGGCTGGCAGGCGCAATTATTCAAGTATGAAACGGACATTGATCAAAACCGCTGCCGCCGCGGCAGCTCTGCTGGCTGTGGCTCCTGTCACGCCTGCTCTTGCCGGCGCCGCGGACGGCGATATCGTTCAGGTCGAGGTGCTGGATGGCGGCATGACCTCCCGCGGCACTCATCTGGGTGCGCTGCGGATCACCCTGCAGCCAGGGTGGAAGACCTATTGGCGCGCACCCGGCGATGCGGGCATCCCGCCCAGTTTTTCCTGGCGCGGGGCACGCAATGTCGGCGGGCTGTCGATCACCTGGCCCTCTCCCGAAGTGTTCCTGACCTCCGGTTACCGCACCATAGGTTATCATGACCAGTTGGTGCTGCCGGTGGAGATCACGCCTGAAACCCCCGGCAAGCCGGTGCGCCTGAAGGGGCGGATGCAGCTGGGAGTATGCAAGGATGTCTGCGTCCCAGCAGAGCTGAAATTTGACCGTGAACTGGACAGCGGTGCAGGCCGCCACCCGGCAATTGCCGCAGCCATGGCGAGCCGCCCCTGGTCGGCTAAGGAAGCCGGAGTGCGCAAGGCATCCTGCAGCTTGCGCCCGTCGCAGTACGGCATGACGGTAACCGCCCGCATCTCGATGCCCTCTGCCGGCGGCGAGGAGGTTGCGGTGATCGAACCGGGCAACCCCAAGCTTTATGCCGGCGAAACCAAGACGCGGCGCGAGGGCGGGCAGCTGGTAGCGGAGACCGAGTTTCTGCCAGCGGACGGCAATGCCTACGCCATCGACCGCTCGCAGCTGCGGATCACCGTGCTGGGAAAGAACCACGCAGTTGATATCCAGGGCTGCAGCGCCGGATGAGCGCAGCCAGCAGCCCTGCCCGCCCGGTTCTGGGCACCATTGCCGTGGTCTGCCGCCATTCCGGCGGGCAGGACCAGGTGATCCTGGTGCAGCGCGGCAAAGAGCCGAACGCAGGCTGGTGGGGCTTCCCCGGCGGCCACGTGGAGATGGGCGAGACCGCCCTGCAGGCCGCGGCGCGTGAGCTGATGGAAGAGACCAGTGTGACTGCCCGGCCGCTGGAATATCTCACCAATGTGGATGTGATCTCGCGCGATTCATCCGGTATGGCGCAGCGGCAGTATCTGCTGACCGTGGTGCTGTGCGAATACTTGAGCGGTGAACCGGTGCCGGATGATGACGCCGAACAGGCCGAATGGATTCCCATCGCAGAAATCGAGTCCCGCGGCCTGCAACTGCTGGATCAGGTCGGCGACGTGGCGCGGCTGGCTCAGACCCGCTGGCGGGCGTTGAGCCGGTAGGCAATTCCGCCCGCCGCATAGGCAAGCAGTACCAATGCCAGGGCCCCCAGAAGGAAAGCCAGCAATCCGGCCCGCACCGGCTCCATTGCCGCCAGCGCCGGGATCATCCGCAGCGCAGGATGCAAGGCTCCGGTTGCCATCGCCCAGCCCAGCGTCAGCACCAGCCAGCCCAGTTGCGCCAGCGCGGTGCCCAGAACCAGCCAGCGCAGGCGCCCTGCCCCCTGCCGCAACGCGCGGCGCAGCGATGCCATCGGCCGCGACAGGTCCCGCTGCATTGCAACCAGCGCCGGGACCACCAGCAGGACAAGGAACATCCCGAACCCCAAGCCATAAACCAGTGTGATCACCGTGGGTTTGAGGAACTGAGCCTGCTGTGAGCGCTCGAAAAGCAGCGGCGCGAGACCCAGCACTGTGGTCATCGTGGTCAGCATCACCGGGCGCAGCCGGTCTGCCGCCGCGTCGATGATCGAAGGGATCAAGCCGCGATCCTTCGCGTATTGGTCAATGGAGGTTACCAGCACGATGGAATCGTTGATGATGATCCCGGTCATCCCCAACAGTCCCACCACAGTGAACATGGACAGCGGCACTTCCCATACGTAGTGGCCCCAGATGGTGCCGACGAGGCCAAAGGGAATGATCGCCATCACCACCAGCGGCCGGGTCCAGCTGGCAAAAATCCAGGACAGCACCAGGTAGATTCCGGTGAGGCAGAGGATCAGACCGGTGCCGGCCTCCTGCAGGAAGGTCTGTTCTTGCTCTGCCAGACCGGACAGGCGCCACTCCACCTGCCGCTCGCTGGCGATCTTTGGCAGGATCTCGTCCTGAAGTGCCTGGGTCACCGCCTCAGCGCGCGCCGGATCATCTTCGGAGATATCACCCGTCACGCTGATCACACGGATGCCGTTTTCGCGGCGCACGGTGGAGAAACCGGTGCGCTGGTTAACGGAGACGATATCGGCAAGCGGCACATAGATGCCGCTGGGCGCCCGCATCAGGGTGCGCTCCAGGAAATCGGCGGTCAGCTCATTCTCCGGCAACTCCACCCGGATGGTGGCGCTGCGCGGGCCGTCGGGATAGGTCGCCGCCTCGATCCCGTTGAGCCGCGCCCGGAGTGCCTGGCCCAGGCTGCCGATGGTGAAGTTCAGCGCCTGCCCCTGCGGGGTAAGATCGAGGATCACCTCCTCCTTGTCATAGGCGAGATTGTCCTCAACCGCCGAGACCTCCGGGAAGCGCAGAAGTGCGGTTTTCAGATCTTCGGAGGCATCTTTCAGCACTTGCACACTGGGGCCGGAGAACTGCACGTCCAGCGCATCGCCGCCCGGCCCCGAGCGCCAGCTGCGGAAGGAGACGGTCTCGACCATCGGATGGCGCACCACCCGCTCCTGCAGTTCCGCCACAAAGGCAAAGCTGGAATAGGGGCGCAGGTCGGCGTCGATCAGCTCAATCGAGATACCGCCCAGAAGGTCGGTGTCCTTGGCCTCCACCCCGCTGAGGCCGCGGCCGGCATTGCCGCCCACCTCCGCCATCACGAAATCCAGCGGGTTGCGGCCATAGCGGTCTTCGTACTCAGCGCCGAGTGCCTCCGTTGCGCGCTGCATCTCCTGCATCATCGCCATTGTGTCGGCGCGGCTGGCGCCCTCTACCATGGCGAAGTTTCCGGTGACCGAGCCGCGCTCCGGCGCGTTGAAGAAACGCCACTGCACATCGCCGTTGATGAACAGCGCCGCCTGGCTGGCCAGGATTGCCAGAGCGCCCGCCATTACCGCGTAACGGGCGGTGACCACATAGCCCATCAGCGGGCGGAAGGCATGGTCGCGCAGCCAGCGGAAGCCGCGGTTCACCATCCGGTTCGGCCAGTCATACCAATGGCGCGCCTGAGCGTGGGTCAGCGCATGGGCCAGGTGGTTGGGCAGGATCAGGAAACATTCCACCAGCGAGGCTGCCAGCACCGCAATCACAGTAAAGGGGATATCCCGGATCAGCTCGCCGAACCGGCCGCCCACCAGGGTCAGCCCGAAGAAGGCAATGATTGTGGTGAGTGTCGCAGCAAAGACCGGCATCGCCATGCGGCGGGCAGCGTTTTCCGCTGCCTGCATCGGGCTTTCGCCCAGCCGGCGGACCCGGAAATCAGCGTGTTCCCCTACGACGATAGCGTCATCTACCACAATGCCCAGGGTGATGATCAGGCCAAACAGACTGACCATGTTGATGGTGATCCCGGCGGCATACATCAGCGCGACAGCAGCAAACATCGAGGCCGGGATGCCCATTGCGACCCAAAAGGCGATGCGGGTGTTGAGAAACAGGAACAAGAGGCACAGCACCAGGCCAAGCCCCATCAGGCCGTTGTCGACCAGAATATCCAAGCGGTCGGTGATGGACTGCGCCCGGGTGCGGATCAGCTCAGCCGTCACTCCCTGCGGCAGGCTTGCCTGCATTTCATCCACAACCTCCTGCACCTGTGCCTGCAGGCGGATGGCGTTGCCCTGATCGGAGCGGTCCACCCGGATCGACATCGCCGGGTTATCATCCACGAAGTAGGAGCGGTTGCGGTCCACGCCTTCGACCCGGATCTGCCCCACATCAGCGATGGTCAGCACCGAACCGTCGGCATTGGTGCGCAGCACGATGGCTGCAAGCTCATCCGGTTTGCGCTTCTCGCTGCCGGTGCGCACGCGGGCGTTGGCGCCGGATACGTCGCCTGCAGGTTCGGCATCGACCTCTGCCGCAATTGCCTCCGCAATCTCGCGCATGGTGATGTCGTGGGTGATCAGCTTGGCGGTCGGCACCTCGACGATGGTTTCCGGCGCTGCCACACCGCGGATTGTCGTACGGGTGACGCCCGCCTCAAAGAGGCGCACCACCAGTTCGTCAGCAAAAAGACCCAGCTGCCCTGCCCCGACCGGCCCGGTGATCACGACATCCGTCACCCGGTCGCGCCAGGCGCCGCGGCGCACCTCCGGCTCCTCAGCCTCTTCCGGCAGGGTGGTGATGCCGTCCACCGCAGTCTGCACATCGTCGGTGGCCTGGCCCATGTCGGAGCCCGGTTCAAATTCCAGTGTCAGTGTGGCCAGCCCTTCGCGGGAGATGGAAGAGGTCTCCTCTACGCCATCCACGGCCAGCAAAGCAGGTTCGAGCACTTGGACAATGGCACTGTCCACATCCTCGGGGCCAGCACCCTCCCATTCAACAGAAACCGTGACGCGTTCGACAATCACATCCGGAAAGAACTGCGCCCGCATGTTGGGCATCGCAGCGGCGCCCAGCACCAGCATGATCACCAGCAAAAGGTTGGCCGCGGTGCGGTGGCGGGTGAAATAGCTGAACAGCCCGCGGGCCTGCCGGGGGAGCCTGCGCGCCATCGGGATCAGCCTCCCATCCGGGATTCAATCCGGCTGATCAGCTGTGCGGGCACCTTGGCCTCAGCCAGCTGCTGTAGCATCTTCGCCTTTATCTCAGAGGGCATCCTGCTGTTGCCCTCAACCAGCGCCACCAGCCGGGCGCGGCGTTCGTCTGTGAGTTCGATCAGCTCCGGCAGCGCCTGCACTTCTGCGCCCTGGCGCAGCGGGCGCACCTTGATGCCTGCCCCCAGCAAGGGCGTGCGGCCGGTGACAACTTCACGTCCCTCCAGCCCGGAGCCGCGGATCAGCACGTCGTCGCCCTGGCGCCGCACCAGCTCAACGGGCAGCGCCTCCAGCCGGTCCTCTTCGCCCAGCAGAAGCACAGTGCCGTCCGCGCCCAGCGCGGAGGCCGGAACCCGCGCGACCGCGCGGACTTCAGGCTCTGTCACGTGAACCGTCACGAAGTCTTCGGGTTTGAAACCGGGGGCCGCGTTCAGGCTGGCATAGACCAGCCGCCCGGTCTGCCCGTCCCCCGCCGCACCGCTGGCGCGTGATATCCGTCCGGTTGCGCTGAGGCCGGCTCCGGCCGCATCCAGCGTCACCCGTACTGGAGCCTTGAGCAAACGGCCGTCACCGTCCAGCAGCCGGGCGTATTGCGCGGTGGAGACCCGGAACGCCACCTCCAGCAGGTCCGGATCGACCAGATCAGCAAGTTTTTCATTGGCGGAGACAAGCCGTCCCTGCACCAGGCTGACCGATTGCAGGGTACCGTCAAATCCCGCTCTGATGGTGGTGTCCTCCAGGTCACGCCGCGCCTCATCCAGCGCGATTTGCGCCCGGGCCACCCGGGTAGCGGCCTGATCCGCGCGCGCCTCTGCCTGGCTGACCGCCTGGCGGCGCGAGATCACGGTCTGGCGGGCTTGAACCGCCGCAAGTTCCGCGGTTTCCACGGTGGCGGCAGTACCGACGCCGCGGTCCTGCAAGTCCACCTGCCGCTGGAAGGCGCGTTCGCGCAGCTGCGCCTGGTCCTGGGTCGCCTGCAGCTCATCCTGCGCCAGGATCAGCGCCCGGCCCGCATCGCGCTCCTCAGCCCGGGCGTCCATCATGTCTGCCTCGGCCCGGTCCAGCGCTGCCTGGGCATCCGCCGGGTCGACCTGCACAAGCACCTCGCCCGCCCGGACCGCACCGCCTTCTTCGAAATCCTCCGACAGTTGCACCACCCGGCCGCCTGCGGCTGTGCGCAATTCCAGCGTGCGGCGGCTTTCCACGCGGCCAAAGGCCGTGAGTTCCGGTGCCACCGTCTGCAGATCCGCAGTCACCACATTGACCGCAAAGACCCGCTCGCGCACCGGTGGCGCCTTACGCTCGGCGTTGAGCTGCGCCTCAATTGCACCAAAGATCAGCTGCCCGGCATAGAGCAGCAGGGCCGCCGTCAGCGACGCCAGGAAAAGCCCCATCAAACTTTGACGCAAAAAGCGCATGTCTCTCCCTTCCGGTGGCGGCTGCTGCCGGGGCCGCGCACGGCCAGCCAAAGCGCAAAAGCCTTGTGCCCGCTTGGAAATATAGGATTTTCCGCGCAGGTTTGCGAGGTTACACGCCGCGCACGGTTACTTCCGTCGCAGATGCTCCTCTAATCTGGGCATGATTTCCACGAAATTGCAGGGCCGGTGCCGGTAATCGAGCTGTTTTGACAGGATTTCATCCCAACCATCCTTGCAGGCGCCAGGGCTGCCGGGCAGCGCGAACAGATAAGTGCCGCCTGCCACGCCGCCAGTGGCCCGCGATTGCACAGCGCTGGTGCCGATCTTCTGCATCGAGACCCAAGTGAAGACAGTGCCGAAAGCTTCGATTTCCTTTTCATAGACGTCGCGGTGCGCTTCCACCGTCACGTCGCGACCGGTCAGACCGGTGCCGCCGGTGGAGATCACCACGTCCACTTGCGGGTTGGCAATCCAGGCTCGCAACTGAGCGGCGATCTCGCCCCTCTCATCGGGGATGATCTTGCGGTCTGCCAAGGTATGGCCCGCCTCCCGCAGCCGGTCGACCAGCACCTGGCCGGAGCGGTCGTCTTCCATCTTTCGGGTATCCGACACGGTCAGTACCGCAATGCGGACTGGTATGAACTCCATGCTTTCGTCGATACGGGACATCTATGCCCTCTCCATAATCGCCAGCCGCACGGCCAGCCCTGTGAAAATTCCGGCCGAAACCCTGCCCAGCCAGCGCGCAAACACCGGCGAGTCTGTCAGCCGCCGTCCGGCCTGGCCTGCGAAAATGCCCACCAGCCCGTTTATGACAAATCCGCCCGCGGCCAGGATCAGCCCGAAAACTAGAAACTGTGCCAGCACTGGTCCGGCCTCAGGCCGCACGAATTGCGGTACGAAGGCCAGAACAAACAGGATCACCTTAGGGTTGGTCAGGTTGACCAGGAAACCGGAACGGAAAGCTTGCCGGGCAGGCACTGCAGGACTCCCTGCCTTGACCGGGCCGCTGCGCAGGGCGCTCCAAGCGAGATACAGAAGATACGCCACGCCGAGCCAGCGGATCACGCCGAACAGCGCAGGCAATGCTGCAACCGCAGCGCCAAGGCCCAGCCCCGCTAGAGTGACATGCACCATGCCGCCAGCCGATATCCCGGCACTGGCTGCCACGGCGGCCCGGCGTCCCGACCGCAGGCCCTGACCCAGGCAGAACATCATGTCCGCACCCGGCGTCAGGTTCAGTGCCAGCGCAGCCGGGATGAAGGCCAGCAAGGTCACGGGATCAATCACGGCTCCACCTCGAACCAGCTTACTCCGGGACCAAGATTGGCCACCTGCGTTTTGCCCAGGTTGCCGCGAAAACCCCAGCAATCATGCACATGTCCGCACAGCAAGAGTTGCGGCTGAATCCGTTCCGCAGCTGCGCGTACCGAGGTGGAACCAACGGAAAGCCCGCCTGAAGTCACATCCCCCAGTCCCTTGGGCGGCGAATGGGAGATCAGGATGTCCGCGTGAACGCAGGCTGCCAGCATCGCGGCTGCCTGCACTTCGCTCAGGTCGCAGGACCAGCCGCCAAAGGGCGTTTCCGGCACGCCATACCCCAGCCCAAACAGGCGCAGCCCTTCGACATCCTTGCCGTTTCCATGCAGCACGGTGGTGTTTGCAAATCCTGCCGCACGCAGTTCATCCGCGCTTTCGCCGTTGCCCGGCACTGCCACCATCGGTGCCTTCAGGCCCGCAAGCATGGCGACAGCACTGTCCAGCCCCATCCGCATGTTGCAATAATCACCGGCCCCGATCACCAGATCCGCACCGGCGCTGGCGGCAACGATATCCGCAGCATGGGATGCTGAGAGATGCAAGTCGGAGAACGCCAGAATTTTCATGGGACTACCTCAGGTCAAGCTCCCCAGCCGCGCCTTCAGCTCCAGCAGATCCGCCCAGGCCAGCCGTTTGTGCGCAGGCTGGCGCAGCAGGTAGGCGGGGTGGAACATCGGAATGACCGGCTTGCCCCAGGCCTGGTCCCACTGCCCGCGCAGCCGGGTGATACCGCGTTTGCCCAGTACCGCCTGGCAGCTGATATTGCCCATCAGCACCAGCACCTCCGGCTTAGCCAGTGCCACATGCCGCTCCAGAAAGGGTGTCAGCATGGCAATTTCGGCAGGCAGCGGGTCGCGGTTCTGCGGCGGCCGCCAAGGCAGCACGTTGGTTATATAGACATTTTCGTCGCGGCTGAGGCCGATCGCCTCCAGCATCTTGTCCAGAAGCTGCCCGGCGCGGCCCACAAAGGGCTTGCCCTGCAGGTCCTCATCCCGGCCCGGCGCCTCGCCGATGATCATCACCCGCGCGCCGGCCTGGCCGTCGCAGAACACCAGATTGCGGGCGCCGCGCTTCAGGTCGCAATGACCGAATTCATCCATCGCGTCACGCAGCGCAGGCAGGGAGGCTGCGCCTTTGGCCGCCTTTTGAGCCACCTCGACCGGGTCCACTTCCTTGGGCTTGGGCGGCGGCGCGGGGGCGGCACCCGGTTTCGGCTTGGGTGCGGCCTGCTCAAGCGCATAGCGGTCGACGGGGTCGTCGCACAGCGCCTCGGTGGCGCCAAGCTCCGCCTGCCACTCCAACAGCGCCCGGGCGCTCCAGTAATCCAATGCCGATTCCATGCGCCCAAGCTACTCCGCCCGCCGGACAAGCGGAACACCTCCCTGTCATCTTGCTGCAAATACTCAAATTCTCTGACCGCACCCCGCACGCAGCCGTTGCCCGTTCCGCCCCCTCCGCCTATAAGAACCGGCAAATCAAGCGGAGCTGCCATCTATGTCCTTCGAACACCGCCACTTGCTTGGCATCGAACCGCTGAAGCCGCATGAGATCACCGCGATCCTCGACCTGGCTGACGAGTACGTGGAATTGAACCGCCGCCCTGAAAAGCATTCTGATGTGCTGGCGGGGCTTACCCAGATCAACATGTTCTTTGAGAACTCCACCCGAACCCAAGCCTCGTTCGAGCTGGCGGGCAAGCGGCTGGGCGCCGATGTGATGAACATGGCGATGCAGGCGTCCTCGATCAAAAAGGGGGAAACCCTGATTGACACCGCGATGACGCTGAATGCGATGCACCCGGACCTGCTGGTCGTGCGCCACCCGCATTCTGGTGCGGTGGACCTGCTGGCGCAGAAAGTGAACTGCGCGGTGCTGAACGCGGGCGACGGCAAGCATGAGCACCCGACCCAGGCGCTACTGGATGCGCTGACCATCCGCCGCTCCAAGGGCCGGCTGCACCGGCTGAACATCGCGATCTGCGGCGACATCGCGCATTCCCGTGTGGCGCGCTCGAACCTGATCCTTTTGGGCAAGATGGAAAACCGCATCCGGCTGATCGGCCCGCCGACCCTGGTGCCCGGCCAGTTCGCTGAGTTCGGCGCCGAGATTTACGACGATATGCGCGAGGGCCTGAAGGACGTCGACGTTGTGATGATGCTACGCCTGCAGAAGGAGCGCATGGACGGCGGTTTCATCCCCTCGGAGCGCGAATATTACCACCGCTATGGCCTGGACGCCGAAAAACTGGCGCTGGCCAAGCCTGACGCCATCGTCATGCACCCCGGGCCGATGAACCGCGGCGTTGAGATCGACGGGACGCTTGCCGACGACATCAACCGCTCGGTTATTCAGGAGCAGGTCGAAATGGGCGTCGCGGTGCGAATGGCGGCGATGGACCTGCTGGCCCGCAACCTGCGTGCCGAACGCCAGTCCAAGGCAGGCTGAGCCGCTTGGAGGGTGTGATCCATATCCCGGCGGGTGAGCGTGGCGTGATCCGCCTGTTTGCGCTCAATATGCGGCCCGAGCAGGCAGCGTTTCTGAAGGAGCCCGGCGCACTGGCGCAGGTGCTGGGGATCGAAGCGCTGGACATGGATCAGGTGGAGATCTTTCCGGTCTCCGATCTGGAGGATATCGGCCTGACCGGCTACCTGACCGAGGGCTGCGGGGTGCCGCGGGCGCAGGTCGAAGAGGACCGGGAGATGCTGCAGGCGATGGAAGGCCATGTGCTGCTGATCCGCTCCCGCGCCTTTGGCGGCGAAGAAACGCGGCTGAC
Source organism: Leisingera sp. JC1 (assembly GCF_001679925.1). Taxonomy (GTDB): domain Bacteria; phylum Pseudomonadota; class Alphaproteobacteria; order Rhodobacterales; family Rhodobacteraceae; genus Leisingera. Next base: position 256,448 of record NZ_LYUZ01000001.1, on the reverse strand, counting down.
CCCGGCAGAACAAATCGTGCTCACGGGCACCTATGGCGAGCGGCAAACCAATTGGAGCGCAGTCCCTGCCTCCGCCGAGAGCGCCAAGCCATACTCCGCCCCCAAGCTGTCACCGCGCGCAGCCCGCAGTCAAGCCCGCCGCATCGGGGCCACCCTGTTCACAGCAGTTATGCTGCTGATTGCGCTCTTAGTCTGGGGACTTCTTTTCTGATGGCGGAGATCGAGTTCAAGCCGGACCGCGGCGCTTACATCCGCGCGCACGCCTGGATGGCGGCGATTGGCATGGGCGGCGCGATGGCAGTGCTCTGGTTCATGGACAGCCCGCATATCTGGACCGGAGCTGTGGGCGGGCTGGCGGCCATTGCCTTGCGCGGCTGGTACATGGCAAGCGAGGAACTGGCAGTGGTCTGGACCCTGACCCGGGAGAGCCTCTCAGGCCCCGCCGGACGTTCGGTGCCGGTTTCCCAGATCGAAGCTGTCAAAACCATGGGCGGCTATGTGCAGGTGATCACCAAGTCCGGTGACAAGCACCTGATCAAATACCAGGCCGACCCGGCCGCGACTCTCAACGCAATTGAAAGAGCCAAGGCATGAGCACTCTCTTCTTCAACGCCCGCCTGATCGATCCCGAGGCAGGCACCGACACGCCCGGCTCGGTTCTGGTATGGAATGGACGGATCGCGGCGGTTGAAAAAAAGGCAGCCGACCCTGCACAGATGCTTCACACGCAAGGCCTCACGCCGGACGACGTCACCCGGGTGGACTGCGGCGGCAAATGCCTGGCACCGGGGATCGTCGATATGGGCGTCAAGGTCTGCGAGCCGGGTGAGCGGCACAAGGAGAGCTATAAATCCGCGGGTCTGGCGGCTGCGGCAGGCGGCGTGACCACCATCGTCACCCGGCCCGACACAACCCCGGCAATCGACAGCCCGGAAACGCTGGAATTCGTCACTCGCCGCGCGCAGGCGGATACGCCGGTGAACGTGCTGCCGATGGCGGCACTGACCAAGGGGCGAGACGGGCGCGAAATGACTGAGATCGGCTTCCTGATGGATGCCGGCGCGGTGGCGTTTTCCGACTGCGACCATGTGGTCAGCAACACCAAGGTGTTCCAGCGGGCGCTGACCTATGCCCGCTCCTGCGGCGCCCTGGTGATCGCCCACCCGCAGGAGCCGGGCCTGAGCAAGGGCGCGGCCGCCACCAGCGGCAAGTTCGCAGCCTTGTACGGCCTGCCTGCGGTCTCCCCGATGGCAGAGCGGATGGGGCTGGACCGCGATATTGCGCTCTTGGAAATGACCGGCGCGAAATACCACGCCGACCAGATCACCACCGCCCGCGCCCTGCCCGCATTGGAGCGCGCCAAGGCCAACGGGCTGGACATCACCGCCGGCACCTCGGTCCACCATCTGACGCTCAATGAATTGGACGTGGCAGGCTACCGCAGTTTCTTCAAGGTGAAGCCGCCGTTGCGTTCCGAGGATGACCGGCTGGCAGTGGTTGAGGCGGTGCGGACCGGACTGATTGACATCATCTCCTCGATGCACACGCCGCAGGACGAGGAAAGCAAGCGCCTGCCGTTCGAGGAAGCCGCGGCCGGCGCAGTGGCGCTGGAGACGCTGCTGCCCGCTGCGCTGCGGCTTTACCACGCCGAGCTTTTGGACCTGCCAACCCTGTTCCGCGCCATGTCGCTGAACCCGGCCAGGCGGCTGGGCTTGGAGAGCGGCCGCCTGGCCGCGGAGGCGCCCGCGGATCTGGTGCTGTTCGATGCGGATGTGCCGTTTGTGCTGGACCGCTTCAAGCTGCGCTCGAAATCACAGAACACGCCTTATGACGGCCAGCGGATGCAGGGCCGGGTCGAAGCGACATATGTGGCGGGCGAGCCCGTCTACCGGAGGGATTGATGCCAGTACTCGAAAGCTCTGCGGCGGTTCTGATCCTGTGGGCGGCAATCGGCTACGGCCTCGGCTCAGTGCCGTTCGGGCTGGTGGTGACCAAGGCTTTCGGCCTCGGCAACCTGCGGGAAATCGGATCGGGCAATATCGGCACCACCAACGTGCTGCGCACCGGCAGCAAACCCGCCGCGGCACTGACGCTGCTTCTGGACGGCGGCAAGGGTGCGGCGGCGGTGCTTCTGGCCCGCTTTCTGGCCGGCGAGGATGCGTCGCAGATGGCAGGGCTGATGGCCTTCCTCGGCCATTGCTTTCCGGTCTGGTTGGGCTTCAAGGGCGGCAAGGGGGTGGCAACCTTCCTCGGCCTGATGCTGGCACTGGCCTGGCCGGTGGGCATCGCCTGCTGCCTGACCTGGCTGGCGGCAGCGGCAATGACCCGGATTTCCTCGATGGGCGCGCTGGTTTCGGCCGCGTCGGGCGCGGTCTGGGCCTTGCTGCTGGGTTACCATCCGGTTGCCCTGCTGGCCGCGCTGCTGGCGGCAGTGGTGTTCATCAGGCACTCGGCCAATATCGCCCGCCTGCGGGCGGGCACTGAGCCGCGGATAGGCCAGAAGTGACGCCGGAGGAGCTGCAGGCCTTTCTTGCAGCTTTCGACGCCCTGCCGCTGGGCGCCTTCACCGGGACTGCGGAAGGGTGCAAGTACATGGTGTCCCGCGAAGACCTGGCCGGCGGCAAATCGCAGAAGCTGGTGGCGCGGGAACTGGGCGGCACGGATTACATCAGCCTCAACCTTTACCGGCTCACGTCCGGCGCCCGCCTCAAACCCTGCGAGATGCCTGCGGAAAAAGTGATCCGCTTTGTGCTGTCGCTCCAGGTTATGGAATGAGCCGCTCCAAAGCGCGGCCGTTGGACCAGGTGCCGTGCAGCTCACCGCTGGGCATCCGCACGTAGACCACCGGGTAGGTATCGCCCCAATCGACCCAGACCACATCGCCGTTGCGGGTGCCGGTGCCGGCATAGGCCTGGGCGCCAACCTGCCAGTTCATCTCGATAGCGCCGCCATTGTCCTGGATTTGCACCGTGCCGGTATAGGTGCTGCCGTCGGGGTTGCGGCCCTCGGCGCGGTAGCTGCCGCTGATGCTTTGAGCTGCGGCTGTTCCTGCCAGCGCTGAGGCTGACAAAAAACCAGCCAGCAAGGCGCGGCGGGTGGGGAATGCGCGTGTCATCCTGTCCTCCGGTTTTCCTGCCCACAGTCTGCATGCATCCGGGCATGCTGTCACCCGTTCTGCGCATCGTTGCACAGCGAGCATCCACCACGCGCACAGTCAAATTGAGTTGTTTTGAATGTGATCGCCCGGCTCTCCACATCGGTGCCGTGACCCGCAGCATACCGCGGCACACATGGTGAAACGCCGGCCGGGCAAGCATTTGGGAACGCCGCGGCCGGGATTTGAAAGGACGGGACCATGAACAAAGTAAAAGCACTGATCAGCGGTGTGGCTCTGTCGGTTGCAATGGCAACCTCGGCACTGGCGGCGGGCGTTGAGATCAACGCATCCTCCACCGGCCTGGCCATGCAGGGCTATGATCCGGTCGCATATTTCACGGACGGTGCCCCCACCAAGGGCAGCTACAAAATCACTTCCATTTACAATGACGCAACCTACCGCTTTGCTTCGGAAGAGCACAAAGCGGCCTTTGAAAAGAATCCCGAGGCCTATGTGCCGGCCTATGGCGGCTACTGCGCCTTTGGCACCGCGATGGGCTTCAAGTTCGACGGTGACCCGAACCACTGGAAAATCGTCGACAACACACTGTATTTGAACCTGTCGCAGGACATTCAGGAACGCTGGGAAGGCGACATCCCGGGCTTCATCGAGAAGGCCAGCGTCAACTGGACTGATATTTCTGATAAGACCCCGGAAGAACTTCAGGCGCAATAAGGCCTGAAGCTGCCGCTCACGAGCAAACAGCCGGCGGCGGGGCACCCTGCCGCCGGTTTTCTTTGCAGCAGAGTCAGTTGCGCCTGACGGTCCACTGCCTCAGCCGTTCGCTTGGTGTTGTGGTAGATGCCAAGGAACAGGTACAGCATTCCGCCCAGCATGATCACATAGAGCAGTCCGCCCAGCAGCACCAAAAGGGCAGGAATAGTGCCGCCCTGGAAGGGGTCGGCGTAAATAGCAGCGGCACCGCCGAGTACGCCGACGACCATCAGAATGACAATCAGGCCAACAAGTTTCTCGAAGGCCGAGATGAAAAAATCGCGCATAGTTCAAACCTTTGCTTTAATGAACAGCGGCTGAATATCCGTGTGCAATTTTGCCGGCAAGCCGCAAATCAACCCTTATCAGGCACCGCCCTGCTCCCGCTAAAACCACAGGACCTGCCGGGGCCGCAGAACAGAAAAACCCAGCCCTTCCATTGCGGAAAAGCTGGGTTTGCAGGTGCAAAGCTGCAGGCTGTCAGTAGGCGAACTCGCCGTAGATCCGGCTGAGGTCACCCTCCCAGGCACCATTGTAGCGCTCCAGCAACTCGTCCGCGGGCACCTTGCCGGTTTCCAGGCTGTCCTTCAGCGCGTTCAGGAAGTGGGTTTCATCCGGCACCAGACCGCCAGCGCCGGGGCGTGCGCGGGCCTTGAGGCCGCTTTCGGAGATTGCAACCGCCTCGCGGGCCAGCTCGTGCATGCTGATGCCGTTTACATTGGCCTGAAGCCCCTGTTCAGAAGCAGCCACGCGCAGGGCGTCGCGGGTTTCTGCGTCCCAGGCCTTGACCAGATCCCAGGCGGCATCAAGCGCGCTTTGGTCATAGGTGAGCCCCACCCAGAAGGCGGGCAGCGCGCACAGGCGGCGCCAGGGGCCGCCGTCAGCGCCGCGCATCTCGATGAATTTCTTGATGCGAGCCTCGGGGAAGATGGTGGTCAGGTGGTCGGCCCAATCGCTGAGCGTCGGGGTTTCGCCTGGCAGCGCGGGCAGTTGCCCCTTCAGGAAGTCGCGGAAGGACATGCCCAGCGCATTGATATATTCGCCATTGCGGTAGACAAAGTACATCGGCACATCGAGTGCGTATTGCACCCAGGCCTCAAAGCCGAAGCCTTCCTCGAACACAAACGGCAGCATGCCGGTGCGGTCGGCGTCCAGCGAGCGCCAGACGCGGGCGCGCCAGGACTTGTGGCCGTTGGGCTGGCCCTCCAGGAACGGGGAGTTGGCAAACAGCGCAGTGGCCACCGGCTGCAGCGCCAGCGCCACCCGCAGTTTCTGCACCATGTCAGCCTCAGACGAAAAGTCGAGGTTCACCTGCACGGTGCAAGTGCGGCGCATCATGGTGGTGCCCATGGTGCCGACTTCCTGCATGTAGCCGTCCATCAGCTTGTAGCGGCCCTTGGGCATCAGCGGCATGTCTTCATGCTTCCAGACCGGTGCAGCACCCAAGCCGATGAAGCCGACGCCGATCTTGTCGGCGATGTCCTTGACGTCGCGCAGGTGGGCGTTCACCTCGTCGCAGGTCTCGTGGATGGTTTCCAGCGGCGCGCCGGAAAGCTCCAGCTGGCCGCCTGGCTCCAGGCTGATGTTGGCGCCGTCCTTGGTCAGGCCGATGAGGTTGTCGCCTTCGGTCAGCGGCGCCCATCCATGGCCGTCGCGCAGGCCCTCAAGGACCGCCAGGATGGAGCGCTCACCTGCATAGGGCAGCGGCTTCAGCGTGTCCTTGCAGAAGCCGAACTTCTCATGCTCGGTACCGATGCGCCAGTCTTCCTTGGGTTTACAGCCGTCGGCAAGATACTGGGCAAGCTGCTCGTGGCGTTCGATCGGCCCGCCGCCGGACTGGGGAATGGACATGCCTGGCACTCCGTCCTGTTAGATCTGTCTTGAACGGTCAGTCGTGGGCGGAATCGCCGCCAGTGTCAATGCAGGCGCTGATGTTCCGGGCGGCTGGCGGCGCGCTCCCAGATCACGACCTGGTGAGGGCCGCGGCGGCGCAGCTCTGCCAGCATCCGCTCCGTCTTGAGGCCCGGGAGGGCGGCAAAGACGTCAAACAGCGCCTCATAGCCCTCCGCATTGACCGGGATTGCCAGCGGTGGCTGGCCGGGCTGCTCCAGCAGCCAGTGCGGCGGTTTGGACGTGTGATCCAGCGCCAGCCGTTCCAGTTCCGAAGCGGCAACCGCACCGCCGTTGAGCGGCCCGAAATAGGCAATCTGCCCCTCATCCACCTGCACCACGCCAGGGCCGCCGCTGCCGCGCCGGAACCGCATCCGCTGGACACCGATAACCGCAGCAACCAGCCCGGTGGCAACCAGCGCCCAACCGGTGATCGCGGTGAAGCCGGCCGCGGAATACGCCCATTTCAGCCCCACCAGGAACATCAGCGCGGCAGCCAGAACCTCGCGCCATTGCCACAGGGTTTCGCGGGCTTCGGGGCGGATGAAACTCATGTGTTTCGCCTCATTTATACGTCCAGCGGGCGGTGCGGCCTGCCATGCCCTCCTTACTTGTGCAGCCAGGATGGCGGATACAATGGCCGCGAACGTCACGACATGCTCAAAGGTTAACCAAAATTGGTTTCCAGTTTGTGACCGAAGCCACGCAGCATTCCTTTACCAGTCCCCCAGCGCCTGCTGCCACAGGGTCATCGCCGCCACCGCCGCGGTATCAGCACGCAGGATGCGGGGGCCAAGACTGACGACATGGGATTGCGGCAACGCGTGCAGCCGCTTGCGCTCTGCCTCGGAAAATCCACCTTCAGGCCCGATCAGAATGGCCCAAGGCGCGTCTTTCTGCGTCTCTGCTGCCAGTTGCAGCGCATTACCCACTTCAGCCTCGTCGCAGAACATCAGCTGGCGCCCGACGGGCCACTGGTCCAGCAGGCGGGAGAGCTTCTGAAGGTCCGACACCTCCGGCACATAGGTACCGCCGCATTGCTCAGCAGCCTCGACCGCATGGGCCTGCAGCCGGTCTTGGCGGATACGTTCGGAATTGGTGAATTCCGTCTGTATCGGCAGGATGCGCGCCGCGCCCATTTCCGCCGCCTTCTCGACGATGAAATCGGTCCGCGCTTTCTTTATCGGCGCAAACATCAGCCACAGGTCCGGCGGCAGCTGCAACGGTTTGGTCTGTTCCTGGCAAACAAGAGTGCCGCCGCGCTTTCCGGCCTCTGCCACCTCGGCGAGCCACTCGCCGTCCTTGCCGTTAAACAGCGCCACATGGGCGCCCGCCGCCAGCCGCATCACTCCGAACAGGTAATGCGCCTGATCACGATCCAAGGGAAGTGATTGCCCTGCGCCCAAAGGGTGCTCTACATACAGTCTGATTTTTGCACTCATGGGGTCCTACATATGCAAGGCGAGACACCAGCACCAGAGGGTCAGGTCGCGGATGCGGTCAAGGGGAACTGGGTCGACACCTACGCCCCGGAATGGACACGTCCCTATCTGCGCCTCAGCCGCGCCGACCGGCCGATCGGCACCTGGCTGCTGCTGATCCCGTGCTGGTGGGGGCTTGCCCTGGCAATCCTTGCAGATCAAAGCCCGCGCTGGAGCGACCTGTGGATTGCCATCGGCTGCGCGGGCGGCGCCTGGCTGATGCGCGGGGCGGGCTGCACCTGGAACGACATCACCGACCGCAACTTCGACGGCCAGGTGGAGCGCACCCGCTCCCGCCCGATCCCCTCCGGCCAGGTCACAGTGAAGGGTGCACTGGCCTGGATGGGGCTGCAGTGCCTCTTGGGGCTGATGATCCTTCTCACCTTCACCCAGGCCGCCATAGCGATGGGCATCCTGTCGCTGCTGCCCGTGGCGGTTTACCCTTTTGCCAAGCGCTTCACATGGTGGCCGCAGGTGTTTCTGGGCCTTGCCTTCAACTGGGGAGCCATGCTGGCCTGGGTTGCGCACACCGGCTCCATGAGCTGGCCGCCGGTTTTACTGTACTTGGCCGGCATCGCCTGGACGCTGTTCTATGACACCATCTATGCCCATCAGGACACCGAAGACGACGCGCTGATTGGCGTGAAATCCACCGCCCGGCTGTTCGGCACGCAATCCCCGATGTGGCTGCGCCGTTTCATCGTGGCCTTTGTCTGCCTGATGGCGATGGCGGTCATCGGCGCGATGCTGGAAGACGCTTCGGTTCTGGCGCTGGTGCTGGCACTCGCAGCCCCTTGGGCAATGGGCTGGCACATGACCTGGCAGCTGCGCGCCTTTGACGCGGAAAACAATGCCCGGCTGCTGCAGCTGTTCCGGCTGAACCGCGATACCGGCCTGATCCCGCTGATCTTCTTCGCCTTGGCCATGTTCGCATGATTGAACCCCAGCGCCGCGCGCGGTAAGAGCCACTAACTGACCAAGGGAAACTGCCGCCATATGCGCTTGTCCACTCTGCTGATCCCAGGCCTGGCCTTTACCGCCGCTGCAGGGCTGAGCCTTGTGGCCGCCGGGTTTTCCGTCACCGCGGTGGAACGCAGCACCGAAACCGGGGTGCGGCAGGCGCTGGACCGCGCGGGTTTCACTTGGGCCGAGGTAACCGCGGACGGGCTTCAAGTGCTGCTGGAAGGAACCGCACCTGACGAGGCAACCCGGTTTTCGGTGATTTCGCTGATCGGCGGCGTGGTTGACGCCGCCCGGATCATCGACGGGATGGAGGTTCCTCCGGCAAAGGGCTTGGCGCCGCCTCGGTTTTCCGCGGAAATCCTGCGCAATGACAGCGGCATCTCCATCATCGGGCTGATCCCCGCGGGCTCCGGCCGCGCGGCGATGGTCAAACAGCTGAACGCCCTGGCTGGCGAAGGCAATGTGGCGGACCTCTTGGAAACCGCCAAATATGCCAAGCCCGACGGCTGGCAGCAGGCCCTGGATTTCGCCGTCGACGCGCTGAAGCTGCTGCCCCGCGCCAAGATTTCGGTGGAAGCGGGCGAAGTGTCCATCACCGCAATTTCCGGAAGCGAAGAGGCCAAGCACCAGCTGGAAGAGCAGCTTGGCCGTCTGGCGCCTCCGGGGTTGCGGCTGGCGATGGACATTGCGGCGCCGCGTCCGGTGATCACTCCCTTCACCCTGCGGTTCCTGCTGGACAAAGATGGCGCTCAGTTCGACGCCTGCTCTGCCGAAAGCGAGGAAAGCCGCAATCGCATCCTGGAAGCCGCCCGCAAGGCGGGGCTTAAGGGCGACGCCGATTGCGTGATCGGCATGGGCGTGCCCTCCCCCAACTGGGCCCGTGCGACAGAACTGAGTATCGCCAGTCTCGCCGAGCTGGGCGGCGGTTCCGTGACCATTGCCAATGCCGATATCACACTGGTTGCAGCAGAAGGCACCTCCAGCGGTACCTTTGACCACGTGGTGGGCGAGCTGGAAAGCGCCCTGCCCCGGGTATTTGCACTGCACGCCGTGCTGCCGGTGCCAGAGGCCAGCGCCACTGCAGGTCCGCCCGAGTTCACCGCAACCCTCAGCCCGGAAGGCCAGGTGCAGCTGCGCGGACGTCTCAGCGACGCGGCCCTGCGCACAGTGGCCGACAGCTATGCCAAGGCGCGCTTCGGCTCTGGGAATGTGCACACCGCCACCCGGATTGTTGCCGATCTGCCCGCCGACTGGCCGGTGCGCGTGCTGGCCGGGCTGGAGGCACTCTCATATCTGCAGCGCGGATCAGTCACGGTTACACCGGAAAACCTGGAACTGCGCGGTATGAGCTATCGCAAGGATGCGCTCTCCGAGATCGCACGCTTCCTGTCCGCCAAACTGGGCGAGGCAGAGACCTATGGCCTCGACATCACCTACGAGAAACCGCCGGCTCCCAAGGATCAGCCGATCCCGCCGGAACTCTGCGAGGCACAGCTTGCCGGTGCGCAGGCCGAAGCCAAAATCGCCTTTGAACCCGGCTCAGCCACCATTGCTGCCGAAAGCGCGAGCACCATGGACCGGATCGCAGAGGTGCTGAGCCGCTGCGGACCCGTGCGGCTGGAGATCCAGGGCCATACCGACAGCCAGGGCCGCGAGGTGATGAACCAGAACCTGAGCCAGGCGCGGGCGCAATCGGTCCTGAACGAACTGCGCGCGCGCCGGGTGGTGACCTCGACCTTCGCAGCCAAGGGTTATGGCGAGAGCGATCCGATTGCCGACAACGGCACCGAAGAGGGCCGCGAGGCCAACCGCCGCATCGAGTTCAAGCTGGTCCGCCCGGCGGAGCAGGCGGAAACAAATGACGACGATAGCGGCGAGACCGCCGAAAGCGCAGACGGCGCACAGGAGACAACAGAGGAATGAACAGGACAGAGTTCATCATCACCACCGCGATCATCCTGTTTGCGGCCTTTGCCATGGGCTGGTTTGCCAACTGGCTGGTGCACCGGTTCACCCGGGTGCGCCAGAGTGATGTGGCCGACCTGGACCGGATGAGCCAGGAGCTGCATGAGGCCGAGGAGACGCGCGACCAGGCGATCACTTACCTGCAGCAGCGTGAGGCGGAACTGACCAACCAGCTGACCCAAACCGAGGCGGAACTGCGGGCGGCAATGGAAGGCCTGCGCGAAGCCCGCCGCGAGGCTGAGGAAATGCGCAGCCAGCTCCCGCACTGATTAGCTTGGTCCAGCGGGACACTCCCGCGCCTGCAGAATGCGCTGGCTGTGCCAGCGCCCCCGGTCCAACAGGCGGAAATCAACTTTTGATGATTGAACGCTTGACGGGAGGCCCCCTGCCCGCCGGGCCTCACCAGCGCTTGAGCGCGTCCTCGTCGGCGTCCTTGGCCGCAACCCAGTCCGCGCTTCCGCCTGCGAGGATTTCCTTTTTCCAGAACGGCGCGCGGGATTTCAGGTAATCCATGAGGTACTCCGCAGCTTCAAAGGCATCCTTGCGGTGGCGCGCAGCGGTGGCAACCATCATGATGCGCTCCCCGGGTGCCAGGCGGCCATGGCGGTGGATCACCAGCGCATCTGCCAGCGACCAGCGCTTCACGGCCTCCTCAGCAATCGCGGTGAGCGCCTTCTCGGTCATGCCCGGATAATGCTCAATCTCCATCGCCTGGAGACCGCCCTGATCTGCATCCCGCACCACGCCTGTGAAGGTCACTACCGCGCCTGCGTTTTCAATCCCGGCCGCAAAAGCATCGCTCTCTGCCCCCAGCTCAAACGAGTCTTCCTGAACCGAGATCCGCATTGCCTCAGCCCCCGGTCATCGGCGGGAAGAATGCGACCTCACGCACGCCATCCAGGGGTGAGTCAAAATCAGACAGTTCCTGGTCCAGCGCCACCCGCAACGCCGACAGATCGGCAAAGGCAGCGGCGTAGCGATCTTCGCGCCCGCGCAGTTCTTCGACCAGATCCGCGACCGTAGCGGCATTGGTCTCCACACGCTCGCGCGGCAGGCCAATGCGTTCGCGCACCCAGGCGAAATACAGGACATCCATCAGTGCGCCTCCTTCAGGTGCGGCATTGCCTTGCGCAGGTAGTCGATCCCGGTGATAGCGGTCAGCGCTGCGGCAATCCACAACAGCCACAGCCCAACGCGGCCAGTCCAGACCATGCCGTCAAATTTCCAGCGCAGGCCCATTTCGTCGGAAATCTGCCCCGTCATGATCTGTTCGATCAGTGCCTGGTCCATGCCAAACGAGGACATCACCAGGTAATGCTCAAAGATACCCTGCGAGAACAGTGTGGCAATTGCGATCATCTGGGCCGTGGTTTTCCACTTGGCAAGCTTGGTGACTTTCAGCGTTCCAGCGGTGTCTCCCAGGTATTCGCGCAAGCCAGATACAAACACCTCGCGGAACAGGATCACCGTGGCAGGCAGCACCAGCCAGGGCGTCCAATGCTCGGCGGAATAGCCCACCAGGATCATCAGAGCGATCACCACCATCGCCTTGTCGGCAATCGGGTCCAGCATCGCGCCCATCTTGGTTTCCTGCTTCCACGCCCGCGCCAGGTAGCCGTCGAACCAGTCAGTGACAGCTGCGGTAACAAACAGCAGCAAGGCAAACCAGTCCGCGTAAGGCCGGGTGAAATACAGGAACATCACGGCCAGGCCGGGTGCTGCGACCAGCCGCAGCAGGGTGAGGATATTAGGCAGAGTCCACTTCATGCCGCGCACATTATCCGGCTGTTTCAAAAGTGGAAAGCGGCGTTGATTAAAATTCGGCAATGGCTGGCATCATTAAACAGTGGGGGCCGGCTGCAATCAGGTCCGTGAGCACGCGGGACGTGTTGGTCTCATCCTACGGAAGTATCCAGCAACGCCCCCTTCTTTTCGCCATGATGGCTTGAGCGGTCAAATTTCCGGTGCACCTCGTTCAGCCGGTCCCGGTCCACAAAGATGTGGTTGTTGATCTCCCGCATCAGGTCTTCCCTGGCCATCTTCAGAGCATCTGCTTCGGTGTCCGCCAGCCCTTTTCCCTTCAGCTTGTCCAGTTCCTTGGCGATCTTGTCGCATTCCTTCTTGGCCTTATCCAAGTGCTGCGCTTCATGCGCCAGGCAGCAGGCATAGAAGCGGTACCATTCGATCAGCGCCCGCGGCGACAGCCCGCTGACAGAGCGCTTCGGGCATTTCACCGTCGTATGCAGGTTCAGTTTCAGCGCCGAGACCTTGGCCGTCACCTCGAACCAGCCTGTTTTCTTGTCGATCTTGGGTTTGCCGTCGGCAACGTATTTTCCCTTGGCGGTCAGGCATTCCAGTTCCGTGGTGGTCAGAAAGGCCACCTTCTTGTTGTCATTCGGGTCTTTCGGGCCGCTCTTCTTGATGCTTTTGGCAATGTCCGGCAGCGTTTTTCCGGACACCGAATAGGTGTCATAGACAACAGTTTTCACGGTCAGGGAGACAGGCATAATTCCTCCGGGCAGTTAACGGCTGCCCTTCAGACTTAGCACGATTGCCTCTCAGCCCAAATTGAGCGGCCTAACCCTGCGTATGGAAGTGGTCATAGATCCGTTCGGCCAGCGCTTCGGATATTCCATCCACGGCCTTCAGGTCGGCCAGATTGGCGCGGCTGACGGCCTTGGCGCTGCCGAAATGCGCCAGCAGCGCCCGCTTACGTGAAGCTCCTACCCCCGGCACCTCGTCCAGCGGGGTGGCGCTGACGGCCTTGGCCCTTTTGGCGCGGTGGGTGCCGATCGCAAACCGGTGCGCCTCATCCCTCATCCGCTGGATGAAATAGAGCACCGGATCATTACGCTGCAGCGCAAAGACGCTCTCCCCGGGGCGGTAGAATTCTTCCTTGCCGTGATCACGGTCCACGCCCTTGGCGACTCCGACCATGGGGATGTCCTGCACACCGTGCGCTTCCATGATCTCTGCCACAGCAGAGACCTGCCCGGCACCGCCGTCGATCAGCAAGAGGTCCGGCCACAGGCCCTTCTCCCTGGCCGGGTCCTCCTTCAGCAAGCGCGAGAAGCGGCGGTTCAGCACTTCCTTCATCATGCCGAAGTCATCGCCGGGGACTAGGTCGTCACCCCTGATGTTGAACTTGCGGTAGGCGTTTTTCATGAAGCCATCCGGCCCCATCACGATCATGCCGCCCACGGCATTGGTGCCCTGGATGTGCGAGTTGTCGTAGACCTCGATCCGCTGCGGCGGGCCATCCAGTCCAAAGGCTTCGGCCAGCCCGCGCAGGAGCTTGGCCTGCGTGGCGCTTTCGGCCATGCGGCGGGCTAGGCTTTCGCGGGCGTTGCGCACCGCAAAGGCCACCAGTTCCGTCTTTTCTCCGCGCTGGGGAACAAGCAGTTCGACCTTGCGCTCGGCTTTCTCGCTCAGCGCGGCCTCCATAAGGTCGGCGTTTTCGATGCCGTCGGACAGGATCAGCTGCCGCGGCGGCTCCTTGTTGCTGTAGAACTGGCCCAGGAAGGCTTCCATGATCTCTGCCGGGCTGTTGTCGGCGTCGACCCTGGGGTAGAAATCCTGGTTGCCCCAGTTCTGGTTGGCACGGATGAAGAAGACTTGCACGCAAGCCTGGCCGCCATCCATATGCAGGCCGATCACATCCGCCTCTGCCACGCCGCGCGGGTTGATGCCCTGGCTTGTCTGCACCTGGGTCAGCGCCTTGATCCGGTCGCGCAACGCGGCGGCGCGCTCGAACTCCATCGCCTCCGAGGCGGCCATCATTTGCTCTGCCAGTTCCTCCTGGATCTTGGTGGAGCGGCCGGACAGGAAACGTTCTGCGTCGCGCACGCTGGCGGCGTAATCCTCTTCGCTGATGAGCCCGGTGCAGGGTGCTGTGCAGCGTTTGATCTGATACTGCAGGCAGGGTCGCGTGCGGGTCTCAAACATCGAATCCGAGCAGTTGCGCAGGAGGAACGCCTTTTGAAGCTGGTTCAGCGTCCGGTTCACCGCACCGGCGCTAGCGAAGGGGCCGAAATAGCTGCCCTTCTGCTTGCGGGCGCCGCGGTGCTTCTTGATCTGCGGGAAGGCGTGATCCTTGGCGACCAGAATGTTGGGAAAGCTTTTGTCATCACGCAGCAGCACGTTGTACTTGGGCTTCAGCTGCTTGATCAGGTTCTGCTCGAGCAGCAGTGCCTCGGTTTCCGTCCGGGTGGTCAGGAACATCATCGACGCGGTGAGCGCGATCATACGCTCGATCCGCGGGCTATTTCCGGGGCGCGTGTAATTCGACACCCGGGCCTTGAGGTTGCGGGCCTTCCCCACGTACAGCACGCGGCTGTCCGCATCCAGCATCCGGTAAACGCCGGGCGATGCGTCCAGCGTTTTCACATAATCCTGGATTACCGCGTAACCGGTGCGGACGGGCGAATCCGGGGCTGTTTCGGAAGGCTGGTCAGTCATGCGCCCAGACATATGATTCCCTGTCCTTGGCTGCAATGTTTACCCGTCAGGATCAAGAGCCGGGAAATCCACGGAAGCTGTGGATAACTACGGAGATATCTTTGGGCTATCCCGCCTTTTCTCTTATTTCAGAGCGGTTTTGGACGGATGCTTATTTTTTAGGCAACCTGATAAGGTGCTGATTTAAAGAAAAACTTTTCACGCCATCTGTCAAGGTTTTGAAAAGAAAGGCACTTTTGTAACGCTTCCGTGACGGCATGTTAGACGGTGCAAAACTTGCAGCGAAAGGGCCGGTTTCTTCCCTGTTTGCGTCACTCAAGGCCGTCGCTGTCAGGAGTCTGCCAGCCCAGGTGCTGGCCGCCGTCCACGCAGATCATCTGACCCGTCACTGCTTTTGCCTGCAGCAGATAGCTGAGAGCCGCGGTGACATCCTCGGTATCCGCGCCGCGCTGCAAAATTGTGGCCTTTCGCTGGCGGGCGAATTGCTCCGCGCTTTGCCTCGGCCCTTGCAGGGTCGGGCCCGGGCCGATGGCGTTGACGCGGATCCGCGGAGCCAGCGCCTGTGCAGCCGTCTGCGTCAATGTCCACAGCGCTGATTTGGCCAGTGTGTAGCTCATGAAGTCAGGCGTAAGCTTGCGCACCCGCTGGTCGATCATGTTGACCGCCAGCCCCCATGCCCTCGGCTCGCCGCCTGCATCCAGCTCTACCGGGATCTCCTGCGCGGCCATGGCCTGCAACAGTACAAACGGCGCCCGCAGATTGCTGTCCAGATGCCGGTCCCAGCTGCTCCGGGAGGCAGTGGAAAGCGTATCATGCTCAAACACGGACGCATTGTTGACCAGGCAATTAATGGCGCCGCCCAGGCTATCAGCTGCGCGCGGAAGCAGAGCCTGGGCCTGATCCTCCTGCAGCAGGTCTGCTTGTACTGCCGCGGCCTGCCGGCCCATGCTGCGGATCTGCGCCGCCGTCGCCTCTGCCTCAGTTGCGGAAGACGCATAGTGGACAGCGACGTCATACCCTTGCGCTGCAAGCTCCAAAGCCATGGCGCGCCCCAGCCGCCTGCCCGCCCCGGTCACCAATGCACGCATCTGTGCCTCCCTGCTGCTGCCTTGGAAACAGAGTTAGAACAGGACGAAGAGATAGGCCAGATAGAGCGCCGTCAGAATGACACCCCAGATGCGGGTGATGTCCTGCTTGAAGAAGACAAAGGGGATCAGCAGCAATGAGGCGGCCAGCATCACCCACAGGTCGAACTGCAGGAATTCCGGATCCACGCTGATCGGGCCGATGAAAGTTGCAATACCTATGATGGCCAGCAAGTTGAACATGTTGGAGCCGATCACATTGCCCAGCGCCACATCCGCTTGGCGGCGAAGCGCTGCCATCACAGTGGTGGCCAGTTCCGGCAGCGAGGTGCCGACTGCCACCAGCGTCAGGCCGATCACGGTTTCGCTGACGCCGTAGAGGCGGGCAATGATTGTAGCGTTATCGACCAGCAGGTCGGCGCCCAGCGGCAGGCCGATCAGGCCCAGCAGCAGGTAGAGGCCAACGCGCCAGTAAGGCATGTCCGGGTCGGCTTCCTCGATCTCTTCCAAGTCTGCATCCGCAGCGCAGCCCTTGCCATTTCCGTTGCGCCGGTGGTTGCGAGCGTCGCGGAAGGCCACCGCCAGCACCCCTGCCAGCGCCGCCAGAAGGATCAGCCCCGACCAGACGGTGAAGGTGCCGCCAAAGGCAAGGCCGATGAACAGAACCGAGGCACCCAGCATAAAGATATAATTTCTGCGGGTGCTGCACTCGCTGGTGTGCAAGGCCCGCATCAGGGCAGGTATGCCCAGCACCAGCAGAATATTGGCCGTGTTCGAACCAACGACATTGCCCATTGCGATGCCATCGGCGCCCTCATGCACGGCGCTGATCGCGATCAGCAGTTCCGGTGCCGAGGTACCAAAGGCGACGATGGTCAGGCTGACGATCAGCGCGGGCACCCCCAGCCGCAGGCTGAGATTCACCGCACCACGCACCAGCGCGTCCCCCGCCAGCAGCAGGATGACCAGACCAAGCGCCGAATACAGCCATGGCATCATTTGCCACGATCCCCCTTATTACAGGCGCACGGCCCCTTGCCGATCTTGAAGCGGCCGCAGGACGGGCAGCGCCTGGAATTTATTTGCTTCTGGCCGGGAAACCGCAACTTGCCGAACATCGCCAGCACAGCCATCACCGCCAGAAAGGTTGCAACGATCTTGAACAGCACGTCAGAGACCGAAACGCGCGTATTCGGCGCGCTCCTCGATCCCGGCCAGCGCATCCTGCGCGACCTGAATACCGAAGCGGCTCAGCAGCGGTTTCTTCAGGCCATAGCGGCGGAAGCGGACCTTCTCACCAAACCGTTCCTGCATCTTGGGCTTCAGATGGCCGATACCGTCGATCAGCCCCAGTTCTTCTGCCCGGCGCGCCAGCCAGACCTCGCCGGTGAACAGGTTTTCCTCACTGTGCAGCTTGGACCCGCGGCGTTCGGTGACATGGTCGATGAAATTGGCGTGGATGTCGTTCAGGATGACCTTTAGGCGCTTCACATCCTCCGGGTTTTCCGGGCGGAACGGGTCCAGCATCGATTTGCTTTCGCCCGCGGTATAGACGCGCCGTTCCACCCCCTGGCGCGCCAGCAGGACATGGGCGCCAAAACCTGCTGAGATCACCCCGACCGAGCCGAGAACCGAGCTGGCATCGGCCCAAATCTCATCTGCAGCCGCCGCCAGCCAATAGCCGCCCGAAGCTGCCACATCCTCGACAAATGCATAGACCGGCACATCCAGCTCTTCTGAAAGCCGCCGGATGCGGGCGCCGATAAGCGAGCTTTGCACCGGCGAACCGCCAGGAGAGTTGATCTCCAGTGCGACGGCAGCAGGTTTGCCCTTGCGGAACGCGCGCTCCAGCACCGGTGCCAGCCCTGCGTCGCTGAGGGAGCCGCGGCCGGGCATGCCAATGGCGCCATTCAGGCGCACCACTGCCACCAGCGGCTGTCTTTTCAGGAAAGGCAGGTGAAATCTCATGGCGCCGATGTAGAGGGCCGTCCGGGGTGAAACAAGGTGCGCGGACTTGGGAATTTCCGTGAAATGCAAAAACCGCACAGCCGCGGGCATAAATGCAACGCTGGTTTGCCCCCGCCGAATTGCTCCCAGCCCGCCTTAATGGGCAGCAGCCTGCGGCTGCCGCCTTGAAGGAAGGCATCGCCCGGATCAGGCCCGGATGCGCCAGCCTGTTTTGAAGATCCACCAGATGACGCCCACGCAAGCGAGCGTGAACCCGCCAATCGCACACAGACTAAGGAGCACCGGCACATCGGCCTGACCAAAGAAGGCCCAGCGGAAACCCGACACCAGATAGACGACCGGGTT
Organism: Leisingera sp. JC1; assembly: GCF_001679925.1. GTDB lineage: Bacteria > Pseudomonadota > Alphaproteobacteria > Rhodobacterales > Rhodobacteraceae > Leisingera. The sequence continues at coordinate 238,422 of NZ_LYUZ01000001.1, read as the reverse complement.
GAACAGGGTAATCGTCTGCCAGACCGGGGGCAGCATCGAAATCGAATAGAAAGACCCGCCCAGGAACACCAGCGGCGTCACCACCAGCAACGGCACCAGCTGCAGCTGTTCGAAATTCCCGGCCCAGATACCGATGATGAAGCCCATCAGGGAGAAGCTGAGGCAGGTCAGCACCAGAAATGCCACCATCGCCAGCGGGTGCTGCACTGAAAGATCCACAAACAGTGAGGCGGTGCACAGGATCACCGTGCCAATGAACAGCGATTTGGTCGCTGCCGCACCGACAAAGCCCGCCACAACCTCCAGGAAGTTGATTGGCGCCGACAGGATCTCATAGATATTGCCGATAAACTTCGGGAAGTAGATCCCGAAGGACGCATTGCTGATGCTCTGGGTGATCACCGACAACATCACCAGCCCAGGCACAATAAAGGCGCCGTATTCGACCCCGTCGACCTCCTGAATGCGGCTGCCGATGGCACTTCCAAACACCACGAAATAGAGCGAAGTGGACAGGACCGGCGAGATGAAGCTTTGCAGAAAGGTGCGCCAGAAGCGCGCCATTTCCGCCTTGTAGATTGTGGCAACTGCGGTCCAGTTCATGCTGCATCTCCTGCGGCTGCGTCTTTTGCTGCCGGTCCGCCAGAGACAAGACCGACAAAAATATCCTCCAAACTGGACTCCCGGGTCTGCACATCCGCCAGCACCAGTCCGGCCTGGGCCACATCGTTCAGCAGTGTGGTGATGCCAGTCCGCTCCGCCCGAGCGTCATAGGTATAGAGAAGCGCCCCGCCGCCATTGACGATTTGCAAATTGTGCTGCGACAGCGCCTCAGGGATTGCCTCGACCGGCGCGGTCAGTTGCACTTCCAGCTGCTTTTGCCCCATCCGCGCCATCAGCTGCTCTTTTTCCTCAACCAGCAGCAGCTCGCCGCCGGTGATCACCCCGACACGGTCGGCAATCGCTTCGGCCTCTTCGATGTAGTGGGTGGTCAGGATGATGGTGACACCGTCCGCCTTCAGCTCCCGGACGATCTCCCACATGTCCTTGCGCAGTTCGACGTCTACGCCCGCCGTCGGTTCATCCAGGAACAGGATGCGCGGCTCATGCGCCAGCGCCTTGGCAATCAGCACCCGCCGCTTCATTCCGCCAGACAGGTCCATTATCCGGCTGTCCCGCTTCTCCCACAGCGACAGCTTGCGCAAGACGTCCTCCACCAGCGCCGGGCTGGCAGGCTTGCCGAACAGACCGCGGGAGAAGGTGACCGTGTCCAGAACTTTGGTGAAAGGCTCCAGCGTAATCTCCTGCGGCACCAGCCCGATCAGGGCACGCGCTTGCCGGAATTGGCTGACGTTGTCGAACCCGCCAACGCTGACACTGCCAGACGTTGCCGTGGTAATGCCGCAGATGGTTGAAATCAGCGTGGTCTTGCCCGCGCCGTTAGGCCCGAGCAGCGCCAGGATTTCCCCTTCAGCTATATCCAGCGAGACGCCTTTCAGCGCCTGAAAACCGCCATCATATGTTTTGCGCAGATCGCGGATTGACAGGATTGCCGCCATGGTGCCTCCGGGATGGTCTCAAATCCCGGCCACCCTAGCGGCGGTTTGCCGCGCCTGCCAGCCCTGCGCATCGTATCAGGCCGCAGAATGGCCTGTGCGCCAGCGCAGGGATCAGCCGCGGCCTGTCACCTTGCTGAACCAGCCTTTCTTTTCTTCACCCTCATCCGGTGCAGCACCATCGCCGCCCTCTTCTTCCGGCGCCAGGTGGGACTGCAGATTGACAAAGAACTGATCCGCCATCTTCTTGGCAAAACCATCAATGATCCGGCTGCCCAGCTGGGCCAGCTTGCCGCCGACCTTGGCTTCCACGTTGTAGGACAGCAATGTGCCGGTTTCAGACGGCGCCAGCGTCACAACAGCCCCGCCCTTGGCGAAGCCGGCCGCGCCGCCCTTGCCCTCACCGGAGATAGTCAGCTTTTCGTTTTCGACCAGATCCGACAGCGTCACCTGCCCTTTGAAGGTTGCTTTGACGGGCCCGACCTTCTGGGTGACCGTGGCTTCGAACCCGTCCTGAGGCGTGCCGGTCACCTCTTGCGCCCCGGGCACGCAAGCTTTCAGAACCTCCGGCGTCAGCAGCGCTGCATAGACGGTTGCCGGATCGGCGGCGATATCCTTCTGGTCACTCATCTGCATGGGCGGGCCCTCCCTGGCGCTTCGTTGCGGTTCCTTTCAGACCTAGCCGCCCAGCCCGGCGCTGCCAAGCCTGCTGCAGCCCCTGACTGGGCGCATTAAGCCTTCGCCGGAAAATTTTATCTTGACGTCGAGATTTAAAAGTTTGTATCTCGACATCAAGATAAAAAGGAGAACAGCATGAAGATAATTCTTTTCGGTGCCACCGGCGATGTCGGCGGCGCGGCACTGCAGGCAGCAATTTCCCGCGGCCACCACGTGACAGCCGTGGCGCGCAAACCGGAGGCCCTTGGCGCCGTTGGCCCGAATGTAACACTGCTGGCACTGGACCTGCTGGACCAGCCACAGGCCGCGTCAGAAGCCGCCAGGGGTCACGATCTGGTCATCAGCGCCCTGAGGCCACCCGCAGGCCGGGAGGCGGATCTGGTGCCGCTGACCCGCAATGCGCTGACGGCCGCGCGGCTGGCCGGCATTCCGGCGCTCGTCACCGGCGGCGCCGCAACCCTGAAACTGGCAGACGGCAGCGGCCACACGGTGCTGAACGCACCAGGCTTCCTGCCCGACAGCGTCCGCCCGATTGCCGAGGCCTGCGCCGCACAGGACGCGCTGCTGGACGCGGAGACTGAGGCACAATGGACCTGCCTGCGCCCGCCCGCGATCCTGTCAGAAGGGCCCCAAACCGGCAGTTACCGCTTTGGAACTGACACGCTGGTTACCGACGCAGAGGGCAACTCTAAGATTTCCTTTGCAGATTTCGGTACAGCCCTGCTGGAGCTGGCTGAGGCACCGCGCGGCAGCCACCGGAAACTGACGGTTGCCTGGGGCGCTCCCGCCCCCGCCCTGGCGGTCGGCTGACGCCGGGCCTTGGGCGGCGTTGGGCCAGGCAGCGCGCCCTGCGCGCTGCCGCGCCGCGCTTCAGCGCGGCGCCGGACCCAAGGCTTTGCCGGGCATCTGTGATGCTCTGCAAAGGCGCGGGAGCCACTGATTGCCGGACGTCAGCCGCCGGCGAATGCCTAGGCCTCAGTAGGGCAACCCCACATAATTCTCCGCCAGCGAGACTTGCGCCGCATCTGAGGAAAACAGGTAGTCCAGTTCCGCCCTTTGCAGCCGCAGGTCTGTCTCCGATCCCTCCGGCGCCCTGTGCAACAGGTTGGTCATCCACCAGCTGAACCGCTCCGCCTTCCAGACCCGCGCCAGCGCTTTTTCAGAATAGGCATCCAGCCCCGCACTGTCCCTCTGGAGGTAGTGATCCAGGAAACCATGGTAGAGATAGTTGATATCTGACGCCGCCAGGTTCAGCCCCTTGGCCCCCGTCGGCGGCACGATGTGGGCGGCATCGCCTGCGAGGAACAGATTGCCATAGCGCATCGGCTCGGCCACGAAGCTGCGCAGGGGGGCGATGGATTTCTCGATCGACGGACCGGTCTTCAGGTCTGCCGCCACATCCTCCGGCAGCCGCCGTTTCAGCTCCTCCCAGAACGCCGCATCGCTCCAGTCCTCCACGCGGTCGGTCAGCGGCACCTGGATGTAATAGCGGCTCAGCACCCGGCTGCGCAGCGAGCATAGGGCAAAGCCCCGCTCATGCCGGGCATAGATCAGCTCTTCCGCCACCGGAGGCGTTTCTGACAGAACCCCAAGCCAGCCAAAGGGATAGACCTTCTCATATTCCTTCAGCACATCAGACGGAATCGACTTGCGGCTGACCCCGTGGAACCCGTCGGCGCCAACTACGAAATCGCATTCGGCGCGCTGGGCCTCTCCAGCCTGCTCCCAGGTCACATACGGGCGCGAGTCAGTCAGCCCCTGCAACTGCACATTCTGCGCCTCGTGAATGACCATACCACCCATCGCATCCCGCGCTTCATACAGGTCACGTGTCACTTCAGTCTGGCCGTAAACCATCACCGTCTCACCGCCGGTGCGGCCTGCCAGGTCGATCCGGTCCAACTGTCCTTGATGCGCAATGTGGAAGCCTTCGTGAATCTCGCCTTCGCGGTCCATACGCCCGCCGCAGCCAGCCTCGCGCATCAAGTTGACGAAGCCGTGCTCCAGCACTCCTGCGCGGATCCGGCCCAGCACATGGGCACGGCTGTGCTTTTCAAGCACAATCGAGCTGATCCCCTTGCGGTGCAAAAGCTGCGACAGCAGCAGCCCCGAGGGTCCGCCGCCGATTATGACAACCTGCGTCTGATGTGTGGACATGCGTGTTTCCCTGACCGTTCGGATTATTCGTGCGAAGGGGATTATGCGCCGCAAGCGCCCTGTTGCGAATGGACCAAGCGCGCCATTTTTTGTAAATTTCGTACATGCCTCCGTCAGCACGCATCGACAGCTACAACCTATTTGGCGAAACCGCCGAGCTCGCCGATGTGCTTCACGTCGAGACAATCCGCGCCCGTTCCGAGCTGCATGATTGGGAATTGCGGCCCCATCGGCACGCCAGGCTGCATCAGATTTTGGTACTGATCAGCGGGGACGGAGCGGCTGATCTTGACGGAAAGGGACATCGCCTCGCCCCGCCCTGCCTGATCAATGTGCCCCGCGGTGTGGTGCATGGCTTCCGCTTTGGCAGCGGGACCGGCGGCTGGGTGATTACCCTGGCCTCCGACCTGCTGGACCAGAACCTGGCACCAGGTGGAGGCATGCGGGCGCCGCTGGATCAGCCCGCCGTCCTGACGCTGCCCGATGGCATGCAGGACCTGGCAGAAAAACTGTTCCGCGAGTACCGGGCCAAGGCATTCGGACGGGCGCAGATGCTGCGGGGGCTGGCGCTTGCGCTCACCGCAGGGGCCGCGCGCGCCATCGCGGCTGACCGGAACGCAGCTTCGCAATCCTCTGCCAGCCCTTTATTTACCCGGTTTGAGGCCCTTGTGGAACGCGATTTCCGTCTGCGCCGCCCGCTGGCGGAATATGCGGCGGAGCTGGCTGTTTCAACAACACACCTGAACCGCATTGCCCACCAGGCCACCGGGCAGCCGGCCTCTGCGCTGGTCAGCGCCCGGGTGCTGCGGGAGGCGCGGCGGCTGCTGATCTACACAAATCTGACGGCCGCCCAGATTGCCTATGAGCTGGGGTTCTACGATCCGGCCCATTTCAGCCGCGTCTTTGCCAAAGGCACGGGAATGCCGCCACGGAAATTCCGCCGGCAGCTTGCCGGATCCGCCTGAGCCGCCGCAGACTGTTCTTGCCGGACAGCGAAAGGGAGAGGCCAAATGCTGCAGGGGATCCGCATTCTGGAAGTTGAAGGGCTCGGTCCCGGCCCCTTTGCCGCGATGACGCTGGCGGACCTAGGGGCGGAGGTGATCTGCGTGCACCGGCCGTACACCACCCGTACACCGGCCCGTGCACCAGGAATGCCGGAGCGCTCACTTCTGGACCGTGGCAAACGATCCATCACGCTGGACCTGAAGGCCCCGGACGATGCCGCGACCTTCCTGAAACTTGCCGAAACCGCACATGGGCTGATCGAGGGTTTCCGCCCCGGAGTGATGGAGCGGCTGGGGCTGGGGCCCGAGCACTGCCACGCGGTGAACCCAGGCCTGGTCTATGGCCGGATGACCGGCTGGGGACAGGACAGCCCGCTGGCCCATGCGGCGGGGCATGACCTCAATTACATCTCGCTGTCGGGGGCGTTGTGGTATGCCTCGAACGCCGGAGATGCACCGCTGACACCAGCCACGCTGGTGGGCGATATCGGCGGCGGGGCGATGTATCTGGTGGCCGGGATACTGACAGGCATCCTGAATGCCAGGACCACCGGACAGGGCTGTGTGGTGGATGCTGCGATCTATGACGGATCGGCCCATATGATGAACCTGCTGATGAGCATCCGCCAGGCCGGGAGTTTTGGCGTCACGCGTGGAGCAAACCTGCTCGACGGGCCGCATTGGTGCCGCACCTATGCCTGCGCTGGTGGCGGCTATGTCTCAGTGCAATGCTTGGAGCCGAAATTCTATGCGCTGTTTCTGGAGAAGCTGGGGCTGGCGGAAGATTCTGAGTTCCAGCGGCAGTTCGACAAGGCGCTTTGGCCTGCACTGACCGGCCGTCTTGCCGGGATCTTTGCCGGCCAGCCGCGCGATCATTGGGCGGCGCTGTTCGAAGGATCAGATTCCTGCGTGGCCCCGGTGCTGAACCCGGAGGAGGCAATGGCGCATCCGATGAATGCGCGCGGCGCCTGGGTGGAGGCAGACGGTGTGCTGCAAGCCGCCCCTGCGCCGCGGTTTTCTGGCCAGCCGGGTTGGACGCCGCCGGAGATCCCCCGGCGCGGCCAGCACACGGAGGACATCCTGGCAGAACTGGCCCGGAAGTAGTGTCAGTCTTCTTTCTTGGCCTTTTCAGCCGCGGCTTTCATCCGCTTGAGCAGTTCGGTCTTGTCCGCCTGCTTGCCAAAGGGGTTCTTCTTGGTGCCCTTGGCATTATGTTCCGAATGACGGGGCTTGTTGCTGCCCATGCGGGCACCGCCCATTCTGCTGTAGTCCATCGTTAGACCTCTGGATGTGTCCGAAGATGCGGCTATTGCCGCATCTTCATGGATAACACAAGATCAGCCGTTGCGGACGGTGTCGATCATCAGCTGCACATTGTCCGGGTTGGCATCCGGGGTAATGCCGTGGCCGAGATTGAAGATATGCGGGCCGTTCCTGAACGCCTCGACAATGCGGCGGGTCTCCTCCACCAGTTCCTGCCCGCCGGTCACCATATGGCGCGACGCCAGGTTGCCCTGCACGCAGCCGTCAACCTGCACATTTGCTGCGGCCCAGGCCGGGTCCACGGAGTTGTCCAGCGCCACACAGTCCACACCGGTTGCCTTGGCAAAGCCCACGTATTTCTCGCCCGCCTCGCGCGGGAAGCCGATAACGGGGATGCCCGGGTGGCGTTCTTTGAGCGCCGCGGTGATCTGGCGGCAGGGCTCCAGCGCGTATTTCCGGAACGCTTCGCCCTTCAGCGAGCCGGCCCAACTGTCGAAGATTTTGACGACTTCGGCGCCGGCCTCGATCTGCTTGGAGAGGTAGTCGATGGTCGCCTCGGTGATCCGTGCCAGCAGCGCCTCGAACAGGGCGGTGTTTTCCTCGCGCAGGGCGTGGGCCGGCCCCTGATCCGGAGTGCCGCGGCCTGCGATCATATAGGTGGCCACAGTCCAGGGCGCGCCGGCGAAACCGATCAGCGTGGTTTCCGCGGGCAGCTCACGCGACAGGATGCGGACCGTTTCATAGATCGGGTTCAGCGTCTCGTGGATATCAGATGCCGGACCCAGCTTGGCGAAGTCGGCCTCCGTCGTGATGGTCGAGAGCCGCGGGCCTTCGCCGGTCACGAACCACAGGTCAGCGCCCAGTGCCTGCGGGATCAGCAGGATATCGGCAAACAGGATCGCGGCGTCAAAGCCGTAGCGCCGGATCGGCTGCAGCGTCACCTCAGCCGCCAGTTCGGAGTTGTAGCAGAGCGACAGGAAATCCCCGGCTTCGGCCCGCGTGGCGCGGTATTCCGGCAGGTAGCGGCCCGCCTGGCGCATCATCCAGATCGGCGGCACATCCTGTTTTTCACCCGCCAATGCGCGCAGCAGCTTCTTTTGTCTGGCCATGGTCATCCTCTTTGTCAGCTGGCTCCTGAGGTCACGCCTGAAGGGCGGAATGTCAAGAGCAGGGGCGATGTGCCGCGCCCCGCGCGGTTGCGCCTTGTCTTATGTCAAAGCCCGCGCGCCCGGCCTGTGGGAGATGCGCAAAAACCGGTTTCCTCCGGGATGCAAACTGATTTATGGCTTTCAGCATGACACTGACCCTGCCCTCCCCCGCTTCGCCCCTGAAAATCGGCACCCGCGGATCGCCGCTGGCGCTGGCCCAGGCGTATGAGACCCGCGCGCGCCTGGCCGCAGCCTTTGATCTGCCGCAGGAGGCGTTCGAGATCGTGGTGATCAAGACCACCGGCGACAATCAGGCGCTGATCGCCGCGGACAAGCCGCTGAAGGAATTGGGCGGCAAGGGGCTGTTCACCAAGGAGATCGAAGAGGACCTCTTGTCCGGCGCTATCGACATCGCGGTGCATTCGATGAAGGACATGCCGGTCGCGCAGCCGGAGGGGCTGGCGCTGGACACCTACCTGCCGCGCGAGGACGTGCGGGATGCGTTTATTTCTCCTGCGCTGAAATCGCTGCACGATCTGGCAGAGGGCGCCGTGGTCGGCACTTCATCCTTGCGCCGCCGGGCGCAGCTGCTGAACCGCCGCCCCGATCTGAACGTGGTCGAATTCCGCGGCAATGTTCAGACCCGGCTGCGCAAGCTGTCCGAGGGCGTGGCGGAATGCACCTTCCTGGCGATGGCGGGCCTGAACCGGCTGGCAATGGAAGATGTGCCCGCCAACGCGATTGAGACCGGCGACATGCTGCCCGCGGTGGCGCAGGGTGCGATCGGCATCGAAAGGCGCGCAGATGACAGCCGCGCGGGCGATATGCTGGCGGCGATCCACGACCATGAGACGGGCAAGCGGCTGGCGGCGGAACGCGCCTTCCTGGCGGCGCTCGACGGCTCCTGCGAAACGCCGATTGCAGGGCTGGCTGAACTGGACGGCTCCACCCTGCGCCTGCGTGGCGAAGTGCTGCGCCCGGACGGGTCGGAGGCGATCAATGACGACCAGACCTGCGCTGTTGCGGACGGCGCGGAGCTGGGCCGCGAAATGGCGGCCAAGCTGCTGGAACAAGCGGGCAAGGGTTTCTTCGACTGGAAAGCCTGAGCGAGGCCCTGCCTCGCGCTCCCGGATATTTGAAGCCAGATAAAAAGAAGATCCGCTCTTCATCCGGCTGAAAATATCCTGGAGGTCAGTGCCAAGGGCGTGAGGGGGCAATGCCTCCCCTGCCCGGCATCAGATCTGACCGGACCACCTGAGCCAGCTCTCCGGGCTGCCGCGGAAGGTGTTGAGGTCGACGTCGCCCGCCACCCCCGGCACCTCGCCGGTGCCGGAGTACTGCCAGAAGCTCCAGTTCTTGCCCGGGTAGACCTTTTGCGGGTGGCCCGCGACGGAGCGCAGCCAGAACTCGGTGCCGGTGAGCTTCCCGATGCCGGTGTCGCGGTAGAAATCCACTGTCGTATAGATCACCGGGCGCTTGCCGTAGTGGCGTTCCAGGATGTTCAGGAACTTGCGCGCCTCGGCCCGTACCGTGGCGCCGTCGGGCCGGGTGCGGCAGGTGCGGGAGCGGTGGTTCCATTCCATGTCCAGCACCGGCGGCAGCGCGTTTGCGTCCTTGGGCACATGCTTGATGAACCAGCGCGCCTGTTCTGCGGCGGGGCGGCAGAAATAATAGTAGTGGTAGGCACCGTGTTTCAGCCCTGCCGCACGCGCGCCGCGCCAGTTGTCGCGGAATTTGGCGTCGGTGTGGTCGCCGCCTTCGGTTGCCTTGATATAGGCGAAGGATACGCCGGAGCGGCGCACCCTGCGCCAGTCGATGTCTCCCTGATAGCGCGAGACGTCAATGCCGTGGACTGGGTATGACCAGGGCTTGCGCCCTTCCCAGTCATGCGGGTCGCGGTCGCCGAAGCGGGGATAGGTGGAAAGCCCGGCCAGCCGGGCGTTGGCAGGTTCGGTGCGCGTGACCGCCGGCGCGCCGGCATCCCTTTCCGGCGGCCTGCCGCAGCCCGCCGTCAACGCCAGTGCCAATGCCCCAAGAACCAGTCTGCGCATGTGATGTGCTCCCTGCCTCGCTTCGTTACAACTGCTCTTTTCTTTGCCTGTTGAGTTTCATCTTAGCGCAGGGCGGCGCAAAGTCGCGCCCCTAAGGACGCAGATCAGCGTAAATCCGCCGCAAGAAAAACGCGCCGCTGAGCAGCGGCGCGTTGTCAGTTCCAGGGGTGCCCGCGGTTCAGACCCATTTGGCCAGCGGCGGCAGGCTCATCAGCACTGCGTTGGCGTCGTGGCCGGTTTCCAGCCCGAACTTAGTGCCGCGGTCGTAAACGAGGTTGTATTCGGCATAGAGGCCCCGGTGAATCAGCTGAGCGTCCTTGTCGGCCTCGGAATAGTCCTGCACCCTGCGTTTTTCGACCAGCGGCACAAAGGCCGGCAGGAAGGCACGGCCGATGTCCTGGGTCAGCGCGAAATCCGTGGCCCAGTCGCCGGAGTTCCGGTCATCCATGAAGATGCCACCGACGCCGCGGGCGCGTTTGCGGTGGGGGATGTAGAAATACTCGTCCGCCCATGCCTTGAGCCGCGGGTAATGCCCTATCCCGTGGAGGTCCAAGTGCTGTTTCTGCTGCCCGTGGAAATGCGCGGTATCCTCTGCGTATTCGATGCAGGGATTGAGGTCCGAACCGCCGCCGAACCACCAGGCGTGCGGGGTCCAGAACATGCGGGTGTTCATGTGCACGGCAGGCACATGCGGGTTGCGCATGTGGGCGACCAGCGAGATCCCGGAGGCCCAGAACCGGGGATCATCCTTCATTCCCGGAATCCCCTTGCGCGCCGCCATCGCGGCCTGCGCGCGTTCGCCCAGAGTGCCGTAGACCTCTGAGATATTGACACCCACCTTCTCAAAAACCCGGCCGCCGCGCATCACGCTCATCAGCCCGCCGCCCGCGTCGGAACCGTCGTCCGAGGTGCGTTTGGTTTCGGTCACTTCAAACCGGCCCGCGTCCATTTCCGAGAAGGGGCCCTCAGCGTGGCTGTCCTCCAGCCCTTCGAAGGCCGCGACGATCTGGTCGCGCAATTCCCGGAACCAGGCCGCAGCCCGGGCCTTTTCTTCTTTCATTTCAGCAGTCAATGGTCAGTCCAATCAGTGCATCGGTGCGGAAACCGGATCCAGAAGAGTGCGGCCGCCATCCAGCGTGAGAACCTGCCCGGTCATGAACCCGGAGGCGTCAGACGCCAAAAACTGGGCCGTCTCGGTCAGTTCCGTCGGAGAGGCCACCCGGCCCAGCGGCGTGTGTGCCTCGATATCCTGGCGGAAGCTGCGGTTTTCCTTGAGCGTCTCCTGCATCGAGGCGCTCATCACCGAGCCGAAGGCAATCGAGTTGACCCGGATGCGGTGCGGCGCAAGTGAAACTGCCAAGGAGCGCGTGACCTGGTCCAGCGCGGCAGACGCCACTGAATAGGCCATCAGGTCCGGATGGGTGCGGCGGGCCGCAATCGATGACAGGTTGATGATGGCGCCGAGCGGGCCGTCGCTGTCCTCACGCTCTTCGCCCTGCTTTATCATCCGCTTGGCAACCTGCTGGGACAGGCGCACCGACGGCAGCAGGCTTTGGTTCAGGAGCTGGTCCAGTGTCTCGTCCTGGGGGTCCAGCGCGTCGGTTGCCACCACCTGCCGTGCGCCGTTGACCAGAATGTCGATATCATCAAAGGCGTCGATGGTGGCCGACAACAGGTTGGCAATGGTCAGCCGCTCGCGCAGGTCGCCTGCGAAATAGCGGATATTGCTTTCGTCGGCCTGCTCTCCCAGCTCATCAACCAGCTGAGCCTCGTGCGTATCGGCAAACATTACATTGGCGCCGGCATCAGCGAACTGCTTGCCGATCGCCAGTCCGATGCCGCTGGCGGCGCCGGTCACGATGGCAGTTTTTCCGGAAATGGAAAAGGACATGAAAGGGTGCTCCCCTATGGCATTTGGCCCGCACGTTAGACCGCGCCTGCCGGTTTGGAAACCGCCATTGCGCCCCGCGCGCGGTTACTTGCGCCCGCGCTTCGGCTTGGCCGCATGCAGGATCTTGAAGCGGTTGTCTCCGCCCTCTTCGCGCACCTGGGCGAATTTTTCCGCCAGCGCGGTCTCATACGGCAGGTGCCGGTTGGCCACCATCCACAGGCTGCCGCTGGCGGCCAACATGGAGGCTGCCGAAGCGATGAAGGCCTGCCCCAGCGACGGTTCCGCCGCGCGGCCGCTGTGGAATGGCGGGTTCATCACCACGGTGTTCACCAAGCCCGGCGCCTTCCAAGTCCGGGCATCCGCCCAGTGGAAATGCGACCGCGGATCCGCTGCATTCAGGCGGGCACAAGCCAGCGCGGCATGGTCGGCCTCAACCAGGTGCAGCTCTTCGACGCCCTCGCGCTGCAGCACCTGCGCCGAGAGATAGCCCCAGCCGGCGCCAAGATCCGCGACGCAGCGGCCCAGCTTTTGCGGCAGTGCCGCCGTCAGCATCCGGGAGGCGGGATCGATGCCATCCGCCGAGAACACGCCCGGGGCGGTGATGAAGCCCTCGACCTGCTGCGGGCCGTCGGGCAGCCAATCGGACAAATCGGTGCCCCCCTCGATCCAGAACACCTTGCCATGCGCCTTGGAGACCGGCGCGGAGGGGGCGCAGCGCTTGCGCAGGTCCTTCAGCACCGAATCAATGCCTTCGGTCTTGGCCCCGTCGATCAGCACCTGCCCCGCGGTGACGGCAGCGGCCTGTGCCACCAGCATCCGGGCCAGTGCCTTGGCCCGCGGCAGGAAGACAACGGCGGCGGCATATTCTGCCCCGGCTTCCAGCGCGGGTGCGCAGGCGTAGCCCTGCCCCGCGAAATGGTCATGGTCCGGGCGGAGCGGCTGGATGATCAGAACCTGGTCCTTGGGCAGCACCGACAGATCGTGTTCGCTGCGCGGGTGGAATACGGCGATGCGGCCCTCGGCAGGCACAGCAAAGCCGCCCGATTGGGCGGCCAGGGACAAGCGGACAGACATCTAAGGGCCTCTTTATTCTTCTTTTTCCATGGTGCACTGGAGCGGATGCTGGTGGCGGCGGGCGAAATCCATCACCTGGCCCACCTTGGTTTCCGCCACCTCATGGCTGAACACGCCGACCACGGCAACGCCCTTCTTGTGCACTGTCAGCATGATCTCAAACGCCTGTGCGTGGGTCATGCCGAAGAAGCGTTCCAGCACCATCACCACGAATTCCATCGGGGTGTAGTCGTCATTCAGCAGCAGCACCTTGTAGCGCGGCGGGCGCTTGGTCTTGGGCCGCGTCTTGGTCAGAACGCCGGATTCCGTGTCGTCGTCAGAATGATCGGTCATCATTGTCGGCAGCAGCGGCATGGGCAATTTGATCCAGTGATACGTGGAATTAACTGTGACGCTTATATAGCGTCTATGGCGTAGAGGAAAAGAGACTGAGACCGGCAGATTGACACCTAATTTGACAACAATCGGTTTTGATGCCGATGATACGCTCTGGCACAACGAACGGTTCTTCCGCGTGACGCAGGAACGGTTCGCCGAATTGCTGCAGGATCATACCCCCGCGGACATCGGCCCGGAGCAGCTGGAGCGCCAGCTGCTGGACGCCGAGAAGCGCAATCTCGGGCGTTACGGGTACGGGGTGAAGGGGTTCACCCTGTCGATGATCGAGACCGCGATCGAAGTGACCGGCGAGCGGGTGCCTGCAGCAGTCATCAAGGAACTGATCACCGCGGGCCAGATGATGCTGTCCTATCCGATCGAGCTGCTGCCCCATGCGCGGGAGGCGGTGGAGGCCGTTGCGGGCCGCTACAAGGTGGTGCTGATCACCAAGGGGGACCTGCTGGATCAGGAACGCAAGCTGGCGCAGTCCGGCCTGGGGGAGCTGTTTGACGGGGTCGAAGTGGTCTCGGAAAAGACACCAGACGTCTATGTGGACATTTTCAACCGCCATGGCGACGGCCCGGACCGCGCGATGATGGTCGGCAACTCGATGCGTTCCGACGTGGTGCCGGTGATCGAGGCCGGCGGCTGGGGCACCTATGTGCCGCACGGGCTGGTCTGGGAGGTCGAGCACGCCGAGGCGCCGGAACACAGCCCGCGGTATGCGGAGATCGCCGATCTGGGCCGGCTGGCGGATCTGGTGGACAGCCTGGGCTGAGCGGCGCTATTCCTTCGGCAAACGCCAGAGGAGCCCCGGACACATGCCGCATGCAGAATTGAAGTACTCCAGCAACCTGGACGTCGATGCCGAGGCCATTCTTGCCGAAATCGAAACTGTGATTCTGGAGCACGACTGCGGTGCGGGTGCCTGCAAGGGCCGTGCCTACTCCACGGACCGGTATCACCACACCCATATCACCGTCAGCGTCGCATTGCTGACCAAGCCGCACCGGGATGAAACCTTTTCCAGGGCATTGCTGGCGGACCTCGAATCCCGCATCAAGGCGCGGCTGCATCAGCCATGCGAATTCTCTCTCGGTCTCAGCTATTCCACCCCGTTCTATGTGACCAATTTCCACGGCGGATGACCGGAAAAACGGGCCAAAGCCCTCCCAGCAGGCGCCTCCAGCCGCTGCCCCTGGCCGCAGAGGCAATTTTTTTTGGTAACATTCCGTTAGGACTTGCCGCATCTAGCGGTTAGCTACGCCCTGCACACAAGATGCCGGCGCAATTGAGCCGAAGTGCTCAACAGGGCGCTGCCGCGCCTGTTTATTCCTCGTAAACCCTGTGTTACGCTTTTCAGCACAGGCAAAAACGTCAGCCGGAAAACCGGCGGCACGAGGCAAACATGGCAGTGATCACGCAGGTAAGTCCGGCGTCCAGCCGGTATTCCCGTACCCGGTTCCTATGGGCAGCCGCGGTTTTTCTTTTGGCAGTTCTTACGGCGGCGTTTCAGCCGCAGAGGGCCGCAGCTGCGCCCTATGCAGCGATGGTCATCGATGCCCGCACCGGCGAGGTATTGCATTCACGCAATGCCGACACCCGGCTGCACCCGGCATCGCTGACCAAGATGATGACGCTCTACATCGCGTTTGAGGCGGTGCGGAACGGCGAAATCACCTTGGACACCAAAGTCCGGATCAGCCGCAATGCCGCCGCTGAGCCGCCGTCGAAGCTGGGGCTGAAATCCGGCCAGAAAATTGCCTTCCGCTATTTGATCCGCGCCGCGGCGGTGAAGTCCGCCAACGACGCCGCCACTGCCATCGGCGAAACCCTGTCCGGCTCCGAAGCCGCCTTTGCCCGCCGGATGAACCGCACCGCCAAGGCGCTGGGGATGAGCCGCACGACCTTTAAGAACGCCCACGGGCTGACTGCCAGCGGGCATCTGTCGACCGCCAGCGACATGACCACGCTGGGGCGGCACCTGCTGTATGACTATCCGGAGTATTACAACCTGTTCTCGCGCCGCTCGACCCATGCCGGCATTCGCGAGGTTCCCAACACCAACCGCCGTCTGCTGGCCGCCTACCGCGGCGCCGACGGGATCAAGACCGGCTACACCCGCGCCGCCGGTTTCAACCTGGTGGCCTCAGCCAAGCGCGGCAACGAACGGATCATCGCCACTGTGTTCGGCGGCAAATCAACCGCCTCGCGCAATGCCAAGGTGGCGGAACTGCTGGACCTCGGCTTCCGCCGGGCGCCCTCACGCGCGGCCCTGCGCAAACCGCAGCGGCCGGCCTATCAGGGCGCGGGCAATGTGGTGGTTGCCGACGCAGATGACGGTCCCTCGCATGGGGTGGCAGGCAAAACTCTCCGTGTAAGCGGCCAGGTGAACACGAGCCTCCGCCCCAAATCGCGCCCGGGCGCCAGCGAATCGCCGGTACTGGTTGCCGCCCTTGAGGAAGCGCTCCAGACACCGGTCAGCGAACCGGAAGAGGATGCCGCCCCTGCCGCAACAGCTGCCTCCGGCGAGTCAGATGAGGGCACAGTTTCTGAAACGGCAGGAAGCCCGGCGGAAGACAGCCAGCAGGAACAGATTGAGAATGTTCAAACCGTCAGTGCTGACAGCATAGTTCAGGGTGACGCAGTGCGGGAGAGCATTGCTGTGGCCCTCGCCGAAGCGGAAGCCGAACCACAGCCTGCTGAAGAGACAGCGGAGCCGGTCATCATCGCTGCTGTGCAGAAGGTGCCCTTTACCGGACTGCGCCCTGTGGCCCGCCCCGCCAGCCTGACCGGAGCCGCMCCTGAGCCGGAGCCCGTTGTCGTGACCCGCCTGTCCACTTCCGGCGGGCGCTACTGGGGGGTCAATGTGGGGCTCTATACCAGCCGCTACCAGGCCGAGAAGGTGCTGTTGCGCACGGCACTGTCGGAGCTGGAAACACTGGACGGCACCCTGCGTAAAGTGGCCAAGACCCGCCGCGGGTTCGAGGCCAATTTCCTGGGCATGAGCCAGGAGCAGGCAGAACTGGCCTGCCGCCGGCTGAATGCCCGCAACGTGACCTGCGCACCGATCGGCCCGTCCTGAGTGCGGTGACACCTCAAATCAGAAAAGGCGCCCCCGGAGGCGTCTTTTTTCTTGCCCTGCCGTCTCTTTCCAGCGGGCTCTCCCGCCCGTCGTCAGGCTTTTCATTCGAAAACCCATACTCCCGTTGGGCGTGGTAAAGGTGTTCTGGCTCCAGCCAGGGCACCTCCGGGGGGCGGGAGGGATTGGTTGCAGAACCCGTCAGGGCTTGGGCTTGTCGTCCCACTCGTCATTCAGGATACGGCGGGCGTCGCCTTCGGGATCGTCATACTGGTTGCTGCGCACCGTGTAGAAGAAAGCGGCCAGCCCTACTGAACCGAGGATCAGGGAAATCGGGATCAGGTAGGCAAGGACACTCATAAGTTTTGTACCAGTATTGCGGGCGCGGGCTCAGCGCAGGCGCAGCGCGTTGAGGGAAACGGTTATGGAGGAAGTAGACATCGCCAGCGCTGCAATCAAGGGTGTTGCCAGTCCGGCGATCGCCAGCGGCACGGCAATCACGTTGTAGAGCGTGGCAATGCGGAAGTTCTCGCGGATGCGGCGGGKGGCCTTTTGCGCCACGCCGCAGGCCTCGGCTATGGGCTCAAGATCCTGGCCCAGCAGCACGATGTCGGAGGCGACACGCGCCGCGTCCAGGGCTGAGGCCGGAGAGATGGAGACATGCGCCGCCGCCAGTGCTGCGGTGTCGTTGAGGCCGTCACCGACCATCAGCACCTTCTTACCCTGATCGGAGAGCAACTGAACGCGGGCGGACTTTTCCGCAGGCAGCGCTTCAGCCACCCATTTGGAAATGTTCAGCCGCCCGGCCAGATCCTCCACCGCGCCGGTGGTGTCGCCGGAGATCAGCAGCACATCCTTGCCGGCCGCCTTCAGCGCCGCCACCGCTTCCGCCGCGCCGGGACGCAGGGCGTCGGTGAACAGGAACGGTTTTGCCGCCCCTGCCCCGGTATCGAGCCAGGCGGCCGTCTGGCTGCCCTGCGCGGCCCCGACCCAGGCCGCACGGCCCAGCCGGACACGGGTGCCGCGGAACAGGCCTTCGGCGCCATAGCCGGGCACCTCGGTGATGTCCTGTACACTGGCGGGCTTGATCCCGGCCGCCCGCGCGGCGCGGGACAGCGCCACCGACAGCGGATGCGAGGAGCCTTCGGCCAGTGCCAGGGCAATCTCAAGGTCCGCCCGGGCATGGTCGCCCAGGTTGGTGACTTCCGGGGTGCCGGCGGTCAGCGTGCCGGTCTTGTCAAAGACCACGGTATCCACCTCTGCCAGCCGCTCCAGCGCGGTGGCGTGTTTGATCAGCATGCCCTTTTTGAACAGACGGCCCGAGGCCGCGGTGGTTACCGCAGGCACCGCAAGGCCCAGCGCACAGGGGCAGGTGATGATCAGCACTGCGGCGGCAATGTTCAGCGCCGTGCGGACGTCGAAGGTGTAGAGATACCAGCCGGCAAAGGCGAGCGCCGAGAGGATATGCACGCCGGGCGCGTAGAGTTTCGCGGCACTGTCGGCGAGTGAAGTGTAGCGGGACCGGCCGGATTCCGCGATGGCGACCAGATCGGCCATCCGGTGCAGCGAAGTATCCTCGCCCACTGCGGTTGCGCGGATGGTCAGCGGGCCGGTCAGGTTCACTTCACCTGCGGAAACCGCGAGGCCGGGTTCCGCGAAGACCGGCAGGGTTTCCCCGGTCAGCAAGGAGCGGTCGAGCTCCGACTGGCCGGAAACGATTTCACCATCTACCGGCATCCGCCCGCCCGGGCGCACCAGGATCAGGTCGCCGATGGCCAGATCCGCAACCGGCACCTCGAATTCGTCGCCGTCCAGCAGCCGGATGGCACGGGGCACTTCCAGCGCCGCCAACTCCTCTGCTGCCGAGCGCGCAACTGCGCGGGTCCGGTAGTCCAGGTAGCGGCCCGCCAGCAGGAAAAACGTGAGCGTGAGCGCCGCGTCGAAATAGGCGTGCTCGCCCGAGAGGAAGGTCTCCCATAGGGATGTGACAAGCGCGAGCACCAGCGCCAGCACAATCGGCACATCCATGTTCAGCCGCTTGACGCGCAGGGCGCTCCAGGCATTGGCAAAGAAGGGCTGGGCCGAGAAGATGATGGCAGGGAATGTGATTGCAGCAGAAATCCAGTGGAACATGTCCCGCGTCGCGTCAGACGCCCCGGACCAGACCGAGATCGACAGCAGCATCACGTTCATCGACGCGAAGAAGGCCACCGCCAGCCGCATCAGAAGATCCCGCCCGGCCTTGTCGTTCTGGGTGGACGCCAGCACCGCGAGATCCAGTTCATGCGCCTCAAAGCCGGCCTTTTCCAGCACCGGGATCAGGTCCGCCGCGCGCACGTCCGGCTCCGCCTCGATCAGTGCCCGTTTCAGGGTCAGGTTCACCCGTGCTGAATGGATGCCCGGGTGGGCGTTCAGCTCCCGCTCCACCGTCGAAATGCAGGCCTGGCAGTGGATGCCCGGCAGGGACAGTGCCAGCCGTGCCTCGGTTGGCGCCTGCTCTGCCCCGTCATGCGGGGCTGCAACACAGGCGGGACAGGCGGCCAGCGAGGGGCGGAGCTGCGCGGTCATCGCGGTCAGCCTTTCACATGCAGGATCACCCGCTGGGTGAATTCGGTGCCATCCTTGGCCCTTGCCACCATCCGGATGTTCCAGTTGCCCGGGCCCAGATCAGCCGGTGCCACATAGGCCTGGCCGTCAAAGGTGAACTCCGGTTTCTGGTCATCCTGCACATGGGTTGCCCGGCCCAGTGTTGCGCTAAGTTTGGCAACCTCCACCGGAGTACCGCCAGCGTCGGTGATCTCCAGCTTGACCTGATCGCCCTGCGAGGACGCATAGACCGACCAGCCCAGTGCCTCCTGTGCAGACCGGCGCTGGTCGAATTCCTGGCTGGCGACATAGGAGTTCTTCACCTCCAGCCCCGGAAAGGTTTTCACCGCGTTGACCGCCAGAATGATGTTCACCCCGATAATCACTGCAAAGGCACCGCCGAACAGCAGGATGGCGTGTTTGCCGGTAAATTCGCGTTCGCGCTTGGCCATGGCTCAGTTCCCCTTGCCGTTAAAGCTGGTGTCCTTATGGGCCCGTTCCCCGTTTATCAGATCCTCGACCCAGATGCGAACCGGAGTGCTGGAGGCCTGCGAAGGTGCAGAGCCCTTGGCGGAGACAATATAGACCCGCTGCAGCAGCGCTGTATCAGCTGGCACATTCACCGAATGATAGACCGTGCCTTCCAGTTGCAGACGCATCGCCGGGTCGCCCTTGATCGACAGTTTGAACACCCGGTCCTCGCCATGCTTGTTGCGCAGGCGCACGTCATAGGTGTTGCGGATCGAGCCGTCCGACAGCGTCACAAAGGTCGGGTTGCGTTCCGGTGCGACGGTCAGCTCGATATCGGAGCGGATGAAGAGGGCAAACAGAAGCCCTACCCCCACCAGCGACCACAGGCTGGTATACATGATGGTGCGCGGGCGCAGGATGTGCTTCCAGATATTCTTGGGCGGCTGGCCGCTGCGCTCCAGCGTTTCGTCCGACAGCGCCATATAGTCGATCAGGCCGCGCGGCTTACCGATTTTGGCCATCACATCATCGCAGGCGTCGATACAAAGCGCACAGGTGATGCACTCCATTTGCTGGCCGTCGCGGATGTCGATACCCATCGGGCAGACGTTGACGCAGGCCATGCAATCAATGCAGTCGCCCTGCCCTTCGGCCACCTGTCCCTTCTTCAGCTTGCCGCGCGGTTCACCCCGCCAGTCACGGTAGCCAACTGTCAGCGTGTCCTCGTCCATCATTGCCGCCTGGATGCGCGGCCAGGGGCAGGCGTAAATGCAGATCTGCTCGCGCGCGAAGCCGCCAAACAGGAAGGTGGTCGCGGTCAGGATCAGCATGGTGGAATAAGCGATGGGGTGCGCGTTCAGCGTCACCAGGTCATAGGCCAGCGTCGGCGCATCGGCGAAATAGAAGACCCAGGCGCCGCCAGTGGCGAGTCCGATCAGGAACCAGGCCACCCATTTAGTCACCCGCAGGCGTGCCTTGCGGAAATCCATTTTCTTCTGCCGGTGCAGGCGCAGGCGGGCGTTGCGGTCGCCCTCGATCCATCGCTCCACCAGGATGAACAGGTCGGTCCAGACCGTCTGCGGGCAGGCGTAACCGCACCAGACCCGGCCCAGCGCCGAGGTGAACAGRAAAAGTCCAAGCCCGGCCATAATCAATAGGCCCGCCACGAAGTAAAATTCATGCGGCCAGATTTCAATCCAGAAGAAATAAAACCGGCGGTTGGCCAGGTCCAGAAGCACCGCCTGGTCCGGCAGTGAGGACCCCCGGTCCCAGCGGATCCAGGGAGTCAGATAGTAGATCCCCAGCGTCACCGCCATGATGTACCATTTCAGGTTGCGGAACTTGCCGGACACGCGCCGCGGGAAGATCGGCTCTCTGGCGGCATACAGGCTGGGGGCCGGGTTGGAATCGCTCACGGACTCTCTCCGTTTTGTGGCAGTGCTGCCGCCCTTGTCACAGAAGCAAAGTGCCAGAACTTTGACGTGGATCAAAAAGCGCATCACACAATCATGTTTTCCGGCCCGATTTTGCGCCCGGGAGCGGCACTCCGCCACCTATGCCGGTGCCTGCTGTGCTGCCAGAGGCAAGTTGCCGCAGAGACCGGAAAGGCAGTGGTGGAGCGGTTTCCTGCGCGGTTCATGCCTGCAGTATTTTTGGAAAAATTCCGGTTTTCCGGGAACCTTTCCGGTTGGCGCGGGTTGGGTGGCTGTATTGCACGCGCTGAAGTGCGGAACACCCAGGAGATCAACTTATGAAATACCTTATGCTTTCGGCTTCACTGATCACCGCTGCTGCGGTTCCCGGTTTTGCCGGCACCGGCAGCGGCGTTTCCGGCAATGCAGGGGTTGGTGCCCAGGTTGAGACGCCGGCAGCCGGCGCCGCTGCCGAAAGCAGCGCGATGGGCGAAGCCAAGGCGGAGTTTGCGCCGCTGCAAACAGGTACTGAAGCTGCAAGCAGCCCGCTCGGCGGCGGCACTGCTTCGGAGGGCGGCCTTTCGGCCCTGATCCCCGACGCAGACGGGCCTGCGATGGAGCCACTGGGCATGAATGAGGTCACTGCGTCTGAGCTGACCGGAGCCCCGGCCTATGACGCCAAGGACGAGCATATCGGCGAGCTCTCGCAGGTTGTGGTGAACACCAACGGTGGCGTCGAAGCGGTGATCATCGATGTGGGCGGGTTTCTGGGTATCGGCGAAAAGCCGGTTGAGCTTTCGATGGGGGATATCGAGATCGTGCAAACAGCAAGCGATGTGCGTGTCATTACCCATTTGACACGCGAGCAACTGGAATCCCTGCCTGACTACCAGCCGGGATAAGATCTGGAATTCGTGGCGGCCTGCTGGCCGCCATGATCACTGCCGTTTGTTTGTCTTCCCTGGTTCCGGTTTCCTGCCTCGTACCGGCGTCCCGGGGAATGTCACTGCCAAGCGGCCTGCAAGACCGGGTTCCCGATGGAGCCCGGTCTTTTGGCGTCCGGCTGCAGCGCATGGCAATCAAACAAGTCCCGCCGCGAACGCGGCGGCTGCGGCAAATAGCGCGGAAAGCGTGAGCAAAGCAATCAGCCCGTCGCGGGTCAGCATGGCCACGGCCAGGAGGCTGACGATGCCGCCCAGCACCGACGAGGAAAACGGGACAATTTCCAGCAGAGGCATCAGGGCACCGCAGATCAGGCATACGGCCTGGATGACCATAAGAAAGGGCTGGCGGGTCAGTACCGGCAGCCGCTTGCCGGAATGCCGGTCCAGCCAGCGCACGCTTCCGCGTAATGCCGCCGCCCCCTTGCGCACGGTATCAGCCTTGATCCTGCGGCGGCCCAGCCAGCCGGGGATCCACAGGTGCTGCCGTCCCATCAGCATTTGTGCCGAGATCAGGCAGATCAGGGCACCGCAGGCAGAGGAGAACAGCGGCACTCCGCTGAGCGGTGTAACCACAGCCATGGCCGGGACGGCCAGCACCGCCGGAAGCGAGCTCTGCCCCAGTTCCTCTGCAAACCGGCGGACGGTGATGCCGCCGCGGTTTCTGCGCGCAAGGATGCTGGTTTCCTTCAGCACATGTTCAACAGGCTGTTTCGCTGATGTCATTTTGCCCCTTTCCCTGGCTGCTCCGGTTTACAGGGGCAACGCGACTGCCGGTCTGAAGTTCCAAGCGCCTGATTTCCGCGGAAATCCGCCTATGCAAGTGGAGCCGGACCGCCTGCCGGTTTTTTGCAGGAACCATTCGTCTGCCCGGTGCGTTCTCTCGGTGCATCCCCAAGAGGGACACAACTGGAAAGGAACATCGACGATGAAACATCTGATCCGCACCACTGCTCTTGTTGCTGCCATGGCTACCGCCGCTACTGCTGGCTCCATGGTTTCCGAAATCGACGTGACCGCCGATCTGAGCGCGGTTGAGAACTATCCGGCTGCAAAAGCCTGGACCAGCCTCGAGACCGACCTGGAAACCGCGCTGGCCGAGAAGCTGGTGGGCCAGATCGCGGAAGCCGGCGCTGAGGACACGGCAGAAATCCATGTGGAGATCGACTCGGTGGCCCTTGCCAGCAATTTCGAGCAGGCACTGGGTGTCGGCGAATGGGTGCTGAAGGGCGATGTGGACATCGATATGGCCGACGCCTCCAAGGATCTGCGCTATGACCTGACCGTGTCCGCCGACCAGCTGAACGCCTATTACCCCGAAGGCACTGACCCTGCGGCCGTGACCGTTGACAGCGACCTGTTCTACAATGCCGTCATTGACGCCTTTGCCGGCAATGTGGCCTCCAAACTGCAATAAGGAGGCCGGCATGCGTATCCTGATAGCTTTGCTGGCACTGGCAGGCCTGGCGGCCTGCGAGACAGCGGAAGGCTTCGGCAGGGATGTGTCGAACCTTGGCAATGAAATCACCGAGGAATCGCAGGAGGCCCAATAAAATCTTGCAGAAATCCCTTCCGTCCCAAAGGCCCGGTGCAGACCTGCACCGGGCCTTTTTTGCTTTTGAGGGGGCAGGCTCTCCGGCAGCCGCAAAACAGGCGATCAGGGTCAGACAATGTCCTCGGTCGCACCCGGCAAAGGCTGCTGCAGCTCCGCCATCCTGTCCGGCTCATGCGGCACCAGCAACCCGCGCCGGGCCTCGGGGCGGCGCACCTGGTTGCGGCGGATTTCCTGCGTCCACCAGGCGGCGGCGCTGGACGGATCCAGTGCCTCCTCCGGCAGGTCTTCCTGCCACCAGTGCCGGGACAGCGCCTGCCAGAGCTGCCCGATCCGGTCCTGCCGGGTGATCCGCAATGCAGCCTCGGTATCCCAGCGCATAGAGCGCCCGTTGAGATTGGCCGACCCCACCAGGGCAAAATCCCGGTCAGTGATAAGCGCCTTGCTGTGCACGTAAATCAGCGGCGAGCCCGCCAGGGTCGAAGGCGCATCCCGCGCAGCCATCCGGCGCTGCACCGGGCTGGCGATACAGGCGCGGGACCCGAAGGCTGAGCTCACCGTCTCAAGCGCCTCAGCCTGCAGAGCCATGCCGTAGCGGGCATCAAGTTCCTGATTGCCGTCGAAGGCAACATCTTCCGGCAGACCGGGAAGAATGAGGATCAGCGACAATTCCGGATTGCGGCGGGCGGCATCTGCCAGCCCGCGGGCAATGACACTGGAACGCAGGAACTGGGTTTCCAGATAAATCAGGCGGCGGGCAGCAGCAAACGCGGCCAAGTGGTCTTCTTCGATTTCTCGCAGAACCGTCTTTGGCGATAGCGCCCAGAAGCCTGCACGGCGCGGAACCGACAAGGTTCGGCGGATGTGCTTGCGTGCAGGCGGCAGTCTGCGCCCGGCAATGTCATCCAGAAAGCTGTCGAGATGATCAGCGGCTTCCTCTGCTTCGGGGCCACGCAACAGCAATTGCACATCCGCCCATGTTTTGAACGCAGGCTGGTCGTGGGCTGTGGTGTCCCAACGGCGGTGGTTCTGATCCAGCCCGCCGATGTAGAGAACCTGGCGGTCGATCACAGCAACCTTCTGATGATGAGAGACAGGATAGAGCTGCGGCAGACTGCGGTTCGCGGCGGAAGGCCTGAGACGCCGCGGCAGCTTGCGAAGCTTGCGGATCACGAAAGGCGAAAAAGCCAGCCGCGGCAGCAAGCCTGCCCGCGCCGGATGCAGCGCCGCGGTCACCGACAGGCGCGCGGCCGCTTCCGGCGCAAGCCCGCTGGCGATCTCCCTGGCCTGGGCAAGGGTGTTTTGCGCAGCCGCATGCAGCGGAGCCGCCATTACCGGGTCAAAGTCGCTGACCATCAGGCGGACGCGGACGCCGCGACGCAGGGCGTCCGAGATCAGTTCTGCCCAGGTTTCTCCTGTCTTCCTGGCGTCCTCGCTCAGCAGCTTGGTGGTGAAATCGAACAGCCGGAAGCTCGCGCTGATTTCATTCTTGGCCTCCAGCACCGCACGCTCAAAAGCCGGCCAGGCCTGTTCAGCCGTGACCAGAACTGAAAATTCAGGGCAGCTGACGTCATCATGCTGCGGGTTCTTCTGCGTCATGATCCTGTTCTTTGTCTTTTGCGGCTGGCGGCTCCGCTCCGGCGGCAACGGGAAAGCCAAGCCGGTAGGTATAGGCCGTCTCTGTCTCGCCGGTACTTGCAATGCCGTCAAGCTGTGCCGCAAAAGCCATCATCAGCCGCGCGCCAATCCCGGTGCCCTGAAGGACTTCATCCTCCTCGGCCAGCGGCTGCCCCTTGGTGTTTGTGATTTCAAGCTCCAGCCAATCCGGCGCCGTTTCATGCAGGCGGACATCAATCCGCGGGCGTCCGCCATCAGGCACGCCCAGATACTTGACTGCGTTGGTCATCGCCTCGGACACCAGCATCGAAAGCGTGACGCCCTGGTCCTGGCTCAGCGGAACGGTCGCGAGGTCGGTTTCAATCACAATCTCCTGCCCCGTTCCGGCGTTCATCGATCCGATTTCCGAGATCAGTTCCTGGATCAGATCGCGGCTGTCAACGGTTGTGATATCCGGGTTGGTGTTCAGGCTGCGGTGTATGGTGGCCAGCCCCCGGACCCGGCGCTGCAGCTGCGACAGCATGCGTCGGGCCTCTGGCGTCTGTGCGGTGCGGCCCTGCATGTTCATGATCGAGGCGACCAGCTGAAGATTATTCTTGACCCGGTGGTGCACCTCGCGCAGCAGGATCGTCTTTTCTTCGAGGTCCAGCTCGCGCCGCCGTTCTGCCTCGCTCAGGATAGCGACCATCCTGTTGAAGGACTGTTCCGCCTCCTCGAACTCCCGCGGCGGGTTGAGGAGTTCCAGCCTGGGGGCTTCACGCTCCCCCAGAGCATAGCGGCGCATGGCCCGGCGCAGCGCGCTGAGGTGGCGGATAACCATTTGCTGCAGGCCGAGAATGGCCACAGAAATGCCTGCGAGCCACATCAGGACCGGAAATGCGATCGTCATCAGGGAGGCCGGGTTTCTGGCTGCGGTCATGGCGTTTTCCACCGGCCAGCTGCCGACCACCGAAACCTGGCCGGGAAGAATTTCACTGACAGCAAAGAACCGTTCGTTGCCCGAACGGTCATCCTCAAAAAAGGTCTCCCCGGTGTGCACCAGCAGGTCCCGCCGCGGCACCGAAACGGGCAGCACTTGCACTGCCTCCGCCTCCGGCACGCTGGAGGAAAGGATCTCGCCCTGCGCGTCAATCGTCACATACTGAATACCCCGGTCGGACCAATTTTTGCCGGAACCGGCTGCAGCGACCTTGTGCGGGATGGCAATGGACACATAGCCCAGCAAAATGCCGTCGCGCTGCACCGGGCTGGTGGCCAGCAGGAACGAGCCGCCTTCCCCCAACAGGTCCCGGCCCAAAGCAAAGGACAACTGCGACGTCTGCCGGGCTTTCAAGTACATCCACCGGTCAGACACGTCCCGTGACTTACCATCAGATGCGCAAATCATCCGGCCATCCGGTGTGATGAAAGCCGCGAAGGTGAACGGGTTCGGGCCTTCCGTGAAAGCTTGCAGAAGACTGCTGCAGGCGCGGCGGTCGTCCAGAACCGGAAGTATAGCCGCCGCGACCCCTTCTGTAGCGCCGCCAGCACGCTGCAGCAGCTCGCGTTCCTTGGATGCCGCCCGTTCGGTCTGGTCGAGCAGTGACGCATGCGACAGCCGGGTGGCCTCATCGACAACAGCATTGGTCTGATAGAGAGCGATCATGCCCAGCGGCAGCAGCGCAAAAGTCATCAGCGCTGCGAGCCGGACCAGAAGCCCCCCTGCCTGCAACCGCGGCATTGAAATCATGCGGCGCTCTGCTGCGCGACAATCCCCGCTGTAACGGTGTCGGTCAGCTCAATCTGACCATCTTCGTCCAGATCCATCAGCTCAGCCAGACGGGCACGGGCGCGGTTCACACGGCTTTTGATGGTGCCGGTTTTGACACCGCACATTTCGGCGGCCTCATCGTAGGAAAACCCGCCTGCGCCGACCAGCACCAGGGCCTCGCGCTGTTCATCGTTCAGCTTGGCAAAAGCCGCCTGAAAGTCGCGCAAGTGAAGCCGCCCGTCGTGATCGGGTTTTTGCGCCAGGCTGCCGGACAGTGCCCCGTCGGCGTCCTCGACCTCACGCTTGCGCTTGCGGCGCAGCGAGTAAAAGGTGTTGCGCAGGATCGTGAAGAGCCAGGCGCGCATATTGGAGCCTGCTTCGAATTTCTCGATGTTGGTCCAGGCCTTGACCAGCGTGTCCTGCACCAGGTCATCGGCAGTGGCACTGTTGCGGGTCAGACTGATGGCAAAGGCGCGCAGGGCGCCCAGATGGTTGACCAGGTCGTCCCTGGGATCAGGCTGTGTCTCAGTCATTCGAGGTGCTCTCCTCTGACTGCTTCACCTTTTCCAGAGTCTCTTTTTCCTTCAGCTGCTTCAGCAGGTCAGTAAAGCGATCCGGCACCGGTTCACTGGCGACCTGTTCGAACGCCCGCTTGAGGTTTTCGTCGATTTCGCGGTCGGCCTGCTCATTCCGGGGCCGGGCACGTTGTGGCTGTGTCATGCGATCCATCAATTTTTTGCGCAGTTTCTGGAACCAAACGCGCGGCGGTGCGTATAGTTCCATATATATTGTAAAAAAAAGGAACGTCGCACAATGACCGCTCAATCGGGAGAACTGATCGCCAGCCAGATTGGCGCCAACCTGCCCTATCTGCGCCGCTATGCGCGCGCGCTGACCGGCAGCCAGAGCAGCGGCGACAAATATGCCCTGGCGGCGCTGGAGGCGATTCTGGCGGGGGAAGCCGAGTATGACAGCAGCCTGTCACCCAAGGCAGCCCTGTTCCGGGTCTTCCATGCAATCTGGTCTACTACCGGGGCACCGGCAGGCGAAGATGAGGCCGACACCGGGCTTGCTGCCAAGGCGCAAAGGCACCTGCGCCAGCTTACGCCGAACACCCGTGAAGCATTGCTGCTGCATACAATCGAGGAATTCAGCGCGGCCAGCACCGGCGTTATCATGGGGGTCAGTGAAGATGAGGCATCCGATCTGATTTCAATCGCTTACGAGGAAATGTCGCGCGCAACCGCCGGGCGGGTGATGATCATCGAGGACGAGGCCGTTATTGCAATGGACCTGGAAGCGATTGTCTCGGGTATGGGCCACAGTGTCACCGGTATCGCCCGTACAGAGGCTCAGGCAATGGAGCTTGCATCCAGCGCCCCCTCCGATCTTGTGCTCTCAGATATCCAGCTGGCCGACAATTCCAGCGGCATTGACGCCGTGAACGGCATTCTGGGAAAACACGGCGACCGCCCGGTTATTTTCATCACCGCCTACCCCGAACGGCTGCTGACAGGGGAAGGCCCTGAACCGGCCTTTCTGATTTCCAAGCCTTACACGGAGGAACAAGTCCGCTCGGCCGTCAGTCAGGCGATGTTCTTCTCTTCGACGGAAACACTGAAGGTCTGAAGACTGCTCTTTAGTTTCCTCGCAAATACCCGGACCGCCACCGCGGTCCGGTTTTTTTGTTGCCAAGAAATTTGACACCGACAAAAAAGCCCCCAGCCGCGGTTTCGGCTGGGGGCTTTGACATGCCCTGACCAGAATGCGCAGGCAGGGCAGCGAAAAATTCAAGACTACGACTTGGCGATTGCCCGCAGCATCCAGGCGGCCTGCTCATGAAAGGCAGACCGCGCAGTTGCCAGGTCCTCTGTCACGATATCGCGGCGGCGGCCTGCCAGCTCTGCAAGCGCGTGCATGCGCTGGGCGATCCGCTCATGGCTTGCTGCCAGATCCTGTGCCATTTCACCGGCGCTGAGCTCTCCGCTGGGATCCTCGATCTTGGAGCGGTTCAGCACTTCATCCATGCGCGATGGCGCCAGATGCCCCAGGGCACGGATGCGCTCAGCCAGGTCATCGGCCGCGGTGAACATGTTCTCATATTGCTCTTCGGTCAGCTTGTGCATCGAAAAAAAGGCCGGACCTTCCACATTCCAGTGGCAGGCATGGGTCTTGAAAACCAGCCGGTAGGTGTCTGCAAGCACATCCGCCAAGCCATCAGCGATTGCGCCGGTGTCCCTGACACCGGTTTCAACTTTGTCGGGGCTTGGAACGGCAGTTAGTGCGCCAGTCATGGGAAACTCCTTTTCCTGTTGCAAGGTATTCACGTTAGTGGAAACGCAGGCGGGTACTGATTGTTCCGCCCGGTCAGCGGCAGAAGGCCGGCGTCTATCGAAACACCACACGCCTTGGCCTTCAGCGGGAAGCGCCGCGAAGCAGCCGGACGATCAAGGCTGCCGCAAAGAGGAGCAGAAAGATGTAGAACAGGATCTGTGCGATCCCTGCAGAGGCCGTGGCAATGCCGCTAAATCCGAAGACGCCGGCGATGATTGCAACGGCCAGGAAGACAATTGCCCAGTAAAGCATGCCATCTCCTTTCTGTTGCGGGTTTCACCTACCCAACCCGCGGCCATTAGAATTGTTCCATTCCGCGGGGCGCACATTTTCTGAAAATCGTTGCGGCGGCCCTGCAGGGCGCCGGGCAATGCACTTGCTCAATCATAATGGCCAGCAGGCAGACCGTTTGCAGCCTCGTCAGATGAGCGGCCGGATATCAGGGGCGGATTCCTCGATCAGCGCCATTTCGGCGAGCGCTGGGATATTTCTGATCTTCAGCATCCCGTTCTGCCATTCCGCCAGCTTGGCATCGCGCAGGGTTTTCAGCATCTTGTTTGTGTGCACCAGGGACAGCCCCAGCGCATCCGCAAGGTCCTGCTGGCGGAAGGGAAGCGGCACCGCATTCTTGATCTCCATCCCGACGGCCTTCAGCCGTTCGTAGATCCGTACCAGCGCCCAGGAGATGCGCTGCCGTGCATCGCGCTGGCCTAGCGAGGCAATGGTCTCGCCAAGGAAGTGCTCCTCTACCGCGGCAATCCACGTCAGGTCATACGCGCGTTCTGGATGGAGCTGAAAAAGTTCAAACAGCGCCGAGCGGCGGAACACGCAGAGCGTCATGCTGGTGGTGGCTTCGACGGAATGCTTCATCTCGCCCATCAGTCCTGCCTGCAAACCGGCAAAATCGCCCGGGAACAAAAAATTGATCACCTGCCGCCGACCGTTTTCCAAGGTTTTGTAGCGCGTGCCCATGCCCTTGAGGACAGTAAAGAGCTGCGGGCTGTTTGACCCTTCCAGCAGGATGGTTGTGCCTGCATCCACCACCATTTCACCGGTTTTGAAGGATTGAGTGAAGGTGACCTCCTCGCGCGACATTGGTGTGAAAATGGCACGTTTGCGCAGCGGGCAGTTCTGGCAGGCGGTCGCAGACATCGTCGTTCCCCTTCGGCTCTATGTCACAGTTTAATGCGCGTGAGGCCCAAAAGTTCCAAAATCGCAAGCCTTAGGGGGAGCGAAGCTATGGAGCGGCAGAACCGCGAATGCGCGCATGTCTACCTGATTGCGTCCGGAAATTATCTGGTCACCTGCGATATCTGCGACGCCATTCTGGACTTTGATCCTGTTGCAGAGATCAGCGTGCACAAGGGCCAGGAAGCGGCGCTGCCGGTCCTGTCGCGCTATCGCAGAATCGCAGTGGCTTTCATGGAGTGCGGCTCCGAAATGGTAGCCCGCTTGAAGATTGACCAGACCGTTCGCAGCCGCGGCGGAAGGCTGGTCCTGTTGGGCAGTACAGCCGAGGGGGAAATGGAAAGGCAATCCCAGATGCTTCGGTGGCCGGTGCTCTCCAGGCCCGTTTCAACGCGAATGATCATGGGGCATCTGATCCCCCCGGACGAACGGTCTGGGAACAAAACCGGTGTCTGCGGGTTGATATTCTGACCGCTGCTTCCGGCAGCCCCGTTGAAAAGGAGAAACGACATGCTTGGTTGGGCACTTACATTTCTGGTGATCGCATTGGTCGCAGCGCTGCTCGGGTTCGGTGGCATCGCGGGCGCCTCTGCCGGCATTGCAAAGATCCTGTTCGTCATTTTCCTGATCCTCTTCGTTGTCGCGATGGTTGCGCGCGCAATGAAGGGAAAGCCGCCCGTTTAATATCATACTGACACTGCGTTCCGGGGCTTTTTCAGCCCTTGGATAACGCGGGGCCGGATGACGGTTTTTCCGGGGGGGTAAGCCGTCGTCCGGCCTGTTTTGCCTGAGGCGTGCCGCTGGTAACCCACCGGCGCGCTCGGGCCACCGCTCCGATTGCCTCCGGGACACACGATTTGCTCACGCAGCGTTACCAGTCAGGCACTTGCCACGCGGGCCACGGCCATTAAGGTTGATCCCGCACGCACAATTCGGAGACGGCCAGATGCAAGACCTCACTCCCGCCCCGGACCTCAAGCCGGTTTCTGCGCAGCCAGACCTGCCGGACAATCCCCCCGGGCTGCACGAGCGGGCACTGCATTTCCTGGCCCGGTTCCTGCCCCTGGCCTATTTCCGGCGTCCGCCCAAGATCATCATCATCGATGCAACCAACAGCTGCAACCTGCGCTGCCCGGTCTGCCCGGTGACCTTTGCGATGAAGCGCAAGCGCGGCATGATGAAGCCGCATGTGTTCCGCAAGATCATCGACGATTTCAAGGACCAGCGGGAAAAACCTGCCATTTATTTCAGTTTTTCGGGTGAGCCGACGCTGCACAAGGATTTGCCCGATTTCATCGCCTATGCGCATGAAAACGGCCATGACACTTACCTGTCGACCAACGCCACCCGGCTTACTCCGGAAATGAGCGAGCGGCTGATCCGTTCCGGACTGGCGCGCGTCAATCTCTGCATGGACGGGTTTTCCAAGGAAGCGCAGGAGACCTACCGGGTCAATTCCGACTTTGATGACGTCAAAGCCAGCATTGAGGAATTCCTGAACATCAAAAAACAGATCGGCTCCAAATCTCCGGTTACCGTGCTGCAGACGTTGCTGACCAGCTACTCCGAACCCCAGATGGACGAAATGGAGGCCTGGGCCAAGGTGGCCGGTTTTGACCGGGTCCGGTTCAAGACCTTCTCGATCGGCTCTTACACCTCTGCCGACCAGAAACGCGAATTTGCCCACTTCCTGCCGCGCCAGAAGGAGTTGCGCCGCCACCCGCGCCACACCAGCCATGCCATGTGCACAGTGCCGCTGTTCCAGTCGGTGGTGTTCTGGAACGGGGATCTGGGCCTGTGCTGCATCGACTATGACCAGGTGATCCAGCTGCCGAACGTCGGACAGGACGGCTTCCTGGCCGCTTACCGCTCTGACGAGGCCGCCCGCGCCCGAAAGCGCGGCTTTCTCAAGCAGTTCGGCATCTGCAAGACCTGTTCATTTTCGAACGCCGAGAACATGGGCATCCGCCGCGATCTGAAAAAGTAACCCCGGCGAGTTTATCAACTTTCTTAAAATACTCTGGGGGTGAAGGCCAAAGGCCTGAGGGGGCAACGCCCCCTCCCCTTACCGCTGCAGCAGGATCGGGAACCAATCCTCGCGCAGGCGCTGGCCTGGCTGCATCTCGTGGCCCGGGAACGGCGGCGAGGTGCGGCCCGGGCGCTCCACATAGCGGGCATCGTCGCCCACCAGCCTCAGCGAGAATGCGCGGCGGCGCGACGTGGA
Source organism: Leisingera sp. JC1 (assembly GCF_001679925.1). Lineage (GTDB taxonomy): Bacteria > Pseudomonadota > Alphaproteobacteria > Rhodobacterales > Rhodobacteraceae > Leisingera. Next base: position 206,065 of record NZ_LYUZ01000001.1, on the reverse strand, counting down.
GGTATTGCCGCGAGCGCCGTGCAGGATCTTGTAGTTGAAGGCCACTGCGTCACCGGGCTGCATCGGGTATTCCAGCACGGTCATGCCTTCGGCATCCGGATCCGGGACCGGCATATACTGGCCCTCATCCGGGAAAAAATCCTCTTCTGACACCCAGCGGGTCGGCAGCACTTCCTTCTCCCATTTGTGCGAACCGGCCACACAGCGCAGGGTCGCGTCCTTTACCTCATCCAGCGGCGACCAGAAGCTGATTGTCTGGCTGCCCTCAACGAAGTAGTAAGGGCCATCCTGATGCCAGGGGGTCGGCATCGAGGTGCCCGGTTCCTTGACCAGCACATGGTCATGGAACATCTGCACCGAGGTAGATTTCATCAGATCGGCAGCAACTTCGGCCACCGGCGACTGTTCGATGGCCTGCTGAAATTCAGGAATGCGGGTCCAGTTGCAGTAGTCGTCAAAGAACCGCCCGGTCTGGCCCGCCTTTTCGTTGTTCGAGGCATAAGGCCCGGGGTTTTCCATATTTGCAGCGACGCCTGCGCGCAGCAGGTCAACCTGTTCCGCGAACAGTCCGCGGATCAGCACAACGCCATCACGCTGAAATTGTTCGACATGCTCCGGGGTGATGAGAGGGTGGACCATTGCTGTCTCCGCTGCTGAATGATGCAATTCTGATGCGCCATTCCTGCCGCGGCACAGGCATAGTTTCAAATAATATCTTTCTAAGATACCCTTCGATCCATGTTATATTTAACTCTGCGCCACTACGAATACATCTGCGCCGTGGCCCGCCATGGCAGCCTGTCCGCCGCGGCGGAGGCCGTGCATGTCAGCCAGCCTGCGCTTTCCGCGGCGCTGAGCCGGATCGAGGAGCATCTGGGCCATCCTCTGTTCCTGCGCCGCCGCGGGGCGGCGCTGGCGATGACGCCGCAGGGCAGGCTGTTTGCAGAAAAAGCCCAAGCGCTGCTGGAGCAGGCAGCCCTGCTGGAAGATCCCAAGGGAGCAAGCGCCGGGCAACAGCGTCTGCTGCTGGTCTGCTTTTCCGATCTTGCCCCTTTCTTGCTGGCACCTGCCCTGAAGGCGCTGCGTCTTGCCATGCCAGAGGTGGAAATCAGTCACCGGGCCTGCGGCTTTGAGCCGCTGATTACTGCCCTGTCCGACGGTGAGGCGGATCTGGCGATCACCTATGACCTGGGGCTGGACGCGGGTTTCAGCCGGGCGGAATTGCAGCGGCTGTCACCGCATGCGCTGGTGCCGCCGGACCATCCGCTGGCGGCACGCGACGGTATTTCTCTTGCAGAGCTGGCAGGGCACCCGCTGGTTCTGTCGCAGGAGGGCCTGTCGGTGCAGCATATGCTGGGGCTGTTCAAAACGCATGGACTGGTGCCGCGGATTGCGCACCGGGCGGATTCGCTGGAGCTGTTGCGCAGCCTCGCGGCCAATGGCGAAGGCGCCGGGATCAGCTACAGTCTGCCGCCTGGCAGCATGAGTTATGATGGCAAACCCTTGTGCGCAGTACGGGTCACCGATGAGGGAGCTGAAGAGCCGGTGATTCTGGCCGCACATGCAGAGCTGCCAGAGGCCTCTGCAGCCCATCAGGCCTATCGCATCTTGCAAAGGGAACTGGGCGCCGCCGGGTCAGACCTTGCGCAGACGGATCACCACGTCGACTGAGGCGATCTCCATCCCCTCAGGCGCTTCCGGCAGCTTGTGAATCACAAGTTCCTGCGCGGGGGCATCGCTGACGCGGCCCTCATCCTCCCAGAAGAAATGGGGGTGGTCGTGAGTATTGGTGTCGAAATAGCTTTTGGAGCCGTCCAGCGGGATTTCCTGCAGGACGCCGGCATCGCAGAAGGCGCGCAGGGTATTGTAGACGGTAGCCAAAGACACAGCAGCGCCGTTTTTCTTAGCCGACTCGAACAGGCTCTCGGCGGTGATATGGCGGTGCTTGCCGTCGCCCACCAGCAATTCGGCGAGCGCAACCCGCTGCCGGGTCGGTCTCAGCCCGGCATCTGTCAGCCAGCGTGTGGCCACTTCTTCGCTGTTCGGCGTCATGAGCAGGTCCTGCTTCGCGTTGCTGACCGTATATATAGGAGCAACACCCGGGGGTTTTCAAATGAAATTCATTCGCAGCTGGCAGGCCGCCTTCGATGCGCCTGCGGCACAATCTGTGCAGGAAGTGACGCGGGGTACCCTTGCAGGACCCTTTGGCCGGGTGTTACAGGGATCCAGATATATATACACGAACCTCAGGCAGGAGATGCGCCCGAATGGCCGATTACCCCAGCAGCTTTGACAAGGACGATTTGCTGAAATGCGCGCGGGGAGAGCTGTTCGGTCCCGGCAACGCCCAATTGCCGGCGCCGCCGATGCTGATGATGGACCGCATCACCGAGATTTCCGGTGACGGCGGCGAGCACGGCAAGGGCCATGTGATTGCCGAATTCGACATCACCCCGAACCTGTGGTTCTTTGACTGCCACTTCCCCGGCAACCCGATCATGCCCGGCTGCCTGGGCCTGGATGGCCTGTGGCAGCTGACCGGCTTCAACCTGGGCTGGCGCGGCTGGCAGGGCCGCGGCTATGCGCTGGGTGTAGGCGAAGTGAAGCTTACCGGCATGGTCCGTCCGGACCGCAAGATGCTGACCTACCGTGTGAACTTCACCAAGGCCGTGCAAACCCGCCGCCTGACCATGGGTGTCGCCGACGGCATCGTCGAAGCGGACGGCGAAGTGATCTATCAGGTCAAAGATATGAAAGTGGCCCTGTCCGAAAGCTGATACGCTTTCTGGCAGGACATAAGTCACAGAAACAGGAGTACGCACATGCGCCGCGTCGTCGTCACCGGTTTGGGGATTGTCTCCTCCATCGGGAACAATGCCGAAGAGGTCACCGCTTCTTTGAAGGCCGGAAAATCCGGCATCGTTGCCAGCTCGGAAATGGCTGAGCACGGCTTCCGCAGCCAGGTGGCCGGCACACTGAAGATTGACGTGGCTGAGCATGTGGACAAGCGCACCCTGCGGTTCATGGGCCCCGGTGCGGCCTACGCGCATATTGCGATGAGCCAGGCGATTGCCGATGCGGGCTTGTCCGAAGATCAGGTGGTCAACGAGCGCACTGGCCTGGTGGCTGGCTCCGGCGGCCCGTCGACCTCTGCCATGCTGACCGCGCATCAGACCGTGCTGAAGTCCGGCGCAACCAAGCGGATCGGTCCGTTTGCAGTGCCGAAGTGCATGTCCTCGACCATCTCCGCCAACCTGGCGACCGCGTTCAAGATCAAGGGCATCAACTATTCGATCACCTCGGCCTGCTCGACCTCCTTGCACTGCATCGGCAATGCCGCTGAACAGATCATGATGGGCAAGCAGGACGTGATGTTTGCCGGCGGCGGCGAGGAACTGGACTGGACACTCAGTTGCCTGTTCGACGCCATGGGTGCGATGTCCTCAAAGAAAAACGACGACCCGGAAAAAGCCTCCCGCGCCTTTGATCAGGACCGCGACGGGTTTGTGATCTCCGGCGGCGGCGGCATTGTGGTTCTGGAAGACCTGGAGCATGCACTGGCCCGCGGCGCCAAGATCTATGCTGAGGTGACTGGCTTTGCGGCAACCTCTGACGGCCACGACATGGTGGCGCCGTCCGGCGAAGGCGGCGAGCGGGCGATGCGCCTGGCGCTGTCGACCCTGCCGGAAGGCCGCAAGGTGGATTACATCAACGCGCACGGCACCTCGACTCCGGTTGGCGATGTTGGCGAAGTCGAAGCCGCCCGCCGTGTCTTTGGCGAGGGCAGAGTGCCGCCGATCTCTTCGACCAAGTCGATGACCGGTCACGCCCAGGGTGCGGCCGGTGCGTTGGAGGCGATCTTCTGCCTCCTGATGCTGGACAACGATTTCATTACGCCGTCGATCAATGTCGACACCCTCGCCGAAGGCATCCAGCCGGGCGAGATTGCCACCAGCCTGGTGGAAAACGCCGGCCTCGACTCGGTGATGACTAACAGCTTCGGCTTTGGCGGCACCAACGGTTCGATGGTTCTAAGCAAGTACAAAGGATAAAAGACGATGGCGGGACTGCTGACAGGCAAACGCGGCCTGATTATGGGCGTGGCCAATGACCGTTCCATCGCCTGGGGCATTGCAAAGGCCATGGCGGAGGCTGGGGCCGAGCTGGCCTTCACCTACCAGGGCGAAGCCTTTGGCAAACGGCTGGAGCCACTGGCGCAGAGCGTCGGCTCTGACTTCATGGTCGATGTGGATGTGACTGACGATGCCTCGCTGGACGCGGCGTTTGAGCAGCTGGCAGGCCGCTGGCCCGCGATCGACTTCGTGGTCCATGCAATTGCCTATTCGGACAAGAACGAACTGACCGGCCGTTTCCTGGATACGAGCCGGGCGAACTTCAAGAACTCGCTGGATATTTCCGCCTATTCCTTCATCGAGGTGGCGCGCCGCACCTACCCGCTGATGAAGGACAACGGCGGCACCCTGTTGACCCTGACCTACCAGGGTTCGAACCAGGTGGTGCCGAACTACAACGTGATGGGAGTGGCCAAGGCAGCGCTGGAATCGGCGACCCGCTACCTGGCCAACGACCTGGGCCCGGAAGGCATCCGTGTGAACGCGATCTCTCCTGGCCCGATGAAGACCCTGGCCGGGGCTGCCATCGGCGGTGCCCGCAAGACCTTCAAGCACACCGCCCAGAACGCACCGCTGCGTGACAACGCGACGCTGGAAGCAGTCGGCGGTACGGCTGTTTACCTGGCATCGGATGCCGGCGCCTGCACCACCGGCGAGATCATCCGGGTCGATGGCGGGTTCCACATCCTGGGAATGCCGCAGCCGGATCACCTTTGAAACTCCTATCCGCGTGACCAATAGAAAAGGCGCCCGTAAGGGCGCCTTTGTTTTTTCAGTGCCAGCCAGCTTTTACAGCCACCGTCCGTTCTCTGGTCATCCAGCAGCCCGCCTTTGAGTGTAAGAACGCTGCCTTGAAGGACGACCCAGGTTCAGTTCACCGAAACCAGCTCAATATCGAACACCAGGTCCTTGCCCGCCAGGAAGTGGTTGGCATCCAGCGTTACGGTGTCGTCGCTGACTTCCACCACCGTCACCGGCAGCACCTGGCCATCGGGGCTTTGCATCTGCAATTGAGTACCAAGGTCCAGCGGAATGTCTGCCGGGATGCCCTCACGCGGGATTTCCTGGCGCGCAGCAGGGTTGATCGGCCCGTAAGCTTCGGTGCATGGGATTTCGAGTGTCTTCTTGTCACCGGCGTTCATGCCTTCAAGACCTGCATCCATGCCTGCAATCACATGGCCCGCGCCCACGGTGAACTCCAGCGGGTCGCGCCCTTCGGAACTGTCGAAAACGGTGCCGTCCGTCAGCTTGCCAGTATAGTGGATGCGCACGGTGTCGCCGTTCTTTACCCCGGTCATGAGATCTCCAATCGGTTGCGGGTTGATAAAGGGGCGCAGCCTAGCGCCCGCGGACGTGATGTAAACCCGTATGGGTACAATTTCCTGCTTTGCCCCTCCTGCCACATCATGCAAGGCTCGCCGCAGGGGAGAAAACCATGCCAATCACCACGTGTATTTTTGATGCCTACGGAACCCTGTTCGATGTCGCCGCGGCGGCACGGCAGGCTGCCGGTGAAGCTGAGTTTCCGCACCTTCAGGACAACTGGGCGGATCTGGCCAATCACTGGCGGCAGAAACAGCTGCAGTACACCTGGCTGCGCGCCATCACCAATGCTCATGCAGATTTCTGGGACGTGACCCAGGACGGGCTCGATTGGGCGATGGAAGCCGCCGGGCTGCGCGGAGATACGGCGCTGCGCCAGAGGCTGCTGGATCTGTACTGGGAACTGCAGGCCTATCCGGAAGTGCCCGCGATGCTGCAAGCGCTGAAAGATGCGGGCATGAACACCGCGATCCTGTCGAACGGATCTCCGGCGATGCTGGATGGAGCGGTGCAATCAGCCGGGCTGGGCGGGGTGCTCGACGATGTGCTGTCAGTGGAAAGCGTTGGCATCTTCAAGCCGGACGCCCGGGTTTACGATCTGGTCGGGCAGAGGTTTGGCTGCGCCAGAAACGAGGTGCTGTTCGTCTCTTCCAATGGCTGGGACGCGGCTGGGGCCTCGGGCTATGGTTTCGTGACTGCCTGGGTAAACAGGGCGGGAGACCCCGTGGACCGGCTGCCCTGGAAACCTGCGCACATCATGGCAGATTTGACCACGATTCCTGACCTCGCAAAGGGCTGAGTTCCTTCATGCCATTCTTCGAAACAACCGATGGGCTGCGACTGTACTTCACCGACACCGGAAAGGGTTTGCCTCTGCTCTGTTTGGCGGGCCTTACCCGCGACAGCCAGGACTTCCGCTATTTTGCACCGCATGCCGCGCGCTACCGGATGATTACCCTGGACGCGCGCGGGCGCGGGCAGTCGGATCATGACCCTGACTGCATGAACTACAACGTTCTGCGCGAGGCGCAGGATGTGCTGGAGCTGTTGGATCACCTGAGACTGCCCCAGGTTGCCATCCTCGGCACCTCGCGCGGCGGGCTGGTGGCAATGATGCTGGCGGCAATGGCCAAAGACAGGCTGTCGGCGGTTACTTTGAATGACGTCGGCCCGGAAATTCCGCCCGGAGGCATTGCCCGGATCATGGAATATGTAGGACGGCGCCCGGCAGCTAAGACATGGGACCAAGCAGCCGAAACGCTGGAAACACTAATGGCACCTGCTTTTCCGGACGTCCCGGCAAGCAGATGGCGCGAAGAGGTTGAAACGTTCTACGATCAATCCCCAGACGGTCTTTCCCTGCGCTATGACTCGCGTCTGCGCGACTCGCTGCTGGCGCAGGCCAAGGCAGGCCCTCCGCCGGACCTGTGGCCGCTTTTCCTGGCACTGGACGGCCTGCCCTGCGGCATAATCCGCGGTGCGAACTCCGATATCCTGAGCGCTGAGACCTTCGGGAAGATGCAGCGCCGACTGACGGCCCTGCAAGCAGTCGAAGTTGCCAACCGGGGCCATGTGCCCTTTCTGGACGAACCGGAAGCGCTCGCCCTTATTCAATCAGTTCTGGATCAAATCGAATGACCTCAATTGCAATGATCGAAGCCGCGGCGGAACGGCTGAAGGGCCATGCCCGCATAACCCCGCTGCTTTCCTCGCCGTTCCTGGACGAGATTGCCGGACGGCACCTGCTGGTGAAGGCGGAATGCCTGCAGCACACCGGGTCCTTCAAGTTCCGCGGCGGCTGGTCGGCGGTTTCGGCGCTGCCGGAACAAGACCGCAAGCGCGGGGTGATTGCATTTTCCAGCGGCAACCACGCGCAGGGCGTGGCGGCTGCGGCCAAGGCGCACAGCGCGCCTGCGGTGATCGTGATGCCGGCAGATGCGCCGCAACTTAAAATCCAAAACACCCGTGATCTGGGTGCCGAAGTGGTACTGTATGACCGTGCGGGCGGTGAAAGCCGCGAGGCAGTGGGCGCAAAATACGCCGAGGAGCGCGGGCTGACGCTGATCAAGCCCTATGACGAACCGCTGGTGATTGCCGGCCAGGGCACCTGCGGGCTGGAAATTGCAGAGCAAGCAACAACTGCGGGCATCGCCAAAGCGGATGTGCTGGTCAACTGCGGCGGCGGCGGGCTGTCATCCGGCATTACCCTGGCATTGGAAGCCCGCGCACCAGGACTGCGCGTGCGTCCGGTGGAACCGGAGGGGTTCGACGATGTGACCCGGTCGCTGGCGGCAGGTGAAATCCGGCAGAACCCCAGTTTGTCCGGCTCAATTTGCGACGCGATCCTTACGCCGCAACCAGGCGAGATCACTTTCCCCATCCTCAGCCGCCTGTGCGGGCCGGGAATTGTGGTCACTGAGGACGAAGCGCTGCAGGCCATGGCGCTTGCTTTCCTGCGCCTGAAGATCGTGCTGGAACCCGGAGGCGCGGCTTCCTTGGCGGCGGCCCTGTTCCACGCGGATCAAATCGAAGGCGATACTGTGATTGCAGTTGCGACCGGCGGCAATGTGGATGCAGAGCTGTTCCGGGAGGCCCTCTCGCGCTATGCTTGAGGCCTGGCCGCGTGATTGTCCGCGCGGCAGCCAGGGGGACACGTCATGACACGTTTCACCATCGCCTCGTTCAACGTCAAAAACCTGATCGGCCCGGAGCGGGAATATTACCGCTTTCAAAGCTATACGCCGGAAGAATACGCTTGGAAGGCCGATTGGATGGCCGACCAGCTGCTGACGCTGAATGCCGACATCGTCGGGTTTCAGGAAGTTTTTGAGGAAGCGCCGCTGCGGCAGGTGATTGCGGAGACGGACCGCCGCGGGGAAGAGGCGAATGCGGCCAGTATTCCGGACACAACCAAACGCTATCACCGCAAGGCAATTTTCCGGAAGCTGGCTTATGGCTCTTACTCCGAAGCGGAATTGGCCTTTGCCCCGAACCTCAATGACACGGGCGAACCGGGCAAACGGCGGCCCGGACTGGCGGTGCTGTCGCGTTTTGGTTTCGAGGGCGAGCCAGAGGTGATCCAGGATCTCGCGCAGCCACTGGATATTCCGATGGCCTGCCTGGGCGAGGAGGAAGACGCGGGGTTCTATACCCTGCGCCGCCTGTCCCGCCCGATCCTTAAGGTGCGGGTGCCTGTTGGCGATCAGGTGATCAGCGTCTTTAACTGTCATCTTAAGTCGAAACTGGGTGAATACATCAAACCCCAAGGCGCCCCCTACCCGCCCGAGACCGTACTGACGGCTTATGACGCGGCAGGCCGCGCGATGGGGGCCTTGCGCGCAGCGCTCAGGCGAATGGGCGAAGCATGGGTGCTGCGCCGTGCGGTGCTGGATGAGCTGGAACAGGGCCGCCCTGTGATGGTGCTGGGAGATTTCAACGACGGCGAACATGCGGTCAGCAGCGAGATCATCTCCGGTGAGGTGCCGTTCAGGAACTACGCCTGGATGCTGCGCCATGATGCACAGCACCCGGGCGACCGCTACAGCGAGGCCGAGGACACGCAAATCCGCGAGGCCATCGACCGGGTGCGGCTGCGTTCAGCTGAAAAAATGTTCCTGAGAAAATCCTTGCGAGATGTGGTCTACACCACGGCCTTTGGCGGTGTGCATGAGAGCATCGACCAGATCTACATGTCCCGCCATTTCGACCCGGATTGGCATGAAGCAGTGGGCAAGATGCACTATTACAGCGTATTCAACGACCATTTGACCGATGGAAGCCACCCGGAGGCGCCTTACAACAAGCTGGCCTCGGACCATGGGCAGATCATGGCGCATATGGAACTGCACAGTTGAGTTAAGCCGATTGCTTTACCTCCCTGCCCTGGCGCAGGTAGACTGCAGCGGAGCAGAAAAGAGGTACCAATGCAGATCGCAGACCTGGGCGATGTCCAGCTTCACTACCGCGTTGACGGTGACCCAGGCGGCGCACCAATTGTCTTTGCAAATTCGCTTGGCACCGACCTGAGGGTTTGGGATGCCGTGGTGGAAAGGCTTCCCGCAGGCCTGCGCATCATCCGCTATGACAAACGCGGTCACGGGCTGTCCTCTTGCCCGCCTGCCCCCTATTCGATGGGCGCGCTGGTGCGGGATGCGGAGCGGCTGCTGGACCATCTGGAGGTACGCGACTGCATGTTCGTGGGCCTGTCGATCGGCGGCATGATCGCGCAGGGGCTGGCGGTTAAGCGGTTGGACCAAGTCCGCGCGCTGGTGCTGTCGAACACCGCCGCCAAGATCGGCACCGCCGAGATGTGGAAAGAGCGGGTCAGGACCGTTCAAAGCGACGGCATTGAGGCACTGGCTGACGCGGTGATGGAGCGCTGGTTTGCCCGCGGCTTCCGCACCACGCCGGAGCTGCAGCTTTGGCGCAACATGCTGGTGCAGCAGTCGCGCGATGGTTACGCAGGCTGCTGCGCGGCAATTGCGGGCACCGATTTCTATACGCCCACCAGCGGGCTGCGGCTGCCTTGCCTGGGCATTGCGGGGTCCGAGGACGGCTCCACCCCGCCTGACCTGGTGCGCGAGACGGTGGACCTGATCCCCGGCAGCCAGTTCCATCTGATCCGGCGTGCAGGCCACATTCCCTGTGTCGAGCAGCCGGAGGAATACGCAGAACGGGTGACGGACTTCCTGAGGGAGACCGGGCACATTGGCTGAATTTCTTCTTGTTCACGGTTCCTGCCACGGTCCATGGTGCTGGCGCGATGTGATCCCGGCGCTGGAGGCCCGCGGCCACTCGGTCCGCACCATCAGCCTGCCCGGCCATGCCGACGGGCGTGATCCTGCGGCGGTCACACTGGCCGAAACTGCGGAAGCAGTTGCCGCGGCTTCCACCGCAGACACCTTGATCGTCGGGCATTCCTGGGGCGGTTTTCCCATTTCTGCAGCCGCAGAGGCGCATCCAGAGCGATTGCGCGGGCTGATCTACGTTTGCGCCTATCTGCCGGTCAGCGGCATGTCCCTTATCGGCATGCGCAAGGCAGGGCCCCGGCAGACCCTGGAAGGCGCAACCCGGAAGAACGAGGCAGGCACTGCCTACAGCCTAGCACCGGAGACCACGCCGGACCTGTTCTATCACGACTGCCCGGCCGAAGCGGTGCGCTTTGCCATGGAAAACCTCTGTGCACAGCCAATCCTGCCGCAGGACACGCCGGTCCATCTGAGCGAACGGTTCGAGGGCGTTCCCAAGGCCTACATCCGCTGCACCGAAGACCGGGTCATTCCGCCGGAATACCAGGCTCAGATGGCGGCCCGCCTGCCGCCAGGGCGGGCACATGATATGAACACATCCCATTCGCCCTTCTTCGCCGACCCGGAAGGTCTGGCAGAGCTGATGGGGCAGATTGCAAAGGACTTCTGATGGCAGGTTCTGTCTTTGACAGCCAAATTTATGGCGGCCTATTCAGCAGCGGCGAGGCCAGCCGCCTGTTCTCGGACAGCGCCGAAGTGCGCGCCATGCTGCTGGTGGAGGGCGCGCTGGCCAAGGCGCAAGGCGAAGCAGGTGTGATCCCGCAGGATAGTGCCGCCGCGATCGGGCGTGCTGTGGTCGAGATAGCTGTCGACCCGGGTGTTCTGAAACGGCCCGCGGAGCAGAACGGTGTTCCGGTTCCGGGGCTGGTGGCGGCCTTCCGCGAGGAAATGAAGGCGCCCGAACATGCTCAGTATGTGCATTGGGGGGCTACCTCGCAGGACATCATGGACAGCGCGCTTATGCTCCGGCTGCGTCAGGCGCTGGCGCTGGTCGAGGCGGACGTGAAGGCCGCAATCCTATCGCTTGGCGAACTCGCCAAGGCGCATGCAGAGCTGCCGATGGCCGCCCGCACCTACGGCCAGCACGCAACCCCTACCAGCTTCGGCGCAGTGGCCGCGGCTTGGGGCACCCCGCTGCTGAACCTGCTGAAAGAGCTGCCCGGATTGCGGAAATCCTGCCTGATGGTGTCGCTGTCCGGTGCGGCGGGCACATCCAGCGCGCTGGGACCGCAGGCCGCAGAGGTACGCGCCGCCATGGCAAGTGGGCTGGCCTTGCAGGATCCGGGGCGCAGCTGGCACACAGATCGTACACCGGTGCTGCGCATCGCGGACTGGCTGCTCCGCGTGAGCCTTGCCTTCGGCAAAATCGGCGAAGACTGCACTGCACTGGCGCAAAGCGGGGTCCAAGAGATTTCGCTCGGCGGAGCCGGCGCCTCTTCCACCATGCCGCAAAAGCAGAACCCGGTGTCTCCCTCGGTGCTGGCGGCGCTGGCCCGGCAGGGCAGCGGCTTGTTCTCTGTCCTTCAGGGCGCCTCACTGCAGCAGCATCAGCGTGATGGGGCGGCCTGGTTCACCGAATGGATGTGCCTGCCGCAGATCGTTCTGGGTGCGGCAGCAGCCGCGAAAACAGGCAAGGAGCTGTGCGCGGGCATTTCGCCGCGCACTGAGGCCATGGCGGCTGCGGTGTCGGCCGGGCTGGGCCTGATTCACGCCGAAGCGCTGAGTTTTGCCCTGGCTGCGCAAATGCCGCGGCCCGATGCCCAGGCGGCCGTCAAAACCTTGTGCCAGGAGGCTCAGGCCTCGCAAACCCCGCTGCGGGATTTAGTGGCGCGGGACTATCCGGATCTGGATACGGATGCCTTGTTCGACCTCGCCAGGCAGATGGGCCATGCGCCATGGGAGGCCCTTCAGTTCAGCAAGAAAACGGACAGCCTGCGCAATCCCTGACAGGGTCGCGTCTGGCAGCGTGCAGGGCGACTTCCGTGACGTTACAACGCGTCCCGCCCTGCGCATTCCCGCTTGATGCAAAAACCCCGGCGCGTCACCCTGACTGCAAACGGGGAGAACAATCATGCAAACCATCAAAGCCGCTGTCTGCCATGAATTCGGCACCCCGCTGGTCATCGAGGACGTGCAGCTGGCGCCGCCCGGCACGGGTGAAGTCGAGGTCACGCTGGACGCGGTTGCAATCTGCCACAGCGACATTTCCTTTGCCGAAGGCGCCTGGGGCGGGCATCTGCCTGCGGTTTACGGCCACGAGGCCGCCGGGGTGATCACCGGGGTCGGCACAGGCGTGCAAGGTTTCAGCGCTGGCGATTCCGTAGTGGTCACATTGATCCGCAGCTGCGGCACCTGCCCGTCATGCGCGAGCGGCAGGCCGGTGATTTGCGAAACGCCCTATGACACAGTCAACGGTCCGTTGAAGACGGCCAGCGGCGAACCGCTGGACCAAGCGATGGCTTGCGGCGCCTTTGCCGAGAAAGTGGTGGTGGACCAGCGTCAGATCGTGAAGATCCCCGCAGAAATCGGCAAGGACGCGGCGGCGCTGATCTCGTGCGGGGTGATCACCGGTGTGGGGGCGGCAGTCAACGCGGCCCGGCTGCGTGCAGGCCAGGACGTGGTGGTCATCGGCGCGGGCGGTATAGGCCTCAATGCCATTCAGGGGTCCCGGATTGCTGGCGCCCGCCGCATCGTCGCCATTGACATGAGCCCAGAGAAACTGGAGATCGCCAAGGTGTTTGGCGCCACCCACGGGGTTCTCGCAACTGATGCGAAACCCTGGAAAGCCGCCCAGGAGGCACTTGGCGGACGCGGCGCTGATGCTGTCCTGGTTACAGTTGGCGCCATTCCTGCCTATGATCAGGCGCTGCGCTATTTGGCACGCGGAGGCAAGGCTGTCCTGATTGGCATGCCGCATTCGGGTGCAAAGGCCGCATACGAACCAGTTGTTCTGGCTGCCCTAGGCCAGGGTCTGACCGGCTCCAAAATGGGCGACACCGTGATCCAGCGGGACATTCCCTGGATCGTGGATTTGTATCAGCAGGGGCGCCTGAAGCTGGATGAGCTGATCTCAGGGCGCTGGTCTCTGGAGCAGATCAACGAGGCCATCGCTGACACCAAGTCAGGAAGCGCCAAGCGAAACGTCATCGTTTTCGACCGGAGCAGTACAGCACACTGAGTTGGTGCGAGGAAGGTCTTAGAAATCCTCGGCCGCACTGTGTGCGTTTATTCGCCACCTGCCAATGGCCACTTTGCCGTTCACATTGGATTTGGCTTTTGCAGGCGCGACTACGCTCATGGCCGGCCCTTCACCGGTGGCTCTCCGCCGATACCGGAGTAAAACTCAACTGCCGGATGACCCCGTCGCCATTGGAAGGCAAGTTGTGAGAAAACAGCAGGAAATGAAGCAGTGCCACCGTCAAAGAGTGACGGCAACCCGCCGGAAGCCACCATGCAGCAAAGTGCTGCAGCCGCAACAGCTTTCCTGAAAACTCTCGCGCATGAAGGCAGGCTTATGATCCTTTGCCATCTGAGCGCCGGGGAAAAATCAGTCAGCGAACTGGAAAAACTTTTGGACCTGCGCCAAGCAGCGGTGAGCCAAATGCTGGCCCGGCTGCGGGAGGATGGGCTCGTGGTAGCCCGGCGCGATGGCAAAGCCGTGTTCTATTCTCTGAACAACGGCAACACGGAAGAGATAATTGCTCTATTGCACAAACAGTTCTGCGATGGCGGGTGAGAGCCCCCGCCCCTGTCGTACTGACGCCCTGCAGGACAGGGGATTGAAGAACAGTTCCATCATGAGGGCCTGGTTTGCACCACACTATTACCGCCGGCAGAGGCTGTCCGCCTTTGACGTTTCTGCCGCAAGGAAGCGGGCGGGAACAGCCGCACACTTGGCTATACGTCTTCTGCCCTGACTTCCTGTGTCTGCACCCCAAGACCTTCAATTTCCAGGCGCATCACATCGCCGGCCTCTAGATAAACCGGTTCAGGCTTGGCCCCCATTCCGACCCCCGGCGGGGTTCCGGTTGCAATCACGTCACCGGGGTACAGCGTCATCAGCTGGCTCAGATGTGAAATGATCTGCGCAACTGAAAACACCATTCTACTGGTATTGCCCGTCTGCCGCCGAGTGCCATTCACATCACAGGTCAGCCAAAGGTTTTGCGGATCCGGCACTTCATCCCTTGTCACAAGCCAAGGCCCGGCCGGCCCGAAAGTGTCGCAGCTTTTACCCTTGGTCCATTGCCCTGTCAGTTTGGTCTGAAAGTCTCTTTCCGACACGTCGTTGATCACGCAATAACCTGCGACATGGTCGAGCGCTTCAGCCTCGGTCACGTATTTCGCCTTGGTGCCGATTACCACGCCCAGCTCAACCTCCCAGTCAGTTGCGACAGAGCCGCGGGGCAGGACAACGTCATCGTCCGGCCCGCATATCGACGATGTTGCCTTGAGGAACAGGATCGGGTGCTCTGGAAGAGCCATCCCCATTTCTTCGGCATGATCAGTGTAGTTCAAGCCGATGCCGAGAAACTTTCCAGGCTGTCCGACACAGGGGGCGAGGTCTGGTTTTCCCGCCACCAGGGGCAAAGTCATGGGGTCCAGGGCGGCCAACCGGGCCAGCGCGCTTTCGCTTAGAGCCTCTCCTGCAATATCCGGCACATGGGCGGACAAGTCCCGGATCGCACCCGAACTGTCCAACAGACCCGGGAGCACCTCTGAGCCCAAGCGGTATCGAAGCAGTTTCATTTCACTTTCTCCCGTAAGGTCACCGGATCAGTTGGACACATAACCAGCCACCACCTGCAGAAGCTTGAAGGCCGTCGAAGCGTCGTTTTCGACAACTGCTAGGAACTCCTCTTCACCGATCCGCAGGCACCGCAAATCGCTGGCAGCAACCATGCTGAGTGCACGCGGTTCCTGGCGGATCAGTCCCAGTTCCCCGACCAGCCGGCCTGGCCCGACTTGCGCAATCAACCGGTCTTCACTCCCTTCCTGCGGCAGCAGAAGATCCGCCTCCCCCGACAGAATCATGTAAGCACCGTCTGAGGCCTCATCGTCCTTGAGGAAAACCACTTCGCCCGCCTTGGCATCGTACCAGCGCGCACCAAAAGCCAAGAGGCGCAACTGCCGGCGGTTCAAGCCGGAGAAAAGCTCTGTCTGTTCGAGAGCACGAAGCTTGCGCGCCAGGTCCTGGCTGGCCGCGCCGTCTTCGGCAGCCTCGGCCTGAGCCTCATCACTGACCAGCCTGCCTTGGCGCAACTCAAAATAGACATCAAAGACGTCCGGGCTCTGAAACCCGGGGGCCAGATAGATCAGCGTCGTGCCTGGCAGAAGCTTGCGCAGGTTCTTGTGCACTGCAACGCGGGTTTCCAGATCATAACTCGCCATCGCGGAGTCTAGGATCAGGATGTCGGGGCGCTTGATCGTAGCTCGGCAGAAGGCAAGAGGTTCTGCAAAACTGGCTGCCAACCCTTGCCCACCAACGGCTATAGGCATGTCGAAGATCAGCTCCACCACCTGATCACGCAAACCTTCACGAACCATCAGGTCCGAAACCAGTTTCCGCACTTCGTCGCCCTTGGCGCCGGCTGCATCGGAGATCTTACCGAACAGCGCATTCTCAAGAACCGTGAGACTGGGTGTAATTGCGTTCTGCTGAAAGGGCACAAAGCCTGTGCCCAAGGACTTCAGCAGGCCGTCTCCGTGACTGCGGCGGAAACCGAGGATTCGCTCCTTCATATTATCTTCAAACGCCGGCCCGATCTGTTCAGCTGAGATGGTGAAAGGCACAATCAGCAGCTGCGCCAGCTCTTCCCGGCTAAGCGAAGATGCCTCAGCAGAGCCGGAACGGTCGACCAGCGTCAGCGCGGTCTCATAAGCAGCAACATCCAGACCAAGCTTTCGGAAAAGCGGGTGGCCGGTTCCGTCCACGCCGAAGATCTGCCGCAGCATTTCAACTACGTCGCGGGTCAATGCGACCAGGCTTTCATCAAGGCCCAGCTGCTTCAGCTGATCCAGAAAATCTCTTTGCTGATGCAGCATTTCACCGGTCAGTTGCTCGTGAGAGGCCGCGAACAGCAGGTTTTCAGCAACAGGCAGGGCCGGATTGTAGCTCTCTGGGTCCAGGAAATGCACATGCACGTCCAGCCCGGCGCTTTCGATCGCCTCACGAACCGATGGGCGCAACCTGACCAGCTGCTGTGCCAGTTCCGTGTGTGCAGCTTCTTCAAACCGCTGCTCAATGCCGCGCCGGAACAGGGCTGTATCCGAGCCGATGCCCTCCACTACTTTCAGCCACCAACCCCTCAGTTCTGCCTCGCTGGAAAACCCGGCCAGCTTGGGATCCAGCCAAGGCGCATCGAATGGATCCGGGCTGTTCCCCGCCTGGATGGCAATCTCCAGTTCCTGCTGGTTTCGCGGCTCGCCCTGGGGGCGCATCCGCATCGGCATCATCACATTGTCGCCAAAGGACCCCTGAAACAGAACCGGCCGCGACGTGGCATAGCCTATGCGAGCTGCCACCACAGCCTGATGCAGCCCGCTCAGATCCTTCTCTGCCACGGTCACAGTTCCAGAGGTCGGCAGAATTTCCCGCGTCAGAAGTTCTGCCAGCGCTCTGCGGTCTTCTTCGGACGGAGCCGCGATCCCGACCACCTGACCGGCAGGGAAAGTCGCACTCAATTCCTCCAGCACCAGGTTGCCATCAGTGTCGCGCACGGTGACGGAATCAAGCACCACATCTCCGGACAGGTGCTGCAGTTCGTCTGGCTCTCCCGTGAGCAGCTCTTCGTTCACCATGCCCTGCGGGGCAAAGCGTTCCAGGATCACGTCCCAGCGCAAGCTCATGTCCTGGGTCTGGTTGTAATAGGCCAGAAGCTCCTTCCACGGGGAAGCAAGATCCTTGTACGCGGCCAGCGCGGCAACCAGCGCCCCGAGCGAAACCTTGCCCTGCAAAACCAGGTAACCGCCGACCGCGTAGAAGAAGAACGGGGTCAGCTGGGTAATGAAGTTATTGAGAAACTTCATAAAGAATTTTTTCTGGTAGATCTGGAAGCGGATATCGTAAAGCCGCCCGAGCCGGGCCGTGATGATCGCCATCCTGTATCGCCAGCCGCCGTTTATCCTGAGTGTCGAAGCACCGGCCGCGCTTTCACCGATTTCGGTAGCCAGCGACCGCACCTGTTTGATGCGTTTCTTGTTCAGGAGGTTGATCTGCCTCTGCAGCATCGGAATCAGCCATCCCTGCAGCGGTATCAATGCAATTGCCGCCATTCCGAACCAGAAGTTCTGCAAGAACAGAAAAAACAGGATGGTCAGCATCTGCCCGGCTTGCAGCACCGGTTGACTGACAGCGTCCCCCATCAGCCCGCCCATCGGCTCAGACTCTGACGTGACCATCGACACCAGCTCACCTTGGCTTACGCGCTCGAAATAAGGCTGCGGGAAGCGCAAGACACGGGCGATCAGCTGATACCTGAAGCGGCGCAGCATCCGTTCCGCCAGCACCCCCTTCATGGTGTTGATCCGCATCTTCAGCAAACCGTGGCACAGCACCGATACCAGAAAGGCACCGCAGAGAATCCAGAGGAATGTAAGCTGATCAAAACTCTGGCCCAGCACCGTGATGGTCGAGCTTTCGGCACCAATCGCGTCGTTGATGATCCGTTTTGGCAGCTCAAGCGTCAGGTAGAGCAACGGAAACAGGCACGCGGTCACGACAAGCAGCACCAGCTGGTCGCGTTTCGAGTATTTCCAGATGAAGCGGAACAGAGAGCGCTCTATGGGAAAGCTCCGTAATTGGCGGCATCAGGCAAGGCTGCTCTATGGGTAGCGCGGTTTGGCTGGCGCAGGCAATGGGCAGAAACCAGCCTAATCCCGTTGCGGCACCCCGCAGTTGCAACATTTGCCAGACGGCAAAAAATCCGTAAGGTGCCAGCCAAGTATACTTTCAGGAGACTTATTGGTTTGCCGGAATATGTCGGATCCGTGCTGCTGCTTCTCTGCGCCTTGCAGGTCAAACACCTGTTTGCCGACTTTTTCCTGCAGACCCCGAAGATGCTGTCTGGCCGCTGCGCTTATTTGCACATGGGGCGTGCGCAGCATGCAGGTGTCCATATCGCCGGTTCAGCAGTAATTTTTCTGCTGTTCGGTGCTCCGCTGAGCTTTATCTTCGTGCTCGCGGTTTTGGAGTGGGTGGTGCATTTCCACATCGATTTCGGCAAAGCCCGCTTTTCCGAACGCAACAAACTTAACCCTCAGCAGCCAATGTTCTGGCAGGCAATGGGATCGGATCAGGCGCTGCACCAGTTGACCTATATCGCCATGGCTTGGGCCTGGGTGAAGTACGCAGCCACTTGAGCTGCGAATCCTGAAACAGCCCCCCCGGAACGCTGCCGGGAAAGAAATCCCCAAGAAATCACAGGTAAGTACTCTGGCTCTGTTGCAAGCAAGGCCGTGTTAAAGACGGCCCGGTCAGGGCACCACAGGCATATCCCGTTTGATTGTGCGCAGAACTACATTGGTTTGCGCACTGGCGACCGCAGGCAGCCGGAAGAGGAAAGTTTCAAGAAAGCGGTTGTAGACATCCAAGTCTGGAGCCAGCACCCGCAGATGATAATCCGCCTGACCGGTTGTGGCATAGCACTCCTGCACCAATGGGTTTGTTTCAACGGCGCGAATGAATTCCACCAGTTTGTCCGGGTCATGGCGGGTCAGATGGACATGCACGATTGCCTGGAAGCCGAGGCCCATTGCTGGCGCATTCACCACCGCACCATAGCGTTCAATAATGCCCGCATCCTCGAAAGCCCTGACCCGGCGCCAAAGGGCGGACGGCGACATGCCTACGGCCTCTGCGAGATCGGCGTTGGATATGCGGGAATCCTCCTGAAGCAGCGTCAAGATACGGCGGTCGCGGTCGCTTAGATCCATTTTCCGGTCACTTCCCCCGTTTCAGAGCTGATTAACGGGAAACTTAACCACAAATCACCGGAAAACCAGCTAATCGGGCAAATCTTTTCAGGCTTTGTGGATTACTTTTCCGAAAACCATACTTCCGCGCAAGGATTCCGCCGCGATGACCAAGCTGAGCCACGACTTTCGCAGCTATAAACTGGACGACCGATACGACATGACCAAGGGCCGGGTCTTCCTGACCGGGACCCAGGCGCTGGCCCGGGTGATGCTGGATCAAGCCCGCCGCGACCGGGACGCAGGGCTGGATACCGCGGGCTTTGTCTCCGGCTACCGTGGCTCGCCGCTGGGCGGGGTCGATTTGGAATTCTGGCGCGCCAAGGAGCGGATGCAGGAAAACCGCATCAAGTTCATGCCCGCCGTGAATGAAGACTTGGGTGCAACCGCCGTTCTGGGCGCGCAGCAGGCCATCCTGGACCCACATTGCGAGGTCGAGGGCGTATTTTCCATGTGGTACGGCAAAGGGCCGGGGGTTGACCGCTCCGGCGATGCGCTGAAACATGGCAACGCCTATGGGTCGTCAGCCAAGGGCGGCGTGCTGGTTGTTGCCGGCGACGACCACGGCTGTGTCAGCTCCTCGATGCCGCACCAGTCAGACGTGGCTTTCATGTCCTGGTTTATGCCGGTTCTGAACCCGGCGGATGTGTCCGAATACCTGACCTTCGGCGAATACGGCTTTGCCCTGTCCCGCTACTCAGGCACCTGGGTCGGCTTCAAGGCGGTGTCGGAAACTGTGGAGAGCGCGCGCTCGGTGGAACTGCAGCCAGACCGCGAGTTCATTTACCCGGAACTGCCGGAATATCCCGGAGGGCTGCATATCCGCCGCGCCGACCTGCCCTCGCCCGAGATCGAAACCCGCATCCACGCCAAGCTGGACGCGGTGCGTGCCTTTGCCGAGGCAAACCCGATCGACAAGCGGATCTATGACATCAAGGACGCCCGTTTCGGCTTTGTCTCCACCGGCAAAGGCCATCTGGACCTGATGGAAGCGCTGCGGCTGCTAGGGCTTGACGAGGCCGCCTGCCGCCGTCTGGGCATCGACATCTACAAGGTCGGCATGGTCTGGCCGCTGGACCGCACCGATGCGCTGAAATTCGTGAAGGGCAAGCAGGAAGTGCTGGTTGTCGAAGAAAAACGCGGCATCATCGAAAGCCAGTTCAAAGAGAACTTCTATGACTGGCCCGGCAGCAAGCCAGAGAAGATGGTTGGCAAATACGACAGCCAGGGCGAGCCGCTGATCCCCTGGACCGGTGAACTGAGCCCGCTGCTTCTGGCACCGATAGTGGCGGACCGGCTGGACAAGTTTTTCCCGGAAGAGAACCTGCCGGCCAAAGCCGCTGCGCTGACTGCTGAACCGCCGAAAGTGCTGAACGTGCCCGGAGCCACCCGCACCCCCTACTTCTGTTCCGGCTGCCCGCACAACACCTCGACCAAGTTGCCGGAAGGATCCAAGGCTTTCTCGGGCATTGGCTGCCATGTGATGGCAAGCTGGATGGACCGCGAAACCGCAGGCTATGCCCAGATGGGCGGTGAAGGCGTGCCGTGGACCGTGGCGTCTCAGTTCAATGGAAACAAGCATGTGTTTCAGAACCTCGGCGAAGGCACCTGGTATCACTCGGGTTCGCTGGCCATCCGCCAGGCGGTCGCGGCTGGCACCAACATTACATACAAGATCTTGTATAACGACGCGGTGGCAATGACCGGCGGCCAGCCGGTGGACGGACCGGTCTCAGTCCATGGCATCGCACAGACCTGCCGCGCCGAAGGCGTGCAGCGTATTGCCCTGATTTCGGACAACATCGGCAAGTTTAGCCATGGCGACTTCCCGAGCGGCACAACATTCCATGACCGTGCAGAACTGGACACGATCCAGCGTGAACTGCGCGAGATCCCCGGCGTCACTGTGCTGATCTACGAGCAGACCTGCGCCACCGAAAAACGCCGCCGCCGCAAGCGCGGCAAGATGGAGGACCCTAAGCGGTTTGCCTTCATCAATGATCTGGTCTGCGAGGGCTGCGGCGATTGCTCGATTGAATCCAACTGTCTGAGCGTGGAGCCGAAGGAAACGCCGTTCGGTCGCAAACGCAAGATCAACCTCTCCACCTGCAACAAGGACTTCTCCTGCCTCAACGGCTTCTGCCCCAGCTTCGTCACTGTCGAGGGGGCAACCCGGCGCAAGAAGAAGCCTGCCGGTCTGGACGCCGCCGAACTGGCAGCCCAGCTGCCCGCCCCGGACCTTCCCTCCCTGGCAGAACCGTTTGATCTGCTCGTAACCGGGGTGGGCGGCACCGGCGTTGTAACAGTAGGTGCGCTGATCACCATGGCAGCGCACCTGGAGGGCAAGGGGTCTAGCGTGCTGGACTTCACCGGCTTCGCCCAGAAATTCGGCACCGTGCTGAGCTACATCCGGCTGTCCAACGCCCCGGAAACGCTGAACCAGGTGCGGATCGACCAGGGCGGCGCGGATGCTGTCATCGGCTGCGATGTTGTCGTCAGCTCAGCGCCCAAGGCATCGGTTCACTACCGCCCCGGCACCAAGGTGGTGCTGAACCGGGCGGAGATGCCCACCGGCGATCTGGTTCTGCGCCGCGATGCCGACTTGATGGCCGGGGTGCGCGAACGGACCATCGCTGACGCTGTTGGACCGGCCAACCTGTCCGGCTTCAACGCCAACGAGGCCGCGGAAACGATGCTGGGCGACGCGGTCCTTGCTAATGTCATGATGCTGGGCTTTGCATGGCAAAAGGGGCTTGTGCCGGTCAGCGCCGGTGCATTGGACCAAGCGGTCGTACTGAACGGTGTTGCGATCGAAAAGAACCGGCTTGCCTTTGCCATCGGCCGCGCCATGGCAGCAGACCCGAGGCTGGTCGAGGACATTTACAAGGAAACTCCCGACGAGGGCGAAACATTGCATGAGCTGGTTCAGCGGCGAGCAACTTTCCTGACCGGATACCAGGATTCCGAATATGCATCGCGGTATCATGAAACGCTGGCACGGTTCCGCGACGCCCTGCCTGCTGACGCACAGGAGCAGCTCACTGCTGCAGCGGCCCGGTCGCTGTTCAAGCTGATGGCCTACAAGGACGAATTCGAGGTTGCCCGGCTGCTGACCAGTGAAAAATTCCGCCACCAGATCGAGGACGAATTCGAGGGTGATTTCACGGTAAAATACCACCTCGCTCCGCCGGTGCTGAGCCGTAGAAAGGACAGCCGCGGCCGGCCGCTGAAACGCTCGTTTGGCCCTTGGCTGCGCCCGGCTCTGAACCTGCTGGTCAAAGCACGCCGCCTGCGCGGCACCGCCTTCAACGTGTTTGGTTACCACGAGGAAGCCCGCCTGCACCGGGATCTCCTGACGTGGTACGAAGCCGCGCTCAACAAGGTTGCCCAGCGCTACGCTCCCGGCACCCATGAAACCTGCATAGATATCCTGCAAGCGCCGATGGAAATCCGCGGTTACGGGCCAGTGCGCCTGGAAGCCGCCAGGACAGTCCGGAATACGGCGGATGAAGCGCTGCTCAGCCTGTAAAACAGGCCTTCACAAACCGGCACTGGGGTATCAGATGTCCCAGTGCTGGCGCGTGAACGCGGTAAAGGCCTCGATCTCCTCAGCCAGCGGCTCGCGCCCGGTGAACACCTTGAGGTACTCGGGCGTGACTTCCAGCCGGTGGGCGTGGCTTTCATTCGGGTCCGCCATGTCATAGCCCAGCTGCATGTAATACAGCACTTTGGCGCGGGTCATGGCCTCCCGCTCGGGGTATCCATAGCGCGCAAACATCGCAGTCAGAGCCTCAACCCGGCGCCGGTCAGAGCGGTCCAGCAGGCTGCGCACCTTGCCAGAGCGGCGCGACCAGTCCCGCACCGCAAAATCCAGGGCAGTGTTGAATAGGTTGGGGTTGGTGATGCAGTGGAAGACGTTCAACACGGCACCTGTGATAGTCTTGGCCGGCGCTTCCGCCTGGCGCACCATGCCCGCTGTGTTCGTCTGTTCCCAGGTTTTCAGGAGCGCGTCCAGCAGATCCTGGCGCGACTTGAAGTACCAGTAGAACGACGACCTGGAAACCTGCATCCGCTCAGCCAGCGCCAGCACTTTAACCTGCTCAACCCCGTCAGAGATAAGCACGTCCATAGCAACGTTAAGCCAGTCGTTGCGGGTGACCTTGATGTTGCCGATCAATGGCTCAGCCTCAGGGTCATCCCGGTGCAGGACAGGTTTTTGCGCCATGAGCGGCCTTTCAGATAATTTGCTTTTGCGTTAGCCTACGCCGGGCCTGCAGCCAGCACCAACACAGCACTCATGTCTGTGCCGAATTGCTATAAGGTTTGAGTGGCCTTAGCGACACACTCTTCTGCTGATCCGGTTTTCGGAAACTTCTAGCCGCAGGCGGACGCCTGCACGAGGTCATGGTCACTCGCAACTGAACGCTGGCGCAGTCCTCCAGCCTCCTTTTCAGCCGGCCTACATACTCATTGCAAAGCAATTCCGGGTTCGCAACAGCCTCACTAGCTTAGACAATTACCTCTTGCAAATCCGGTAACTGGCCAAATGGGGTTTGACTAAAAGGCCTTCGGCGCGCGAAGGTGTTGAAAAAAACAGGGGAAAACACAATCTCATGAGCGCCTTGAACCAGCTGGGCGGGCAATTCTGAATGCGTCCGCTGCTGTCTGTCGAAAACCTCAGCATCGGGTTTGGCAAAGGAGACTCCGTTGTCAAGGACGTCAGCTTTGCCGTCCAGCCCGGCGAAACACTTGCCTTGGTTGGGGAAAGCGGCTCGGGCAAGACGATTTCCTGCCGAGCGGTTCTGCGCATTCTGCCAAAGGTGGCTCAGCTGCGTTCTGGACGGATAGTTCTGGAGACCCGGGGCAAGAAGCTGGACCTTGCCACGCTTGACGAACGCTTGATGCGCGACGTGCGCGGCAATACGGTCTCTATGATATTTCAGGAGCCGATGCGGTCCCTGTCACCGCTGCACCGGATCGGAAATCAAGTATCCGAAGTCCTGTGGCTGCACGGGCGCAAATCTGAACGTGAAGCACGCAATGTGGTCCTGGAGTGTTTTGAACGGGTCGGGTTTCCTGAACCAGAACGCACCTACCGCTCCTACCCGTTCGAGCTTTCAGGGGGAATGCGCCAGCGGGCGATGATTGCCATGGCAATGGTTGCGAAGCCTGACCTCCTGATTGCGGACGAGCCGACCACGGCACTGGATGTAACCACACAGGCCCAGGTGCTGGGGCTGATGAAGGACCTGCAGCGCGAAACCGGCATGGCGATGATTCTGGTCACTCATGATCTTGGCGTGGTTGCCAACATGGCCGAGCAAGTGGTGGTGATGCACAAAGGCAGGGTCATGGAAGCAGGGCCTGCCGAACCGATGCTGCGCGCGCCGGCACACCCCTACACTAAGGCATTGTTCGACGCCGCACCGGAGATTCCGGATGCGGAAGTTGTCGCGATCCCGCCTTCGCGCGATGACTTGATCCTGGAGATGAAAAATGTCTCCAAAACTTACACTCTGCGGGCAGGCAAAGGCTGGCAGGCCCCGACCCTGATCCATGCCTGCCGGGAAATCGACTTGCGGGTGACCCGCGGCGAGACGCTGGCAATTGTGGGAGAGAGCGGCTCAGGCAAAACAACAGCAGCCCGAATTGCATTGGGGGCAGAGCCGCCTGATCCAGGTGGCGAGGTGTTGTTCCGGCCTGATCCCAGCCACCCCCCAGTCGCAGTGCATGACATGGACCGGGAAACACGTACGTCCTTTCAGAAACAAGCTCAGATGGTGTTTCAGGATCCGTACTCGTCACTTTCTCCCCGAATGCGCATTCAGGACACGCTGATGGAACCTCTGGACATCCATCGCATCGGCACCCGCACCGAACGGCGTGACAAGGCTGCGGAAATGCTGCGCCTCGTGGGCCTGTCGCCTGACATGCTGAAACGCTATCCCCACGCCTTTTCCGGCGGTCAGCGCCAGCGCCTGTCAATCGCGCGTGCTCTCATGCTGGAACCTGCTCTTATTGTCTGCGATGAACCGACTTCAGCGCTGGATGTCTCGGTTCAGGAACAAATCCTGCGGCTGCTGGAGGAGATCCGCGACCAGCACAACCTGTCCTACCTGTTCATCAGCCACGACCTGGCCGTGGTGGCCCGGATTGCAGATGAAGTGGCGGTGATGCGGCGCGGGCTGATCGTCGAGCAGGCACCGCCGGAAACATTGTTCTACAATCCGCAGCATCCCTATACCAGGGCTTTGATCGCTGCCCAGCCGGAGCCTGACATCGACCGGCCAATCGACCTGAAACTGGTGGCCCAAGGTGCCGGCGCCCCTGAGCGCTGGCCTGAGGCGTTCAGGTTCAACGGTACCGATGCTCCACCACTGGTCGGGTTGAAACATCTGGAACCTGGCCACAAGGTGCGCTGCCATGCTTGATGCCCTGAAACCTCTGCTGGCCGCAGCCTTCTGCCTTGCGCCTTTGGGGGCTCTTGCAGACATCACAGTTCAAGAAAGCAATTTCTGGAAGTCAGAAGTTGAGGCAGGGTACCTGCCCCCTGCTGAGAAACGCCTGCCCGAGGTGCCGCTGGTGGTCGATCTGGCAACCAAGGGCCGCGACTTTGGCATCCAGGGCGGCACCCTCAATACGATGGTCACCCGCTCCAAGGACATCCGGCAGATGGTGGTCTATGGATACGCGCGGCTGGCAGGCTATGATGAGAAGTACCAGTTAAAGCCGGATATCCTTCTGGGGTATGAAAACGAGGGTAACCGCCGCTACACGCTGAAACTGCGGCCCGGGCACCGCTGGTCCAATGGCGACGCCTTCACATCGGACGATTTCCGCTACTGGTGGCACGACGTCGCCAACAACGAACTGCTGAGTCCTGCTGGCCCGCCGGATTTCCTGCGGGTGATGGGTAAGCTGCCCAGGGTCAGCTTCCCTGACGAAACCACCGTGATATATGAATGGGATGATCCGAACCCCAGCTTCTTGCACATGCTGGCCCAGGCGCGCCCGCCCTTTATCTACCGCCCGGCCAAGTACCTGAAACAGTTTCATGCGGACTATGCCGATCCTGAAATTCTGGAGGAAGAAGTCGACTATGCCCGCGTGAAAAGCTGGGCTGCGCTGCACAACAAGTACGACAATATGTACAAGTTCGACAATCACGAGCTTCCGACGCTGCAGCCATGGATCAACGCCTCGCCCGGCAAGAAGATCCGCCACCAATTTGTTCGCAACCCTTACTATCACCGGATCGACAGCCGGGGTGTCCAGCTTCCCTATATTGATACCGTCGAGATGGAGATCGTGACTGCAGGTCTGGTGGCTGCCAAATCAAATGCGGGGGAAGCCGATTTACAGGCCCGCGGGCTGGACTTCCGCGATATTCCTATCCTGCGCAAGGGGGAAAAGGACAACTCCGGGTACAAAACCTATCTTTGGGGCAACGGTGCGGCCTCGCAAATCGCCATCTACCCGAACTTGAACACCAAGGACCCGGTGTGGCGGAACATTCTGCGCGATGTGCGGGTGCGGCGAGCGCTATCGCTGGCAATCAACCGGCGCGCAATCAACAGGGCGCTTTATTTCAACCTTGCCAAACCCGGCGCGATGACCGTTTTGGAGCAAAGCGAGCTCTTTGATCCCGCTTTTAGGGATGCATGGGCACAGTTTGACCCAGAGCGCGCCAACCAATTGCTGGACGAAGCCGGGCTTACGGAAAAGGACGGCTATGGCATCCGCTATTTGCCTGACGGCCGCCTGATGGAACTGATCGTGGAGACCGCCGGTGAACGGCAGGAAGTGGAAAACGCCCTGCAGATCATCGCCGATGACTGGCGCGATGTCGGGGTCAAATTGATTATGCGGCCTCTGGACCGCGACATTCTCAGAAACCGTGTGTTCTCAGGAAGTTCAATGGCATCTGCTTGGTTCGGCTGGGACAACGGCCTGCCCCAGACCTATACATCCCCCGTATACTTGGCGCCGACTGATCAGGTCTTTCTGTCCTGGCCGAAATGGGGTCAGTATTATCAGACCGGCGGCAGCGCGGGCGAGCCGCCTGACATGGAACCGGCCCAGCAATTGCTCTCCCTTTTGCAGGACTGGGACATGGCCACGACAAAGGATGAGCGCCTCGCAGCCTGGCACGCCATGCTGAAAATCCACGCCGAACAGGTCTATGCCATCGGCGTGGTTGCAGCGGCACCGCAACCCGTGGTCGTCAGCAAACGGCTGCGCAATGTGCCTGAACAGGCAATTTGGGCCTGGGATCCCGGTGCGCATTTCGGCGTCTACCGGCCGGATGAGTTCTTTTTCGAGGATGGCCTGGACTGATGGAGATACTGCGATACGCCATCTACCGTTTTGGCACTATGCTGATGACACTTCTGGTGGTTTCAGTGCTGATCTTTGTGATTATCAACCTGCCGCCCGGAGATTACCTGTCGAACCAGATTGCCGAACTGCAGGCAACCGGGCAGTCCGCGGGGGTGGCCAAGGCCGAATTCCTGCGAAAGGAATATGCGCTCGATAAGCCGCTGTGGCAGCAGTACATGATCTGGATGGGCTTCATGCCGGGACCGCACGGATTTTCTGGCATGATCCAAGGAAATTTCGGCTGGTCGTTCGAATTTGACAGCCCCGTGGCCGATATTGTCGGTGACAGCTTGTGGCTGACCGTACTGGTGAACCTTGCTGCTGTAGTCTTTGTCTATGCAGTCGCCCTGCCCCTGGGTGTCCTGGCTGCTGCCCGCGCGCGCAGCTGGGTCGATTATACCACCGCCTTTGTCGGCTATCTCGGCCTTGCCACCCCAAACTTTCTGTTGGCACTGATACTGTTCTACTACGGCCACCGCTGGTTTGACTTGCCGATCGGCGGGCTGATGGCACCTGAATTCGAGGGGACGCCAATGAACTGGGACAAGGTGAAATCCATTCTGGTTCACCTGATTGTGCCAACCTTTGTGATCGGGACCGCCGGCGCCTCTGCCATGATGCAGCGTCTGCGCGCCAATATGCTGGACGAACTGGGCAAGCCCTATGTTGAAACAGCTATTGCCAAAGGCATGGCACCTTCCCGGATGCTCGCAAAGTACCCGCTGCGTGTAGCCTTCAACCCCTTTGTTGCAGATATCGGCAATCTTCTGCCCTCGATGATTTCCGGCTCAGTCCTGGTTTCGGTGGTGCTAGGCCTGCAAACAATTGGCCCGACCCTGCTGACGGCGCTCAAGACTCAGGACATGTTCCTCTCGGGGTTCGTGCTGATGTTCGTAGCCCTGCTTACCCTGATCGGCACCATGATCTCAGATGTGCTGCTGGTGCTTCTTGACCCCAGAATCCGCTATGAGGGGCGCGACGCATGACTCATCTGCCCGACGGACGATATGTCGATGATGAACCTTTCGACCCGCAGGCCTCTCTGCTGGAGCTGGAACGCAAGGACCTCGACGCCCCCAACTGGCTGCTGGTCTGGCGCAAGTTCAAGACCCATAAGCTAGGTTTGATTTCCGGCATCTTCCTTTTCATTGCCTATTTCCTGATACCGTTCGCCGGCTTCATCGCCCCTTATGGCCCCAACCAGCGTTTTTCGGAACATCTCTACTCACCCCCGCAATCCATCAAACTGTTTCACGAGGGTGAGTTTGTCGGTCCATTCGTTTATCCAATGACATCGGAAGCGAACCTGGAAACCTTTCAGTGGGAGTTCAAACCGGATACCTCGCGGCCGCTCAAGCTCAAGTTTTTCTGCGAAGGCAGCACCTACAATCTGGCTGGCTTCATCGAAAGCAACCGACACCTGTTCTGCGCCAGCGAAGAAGCGACGATCTTCATCATGGGGTCCGACCGCCTGGGCCGGGACATCTTCAGCCGCGTGTCCTACGGCGCACAGCTGTCGCTGACGGTTGGCCTGATCGGGATCACGGTCTCTTTTGTGCTTGGTATCTTTTTCGGCAGCGTCGCTGGCTATTTCGGCGGCCGCGTCGATTGGACGGTGAACCGGGTGATTGAGATCTTGCGTTCACTGCCGGAACTGCCCTTATGGCTCGCCCTGTCTGCTGCGGTGCCGTCAAACTGGTCGCCTGTTGCGGTGTTTTTCATCATATCAATCATTCTTGGCATTCTCGACTGGCCCGGTCTTGCCCGTTCCGTGCGCGCCAAATTCTTGTCCTTGCGGGAAGAAGAATATGTCCGTGCCGCGGAAATGATGGGGGCCTCCTCCGGGCGGGTGATCCGCAAGCATCTGCTGCCGAACTTCATGTCGCATCTGATAGCATCAGCCACCCTGTCGATCCCGGCGATGATCCTTGGTGAAACTGCGTTGTCATTTCTCGGCCTTGGCCTGCGTGCACCAGCTGTTAGCTGGGGCGTGATGCTGAACGACGCACAAAACCTCACGTCAGTGGAAATATACCCTTGGCTGGCCATACCGATGTTGCCGATTGTCATCGTTGTGCTTGCCTTCAATTTCCTTGGAGACGGGCTGCGCGACAGTCTCGACCCCTATCAGCAATGACCCTTCTCACCGCCCTGCCGGATACTGATCGATACCATCTGACCGGCAACGGCCATTTACACAGCGCCTTCGCAGTCACCGAACTGGCCAATGCTTCGATCGGCGCTGTGGGTCAGGAATTGGCAAGGCTGGTCGAAGCGATGAACCTGACCCCTTCTGCGCCAGAAATTACTGTGGATCAGCGGCTTGCCTCACTCTGGTTCGGTTACAGCTTCCGGCCCGAGGGCTGGGAGCTCCCGGACCTGTGGGATGACATAGCAGGCGTATACGAAGCTAAGGAAGGCTGGATCCGCCTGCACACCAACTTGCCGCATCACCGTAAGGCTGCGCTGCGTGTGATCGGTTGTCCTGGAACTAGGGAAGCTGTAGCTGATGCGGTAAATCACTGGAAGGCAGACGGGCTCGAAAGCGAAATTGCGGCGAGTGGCGGAGTAGCTGCCGCCATGCGCAGCCGTGCTGACTGGAAGATGCACCCTCAGGGCCGTTCAGTGGCAAAAGAACCCTTGATCCACTGGACAAGCCCCGCTCCTGTCAAGCTGCGGGACAGGGTGGAAGCAACGGTAGCACGGCCTCTGGCGGGATTGCGGGTGCTGGATCTGACCCGTGTTCTTGCAGGCCCAGTCTCGACCCGAACGCTAGCTGGTTTCGGGGCCGATGTACTGCGCATCGACCCGCCTGGCTGGGACGAACCCGGTGTGATTACTGACATCTCTCTGGGCAAGAGCATGGCAGCACTCAATCTGACCAAGAGTAGCGACAGGCAGGTCTTTGAAGCCTTGCTCACCCAGGCCGATGTACTGGTGCACGGCTACCGGCCCGGAGCCTTGGATGGACTAGGATACGGCGCAGAGACCCGCAGGCAGTTTGCGCCAAACACCGTCGAGGTGCAGTTGAACGCCTATGGCTGGACAGGCCCCTGGGCCGCGCGGCGCGGGTTCGACAGCCTGGTGCAGATGAGCGCAGGAATTGCAGACGCAGGCCGGGACTGGGCTGGAACGGAAAAGCCGCACCCATTGCCAGTGCAAGCGCTCGATCATGCAACGGGATACCTAATGGCCGCCGCAGTCCTTTCGGCATTAACCGCAGCAGCACAAGGTGAGGCAGTTCCACAGGCCCGCCTATCGCTGGCGCGCACGGCGGAACTGCTGGCCGGGATGGAAAAATCTGCCGAAGGTCCGGAAATCACCGGACCCGTTGACAGCGACTACGCACCGGATATCGAAGCAACCAGCTGGGGGCCTGGCCGCCGGCTTGCAGCACCGCTCCGCTTGAGCGGTATTGCTATGCGCTGGGAGACGGCCGCAACCAGCTGCGGCAGTGCTTCCCCTGCCTGGACTTAAAAATCACGCCAAAGAAGCTGAACTTGGTATGAGGCGAGCATGCAGCCGCAAACTGGAGAAGAGAGTCAACGGTCATCGCCGCCGGAACCTCCCATGTCCTCAAGCAAGTCTTCGTCTATAGCGGCCTGAACGGCCCCCAGAGCAGCCTCTTTTTGTTTTGGTGTCACCTCATCCGCCTGATCCGGGGCAAGGCGTACCGTCACTTCACGATGCGCAAACTTGACGCCTTCAATTGCAAACAATTCACGGATCTCCTGGTAAACCCGTTTGCGTACAATCCACTGGTCCCCCGGCTTGGTCATGAACTTCACCCGGATGATCATTGCAGAGTCCTGCATCTCGATCACCCCCTGCGACTTAAGAGGCTGTATGAAGGTATGGCCAACAACGGGGTCGTCCATCAGTTTTTGCCCAAGTTTCTTGATCAGCTTCCTGACCTTTTCCACGTCGGTGTCGTAGGTCACTCGCAGGGGCAGCTTCATCATCACCCAATCCCGGGAATAGTTGGTCAGGACTTTGATCTCCCCAAAAGGAATGGTGTGCAGCGCGCCCAAGTGATGGCGCAGCTGAAAGGAGCGGACAGATATCTTTTCGACTGTGCCCTTCACGTCCCCGATGTCGATATACTCACCCTTCCGGAAAGCGTCGTCGATCAAGAAGAATGCGCCGGAAAAAATATCCCGTACAAGTGTCTGCGAGCCAAAGCCCACAGCCAAGCCTACTACGCCGGCGCCAGCGAACAGCGGACTGACATTGATCCCCAGCTCCAAGAGCAGGATCAGAACAATCGACACCAGAACCACCGCCAGAATTGCGCCGCGGAACAGGGGCAGCAGGGTCGCCAGCCGGCTGGCGCCGCCAGCTCCGCCTTCATCGCCCAGCTCAGCCTCCGGAACATCGCCCACTTCCTCGTCAATCTTGCTGTCGATCCAAATCCGGAAAAGATGATAGACGATGTAGCCGATAAACAGGATGACAGTCACATCCACCACCCGCTCTGCAGCAGTGGTCCTGAGCCAGCTGGCGTCCGGGTTCCAGACAATTACCAGCGAATAAGCCCCAACAACAAAGGCGAGAATGCCTGCAACTCTGCGAGCGAGGTCTTCGTAAGTGGCGATTGGATGCTTTGGCTTCAGGGGGAATTCCGCTTCGTCTTCCAACTCCGCAGCCGCATCGCCCGCCTGTGCATTTCCATTCTTAGAAGAATCTCCGCCTGCGACCGGCGCGGCACTTTCCTCAGCTGATGGCGCTGCTGCGGATTGAAAGGCAAGGCTGCGGCGGAAGTACCTTTCGATGACATAGTTGATCGCCCCATAAACCACCAGGATCGTAGTCAGAACGAAATAACTGCCAGCCATCAGCGGTATGGAGACTTCATGCTCAAGAACGAGGTCAAACGCCAGCTTTAGCCAGCCGAAGACCATGTAAGTCATCAGTACTGGAGCCCAGGCCAATGCCAGAATTCGCACCAGCCATGAGCAGTCCTCCGGCAGGCGGCCAGCGCGGATGGCATTGGAAATGGCACTGCCATTGACCAGCACCATCAGCAAATTACCCAGCGTCGCCACCAATGCCAGAACGCCGTAGACCAGTGCATAAACGTTGTAATTAAGACCGAAATCGCCAACCCAGGTTGCAAACAGTGTTGACGAAATGTCGTAGGTTGCCAGCAAAGAGGCCCAAATATAAAGCCGCTTGGCATCCCGGTCGGAAAACACCGGGATACGGTACTGCGCCAGAAATGGCGACAAAACCATTCGCCACAAGTCCGACACGGTGCGTGCGAGGAAATATGCTGTGTATATCGCTGTAACGGTAAACTCGACGGACGGATCACCTGAAGCGCCAAATATCAGATACGAGGTCAGCGCCGCAAAGATCATTGCAAAAACCGTGGCCCCAAGTCCCATGAGGAAACGGAAAACAAGAAACGGCATCTTTTCCTGATACCCTTCCGGAGTTTCACGGATCCGTGAGACCACGAACTTCTTGGCAAACCGCTTGCCGTATATCTCCACCGACAGCCAACGTCCGATCAGAAGGAACAGCACACTCCAGCCCAGCACTTCCACATAAGTCATAATGCGCCCGTCAGGGCTGGTCTGGCGCAGGATGTATTGCATTTCAAAGACTGAATAGGGCAGTGCTTCCAGCCGGCTGTTCAGTTCTGCCCGGAACGCTGCAACTTTGGACTGCGCCTTCATCAAGGCCGACGGCTGCTCCATCGCTCCCGATGCAGAATGATCAGTCGGCTGCCCGCCTTCAGGCGGCACATTCAGCAACCTCCCGCTGCTGTCAACAACCAGTACGTTCACACCGCTTTCGGCCGCTTGCTCAATTGCTCGGGACAGTGCCTCTGCACTCCCAGCGTCACTTTCTTGCGCGCTGGTGTGAGCTGTCAGCCCGCCCGCCAGCAGCAGACAGAGCAAAAACCGAAAGAAAAAAAGCTGCATGACCGGCTATCCTTATGGAAACTCGTGTCAAATTAACCATCTGCCGGAGCGTTGCGCAAATGGCGCGCGCGCAAATTACCGTGCGCCTTGCAACAATGCCGCATGATTGCATGCACCCCGGCTCCGGGCTATACAAATTCAAATATCTGCCCATCGGGCTTAGCACCACAATGCCGCGGTCCCGGCCGGCAATCTGCAAGGACCTCAGGCGGCTAAAGCAAATACTGACCGCGCCCTGCCGCAAATGGACATAGGACGCGCAAACTGAGGCGAAAGATGGCCGAGCATGAAAGCACGCGCCCGGAGACGGCCAGCAGCATGAGCTGGCGTGCCTCCTCAGCCGCCGAGGCATACCCTTTGATGGAAGCAGCCCAGAACTCCCTTAAGGTAGTCAAATGACAGACGCGGGCTTCACCCAACCCAATTCGGACGCGGGAAAGCGTGGTCCCCGGATCATGTTCTACAGCCACGACACTTTCGGGCTGGGTCATCTGCGGCGTTCACGCGCGCTGGCCGGAGCAATAACGGCCGCAAACCCCGAAGCTT
Organism: Leisingera sp. JC1; assembly: GCF_001679925.1. Classification (GTDB taxonomy): domain Bacteria; phylum Pseudomonadota; class Alphaproteobacteria; order Rhodobacterales; family Rhodobacteraceae; genus Leisingera. The sequence goes on along the minus strand of NZ_LYUZ01000001.1, from coordinate 171,973 downwards.
CGGCGCTGATCCTTACCGGGTCTCCGGTAGCAGGCAGGTTCTCATTCCCGTCCCGCGTCGACCATGTGCGGCTGCCTGGTGTGATCAAGCGTTCTGACGGATCCTACGCGTCGCGCACCATGGGCATGAGCATCGAGGAAACCGCCGAGCTGCGCGCGGCCCTGATCCGCTCCACCGTCGAGCAATACGATCCTGACGTGCTCGTCGCCGACAAGGAACCCACCGGATTTCGCGGCGAGCTGATGCCAGCGCTGGACCTTCTGAAATCCCGCGGCCGCTGCAGGATGGTGCTGGGCTTGCGGGATGTGCTTGATGAGCCGGAGGTGCTGGCCGCGGAATGGGAACGCAAGCACGCGGTCGAGGCCACCCGTGATTTCTACGATGAGATCTGGGTCTATGGCCCCCGGTCCGTGTATGACCCGACCGCAGGACTGCCCTTCACTGCAGAGATGCAAGCCCGCATGCATTGGACCGGCTACCTGCGCCGCGATCTTGGCCAGGTTGGAGAACCGCCCGAGCAGCCGTATCTGCTGGTTACCCCCGGCGGTGGTGGCGATGGCGAGATGATGGTGGATCTTGTGCTGTCGGCATATGAAGCCGACCCGAGCCTCTCCCCGCGTGCGGTACTGGTCTATGGCCCCTTTCTGTCCGGCGAAACCCGTCAGGATTTTGAGGAGCGGGTTGCACAGCTGAATGGCCGCGTCACCGCCGTCGGCTTCGAATCTCAGATTGAGACTTTGTTTGCCGGCGCTCAGGGAGTGGTCTGCATGGGCGGTTACAACACGTTTTGCGAGGTTCTTTCTTTTGACAAGCCTGCCGTTATCGTGCCTCGCACCACCCCTCGGCTGGAGCAGTGGATACGCGCCAGCCGGGCTGAAGAGATCGGTCTGACAACCATGTTGGATGAGGTTCGGGATGGCTGGACCGCGCCAGCACTGGCCAAGGCGATCCGTGCACTGGCAACCCAGCCCCCGCCCTCAGCCGCTGGTTCCGAGGGGCTGCTGGACGGTCTCGACTATGTGACCCGGCGCGTCACCGCGCTGCTTCAGGACACACACAAAGAGGCCGCTGAATGAACACTGCCCGCCCGCCCCTTGCGGTAGTGGTAAAGGGCTGGCCGCGCCTGTCCGAAACCTTCATCGCTCAGGAACTGGTTGCCCTCGAGGCCGCTGGCCATACCTTTGAGATCTGGTCGTTGCGCCACCCTACGGACGTCAAGCGTCATCCGTTGCATTCACAGCTGAGGGCGCGAGTAAATTACCTGCCTGAGTATCTGCATGAAGAACCGGTCCGGGTCTGGCGCGCGCGCGAAATTGCTCAGCAATTTCCTGGATACGGCGAGGCCTACCGCATTTGGCGCGCTGACTTGCGCCGTGACGCGACACAGAACCGAATACGCCGCTTCGGCCAGGCTTGTGTTCTGGCGGCAGAAATGCCGGGCGAGATTCTGGGCCTCTACGCGCATTTCCTGCACACTCCGTCATCTGTGGCTCGTTATGCAGCAATCATGCGGGGGCTGCCGTGGAGCTTTTCCGCCCACGCCAAGGACATCTGGACCTCACCCGAGTGGGAAATTCAGGAGAAGCTCTCCGCTGCCCATTACGGCGCAGCATTTGGTGCCACGTGCACTGGCTTTGGTGCCAAGCATCTTCAGGAAATGGCGGATACACCAGAACGTGTTGATCTGGTCTATCACGGGCTGGACCTGACCCGTTTTCCTGCGCCGCCTGAACGCCGGCCGCGCCTGCCTCACGACCCTGTTCGCTTCATGTCTGTCGGCCGCTTGGTCGAAAAGAAGGGGTTCGACCGCCTGATATCAGCACTGGCTTTGCTGCCTGCAGGACTTGACTGGCACTGGACTCACATCGGCGGTGGCGGGCTGGGTGACCTTTTGCAAGGTATGGCAGAAGATGCAGGCATAGCGGATCGCATCACCTGGCGCGGTGCCTGCGACCAGCCGGAGGTGATTGAGGCAATGCGCTCATCAGACCTGTTAGTGCTGCCTAGCCGGGTGGCAGCCGATGGTGATCGGGACGGGCTGCCGAATGTGCTGATGGAGGCGGCCTCTCAAGCTTTGCCGATCCTGTCGACCCCTGTCTCAGCGATCCCGGAGTTCATAGACCACGGAATTCATGGACTTTTGAGCGAAGACAGCCCTGAGGAGCTGGCGGAGAGTCTGCTCTCTGCTGCCCGGCACCCTCAGAAACTGTCAGAAATGGCCCAGTCCGCTTTGGTCCGTTTGCGCAGCGATTTCGGGATGGATCCTGGAATTGCCCAACTTTCGAAACGGCTGAATTCCATGCTGAAGAACGGCTGAACTCAATGCTGCCGGGAGCCGGAAAGCGGGTTATCTTCTACGCGCCGATGAAACCGCCGCACCACCCTGTACCTTCCGGCGACCGCGAGATAGCACGCAACCTTATAGCGCTATTCAAGTCCAGCCGCGCAGAGGTGCAGCTTGCTTCGGATCTTAGGATCTATGACAAGCACGGCGACAGAGAGCAGCAATCCGACCTGCGCGCCAAAGCGGACGGCGAGATCCGCCGTTTGATTGCAGAAATGCCTAAAGCGGACCTCTGGGTCACGTATCACAACTACTACAAGGCCCCGGACCTGATTGGCCCCGCTGTGGCACGAGCCCGTGGCATCCCCTATGTGCAGATCGAATCCACCCGCGCCCAAAAGCGCTTGACCGGCCCCTGGGCCGAATTCGCCAAGGCGGCCCATGCGGCCGCTGATGCTGCAGATGCAATTTTCCATTTCACAGAACAGGACCGGTTTGCGCTGGATCGTGACCGGCACGGGTGCCAGATCATCACTTGCCTGCCGCCCTTCCTTCCGCGTGACGGGCTGCCGGTTCTCTCTTCCCTGAACGGCCCCATCCTGGCAGCAGGCATGATGCGCCAGGGCGACAAACTGGCTTCATATAGCATCATAGCAGAAACGCTCGCCTACCTGCCCGGGGAATGGCGCCTGAATATCGCAGGCGACGGCCCGGCTCGGGCTGAGGTCGAGGCTTTGATGGCCCCCTTTGCGGAGAGGGTCCGCTTTCTGGGCCAACTCACTCGCGCGGAATTGGCGGCGGCCTATACAAATGCCAGCTTGTTTCTGTGGCCCGGAGTGAATGAAGCCTTTGGCATGGTTTATCTGGAAGCCCAGGCCCATGGGCTGCCAGTTGCGGCTCAGGACCGCCCCGGAGTGCGGGATGTATTGCTGCCCAAGGCATACCCGGCGCCGGAAGCAGGCGCCCAGGCACTCGCATTCTTTACCGCCCGGCTGCTTGCAAACCCTGAGCTGCGTGCAGAAACTGCCAAGGATGCCCGCCACTATGTTTCAACCAATCACCTTGCTCCCTCCGCCGCCCGGATTTTTTGGAAGACTGTTTTGCCGATGATGGACCTCTCCGCATGATCCGGCTTGCTCTATTGCGCCACGGGCATACTGCCTGGAACCGTGCCGGCCGCATCCAAGGCCGCAGTGACATACCCCTGGACAATGCAGCCCGGGCAGAGCTGAGCAGCTACACCCTGCCAGAGGATTGGCGGCAGGCAGAGCTTTGGTCCAGTCCGCTGACGCGTGCAGCGGAAACCGCCCTGCTCATCACCGGACACAAGCCAAGAACAGCATCTGAACTCATCGAAATGAACTGGGGAGATTGGGAAGGGCTCCGCGGTTTGGATCTGAAAGCTGTTCCGGGCAGCGGCTTTCGCGATATTGAAGAATGGGGCTGGAATTACCGTCCGCCAGGCGGGGAGAGCCCGGCGGAAGTCTGGTCCCGTATTGAACCTTGGCTTTATGCGCTGAAACAGGATTCTGTTGCTGTTTGCCATATCGGTATCATGCGGATGATCCTGGCGCGGGCGCACGGTTGGGGTTTCGAAGGCCCCGCACCATTCCGCATAAAACGGAACCGTCTGTTTGTAGTCGAGGTTGATGGTCGAGGCCTTCGTCCCTGGCCGGACCCGGTTCGGCTGCTCCGCAAGGGGGGCTCATGAAAGTTCTGATTGCCGTCACGCATCTGCTGGGTACTGGCCACTTGTCCAGGGCTCTCACGTTGGCCCGGGCTTTCATCAAAGCAGGCCACAGGGTGCAAGTCGTTTCTGGCGGTTTCCCGGCACCGCAGCTCAACACCAACGGGATTGATTTGCTTCAGCTGCCTCCGTTGCGCTCCGACGGGGTAAACTTCACTCGCCTCCTGGCAGAAAACAGTACGCCTTCTGATGAGGCATATTTTGCACGACGCCAGACAGCCATTTGCGCTGCACTGCGTAATTTGCAACCTGATGTGTTGATTACTGAGCTTTACCCATTCGGCCGCCGTTCCCTACGGAAGGAATTTCTGGCTCTGCTTGAAACTGCCAGAACATTGCCTCTGCGGCCTGTGGTCCTGTCCTCCATCCGCGACATCCTCGCCCCTCCTTCCAAACCGGAGAAAGCAGAAAAGGCCGACGCGGTGATCGCTAAGTACTTTGACGCCGTGCTGGTTCACTCCGATCCCGCAGCCACCCGGCTCAACGCCAGCTGGCCGGTCTCTGATTTACTGGCACCCAAGCTGCGTTACACGGGGTATGTCGCCCCTACCGCTGCCGGCTCTCACCCTGATCAGGCAGGCGCAGGCGAAGTGCTTGTGAGCGCAGGCGGCGGCAGCGTGGGAACACCGCTCTATCGCTGCGCCCTAGAGGCCGCCAAACTGATGCCCGGCACGCCCTGGCGATTGCTCGTTGGCGGCTCAGATGCCAATGTTCGCATTGCAGAGTTTTCCAAGTCCAGGTCCCCTGCCCTGCTGGAGCCTGCCCGTCAGGACTTCCGCCAGATGCTTTCACACGCCTCAGCCTCGGTCAGCATGTGCGGCTACAATACTGCACTGGATATTTTGCAGGCTGGCACGCCTGCTGTTTTTGTGCCCTTCGACGCGGGAAACGAGACAGAACAAAGCTTGCGCGCGGCCAGTCTCGCACCATTGAATGGCATAGAGATCCTTGAAACTGCAAGCCTTTCCCCTGAAACGCTATGCGCTGCGGTCAAAACGGCAATGCAGGCACCGCCGCGGCTTGCAGGCGGTTTCAGGKTTGACGGAGCAGCCCGGAGCGTGGAGATTGCCGCAGAACTTGCGGGAGGGCGCGAATGACACCGGATTGGAGCGGGCTGGACCGGGAACTGGACAACTGGCAACTGGCAGGGCTAAGGCTGCCCCTGTGGTGGCGGGACGATGATGCAATGTCCCAATCTTCTGAACTGGAACGGTTGGCCGCGCTCTCAGCGGACCTGGATCTGCCGGTGCATTTGGCTGTAATCCCGCAAGGCGCGACAGCTGATCTGGCCCGTTTCGTCGCGGAGCACCCAACACTCATCCCGGTCGTCCACGGCTGGGCCCACCAGAACCACGCCCCAGCAGGTGAAAAGAAAGCCGAATTCGGTGCGCACCGTCCGCTGGACGAACTGCTGGATGATGCCGAGCGCGGCCTGACCGCGATGCAGGACTTGTTTGGCAGTTGCTTGCGGCCAATGTTTGTGCCGCCGTGGAACCGGATTTCGCCGGAAATGCTGACTTGGCTGGCAGGCGCCGGCTACACTGCTGTGTCGACCTTCACTCCCCGTAAGGCTGCCAAACCCGCTTCCGGCCTGCTGCGGGTGAACACTCATCTGGATCCGGTCGACTGGAAAGGCGGGCGTGGGTTGCTGCCAGTTGATCAGTTGACAGCACAGGTGGCCCGCCAACTGCGCGACCGCCGCACTGGGGATGCGGATAATGCGGAACCCTATGGTCTCCTCACACACCACCTAGTCCACGATGAGGCAATCTGGTCCTTCATCGGCGCGCTCGCAAAGCGGCTGCTCGATGGCCCGGGCGAGGCCTGGATCTATGACGAAAGGATGTCTTGAATGAGCCGTCTCGATTCAATGCTGCGCCGTCTGACTGCCCAGCGCGACGGATTGAACTGGGCCGCGGAACAGGTCAACCCGGTCAGTGGCGATGTTCTGGATATGGGGCTCGGCAACGGACGCACCTATGACCACCTGCGCGAGATCATGAGCACCCGCCGGATTTGGGTGATTGACAGAATTCTGCAATGCCATCCGTCCTGTGTCCCGCCGGAGCAGGACTTCCTTCAAGGCGAAGCCAGAGCGATGCTTGAGCAGCTTGCGGCAAGCGGTCACAAGATCGCTCTCGCACACTATGACTTCGGTTTCGGCGTCAAGGAAAAGGACGTTGCCGAAGCGGCCGCACTCTCTCCAGTCATTGCTCAAGTCATGGCCCCTGGCGGGATCATCGTTTCCGGCCAGCCGTTGACCGGCTTTGAAGAGTTGAGCGGCCCGGGCGGCATCCCTCCCGGGCGCTACATGTTTTATCGCGCCAGCTGAATGCGGCCTTCGGCGGCCCCTGGCTCACCGTATCTAAGCGACCCGCAGCCCGCGGGCCCAGACGCCACGCAAAGCGGGTGCTCCCGCCTGCATGCTGAACCGGATCAGGTCGGCACGTTTGCCTGTTTCCAGCCGCCCGCGGTCATCAAGCCCGACCGCAGCAGCAGGAGCATGGGTCACTGTGCCCAATCCCCGCGCCAAATCACCCCATAGCTCGCCCAGCTTGACCGCAGACATTAACAGCGCGGCGGGCACATAGTCAGATGAAAGAATGTCCAGCAGTTCCAGGTCCGCCAATTCATGCGCGGCGACGTTGCCTGAATGCGAGCCGCCTCGGATCAGGTTTGGTGCTCCCATCATGACCTTGATGCCTTGCACCCGGCACGCCTGTGCGGCCTCCACCGTTGTTGGAAACTCAGCTAGGCGGATCCCATGGCCTGCGGACACCGCCACCTGAGCCGCTGTTGTGTCGTCGTGGCTCGCCAGCACTGCACCAAACCGCTTGGCCGCGGCAACAGCCGCCGCTTCATGCAACGTGCCATAAGTTTCCTGCAGCTCCATCAGATGCGCGACATGCGATTGAAAGGCAGCATCATCAAAACCGTGTTTACCTTTTACATATTGCTCCAGCTTGGAGAGATCGCGAAACTGGCGCTGGCCCGGCGTGTGATCCATGAGAGAGACCAGCCCGACTCGATCTTCTTCTCCGAAGGCATTCAGTTCCTCCACCAGCGTATCAGTGCAGACCTCCGCCCGAAGGTGCAGGAAATGCGAGATTTTCAAAGCGTTTGCAGTGCGCAGTTCCAGAAGCTCAGATGCCAATCGCCGTGCATACGCGCCATAACGGCTTTCCCGGCGGCTGATGGAACCTACACGCATAGCGTCAAAAACAGTAGTGATGCCGGTCCCCGCGAGCTCCGCGTCATGAGCAATAATGGCACTGGCATGCGGCCAGTCCACCTTCGGGCGAGGCTGTATATGGCGTTCTAAGTTGTCCGTGTGCAGCTCCACCAGGCCAGGGCTAACAAAATCCCCTTGGCAATCCACAGCCCCCGCCGGGACCGATGCTCCGCCGGAAATGTCTGCTATCACACCGCCCGTAACTTTCACACTGCCGGTCCGGATCTCGCCCGGAAGCACCAGTGCAGCATTGGCAAGGATCATCTCTTCTGTCATCTGAACTTCACATCTTTCGAGCTATGGAAGGCCACGTTTAGGAGGCCAATGTGACATTCACGCGATACGCGATCTATTACGCCCCACCCACAGATGCGGACTGGAGCAAGTTTGCAGCCAGCTGGCTCGGCTGGGACATGGAAACGGGCACGTGTCTGCCGCATCCGGACATTGCAGGGCTGGACATTGGCGCGATCACCGAAGTGCCGCGGAAATATGGGCTGCACGCGACGATGAAGCCGCCGATGCACCTGGCCGAAGGGCAGACACAGGCAGCGCTTGAAGCCGCCTGCAAAACCTTTGCGTCTTCGCACAAGCCAGTTAGGTTTGAAGGCCTTCACTTGGCCCGCCTTGGCCGTTTTCTCGCTTTGCGCCCAACCGGTGACCAGTTTGCATTGAACAAGCTTGCAGCAAATTGCGTGACTGAACTCGACATGTTTCGAGCACCGCTGTCCACGGCAGACCTGGACCGCCGCCGCGCTGCAGGCCTGACACCGGAGCAGGACGAAAACCTCACCCGCTGGGGCTACCCGTATGTTCTCAATCAGTTCCGTTTTCATATTACCCTGACAGGAAAGCTGCCCAAACCAGAACTGCCCGCAGTGGAGGCCGCTCTGCACAAGCACCTGATCCCATTGTTGCCTGCGCCTTTTGTGATCGGTGGTCTGGCACTGATGGGCGAAGCGCCGAATGGAAGATTTCACCTGATCCACCGCTATGCACTCTCCGGCTGAATAACTGCCAGTGCAGCGTTTACCGCTGTGCTGAGAGCGCCGCTGTTGTCGATCTGATGGACCCTGCGCAAGCCTGTTGGCAGCGGTTTTTTCGCGCGGGCCAGACGGTGCTGCACTTCTCTAGCGCCCTCCCGCCCCCTTGCCGCAAGCCTTTGCGCCAAAACCTCAGGCCGCGCGGCAACCGACAGCACGATGAAATCCCCGAACACCTCTTGCGCCTCCAGCAGCACGGCACGCGAGAGGTTCACCAGCACTCCGCCGCAGTCTTCACGTAGTTTCTCGATATCGCGCGGTATGCCGTAGTGCAGCCCATGTGCTTGCCAATGCAGGGCAAACACGCCGTTTTCAGCCAAGGCTGAAAACTCCGCCTCGCTCACCGGCTGGTAATCTTCCCCGCCCGCCTCCGGCGCGCGGGTGATGACCCGGCGCATTAGGCGCAATTGAGGGCCGGAGACCGCGAGGGCGGACATCAAGCTGTCCTTGCCGACACCGGACGGCCCGACCACGGCAATGACCGGGCCTTTTTTTCGCGCCGCACTCATGCCGCTGCCTTGGGTGAAAAGGCGGAGACATCCACAAAGCGGTCACAGACCTGCGCGCGGGCGGACTCGTCGTGAAAGATCCCGATAATGGCCGCCCCCCGTGCCTTGGCGGTCTCGATCAGGCCCAGAACAGTAGCCCGGTTTTGCGCATCGAGGCTGGCTGTTGGCTCATCCAGAAGCATCGCAGGATAATCGTAGGCAAAGCCTCGGGCGATATTCACCCGCTGCTGTTCTCCGCCGGAAAAAGTCGTTGGGCTAAGACCCCAAAGCCGTTCCTGGATGTTGAGCTGAGCCAGCAAAGAGGCCGCCTTGTCACGAGCTTGGCCCACTGGAGTGCCAACTGCCAGCAAGGGCTCAGCTACGACATCCAAAGTCGGCACCCGCGGAACGACACGCAAGAACTGGCTGACATATCCCAAGGTTTCGCGGCGCAGCGCGAGGATTTCGCGCGGCTCGGCCTTGGCCACATCGACACCGCCAACCACTACACTGCCAGAGGCAGCCAGGTAGTTGCCATAGATCACCCGCATCAGCGTGGATTTGCCCGCACCGGATACTCCAGTCAGCCCGACACATTCTCCGGGTTTTAAACATAGCGTTGCGTTTTGCATCACCGGGATCACTGCGCCACCCTGGTTATGCAAGATGAAACTCTTGCTCACATTGTTCAGTTCAATCATGGCCTTACCCTCAGACTTGCAGCACGCTGGAAACCAGCAGCTGGGTATAGCTGTGCTGGGGATCGTCCAGCACTTGGTCGGTCAGCCCGGTTTCCACCACACGGCCATCTTTCATAACCATCAGCCGGTCGGCCAGCAGCCGCACCACGGCCAGATCATGGGTGACGATAATGGCGCTCAGCCCCATTTCCCGCACCAGCCCGCGCAAGAGGTCAAGAAGGCGTGCCTGGACTGAGACATCCAGCCCGCCGGTCGGTTCATCCATGAAGACAAGCCGCGGGCCTGTGACGAGGTTGCGGGCAATCTGCAGACGCTGCTGCATGCCGCCAGAGAACGCGGAAGGGCGATCGTCAATCCGGTTCTCGCTGATCTCAACCCGCCCCAGCCAGTCAGCCGCCCTTTCCCGGATCGAGCCATAATGGCGGTCTCCCACAGCCATCAGCCGTTCACCGATGTTGCCGCCAGCAGAAACCGACATCCGCAGACCGTCGCGGGCGTGCTGGTGGACAAAGGCCCAGTCTGTACGCGCCAGCATCCGCCGCTCCGGTTCGGACATGGTTACTGTGTCCACCGGCCCGTTCGCGCGCGTGTCAAAGATGACCTCACCACAATCCGGTGCCAGGTGGCCCGCCAAGCTGTTCAGCAGCGTCGATTTTCCCGAGCCGCTTTCCCCGACAATCCCCATGACTTCGCCGGGGTACAAATCAAACGTCACATCCGTGCAGCCGATCCGTGCGCCGTAAAGTTTCTTGATGTTTTTCACTTGCAGCAAAGGTGTCATCACACGGCCTCCTCACCCAGACGGCCGGAATGGCCCGCTTCGCGCCGCGACCGGCAGTAATCAGTATCCGAGCAAACAAACATCCGGCTGCCAGCATCATCCAGAATGACCTCGTCCAAGTAGCTGTCCTCTGCCCCGCAGAGATCACAGGGATGATCAGCCTTGCTGGCCTCAAACGGATAATCCTCAAAGTCCAGAGAGACGACCTGAGTATAAGGCGGCAGCGCATAAATACGCTGTTCCCGGCCCGCGCCGAACAGCTGGATTGCCGCCATTTCCATCTTGGGATTGTCGAATTTGGGAATCGGCGAAGGGTCCATCACATAGCGCCCCTCCACCTTGACCGGATAGGCGTAAGCCGTGGCAATGGCGCCATGCTGGCTGATATCCTCATACAATTTCACATGCATCAGCCCGTACTCCTCAAGCGCATGCATCTTGCGGGTCTCGCTCTCGCGGGGCTCCAGAAAGCGCAGCGGCTCCGGGATCGGCACCTGATAAACTAGGATCTGATCCTCGGTCAGTTCTGCCTCCGGGATCCTATGACGGGTCTGAATGACGCTGGCTTCCGCCGTCTTTTCAGTAGTGTCAACGCCGGCCGTCTTTTCAAAAAACTTGCGGATCGAGACCGCGTTGGTGGTGTCATCGGCACCCTGGTCGATCACTTTCAGCGTGTCGTCCGGGGTCAGCGTCGCGGCCGAAACTTGCACGCCGCCGGTGCCCCAGCCGTAGGGCATCGGCATCTCTCGGCTGGCAAAGGGCACTTGATAGCCCGGCACCGCCAACCCCTTCAGGATTGCCCGGCGGATCATCCGCTTGGTTTGCTCGTCCAGATATGCGAAGCTGTAATCGCTCATGGCTTTTCCTTTTCCGCCCAATTGAAGGAGCATTGGCTTTGCAAGACATTCCTGTCGTCGCCATTCTGCTTTTCGCCTTTGCGGTTTTCGTAGTCGTTCAAATCATTCGCACGCCAACGCGCAAAACCACCCCTCGCAGAACAAGCAGTTCCGATGCTGGCGGGGCATTTGGTTTCGTTGGACATAACAGTTGCGATGGTGGCGGCGACGGAGGCGGAGGTTGCGACTGAACTCATTCCGCCGCCTCCCTTGACGCCAGCGTTTCAGCCAGTTCCGCGGCTTCACGGCGCAGCTTGCGGACCAGTTCCAGTTCAGACTGAAAATCCACGTAATGCGGCAGCTTGATGTGCTCCAGAAATCCAGTAGCTTGGATATTGTCTGAGTGGCTCAGGACAAACTCCTCATCCTGTGCAGGTGCCCCCAGATTGTCCTCTCCCAGCTCTTCCCAGCGCAGCGCCCTGTCTACCAACGCCATGGCGATCGATTTGCGCTCGGACTGGCCAAAAACCAGGCCGTAGCCGCGGGTGAACTGCGGCGGCACTGTTTTGGAACCCTTGAACTGGTTCACCGTCTCGCATTCGGTTAGCTCCACCTCGCCTATCTCAATGCAAAAGCCGAGTTCCGGAATTTCCATTTCCACCGGCACAACGCCGATGCGCAGCTCTCCGACAAAGGCATGGTTGCGCGCATATCCGCGTTGGGTGGAGTAAGCCATACCGAGGATGAACCCCTCGTCGCCACGGGTCAGCGATTGCAGACGCACTGCCCTGCCCGCGGGAAACGCCATCGGCTCGCGCGTCAGATCGCCCGGCACATCGTCCGAAAATGGCTCACGCTCGATGATGTCCTCCCCCTGCAGAAAGGCCGTGATATGCGGCGTGGTTTCCATGCGCGGCTCGGCAGCCGGGGCTTCGGGAACGTCGCCTTCGGCGGCGAGTTTGAAATCCAGCAAACGGTGGGTGTAGTCGAATGTTGGCCCCAGCACCTGGCCGCCCGGCGCATCCTTAAATGTCGCCGAAATCCGCCGGTCGCAGGCCATCCCGCTGGTTTCCACCGGCCTTGAGGAACCGAACCGCGGCAGAGTAGTGCGATAGGCGCGGACCAGGAAAATGGCTTCGATCAGATCACCTCGCGCCTGTTTGATTGCCAGCGCGGCAAGATCGGGGTCATACAAGGATCCTTCAGCCATCACCCGGTTTACTGCAAGGCTCAGCTGCTCGCGGATCTGAGCAAGAGAAAGCTCCGCGACACCGGTGTCACCCCGGCGCTCTTCGGCCAGCCAGGCATGGGCATTTTCAATGGCGCGTTCGCCACCTTTTACTGCAACATACATCGCTTAGGCCTCCGCAATGACTTGAGTGGACCGCGGCAGGGCCGCAACCTGCGATCCTGAAGTGAAGAAGAAGTCCCTCCCCAGCGGATACAAGGCTGCGTTAGCTTGAAGCGCGGCAAGTTCGGGCACTTGCATGCGAGCCGTATCTTTGATCCCCGGGCCGCTCAGGATCGCATTCGGCACATCCAGGCGGTGCATCTCGATGATCAGCGTGGCCGAGCGGTCAGGATACTCCGCGGTTCCGGTGCGAAAGCGGTTGAGCGGCTGCAGCTGCTGCCATCCCCCTAAGGCAAAATCCGCCAGCTCAGCGGCAACAATCGGCGCGCCCGTGTTAAAGGCCACCCAGCCGCGCAAGGCCTCGCTGTCCACATCAGGCGCCAGGTACACGCCGGTTTCCGGGTCGCACAAAGTCAGCAACAGGCTGCCTGCAGCCACCGAAACCCCTTCCGGTGGTGTTGCGCCTGCGATTTCCTGCACTTGGCCGGGGCGGGCCATCGCGCTCATCGCCGCTCGGAAAGCATGCGCGGCAGCGACTGGCGGGTTGCTGAAACCGCCTGCGAAAACAGTGTTCCGGGATTGCTGATCCATCAATCCTCTCCCCGCACCATCGTAAAGAACTCAACCTTTGTTGCCGCAGCCTTGGACGCGCGGGCCGTTTTCTGCGCCTGCCGCGCTTTCGCCAGCGGCACCAGAACAGCTTCGTTCAAGGCCTCAGCAGCGCCGGTCTGCATCAGCGCATCAATCTTGGCTGCAATCTCCGCCTTCGCTTTGCAGCGGCCCTGCACATAGCCATGGCCGACAGTGCCGTCCGATAGTGAAAGTGCGCATCGTGTGACGGTCATTTCACCCGCATTGAAAGGGGCACCAGTACCGCCCATTCGACCGCGGATCATGATTCCGCCAACTTCGGGCGCGCGGAGGAACTCAAAATCCGGGTCCAACCCGTAATCTTGCCACAGCTCAGTCAGCCGGGCTTCTTCAGAAGAGGCCAGAAGGCTCATCCAGCCCTTGCGGTCTTCTGCAGAAAAATTGGTGTTCATTTGTCTAAGCCTCTTGGCAAAGTTGTCGGCATTATCTATACAACTATACAAATATTACCCGAGTCACCTTCTCCGGTGCAATCCCAGATTTGTGAAAGTTCAGTGACATGGCCCGCACTCCCGTTTGGAAGTCCATCGCGATCGCCCTGACCGACGACATCGCGCAAGGCCGGTATGAAACCGGCGGCAAGCTTCCCGCTGAAGCGCAGCTGTCAGCGCGTTTCGGGGTAAACCGGCACACCGTGCGCCGGGCGTTGTCGGAAATGGCGGAACAGGGATTGGTCCACTCGCGCCGCGGCGCCGGAGTTTTTGTGGCCGCCAAACCAACGGATTATCCGATCGGAAAGCGGGTGCGGTTCCACCAGAATCTGACCCGTGAAGGGCGAAGCCCGGCCAAACGGATACTGACACTGGAAACACGGGCAGCTTCTCCGCGCGAGGCCAATGCGCTGCAGCTTGATCCGGGCAGCCTTGTGCATGTCTATGACGGCCTGTCACTTGCGGACAGCCAGCCGGTTGCCCTGTTCCAGAGCATTTTCCCGGCTTACCGCTTCCCCACTATCCTAGAGGCATTGCAGGAACAATCGTCGGTCACAGCCGCGCTCAGGCATTGCGGGGTGGAGGATTACACAAGGATCGAAACCCGGATCACAGCCAAGCTGGCAACAGCGACCCAAGCCTTGCATCTTAAGATCGCAGAAGGCAGCCCGATCCTGCGCACCACAGGCATCAACGCAGATCCGAAGGGGCGCCCTGTTGAGTTCGGCCGCACCTGGTTTGCCGGAGACAGGGTGACACTTACCGTAGGCGGCGAAAGCTGAGGGCGCTTTCCAGCAGCACAAAAAAAAGCCCCTGCCAAGGCAGGGGCTGTGTTTAACCAGTTCAGGTCAAGTCATTGCCGGGCGTTAAAAACAAACAGAGTTTCACCATTGATCTGGTAGCCGTTGATAAGTTCCTTGGCTTTGTCCGAGACCAACCATTCCTCCAGTTTCAATGCCAGGCTGTTCTTCACATGGGCATGCTTATCCGGGTTCACCGGAATATAGGCGTATTGGTTGAACAGCACCGGGTCGCCTGCGAACAGCAGCTTCAGACCACCCTTGTTACCGAAATTCAGCCAGCTGGCTCGGTCGGACATGATATAGGCGTCCATGCCCGCAGCGGTATTGAGCGCGGCCCCCATGCCAGCGCCAACTGCGCGGTACCACTCACCAAAGCCCTCAGCCTCCAGACCTGCAGTCTTCCAGAGGCTCAGCTCCTTCTTGTGCGTGCCACTGTCGTCGCCGCGGCTGACAAAAACTGCCTCAGCTCCGGCAATCATCTGCAACGCACGGGCAGCATTTTCAGCGCTGGCAACCCCTGCCGTATCATTTTCAGGTCCGATGAGAACAAAATCATTGTACATGATTTCGCGGCGGTGAGTGCCATTGCCGCCCTCCAGGAATTTCTCCTCAGCCTTTTTTGAATGCACCAGGATCGCATCAACGTCGCCCGCCTCCCCCAGGCGGATCGCCTGCCCGGTGCCGACAACCAACAGCTGCACATCCAGGCCAAGATCCTCCTTGATCTCCGGCAAAAGGATCTCAGCCAGCCCGGAATTGTGGAAAGAGGTGGTCACCGCCACCTTCATCTCTTCGGCCAGCGCCGCCGTAGTCCAGACCAGAGAGGCAACAGCGCCCAAAATCAGACGTTTCATTCGACAATATCTCCATTCAAAAATGCGCGCGCTTGCGCGGTTTCAGGCCCGGCAAAAAACTCTGCTGCCGGGCGGAATTCGTGGATGCGGCCCTGCAGGACGAAAATCACTTCATCCGCCAGCCGCCGGGCCTGGCCCATGTTGTGGGTGGACATGATCAGCCGGGTGCCGCTGCCGGCGGCATGAGCGAGAATTTCCTCGATCTCGCGCGTAGCCCTGCCGTCCAGCGCCGCGCAGGGTTCATCCAGGAACAGCACCTGCGGTTCGCGCACCAGCGCACGGGCCAGCGCCAGCTTCTGCCGCTCGCCGCCTGACAGCATAGTGGCCTGACGCTCCAGAATTTCGCCCAAGCCGACACGGGCAGCCCAGTCCGCAGCCCGCGAGCGGGCCTGGCGGCGGCTCAATCCTGTCAGACGCAGCGGATAAGCGATGTTGTCGATCACTGAACGCCGCATCATCACCGGGGTCTGAAACACAAAGGCCTGATGCTTCTGCGCCTCCTCCAGCGGGCAGGCCCAGTCCAGACTTCCGCCATTCATCCGCACGATGCCATGCAGCATTTTCAGCAGCGTGGTCTTGCCAGCGCCATTCGGACCAATGATGATTGAGGTGCCCTGCCCGCCCAGCGTCAGATCTACCGGGCCGACTAGCACCTTGCCGCGGCGGCGCACCTGAGCGCCGGTGGCCTTCAGCGGGAACATCTGCATCACCAGCGCCCCTCGCTCTCAGTACGGCCCAGCCAGTGGATAGCCAGGTTGACCGCAATCGCCAGCGCAATAAGCACAAAGCCCAGCCCCAGCGCCATTGCAAATTCGCCCTTGCCGGTTTCCAGTGCAATCGCCGTTGTCAGCACCCGCGTTGCGTGGTCGATATTGCCGCCGACCACCATGATCGCGCCCACTTCGCCGATCGCGCGGCCAAAGCCTGCCAGGGCTGCGGTCAGCAGCGCCCGCCGCCCATCCCACAACAGCGCCTGAATGCGCTGGAACTGGGTCGCGTTCATAGAGATCAGCAGGTCGTGATAGTCGCTCCACAGCTCGCGCAAGCTCTGATGCGCAACCGAGGCCACCAGCGGCACCACGATGATCACTTGCGCGATGATCATCGCCGTCGGGGTGAAAAGCAGGCCGAATACGCCGAAAGGCCCGGCACGGGACAGAAACACATAGACCACCAGCCCCACCACCACTGGCGGGAGGCCCATCAGCGCATTCAGCACCGCAATCGTTGCCCGCCGCATCCGGAACCGGCGCACCGCCAGAAAGGCTGCCAGCGGCAGCGCTATGGCACAGGCTACCACCAGCGCTGTCAATGTCACCCGCAAGGAACGCAGGGTGATCTCCACCAGATCCGCGTCCAGCGTCACCAGCAGCCAAAAGGCCTGGCTCAGTCCTGCCCACAGATCATTCATCGCGTCCGGTCACTCTCCCAAGGGCCACATACCAGCCCGGTCTAACATGGCTTTGCGCGGCTCCAAATCACAGGAGAGGACGCTGGGACAGCCAAAAACGGCAATCCGGCTGGAAAATCATGCTGCCAATACCCATCTGAGAAACAACGGCTTCCCTGAGATGCCGCCTGTTAGCGCCAAATCACCGCATTTGGCTCCGTTTCCGCTCACACGCGCTTGCGCGGATGATGTGAACATGAAACAACCCCCGCCCAAAGTGTCACCCCGGACGCAACCTTGAGGATACGCCATGTTCGACCTGCAATCCATGCGGGATCAGCTCGCCAACCACTATGATCTGGCTCCCAATCCGGCCCTGGCCGAGCAGATGGCAAACGTCTATGCCCGCATGGACCGGGTTGTGAACCCCATCGAATGGGCCACTCATGCACCTTATGTTGCGGCGATTCTGGAGCTGAAAAAGCAACGCAACGCGGTGATTCTGGCACATAACTACATGACGCCTGAAATCTATCACGGCATCTCGGACGTGGTCGGCGACAGCCTTCAATTGGCAATCGAAGCGACCAGGGTCGAGGCTGACGTGATCGTGCAATGCGGTGTGCATTTCATGGCCGAGACCTCCAAGATCCTGAGCCCGGGGAAAACCGTGCTGATCCCCGACATGGAGGCAGGCTGCTCACTGGCAGAAAGCATCACTGCCGAAGGTGTCGCGGAAATGCGCCGCCGCTACCCGGGGGCGCCGGTGGTCACCTATGTGAACACCACCGCCGAGGTCAAAGCCGCCTCCGACATCTGCTGCACCTCTTCCAACGCCTCGCAGATTGTTGCCGCGATGGAAGAAGACACCATCATCATGACGCCGGACCAGTACCTGGCCCAGAACATTGCCCAGCAGGTTCCGGAAAAGAACATCGTCTGGTGGGAAGGCTCCTGCATCGTGCATGAGCAGTACACCGCAAAGGACCTGCGCGACTTCCGTGAATGGAACCCGGGCACCCGGCTGATCGCCCACCCGGAATGCCCGCCGGATGTGGTGGCAGAGGCCGATTTCTCCGGCTCCACCAGCGGCATTGTCAAATACGTAACCGACGAGAAACCTGAAAAGGCGCTGCTGATCACCGAATGCTCGATGGCGTCGAACATTGCCGACCAGCTGCCGGAGGTGGAATTCGTCGGCCCCTGCAACATGTGCCCCTATATGAAGAAGATCACGCTGGAGAAAGTCCTGTGGTCGCTGCACACCATGACCGAGCCGGTCGAGGTGGACCCCGAAGTCGCCGAAAAGGCCCGCGTGGCGGTGCAGCGTATGATCGACCTTTCGCAAAAGCTGGGCATCTGATCCGTGATCGAAACCGGCCGTATCGTCATTGCCGGCGCAGGTCTGGGCGCGCTTTATGCCGCTCTTGAGCTGGCCCCCCGGCCGGTTCTGGTGATCTCCCCCGAATCCCTGGGCGAGGGCGCGAGCTCCGCCTGGGCGCAGGGCGGTGTGGCGGCGGCAATGGCCAGCCACGACACGCCCGAGGCGCATGCCGCCGATACCCTGCAGGCGGGGGCCGGCACGGTCGATCCCGAGGTCGCCGCCATGGTCACCAGGGTGGCGCGCGAACACATCATCGACTTGACCGAACTCGGCACGCCGTTTGATCGTGACGCGGACGGCAACTATGTGATGAGCCGCGAGGCCGCCCATTCCGCCGCCCGCGTTGTGCGGGTCAAGGGCGACCAGGCGGGTGACCAGATCATGCAGACGCTGATTGCCGCGGTCCGCGCGGCCACCTCCGTGCAAGTTCTGGAAAACACCCAAGCCGTGCGGCTGGAGACCGAGGGCAGCACTGTCACCGGCATCTGGATCACCCGCGCGGATGAACCCTCTGCCCCGGTGCTGGTCAAGGCGCCAGGCGTGCTGCTGGCGGGCGGCGGCTCCGGCGGGCTTTTTGCCCACACCACCAACCCGCCGCGTATCCGCGGCCAGGTGATCGGCTTTGCCGCCCGCGCCGGGGCTCGCATAGCTGACCCGGAATTTGTTCAATTCCACCCGACAGCCTTTGATATCGGTGAAGATCCCGCACCACTTGCCACCGAAGCCCTGCGCGGCGAAGGCGCTGTGCTGATCAACGTGGACGGTGAGCGCTTCATGATTCCGGCACACCCGGATGCCGAACTGGCCCCGCGCGACATTGTAGCCCGTGCGATCTTTGCTGAGACACAGGCAGGCCGCCGCCCGTTGCTCGACACCCGAGAGGCCCTGGGTGCCGAAGTTCTGACCCGTTTTCCGACCGTCGCCGAAACCTGCGCCCGCGCAGGCATCGACCCGGTGGTGCAGCCGATCCCCGTTGCCGTCGCCGCTCACTATCACATGGGCGGTGTTGAGGCCGACCTTCATGGCCGCACCAATCTAGCCAACCTCTGGGTCTGCGGTGAGGCTTCCTCCACCGGGCTGCATGGTGCCAACCGGCTTGCTTCCAACGGCCTTCTAGAAGCGCTTGTCTACGCCCGCAATGCCGCCCGGGACATTGCCGCCCTGAACCTTGCGGCAGATACCGCCAAAGTCCTCCCTGTGTTTTCGGCGGGCGGGCAGGAACTTGCTCCGGTAGCAGTACAATCCCTGCGCGAGGTGATGACCGCCCACGCTGGAGTCCGCCGCACTGCGGCTGGCCTGAAACAGGCGCTCGCCACCATCGCCCGGCTTGAGGATGAACAGGCCGAAGACGAAAACTTCCTCAACATGTGCGCCACTGCGACACTGATTGCTGCAGCTGCGCTCAAGCGCGAGGAAAGCCGCGGCGGTCATTTCCGCGACGACTTCCCCGAGAGCGACCCGGCACAGGCCCGCCGCACCCGCATCACCCTGGAAGAGGCCCTGGCGATCCGCGCCAAGGCCGCAAAGGAGCTGACATGAGCACCCAATTCGCCACCCTGCCCGACCTGATCCTGGAACCGATAGTGCGGGCCGCACTGATGGAAGACCTGGGCCAAAACGGCGATATCACCACCCGCGCGGTGATCCCCACTTCTGCCACCTATTCAGCACGAGTGAACGCGCGGGAGGATGGCGTGGTCTCCGGCATGCAGATCGCCCGCATCGCCTTTCACCTGGTTGATGCCGGACTGAAAGTCGAAACGCTTCTGCCCGATGGCTCTGCCTGCCAAAAAGGCGACACGCTGATGACCATCGAAGGCTCCGCCGCGTCAATCCTGTCCGGCGAGCGTGTAGCGCTGAATTTTGCGGGCCGCCTGACCGGCATTGCCACGTTGACAGCGGCCTTTGCCGCAGAAACCAAAGGCACCAGCACGCGCATAACTTGCACCCGCAAAACGACTCCGGGCCTGCGTATTGCCGAAAAACAGGCGGTTCTTCACGGCGGCGGCTACAACCATCGCTTCGGCTTGTCGGACGCCATCTTGATCAAGGACAACCACATTGCGGCCGCTGGAGGCGTCAAAGCCGTACTGGAAGCCGCCAAGGCCTCCGTCAGTCACATGATGAAGGTGGAAATCGAAGTCGATACCCTGGATCAGCTGGCTGAGGTCATTGCCACAGGCGGTGCTGACGTGGTCCTGCTGGACAATATGGACACGCCTACCCTGATCAACGCCGTAGGAATTGCCAAAGGTCACGTCGTGACCGAAGCGTCCGGCAACATGCGGCTGGAGCGTATCGCTGAGGTTGCCGCCACGGGTGTTGACTATATCTCCTCTGGCGCCTTGACCCATTCCGCCCGCACCTTGGATCTCGGGCTCGATTTCTGAACGTCAGGCTTGCGATGGCCTTGCTAACACCGCAAACCTTAATTCCGCACAACTATCTGGCGTGGCTTAAAGAACACCGCGGGGAATGGTTTCCTGCCATTCCTTGCTAACCACTACATCCTTGCCTTCCCCTTCATAGGCCGTGACCTTGCGCCATAGGAAGAAGTTCTCCCTGTCGCATGTCATTCTGTTCTCCGTGTCGATTGAAACCTGCCAGTCGCCGCGCTCGAATTCGAAATTCCAATCGCTGGCAAAGGCGGCCGTGGCCGGATCATCGGGATGCACTTCGTAGTGCATGGTGACATGGCTACCAACGCAGATGCCGTGATACGGGTCCACCGCTTTGCCGTAATCATCGAAGGTGTCCAGAACCAGCGCGCCGTCCGCGCGGAACCAGGTTTTTGATGTGCCGCGAGCCTCACGAAGTTGCTCGCTCTGCAGCGCAGGGTAGTCACGCGGAGCACCAGGGTTTTGCGGAGATATCTCTTTGGAAACAGAGCGCTCCGGCAACACCAGCGAACAGCCTTCCAAGTACAGCGTCACCTCGGTCGCCTCCGGTGCAGGCCAGACAACCGGCCAGTAAGACGTCGACAAGGCCAGCCGCAGAACATGACCCGCCCTCAGACGGTGGGCGCATTCATTCAACTCTATCTCGGCCTCATAGCGCTTGCCGGGAATCAGTTTCTCCGGAGCTTCGAAACCGTTCCTGCAGGCGAGGTTCAATGCTCGGAATGTAATCCGCTGAGATATACCTTCAGGTGACACATCACACAGCCGCGCAACCAACTGTGCTACCGGTTTGTCCGCGCTGAAGGCCACCTTCACCCGCGGGCGGCCCAAGAGTTCAAGCGGGTTTTCCAACGGAACGGTATCGAAACAGGCCGACATACTGTCATCATCCGCCTGGTCGCCCGCCAGTTCATTGTCAAAACGCATCCCAGGACAAAAATAGCCAGAAGCCTGCCCAACAGTTGCAGGATTGCTGACGGCCTGCACACTGCTGGCAGGCTTTTCCGCCAATACACCACTGCCCATGTGCAAGACCCGATCACGCACATTAGGCGAAGGCCAATCAGCCTCTGCCACCCAACGGCCCTGGCGCGGCTTGTTCTGCATTGTGGGGCTAAAATGTTCCTGAATAAATACGCGGTAGTCCGGCAACTCTTCAGCCCCGGTCTCCTCGCCTTTCAGCCACTTGCCAAACCAAGCCAGCACTTCCCCATGAAAATCCGCTGGATCCAGCTTGGCGATATGGGCGTAGCGGTGTTCCCAAGGGCCTATCATTGCCTTGGCAGGCACAGTCAAATTCGCAGCCAGCGCCGGAGGTGCGTTCACATAGGCATCTGCCCAGCCGGTAATCGCCAGCACTGGTGCCTGAATAGCAGACCAGTCCTCACAGACCGAACCATGCCTCCAGAAATCGCCCCTTGTCTGCTGCTGCAGCCATTCCGCGGCCATGAAAGGCATCCCTTCGATCCGCCTGATCCAATCCTCCCGCCAATCCGCACGAAGCTCCGGATCTGAAGGGCGCGACTGATAGGCAAACATTTGGCTGCCCCAGTTCGCATTGTCGCTCAGCAAGCAGCCCCCCATGTAGTGAATGTCATCCGAATAGCGATCCACAGTCGAGGCGACAGAAACCACAGCCTTCAGTGCAGCCGGGCGGCGGAACGCGAGTTGCAACCCGTTAAAGCCGCCCCAACTGATGCCGATCATGCCAATATTGCCGTTGCACCAATCTTGCGCAGCTATCCATTCCAGTACGGTTTCGCCATCGCTCAGCTCCTGGTTTGAGTACTCGTCATCAAACACGCCCTCGCTGTCACCGGTACCTGCAATGTCCACCCGGATGCAGGCGTAGCCTTCTGCGGCAAAGACCGAATGCGTGGTCTCATCCCGCGGCGCAGTACCGTCACGTTTGCGGTAGGGAAGGTATTCCAGGATTGCTGGAAACGGCCCCTTGCCTTCAGGCAGCCAAATGCGCGCGGCCAGCCTGCGACCGTCGGGCAGGGAAATCCAAGTGTTTTCAATGAGCTTGTATGCACCGGGCATGGACTATTCCTTCGGCTGTGGTTTGCGTCCGCCATTGCCCGCACCTTCGCCAAATCCGTCTCCGCTGCAAAGTGAGCGTTTCCGCGCGGATGTAAGCGAGTTTACGCGCTTTCAGTTATTGTTCGCGCAAATCATTGCATCTATTTTGGCAGTTTAGGTGCAGATTTCTCCAGTGAAAGCTCTGCGTCTGAAAATTTCCACGGGCCACGCACTCCCGGCACGCCCTCCGGCGCAATTTGCATGCCCCTGTGCCTGATTTGCGGATCTTCGAAAGCCTGCCCTATGGTGTTGATCGGTCCAGCTGGCACAGTTGCCGCCTCCAGAGAGGCCAGTAGTTCGGCTTGCGACCAATCAGCCAGCGCCGTTTCCAGGATAGCAGTCAGACCCTTGCGGTTTGCCACCCGCAGCTGATTTGTTTGAAACCGTGCATCGGATTTCACTTCAGACAATCCAAGGACATCACACAACCTCTGAAACTGGCCATCATTCCCGACCGCCAGGATGACATGGCCGTCATTGACTGCCATCACCTGGTACGGCGCGATATTGGGGTGGTCATTTCCCAGCCGCGAAGGGCTTTCTCCGGTCGCCAAATAATTCATTGCCTGGTTCGCCAGCAGGGCCGTTGCGCAATCCATTAAGGACATATCCAGATGCTGGCCTCGCCCCGTTGTATGCCGCTGCTCCACCGCAGCCAGAATGCCGATGGTCCCATAGAGCCCAGTTACGATGTCGGTGATTGCAACGCCAACTTTCTGCGGCTGACCATCCTGTGCACCGGTGATCGACATCAGCCCGGACATTCCCTGCAGCAGGAAATCGTAGCCGGCACGCGACGCATAAGGTCCGTCCTGGCCAAAACCTGTGACCGAACAATAAATCAGCCGAGGGTTAATTTCGGAGAGCGTCTCGTAATCAAGACTGTATTTTTTCAGCCCGCCGACCTTGAAGTTTTCAATCAGGATATCGGCATCCTGGATCTGCCTGACTACTGCCTGCCTGCCTTCTGCTGTCCGGAAGTCGGCGGTTACGCAGTCTTTCCCACGATTGGCGGCATAATAATAAGCAGCTGACTTGTCACCGCCCCGCTCGATGAAAGGCGGGCCCCACTTGCGGGTATCATCGCCGTCGGGGCTTTCAACCTTTACTACCTCGGCACCCAGATCCGCCAACGACTGGCCGATCCACGGCCCGGCCAGGATGCGGGCAAGTTCGACCACTTTCAGGCCTGCAAGCGGCTTCATGGGCATTCCTTCCTGTCGGAAACTGTTTTCTTCCCGACATGCTTAGCCCCTGCCGCTCCCCTGGGCAACATTTGATCAAATTCTATTTTTGAGACGCAGAGTTCCCAGTTCCACAAAATCCGTACAGCTATGCTGCCGCCAACAAAATTTTCTGTAGCCCTTGGACAACCAACATGTTAGCGATAACGAAACTTAAACTGCCCTTAGGCCAGCAGAGGGAATTGAATTGCCGCGCCCTTGGCGGCACAATGCTCTGGCCTTTCGGCCCCAATGGAACAGCGATGTAATATCAATGGTTTCCCGCGTCATCCCAGTTGACCCTTTTGACCTCGTGCTGTTTGGCGCGACCGGTGACTTGGCCCGCCGTAAAATCCTGCCCGCCTTGTTTCATCGCTTTCAGATCGGACAGTTCAGCAGTGACTGCCGGATCATTGGCACTTCGCGCAGCGAACTGACTGCGGAAGAGTTCCGCAATCAGACTGCGGATGCGATCCGCGAATTCGGCCAGGAAGTAGAGACCACCCCCAAGGAGATCGCGTCTTTCACCGCGCTGCTGGACTATGCCGCCGTTGATGCCCGCGGCGATGCCGGGTGGGATGAGATTCGCGGAAAACTGCGTGACGACGCAGTGCGCGCCTTCTACTTGTCAGTTGGCCCGTCGCTGTTCACCGACATCGCCCGCCGGCTCAGCGAGACCGGCATCGCTACTTCCGAAAGCCGCATTGTTCTGGAAAAACCCTTCGGCCACGACCTTGCCTCAGCTCAGGCTCTGAACGCCGCTCTCCGAGAGCATTTCGAAGAGCAGCAGATCTATAGGATCGACCATTACCTGGGCAAGGAGACAGTGCAGAACCTTATGGCTCTGCGTTTCGCCAATTCGCTGTTCGAGCCGCTTTGGAATTCTTCCCACATCGACCATGTGCAAATAACCGTGGCCGAAAGCATCGGCGTTGAGGGGCGCGGCGAGTACTATGACAAATCCGGCGCCATGCGAGACATGGTGCAGAACCACTTGATGCAGCTTCTCTGCCTGACAGCAATGGAGCCGCCCGCGCAGTTCACCCCCAACTCGGTGCGGGACGAGAAAGTCAAAGTGATCGAAGCGCTGCGCCCTGTGCCGCAGGCAAGCATTGCCCGCGGTCAATATCGCAGCAGAAACAGCGCCCAGCAAGGCGATGGCTACCGCGATCATGCAGGCAATGCCGCCAGCCGTACTGAAAGCTACATTGCTCTCAAGGTTGAGGTGGCAAACTGGCGTTGGGCCGGCACGCCCTTTTACCTGCGCACCGGCAAACGCCTGCGAGGGCGGGTCAGCGAAATTGCCGTCTATTTCCGCGATCCGCCGCACAACATCTTCGAAGGCTCAGGAACTGTGCATGGCAACGTTCTGGTTATCCGTCTGCAGCCGGATGAAGGCATTACGCTGAAAACCACCATCAAGGATCCGGGGCCTGGCGGCATGCGGCTAACCGGCGCCAACCTGGACATGACTTTTGCCGATGAACTTGCCGAATCCGGGCGCCCTCAGGACGCTTATGAGCGGCTGATCATGGATGTAATCCGCGGCAACCAAACTCTGTTCATGCGCGGGGACGAAGTCGAAGCCGCCTGGGCTTGGGCCGATCCGATCATCGCCGGCTGGCAGGACTCGGGGGACACGCCGCAGCCCTATGACAGCGGCAGTGCCGGCCCTGACGACTCCCTGCTGCTGATCCACCGCGACGGCCGCCGTTGGCGCAGCATCGGAGAATAATATGGCACACCTTACCTCCGCCCTCGCAATTGACAGCAAAGGCACGACATGACCCTGAACTCCACATTGGCAGCCGTCACAGAGCGCATCGTCTTACGCAGCGAAGCGACCCGCACCGCCTACCTGGAGCGGATGCGCGCGGCAAAGGGCAAGGGTCCGGCCCGGGCGCATCTCAGCTGCTCCGGCCAGGCCCATGCCTATGCGGCATCCGGTCCGGATCAGCAAACGCTGGCGGAAGGAAGCAAGGGGCATCTGGGGATTGTGACCGCGTACAACGACATGCTGTCGGCGCATCAGCCGTTTGAGACCTATCCTGCGCTGATCCGCGATGCGGTGCGCAAGGCAGGCGGCACAGCGCAGGTGGCGGGCGGAGTGCCTGCGATGTGCGACGGTGTCACCCAGGGCGAGGCAGGCATGGAGCTGAGCCTGTTTTCCCGCGACACCATCGCCATGGCAGCAGGCGTCGCACTCAGCCACAACGTGTTCGATGCGGCGGTGTTCCTGGGCGTCTGCGACAAGATTGTGCCGGGCCTGGTTATCGGCGCCCAGGCCTTTGGCCACATCCCGGCAGTTTTCCTGCCTGCAGGACCGATGACTAGTGGCCTCGCCAATGATGAAAAGGCGCAGATACGCCAGAAGTTCGCGGCGGGTGAGATTTCCCGGGATGAGCTGTTGAAGGCGGAAATGGCCGCTTACCATGGCCCCGGCACATGCACCTTCTACGGCACGGCAAATACCAACCAAATGCTGATGGAGTTTATGGGGCTCCATCTCCCCGGGTCGTCCTTCGTGAACCCCGGCACGCCGCTGCGCGCGGCGCTGACGGTCGAGGGCGCCAAACGGGCTCTGTCGCTCAGCGCCCTGGGCAACAACTACACCCCGGTCTGCGACGTGCTGGACGAGAAGGCCTATGCCAATGGCATCGTCGGGCTGATGGCTACCGGCGGCTCTACCAACCTGCTGATCCACCTGATCGCCATGGCCCGGGCGGGAGGAATCATCCTGGATTGGCAAGACTTTGCGGAACTGTCTGAAGCTGTGCCATTGCTGGCCAAGGTCTATCCTAATGGCCTGGCAGACGTGAACCATTTTCATGCCGCAGGCGGACTAGGCTACATGATTGGCGAGCTGCTGAAGACGGGGCTTCTGCACCCGGACACAAGGACGGTCGCAGGCGAAGGGCTGGAACATTATACGCAAGAGCCGTTCCTTTCCGAGGACGGTCTCACTTTCCGCCCCGGGACCGGACAAAGCCTTAATGACGCAGTACTGCGCCCCGCGGATGCGCCGTTCCAGAAGACCGGCGGACTCAAGCGGCTGACCGGCAATCTGGGCACCTCTGTCATCAAAGTCTCAGCAGTCGCGAAAGAACATCAGGTGGTCGAAGCCCCGGCCCGGGTCTTTCACGACCAGGAAGAGGCCAAGGTGGCGTTCAAAGCCGGCGAACTGACCGGCGACGTGATCGTCGTGGTGCGCTTCCAAGGCCCCAAGGCCAACGGCATGCCAGAGCTTCACAGCCTGACGCCGTTCCTTGGTATCCTTCAGGGCCGCGGCCAAAAGGTGGCTCTGGTCACAGACGGGCGGATGTCCGGCGCCTCTGGCAAGATCCCGGCGGCGATCCATGTGGTTCCTGAAGCCCTGGACGGCGGCCCGATTGCCCGGATCCGGGACGGCGATCTGCTGCGGCTCGATGCGGTGAAGGGCACATTGGAAATCCTGACCGAAGGCGCGCTTGAGCGCGAAGCCGCCACCGCCGACCTCAGCGCATATCAGCACGGCACCGGCCGCGAGCTGTTTTCCCTGTTCCGCCGCTCGGTTGCCTCAGCCGACGAAGGCGCCAGCGTATTTGGAGTTTGAAAGATGCGGATAACCCCTCAGGACGCCAGCCTGCGCACCTGCGAGATTTGCGCCCTGGCACCGGTGATGCCGGTGCTGGTTGTGGAGGACGCGGCCCATGCCCGCCCCCTTGCCGAAGCACTGGTGGCAGGCGGGTTGCCCGCCTTGGAAGTCACCCTGCGCACTGGCGCGGCGCTCGACGTGATCCGCGAAATGGCGCAGGTGAAAGGCGGCGTTGTCGGGGCCGGCACGCTGATCACCCCCAAGGACGCCGAGGCCGCCAAGGAGGCCGGCGCCACGTTCGGCGTCTCGCCGGGTGCCACGGATTACCTGCTGGACGCCTGTGAATCGATCGGCCTTCCGCTCTTACCAGGCGCAGCGACCGCTACTGAAGCAATGCGGCTGCTGGCCCGCGGCTACGGCATGCTGAAGTTTTTCCCCGCGGAGGCTTCCGGTGGCGCGCCGGCGCTCAAGGCCATCGGCGCGCCCTTGCCGCAGATCTCATTCTGCCCCACTGGCGGCATCACACCCGCCAACGCAGAGAGCTACCTGAGCTTGGGCAATGTGGTCTGCGCCGGTGGCAGCTGGGTCGCACCCAGTGATCTAGTTCAATCTGGCAATTGGAGTGCTATCAAGGAGTTGGCCCGCGAAGCGAGCACATTGGGTAAGGGCTGATTACAGAACACTAGCCTGAGGGTCGAATGCCATGTGGCGCCGCGCCAGCGGTTGTTTTGCCCGTCCGCTGCACCCATGTTTCTGCAAGAAACGGAAACCATAGGAACCGCCCATGGCAAAAGCCCAGACTCCCCGCACCGCTCTTCGGGTTGACATTATCTCAGACATCGTCTGCCCTTGGTGCGCCGTGGGTTATAGCCAGCTTGCCCTTGCCGCCCGCCGCACAGGGATCACCCTGGACATCCATTGGCAACCGTTTGAGCTGAACCCCGGCATGGCCCCCGAAGGTGAGAACCTGCGGGAGCACCTCGCAGCGAAATACGGCAGCACGGAAGCGCAATCGGCGCAGGTAAGGGCTCAACTGACGGATCTTGGCGCAGCCTTGGGCTTCACCTTCCGCTTTTTTGACGGCATGCGGATCTACAATACCTTTCAAGCACACCAGCTTATCGAATGGGCGGATGAGAGCGGCAAAGGCCACGAAATGAAACAGGCGTTGCTCTGCTCCTATTTCACTAATGGCAAGGATGTGTCGGACCCGGATGTTCTGGCGGAGACCGCCGAAGCTATCGGATTGGCTGGTACCGAGGCCCGAACCGCGCTCGAATGCGGGTCCTACGCAGACAGTGTCCGCCAGCGACAAGCGCTCTGGACGGGCCAGGGAATTCGCGGGGTTCCTGCGATGGTCTTCGACGGGCGTCACCTGGTCACCGGCGCACAAGGAGTCGAAAATTATACCAGCATCCTTGAACAACTGGGATTTGCCGGAACCGCTCTCATCTGAGGACGACGCCCGGCCTGAGGCCGGACGTGCCCCGCACGCCTAGAGTTCACCCATCAGGCAAACACTGAGCGATCGAAATTTCCAGCTTGTCCACCACTTCAACAATCTGTTCCTCAGAGATAATGAACGGCGGCGCCAGCAGTATATGGTCGCCGTTCCGTCCGTCGCGGGTGCCGGACATCGGATAACAGATCAGACCGGCCTGAAATGCTGCCTTCTTGATTTTCCCCGCCAGACCCAGCGCCGGATCAAATGGAGATTTGGTGTCGCGGTCTGCGACCAACTCTACCCCGCGAAACAGCCCGCGGCCGCGGATGTCGCCAATGTTGGGGTGCTGGCCGAAACCGTCCTCCAGCGCGGCCTGCAGTTTCTCTCCCATCTCGGCGCAACGTTGCACCAATCCACGCCCTAGCATCGCTTTAACCACTGCCAGCCCTGCCGCAGTTGCAGCAGGATGGCCAATATAGGTGTGGCCATGCTGAAAGAAGCCGGAACCGCTCTCGATCGCCTCATAAATCTGCCTGGTGCAGAGCATCGCCCCAATTGGTTGGTAACCAGCGCCCAAGCCCTTGGCGATGCACAGAATATCCGGCGCCACACCGTCAGCCTCGCAGGCAAAGAGATGCCCAGTACGGCCCATGCCGCACATCACCTCGTCCAGGATCAGAAGAACCCCGTATTTGTCGCAGATCTCGCGAATGCGTTTGAAATATCCTTCCACCGCAGGCACCGCACCGGAAGTGGCGCCAACCACCGGTTCCGCCATGAAAGCCATCACAGTGTCCGGGCCGAGACGGAGAATTTCCTCCTCCAGTTCATTGGCAACTCGCTGGCCATAGTCATAGCTGCTCTCTCCCTCAGCCCGGTTTACATATTCATAGCAAGGCGAGATGTGGGAGATGTCGATCAGCAGCGGCGCAAATTGGGTCCGGCGCCATTCATTACCGCCCGCCGCCAGCGCGCCGAGGGTGTTGCCGTGGTAGCTCTGCTTGCGGGCAATGATGCGGTGCCGCTGTGTTTCCCCTCGCTCCAGATAGTACTGGCGGGCCAGTTTAATCGCGGCCTCGGTGGCCTCAGAGCCGCCGGAGACAAAATAGACCCGGTCAATGTCCCCCGGCGCGTTGGCCACCAGGAGATCTGCCAATTCTTCCGCGGGATCAGAGGTCATGAACCCGGTATGGGCAAAGGCCAGCTTGCCCACTTGGTCCTGCACCGCCTTGATTACATCCGCGTCGGAATGGCCGAGACAAGAGACTGCAGCACCGCCAGAGCCGTCGAAATAGCGCTTGCCGTCCGCATCAATCAAATAACAACCGTCACCTGCAACAGCAGTAGGCAGGCTGGCCTTGGTGTGGCGAGGAAAAACATGACTCATGATCAGCACTCCTTTAGCGTATGGCCTTGGGCCTTTGCGGCCTGAACGAAGGCGGCAACCGAGGCTGCATTATCTGCCAGATGCCCGCCTTCTGGTGTTTCGATGTTATTCTCAAATCCGATTCGCGCATCCCCGCCCGCGGCAACCGCCGCCAGAAGACAAGCCTGCTCGTGGCGGCCAAAGGCACAAACGGTCCAACTAAGGCGTAAATCTGCCGTGGCGTCACGGAAGGACTTGAGTTGTTCTGGCTGCCCCAAAACCGGCGGGCTGTACTTGCCCAGAACAAAGATCGCATCCCGCATGTCAGCTGGCACTGTACCATCCTGATACCAGGCACGGAGTCGGGCGATGCAGTCTGAACCGTACAGAATATGCTGAACCTGCGTGCCTGCTTCCGCGCACAGAGCATAAGCGCGTGCGGCCAGCACCGTGTCCCGCGCCATTTCCCGCACCGATACAGAGGCTGCCGCCGGGCGCAACGCCTCCAGACAGGCAATCTGGGCGGCCACATCATAAAGGCCTGCGCTTTCTGTAGTGATCTGCACCGCCATCTCCGGTGCACTTTCTTGCACCGCATCAAGGGTTTCACGGTAGCGGCCCGCATCCAGCGAATGCAGCCCCTCTTTGTCGCGCACATGAAGGTGCAAAGCCTGGGCGCCGGCAGCGAAGCAGGCAGTTGCAGCTTCCGCCGTCTCTTGCGGCGTCATTGGCAGCTGCTTGTGATCTACACGACCCCGCCTGGCCCCGTTGGGTGCCACCATCAAACTGTACTCTGCCACCTGTCTCCTCCTACGCGGCTGCACTGCCGCGACTCGTGTTGGGATCATTTGGCAGCTTGCCGTCACGAGACATACGCTCTCAAGCCGGAGACTTCAGAACATTTGCTCTTTTGGCACGGCTTGGCGACGCTCTGCCCTTGGAGTCGGGCCTCACCTCTGGACCTAAGCAAGCATATGCTCTGGCCCTAACGAATTCCCCGAAACTGACGTTTCTGGTACATAATACGCCTCAGAAGCCCTGTAGGGTTCCGGGCAGCCTGATTCACTTCTAACGCCGAAAGGACATGTCATGGACGGCACGTTCAACGAAAACGATCTCTCCCGTGTGGTCGAGGCCGACAAGGCCCACATGTGGCACCACCTGTTCCAGCACAAGGCGCTGGAATCCTCCGACCCGCGCATCATTGTCGAGGGCAAGGGCATGCGCGTCTGGGATCAGAACGGCAAGGAATTCCTGGATGCTGTGTCCGGCGGCGTTTGGACTGTCAACGTCGGCTATGGCCGCGAAAACATCTGCAAGGCTGTCTATGACCAACTGATGAAGGTCTGCTACTTTGCAAACTCCGCGGGCTCCATTCCCGGTGCGCTGTTTGCCGAAAAGCTGATCTCCAAGATGCCGGGCATGACCCGCGTCTATTACACCAACTCCGGTTCAGAGGCCAACGAGAAGGCCTTCAAGATGGTCCGCCAGATCGCCCACAAGAAATATGGCGGCAAGAAAACCAAGATCCTGTACCGCGACCGCGACTACCACGGCTCCACCCTGGCAACCATGTCGGCAGGCGGCCAGGACGAGCGCAACGCGCAGTACGGTCCTTTTGCGCCGGACTTCGTCCGCGTGCCCCACTGCATGGAATACCGCAAACATGAGCTGGGCCTGGAACATCTCTCGGGCCGCGAGTTCGGCATTGCCGCAGCTGACGCCATCGAAGAAGTCATCCTGCGCGAAGGCCCGGAAACCGTTGGCGCCCTTTGCCTGGAGCCGGTAACCGCGGGCGGCGGCGTGATCGAAGCGCCCGAAGGCTACTGGGAGCGTGTGCAGGAAATCTGCAAGAAGTACGACGTGCTCCTCCACATCGACGAAGTTGTCTGCGGCGTCGGCCGAACCGGTAAATGGTTCGGCTACCAGCAGTACGGTATCAAACCCGATTTCGTGACCATGGCCAAAGGCGTCGCCTCCGGCTATGCGGCGATTGCCTGCATGGTCACCACCGAAGAAGTCTTTGAAATGTTCAAGGACGACACCTCCGATCCGATGAACTACTTCCGCGACATCTCCACCTTCGGCGGCTGCACCGCTGGCCCCGCCGCGGCGCTGGTCAACATGCAGATCATCGAAGACGAGAACCTGTTGGACAACTGCGCTGCCATGGGCGAGCGGATGCTGAACAACCTGCGCGCGCTGCAGGAGAAGCACACAGTGATCGGCGACGTGCGCGGCAAAGGCCTGTTCCTGGGGGCCGAACTGGTGCAGGATCGCGAAACCAAAGAACCGGTGGACGAGAAACTGGCCCAGCAGGTTGTCGCAGAATGCGGTGCACAGGGCGTGATTATTGGTGTCACCAACCGCTCGCTGCCTGGCCGCAACAACACCCTGTGCTTCAGCCCGGCACTGATCGCCACCGCAGATGATATCGACGCAATCTGCGATGCGGTCGACAAAGCACTGACCAAAGTATTCGGCTGACAACCTCTCCCTGTTGGACGAAAAAACTGCGCCCCGGATTTCCGGGGCGTTTTCTTTTGCGAAACGCAAAGGCAGTGCTGCCAATGGCCCGCCGCTAGGCAGCTGGCCCCGGCACAGTGCGTTCAAAACAATCCCGGGCCCTTCTGAAGGGAGGCTCAAATCTCCGAGACTTCTTTGGAACAGGAAACGGCGCCGCGCGCCAGCGCGGCGCCGGACTTGGGTATTTCAGATCCACTGGAATAGAACGCCAGACAAAACCGCGCCGCTTTCTCCCAACCCCAGATAGGCTGCGAATACTATTGTTTTTTACTGGCGACCAGACCGCAGCCATGGCGGGAACAGAACTGACCGCGCCCGCTACCAAATAGGCCATGGAGGCGTCTGCACTCATTCCCTGCTCCATCAGGCCAGCCAGAAGCGGCGGCGCGGCATGGGTATTGAGGCAGGGCGGCATTCCGGCCAGCGCTGCAACAGTCATCGGCAGCACACCCTCTCTGCCAAACTAAAGCTGCAGATGGATATGATCATCGTGCCGCGCAGCACGGCACCCCTGAAAGCGCAGCTTGCCGGAACTCACCTCAAACCGGTCCTGCAAATGCGGCTCCAGAAAGATTTTTCCGATCCTGTCGTCCGCTGCCAGAACCCGCAGCAGATGACGCGTTCGGTCCGCATCAACCTCCAAATCCCGCCACAATGGCTGCAGCGCCTGAAGGTCCCAACGCAGCGACGGCCTGGCATCCGGGCATTCTGACACTCCCTGTTCAAAGGCAAAGTAGCCAATCGGAGACCGGACTGCCTTGGGGCTGTAGCCCGATGCATCTGAATAGTAGAACGCGAGATCCGCTTTGCGACCGTCATGGTGAGACAAGTGCGGAATCAGCGGAAAACCGGCCAGAAACGGGAAATTGGCATCTAGAACCTGCGTTACAGTACCAGGGTAAACTGTATCAACCGCTGCTGCTGCTTCCTGCAGCACCTCGGCCAGCTCCGGTGCCATGAAGTTCCGGTTCAATGCACAGAATAGCCAGGATTGCATTTGCAAAGTGCCCTGCTGCCAGCAGCTGAGAGCAACCCGACCGAAGTGCGGGGCGGCCCAGATGGCCGCCAGGCTGAGGCCCAAGTACAAAATAAGGAATGTTGCAAGCCTGCGCCGGAACATAAGAGCCACCAGCCAGGCCATGCCGCCGAGTTGTGTGAGAAGAGTCAATAAAACTGCAAAAGCAATGTGGCCAATGATTTTCGACATGAAGCTATCTGGCACTGCCTGCACAGCCAGTACAAGGCGCAGATTCCTCCAAACTGGCCCTAAGTCCAGATTGCACCCCACTTAAGTCCACCCTAATGTGCCTGCATGGCCATCTCCGTTGACACCTTTTTCCTGAATCCGGACGCTCAGGGCACGCTGCAGGCACAGATCCAGGAAATGATTGCCGAGGGCATATTGTCCGGCCGCTTCCGGGTTGGCGAGAAGCTGCCGTCCTCGCGCAAGCTGGCCGCGCATCTGGGCATCAGCCGGATCACCGTAACGCTGGCCTACACAGAACTTCTGGCGAACGACTATCTCACCTCTCGCGGACGTTCAGGGTATTTTGTCTCCGACAATGCACCAGTGCCACCCTCCTACACACCGCAACAGAAATCCGGCGATACTGTTGACTGGGGAAAGGTGATGGCGCGCAGCTTTACCGGCGGCGACACCCCCCGCAAGCCCCAGGATTGGCGCGAATACCGGTATCCGTTCATTTACGGTCAGGCCGATGCTTCGCTGTTCGATCACGCTAACTGGCGGCTTTGCGCATTGCGGGCTCTGGGGCAAAAGGACTTCTCCGCACTGGCCAACGATTATTTTGACCAGGACGACCCGCTGCTGATCGAATACATCGCCCGGCACACCCTGCCGAGGCGCGGGATCACGGCACGGCCCGAAGAGATCCTGATTACACTGGGAGCTCAGAACGCGTTGTGGATCACCTGCCAGCTGCTGCTGAACCGCGGGCGCCGCGCAGCCGTGGAGGATCCGGCCTATTATACACTGCGTGACCAGGTGGTGCAGACCCGGTGTCAGGTGGACTGCATTCCTGTCGATGAGCGTGGCCTGCCGCCTGGCAGCATCCCCGATGACACTAACGTAATTTTCTGCACACCCAGCCACCAGAGCCCCACTACATTCACAATGCCAATGGAGCGCCGCAAGGAATTGCTGCGGCGCGCCAGCGAAATCGACGCCGTGATTGTGGAAGATGATTACGAGTTTGAAATGTCTTTCCTCGGCGCACCTTCGCCTTCGCTAAAGTCGCTCGATACCGAGGGCCGGGTTATCTACGCGGGCAGTTTTTCCAAATCGTTGTTCCCGGGCCTTAGACTCGGTTATCTGGTCGGCTCCGAACCTTTCATACGCCAAGCCCGCGCACTGCGCGCTAGCGTGCTGCGGCACCCCCCCGGCCACGTGCAGCGCACCGTGGCCTACTTCCTTTCACTCGGCCACTACGACGCACAGATCCGCCGCATCGCCAAGGTTCTGCACGACCGGCGCGCAGTGATCGAGGATGCCATCCGCAAACACGGACTGACCATTGCAGGGGTCGGCAGCTTTGGCGGTTCAGCCCTGTGGATGCAGGCGCCCGATGATATCGATGCCACAGCAGTAGCCGAGCGACTGCGGGAAAAAAGCGTGATCATTGAACCCGGCGCGCCTTTCTTCGCAGCAGAGCACCGCAAGCAGAACTATTACCGGCTCGGCTATTCCTCGATTCCTGCCACCAGAATCGAGCCCGGTTTGGCCTTGCTTGCTCAGGCGTTGAAGCAACGCTGAACAGTATTACTGGTCCACGATCTGTCGACCACTCAACAAATGATACGAATTGTATCACCGAACGATACGCGATTTTTGTTGTGCTCACTGGGCATGACCGGCTGAACCATATGTGAAAAAACCTTTGGGCTATTTTCATAAGTCCAGTTTTGGACCTATCCCAGCGCGCGAACTGGCCCTAACCGGACACCCCAGCGCCCCCTAAACCAGAGTCAACTCCCGGCACTCTGGCCCGGGCGGATTATGCGTCTCACTCAGGAGCAAGACCCATGAAAATGACCACCGAAGAAGCCTTCGTCAAAGTGCTTCAGATGCACGGCATTGAGCATGCCTTTGGTATTATCGGCTCGGCCATGATGCCGATCTCCGACATCTTTGAGCCGGCGGGCATCACCTTCTGGGATTGCGCACACGAAGGCTCCGGCGGCATGATGGCGGATGGCTACACCCGCGCCACCGGTAAGATGTCGATGATGATCGCGCAGAACGGCCCCGGCATCACCAACTTTGTGACCGCTGTCAAAACCGCCTACTGGAACCACACCCCGCTGCTGCTGGTTACCCCGCAGGCCGCGAACAAGACCATGGGTCAGGGCGGTTTCCAGGAAATGGAACAGATGCGCATGTTCGCCGACTGCGTCTGCTACCAGGAAGAAGTGCGCGACCCGTCCCGTATGGCCGAGGTTCTGAACCGCGTGATCATGCAGGCCAAGCGCAACTCTGCCCCGGCCCAAATCAACGTGCCGCGCGACTACTTCACCCAGGTCGTCGATATCGACCTGCCGGCTGTTGTCGATTTTGAGCGCCCCGCAGGCGGAACCGACGCGGTGAACGAAGCAGCCGAGCTGCTGTCGAACGCAAAATTCCCGGTCATCCTGAACGGTGCCGGCGTTGTTATCGGCGGCGCGATCCCGTCTTCGATGGCCCTGGCCGAGCGTCTGGACGCACCGGTCTGCGTTGGCTACCAGCACAACGACGCCTTCCCGGGCTCGCACCCGCTGTTTGCAGGCCCGCTGGGCTACAATGGCTCCAAGGCCGGCATGGAACTGATCTCCAAGGCGGACGTCGTCCTGGCCCTGGGCACCCGCCTGAACCCGTTCTCGACCCTGCCGGGCTACGGCATTGACTACTGGCCAACCGACGCCAAGATCATCCAGGTTGACATCAATCCGGACCGCATAGGCCTGACAAAGAAAGTCACTGTCGGCATCGTCGGCGACGCCAAGCAGGTAGCCGACACCATCCTTGAAAAACTCTCCGCCACTGCAGGCGACGAGGGCCGCGAAGAGCGCAAGGCGCTGATCGCACACACCAAGTCCTCCTGGGCGCAGGAACTGTCCTCGATGGACAGCGAGCAGGACGATCCCGGCACCACCTGGAACGAGCGTGCCCGCGCTGCCAAGCCTGACTGGCTGTCGCCCCGCCGTGCGTGGCGTGCGATCCAGGCCGGCCTGCCGAAGGATGCGATCATCTCCTCCGACATCGGCAACAACTGTGCCATCGGCAACGCCTACCCGTCGTTTGAGGAAGGCCGCAAGTACCTGGCCCCGGGCCTGTTCGGCCCGTGCGGTTATGGCCTGCCGGCGGTTGTCGGCGCGAAAATCGGCTGCCCGGACGTTCCGGTTGTCGGCTTCTCCGGCGATGGCGCCTTCGGCATCGCAGTGACCGAACTGACCGCAATCGGCCGCGAAGAATGGCCCGCCGTGACCCAGGTTGTCTTCCGCAACTACCAGTGGGGCGCGGAAAAGCGTAACTCCACCCTGTGGTTCGACGACAACTTTGTCGGCACCGAGCTGGACACCCAAGTGTCTTATGCCGGGATCGCCAATGCTTGCGGCCTGAAAGGTGTGGTTGCCCGCACTCAGGAAGAGCTGACCGACGCCCTGCGCCAGGCCTGTGAAGACCAGAAGAAAGGCATCACCACCCTGATCGAAGCGATGATCAACCAGGAACTGGGGGAGCCCTTCCGCCGCGACGCGATGAAGAAGCCGGTTCAGGTTGCAGGCATCAGCAAGGACGACATGCGTCCGCAAAAGGTCTGAACCTAATGCCCCTGCCCTTTGACCTCTCTATGGGCCAGGGGCTCTATCTGGCCGCCGCGTTGTTCGCGGCGGCCGTCATCCGGGGCTTTTCCGGCTTCGGATTCTCCGCGATCTTCATCATTCTGGCGGCCCTCACCACCAATCCGCTGCCGCTGATTCCAGTGGTCTTTTCCTGCGAAATCGCCATGACCGCTTTCCAAGCGCGTGACATACGCCCGCATATCGACTGGCGCCGGGCCATTGCCCTGCTGGCCGGGGCTGCCATCGCAACTGTTCCTGCCATCGCCATCATGGCACGGCTTGGTGAACAGGAGGCCCGCTTGGCAATCTCGAGCCTGATTCTGATGCTGAGCCTGGTTTTGCTGAGCGGCTGGCAGCTGAAGCGCCCTGTGGGACGCAATGGAAATGTGGGCGTAGGTGCCATTGCAGGCATTGCCAACAGCGCCGGCGTCGGAGGCCTGCCCGTGGCGGCCTTTCTGACCGCGCAGCCGGTTCCGCCTGCGGTGTTCCGGGCCACGATGATCGTGTTCCTGACCGGCATCGACCTGATGGCGCTGCCGGTTATGGCCGCAAACGGACTAGTTGGACCGGAAACCCTGACGGGCATCTTGCTGGCCTTTCCCATTCTGGGCCTCGGCATCTGGGCCGGGTCCCACAGTTTCAAGGCGGTCTCGCAAAAGCTGTTCCGCCGCGCGGTGGTTCTGATGCTGACCGCGCTTTCACTGATCAATATCGCGCGGCTGGCGTTCTGACTCCCGGCCCTGCACCGAAACCGCTGTTACAGGACCTGACCCTCGTGACCCAGACCTTGTCCCCGTTCGAACTGCTGAAGGCCGAAGCCCCGGCAACCCGACCCCTTGTCGCACTGAGCGAGGGTACCGACCCGCGTGTAGTGGCAGGCGCCCTAGCAGCGCATCAAGCAGGCATTGCGGATGTAATTCTAGTTGGCCCGCAGGCCGAGGTAGAAGCTGCGCTGCGAGCCGAGGGATCTGAAACAAGCGAGGGAGTTGCTGTCCATGATCCGGCCACCTCTGACCTGACTGCCGACTTTGCCGCCGAGTACTATGAACTGCGAAAACACAAGGGCGTGGATGAGGCCAATGCCCGCGCCGCCGCTGAAACATCTCTGGTCTATGCTGCCATGCTGGTGCGCCTGGGCTATGCAACCGGCACTGTCGGCGGTGCCGTTCACACGACCGGCGACGTGGTGCGCAGCGCAATTCAGGTGATCGGCATGGCGCCAGATGCGGGCATGGTCTCTTCCTTTTTCCTGATGTACCCGCCAAAAGGCGCGCCTGATGGCGCCCGCGCGATGCTGTACTCCGACTGCGGACTGGTGATTAATCCCAACCCTGCCGAGATGGTTTCCATCGCTGCCGCATCGGCCCGATCGGCAAGCGCGCTGCTCAGGGTAGACCCGAAACTGGCCTTCCTCAGCTTCTCCACCAAGGGCAGCGCCAAGCACCCGGCGGTGAACAAGGTGACCGAGGCCCTGGGTCTGTTCCGGGAGGCGAATCCGGAGCTGGCCGCCGATGGCGAGCTGCAATTCGACGCGGCGTTTGTCCCCTCGGTCGGTGAACGCAAGTCGCCGGGTTCCACTGTTGCAGGCCGGGCCAACGTCATGATTTTTCCAAACTTGGACGCAGGCAACATCGGCTACAAGATCACCCAGCGGCTGGGCGGCTATTCTGCCATCGGCCCGGTAATGCAGGGGCTGGCGAAACCCGCCAACGACCTGTCGCGCGGCTGCAGCGCCGAGGACGTGACCCAGATCATCGCCGTCACCATTCTGCAGGCTGCAGACGCCAAGCATCCGGAATTTTGAACAAATGTTCCAAAAGCCCGAACTCTCGAAGAACACTATTCCCAAATTGAGGCATTCCGTCATACGGTCGCCCGAAACTCCCAACAGGACCCGCCAATGACCCACCAGCAGCCAATCCTGAACACCTCGCCCAAGGTCTCGGACGAGATCCGCAAGACCACCTGCTACATGTGCGCCTGCCGCTGCGGCATCAACGTGCATATGAAGGACGGCAAGGTCGCTTATATCGAGGGCAACCGCGACCACCCGGTGAACAAGGGTGTGCTTTGCGCCAAAGGGTCCGCAGGGATCATGCAGGTCAACGCGCCGTCTCGCCTGAAGGCGCCGATGCTGCGCACCGGGCCGCGCGGATCAGGCCAGTTCAAGGAAATCACTTGGGACGAGGCGCTGGCGATTGCAGTGGGCTGGATGGAACCGGTGCGCCACGAGGCTCCGGAAAAACTGGCCTTCTTCACCGGCCGTGATCAATCGCAAAGCTTCACCAGCTTCTGGGCGCAAAGCTTTGGTACACCGAACTATGCAGCGCACGGCGGTTTCTGTTCTGTCAATATGGCGACTGCGGGCATCTACACGATGGGTGGCGCCTTCTGGGAATTCGGCCAGCCCGACTGGGACCACACCAAGCTGTTCCTGCTGTTCGGCGTCGCGGAAGACCATGACTCAAACCCGATCAAGATGGGCATCGGCAAGATCAAGAAGCGCGGCGCGCGGGTGATCGGCGTCAATCCGATCCGCTCCGGCTACAACGCGGTTGCGGACGACTGGGTCGGCATTACCCCCGGCACCGACGGACTGTTCATCCTGTCACTGATCCATGTGCTGATGAAGGCTGGCAAGATCGACCTCGACTACCTCAGCCGCTACACCAACGCGCCGGTGCTGATCAACGCCGAGGAAGGGCCAGAAAAGGGCCTGTTCCTGCGCGACGGTGACGGCAAGATGCTGGTGATCGACCGCAACACCGGCAAGCTGACCTCCTTCGACCAGCCCGGCGTGCGCCCGGACCTGTCGGCGGTCTACGAAAAGGACGGCGTCACGCATCGCCCGGTCTTCCACCAGATGGTCGAGCGTTATCTGGCGGACGAATATGCCCCCGAAGCCGTCGCGGAAAAATGCGGCATCCCGGCCAAGCGCATCCGCGCCATCGCGGGCGAACTGGCCCGTGTCGCCTTTGACGAGGCGTTTGAGCTGGACCACGAGTGGACCGACTTCCGCGGCGAGAAACATACCAAGATGATCGGCCGGCCGGTGGCCATGCACTCGATGCGCGGCGTATCGGCGCATGCCAACGGCTTCCAGACCTGCCGCGCGCTGCATGTGCTGCAGATCCTCTTGGGCACTGTCGAGGTTCCCGGCGGCTTCCGCTTCAAACCGCCCTACCCCAAGCCGGTTGAGGCGCACCCAACCCCCCACTGCAAGGCCACGCCCGACACCCCGCTGGACGGCCCGCACCTGGGTTTTGTGCGCGGACCGGAGCATCTGGCGCTGAAAGAAGACGGCAGCCCGGCGCGGATCGACAAGGCGTTCACCTGGGAAAACCCGATGTCGGCCCATGGCCTCATGCATATGGTGATTTCCAATGCGCATGCCGGCGATCCCTACAAGATCGACACGCTGTTCATGTATATGGCCAACATGTCGTGGAACTCCTCCATGAACACCAAGGGTGTGATGGAGATGCTGACCGACAAGGATGAAAACGGCGACTACAAGATCCCGCACATCATCTATTCGGACGCCTACAGTTCCGAAATGGTGGCCTTTGCCGACCTGATCCTGCCGGACACCACCTATCTGGAACGCCACGACTGCATCTCGCTGCTGGACCGCCCGATCTGCGAGGCGGACGCCGCAGCAGATGCGATCCGCTGGCCGGTGATCGAACCGGACCGCGACGTGCGCGGCTTCCAGACTGTGCTGATTCAGCTGGCCAACCGGATGAAACTGCCGGGTTTCACCAATGAGGACCGCACAGCGAAGTGGAAGGATTACGCCGACTACATCGTCAACCACGAGCGCAAGCCGGGCATCGGCCCCTTGTCCGGTTTCCGCGGTGAAGACGGCAGCAAAACCGGCCGCGGTGAAGTAAACCCGGAGCAGCTGAACCAGTACATCGAAAACGGCGGCTTCCACGTCGCCCACATTCCGGAAGGCGCGGACTACTATAAGCCCTGGAACACCGCCTATCAGGACTGGGCGGTGGGCATGGGGCTGTATGACAGCCCGCAGCCCTACCTGTTCCAGCTTTATGTCGAGCCGATGCGCAAGTTCCAGCTGGCCGCCGAAGGCCATGGCGAGCGCCAGCCGCCCGAGCATCTGCGCCAGCGCGTCAAGGACGTGATGGACCCACTGCCGATCTGGTACGAGACTGACCAGCAAGGCAACGAGGGCTTCACCGTCAACGCGCTCACCCAGCGCCCGATGGCGATGTACCACTCCTGGGGCACCCAAAACGCCTGGCTGCGCCAGCTGCATGGCCGCAATCCGCTCTATGTTCCGACCAAGCTGATGCGCGAGCATGGGCTGCAGGACGGCGACTGGGCCAAGGTCACCTCGCCGCACGGCGAAATCACCGTGCCGGTTATGGAGATGGCGGCGCTCAACGACAACACCGTCTGGACCTGGAATGCCATCGGCAAGCGCAAGGGCG
Organism: Leisingera sp. JC1; assembly: GCF_001679925.1. Taxonomy (GTDB): domain Bacteria; phylum Pseudomonadota; class Alphaproteobacteria; order Rhodobacterales; family Rhodobacteraceae; genus Leisingera. The sequence continues at coordinate 130,093 of NZ_LYUZ01000001.1, read as the reverse complement.
CCTGGGCGCTGGAGGAGGATGCACCGGAAGCCACCAAGGGCTTCCTGCTCAACCACCTGATCCACGAACTGCTGCCCGCCAAGGGCGATGGTATGCGGTGGGCCAATTCGGACCCGATCACCGGTCAGGCGGCCTGGTTCGACCTCAAAGTCAAAATCGAAAAGGCCGACGCGCCATCTGACCTGCAGGAAAGCCAGCCGGCCTTCCCGGCGCAGGAATCCCCGGTCGGCACCGGCCCGAAAGAACTGAAGTGGAAAGTAGGCAAATGACCGAGCTACCCAACTCCACAGACCGCAAGATGGGTCTGGTCATCGACCTGGACACCTGCGTCGGCTGCCACGCCTGTGTGATCTCCTGCAAAGGCTGGAACACGGAAAACTACGGCGCGCCGCTGTCGGACCAAAACCCCTATGGCAGCGACCCGTCGGGCACTTTCCTGAACCGGGTGCACTCCTATGAGGTGCAGCCAGAACAGGGCCATGCCCAGCTGATCCATTTCCCCAAGTCCTGCCTGCACTGCGAGGACGCGCCTTGCGTCACCGTCTGCCCCACCGGCGCCAGCTACAAGCGCGTCGAGGACGGCATCGTGCTGGTGAACGAGGACCACTGCATCGGCTGCGGCCTGTGCGCCTGGTCCTGCCCCTACGGCGCGCGGGAGCTGGATCTGGCCGAGGGCGTGATGAAAAAATGCACCCTCTGCGTCGACCGGATCTATAACGAGAACCTGCCGGAAGTGGACCGCATCCCCTCCTGTGTGCGGACCTGCCCCGCAGGTGCCCGCCATTTCGGCGATCTGGGCGACCCGGACAGCGATGTCTCAAAACTGGTGGCAGAGCGCGGCGGCATGGACCTGATGCCGGAAATGGGCACTAAGCCGGTGAACAAATACCTGCCGCCCCGACCCAAAGACACCATCGAAGAGGAAATCGACATCCTCGCCCCGCTGTTGGCACCGGTCGCCGAAGAGCCGCAAGGTTTCATGGGCTGGCTGGACAAGGCTCTCGACAAACTTCCGGGAGGAGCGAACTGATGCATCCCGCACCCTCAGTCATCATCTTCACTACCCTGTCGGGGCTGGGTTTTGGCCTGCTGTTCTTCCTTGGCCTTGGCCAGCCAGCGGTGACCGGCATGGTGGCCTTTGTGTTCTACGCCCTCGCCTTTGGCCTGGCTTGCGGCGGCCTCTTGGCCTCCACCTTCCACCTCGGCCACCCGGAACGCGCCTGGCGCGCCCTGACCCAATGGAAATCCAGCTGGCTCAGCCGCGAGGGGGTCTGCGCCGTGGGCGCCCTGATCGTCATGGGGCTTTACGCGATTGGCGCAGTGTTCATAGACAGCCAATGGGCATTGCTGGGTTGGATCGGTGCGGCGCTCAGCCTCGCCACCGTCTTCACCACCTCGATGATCTACACCCAGCTGAAGACCATCCCGCGCTGGAATATGGAGCTGACACCAGTGATGTTCCTCTCCTTCAGCCTGGCGGGCGGTGCTCTGCTGGCCGGTGCTGAGAGCCTGGCGCCTTGGCTGCTCGCCATCGCAGGCGCAGTGCAGCTGGCTTATTGGGCCAAGGGTGACAAGGCGCTGGAAGCTTCCGGTACCAACCTGGGCACTGCCACCGGCCTTGGCGGCCGCGGTTCCGTGCGCGCATTTGAGCCGCCGCACACCGGTTCCAACTACCTCCTGCGCGAGTTCGTGCATGTAGTCGGCCGCAAGCACGCGCACAAACTGCGGATGATTGCCTTTGTCCTCGGCTTTGCCCTGCCGCTTCTGCTGATCCTGACCCCGGTCCAGGGCTTTGTGATCAAACATGTGTTTGCCGCCCTTGCGGTGCTGTCGCATCTCGCAGGCGTAGCCACCTCGCGCTGGCTTTTCTTTGCCCAAGCCGAACATGTAGTGGGCCTCTACTACGGCAAACGCTGATGTATTCCGGGGCGCCGATAGGGCGCCCCAACTTTTTGAAGTAATTTTTGCCGTGGGTGTCACAAACGCCTTGGCTGCCTCGTCCTGTTCCTGAAGTGATCAGAAAGGAACAGACCCATGACACAACGCCTCGATTATTTTGCCATCGCACCTGAGCTGTTTCAGCCAATGCTGGAACAGGAAAAACTGTTCAAGGACAGCACCCTTGAACACAGTCTTGTAGAACTGGTGAAACTGCGGGCCTCGCAAATCAACGGCTGTGCCTTCTGCATCCACATGCATAGCCACGACCTACGCGCCCACGGCGAAAGCGAAGATCGGATGCAATTGCTGAATGCGTGGCGGGAATCCTCTCTCTACTCAAAGAGGGAACGCGCCGCGCTGGCCTGGTGCGAAGCGCTGACGCGGGTGGAAACATCCGGTGCGCCGGACGAGGACTATGAAGAGGTGACCAAACTCTTCTCCCCGCGTGAGCAAGTGGTTCTGACACTGCTGATCAGCGCCATCAACGCCTGGAACCGCATTGCAATTGGCTTCCGCACTCCGCATCCTGCCGCTAAGGAGGCAAACGCCGCGTGACAGCTCATGAAACGAAAGAAGGAACCGTCGCGTTCCTTACAGCGCGGCCGCGATTATTTGCGGCCGCCTACCGGATGCTCGGCACGGTCAGCGACGCCGAAGACATCCTGCAGGATACGTTTCTGCGCTGGCAGACAGCACCCCGAAAGGACGTGCAGGACCCCACAGGCTATCTGTTGCGGATCACCACACGGCTGTGCCTGGACCAGCTGAAATCGGCCCGGGTGCGGCGCGAGACGTATCCCGGAGAATGGCTGCCGGAACCTCTGCTGACCGAGGACGCAACCGAACAGCTGGACCATGACGTCTCGGTTGCCCTGCTGCTGGCACTGGAAACCTTGTCGCCGCTGGAACGCGCTGCTTTCCTGCTGCATGATATTTTCGACGGTTCCTATGACGATATTTCCACCGCGCTGAATCGCTCTCGCGAAGCTTGCCGCCAGTTGGCTGCCCGCGCCAGGCGCAAAGTGCAGGAACTGCGGCCAGAGCGCCCCTCTGACCCGGAGCAGGGCCGGGAAATAACCGAGGCTTTCTTCCGTGCGTCCAGAACCGGCGACACAGAGGCCCTCACACAGCTTCTGGCGCAGGATGTGCAGCTAATCTCAGACGGCGGCGGCAAGGCGATGGCTGCCCTCAATCCGATTTACGGCCGGGACAAGGTGCTGCGGTTCATGGCAGGCATCGCACGCAAGTTCGCCAACACGCTTCCGAAGCGCTGGCGGTATTGCCACCTGAACGGCCTCCCGGCAGTTCTGAATCAAGCAGAGGACGGCATCTTGCAAGCAACATCGCTGGAAATCACGAATGGCAGGATCTCGAAGATCTATGTGACCCGCAATCCGAACAAGACACGGCATCTGGCGGGTGCTCTGGACTGACGGGGCCTGCCCCTCTTGCCTCTTCGGGGCAATTCACACCGGAATGTTTCGAACCGCAAAGAAGCCAAGGGGCGGCACTCCTCTGGAGGCCGCCCCTGCTATTTCCAATTGCAGGCAAATATTAAAGCAAGCCCGCGTGCACCATAGCCGCGTCGATGGCAGCCTTAGTGCTGTTCTCCAGCGTGGTCAGCGGCGAGCGGACCTCCTCGCTGCACATGCCAAGCTTGGACAGGCCGTACTTGGCACCCGCCAGGCCCGGCTCGATGAAGATCGCCTCATGCAGCGGCATCAGCTTGTCCTGATACTCCAGAGCCTTGGCGTAGTCGCCTGCCAGAGTGGCAGCCTGGAATTCGGCACAGAGCTTGGGCGCGACGTTTGCGGTCACCGAAATGCAGCCGACACCGCCGTGCGCATTGAAGCCCAGCGCGGTGGCGTCCTCACCGGACAGCTGCACGAAATCCTTGCCGCAGGCGGCGCGCTGCTGGCTGACTCGGGCCAGATCGCCGGTCGCGTCTTTCACCCCGATGATGCGCGGCAGCTCTGCCAGTTCGCCCATGGTCACAGGCGTCATGTCGACAACCGAACGGCCCGGAATGTTGTAGATGATGATCGGCAAATCCGCGCAGTCATGGGCGGCCTGGAAGTGCTGAACCATGCCGCGCTGGGTCGGTTTGTTGTAATACGGGGTCACAACCAGCGCCGCATCGGCGCCGACCTTCTTGGCGAACTCGACAAAGCGAATCATCTCGACGGTGTTGTTGGAGCCTGCACCCGCGATTACCGGTACCCGGCCGGCCGCTGCCTTGACCGTCTCAGCGATGACCAGTTCGTGCTCTTCGTGGGTCAAGGTCGGGCTTTCACCGGTGGTCCCGACCGGCACTAGCCCTGTCGAACCTTCGGCAATCTGCCATTCCACCAGACGTTTGAGCGCATCCAGATCCAGCTCACCGTTCGAAAACGGGGTAACGAGTGCTGGCATAGAGCCTTTGAACATGGGCACGCTCCCTTCGCTGCAGGTGCAGGCGGCAATCCGCCGCCGTCAAGATACGGAATGCCGGTGATTTGAGTTGATACCGGCACGCCAATGAGTAACGTTCAAGCCTCTATCCCCGGACCGTTGGAAAATGCAAGAGATGACACGCATCCTGGCCCTTATTCTGCTGATTGCGGCGGCCCTGCCCGGGGTGCCTGCCCAGGCACGCGATCTGACAACTGCGCTCGACCTAATGCGGGCCGAGAAATGGGAAGACGCAGCGCGCGAAGCGGGCAGGCAGGAAAGTGTCGCGCGCGATATCATCGAATGGCACCGGCTGCGGGCCGGGCTTGGCTCTGCCGGGGATGTGATGGCGTTTTTGCAGCGGCGGCCGGACTGGCCCGGGCTGGATTACCTGCGCGGCCAGAACGAGGGCACCATTGCTGCCACCGGGCGCGAAACCATTCTGGCCTTCTATGCCAACGAACGCCCGCAAACCGCCGAAGGTGCGCTGAGCCTGGGCAAGGCGCTGATTGCAGCCGGGCGCCGCGGCGACGGCGAGGCTGAGATCGTGCTGGCCTGGCGCACCATGGCGATGGGCAGCGCCATCCAGACGCTCTATCTGCGGGACTTCGGCAAGCTGCTGAAGCCCCACCATACCGCGCGGCTGGACAGGCTCTTGTGGGAGGATCATCTGGTCAGCTCCAAACGCATGCTGCCGCTAGTGCCGGAGGGTGAGCGTAAGCTGGCAGAAGCCCGCATCGCTTTGCAAGAACGCGCACCTGGCGTAGACGCTAAGATCGAAGCGGTTCCGGACCGCCTGCAAGGCGCGGCCGGCCTTGCCTATGACCGCTTTGCCTGGCGCGACCGAAAACGCCTGCAGGACAGCGCCATCGAAATGCTTATGGACCGCAGCACCAGCGCCGAAAAGCTGGGTGAACCAGGAAAATGGCTGCGACGCCGCCGTGATCTGGCGCGGCAGGTGATGCGCGACGGCGATCATGAGCGCGCCTACCAGCTCGCTGCCTATCATTTCTCTTCGCCGGAGGACGGCTATGGGTATTCCGATTGCGAATGGCTGGCCGGCTACATCGCTCTGCAGAAACTAGGCGATCCTGAACTCGCCGCCGTGCATTTCCAGCACTTCCTCGCCTCGGTCGAGACCCCGATCTCCATCGGCAGAGGCGGTTACTGGCTGGGCCGGGCCTATGCCGCAGTGGGAGAGGCAGACAAGGCACATGAAGCATACGCCAAAGGTGCGGAGTACCAGACATCCTTCTACGGCCTTCTGGCCGCTGAGAAACTGGGACGCCCCTTTGATCCGGCCCTGGTGAAACCGGCGCCAATGCCTGACTGGCGCGAAGCGGCTTTCATGCAGTCCTCTGTAACGGAGGCCGGGCTGATGCTGCTGAAGGCCGGTGATCTGGCGCTGGCCGAGCGCTTCCTGACCCACTTGGTGGAAACCCTGCCGCCGGTGCAAGCCCGGCAGCTGGGACAGATGGCGGTGGATATGGACCAGCCGCATTTGGCTGTCATGATCTCCAAGCGTGCTGCCCGCGGCGGCGTAGAGCTTGAAGGTGCGTATTACCCCTTGCATCCGGTCGCCAAACACCAGCTGCCGATGGCGGAGGAAATGACCCTGGCCATTGCCCGGCGCGAAAGCGAATTCGACCCCGCAGTCATCAGCCACGCCGGTGCGCGCGGCCTGATGCAGGTGATGCCGGCAACAGCCAAGCTGGTGGCAACGGAATTGGGCATCCTGGCAAACCACAAGACGTCCCGCCTGACGGCGGAATGGGACTACAATGCAAAGCTGGGCGCCAATTATCTGGCGGGGCTGGCAGGCAAGTTCCGCGGTAACGTGGTGATGATGGCCGCTGGTTACAATGCCGGCCCTCACCGTCCCATTGCATGGATGGAACGCTATGGCGATCCGCGGGACGGAGATCCTGACATCGTAGATTGGATTGAGCACATTCCATTCAACGAGACCCGCAACTACGTGATGCGGGTCACTGAAAGCCTGCCGGTCTACCGCGCCCGGCTGGGTAAAACACCTCTGCCGGTGCCGTTTTCCAAGGAACTGAAGGGCTCAACCCTTCACGCGTTCGCGCCATAAGGTGAACAGCCCTGCCGCGATGATAATACCCGCACCGATGGCGACATTGGTGCGGATCACCTCACCGAACACCGCCATGCCCAGCATCGCAGCCCAGATCAGGTGGAAGTAAGCAAAGGGCTGCACAGCGCTGGCTTCGGCCATCTCGTAGCACTTGATCAGCAACCAGTGGCCGGTCACGCCCGAAACGCACAGCAGCGCCATCCAGAACCAGTCACCCTGGCTCATCGGCTCCCAGAACCAGATACCGATAGCCGTCATGAAGACCATGCCGGCAATCCCGGTCCAGAAGAAGCTGGTGGCGGTGCTGTCCTTGCGCGCGGCGTAGCGTGTTACCAGCCCGTAAACGGCAAACATCAGCGCCGAGATAAAGGGGATCACCGCGGCCGGGTTGAACACGCCCATACCCGGCTGCAGAATGATAAGCACGCCGATCAGGCCCACGCCAATCGCCGCCCAGCGCCGCCAGCCGACGCTCTCGCCCAGCACCGGTCCGCTCAGCGCCGCGACCAGCAGCGGATAGCAGATGAACACTGCCTGGCTCTCGATCAGGCCCAGAACGGTAAACCCGTAAACCGCGACGCAGATTTCACCGACCAGCAGCACGCCTCGGAAGATCTGCAGCCACAGCTGATCCGTACGCGCGGCCTCCTTGATCCCTCCCGGTGCTCGGGCGGCAAGGAACACCACAAACGCGGCAAAGAACCAGTAGCGAACCATTACCACCATGTAAGTGTTGTAGGTGCCCGCCAGGTGACGTGAGATACCGTCCTGCAAGGCAAAGACAATGGTGGCACCGATCATTAGCAGGATGCCCAGCGGGACATTGTTTTGCTGAACCCGGGGCTGGGGCAGGCTTTTGCCCTGTGGAACCATGCTCATCGCAGTACCGCCTTTGTCATATGCCGCTTGCGCCCGTAGCCAGGGATGCGGGTCACTTCAAATCCTGCCGTCTCAAGCCCGCGGCGGACAAAACCCGCCGCTGTGTAGGTCGCCGCCGAGCCCTCGGGTGCGGTATGCGCCGCAACCTCCGCCATCAGTGCTTCCCCCCACAACTCAGGGTTCTTGGCCGGAGAGAACCCGTCCAGAAACCAGGCATCTGCCTGCCCTGTCCACTCGGGCAGCGACACTCGCGCGTCGCCCTGGATCACCTCCAGTTGCAAACTGCCCAGATCGCAGGCTCCTGTTCCCTGCCATTTTGCCAGAAACCGCTCCGCCCAGGGGGCCACCGACGGGAACGCCTCCAGCGCCTTGGCCATATCGGCAGGCGCCATCGGGAAAGCCTCGAAACTGGTGAAGCGCAGCGGGCAAGTTTGCCCGGCACCTTCCCAGGCACGCCAAGCCGCCAGCATGTTGAGTCCCGTGCCAAAACCTAGCTCGGCAATGTGAAAACCGGGAGCGAACCGTTCAGGCAGGCCATTACCGGCCAGAAACACATGCTCCGTCTCCGCCAGCCCGTCCTGGATAGAGAAATAGGGATCATCGAACAGATCCGACACCGGAACGGTGCCATCGCGCCAGCTGAGGCGGGCCTGCTGGTCTGCCATGCTATAATCCCCTAAGTAAGTGTCTGGAACGGCGCGACACTGGCGAAAGGATACCGAAATGGCAATGGCAGATGTAACAGTGCGCGGGGCGGGCATATTCGGCCTGTCAATCGCCTGGCTCTGCGCCCGCCGCGGCGCGCGCGTGCAGGTGGTGGACCCGTACGGCGCAGGGGCCGGCTCCAGCGGCGGCCTGGTTGGCGCCCTGGCCCCGCATGTGCCGGAGAACTGGAACCCTAAAAAGCAGTTCCAGTTCGAGAGCCTCCTGATGGCAGAAGGTTTCTGGGAGGCGGTTGAAGCGACCGGTGGCGTCTCCCCCGGCTACGGCCGCACCGGGCGCCTGCAACCGGTCAACGACGAACGCACTCTGGAACTTGCCCGCAGCCGTGAAATCTCGGCACAGGAGTTATGGAAGGGTGAGGCCGAATGGACCGTCTGCAAGGCGGACAGCCTCGGCCCCTGGGTGCCGCCCAGCGCCACCGGCTATGTCATCCATGACACCCTCAGCGCCCGCATGCATCCCCGCCGCGCCTGCGCTGCGCTGGTTTCCGCCCTTGCGGTCATGGGGGTGGAGCTGCAGCCCGAAGCCTCCGATCAAGGCAAGGTAGTGCACGCCAAGGGCTACGCCGGCTTGTTGGAGCTGAACGAGGTTTTCGGCAAAACCATTGGCGGCGGCGTCAAGGGCCAGGCCGCGCTCCTGCGCTTTCATGAAGGCGAGGTACCGCAGCTCTATGCCGACGGCCTGCACATCATCCCGCACGCGGATGGCACCCTTGCAATCGGGTCCACCAGCGAGCGGGAGTTCGACGAGGGCAATTCCACCGACGGACAGCTTGATGACGTGATCGAACGCGCCCGCGCGGCGGTGCCAGTGCTGCACGGGGCCGAGGTGATTGAACGCTGGGCCGGTGTGCGCCCCCGTGCCAAGTCCCGGGCCCCGATGCTTGGCGCCTGGCCCGGACTCCAGGACCACTTCATTGCCAATGGCGGATTCAAGATCGGCTTTGGCATGGCCCCCAAAGCGGCTCACGTAATGGCGGACCTGTTGCTTGAGAACCGGGACTGCATCCCGCATGGCTTCAGTGTTGAAGACAATCTGTAACCGGACAGCTTCTTTCCGGCCCCAAACTCTCTGTGGGTAAGGGCTGTTTGGCCGAGGGGTAAAAGCCCCCTGCCCGCCGTACTGCTCAAAGGATCTGCTTTACCGTGCCTACGCCGCCAGTTCGGCCCGCAGCTTCTGCATCAGTTTGGTCAATGTGGCCTCGTAGTGCTCGCTCGTCAGCCGTCCGCTTTCGTCAAATTCCTTGCTGGAACCAGCGAGATGCACTTCCGGCCCAGTAATCAGCCGCGGTTGAAATGGCACCAGGAAGCCGCGCAGGATCATCTGCGCGCGCTCTCCCCCAGCGCGGCCAGCCGCCGCGGACATCACTGCTACAGGTTTGTCTGCCCATGGGTTGCCCTCGGTCCGGCTCACCCAGTCCAGCGCGTTCTTCAGCACCCCCGAAGGCCCCTTGTTGTATTCTGGTGTCGAGATCACTATCGCATCCGCTGCCGCGATCTGACCGGCCAGCACTTGAACTGAAGGCGGAATACCCTCTTCCGCTTCTGCGTCGCCATCGTAAAGCGGCATTTTCAGATCACCCTCCAAGACCGACGCAGCCCCAAACACCCGCGCGGCCTCGGCCAGCAGCTTGCGGTTGGTGGCCTCGCGGCGCAGCGAGCCGGAAATTGTCAGCAGGACAGGATCAGCCATGGTGGGTTCCTTCTGTTCGCGTTGGCGTTGCCCCCATCATGTATGAGGCCGACATCAGCATGAAACAGCCATACCCGCGCAGTCCATGTGCAGCGTTGCGTAACCCTGCCGCTGTTTGAATGAAAACAGCCCGCCCCTATACGGGACGGGCTGCCATACTTCTCAACCGGCTCCGGCTTAGGCCGCCTGCGGGATTACCACCACTTCGACGCGGCGGTTCTGCGCCTTGCCTTCCGGCGTCAGGTTAGACGCAACCGGCTGGTTCTCACCCCGGCCGACGATGCGCAGGCGGTTGTAGGGAACCCCGCCTGCCTGGATCTGATCCGCCACCGCATTGGCGCGGCGCTCGGACAGGCCCTGATTATACCCTGCATCGCCATCGCTGTCGGTATGTCCGATCACCTGCACAATGCTGTTGGGATAGCGCACGAGGCTGTCGGCAACCCGGCGCAGATCGCCCTGCACCGCCGGAGAAACCGAAGCACTGTCCGTTGCAAAGGTCAGGTCATTCGGGAACGACAGGATGAGCCGGTCACCGGTGTTGACAATGGTGATGTCGTCGTTGGCCAGCGTTTGACGAAGCTCGCGTTCCTGCGCGTCGAGCTGATTGCCGATCACACTGCCAGCGGTCGCACCAACCAGCGCGCCGGTCACGGCACCCAGGCCACGATCAGAGTCATTTGCTATGGCCCCGACACCCGCACCGATGATACCGCCCAGAACCGCCCCTTTTTGCGTGTTGCTGCCCTGAGTACCGATAGTTGCAGGATCGGTACAGGCGCCAAGAGCCAGGGTTGCGGCGACAATACCAGCCGTAGTGAGTTTCATCTGCATCTTAAATTGCCTTCTGGTTTCCAAGGTCCGGGCGACACCCGGCAGTCCGCTGGAATATCGGGGCGCAGGGCCCCGTTCTCAAGCCAAAGGGCTTCAAGTTCGGCGGAATACCGCGCAAAACCTGCGGAACCCGGGGTGTTCAAGGCGCAAAAGCGAAGTTCCAGCCTTCCTGTTCCATCCAAAGTTTACGCAAGGACCCGGCCTCCGCAGCAAAATCCGCCTCCTGCAGTTCCGCTGCAAGCATCCGGTCTGTGCGGAAATGCCGAAACCCGCCGCGCAGCTCGCACCAGGCAGCCAGCATCGTGCATTCGATGTGATAAATCAGTGCCAAGGGCCGCAGTGTGCGGCAGCTTTCGCCACTTTCCGGGCTGAAATAGGTCAAATGCAGCTTGCGGCTTTCCCGCACGGCTTGGCGCAGCAGTGCTTTGGACACGCAACCTTGCTCCGGGTCATCCAGCGGCGCGCCCCAGGGGGCGACCTGCAGCCAGTCGGCGGTGGCATGCACATCCTTGATCTTGTGGCTCACCCGCTCCGCTGCCTTCTGCAGAGCACCATCCCCGGTGCGCATCAGCATCGCCAGCCCTACGTGCAGCGCCTCCAATTCCTCTTCGTCGAAATTGAGCGGCGGCAAATCATAGCCCTTGCGCAGCATATAGCCGATGCCAGCTTCACCCTCCACCGGCGTGCGCATCGACTGCAGGGCTGCAATGTCCCGGTAGATGGTGCGCTTGGAAACCTCCAGCTTCCCGGCGAGGTCCTCTGCCCGCACCGGAGCGGAGGCAGACCGCAGGATCTGGATGATTTCGAACAGGCGGCCAGTACGAGGCATAGGCGGAGCTCCAGTGACATTCTGCTGACACTCTAGCACATGCCACTGACAAGAGCCTGTCAGCAGAGTTTTGGTTTGAATCCCCTAAAGAGGAGAGAGCCAATGCTGAGCTACGACTGGATAGTGATGATCACGCTGGGCCTGGACCGCTGGGACAGCCAGCGGACTACACCTGCCCCCTATGAGATTGATCGCGAAGAAGCGCGCAAACGCTATGAGGAACGATTGGCCGCAAGACCGCCAGAACCAAGTCTGCTGGAGCGGCTTTTTATCCGGCGGCCTGTAAACCGCCTGCCGCCTCCTCCTCGTCCCGCGCGGCCTCATAAGCCAGCATCGCGCGCTTGACCGGCAGTCCCCAGTGATAGCCGCCCAGCGCACCGGACTTGCGCAACGCGCGGTGGCAGGGGATCAGCCAGCTGACCGGGTTGCGGCCCACCGCGGTGCCAACAGCGCGCACCGCCTTGGGGGAGCCGATAGCGCTAGCCAGCTCGGAATAGGTTGTGACATGGCCCGATGGGATGCGCAGCAGTGCTTCCCAAACCTTGATCTGCAAGGGCGCGCCAATCATATGCAGCGCGGTCTCGCCTTTCTGAGCGAACGCCGCTTCTGCCAAAGGCCTCAGCACCATGGGATCCTCAGTGTACTCTGCCTGAGGCCAGCGGGCGCGCATATCGGCCATTGCGGGTTCGGCGCCGGTTTCGGCAGCAAATGCCAGTCCGCAGATGCCCTTCTCGGTACCCATAACCAGCGCCAGTCCAAAGGGGCTGTCAAACCAGCCCCAGAAAATCCGCAAGCCTTCTCCATTGCGGGCATATTCGCCTGGGCTCATCGCCTCCCAGCGCAGGAACAGGTCGTGCAGCCGGCCTGATCCGGACAAACCGACCGCGTGTGACGCCTCCAGCGTAGTGAAGCGGTCCCGCAGCAACGCCTTTGCATGACCCAGGCGGAGGTACTGCTGGTAGCGTTTGGGGGACACACCAACCCAGGCAGAAAACAAACGCTGAAAATGCGCAGGGCTCATATCCATGCGGGCAGCCAGCTGCTCCAGGGTAAGATCCTCACCACCATCGTCGATCAACTCAATCGCCCGCCGCATGACGCCATAGTGGTAGGTGTTTTCCCTCGCTTCGATATTCATCGGCCCAGCCTGTTTTAAATGTGTGGCTCCAAAGTAGACCGACCAGCCCATTCAATCGACCCGGAACTTGCGGGTTTTCCTAACGGCAAGGGCCGGGATCAGGAACGGCGCAATTTCAATTGCTCTTTGGCACCTGCTCTGTACATATAGCGCGCGATGGCAAAGCAACTTGATTATCACACCCTGCGCGAGATCTTTACGCGGTTCCAGGCAGCAGAGCCCGAACCCAAGGGCGAACTGGAGCATGTCAACGCCTATACTCTGGTGGTTGCGGTGGCGCTCTCAGCGCAGGCAACCGACGCCGGTGTCAACAAGGCGACCCGCGAACTGTTCAAGATCGCCGACACCCCGCAAAAAATGCTGGACTTGGGTGAAGAGCGGCTGATTGAGCACATCAAAACAATCGGCCTCTACCGCAACAAGGCCAAGAATGTGATTAAGCTGTCGCAGATCCTGTTCGACGATTACGGCGGCGAAGTCCCGAACTCACGTGCGGCTTTGCAGTCGTTGCCTGGTGTGGGCCGCAAGACCGCCAATGTGGTTCTGAACATGTGGTGGAAGCAGCCTGCACAAGCCGTGGACACGCATATTTTCCGTGTTGGAAACCGTTCCGGTATTGCGCCGGGCAAGGATGTGGATGCCGTGGAACGCGCGGTGGAAGATAATATCCCGGCGGATTTCCAACAGCACGCGCATCACTGGCTGATCCTGCATGGCCGATACCACTGCAAGGCGCGAAAACCGATGTGCGGAACCTGCATCATCCGCGACCTCTGCATGTTCGAAGACAAGAATCTGTAAACTTTTTGAGCGGCATAGTCGCTTCGATTGACACCGCTTTGGAAATCCCCGGGGAGGGACCATGACCAAAACCTACCAGCTCGTCGGCATCGGCAATGCCGTGGTGGATGTGATTGCACAGTGCGAGGACAATTTCCTGGCTGAACAAGGCATCGAAAAAGGCATCATGCAGCTGATTGAGCGCGACCGCTGCGAAGATTTGTATGCGGCAATGGGAAACCGGGTCCTGACTCCGGGCGGTTCGGTCGCCAATACCATCGCAGGGGCCGGCGCGCTGGGTCTCGAGGCCGCCTTCATCGGCCGGGTCCGTGACGACGCGCTTGGAAAATTCTATGCCGATGCGATGAACAATGAGGGCGTCGGTTTTGTGAATGCGCCCGTTTCAGGGGACGTGCAACCGACCTCGCGGTCGATGATTTTTGTCTCACCGGACGGCGAACGGTCGATGAACACTTACCTCGGCATTTCGTCCGATCTGAGTTCAGCAGACGTGCCGCAGGACGTGGCCGGCCAAGCGCAGATCATGTTCCTGGAGGGTTATCTGTTCGACAAGGACAAGGGTAAGACAGCCTTTCTGGAAGCCGCACGCAGCTGCCGCGAAGGCGGCGGCAAGGTCGGCATTTCTATCTCCGACCCTTTCTGCGTCGAACGCCACCGCGCAGACTTCCTGACTCTGATCGGCGAGGAGCTGGATTTTGTGATCGGCAACCAGGATGAAATCCGCGCCCTGTTCGAGACCGATGACTTGGAGAAAGCATTGGCCAAGACCGCCGCGATCTGCCCGCTGGTGGTCTGCACCCGGTCCGGAGATGGCGTAACCGTACTGAACGAAGGAGTGCGCATCGATGTACCGGTGGAGATGATCACACCGGTAGATGCTACCGGTGCCGGCGACCAGTTCGCCGCAGGGTTCCTGTTTGGCATGGCCACCGGCCGCAGCATGGAAATCTGCGCCCGCATGGGCTGCATTTGCGCGGGCGAGGTGATCCGGCACATCGGCCCGCGCCCGGAAAGAAACGTGCGTCACCTGCTTGAAGAAGCCGGTCTGGTCTAAGCCAGCGGCCCCCTCATGCTCATTGAAGACCCGCCCGATGGCACTTCGCTAGCAGTTGGGCATAGCGCGGAGCGGCATTGCCGCCCCGCGTAGGCTGCCTGCGGCTGGCACTCAAATAATCTGCGGCCTCAGCCTTCAGCTGCTGCCAGGGCTTGTCCCAAGAGCGCGGTAAACGCCCCTACCTCTTGCGCGCTCATGCCTTCCAGCAACCGTGCCTGGGTTTGCACATGTGCGGCGACAGCCCGGTCAATCAGGGCAAACCCCTCCTCTGTCAGCCCGACAAGGAAACTGCGGCTGTCCTCCGGGTTTACCTCGCGCTTTACCAGCCCGTCCGCCTCCAGCCGGTCAATACGGTTGGTCATCGTGCCCGACGCAACCATCGTCGCCTTCAGCAGATCGCCCGGCGACAGCATGTAAGGCGCCCCGGACCGGCGCAGCGTTGCCAGAACATCGAACTTGGCCGCATTCAACCCGAACTCCACGAAGGTCTTATGCATTTCGCGCTGATACGCCAGATACAGCCGCGCGACCCGGCCGATCACGCCCATAGCCGTCACATCCAGGTCCGGCCGCTCCTGCCCCCATTGCTGGGTAATAAAATCCACATGATCCATGCTGCCGGTTTAGGCCATTAAATCTTGACGTCAAGACAAATCGCACATATCTCGACATCAAGATAAGGAGACACCTATGCCAATCCGGACCCTATTGCTGACTGCGCTGGCCCCTGCCATCTGGGGCAGCAGCTATTTCGTGACGACAACTTTCCTTCCCGGCCACTCCCCGTTGGTTGTGGCACTTCTACGGGCACTGCCCGCGGGCCTGTTGCTGCTGGTCATGGTGCGCCAGCTGCCCCCGCTTAGTTGGCTGCCCAAGCTGCTGGTGCTTGGCGCATTGAACTTCTCGCTGTTCTGGGTGCTCCTGTTCCTGTCCGCCTACCGCCTGCCCGGCGGCGTTGCCGCCACGCTGGGCGCGGTGCAGCCGCTGGCCGTGGTATTCCTGTCAGCGCTTCTGCTGAAAACGCAAATACGTGCCGCTGCAATCGCCGCCGCTATGTTGAGCATAGCCGGCGTTGCCCTCTTGGTCCTCACGCCCGCGGCCGAACTCGACGCTTTGGGTGTGCTGGCTGGCTTGGGCGGTGCGCTTTCAATGGCTGCCGGCGTTGTTCTGACCCGGAAGTGGCAACCGCCGGTAGCGCCCCTCACCTTCACTGCCTGGCAGCTGACTGCAGGCGGGCTGCTGCTGATGCCTGTTGCGCTGTGGATGGTGCCGGAAATGCCGGTCTTCACGGCTGCCAATATCCTGGGCCTTGCCTACATGAGCCTCATCGGCGGCGCGCTGACCTACATCCTCTGGTTCCGCGGCCTCGCACGGATCGACCCGTCGCAGGTCTCGCTGCTGGGTGTGCTCAGCCCGCTGACTGCGGTGATCCTGGGCTGGTTGCTGCTGGGGGAATCTCTGACGCCCAACCAGATCCTTGGTGCCGCCCTAGCACTGTTCAGCCTCTGGCTCGGCCAAGCGCGGCTCCGGTGGCGCATTAAACGCGCCGCAACCCCTGCGGAATAAGCGGCATCACCGCGGCATGGCAGGTTCACAAGCCTTGCCGTGGTGGCAATCCAGCACCTGCCGCCGCACATTGGACGTGTCGTCAAACGCGAACCCGCCGCAGGTATTCGCCCGGACTACCAGCTCCTGCCCGCGCTGCTCTGCAAAAACCACATAGTCCGCACCGGATTTCAACCCACCGCACCAGGGCCCGAGGCACTCCACCTCAACCACCGCAGGCACACTGACCCGGGTTGAGAAATACTTGCCGTCCAGCATCTTGCCCGACAGCTGCGCCGGAATGCGGGTCAGCGGGGGAGTATCATTGAGATTGCCCGAATGAGGCTTTGGCAGCAGGCTTTCGTCAAACCGCAGCTCACCTGCTATGACATTATAGACACTGTCCGAATTCGCAGCGTGCAGATAGGCATCGGCAGGCCCCCAAGGCAGGCAACTGAGAGCTAAGGCGGGGCCGGTTGCAACAGTCAGAATACATGTGGTCAGGGCGGCACCGATTCCGGCAGGTCGAAAACAGGCTCGCAAATCCATCTCACAGATACTCCCGGAACTCAGCCACCACCCGCGCATAGACCTCGCGCTTGAACGGCACGATCTTCTCCACAAGGCTCTCCACCGGCTGCCAGCACCAAGCCGAGAACTCCGGATCATCCGTCTCGATATTGACCTGATCATCTGTCCCGAGGAACCGCATCAGATACCACTTCTGCTCCTGCCCGCGGTATTTGCCGCCCCAGAAACTGGGCACCACGTCATGCGGCAGATCATAGGGCAGCCAGCCGTTGCTTTCGGCGATGATCTCGACCAGGTCAGGCGCCACACCGGTTTCTTCTTCCAGCTCGCGCAGCGCCGCAATCCGCGGGTTTTCGCCCGCGTCGATTCCGCCCTGCGGCATCTGCCAGGCATCTTTGTAGCGGTCCTTGCGCTGGCCGACGAACACTGCGCCCTCGGCATTGATCAGCATCACGCCGACGTTGGGGCGGTAGGGCAGCTTGGCAATCTCTTCCGGCGTCATCAGCCTCTCCTCGGCATGGGTTTTCACAACCTTAGACCGCTTGCCGCCGGGGCACGCAAGGGGGTGACGCGGCGTTTGCCCGTGACAAGGCGGTCTGCGCCCTTGATCCTAGGGGCAACTGCCAGGGAGAGTTTCAAGATGACTGCGTACCCCAACCTGCTTGCCCCGCTGGATCTGGGCTTTACCACGCTGAAGAACCGGGTGCTGATGGGCTCGATGCACACCGGGCTTGAGGAAACCGGCGACTGGAACCGGGTTGCCGAATTCTATGCTGCCCGCGCCCGCGGCGGGGTGGCGCTGATGGTGACCGGCGGGATCGGCCCGAACCTGGAAGGCTCGGTGCTGCCGGGCGCCTCGATGATGACCACCGCCAAGGACGTCGAGAACCACCGGGTGGTGACAAACCGGGTGCATGATGCTGGCGGCAAAATTGCCATGCAGATCCTGCACGCGGGCCGCTATGCCTATGGCCCCAAATGCGTCGCGCCCAGCCCGGTGAAATCTCCGATTTCCCCCTTCCCGCCGCATGAGCTGGACGAGGATGGCATCGAAAAGCAGATCGCTGACATCGTGAACGCCGCCCGGCTGGCACAGGAAGCGGGCTATGACGGCATCGAGATCATGGGATCGGAGGGCTATTTCCTCAACCAGTTCCTGGTCACCCACACTAACAAGCGCACCGACCGCTGGGGCGGCTCCTATGAAAACCGTATGCGGCTGCCGATCGAGGTCGTGCGCCGCACCCGCGAGGCCGTAGGCCGTGATTTCATCATCATCTACCGCCTGTCGATGATCGACCTAGTGCCAAATGGCTCAACCCATGAGGAAGTCGTGCAGCTGGCACAGGAGATCGAAAAGGCCGGAGCGACGATCCTCAACACCGGTATCGGCTGGCACGAGGCGCGCATCCCGACCATCGCCACCTCGGTTCCTCGCGCGGCTTTTGCCTGGGTGACCAAGAAGCTGATGGGCAAGGTCGGCATCCCGGTGATCACCTCCAACCGCATCAACACTCCGGAAGTGGCCGAGCAGGTGCTCTCCGATGGCTGCGCCAACATGGTGTCAATGGCCCGGCCGATGCTGGCGGATGCGGATTTCGTGGCCAAGGCGGAGGCCGGACAGGCGGACCAGATCGCCCCCTGCATTGCCTGCAACCAGGCCTGCCTCGACCATACCTTCAGCGGCAAGCTGACCTCCTGCCTCGTGAACCCGCGCGCCTGCCATGAGACCGAGCTGATGATTGAGTCTGCTGAGACCTCCAAGACCGTTGCCATCGTCGGCGCAGGCCCCGCGGGCCTCGCCACTGCCATAACTGCTGCCCAGCGCGGCCACCAAGTGACGCTGTTCGACCGCGCCGATGAAATTGGCGGCCAGCTCAACATGGCCAAGCAGGTGCCGGGCAAGGAAGAATTTTGGGGGCTGGTCGACTGGTACCGGGTCATGGTGGCAGACGCCGGCATCACTCTGGAGCTGGGCCGCGAGGTTGCGGCAGAGGATCTGACCGGCTTCGACGAAGTGGTGATCGCCACCGGCGTCMCCCCTCGCGACCCCGCCATTCCCGGCCAGGACCAGGACAATGTGCTCAGCTACATTGACGTTCTGCGCCACAAGAAACCGGTGGGACAGCGGGTCGCCGTGGTCGGCGCCGGCGGCATCGGCTTTGACGTCTCCGAATTCCTGCTGGAAGAGGGTCACAGCCCCACCACCGACCTGCCCGCCTGGATGAAGGAATGGGGCGTGGCCGACCCGGCAGAGCACCGCGCGGGCCTGGCGCCCGAGGGCCCGCAGCCCGCGGTCCCTGCCCGCCAGGTGACACTGCTGCAGCGCAAGGCCGAACGCCACGGCAAGCGGCTGGGCAAGACCACCGGCTGGATCCACCGGGCAACGCTCAAGATGAAGGAGGTGGAATTCGTCGGCGGCGTCAACTACGAGCGGATCGACGCTGAGGGCCTGCATGTGAGCTTCGGCGAAGCCCGCGAAAACCCGCGGGTGATCCCGGCGGACACCATCGTGCTCTGCGCAGGCCAGGTCTCTGAGCGGTCTCTGGCTGATAATCTGGCCGCGCGCGGGATCTCTGCCCATGTGATCGGTGGCGCTGATGTGGCCGCGGAACTGGACGCCAAGCGCGCGATCAACCAGGGCACCCGCCTGGCCGCCAGCCTGTAAGGCAGCAGACGTCCTCCCGCCTGCGGCCGCCGCCCCTTTCAGGCCCGGCCCGCAGTTGGGCCGGGCGCCGCGCCGGATGGCACCGCGCTCCGCGCGGTGTTGCGCCGAACGGGCGCAGCGCATTTTCAATGCGCCCAAGGCGGGTGGGAGCGTCCCCGCTCCCCTTCAGGCGCCGGGTTCGCAAAGCGTTCGGCCGTGAGCCGCAATGCTGTCTGCCGGGGCTTCTTCCCGCACCGACATGCCATAATCCCGGATCACCCCCGCCACCCGAAGCCTGTAATCTGCAAAGATTCCAGCCCGGCCTTTTCTCTGTGCTGCGCGGTGTTCCGTCAGATGGCGCCAGCGCTGCACTGCCGCTTCGTCCTCCCAAAAGGACAGCGACAGCAGTTTGTCAGGTACGCTCAGGCTCTGAAACCGCTCAACAGAGATGAAACCCTCAATCTCCTCCAGCAGGCTGCGCAGGTCTGCAGCAATTTCCAGATAGGCATCCTTCTGCCCTGCGGCGATCTCCACTTCGAATATCACGGCAATCATCTGAATACCTCTCATCCATCCCCATGCGGCGTCGAAGCCAGCTTGAGCCAGGTCCGATCCTCACGCAGCAGGAACCGCTCCCTCTGGGCGAACTCGTAATTTTCGCACCCCAAGGGGTCTGCCGCCAGCCGCGCCCGGTAGGCTTCATACGCCGCCAGGCTGTCCACGTTGTAGATGCCGTAGGCCAAGGTCGACGAGCCCTCGTGCGGCGCATAGTAGCCGACCAGGTCAGCCCCGCAGCGCGGAATCGCCTGGCCCCAGTTGCGGGCGTATTGTTCGAACTGCTCCTTCTTGGCGGGATCTATGTGATAGCGGATGATGCAGGTCAGCATGACAGGTCCTTTGTCTGTTCAGGACGTTCTGCCTAACCCGCCTCAGCTGCCGGATGCTTCGCCGCACACCGAAGCGTCACTCCACGTTGATGGTAATGACCTCGGACACCACGGGCGAGTCATGCGGCACATGGCTGGCATCGCCAAGCACCAGTTGCAGCGTGTGGCGGCCCGGAGCCAGATCAATGACGGCCTCAGTCTGCCCGCCGCCGAAATGCACGTGGTGCTCATCCGCAGGTAATCCGTACAGCAGCTCATCCGTGCCATCTTCCCCCTGACCAATGGCTGGCCGGTCAATCAGCAGGTGATGGTGGCCGGTATGCTCTTTTTCCGTTCCCGCGGGGGCGACCCCCATGCCGGAAAGACCGAATACCACGGACACTGGGGAGGCAACGGTATCGCCATCCTTCAGATTCACAAAATAAACCTTGGCATCCGGGTGCGATGGCGTACGCTCCTGAGCCCCAAGCGGTGCAGCCAAACACAGGGCGGCGGCGGCGGTGGCGGCAAGCAAAACTTTCATAGCGGGTCCTCCGACAATTTGTTCAATAAACAAAGTAAAGCTAGGCGACCGGAAAGCGGCAGCAAACCCTTGGGTCGCCGCGAACGCACAATTTTGCGTCATCTTCACAGAAGCCCACCGTGCCGCCCTCCATTCCTCTTGCCCGCGCTATCCGAGGGCGGCAGTGTCACACCTGAACCGCAAGGCGAGGACAAGCGTGGTATTCGCAGTCATTTTGATGGGCCTGACCCCCAGCTTCCTGATGGTGGCCCTTGGCGGGCTGGTACGCAGGCGGCTGTCACCGCAAGCCTGGCAAGGCTTGGATAAACTGAACTTTGAAGTGCTGTTTCCCGCGCTGCTGTTCTTTGCCGCCAGCGGCCGCCCCATTGCCATAACAGACCTCGGCCGGATCGGGCCCGCAGTCTGGAGCATCCTGGCTCTTGCGGCTGGCTTGGGCTTTCTGGCACGGCGGTTCGGCCCGCAAAAATTCCTCGACTTTGCAGGTGCCTGGCAGGCCGCCTGGCGTTTCAATACGGCCATTGCCTTTGTCGCGCTGCCCTCAATCGGAAAGGAGCTGACCGGCCAGATGGCAGTTGCCATCGGGATGGCCGTTCCGGTGGCCAATGTCATGGCCGTCACCGCCCTATCGCGCGGCGGCAGCCTGTCACTGCGTGAGACTGCGGCAAAAATCGCGCTCAATCCGTTTCTAATAGCATCCGTCGCAGGCGTCGCTGTGGGGCTTTCCGGCTACAAGATTCCTGCGCCGATCCTGGCGCCGGCCGAAATGCTGGCCCATGCCGCGATCCCGATTGCACTGCTGTCGATCGGTGCCACCATGAACTGGCGCGCGCTCGCACGGCTTGATTTCTTCAACGGCTACCTCTGCCTGGTACGTCTGGTACTGGTGCCAGCCATCGTTCTGGCTGCCTGCCTGTTGCTGGGAAGTGATCCCGGCTTCGCCGCAGTGCTGGTGCTGTTTTCAGCCTTGCCGACAGCCTCCGCCGCTCATGTGCTCGCATCCGCCTTTGGCGCCGACCGCACTCTGGCTGCCACACTTATTGCGCAATCCACCCTGCTCAGTGCGGTAACCCTGCCGCTGTGGATACTGACAATCAGGCTAGTGATTTAAGGTTTCATTAACCTTCTCAAGATGTTCACCCCCGCCCTGCCGCGGCCGTTTCCACAACGCAAACGATAACCGCGAAACCTCGCAATTATCCCACCTCCGCCCCGTTCTTGCCCGAATTCACCGTCAGTTTCGAGGCAACGCTGCTTTACGAGGATGGGTGAATATGGACCGATTGATGGAAATGGAGGCCTTCGCCAATGTGGTGGATCAGGGCGGCTTCACTGACGCCGCCCGGAAAATGGGGATTTCCAAGTCGGCCGTCTCCAAACATGTCTCCAGTCTTGAGGCCCGCCTCGGCGCACGGCTGCTGAACCGCACCACCCGCCGGGTGTCTCCGACCGAGATCGGCCTTGCCTATTATGACCGCGCACGCCGGGTCCTGAATGATGCCGGCGAAGCGGATGCGCTGGTAACCTCAATGCAATCGGCACCTTCCGGTTTGCTGCGGATTTCCGTTGCCACCGACTTCGGTGTAAACCACCTGTCGCCGGTATTGTCGGATTTCCTGCGAGACTTTCCAGACATCACCGTCAACATGGTGCTGAACAACCGCTATGTGGAGCTGATTTCAGAGGGCTTCGACATGGCCGTACGGATCGGCGAGCTGGAGGACAGCAGCTTGCGCGCCCGCAAGCTGACCGAGACCACCAAGCGCATGATTGCCTCTCCGGAATATCTGGAGAAATTCGGCCGGCCGCAGAAAATCGATGAACTGAACGCCCACAAGCTGCTGCACTACTCCAGCCAGTCCAGCGGCAACGTCTGGAAGATCACCGCGCCCTCGGGCGAAAAGCGCCAGGTGCGCACCTCCGGCTGGCTGTCCGTGAATGACGGGCAATCGCTCCTGAACGCCGCGATTTCCGGCCTTGGCATCGCCTATCTGCCCAGCTACCTCTACTCCGCGGCGATGGAGGAGGGGCTGGTCGAGGACGTGATGCCCAGCCTGCCGGTGGAAACCCAAGGCATTTATGCCGTCTACCCGCCTGGCAAGTTCACCCAGCCCAAGGTGCGGGCCTTCATCGACTTCCTGGTTGCGGCCTTTGCGGACCGCGACCCGTCCGAATGGAAAACCTGAACCGGTTCAACGGAAAACCGGAACAAGACCTCCCTCGTAGACCTGCCCCCGCACCACTCGCGGGGGCTTCTTTTTGCAGGGGCTGCAACAGAGAAAAATACTGGGGAACCGCAAGGCTCACGCCCGTCCCCTGCCAATTACAGACTGACCAGATCGCGTTGGGTCAAGCGCCGCTTCGGGGCGCCGCCATGCCCAAGGCTTTCTGAGGCACCTGCGAAGCTGCGGCCAAGGCCCGGAAGCACTATGCAGGTGAAATGGCGGCTTGGTCAGCTCTTGTAGTGCGGCGCCTCTGCATCCAGGCGGCGGCGGATGGCATGCCACTCCAGCTCGCCCTCGTAGCCGTACCAGTCGCTGGCGGCCATATCGCGCAGATGGCGCTTCTGCTCCGCCTCTGGGATGGTGCGGATTTCCACCCCCGGGCAGGCCGCGGCTTTCTGCACCTCCAGCTGCACCGCACAGGCTTGATCCAGGTAGAAGGAGCGGAAGAACGCCTCGCCCGCGGTCGCACCGAATACAAAAGCACCGTGCCAGGCTTCCACCACCGCCTTCCTGCCGCGGCCGGAATCCAGCAGTCCGTTCAGGAAATCTTCGGTGCATTCGAACTCGTAATCCGTATACCCCAGCACATCGCCGCCGCCGATCATCAGATAGGCCTGGCTGTAGGGGCCCMCCCCGCCGGTCTGGGCCGACACCCCCATGATTGCCTTGGTGTGAATATGCATGATGCAATTCTTCTCCGGCTCCGCCTCGAAAAACAGCTTGCCGATTTCGGTGGCCGAGGGGTTCGGCTCGCCGTTGTCCGGGTTGTGGTTCACCCGGTCAAACCCGACCTTGATCAGGTTGGAGGCGGTCACCTCCTCATGCATCCAGCCATAGTGATGGGTGATCAGCGCTTCCTCGCCCGGCACCCGGATCGCGTGCCACTGGTTGGTCTGATCGGTCAGCCGGTATTTCACCAGCGCATTGTAAATCGCAGCCAGCTCGCAGCGAACCTCCCATTCGGCGTCCGAACAATTGGCCGGGCGGCCCTGCAGCGGGGTCGGGGTCATGACGGTCATTGGCGTTTCCTTTCCTGTGACTGGAGGAATCCTAGCTGCCGGGAGACTGCATTATTTGCATGGAAACGCCCGAAACTTGCACGTAACGTCCTAGCATGCCAAAGGTGAGCTTCATCCTGTTTCCTGAGTTCCAGATGCTAGCCTATGTGCTGGCCGCCGAAACCCTGCGCATTGCCAACAAGAATGCCAGCCGCCCGCTGTACACATGGGAGACACTCAGCGTCACCCAGGCGCCGGTGCCTGCCTCCAGCGGACGGCTGGCCACCCCGGACCGCAGCGGCTGGGACCTTGGAGAACCGCCTGATCTGGTGCTGCTTTGCGCCGGCTACGACCCTTTGCACCACCTGCCGCAGGGGCTGCGCGCCTATCTGGCACGGGCTGCGCGCGTAGGCGCGACACTGGGCGGCATCGACACCGGCACCGTGGTGCTGGCCCAGCTGGGCTATCTGGACGGTCACGAGGCAGTTCTGCATCACGAAGCCGAGGCGGGGTTCCGCGAGCGCTGGCCCGGCATCGCAGTCAGCGACAATATCTATTGTTTCGGCCGCCGCCGGCTGACCGCCGTGGGCGGCACCGCCACCGGCGATGCGATGCTGGCCTGGGTCGCGGACACCGGGCCGGACGGGCTGGCGGCAGCCACCTCCGAAGACATGGCGCATGGTTCGATCCGGCCGCCGGAAGTACGCCAGCGCCTGCAACCTTCAGCAGATCCTATTCTGGGCCAGATGCAGCAGCTGATGCTGGACAACCTGCAGGAGCCCCTGGCGCTGCGGGACATTGCCGCGCGTCTCGGCCTCAGCCTCAAAGCGCTGCGCCTGCGCTGCAAACACGGATTGGGCATGACACCGCAGGCGGCCTATCTTCAGACACGCCTGCAGCGGGCGCGCGAGCTGCTTCAAAACACTGCCATGCCGGTTACCGAAGTGGCCCTGGCAACGGGATTTGCCTCGCTGCCAGGGTTTTCCCGCCAGTTCAAAGCCATGTACCAGCGCAGCCCGCGCGGCATGCGCCGCCGCTGACAGCCCACCGGGTCAAGTTTTACCAGCCGTCAGTTTCCAAGCAGCACAGCCTCTACCCGCCGGTTGGCTTCGCGGCCCTCAGGGATCTGATTGCTGGCAATCGGCGCCAGATAGCCTGCCCCGGCCACGTCAATACGGGCCTCCTCGGCGCCATAGGCCCCGGCCAGCCGCTCCTTTACCGATTGCGCCCGGCGTTCGGAGATCGCGGCATTCTGCTCCTGGGAACCAACCGTGTCGGTGTGGCCGACCAGCAGCAGCCTGTATTGCTGGTTTGCCGCCAGGAAAGCAGCCAGCGCGCGCAGGCTGGCGTAGCTGCCGTCCTGAAGCCGCGTGGAGCCGCTGTCGAACACCAAGTCGGTCAGCACCGCATGGCCGCGGACCTCCAGCACCTTGGCCAGTTCCACCGGCCGCACCGGGTCTTCCTGTGCCTGCTCAGCGGATTTGACCACCGCGGGCGCCGCCGCGCCGGGCGGCTGCACGCTGATCACCTGAACATAGGCCGCGCCGCCCGCCCGCGACACCAGGACAGAAACCGCCGCCTCGTCCTTGGCAGCCGACAGGAAATGGTAGCGCGAGATATCCACCATCATATCCGGCGCCGGCACCACCTCGATCCCGAACCGGAAACCGAAGCCGCCGCAATCACGCGCGGCACAGTCCAGCTTCACTTCAAAGCCCTGGTCTGCCAGCTGCTCCCGCAGAGGTGCCAGGATCTGCAGAACCGTGCCGCTGCCTTCAACACGCCAGGTGCGGCGGGKGATCTGCCCCTCGAACCGCTCTGACGGCACCCTGTCCGCGTCTTCGGGGCCAATTGGCAGCTGATAGACGCCAAGCGCCGTGGCCCGTTCGGAAATGGCAGCCGCACCGGCCGGCAGGGTAAGCTCCGCTGCAGTCAGTATTCCGGGCAGGAATGCCGCCGCCACTGCAATCAAACGTCTCAACGGCACTGGCTGTGATATTCCGGATTGGGCACCATTGCGGTGGCGCTGGCCACCCGGTTCGACATGTTGAAGAAGCCCGCGACATTGGCGATGTCCCAGATATCCCGGTCGCTGAAGCCCTCATCACGCAGGGCCTGACGGTCCGCCTCCTCAATCTCCGCGCTGGCGGTAGTCATCTTTGCGGCGAAATCCAGCATCGCCCGCTGACGCGCGTCCAGCGGCGCCACCCGGTAATTCATCACCAGCATCTCGCCCAGCTGCGGGTCCCCCGATAGCTGCCTCACCGCCGCGCCGTGGGCTACAAGGCAATAGAAACAGCGGTTGATCGAGGAGACCACAACCGCAATCATTTCCCGCTCCAGCTTGCTCAGGCCGCTTTCCGCCAGCATCAGGTCGTTGTACATGGCGGTAAAAGCATTGAGCTTATCAATATCAAAGGCATTTGCCTTCAGCACATTCGGCACAAAGCCCAGTTTTTCGACACAGATATCGAAATATTTCTGCGTCTCCGGCGGCAGCGGGTCCACCATTGGCAAATCAAGAGCAGTGGGAAGGGTCTGGTCACTCATCGCGTTCAATCGCCTTGTTGCAAAATCCGGTAGTGATACTCTCCAACACAGTCCATGCCGAGGGAAGAATAAAGCCCGTTGGCGCCCGCGTTACGTTTCGTGCAAAGAACTGCCAGTTCGCCGACGCCGTTCTCCAGCGCCCAGAATGCCGCCTGGCGCATCATCCAGGCGCCCATGCCGGCCCGGCGCTGATGCGGCAGGATCTCCAGCGCATGCACCATCGCCACTCCGTCATGCACCGCCACGAAACCAGCACCAGCCGGTTTGTCCCTGTGGCGGGCCAGCAGCCCCGTCTTGGGCCCCTGCACCCGGCTCATCACCGCCAGCCGCTCCGGCCCGATGCCGCCCTGTTCCCAGATCTCGCGCTGGATCGCCAGCGGCTCCCAGACGCAAAAGGCGGTGACACGCGGCACCGGAACATCCGTCAGCCGCTGCGCCGGGCAGGTCCAGAGATTGACCGGATCCTTCACCGCATATCCACGCGCCTCCAGCTGCGCGTCCAGCTTTGTCTCGCCGTCACGGATCATGAACAGGCAATCCTGCCCCATGGCGCGCATCGCGTCCTCAGCTGCTGCAATCTCCGCGTCAGACGCTGCACCGTTCACCGTCGCTGCCGACACACGGCTGCCGCCGCCCTGCCCTTCGCGCAGGGTGACAGGCCCAAGTTCGCGCAGCGAAGCCGGCGGCCAGGTCGCCTCGGTCACGCCATAGTAACGGGGATCTGTGGTCACTGCTCCAGCTCCTTTGCCAGCTCGGTCATCGCCGCGTCAATGCGCGCGCCATCTGTGCCGCGGATCACGATATTGGCGCCGAACGCGCCGTCTTTCTGAAACGGGTAGCAGCCCACCGACAGATCGGCATAAGCCTCCGCCAAGGCGCGCAGCGGTGCCGCGATTTCACCTTCGCCGCGTTGGACCCGCAGGGTCTGCGACAGCATCGGGCGGCCGCCGGTCAGGGTCGGCATCACGCTCGCCACCATCGCCTGGAAAATCATCGGCACGCCCGCCATCACGTGCACATTGCCGATAGTGAACCCAGGTGCTGCTGAAACCGGGTTGTCGATCAGGCCCGCTCCTTCAGGAATGCGGGCCATCCGCAGCCGCGCCTCGTTCATCTCCAGCCCTTGGGTGTCGTAATGCGCCTGCAGAATCGCTTTTGCGTCATCGCGCACGCCCAGATGTGTTTCAAACGCCTTGGCGATGCAATCCGCAGTGATATCGTCATGGGTCGGCCCGATGCCGCCGCTGGTGAACACATGATCAAAAGCGCCTGACAGCGCCCGGACCGCGGCAATGATCGCCACCTCATCGTCGCTCACCACCCTCACTTCCTTCAGATCGATGCCATGTTTGGTCAGCTCTCCCGCCAGGTAATGCATATTGGCATCGCGGGTGCGACCGGACAGGATCTCGTCGCCGATAACCAGCATGGCGGCAGTTGGGTTGGTCGTTGCAGGCATGGGCATCTCCCTTGGCTGAATGCGAAAATACCCTGCCTGAAAGGCGGCACAAGAGCCAAAGCGACTAGGTAAGCCCGGCAACTGCAGCGTCGAACGGCGCCGCATCCCCCATGGCACGGGCCAGAATCATCGCGCCTTCCAGCGTGGCGATCATATGTGCCGCCGCCCGATCCGCTTCGTCCCGTTTCAACCCTTTGCACAGGTAAACTTGCCGCAGCCATTCCAGGTTACGGGCAAAAAAGGCCCGAGTCGCACTTGCGACTGGCGGCGGCAGGTCAGCAATCTCAGCCCCGAAAACACCGCACAGGCACATTAGCCCGTCCTGTTTCAGGGCCGCGCCATACGCCGCAACATAGCGCTTGAGCAACTCCTTAGGCGCCGCCCCTTGGGGATCACCCAAGATTTTGAAAAAATGGTCAGAATACCGCTCCGCCAGCGCCTCGCCCAAGGCTTCCTTGGTCGGGAAATGGTAGTGGACAGAGGCCGATTTGATACCAATCTCTGCCGCAATTTCACGGAAGCTGAAGGCGTTGTAGCCACCTGTCCGCGCGGCTTTCTCCGCGATGTCCAGGATGCGTTCCGCTGTGTCCGGCTTT
This sequence comes from Leisingera sp. JC1, assembly GCF_001679925.1. Classification (GTDB taxonomy): domain Bacteria; phylum Pseudomonadota; class Alphaproteobacteria; order Rhodobacterales; family Rhodobacteraceae; genus Leisingera. Next base: position 101,716 of record NZ_LYUZ01000001.1, on the reverse strand, counting down.
GCCATGCTCACCCCCGCCTATCTACCTACCTACAGATAGGTCTTGACGGCAGGCGGCACAATCCACATCTATCTACCTACTGATAGATAGGAGAATCACTATGACGACTGAAACCGCACTGATCATCGGCGGATCCTCGGGAATGGGTCTGGAAACGGGCCGCCGGCTGGTGAAAGCGGGACAACATGTCACCCTGCTGGGCTCCTCTGCGACCAAGCTTGAGACCGCCAAGACTGAGCTCGGGACCCTCGCCGAGGCCCGGCAAATCGACCTGATGGATTTCACAGCTGTCCAGACACTGGCGGCAGAACTGAAGGCAGACAGCCGCCACCTAAGCAAGCTGGTCAATGCTGCCGGCGTTTTTGCCCCCAAGCCTTTCCTTGAGCACACGGCAGAAGACTACGACCGCTACATGGGCCTGAACCGCGCCGCCTTCTTCCTGACCCAAGCGGTGGCTGCCAATATGGCAGGCAACGGCGGCGGGTCCATCGTCAATATCGGCTCCATGTGGGCAAAACAGGCGATCAAGGCGACACCCAGCTCGGCCTATTCCATGGCCAAGGCGGGCCTGCATGCCCTGACCCAGCACCTGGCGATGGAACTGGCGGACCACGGCATCCGGGTGAACGCGGTGGCCCCCTCGGTTGTGGTCACCCCGATTTACGGCGCCTTTATCGACCCTGCGCAGATCGAAGATACGCTGACAGCTGGCTTTGACACCTTCCATCCAATTGGGCGCGTCGGCCGCCCGGCTGACATTGCGGCCACCGTTGTGCATCTGTTGTCCGATCAGGCTGCCTGGGTCACCGGCGCCGTCTGGGATGTCGACGGCGGCGTTATGGCCGGCCGCAACTAAGCGCTTTGCCACCGGACGGGGCTGGGATAGTCATCTGTCATGAACTTTGCCCAGCCCCTGATCCCCGCCACCCTGATCCGCCGTTACAAACGTTTCCTGGCCGATTGCCGACTGGAAGACGGGCAGGAAATCACCGCCCATTGCGCCAACCCCGGCAGTATGTTGGGGCTGGCGGAACCGGGCATGAAGATCTGGCTGGAACCCAATGATGACCCCAAGAAGAAGCTTAAATTCGGCTGGCGGCTGGTGGAGCACGAGAACGGCCACTTCACCGGAGTCGACACCTCGGTGCCGAACCGCGCCCTGCGGGCCTCACTGGAAGCTGGCGAAGTTGCAGGACTCTCTTCCTACAGAACGATACGCCCCGAGGTGAAATACGGCGAAAATAGCCGCATAGACTTCCTGCTGCAGCAGGACGGCCTGCCCGATTGTTATGTGGAGGTGAAAAGCGTGACCCTGTCGCGTCAGCCCGGTCTCGCTGAATTTCCCGACAGCGTCACAGCCCGCGGCACCAAACATCTGGGGGAGCTGGCAAACATGGTGGCGCAGGGGCACCGGGCCATCATGCTCTACCTCGTGCAGCGCACGGACTGCGAGCGGTTCCAACTGGCCGCCGATATCGATCCGGCCTACGCGGGTGCTTTCGCCAGCGCCAAGGCTGCCGGGGTGGAAAAGCTGGTGCTGGGCACGCGGATTACCCCGCAGGGTGTCGAGGTCGCCGGGCCGCTCTCATCCACTTAACGGCACGGGCAGGGCGGCAGCTCAGGCTGCCTGACCCACCTGCTTTTCAGAGCGCTCCTCCTCATGCTCTATCTGGGCCTGGATCAGCGTGCGGGTCGGGAACGGAATATCCACTCCCGCCTCATCCAGCGCTTCCTTCACCTTGCGCTTCATGTCAGCCTGGTACTGGAAGTACTCCTCTGCATCGACCCAAACGCGCACCAGGAAATCAACCGAGCTGCTGTTCAGCTCATTCACCTGGATGAACGGCTCCGGGTCTCTGTGCGACCGGCCGTCGCTCATGATTGTCTCCCGGATCACCTGTTCCGCAGTAGCCAGATTGGCGGCGTAGCCAACTCCAAAGGTCCACTCGGCGCGGCGGGTGTCGAACGAGGAGTAATTGGTGATCGTGTTGCCCCAAACCTCGGAGTTCGGGATGATCACCTTCAGGTTCGACAGGCTTGCAATCACGGTGTTGTTCAAGGTGATTTCATGCACCGTGCCCATCTCGCCGTCCACTGCGATGAAATCGCCCAGCTTGAACGGGCGGAAAAGTATGATCATCACGCCAGCCGCCACATTCGACAGCGCCCCCTGCATCGCCAGTCCGATGGCCAAGCCCGCAGCACCGATGGCCGCCACGATGGAGGTTGTTTTGACACCAAAGGTATTGAGCACAAACAAGGCTGCAAAGGCGAGGATGACATAGCGGGCCAGGTTGCCCAGGAAATGGAACAAGGTCACATCCAGCTTGGCATTGGTATCGCCCAACTTCACGATCCGCCGCTTGACCCACCCCGCAACGATGAAGCCGGCCAGCAAAATGACCACTGCAGCCAGCACGTTGCCCAGCGCCTGCGCCAGAAACTCCAGCGTGACCAGATCGGCCAGCGACTTTCCATCGTAGATTTCAGATTGCATCAGGCTATTGAAGCTTTCCATGCCGCTGTTTTCCCCTTGCTGCCAACTCAATTCTCCAGCCAAAGAAACGCATCAGAGCGGCAAAAGTTCCCGCAACCCCGCTCTGGCCCTTTTGGCCGGAACCCCTTACATAGCTACGCAAAGAACGTAATGGAGCTCTGCGTGATGAGATCGAAAGACGGCCGCACTACCAAGGACGGCATCCGCATTCATGAAGCCGGCGACTATGCCGGCATGCACAAGGCGGGTGCGCTTGCCGCGCGCATTCTGGATGATATCGCAGCGCATGTTTTCCCGGGCCAGACCACCGGCGAGATCGACCGCATCATCACCCAAATGGTCGAGGACGCGGGCGCCAAGTCGGCCACCATCGGCTACAAGGGTTACCAGCACGCCAGCTGCATCTCGGTTAACCATGTGGTCTGCCACGGCATCCCTGGCGACAAGAAGCTGAAGGATGGCGATATCCTGAACATTGACGTAACCGTGATCGTCGACGGCTGGTTCGGCGACACCTCCCGGATGTTCGTTGCAGGCAAGCTCAGCCGCAAGGCGGAGCGGCTCATTCAGGTCACCCATGATTCGCTGATGATGGGGATCGAGGCGGTGAAGCCCGGCAACACCTTCGGCGACATCGGTCATGCGATTCAGACCTATGCCGAAGCGCAGCGGATGAGCGTGGTGCGCGACTTCTGCGGCCATGGACTGGGCACCGTATTCCATGCGCCGCCCAATGTGCTGCACTATGGCCGCCCCGGCACCGGACCGGTGTTGGAGGAAGGCATGTTCTTCACCATCGAGCCGATGATCAACCTGGGCCGCCCGGAGACCAAGATCTTGGCTGACGAATGGACCGCCGTTACCCGTGACAAGTCGCTGTCGGCGCAGTTCGAGCATTCGATCGGGGTAACCTCAGACGGGGCGGAGATTTTCACCCTGTCGCCTGCGGGCAAGTTCCACCCGACTTACGGCTAAGCCGCAAGAACGGCAGCGGGGGCCACCCCCCCGCACCCCAGGTTTTTTTCAGCCAGATGAAAGATTGATCCGGTCAGGACTTCGCGTTGTCCCGACCCTCAGCTTCCTGAAACCGCCAGAGCGCCAGCAACAGCGTCCCATCACCAAACGGTGTCACCGCATCCTGAATGAACAGCGGCGCCTGCAGCCTTTCCGGCTTAGGCCGGCTCTGCGTTTCTGCGTCTTTTGAGTACCGCAGGATTGGTGCGCGCATGGTCTGTTCCATGCGCGGGATCATACCATAACAGCCTCAGATCGACAAAAGCGCCGGCACCTCTGACATGTTGGTGAAAACTTCAGCTCCCAGCGCAGCAAGCTTCTTGCCGCCGCCCTGCGGCGCATAACCAAGGCAGCGCATGCCCGCGCGCACAGCTGCGGTCACGCCACTGCCGCTGTCCTCGATCACCAGGCAGTCGCGGGCCTGTACCCCGAAATGACTGGCCGCCGCCAGAAACAGGCCTGGTTCAGGCTTGGCAACCCCAAGCGAATGCGCCGAGAACATCGCCTGCGGGTGGAACCGCTCCCACAACCCATTCTGGCCCAAGGTGGTGCGCATCTTCTCTTCGCTGCCATTGGAGGCAACGCAGACAGGGATGCCCTGTGTATCCAGCCGCGCCAGCAAATCGGGTATGCCCTGGACCAGCGGCACCCCCTGCCTCAGCAACGCATAGGTTTCGTCGTAGATTTCCTCGATCCAATTGTCCGGCAGATTGGCGCCCAAACTGCGGGCCGTCTGCATCACCCCGGTCATGGTGCCGCCAACAAAATGCGCCATCGATTGTTCCACCGTCAGCGGAAGCCCATGGCGGGACAGGTTGTCTGCCAGCGCTTGGTTCGAAGCCGGTTCACTGTCAACAAGCACGCCGTCGCAGTCAAAAATTACCAGCTTCGGGGTTGGAAACGTCTTGGGCATGCAACGGCACCTCATCGCAGAATTGGCCCTGCACGCGCGGCCTGCAAATTTACATCCAGTTTTGTATTAGAGTAGCGCACCGGCTGCAGCAAACCAGCCGTGAGCAATCTCCCGCCCGGCTTGTTTCAACCCGAAACATCCCGCCACATCAGGGTGATATGGGTATCGCCGTATTTGCGGCTATCGTGCAGCTCGAACCCCTTAAGCGCGGCCACCGGGGTGTTTTCCTCCCAAATCACCAGCGCGTCATCCGCCACCCAGCCGCCCGCCACAGCAGCGGCCAGCGCCTTCTCTCCCAGCCCTTTGCCATAGGGCGGGTCCAGAAAGACCAGATCATAGGGCGCATCCGGGTTCTGCCCCAGCTTCAACGCATCCCGGCGCGCAAGGGTGCAGCGGTCTTCGGCCTTGCAAATCGCGATGTTCTTTTTGATCAATCCGCCGGACACACGGCCATCATCGACAAACAGAACTTCTGCTGCACCGCGCGACAGCGCCTCCAGACCCAGTGCGCCGGTGCCTGCAAACAGGTCCAGCACCCGGGCGCCGGGAATGGCGCCCGTGTGCATCAGCACATTGAACAGGCTTTCGCGCACACGGTCGGTGGTGGGGCGCAGATGGGCGCCCGCATCCCCCTTGCCCACCGCGGCGAGAGCCCGGCCGCGGAAGTCTCCTGCGATGATCCTCACGCCTTCAGGAGCGGCTTCAGGTCCGCGGCAGGATCGCCCGCGATTGACTTGTCAGCGGTCTTGCCTGCATCGATCAGCCGCTTGGCCACCATATAGGCGCGCGGGTCGTTCATTGCGTCGACTGCCACCAGCTGGTCCCCCTTGTAGTACCAGAAGGAGACCTGGCTGCCCTCGCCCTGGCGGGTGACCACATTGTCGTAACCGGTGTTGAGGCCCGCGATCTGCAGTTTGATATCGTACTGATCCGACCAGAACCAAGGGGTCGCGATATAGTCCTTGTCCGCACCCAGCATGTTCTGCGCCACCACTTCGGCTTGGTCGATGGCGTTGGGCACGCTTTCCAGCCGGATGCGATTGCCCTGGAACGGGAAGGAGGCGCAATCGCCCGCAGACCAGATCGAGGCATCCGATGTGCGGCCCTTGGCGTCCACCTTGATGCCGTTATCCAGCTCCAGCCCGGCCATCTCTGCAAGCTGCGACGACGGCGTGATGCCGACTCCCACGACAACAAAGTCCACATCCAGCGCCTCACCGCCGCTGAGAAACGCACGGACGACCCTGCCGTCTTCGCCTTCCAGCCGCTCGAGCCCGACACCCTCGCGGATCTCCACGCCGTGGGACGTATGCAGACTGCGGAAGAAATCGGACGTCTCAGGTGCCGCGACCCGCTGCAGGATACGGTCGGCCATCTCGACAAGCGTCACCTTGACACCGCGCTTGGCACAAACCGCAGCTGCCTCCAGCCCGATGTAGCCGCCGCCAACGATCAGCGCGCGCTTGCCCTCGGTCACATTGGGAGCCATCGCATCCACGTCTGTCAGCCCGCGCACCACATAGACACCATCCAGGTCGCCGCCGATTGCGGCAGGCAGGCGGCGCGGGTCGGAGCCTGTGGTCAGCGCCAGCTGATCATAGGAGATCACTTCTTCCCCCAGGCTCACGGTCTTGGCCGCAGGATCAATCCCGGTGACACGCTGGGCCAGTTTCAGGGTGATGTTGTTTTCCGCATAGAAGCTCTCAGGCCGCAGAAACAGCCGCTCCAGCTCCATTTCGCCCAGCAGATAGGCCTTGGACAGCGGCGGCCGCTGATAAGGCAGCGCCTCCTCCGCGCCGATCAGGGTGATCTCCCCGTCAAACCCGTCTTTGCGCAGTTTTGCCACCAGCGAGGACCCTGCCTGCCCTGCTCCAATCACGACGATGTGGGACATATCCCCTTGCCTCCCGCAATAGTTCCCGTCACGCTTTCACCGGACCCTATATACCCGGGGCCCCAAAACGCAATCAGGAGAAAGAGGAACGTGCAATGATTTCTGTTGGAGACCAGCTGCCGGACGCGACACTGACACGGATTGGGGAGAACGGCCCTGAACAGGTTCAGCTCGCAGACAAGCTGAAGGGGCGCAAAGTAGTGCTTTTTGCTGTTCCCGGCGCCTTTACCAGCACCTGCCATTCCGCGCATGTGCCCAGCTTCATCCGCACCAAGGACCAATTTGCCGCCAAGGGTGTTGACGAAATCATCTGCCTGGCAGGCAATGATCCCTTCGTAATGTCGATCTGGGGTGACAACACCGGCGCCACCGAAGCCGGCATCACCATGCTCTCGGATGCCGAATGCACCTTTACCGAAGCAATCGGGATGCGCCTGGACGCCCCTGCTGCGGGCCTAATTGGCCGTTCGCTGCGCTATGCAATGCTGGTGGAAGACGGCGAGGTGAAAATCCTCAACAAGGAAGAAAACCCCGGTCAGTGCGAGCTGTCCGCAGGCGAAGGCCTGCTGGACACCATGGGCTGAGCGTGGGTTCCCGGCGGCCGCCGAAGCAGGCGGCTGCCTCACCAACCCCTTAGTATTTTGCAAAAACAAGGTCCCGAAACCCTGTCCGAATGTTTCGCACGCGGAACATTCGGACAGTATTGTTGACTTACCTTTCGACCGGCCTGGATCACTCCTGCGGTTCTCCGAACAGCCCGTCCATCTTGCGAGCTAGCTTCGCGTCCTGGGCGCTGATCCCGTCGACATCATGGGTTGTCAGAACCACCGTCACCCGGCTGTACACGTTGCTCCATTCCGGGTGATGGTTCCACTTCTCAGCCCAGATCGCGGCGCGGGTCATCCAGCCAAAAGCATCAGCGAAGTTGCTGAACTTGAAAGTCTTGGTGATGGCATCGCGGCCGTCCACCATTTCCCAGCCGGTGGCGAACAACGGCTCCAGCAGCGGGCCGCGGGTGGCGTCGGACAGTTTCTCCGTCATTCTTGCTCCTCCACATGGGCTTTGCGGAACGGGCCGTAATCGGTCAGGATTTCGATCTCTTCCTCGGTGGCGGCCCGCTCAGCCTCAAGGTAGCGCCCGACGGCCCCGGCAAACCCGGGATCGCCGATCCAGTGCAAGCTGTGTGTCTGGCACGGCATGTATCCGCGCGCAAGCTTGTGTTCACCCTGTGCGCCGGCTTCCGCCCGGTCAAGACCCAGGGCAATCGCCAGTTCTATAGCCTGATAATAGCACAACTCGAAATGCAGGCAGGCATGCTGTTCAACGCAGCCCCAGTAACGGCCGTAAAGCGTTTTGCGGCCGATGAAATTCAGCGCTCCGGCGACGTAACGCCCATTGCGCTCCGCCAGAATCAGCGCGATGTCATCCGCCATATTCCGGTGGGCAATGTCAAAGAAATGCCGCGTCAGATAAGGCGAGCCCCATTTGCGCGCGCCGGTGTCCTGATAGAAATCCCAGAAGGCGTCCCAGTGTTCGGGGCGCAGGTCTCCGCCCTGGTACACGCAGATATCACCGCCAAAACACTGCGCCTGCATCCGCTCCTTTCGGATGTTCTTGCGCTTGCGCGAGGACAGTGCCCGCATGAATGCCTCGAAATCGGTGTAGCCATCGTTCTGCCAGTGGAACTGCTGCGTTGTGCGCAGCATCAACCCCATCTCCTCGCCCAGCCGCGCCTCGTCCTGAGTGCAGAAGGTCACATGCAGCGACGAAAGGTTATTGTCCGATGCCAGCTGCACTGCCCCCTGCAGCAGCGCTGAATGGCCTAGGCCATCAAACCCCGGACGAACAAGAAACCGCCGCCCGGTGGCAGGGGTGAAGGGCACCGCGATCTGCAGCTTGGGGTAATAGTGGCCGCCCGCCTGCTCATAGGCATGCGCCCAGTTGTGGTCGAAGATGTATTCGCCCTGGCTGTGCCCCTTGGCATAAAGCGGCGCGCAGGCGATCAGGCGCCCTTCCTGATAGGCGGTCAGATACTGCGGCTGCCAGCCGGTACCCGGCCCGACAGAACCGCTGTCTTCCAGTGCGCTCAGGAACCGGTGGGTCGTGAAAGGATCCATCGGACGCCCGCCGTCCGCTGTTTCGGGACAAGCGCAGGCATCCCAGTCCTCTGCCGTGATCTGAGACAGCGAGGCCAGCACCCGGATATCGATTTGCGCCTGAGCCATTCAATTCCTCCGCACCGCTTCAAGATGTGGGGTGCGGGCCAGCGCGATCAAGATGTTAGCGGCGAAAGGTACCGTTCAAATGTCACATTGTCGGCAAAGGCCCGCGCCGCGGTCTCCTCGGCTGCCGATCTGACAGTCCAGCAAAGAACCGGCACTCCAGCGCTGCGCAACGCCTGCACCCGCGGCCGCGCCAGATCACCCGCCTCATGGCTGATAAAGCTGGACCCGCTGCGGTCAAAATCCGGAATGGCGCGCAGGTCATCGCACACAGCCTTGGGCAGCTCAGGCCACTCCGCCGGGTCATACGCACTGGTGGTTATACCGCGGGCGGTGTCCGGCGCCAGCCGCGCCAGTTCCGTTACCGTGTTTGGGTTGAAAGACATGAGCGCCACAGGGCCCTCGTAGCCCTGGAGCGCCTCCACCGTGGCACGCTCCAGCACCCCATCAGTGATCCCCATTTCCCCCTGCGGATCCTTCAGTTCGATCAGCAGCGGCACCCGGCCTGCCACCAGGTCAAGCACCTCCGCAAGATCAGGGATACCTTCACCATCGCCGCCCTTGAGCGGAACCGATCCCAGCGCCGCACGCGTCAGCGCGCGGACCGGGCCGGCGCCTGCAGCCAGCCGGTCCAGATCATAGTCATGGAACACCATGGCGCAGCCGTCCTTGGACAGCTGCAGGTCGATTTCGATCCCGTAACCCGCCGAGAGTGCTGCACGGATGGCAGCCCGGCTGTTCTCCGGACGCCCGTCCGCAACATCATGCAAGGCACGGTGGGCCAGCGGGACGGTCAGAAATGCGGCAGGCAGGGACGGCGTCATTTGATCTGGAACACGCCGTCGATTTCAACCGCAACACCCAGCGGCAGCGAGGGCGAACTGACGGCAGAGCGCGCATGGCGGCCGATGTCGCCGAGCGCTTCGACCAGGAAATCGGAGGCGCCGTTCACCACCTGAGGCTGCTGGGTGAAATCAGCAGTCGAATTGACAAAGGCACCCAGTTTCACGACGCGGACCAGACGCTCCAGATCGCCGCCGCAGGCTGCCTTCAGCTGAGCCAGCAGCGCAATCGCGCAGCGCTTGGCAGCAGCCTGGCCTGCATCGACGTCCATGTCGGCACCCAGCGTGCCGGTGATCAGCCCGTTTTCATCCGCCGAAATCTGGCCGGAGATATAGACCATGTCGCCCGCCACTACAAAAGGCACATAGTTGGCCGCCGGTGCCGGCGCGTCAGGCAGGGTCACACCCAGCTCTTTCAGTTTTGCTTCAATGCTCATGGTGCATTCCTCCGAGTCTTCAATTGCCGGGACGCTACCCGGCCAGGCAGGTTTCGGAAAGGGAAAATGCGAAGCCCCAGCGCAGCTTTCCGCACCTGCAGGCGCGGCAGCTGCCGCAAGCCGCTTTCAAGCGATGAAAGCGGCTATGAGAATCGTTTTTTCATGGCCGGATTTCAGCTGCAGCGTCAGCTTTCGCGGAAGGCCTTGTTAAAATAATCCGCCAGCGGCTTGACCAGATAGGCCAGCGGGGAGCGGTCCGCGGTGCGGATGTAGCTTTCCACCGGCATCCCCGGAATCAGCACCGTACCCGCAGGCAGGCGGCCCTGCTCACCCGGATTCAGCTCAATCTCTGCCCGGTAATAGGAAATGCCGCTGCCCTGATCCTCAAACGCATCTGCCGAGACCTGGGTCACTTGTCCAAACAGCTCCGGCGTCGAGCGTTGATCCAGGGCCGAGAAGCGCACCGTCACCTCCTGTCCCGTGTACAGCTGATCGATATCCGTGGGCGCCACCTGTGCTGCAATCACCAGCGGCCGGTCCTGCGGCACCAGATACAGCACCGGATCGGCGGGCCGGATCACAGAGCGCGGGGTCTGCACCTGCAGCCCGTAGACCACGCCGGAGACTGGCGCAGTGATGTCGAGCCGCGCCAGCCGCTGTTGCAGGGAACGGCGGGTCTCAGCCAGCTCCAGTTCCTGATAACGCAGATCACGCAGGCGGGTGATCGCTTCCTCACGCTGGCCGGTGCCCAGCTTCAGAATCTCAATGTCGATCTCGGTGATCCGCCCTTCCGCCTGCGCCTCTGAGGCAACCAGCTCGCCCAACTGCCCGTCCAGGCTGGCCTGGGTGCGGCGCAGGTTCAGAACCGTCGCCGCCTGCGCCAGGCCGCGGTCCAGCAGCGATTGCTGGTTGCCCAGCTCCTCGCCGATCAGATCCAGTTGCACTTTCAGCGAGGTCTGCTGCGCCTGGATACCGCGGATCTGCTCTTCTATCTGCACACGGCGTTTCTCAAGCTGTTCAATTTCGCGCGCGGTGGTATCTCTGCGGGCTTGGAACAGACGCTGCTGGCCTTCCACCAGATCCGCAACTTCCGGCTGGGTCCCCGCGATTTCCAGCAGCTCCGGTTCGAAGCGGATCTCAGCCGCCTCGTCCCGCTCCGCCTCCAGCCGGCCGCGCCGGGCCATCAGCTCAAACAGCTGCCCCTCGGTGATCACCAGCTGCGAGGTCAGCTCGTTGGCATCCAGCCGGATCAACGTATCCCCTTCGGAAACTGTATCGCCCTCATCCACCAAGATTTCGTCAACAATACCGCCATCCAGATGCTGCACCACCTGCCGGTTGCGGTCGACCTCGATACGCCCCGTTGCCACTACAGCACCGGAGATCGAGGACAGCACGGACCAGGAACCAAAGCCGCCTACAAGCACCAAGAGAGAAATCAGACCAATTATCAGCGGCCGCCGTGCAGGCCAGTTGGTTTCCACGCTCACCGCACACCTCCCGCGCCAGTGGCCTGGCGGATGTTCTGATGGTTGGCCACCATTTCCTGCAGCACCTTGTCCTTGGGGCCAAAGGCCGTCTGGGTGCCCTTGTCAATCACCAGCAGCATATCGCATTCCTGAATCGCCGCCGGCCGGTGCGCCATAATCAGCACTGACCGCCCTTCCGCTTTGATCTGCTTGATCGCCTTGTTCAGCGCGATCGAACCCTCGTTGTCGAGATTGGAGTTCGGCTCATCCAGGATCACGATCACCGGGTCATCGAACAGCGCCCGTGCCAGCCCGACCCGCTGCATCTGCCCGCCAGACAGCCGTCCGCCAGTGGCGTTGACGCGAGTGTCATAGCCCTCAGGCAGTTTCAAGATCATCTCATGCGCGGCGGCCTTGCGGGCGGCCTCCACCACTTTCTCGGCGTCCGGCCGCTGGTTGAGACGGGCGATGTTCTGGGCAATTGTGCCGTCAAACACCTGCACTCGCTGCGGCAAATAGCCAATGTGGCCACCCAGCACATCCGGTTCGTACTGATCCAGTGAGGCTCCGTCCAGCCGGACAGAGCCAGCCGCTGGCCGCCACACACCGGTCAAGGCACGGGCCAGAGTCGACTTGCCTGACCCTGACGGTCCGATAACACCAATTGCCTGGCCCGGTTGCACCCGGAAATTCACGTTGCGCAACAGCGGTGTGCTGCTGCCCGGCGGTACAATGGCCAGCCCCTGCACTTCCAGAAGCGCCTTTGGCTTGGGCAGTGCGGTACGTGTATCCTCCTCTGGCACCTTGTCCAGCAGCTCCGCCAGATTGTGCCAGCCCTTCAGTGCCCGCTGCACCAGTCCCCACTGTCCCAGTCCCAGCTCGATCGGTGCAAGCGCCCGGCCCATCAGGATGGAGCCCGCGATCATCGCCCCCGGCGTCACTTCGTTCTGCAGCACCAGATAGGCACCCAGACCCAGCATCGCAGATTGCAGGAACAGACGCAGCGTCTTGGTAAGTGTGGTGAAACCGCCGCCAGTATCATTTGCGATCACGCTGTCGGTCAGCGCTTCATCGCGGGCCCGTTTCCACCGTGTAAATGAAGCCCCGCGCATCCCCATCGACTGGATCATCTCCGCCTCATTGCGGATTTCCTCAGACATCAGATTGGCCTTGTGGCCGGTCATGTTCGCCTTCTGCTGCGGCACCCGAGTGAACAGCTGGTTCAGCAGCGCGATCACCACCAGCACCGCTCCGCCAGCCAGCGCCAGCAGTCCCAGCCAAGGGTGGAACAACGCGATCCCCGCCAAGAACACCGGCGTCCAAGGCAGGTCGAAGGCCGCAGTCAGCACCGGCGAGGCTATCAGCCGCTGGAGGGCCTCCAGATCGGACAGCCCAGTCTGCGCAACCGGATCCTGCGCCACCGACGAACGGCGGATCATTGCGTCAAACACCCGTTTGTCCAGCGCGGCCTGGAACCGCGCGCCGACCCGCGCCATGATCCGTCCACGGGCATAATCCAGCAGCCCCATCATCCCGTAGAGGAACACAACCAAGAGCGACAGCGCCAGCAGCGTCGCCTCAGACCGGCTGCCCAGCACCCGGTCATAAACCTGCATCATGTAGAGCGGACCGGTCAGCATCAGCAAGTTCACGAAGAAACTGAAGACCCCGGTGAACCAGTACAGGCCGCGGCTTTGCCGCCGCACCTGGCGCAGTTCTTCATATCCGTTTTTGTAAAGGGTTTTATTCATGTTCAGACTGCAATAGTGGTTCGATGGCTTCAGGTCAGGGCTGGAATTGTACCAGTTGTGGCATAGCCAGGCAAAAAAATGTAATCAGACTGGAAATCGGCTCAGGACCCCTTATTTGCACCTCGACGTGCCCGTTCCAGTTCCAATTGGACACTTATCCGAATGCCCTTGATGTTGCGACCGCTTAAATTTGTACCTGCGCTGATTTTAGCCGCTTTTGCCGCTGGCTGCGCCACTCAGGATCCGGTTGCGCGCGCCTCCGGCGAAGTTTTCGACCCTTATGAGCGGACGAACCGTTCAATTCATGCCTTCAACCGCGGTGTCGACCGGGTTGCTTTCCGCCCTGCGTCCAAGGGGTATGTGGCGATTGTGCCTGCGCCGATGGTTACCAGTTTCTCCTACTTCGCGGAAAACCTGTCGATGCCCGGCCAGATGGTCAACGCGCTGCTGCAAGGGGACCTGAAAACAGCGGGCAACGCATTTTCGCGTTTCGTGATCAATTCGACAGTGGGGTTTGCGGGCCTGGCTGACCCTGCCACCGAATTCAAGGTGCCCGCGGTCGATACCGATTTCGGTGAAACACTGCACAAATGGGGCGTCGGCGAAGGCGCCTACGTCGAACTGCCTCTGCTCGGCCCATCCACCAGCCGCGATGCGGTGGGTATCGCGGTTGACTTTTTCACCAACCCCCTGGGCCATGTCGAGCAGAATACTGCCGACAATATCACCATCTACGCCGAGATCGTGCGCCGTATGGGCGATCGTGGCAACTATTCCGACACGATCGACTCGATTCTCTACGAGAGCGCCGACAGCTACGCCCAGTCGCGCCTGATCTACCTGCAGAACCGCCGGTTCCAGCTGGGGGATGGCGAGGAGATCCAGGAAATCGACCCGTTCGAGCTGAACACTGAAGGATTTTGAATATGGACCGCCGCAAATTCCTAACCGGCCTGTGTGCCGGAGCTGCCGCACTGACAGCCGCACCGCAGGCCCTGTGGGCGCTGACCGAAAGCAGTGCCAGCACATTGATCAACCGCCTGGTAGCCGACATCAACCGGGTGATCGAATCCGGCAAGGGTGAGAGCGCCATGTTCCGCGACTTTGAGCGGATCTTCCAGCAATACAGCGACACGTCTTACATCGCAGCCTATGCACTGGGAGCAGACGGGCGCCGCGCATCCCCGGCTCAGAAGAAGGCCTTCTCCAAAGCCTTTCAGGGCTACATCTCCCGCAAATACGGCAAACGCTTCCGCGAATTCATCGGTGGCAAGCTGGAGGTGAAGAGCGTCAAGAAGGTGAAGAAATGGTATGAGGTAAGCACCATTGCCTACCTCAAGGGCCAGTCTCCATTTGAAGTGACCTTCCTTGTCTCGGACCGCTCCGGCCGCGACCTGTTCTTCAACATGTTCATCGAGGGCGTGAACCTGTTGCTGACCGAGCGTACCGAAATTGGCGCAATCCTGGACGGCAAGAAAGGCGACATCGACGCCCTGATCGACGAGTTGAAGAGGCTCAGCTGAGCCGGCACAGTACGTAAATTGCGAGACAGGCTCCCTCCAGGGGGCCTTTTTCTTTGCTCTATGGGCAGATCAAGCAGCCTGCCGGCTGAATGCGCAATGCCTTCCCGCCCGCTGCAGAAGCATCCAGGATGCCGCGCTCCCGTTGGGCACGGCGCCGGGCCCAACGGGCGGGGCCTCCGCCCGGAGACCGGAGACGGGCGGGAGCCCCCCGGTCCGTATTTTCAGTTACCCAGAATATCGCGCAGGATGTTATCAACCGCGCGGCCCAGTTCCTGGCCGAGGTTCGGCCCCTGGCGGCGGCGGCGCTCGCGGCGGGGCTGCTGCGGCGGCGGAGCAATCGGTGCCGGTTCCAGCATCGGCAGCGGCTTCGGCTCCAGCCCCTCATGCACCCGCACCATGGTCTCACGCCAGATTTCGGCGGGAAGGCCGCCGCCGGTCACGCCGGACAGGGGCGTGTTGTCGTCGTAGCCCATCCAGACACCGGCAACATAGTCTGCCGTGAAACCGATGAACCAGGCGTCCTTGGCGGCTGACGTGGTGCCGGATTTGCCCGCTGCCTGCCAGCCCGGGATCTGCGCCCGCTGGCCGGTGCCGCCGGCAATCACCTTTTCCATCATCCAGACCAGCTGCTGCGCGGCCTCCGGGCGGATCACACGCTCGCCAATGCCGCCGCTGGCGCCCATCAGCGCCTCGCTGTCCTCGACCAGCTTCAGCTCTGTCACCCCGTAAGGCGTCACAGAAGAGCCGCCATTCAATATCCCGGCATAGGCGCCGGTCATTTCCAGAAGCGTGCTTTCCGACGCGCCCAGTGCCAGCGCCGGGCCTGCAGCCAGGTCACTGTCGATGCCGAAATCCTTGGCCACAAGGCTCACCTTGTCGCGGCCCACAGCTTCGGACACTTTCACCGCCGGCACATTCAGCGAGTCCCGCAGCGCCCGCGCCAAAGTCACTTCGCCATAGAACTTGCGGGTATAGTTGTCCGGGCACCATTGGCCGGAGCCGGGAATGTTCAGGCAATATTTTGCATCCAGCACCCGGTCATAAGGCGAATACCCCAGCTCAAGCGCGGTGGCGTAGACAAAGGGTTTAAACGCTGAACCGGTCTGACGCTTGGCCTGCGTTGCGCGGTTGAACACACCCGAGACGCGGGTCTTGCGCCCGCCCACCATCGCCCGCACAGCGCCATCCGCACTCATCACCACAATGGCGGCCTGCGCCTTGGAGCCCTGACGGACCTTGTTTTCGAACACGTACTTCAGCGCTTCCTCAGCCGCACTTTGCAGGCGCTGGTCCATGGTAGAGCGGATCACCACGTCCTCGGTGGTCTGATCGCCCAGGAAATCCGGGATGCTGTCCATCACCCAATCGGCGAAATAGCCGCCAGCCCGCGCCGCTGCGGCCTCGCTCAGCTCTGCCGGGCTGTTCTGGTACTTCTGCATCTCCGCCGTGGTCAGATACCCCTGCTCCTGCATCAGCCGCAGCACAGTGGCGGCCCGGTCCTGCGAGCGCTGCAGGTTGTTGGTGGGGGCCAGTGTCGACGGCGCGGTCAGCAGCCCCGCCAGCATCGCGCCCTCTGCCGGGTTCAGCTGGTTTGCGGACTTGCCGAAATACCGCTGCGCCGCAGCCTCCGCCCCATAAGCGCCGCCGCCCATATAGGCGCGGTTCATGTAGATCGAGAGGATCTCGTCCTTGGTGTATTTGACCTCCATCGCCAGGGCAAAAATCGCTTCTGTCCCCTTGCGCCAGAGCGAGCCCTTGCGGCAGTCCGCCTCATAAGCGCTTTCGCTCTTCCATTCGTCCGGGTCATAGATCTTGCCCAAGCACAGAAGTTTCGCCGCCTGCTGGGTGATGGTAGAGCCGCCATGGCCCGACAGCGGCCCGCGGCCCTCGCTCAGGTTGATGCGCACGGCGCTTGCGATGCCCCGCGGCGACAGGCCGAGGTGGCGGTAGAACCGCTTGTCCTCGGTCGCCACAATCGCGTTCTTCAGATGCGGCGACACCGTGTCCGCCGTCACCACACCGCCGAACTGGTCGCCGCGCCAGGCAAAAACCTCACCCTCGCGGTCCAGAATGGTGACGGAACCGCGGGCGCGGCCATCCAGGTAGGCCGAAACATCCGGCAGGCGCGCGTATTGAAAGGCAACAGCCAGGCCCACCAGCCCGCAGGCCACCATTCCAATGCGCCATGTAAACCCCCAGACCAGCCGGAATACAAAGGCAAACGGTGCCAGCAGCCAGCCAATGAGCCCGCGTTTTTTAGGGGCAGGCTTGGCGCGCGATTTCTTGCGGCCGAAAAGCCGCCCCAGCAGACCCGGCTTCTTCGCCTTGGCCGCCGGTTTCCTGCGCGCAGGTTTCTTGGCGGCCGGTTTCCCCTTGCCGCCCGCGGAATAGCGTTTCTCCGCCACCAGAGGCTTGCGCCCGGATCCTTGTGCCATCGTCTGTTCCTGCCCGGTTTGCCCGTTGTCCGGCGACAATACCCTGCCTGCGCCGGATTGTAGAGGGGGCAGAATCCGGACCTTTCCCCCTTTGCCAGATGGCCGGTTTTTAAGCGAACCGGTCAAAAGGCGCAAAATTATTGTGCGCCCGCAGAAAGACGCGCGGAAATTTGCTGACCCCAGCTTTGCACGACTCGGGGCTGCGGTTTTGCTGCAAGTGCACAATGCATCGGCATGGGGCCGGGGCAGCGCGAAACCAAAGGGATGCAGAGATGAAAATGATCGTTGCCGCCATCAAGCCCTTCAAGCTGGACGAGGTCCGCGAGGCGCTGACCGGTCTTGGCGTGAGCGGGCTGATGGTCACCGAAATCAAGGGCTTTGGCGCCCAGGCCGGCCACACCGAGATTTACCGCGGCGCCGAGTACGAAGTGAATTTCGTGCCGAAGCTGAAACTGGAACTGGTGGTTCCCGCTGATCAGGCCGAACAGGCGGTCAGCGCGATTTCAGAGACCGCCCGCACCGGCAAGATCGGCGACGGCAAGATCTTCGTTCTGGACGTGGAACAAGCCCTGCGGGTGCGCACCGGCGAAACCAATCTCGAGGCGCTGTAAGCGCGCCCGGCATGGAGGAAAGACTAATGAAGACCCTGAAACTCCCCCTTGCGGCCCTGGCGCTGAGCGCGCTGCCGGGCCTGGCGCTGGCCCAGGACGGCCCTGCCCCGGGTGTGAACCCTGCGACCGACACCGTGTTCATCCTGAACTCGCTGCTGTTCCTGATCGGCGGCTGCCTGGTATTCTGGATGGCGGCAGGCTTTGCCATGCTGGAGGCCGGCCTGGTGCGCTCCAAGAACGTGACTATGCAGCTGACCAAGAACATGGCGCTGTTCTCTCTGGCTGCCGTGTTTTATTGGCTGATCGGCTACAATCTGATGTATCCGCTGGGCAATTGGGCCGTCGACGGAGTGCTGTCCGGCGTCTTTGGCCCTGGCGTTCTGGAGGCAGTGGGGATCACCGCGGAAGGTGCGGATGATTACTCCTATGCCTCCACCGGCTCGGACTTCTTCTTCCAGCTGATGTTCTGCGCCGCCACCGCCTCGATCGTGTCGGGCACCCTGGCGGAACGCATCAAGCTGTGGCCGTTCCTGATCTTCACCATCGTGCTGACCGCGGTGATCTATCCGTTCCAGGCCAGCTGGAAATGGGGCGGCGGCTTCCTGGAGCAGATGGGCTTCCTGGACTTCGCAGGCTCCACCGTGGTGCACTCCGTGGGCGGCTGGGCCGCGCTGACCGGCGCGCTGATCCTCGGCCCGCGCATCGGCAAGTACAAGGACGGCAAGACCATCCCGATGCCCGGCTCCAACCTGGCGCTGGCAACCCTCGGCACCTTCATTCTGTGGATGGGCTGGTTCGGCTTCAACGGCGGCTCGCAGCTGGCGATGGGCTCGATCGGCGACGTGGCTGACATCAGCCGCATCTTCTCCAACACCAATGCCGCCGCGGCAGGCGGTGCGGTGGCCGCGCTGATCCTGACCCAGCTCCTGTTCAAGAAGCCGGACCTGACCATGATCCTGAACGGTGCGCTGGCCGGCCTGGTGGCAATCACTGCGGAGCCGCTGACCCCGGGCCTGGGCCTGGCCACCCTGATCGGTGCCATCGGCGGCGTGATCGTGGTCTTTACCGTGCCGCTGCTGGACAAGCTGCAGATCGACGACGTGGTCGGCGCCATCCCCGTGCACCTGATCTGCGGTATCTGGGGCACCGTGGCCGTGGTCCTGTCGAACCCCGAAGCCAGCCTGCTGACCCAGCTGACCGGCATCGCCGTGGTAGGTGTCTTCACCGTCGCTGCCTCTGCCGTGGTCTGGATCATCCTGCGCGCCACCACTGGCATCCGGGTGGAGGAAGAGGATGAAGTCAACGGCCTGGACATGGCGGAGCTGGGCATGGAGGCCTATCCGGAGTTCTCGCCGAGCTAAGCGCGTACACAGAATACAAAAAAAGCGTGGCGCCTGTTTCAGGCGCCGCGCTTGCGTTTCGGCGGAGGGCTCCCGCCAGCTGCAGGATCATCAAGAGATGATCCCACGCTGTTGGGCCGGGCGCCACTGGCGCGGCGCGGGGCAGGCTCAGCCCTGAGGGACAACAATCACCTTGGGCGCCTTCTGGTCACGGTAATCACGGCGGTCCTCGGCGCGGTCCAGATGATCCTCAACCACGTCCCAGACACCGGTGTCGACGGCTTCATCCCTGCGGTTCTCGCGGCGGTCTGCGCGGTTTTCAACCCGGTCGATGACCTCGCCGTTTGCAGCAAAGGCGGGGGCGGCCAGCGGCAGGGCAACGGCGGCGGACAGGATCACGGCGAGGGCGGATTTTGCGAGGGTCATTTCGGTCTCCTAGGCTGTGTTGCGTATGACTTCCGCAAGCACAAACGCGGGGCCCTGGTGCTTCCGTCGCCCAATCACACCTGACTTTGCGTCAAGCAGCGTCCCGCACCGCGTCAGCAGCGCCACGCCCAAGCCTGCAAGCCCTTGGCGCAGCCAAGTCACGCAGCCAGACGCGGGAGCCCTGCCCTCACAAAACCGCCAATCGCCAATCTTGCGCGCAAAAGTTTTTATAAAAGTCTTAGGCGTCACCCCAAGCAAAAAACGCGCCCCGGAAAGGGCGCGTTTCTGAATTTCAAAGTGCCTCAGGCTCAAACGCCGGCATCGACAATCGCCTTGGCCAGCACCGGTACGGTGTTTGCGTTGAGGCCCGCGATATTCAGGCGGCTGTCGCCAACCATGTAGATGCCGTTGTCCACCCGCATCTTCTCGACCAGCTCCGGCGTGGTGCCCAGGAGCGAGAACATGCCGCGGTGCTGGGCGATGAAGCTGAACCGGTCGGAACCGGTCAGGCGCTGCAGTTCATCCGCGAGGCTCTGGCGCAGGCCCAGCATGCCAAGACGCACCTCTTCCAGCTCTGCCGCCCAGTCGGCGCGCAGAGCATCGTCGTTGAGGATCATGGTCACCAGACGCGCGCCGTGATCCGGCGGGAAGGAGTAGTTCTGCCGGTTCAGAAACGCCAGGGTGCCCTGATTCAGCGCTTGCGCCCCCGCGTCGTTGGACACCGCCATCAACAGGCCGGTGCGTTCGCGGTAGATGCCGAAGTTCTTGGAGCAACTGGCGGCAATCAGCGTCTCGGGGCAGCTGGAGGCCACCAGGCGCACGCCCAGCGCATCTTCTTCCAATCCGTCGCCAAAACCCTGATAGGCGATGTCGATCATCGGGATCAGGCCGCGCTCATTCAACAGCGCGATGACTTCCTTCCATTGCACCTCGTTGAGGTTCGCGCCGGTCGGATTGTGGCAGCAGCCGTGCAGCAGCACCACGTCGCCCTTCTGCGCGCCTTTCAGGTCTTCCATCATCCCGTCGAAGTTCACGCCGCGGGTGTCGCGGTCGAAATAGCGGTAAACGACAGTTTCAATGCCGACATAGTTCAGAATCGACACGTGGTTCGGCCAGGTCGGATCCGACACGAAGACGCGCGCCTTGGGGTTGGCCATCTTGATCAGCTCAAACGCCTGGCGCACGGCACCGGTGCCGCCGGGCGTTGCCGCTGCCGCGATGTTCTCACGCGCTACCGCATCACCCAGAATGAGTTTGATCATTGCGTCCGCATAGGCAGGATCGCCGGCCAGGCCGACATAGGACTTGCTGGTCTGCTCTTCCCACAGCTTGTGCTCAGCAGCCTTGATTGCGCGCATCACCGGGGTGACACCCTCGGCGTTCTTGTAGACGCCAACACCAAGGTCGATTTTGTCCGCGCGCGGATCGTCGCGGTACATCTGCATCAGCGCCAGGATCTTGTCGGCAGGCTGGGGTTTCAGGGTCTCGAACATTGCTCAGTTCTCTCCGGTAGCAACGGGAAGGGTCGGGAAGGCACCCCATTCCACCCATGACCCGTCATAAAGCGAATGATCGGTCTTGCCGATACGCTCCAGGGCGAGGCTGAGGATGGCGGCGGTGACGCCCGATCCGCAGGAAGTAATCGCAGGTTTGTTAAGGTCGACGCCAGCGGCCTCAAAGGCAGCGCGGATGCCTTCAGCGTCTTTCATGGTGCCATCGGCCTTCAGCACCTGGCCAAAGGGCACATTGCGGGAGCCAGGAATGTGGCCGGCCCGAAGGCCTTCGCGCGGCTCGGGCGCATCGCCGCGGTACCGCTCGGCAGAGCGGGCGTCGATGATTTCATGATCACCCAGCTTGGCGGCGGCAGAGACCTGGGTCACATCGCGCACCATGTGGTTCTGCACCCGCACAGTCATATGGCGGTCGCGGATCACCGGCGGCAGGTCCTCGACCGGGTGGCCTTCGGCCTGCCATTTCGGAAAACCGCCGTCCAGCACCGCGACGTTGGTCTGCCCCATCAGCCGGAACAGCCACCAGACGCGGGCCGCTGAGAACAGCCCGGCACCGTCATAGACCACCACCTGGTGGCCGTCGCCGACACCCATGGCACGCAGCTTGGACATGAATTTTTCAACCGGCGGCACCATGTGCGGCAGGTCGGAACGGTTGTCGGAAATCTCGTCGATATCGAAAAACCGCGCGCCGGGGATATGGGCGGCCTCATACTCCGCTTTAGCGTCCCGCCCCTGCTGCGGCAGATACCAGGACGCGTCCAGAACCCGCAGATCGGGGTCCTTCAGATGGGCGGCAAGCCAGTCCGTGGAAACCAGCGTCTTCGGATCGTCCTGCATCAAAGCGTCTCCCTATCTGCATATAGCGCCATGGGTACATCCCGTGGCTGGGCGGTGCAAGCTATCCCGTCCCCTCACCAGCCCATGCACACATCTTGAGCGTGTTTTACGGAGCAGCAACAAGTTGCCCGCATACTTGCCGCACATTTTTGAAAAGGTAATCGAATGCCTCGCCTGTGCAGTTTTCTCGCATTTATCCTAATGTCCACCTGTTTTTTCGCACCGTCCTCTGCGCAGGCCGAATGCATCGAGTTTGGAAATACATGTATATTTGGCAATGACTTAAAGGCGAGCATCCGGATCGGCAGCACCACTTCAGACTTGCAGGAACTGACACAGTTTCAACATTTGACTGATCTGTCGCTGATCGCAGAACCGGGAGTTGAGAACCAGTTGGATCTGTCACCCCTGGCTCGGCTTCCCAGCCTGGAAAAGCTGGCAATGGTGGGGCTTACCGTGTCCAGCCTGAAACCGCTGACCAGTTTGCCGGAGTTGCGGCGGCTCAGCCTTGATTCTGTTCACGCGCCCGAATTTACCCCGCTGACGCAAATGACCGGGCTTGAGCACCTGTCCGTTTGGGGTATCAGGGAGGTAACAGATCTGTCTTTCCTGCGCGGTTACATCCGGTTGCAAAGCCTCAATATTGCCGGCACCGGCGTCACGGATCTAACCCCTTTGGAAGGGATCGAGACACTCGAAAACCTGCTGGCATTCAACACCGGTGTATCCGACCTAGCACCGCTTGCGGCCGCGAACCTGCGGGTTCTCTGGATCTCCGGCTGCCCGATCCAAAGCCTGGCGCCGCTGACGGCCTCCAGCAGGCTGGAAATGCTGCGCGCGGATGGCACCCGCGTGCAAAGCCTAGAGGGGCTGCAGGATAAACCCGCCCTTCATACCCTGGTCCTGACAGGCAGCCACGTTGCCGACCTTTCGCCTTTGGCAAGCGCGGGCAGGCTGGCGGAATTGGACCTTGCGAACACGCAAGTCCAAGACCTCGCCCCCCTGTCAAACCTTTCCGCGCTTCACACTGTGGTATTGGACGGCACGGCTGTCAGCAGTCTGGAGCCGCTTGCAGGGCCAAGCCTTCGCGAGCTTTCTGCAATTGGCACTGCGGTGATCAGCCTGGCGCCGGTCCGGCTGATGCCAGGTCTGAAGGAACTTGAAATATCCGGCACAGCCATCCGGGATCTGCAACCGCTCGAAGGCCTGAAAAACCTGTCTATCCTGCGGGCTATCGGCTTGCCTCAGGAAACTCTCCTGCCGCTGCTCAGGACCGAAAACCTCAGGATCCTCTACGCCGGCCCGGAAGGCGGACCGCACAGGCGGCTGCTGGGGCGGAAGCAGATTGCCAGATACGTTACCGGCGCAGGGCAGCAAGACTGAAAGAACTGATGCCTACCGCGCGTCCTTCAGCAGCCGCTGCTTCTGGCGGCCCCAGTCGCGCTTGGCCTGGGTCTCGCGCTTGTCGTGCAGCTTCTTACCCTTGGCGATGCCCAGTTTGATCTTGGCGCGGCCTTTGTGGTTGAAATAAATCACCAGCGGCACCAGGGTCATCCCCTTGCGCTGGGTCAGGTTCCACAGATCCGACAATTCCTTGCGCGACACCAGCAGCTTGCGGCGTCGGCGCTCTTCATGCTTGAACACCTTGGCCTGCGCATAGGGCGGAATGTAGGAGTTCACCAGCCACAGCTCGCCCTCCTCCACCGCAGCATAACTGTCAGCGATATTGGTGCCATTGCCGCGCAGCGCCTTGACCTCGGATCCCTCCAGCACGATGCCGCATTCGATGTCGTCCTCGATTGCGTAATCGAAACGCGCCCGCCGGTTCTCGGCGATCACCTTGTAGTTCGGGTCTGATGTCTGCTTTTTCTTGGCCATGGGCGGCAGATGTAAGGCCGCGCTGCGGCGGGCGCAAGATGGCGCTTACGCCTTGCGGCTGCGCAGCAGCGTGAAAACACCACTGCCGACGATCACGGCGCTGCCAATCAGCGTCAGGGTGTCGGGACGTTCGCCGAATACCAGCACCCCCAGCACCATGGCAAAGACCAGCCGCGTATAGCGGAACGGCGCAATTACAGCGATCTCCCCCGCCCGCATAGCGCCTGAGAGCGCGTTATAAGCAATCACCCCGATCACCGTGGCAGCAGCGATGTCCAGCCAGTTGCGCGGGGCCGGCCAGACCGCGCCGCCAGTCCAGCCCAGCGCAATGATCCCGGCAACAACCAGCATGGCAAACCCCAGGAAACCCAGCTGGTTATTGCTCATGTCCTTGGGCGCCGCGCGGGTGGCCAGATCGCGGCCCGCAAAGCCCAAAGTACCCGCGACCGCAAACAGCGAGGCCGGTTCAAACCCGCTCAAGCCCGGGCGCAAGATCAAGAGCACCCCGGCAAATCCCAGGCCGATCGCCAGCCAGCGCCGCCAGCCCACAGTCTCGCCAAAGAACACCACCGCGCCGGCCGCCACCACCAGTGGCGTCGCCTGCAGGATGGCCGAGGCCGAGGACAAAGGCGTCAGCGCAATCGCCAAGGTGAAACACAGCCGCCCGACGACCTCCGCCAAGGATCGCCACAGCATCGGGCGCGTGCCAAAGCCCGGGTGCCAGGGGGCGTGACCTTGCGCACGCGCCATAGCGGCAAAGACCGCCATGCCTCCAAGCCCGAACAGGATCAGGATCTGCCCGACCGGCAGCGCAAGAGCCGCAGATTTGATGAACATGTCCTCCAGCGCAAAGGCGGCCATGGCCAGCACCATCAGAAGGCTTCCGCGCAGCGTGTCCATTCCCAGCTCCAAATCCTGCAAACTCAACCACTTGCGCAAGTGGTAGGCAGCTTGGGAAAGATACACAAGTGAAGCAGATCAATCCCGCTGCGTCAGAACCGCCTGCCGGTAGTGATGCATGTTGAGGAAAGCCGCACCGGTATCCCGGCTGCGGTAGCCATGCGGCTGGTCGGCGGAAAAGCGCAAGCCCTGCCCCGGCTCCAGCGCCACCCATTCGCCATCCCGCAGCACCTCCATGGACCCGTGCAGCACATAAACCTCCTCGGTCACGCCGGTGTCATGCGGCTGCGACTGGTGGCTTTGGCCCGGCTTCAAAGTCACCTGAAAGGTCTCGGCTCCTAAGAGCGGGTCGAAGGGAAAGACGATTTTCACCCCGATGCTGCCGGGAAACTGCACCGTCTCGTAGACGCCTGTCACTTCGCTCACTGGTCGTGCGGCCTCTCCCAAGAGGGCGGTCAGCGGCAGGTGGAACCCCTTGGCAATCTTCCACAGCGTCGCAATCGTCGGGCTCGATTCGCCGCGTTCAATCTGACCCAGCATCGCCTTGCTGACCCCAGTGATCTCCGCCGCCTTGCTGAGGCTAAGCCCTGCCGACGCGCGGATTTCCCGCAGGTTCAGGGTGATGCCGTCATCGCTCATTGTCTTTGCCCGCCAAAAAACACTTGTGCGCTATAACGCACAAACTGTAGTGTGCGCCATAACGCACAACACCCCTACCCCATCCGCACGCTCAGGAAAACCCGCATGCTCAAAGATCTGAAACTGTCGCATCTCGTCTCCGGGGCAGTTGCCGTGCTGGTTGGCTATACCGGATCGGTCGCCATCATCTTTCAGGCGATCGAGTCTGTGGGCGCCACCCAGGCCCAGGCCAACAGCTGGATGCTGGTGCTGGGGCTCGGCATGGGGATCACTTGCCTGATCCTGTCGCTGATGCACCGGATGCCGATCCTGACGGCCTGGTCCACGCCCGGCGCGGCACTGCTGGCGGTCAGCCTCAACGGCGTGCCGCTGGCAGAGGCGGTGGGCGCCTTCCTCCTCTGCGCTGTTCTGTTGACCCTCACCGGTATTACTGGCTGGTTCGCGGCCCTCTCCCGCCTGATCCCGGACAGCCTGGCCAGCGCTATGCTGGCGGGCATCCTGTTCCAATTCGGGCTCTCCGCCTTCACCTCGCTGCAGACTGATACTGCGCTGGTGGCGGTCATGGGCCTCACCTTCCTGGCCGGGCGCAAGCTGTTCCCCCGCTATTGCATCCCCGCAGTGCTAGCCGCAGGCGTGGCGTGGTGCGCGGGCATCGGAGCATTCGGCAGCCTGGAGGCGCTGGACCTGACGCTGGCCCGCCCCGAATTCGTCATGCCCGCCTTCTCGCTGCCGGTGCTGATCGGCATCGGCCTGCCGCTCTACATCGTCACCATGTCCTCGCAGAACATGCCTGGCGTGGTGGCGCTGAAGGCCTGCGGCTATGAACCGCCGGTCTCAGCCAGCCTGACTGTCACCGGCCTGGCCTCGCTGATCCTCGCTCCCTTCGGCGGCTTTGCCTTCAACCTCGCCGCCATCACTGCCGCCATCTGCGCCGGGCCGGAGGCAGACGACAACCCCGACACCCGCTATCTGGCAGGTGTGATGACGGGTCTGGTCTACATCCTGGTGGGGCTTGGCGGCGCCACCGTCATCAGTCTGTTCCTGATCGCCCCCAAGGCACTGGTTGCCACCGTCGCAGGGCTTGCGCTGCTGGCCACCATCGGCAACAGCCTCTCCGCCGCGTTGGCAGGACCGCAAGGGCGCGAGGCTGCGCTGATCACCTTCATGACCACCGTCTCCGGCATCAGCTTTTATGGAATCGGTGCACCGTTCTGGGCGCTTGTGCTGGGCCTTCTGGTGAATCACTGGCTGAAAAGCCCGGAACCGGCCCCCACCCGCGCCTGAGAACCACCGCCAGAGACATTTCGCCACTGAATTCCGGCGCAAACTGCGCCAAAATTACCGAACAGCCCCCCGGCCGGTTGCCTTTATTGCGCAAATCGTGTCCCTGAGGGCAAAGACTAAGGGAACCAGCCTGATGCCAAAGTACCGATCCAGAACCTCCACCCATGGCCGCAACATGGCGGGCGCCCGCGGACTGTGGCGCGCCACCGGCATGAAAGACGATGATTTCGGCAAGCCGATCATCGCCATCGTCAACTCCTTCACCCAGTTCGTGCCCGGCCACGTCCACCTCAAGGACCTGGGCCAGATGGTCGCCCGCGAGGTCGAGGCGGCCGGCGGCGTCGCCAAGGAATTCAACACCATCGCGGTGGATGACGGCATCGCCATGGGCCATGACGGGATGCTGTATTCGCTGCCCTCGCGCGAGGTGATTGCCGACAGCGTCGAATACATGGTCAACGCGCACTGCGCGGATGCGATGGTCTGCATTTCCAACTGCGACAAGATCACGCCCGGCATGCTGATGGCCGCCATGCGTCTCAACATCCCGGCAATCTTCGTCTCCGGCGGCCCGATGGAAGCGGGCAAGATCGACATTGCCGATCTGGACATGAAGAAAATCGACCTGGTGGACGCCATGGTCGCGGCGGCGGACGACAAGTTCACCGACGATCAGGTGAAGCACATCGAGGAAAACGCCTGCCCGACCTGCGGCTCCTGCTCCGGCATGTTCACCGCCAACTCGATGAACTGCCTGGCCGAGGCCCTGGGCTTAGCGCTGCCGGGCAACGGCTCGACACTCGCCACCCACGCCGACCGCAAGGGCCTGTTCCTGGAAGCCGGCCGCAAGATCGTCGAGATCACCAAGCGCCACTATCAGGACGAGGAAAAAGGCCTGCTGCCGCGCGAGATCGCGACCTTTGACGCGTTCGAAAATGCTATGAGCCTGGACATCGCCATGGGCGGCTCCACCAACACCGTGCTGCACCTCCTGGCCATCGCCAACGAGGGCGAGGTGGATTTCAACATGTCGCACATGGACCAGCTCAGCCGCAAAGTACCCTGCCTGTGCAAGGTCGCGCCGAACATCCACAACGTCCACATGGAGGACGTGCACCGCGCCGGCGGCATCTTCTCGATCCTCGGCGAACTCAGCCGCGCAGGGCTGCTGCACAACGACTGCCACACGGTGCATTCCTCCTCCATGGGCGAGGCGATTGCCAAATGGGACATCAAGGTCGCCAACAACCCGGAGGCCGAGGAGCTGTTCAAGGCCGCGCCCGGCGGCGTCCGCACCACCCAGGCGTTTTCCCAGGCCAACCGCTACAAGGAGCTGGACACCGACCGTGAAAACGGCGTGATCCGCGCCAAGGAGCACGCCTTCAGCCAGGATGGCGGCCTCGCCGTGCTGTTCGGCAATATCGCTCTGGACGGCTGCATCGTGAAAACCGCGGGCGTCGATGAAAACATCCTCAAGTTCACCGGTTCGGCCTATGTCTGCGAAAGCCAGGACGCCGCCGTGAACGACATCCTGACCGGCAAGGTTAAGGAAGGCGACGTGGTGGTGATCCGCTACGAGGGCCCGCGCGGCGGTCCGGGGATGCAGGAAATGCTCTACCCGACCTCCTACCTGAAGTCGAAGGGCCTAGGCAAAGCCTGCGCACTGCTGACTGACGGGCGGTTCTCCGGCGGCACCTCCGGCCTGTCGATCGGCCATGTCTCGCCTGAGGCAGCCGAGGGCGGCACCATCGGCCTTGTGCGCCAGGGTGACACCATCGAGATCGACATCCCTAACCGCTCGATCCACCTGGCAGTATCCGACGAGGAGCTGGCCGCACGCCGCGAGGAACAGGACGCCAAGGGCTGGAAGCCCGCCGAACCGCGCAAGCGCAAAGTTTCCAAGGCTCTGAAGGCCTATGCGCTGCTGGCCACATCGGCGGCTAAAGGCGCCGTGCGCGCGCTGCCTGACGAAGACTGATACCGCTCAGACTTGGAGCACACAGAACCCGGCGCCCCAACCGCGGCGGGTTTTCTTTTGGCTCCCGCGCCTAAGGCCGGGTCAAGGGGCGCGGCGGCGCAGCTGCTTGCCCTTGAGGCGGTCTCAGGGGCCGAATACTTAGCAAGGCGCGTTCATGGCGGACCTGCCCCTGAACCGCTTCTCAGTACTTCTATTCTTCACCGGCCGGCTCCCGCCCCCGCTGCGGCCAGCTGGCATGCGCCAGCTACCCACACGGCGTTGGGCGTGGCACCGTGCTTGCGCACGGCGCGCCTCCGGCGGGAGTATTTGGGCAAAGGTGAAGCTGCGCGGCCATTTTCTGAACCTGCCCGCGCCGCGTCAGCGGCGCCCGGCCCAAGGCTTGTGCTGCTGCACCTATGATGCGGCGGCAAGGCACGGGAGGTTCCCGCCCTCCGCCTTACTCCCCCAGCTTGGCGTGCACCTCATCGAGATCGATCTCCCCCACCGGCATCTTGTTGGCCGGGTTTTCGAAATCGTATTTGAAAAGCTCGAAATCGCGCTTATAGATCTCGTAGACCAGATGCATCGACAGGTCGTCGAAGTACTCCTCCACAGGATGCGCACGCTTGGGGCCGTGCCCCTCGCTTTCATTGAAACGCGGGATCGCGGCCAGGTCCACGGGATGCGGCGTCTCGATCGCGTCCAGCACCCCCTGCATCCCGTCATTGAACGTCTCGGTCCAGAAGATCCGGTTGTAGCGCCCGCCGTTCAGGATGAAGGTCGACACATGCCCCGACATGGCCGACCAGTGGATGTCCGGGTCCATCGGGCGGCGCCAGCGGATGGTGTCGCGGGCAAACAGCAGGAACCGGCGGAAGCTGGCAATCTGGTCGAACTCCTGCTTGCCGTCATCGCCGCCGACCTCGATCCCGTATTCATAAGCGAGCTTGGGCACCAGGTTGCCGCGGTAGCGGCGGCCGTTGCGCTGGATGCCGCAGATCTTGTCAAAGAAAGACGACAGGATCCGGGTGTAGGGGTTGCGCACGCAGGTGAACGCATAGGACTGCTGGCCCTGAACATTGCGGGTGATCGGCTCCTGGCTGTGCTCCAGCGCCCATTTGTGCAGGCCGTCCTTGGCGTCGTGAATGTCGCCGTCAAAGAACCGCCCGTGGTCCGAGTAGTAGAGGATCTGCCCGATGGTCGAGCAGGCGCATTTCGGCACCACCCGGTAGACCACACTTTCACTTTCCGTCATCCAGGTGCCGGGAAACCCCATCTGCTGCCCTCTTGTCCGTCTTTGCCTGTTCCCAGCAGTAATCGCATATGTTTACCGAAACGGGAACTATCTGGTTTATTCGTGTGCTCAGCGCGCTTATCAAGGTAAACAATCAGGCAGAACAAGGCAGTCCGTCCCTCCAATGGCAAAAATCGCATATATTCTGCTGTGCCATAAAAACCCCGACGCGATCATCCAGCAGGCTGAGCGCCTGACCGCGGCCGGCGACTGCATGGCGATTCACTTCGACGGGCGGGCAGCACCGGAGGATTACCAGCGGATCCGGTCGGAGCTGGCGGACAACCCCAACGTGACTTTTGCCAAGAAGCGGATCAAATGCGGCTGGGGTGAATGGTCGCTGGTCGAGGCCACGCTGCACGCCTTGCGCAGCGCGGTGGAAGAATTCCCGCGCGCCACCCATTTCTACATGCTGTCGGGCGACTGCATGGCGGTGAAGACGGCGGAATACGCCCACCGGTTTCTCGACGAACACGACAAGGATTTCATCGAGAGCTTCGACTTCTTCGAAAGCGACTGGATCAAAACCGGCATGAAGGAGGACCGGCTGATCTACCGGCACTTCTTCAATGAGCGCAAGCACAAGCAGCTGTTCTACTGGAGTCACGACCTGCAAAAACGCCTGGGGCTGCAACGGGGTATCCCGGCCGACATTCAGGTGCAGATCGGCAGCCAATGGTGGTGCCTGCGCCGCCGCACTGTCGAGTGGATCCTCGGGTTCATCCGCAAACGCCGCGACGTGATGCGCTTTTTCCGCACCACATGGATCCCGGACGAGACCTTCTTTCAGACCCTGGTGCGCCACCTCATCCCGGAGGCGGAGATCGAGGCCCGAACCCTCACCTTTCTGATGTTTACCGACTACGGGATGCCGGTGAACTTCTACAATGACCACTATGACCTTCTGCTCAGCCAGGACTTTCTGTTCGCCCGCAAGATCAGCTCTGACGCCAAGGAGCTGAAGTCACGGCTCGGGCGGCTTTATGCAGCACAGGGAGTGGAGTTCCAGATCTCCAACGAGGGGCGCAGCCTCTACAAGTTCCTGGCCCAGCGCGGCCGCGACGGGCGCCGCTTTGCGCCGCGGTTCTGGGAGACGGAAAGCACCCTAGGCCGGGAACGCGAATTGCTGATTGTGGTCTGCAAGAAATGGCATGTGGCCAAGCGATTGCTGGAGCAGATCCGCCAGGTCACCAACATTCCGGCGATCGAATACCTGTTCAACGAGGAAGACACCCCCCTGCCCGACCTCGGCGGCATTCAGGCGGCTCTGATGAAACGCACCCGCCACCGCCGGGCGCTGATGCGGATGCTGTTTGAATACTATGAATCCGACAAAATGATCATCTGCCTGGATCCTGGTGCCATCGACCTGATGAATGATTTTCATTCGGACCGGTCCTCGACGCGCTTTTTGCATATCGAATGCGATTTCAGCGACGATTATCTGATCGGTCATGCCCACCGCGTTGGTCTCGCAGGCGAACACACACCGCAGCAAACGCTGGAGCGTCTGCTGCCGACAATCCGAAATGACATCCTGCATGAAAGCGACCGCATCCGCGATGCAGGCTTCAGCCAGCTTTACAAGATACGAGAGAGCAGCAGTCCAGAGGCAAACGCGGGCGAACTCAGCGGCTTCCTGAACCTGACCGAAGACAAGGCCCGGCAAATTGCCGGGACTGAATATCTGTTTGCCGACTGAAACGGGGTTCTTCTGCCCCGCATCAAAACTGAAGTCGGTGCTTAGTCTTCCAATGACTTGATCATGTCGACGCGGATGCCGTGGCGGCCGCCCTCGAACTCGGTGCCCAGGAAGGCATCGACGATCTCCAGCGCCAGTCCTTCGCCGACTACACGGGCACCGATCGACAGCATGTTGGCGTCGTTATGGGCGCGGATCATCTTGGCGGAGAAGGTGTCGGAGCAGACGCCGCAGCGGATGCCTTTCACTTTGTTGGCCGCCATCATGATGCCCTGGCCGGTGCCGCACAGGATAATGCCCAGCGCGCAGTCGCCAGATGCCACCAGCTGCGCGGCGGCAGCACCGTGCTTGGGGTAATGGGTGCTTTCCGGGGTCTGCGGACCGATGTCCTGCACCTCCCAGCCCTGTGCTTCGATATGGGCGGCAACGGCCTTGCGCAGCTCGATGGCGGCGTGGTCGCTGGAAAGGGCAATGCGTTTGCTGGCGGTCATGGTCTGATGGTCCTGTATCGCAACGGGGGTATGAGGCTTCGCCCCGTGTTGACCAAGGGACGGGCGCGGCGTCAATCCCTTTGTTGCCGCAGGCCCGGACCAGAAGGGAACGGAGGGCCCGCAGGAGGCCCCCCGACAGATCAGATGTCCACTTCGACCCGGCCAATCGGGTTTGAACAGCAGGCCAGGATATACCCCGCCTCAATGTCCTCTTCCGAGATGCCGCCGTTGTGGACCATATGCACATCACCCGCGGTCTTCTTAACCTTGCAGGTGCCGCAGATGCCAAAGGTGCAACCAGACGGGATGTTGAGGCCCGATGCCTTGGCCACTGCCAGCACGGTGTCGGTCTCGGTACAAGTTGCGGTCACGCCCGATGCCGCAAAGGCGATCTCCGCGGCAGCGGTCTCTTCCGGCACCACATCGTCCAGCTCCGGTGCGTCTGCCTCCGTCGCTACCGGCGCGCCAAAGCTTTCCTGGTTGTAGTTCTCCATGTCAAAGCCGAGGCCGTTCAGCATGTCGCGCACCGCCTGCATGAACGGCTCCGGCCCGCAGCAATAGACCTCGCGCTCCAGATAGTCGCCGGCGATCAGGCCCAGCATGATCTGATTCAGCTGTCCGCGGTAGCCGGTCCAGACCTGATAGGGGTCGTCCTCCTCCACCACGAAGTGCAGCTTGATCCCCGGCACCCGAGCCGCCATGCCCTCCAGCTGGCGCCGCGCGATAATCTCGCTGGGCCGCTTGGCGCAGTTGATGAAACAGACGTCCGGCGACTGGCCGCGGTCGAACAGATACTGCGTCATCGACAGGCTCGGCGTGATGCCGGAGCCTGCGGAGATGAACAGGAATTTGCCGTTCGGGCGTTTCGGCAGGGTGAACACGCCCGCCGGGCCGGAGGCTTTGAGGAACATGCCCGGACGCAGGTGGTCCAGCATCCAGCGCGTGCCGATGCTGTCTCCTTGCGCCTTCACCGTCACTGAGATCGACAAGGGCCGCGACGGCGACGAACTGATGGTGTAGGTTCGCCAGACAGTGCCGCCCGGCACCGGCAGCTCCAGCGTCAGGAACTGGCCCGGCTGGTATTTGAACCACGCGCCGGACGGCGCGCGGAAGCTGAAGGTGGTGGTGTTCGGCGCTTCCGGCACGACAGAGACGCATTCCAGCATCTCGTCGTCCTTCCACGCCAGAGTTTCGTCCAGCGTCTCGAAATTTGCCTGCAGTCCCATGCCGTTACTCCGCCGCGATCAGGTGGCGGCCGGTCAGCGCGCGGGTCAGGTGCTCGGCATACCAGTTGGAGAATTGGATGACGCCGCTTTCCTGCACTTCCGAATAGGGACCGGGCTCATAAGCGGGCGAGTTGATGCCGCGCTGGTTGTCCTCGACCACGATGCGGTCCTCGTCGTTGGTGGCAACCCAGACCTCGGTCAGCCGCTTCAGGTCGTAATCCTGGCCCTCGACCGCGTCCTTGTGCACCAGCCATTTGGTGGTGACTTCGGTTTCGGTCGGGCTGATCGGGGTCACCCGGAACACGATGGAATGATCCGGCAGGAAGTGGTTCCAGGTGGTCGGGTAGTGGAACTTCAGCAGCGTGCCCGCATCGGCAAACGGCACCCGGCCCAGCTTCTTGGCGACAGCCGCCTTGCCGTCCATGGTATAGCTCTCGGCGCCCTCATTAAGCGGCATCCGCGCCACACGGTACTGGCCGCGCGCGTCGATCTGGAACTGCGCGGGCACACCTGCCGCCTCGATCCGGTCGAAATGCTTCTGCAGGTGCGGCGGGGTCACGCCGCCCTCAACACCGGTGACGGACGGATCTTCCGGGAAGGTCCGGCACAGCGACGGGTGGTTGCCGCCGCAGTGATAGCACTCGCGGTTGTTCTCCCAGACCAGCTTCCAGTTGCCGTTCTCGATGATCGAGCTTTCATAGGCGACCTTGGCATTGGCCAGGTCATGCGGCTCCAGATAGGGGCGGGCCATTTCAGCAAAGGCGTCAAAATCCGGCGCCTCATCCGCCAGGCAGATGTAGATCAGCCCCGCCAGATCGCGGCAGTGCACCGGTTTCAGCCCGTGTTTGGAGGCATCGAAGTCAGGCCCCATATCGCGCGCCCACAGCAGTGAGCCGTCCAGCTCATAAGTCCACTGGTGGTAGGGGCAGACCAGCTTGGGCGAGTTGCCCTTCTTGGCCTTGCAGACAACCGAACCGCGGTGGCGGCAGGCATTGTGGAACGCACGCACCTCACCATCGGTGCCGCGCACGATGATAACGTTGTAGGCGCCGACCTGATGGGTCACGAAATTGCCCGCCTTGGGGATCTCGCAGGCCGGAATGGCAAACAGCCACTCGCGGTAGAAGATCTGGCGCATGTCCAGATCCAGCACGCCCGGATCGGTGTAAAACGCCTGCTCCAGGGAATAGTTTTTCTGACGGGCGACCAGTTTGGCCAGAATTTCGCTGTCGTGAAGCATTTGCTTCTCTCCTTTGCCGCATCCCCGCGGCAGGTTGGCTTGGCTGCGGGCATGGGGGGGAGAGATCGCAGGCCACGCGCCTGCAACCGCCCCGCCGCCGCCCGCGGTTGACGTTATCGGGGCAAGGCTGGTTTCCGGACTGTCCCGGGGCCATTCGGCGGCGGGGCCTGGCACCTTCCCGAAGCCGCTGCTTCAGTGGTCATTGCCATGCCTTGCCCGGGGTCACCGTTGCGGGGGCAGTGCCGGAGTTTCACCAGCTTCCCAATTCTCCGCCCCAAGGGGCGGCACCTTGCTAGGGCGGAATTTGCCCGAATCCCGCGCCGCCGGCGGAGACAAATCCGACCCGCCAAATCCGGAAAAAGACATGCATGTTTGCCGGTTCCGGCGGGACAGGGATGTCCAGAATCTCAAACCGGCATCCGCCGGTCTGTTTGCGGCAAGCGCTTATCTTTCATGCGGTTAGGCGCTGCCAGCCGCTACGAATCGATTCGCACGCAGCGGATCTTGCGCTTGCCCCTTGGAACGCGAACCGCACTTAACTATATGTCGTATAGTTAAACGTTACTCAGGAGAATCTGATGACCACCGGCCATGTCTTCATTGCCACCAGCCTCGACGGCTTCGTGGCCCGCCAGGACCACTCGCTGGATTGGCTTTACAAACAGCCCGTTGCCGAGAATGACGATGGCGGTTTTGCCGCCTTCATGGACAGCGTCGACGGGCTGATCATGGGGACGGGCTCATTCCGCACCGTGCTCGGGTTCGGCCAATGGCCTTACAGCAAGCCGGTTGTTGTCCTCAGCAACAGCCTGACCGAACAGGACATTCCTGAGGAGTTGAAGGACAAGGTGCGCCTCAGCACCGCCGCACCCGCAGACCTTATGCAGGAGCTGCAGGAAGAGGGCTGGACCCGCGCCTATGTCGACGGCGGCCGGATGGTGCAGTCCTTCCTGCGCCGGGGGCTGATCGCCGATCTGACCATCACAACGGTCCCGATCCTGATCGGCAGCGGCATCCCGCTGTTCGGCAGCCTGGACCAGGACATCGACCTCCAGGTGGCAAGCTCCCGCATCCTGCCCACCGGCATGGTCCAGACCACGTTCCGGGTGGCCTGAATAATGCCCCCGCGCATGGGCCGCCCGCCTAGGGGAAGCCGCACACTCAGCAAGGATGATGTGCTGCAGAAAGCCCTGCAGCTGCTCGACGAGGGCGGCAGCAAGGCCCTCACCTTCAAAGCACTGGCAGCGGCGCTTGGCGTCACCCCGATGGCCGTTGCCCATCACGCCGGCACCAGGGACGAGATGATCGCTAGCCTCGTCGCCATTGCGTTTGAAGGTGCGGATTCACCGTCAGAAGCTGCAACGCCCAAATTGCGGCTGCGCGATCTGATGACCCGCTATTGCGCCCAGGTGACACGGCACCCGGAACTTGCGAAATGCATCCTGGAGAACCCGTCCCTGATCGGTCCTGCCCTGACCGGGCTGACCCGGCTGATCGAGGCGGAAATCACCGCCGCAGGCGTAACCGGTGCAGAGGCCCGCACCCTTCTCTGCCTGCTGGTGGACTATACACACGGCTTCGCCTTTGCCGCCGCCGCGGCACCACGCGGGGCGCTTGCGGCTGACGATTTCACCCCGTCGCTGGACTGGGTACTGGACCGCATCGAATGAAAAAACGCGGGCCCGCTTAGGCCCGCGCATCCGCTTGTGTCTTGCAGAGCCGCCCATCCGGCGGCCCCTACTCACTTCGATTTCCACGTATCCAGCCAGCGCCGGAACCGGCCCTTGCGCTCAGCAATGGCATCGCCCGCCGCATAAAGGCTGTCCTCGGCGCTTTCGATCATCGGGTCGATCCGCGCCTGCCGGAACCGGCGCCAGCGCACATAGATGGCCCACAACAGCGCCGCCAGCAGCACCAGGAAGATGATCGAGAACCAGTTGGTCGGCTTGTCCTCCGGCCCCGCCACCGGCTTGATTGTCACCGCATTGGGGAAGATCGACAGGAACTCGTTGCGCCAGCCGTAATGCATCACCGCCACCCACTCCGGGTTCGCCTTGGTCGAGATGCTGTCATTGGCGTCTGTGTACAGGTTCGCGGTATCGAACTTGAAATAAGGCGGCCAGTTCCAGCCGGTGTCCTCGTTCCGGTAGACCATGTTGCGGCCGTTGGCGCGCACCGCCTGGATGAACTGCACATCGCGGTTGATCAGCTGCGCCGACTGGTCGTCAGGCTTGGACCAGAAAACCCGCGTCCAGTCGTTCAGCTCCTGCCGTTCCTCGTAGGTATTGACGATCCGCACCACGTCGTACTGCGGCAGCGTGTAGTGCAGGAAGGCGCCGAACAGCACCCAGAAGGTAATCAGGAATGCCCATTTGATGAAACGCATGGGGGTGGACCTCACATGAAGTTAATGACGTAGATCAGGAGCGCCAGCGCCCCCAGCGGGATGATATAGACCAGAAGGATCAGCTTGCGCCGGAACGAGTTGTCGTATTGCTTCAGCCCCCGCTGGATGAAGGCCCCGCGGTCGCCGGTCAACCCCTTCTCTTTCCAGCGCCGCTTGAGCTTCAGCCGCCGCATCTCGCGCGAATAAAGCGACACCGCGGCGTAGACCAAGGTTAGCACCACCAGCAGGATCAGGATCAGGCGGATAAAACCGAACATCTTAGCTGCCTCCTGATCACTTGTTTCCAGAATATTTTGTTGGGCATCAAACAAAGGTTTGCGCCCGTCCCGAGGGTGGGCGTTTCACGCCCGCCCTGGGGGGCGGGACGGGCGTGAACCGAGCCGCAAGAGGCTCGGGAAGTAAGATGGTTCTTAAAGTTCTCCATCTCAGCGCCCCCTCACCCGGTTAACCGCGCCCCAGGGGCCGACCCGCTCAACCATTCCCTTGCGCTGCACCCGCGGCAGCTTGGGAATCCGCCCCTCCATATCCGGCTCATGCCCGAACAGCGCCTCACGCGCGCCCGCCTTGTCCACCGCATACTCCCGCGCCAGAAACTCCGCAGCATAGGCCTTCTTGGTCTCCGGCCAGCCGCGGTACTGGCGGTAGAATTCCTCCTTGTGGCAGATGAACATCTGGCGGAAGTCATGCGGGCACAGCTCCGCCAGCAGCATGTTGACCAGATCGCGGCAGGGCGTGTCCGATGCCCGCAAGGAATAGAAATAGGCCGGGTGGTCCGAGGTGATCTTCGGCCACTTGCCGCCGCCCTCGGCCCAGCGCACCAGCGCTGCGAGCCCTTCGAACTCCTCCGGCAGTTCCTCCGCATGCCGCGCCGCCATCCGCCGCAGGTCAGACCGCGACAGGCCGGTCAGATCCCGGCCCTTCTCCGTCAGCACGGACACCGCCAGGAACCCCATCTTCTGCCGCAGGATCGCCGCGCCATCGACGCCGCGCGCCCGGATCACCGGCTCTGCCAGCCCGTTCAGCTCCAGGAACTTGGCAATCGCATTGCGCTGGCTCAGGTCAAACACATGGCGCAGCGGTACGCCTTCGGGCTTTGCCCCGCTGGCAATCACCGCCGGGTGCTCCACGTCCTGAAACAGGTACAGCCCGCCGAAATGCGCAGTCCAGAAGTTGCCCTGCTCAAAGACCTCATGCTCCAGATGCACCGGATTGCGGGTCACATCGCCGGTCTGCTCCGCCGTCGCGATCATCTTTTCGATCAGTTCATCGTCAAACCAGGCATCCTCCCCGGTCTTGAACCGCTCCACCAGCTCCGCCAGGTGGTCCGCATGGCGCAGCGTGCCCTTGGTGGTGTCCGCCTCGATCCGCACCTGGCGGATGTCGAACAGTTTCGCGGGCGAGGACACCTCGAACACCGAATTCACCAGCTCGCCCGCAACGGCATCGGTCGCGGTCAGCGCAAACAGCTGGCGTTCGTTGACCTCGATGAACCGGCGCAGAATGTCCCGGCTGGTGGAGAATTTCACGTGAAGCAGCGGGCAGCGTTTCTGCTCGGTCGACAGCAGAATGAACTGCCGGTTCACGCCCGCATGGTTCAGGTAGTGATCATCCCCCAGCTCATCCCCGATCTCCGGCGAAAAGCCCGAGATATCGACGTGGAAATCCGTCAGAGCGGTGGTCTTACCGGTCAGATGCTTCAGCGCGCGATTGTAGCGCTCCACCAGCGCCGGCGAGGCCACATGGAAGAGATTGCCGAACATCAGGCCGTGCTGGATGAGGCGTTTCATACTGTCCTACTTTCCGTATCACGGAAGCAATGCGCCCGGCCCGAGGGTGGGTGCGGGACGCGCCCGCCCTGAGGGGCGGGTCGGGCGCGTCGCGGCTTCGCTGCGGAATGGTACCAATTGATAGGGCTTCCGACAGTCATCACTTGCCAATAACCTCTTCAAGTAGTTCGCAGTTACGATCCCGAAACTGCTGCTCTGCTTTAAGTATTTGCAATTGCTTCTTTTCGTCGAAAGTCGCCTCAATGCTGTCGTCCCAAGTGTCATCGAAAGCGTCTCTTGCAAATTCAGACCACATATATCCCAATGAAAAATCTACTGATGGGCCTGAGGTTAAACGCCAACTAATTCCAATGGGCACCTCGTTCGTGTTCTCTTTCGTTAGCTTTCCTTCTTTCCACGCAACAACGAACTCCCTCATAAGCTTATATCCGTTGTCAAACAGGTTTAGAGCTTCCGGACTATCGTCGCGCGCAACTCCCGACAGAGCGGCGCATTCCCACAAGGAAAACGCCTGTTTTCCAACTAAATTATAATCCGGCTCTCCAGTTGCGCAGCCAGCTCCGGCTCCAACTGACAGGGCAAATGCAACCGCAACAAGCTTTCTCACCCCGTCCCCTCCAGATACCGCCGCTTGGCCTCTTCCTGCCGCCCGAAATCGCGCACCATGTTCTCAATCGCCACCTCATCCGACTTGTCGGCATAGCGGAACTCGCTGTCGGCGTAGCGGTTGATCTCCTGCACCACCATGTCGACCGTGATGGGCACCCGCAGCTCCGCAATCATCGCGGATTTGGTCTCATAGTCCTTGAACAGGAACAGCTCCGGGTTCTCCATCCATTCATCCGGCAGCTCAAAGTCCATCGCCCGGACCTTGACCGCATCGGTGATGTTCTTGATGGCGCGGCCGGTAAACCGCTCATCCGCCTGCTGGATCGCCTTCAGATAGGTGCCCAGCTTGGCCAGATCATCCAGCTCCCCAATCTGATCCTGCACCCGGCCAAAGACTTCCATCAGCCCCGGCTCCTGCGGCCGGTTATGCGCCTCGAACGACCGCGCGACGGCCTTCTTGATCTCCTGCGCGCCGTACAAGTCATGCTCGCCCAGCGGAATGCTGTGGTTCTTTCCCATCAAGAGCGTCAGGATGTCGATGTAATCCTCCCGCGTCTGCGGCCCGTCCACCAGGAACCGCGCGCCGGCCCGCTGGCGCAGCGCGTCGTCCACATTCTCCGGGTAGTTGGAGAACATGCCAAAGGTGCAGTTGCCGCGCACCACGGTATTGGCGCCGGCAAAGGCCTCCATGAACACCGCCGTCACCTCCTGCTGGCCCGCGCTGGACTGCCGGTCGCCGCGCTTGCCCGCGATCTGGTCGATGTCGTCGATGGTACCAAAGCCGATGACACCCGGGTCGATCACATTCTGGATGAAAGACTTGGCGTTTTGCCCCGATTTGCCCTGATAGCTGTCGATATTGTCGATGCCGAAGTTCTGATAGCGGAAGGCATAGCCCGCATTCTGGCAATAATCATGGATCAGCCCCGCCATCATCTGGATCAGCGTCGTCTTGCCGGTCCCCGGCTTGCCGTCGCCCATGAAGGTGAAGATGAAGCCGCCCATTTCCGCAAAGGGGTTCAACCGGCGGTCGAAATCATAGGCCATCAGCATCTTCGAGAGCCGCAGCGCCTGATATTTGGCGATATGGTTGCCCACCACCTCATGCGGTTTCTTGAACGCCATGGTCAGGGTGGTGGATTTCGCCTTGGCCGCCGGTTCAAAGCCGCTGATGGTCAGATCATCCGCCTCCACCCGCCAGGCGGCGGCAGTG
Organism: Leisingera sp. JC1; assembly: GCF_001679925.1. Lineage (GTDB taxonomy): Bacteria > Pseudomonadota > Alphaproteobacteria > Rhodobacterales > Rhodobacteraceae > Leisingera. Next base: position 61,364 of record NZ_LYUZ01000001.1, on the reverse strand, counting down.
AACGCCTCCAGCCTTGGAGCATTCTGCGCCCGCAAGGCCGCCTTCTCCATCAGTTGCTCGGCATAAGCCGCCGCAGCCGCAATCAGATGCGCATCATCCGGCGCGTGCAGCGCCAGCTTCTGGTCCAGCTCCCACAGCGCCCCGTGCAGGGCCAGCGGCGCATTATCCGTCAGCAGCTCCTCCGCCTCGCCCACTTCGGCCTGTGCCTCGGACCCGTGCGGCGCCAGCAGATAGGCCGCGGCATTGGCAAACACATGCGCCGCAATCAGCGCCTCTGCCGCCAGCAGTTCGGTGAACTCCCCCTTCCGTGCCGCATCCAAAGAGCCTGCCAGATTGGCCCGCTTCAGATCCGCCAGGCCGGACACATCCGCATAAGCCTCCCCCATCGCCAGGGAGACCGCCAAGGCGCGGCGCAAGGCGTGCTGCAGGGTCGCCTGCAGCGGCGAGGTCAGCGGATCATCCTCATCCGCCGCCTCGATGCGGGCAATCAGATGCACCCCATCGGGGCGCGCGGTGGAGCGCGTCACCAAGCCCGGCGTGGTAGAGCGGAAGCGCCGCGTGCGGGCAATCCCGGGCGAGCGCTCCGGCGCCTTGCCCTCCGCCTGCGGCTTGGCGATGCGCGGGGTGTGGTCAAACCCCTCCAGCATCGCCGCCGCAGCCGCGTAATGCTTGCGGATATCCTCTTCCCGCAGCTCCATCTGATTGCCTGAAATGCTCATTTCACCCTCTCAATCCGCAGCGCGCCGCCCAAAAACCGGTTCGCCTTCATCTTTCTACAAATACTCCCGCCGGAGGCTCCGCAGCCGGCAGCACGCGCTGCCGCTCAATACCGCAGCACTTGCCCGGCGTCGCTCACCACGAACTTCTGCACATCGCCGAACCCCGGCGGGTCCAGCTCCGCCAGCACCTGGAACGGGCGCTGCGGCAGGATGATCGCGCGCTGGGTCCGGGTTGCCCCGGTATCGGCGCCGCGCCCGCCAAAGGGGTCGAGCGCAAAGATCTCCCGCTCCACAGTGCCGAACCAGCCTGCGCGCTCCTCGCGCACGTCTTCGCTTTCCAGCTCCTCCAGCGTCCAGGCCAGCGCCCAGTCCTGGCCCGCGGGCGCCTCCGCCTGCTCCAGCACCTGGTGCAGCGGGCCGGACTGTTCGGTGTAAGCCGAGGAATACATCGGCCCCACATGGTAACGGCGCAAATGCTTGGGGTGGAGGTCGTCGAAATCCTCGTCAAACCCCTTGGCAATGGTCACCAGTTTCAGCCCGGCCAATGCCTGCGCCATCAGATGCGCCTGCACTTCCGGCCAGCGGCGCTCATCCTTGGGCAAAGCCACCTTGCCGCTGTCCTCCAGCTCCATCAGGTAGATCACCGGCAGGTTCACCTGGCTGTCATAGGCCGCCCAGTGCAGCAGGAAGCGCCGCCGCCGCTCGCCGATGTTTTCCAGCCATTCGCAAACCGGATCGTTCTGGGTCCAGAACAGCCGCCCCTTCGAGAGCTCCTGGTAATACAGCCGCTGCGACAGCGCGAACTGCAGTTTCGAGGGCACCGTGCGGTCCGAGATGATGTTGCGCACCATATCGTCCTTCAGCTGCGCCTCACTGGCCATATTGGCCAGATGCCGTTCCGCCTGCTGGGCGTCGTTGGCCATGGTCATGAGTTCGGCGGCGACCGGAAAGCCGCTGTCGCGCTTGTCCATCGCCAGGCTGCCGAAAAACCGCCCAGTATCGCGCCCCGCCATCAGGTATTTCATCGAAAGCGCGCGGAAGGTGAAATTGAGCCGCATCAGGTAGGCGGTCAGCACCTTCACATCGGATTTCGACAGCCGCCCCTCCGCCTGCATCGCCGCCGCCACCCGGGTCAGATGCCGGATGATGGTCTCGAACTTCTTGAAATACCGGCGCGAGGCGAAGGTATCGCTGAGGCCGGCGTGGTCGTGGGAGGGATCGGTCATACAGCTCCCCTTTCCGGACGTGCCGCTTGCGGCGCGGACAGCGCCCGGCCGCCCCCACGGGCGGGCGCTACACCCCCACCCGCGGCCGGGAACTGTCCCGTGTTCCGCACACTCAATTTCCAGCGTGGGCAAATGCAAGTTGTAAGAACAGCATAGTCTTGACTGGTCTTAGTCATTTCGACCGCCTTCTTTGTCCTTTCGTTTCCTTGCATAGCTTCCCCACGAAGCAACCGCCCCACCTGCGAAAATTGCCCACTTGGTATTGCTTTCAGACGGGATGAAATAAATGGCAACTGCCATAAGCGCTATCTGCAGATAGAAATCACTTAAGGTGCTGGCCTTGTAGAGAAAAGACCCGTTGACTTCGGAGAGCCTAAACACACTCACCCCCCATACAGGTTCTTGTCGTGCTTCTCGACAATTGCCGCAAACCGGCGGGCAAAGCGTTCATCCGCCTTAGCCTTCTTCTCCAGCACGTCGCGGGCGAACACCATGTTGCCCTCATGCGCTTCCAGCATGTCGGCCATCTTCTGGTTGGTCGCGGTGCCGATCGCCGCCATTGCGGTCTGGGCTTCCTTGTCGGTCTGCACGCCGATCTCGTTGATCCGGTGCGCCACATCTTGCTGCTGCGCGGTCTTCAGCGATTTCGTCAGCGCGTCATACAGCACCACCCGCTGCTGGGTGTCCGTCTGCAGCTTGTTGATCAGCACCATCTGCGTCGCCGCCTGGTTCTGCAGGCTGTCGACCCAGGTCTTGCCCTTCTCGATATAGCGCTCCAGCGTCTGGGATTTCGCAAGCTTCACCTGCTCCTCCTGCACCAGCGCGTTGTATTTGGCGTTAATGTCCGCCAGTTCGGTCTCCAGCTTGGTGCGCGCGGCGGCGTCCTGCTCGACTGAAATCTTGTTCTCCAGCTCGATGATCTGCGGGTCCAGCGCCACGATCTGCGCGCGCACGCCCTCCAGCTCCTGCACCGTGAACTCGCGGTCGTCCAGGGTTGCAGACAGGTTGGTCTGCACCTTCTCGCGCTGCTCCTCCAGGGTGGCCAGCTGGCCCTCCAGAAGCTTCACGATCACATCCGACTTGGCGATCAGGTCCTGAAGCTTGTCGTCGATATTCGCCGTGCGCATCCGCTCCTGGCGCATCGAGTCCGACTTGCCCTTGGAGAAGAAGCCGACAAAGCTCTCCCAGCCGGTTTTCGAGCGCATCTCGTCAAAATCCTTGGAGAACGCCGCCGTCACATCATCCAGCCCCATGATCAGCTCGGCGATATTGGCGTTCATCACCTCGGTATGCGCATGCACATCTTCCAGCGTGGCGTTCTCGATGTCGATGCTGGCATCCTCGCCCGCCTCGATCTTGCTGCGCGCGGCCTCAATGCGCGAGGTCAGCGCCTCGATCCTGGACTGCGACTCGCGCACCTTGTCCTGGCTGTCCGCCACCATTTTCTCAAATTGGGACACACTCATCGCATCCGCTCCTTCCCTGTCAAATACCTGGTCCTGATATGGGCATGTAAAAAGGTTTTACATGCCCTGAGGCAGTCCAATTCCACCCGTTTCAACTGCACTGTTGCAGACAGGCCGCACAAAGAAAAGCCCCGGAGGATCCCCCCGGGGCTGCAGTGCGGAAACAGGGTGTTTCACATGTTCTGCTGCTTGCCCAGCACCAGGAATGTCATCATCCCGAAAGGCGGAATGCTCTCCTGCATCTCGACCTGCAGCCGGTCCTCCTGCAGCACCGTCTCCAGCGCAAAATCAGAATGCCAGCCGATCACATTGGCCAGAGGCGCCGACAGCTTCTCCAGCGAGGCCCGCACCCCCTTACCGCTCTTGAAGTGATTGGTGATCACCACCTTGCCGCCGGGCTTCAGAACCCGCGCGATCTCATGCATCACCTTGTCCGGGTCCGGCACCACCGACAGCACATGCATCGCCGCCACAGTGTCGAAGGAGTTATCCGGGAAATCCAGCTGCCGGGCATCCATCTGCCGCAGCGCCTCGACCTGTTTCAGCCCCAGCTCCTGCACCTTACCTTGTGCCTTCTTCAGCATGTCGTGGCTGAAATCAATCCCCGTCACCTGCAGATGCGGCGCGTAGTGCTGCAGGGACAAGCCGGTGCCGACCCCAACCTCCAGCACCTTGCCTTCGCGGGAATTGATGTAACGGGTCGCCCTGCGGCGGCCAGAGCGCGTCACCGCACCGAATGTCTTATCATACACCGGCGCCCAGCGCGCGTATGATTCCTCAACTGCTTTGATATCCAATTCGTCCCTCCCCGGACGTCTTGGGCTAGTCTTTTGGCTTGGAAACCAGCCCCCAAATCACCATAGCAACGTAGCCAAGGCATAGCACAACCAGCACGGTCCATGCATAGGTCAGTAATGCCGCAGCCATGAAGGCAAAGCCCACAAGCAGGTACTTAACATTCTCTCGTGAAATTTTAACCGCTTTCGGCGACCAGGTCGGAATGTGGCTGATCATTGCCAGCCCCACCAGCACCATGGTGAGACAGATCACCAGGTCATGCAGCACCGGTTCGCGGCCGCCATAGGCAAAGGAAGCAAACATCGGCAGCAGCGCCAGCAGCGCGCCCGCGGGTGAGGGGATGCCCTCGAAATACCCTTTGCGCAGCTTCGGCGCGTCTTCCTCCGACTTGGCAGAAACATTGAACCGTGCCAGCCGGACCACGCAGCAGACTGAGAACACCAGCACCGAAATCCAGCCGATGCCCCGCATGTCCTGCAGTGCCCACAGGTAGATGACCAGCGGCGTCGCCACCCCGAAGTTCAGGAAATCGGCCAGTGAATCCAGCTCCGCCCCCATTTTGCTGACACTGCGCAGCGCCCGCGCCAACCGCCCGTCCAGCCCATCCAGCACCGCCGCCAGCAGGATCAGCATCACCGCCAGCTTGAAGTTGCCGGAGATGGCAAAGCGGATCGCCGACAGCCCGGCGCAGATGGCGCCGATGGTCATCAGGTTCGGCATCAGCTGGATCAGCGCAAATTCCGATTTCTTCTTTTCCGGGGCGTCATACATGGCGGTGGCTCTTTCTTCCTCGCGGGGCGCGCGCGGACATGCGGGCGTCCTCAGCAAGAGGGTAACAACGGGGCAGGCTATGCCGTGGCGCACATATGCCCCAAGACCCGCCCCGGCGCAACGGCCCTGCCGCAGCCGCTGTTCTAAGTTCCAGCTGGACACAGGCCAATTCAGCCCCCTGTCCTGTGCAGCCGCAGCGGATCACCCGCGCCTTTTTTGCGGCCACCAGCGTCCCTTCACCAATTGTTAGACACGCCCGTGGAATATGCAGGTCAGTGGCATTTGCTTCAAATGAGGAAAAAAGTTGCCTGAAAGACTACCCCCTGCCCGTTTCCCGGAAAATCCCATTCTCAACGCCCAAGACGCCAACAGTCTCGTCCAAACCGCAAAGTCCGCCCCGCTGACCGATGGCGGCCTCCAGACCGCACAACTCCTCTCCGAGGCTCTCAGCCTGGATCCCAGCCACCACGAGGCACAGATCCTGCAGGAGCGGCTGCACCAGACATTTGTGCCCCGCTGGCATTTTCCGATGCTGTCGGACACCGCCCGCAACAAGGCCTATGCCAAGGCCATCGCAGCCAAGGTGAAACCTGGCGATGTGGTGCTCGACATTGGCTGCGGCGCTGGCTTGACCGCCATGCTGGCGGCGCGGTCGGGCGCGAAACATGTCTACACCTGCGAACAGCAGCCGCTGATCGCCCAGGCCGCGACCAGAGTCATCGCGGCAAACGGGCTGAGCGACCGCATCACCGTCATCCCGAAATGGTCGCATGAGATCGTCGTCGGCGCGGACATTCCAGAGCAGGCAGATGTGGTGATCTCGGAAATCGTCGATACCGTTCTGCTGGGCGAAGGCGCCCTTGCGACCCTTACCCACGCCATGTCGGCGCTGGCCAAACCCGGCGCACGCGCCATCCCGGAACGCGGGACATTGTTGGCCCAGCCGGTGGAAAGCTCCGGCCTCCTGGACCTCTGGCGCCCGCAGGAGGCAGAAGGCTTTGACCTCAGCGCCTTTCACCACTTCGCCCGCGTGGCACAGCTTACCCCGAACGATTTCGAAGCCTGCAAGCTCCGCCCCTTGGGCCCAGCGGCAGAGCTGTTCGAGTTCGACTTCACCCGGCCGAACATCAATCCGGCGCGGGTTGTAAAGGATCTGGCCTGCACCGCACCGGGCAGCATCCACGCGGTGCTGATCAGCTTCGAAATGAACCTGGCACCTGGGGTGCAAGTGGCGAACGGGTTGACGTCCGGGGGGCATTGGGGGCGCACCGCGTTTCTGCTGGATCACCCGGAAACGGCCAAGGCCGGGGACCTTCTCAGGGTGATTGCCCAGCACGACGCCGCGCAGCTGAGCCTGTCGGTGCACGAACTGCTGCAGGCTGCACAAGAACCTGCTGCTGCCGCTCTGTGGATGACACGGGCGTGGAAAGCGAACCACCCGCTGCAAGCCGACCACGAAGCGGCGGTTCCGCAGGCCCCGGTTTGCCCGCGGTCCCAACCCGCGCAAACCCGCCCTTTGGACCAAGCCTATCACTAGACTAAACCCCCTGTGCACCTGCCCGGTGCACAGGGGGTGCACGGATGTCACCCCCTGCTTCTTTTCAAAAACCGGAAGCCTCAGCCGACGACGTTGAACTCCGGCCCATAGGGGTACTTGGTGATGTTCTCGTTGCCGTCCTCGTGGATGATCAGGATGTCATGCTCGCGGTAGCCGCCGGCACCTGACTGGCCATCGGCGATTGTCAGCATCGGCTCCATCGAGATCACCATGCCCGGCTCCAGCACCGTGTCGATGTCCTCGCGCAGCTCCAGCCCCGCCTCGCGGCCATAGTAGTGCGACAAGACGCCGAACGAGTGGCCATAGCCGAAGGTGCGGTACTGCAGCAGGTCCTGCTCTTCGAAGAAGGCGTTGATCTTATGGGTGATTTCCGCACAGCTCGCACCCGGCTTCAAGAGCGAGATGCCCAGCTCATGGGCCGCCACATTGGCCTCCCAGATGCGCAGGGAGTCGGCATCCACTTCCTTCACGAACATGGTCCGCTCCAGAGCCGTGTAGTAACCGGAGATCATCGGGAAGGTGTTCAGGGACAGGATGTCGCCGCGCCGCAGGGTGCGCCCCGTCACCGGGTTGTGGGCACCGTCGGTGTTGATGCCGGACTGGAACCACACCCAGGAATCGCGGTACTCCGCATCCGGGAAACGCTTGGCAATCTCCAGCTCCATCGCATCACGGCCGGCCATCGCCACGTCTATCTCCCGCGCGCCTTCCTTGACCGCATCGCGGATCGCAAAGCCGCCGACGTCGGCCACCGCGGCGCCTGCCCGGATCATGTCCAGCTCAGCCGCGGATTTGCCCATCCGCTGGCGCATGGTCGGCTCATAAAGGTCAACCAGTTCGGACGGTTTCAGGAACCCTTCCAGCTTGGCCTTCTGCAGCAGCGTCAGGTGATCGCTTTCATAGCCGACCACCGCGCCCTCTCCCGATACCGACTTGATTGCACGCCAGAAATTGTCGCGCTGCCAGTCGGTGTAGGTGATGTTGTCGCAGAACGAGCGGCGCCAGGGCTGGCCCGCGTCGATCCCGGCCGAGATGGTCACGGCCTCAGAAGCGGTCACCACCAGGCCGTAAGGGCGGCCAAAGGCGCAGTAGGTGAAGCCCGAGTAGTAGGAGATGTTGTGCATCGAGGTGAAGACCGCGGCGCTCACCCCTTTGTCGGCCATGATCTTGCGCAGGCCCGCAATCCGCGCCTCGTACTCGGAGACAGCAAATTGCAGCGGCGCCTTCTCACCATTGTGAAAACGGTACATTTCAGGACGTGCAGTCATATCAGACCCTTCCTTCTTACAAGAAAGGTCCCGGCGTTCAGGACAGTTTTGGAATGTGGGGGCGGGCATGTATTCCATGCGGCGACGCCATCGCCTGGCCCCTAAGCCGGAAGATGCTTCGGAAGAGAGATTCTGGCAAGAAGTATTTACGCCCCGCAGGGTGGGCGTTTCCGCCCACCGCTGCTTGTGGTCAATTCACGATCAGCGCCACCAGATCGCTGTCCGGGTCGGCCAGCGGGTCAATCACGTTGAAATGATGCTTGCCGAAGGCGATCACATGATCCGCGCCCCAGGCCTCCACCAGCCAGACCGCCTGATCCAGAAATGCCGGGCGCTCCTCGCCGCCGACCCAAACGGTGACCTCCGCCTCATAGCGGTCCTGCATCTCCACCGGGCTTTCTGCCACCGCAGCAGCCGAATCCATCTTGAACTTCTGGTTCATCGAGGTGCGCAGCAAGGGCAGCAGGTCCGACAGCGGCGAGATCGGGATCACTGTTTTGATCCGTGCGCCCACGTCCGCCGGCAGCAGCGCCTTGTCCAGCATCCGCGCCACCAGATGGCCACCCGCGGAATGGCCCGCCAGTGCAATTGGTCCATCAACTTCGGCCGCAGCTTTCTTGACGGCAGCCGTGACCTGCCGGGTGATATCGGCAATTCGCACCTCCGGACACAGATCGTAGGACGGCATCGCCACCGCCCAACCATGTGCCAGCGCGCCGCGCGCCAGATGCGACCAGGAACTTTTATCGAAAGCCAGCCAATAGCCGCCGTGGACAAAGACAAACAGTCCCTTGGCGGTGCCTTCAGGCAGGAACAGGTCAAAGGTCTGCCGCTCTCCCTCGCCATAAGGCACGTTCAGCCGGGCACGCTCATGCAGGCTGTTACGGAAATCTTCCGCCGAGGCCGCCCAGCGCGGCGGATACTTATCTGCGTTTTCGATATAGGCCCCGTTGGCATAGGCATCATCCAATTCCATGCCCAGTCTCCCCTGTTCTTATTGTTGGCCGCTACCAGACAGTCTGGCACAGCACATGTCAAATTGCTTGGCTCAAAATCTTTGCCCGGAATTTGATCAAATTCTGGACTCATCAATCCTTCTGGACATATCAAGGCACAACTGCTTTGCATTCCGCAACAGAACACCCGGGAGGCCCGCCATGCTTGACGCAACCACTGACCTGAAATCCCTGCTCAAAGACCCCAGCCTGCTGGAAACCCGCGCCTATATCGGCGGCCAGTTTGCCGATGGCGAAGGCACCTTTGACGTGACCAACCCGGCCCGCGGCGACGTGATCGCCCAGGTCGCTGACACCAGCCGCGCGCAGGTTGCGGGTGCCATCGCCCAAGCTGATGCCGCGCAAAAGGAATGGGCCAAATGGACCGGTAAGGAGCGTGCCAATGCGATGCGCAAGTGGTTCGACCTGATGATGGAAAACCAGGAGGACCTGGCGGTGATCCTGACCGCCGAGATGGGCAAGCCGCTGGCGGAATCCCGCGGTGAGATCGCCTATGGCGCGTCGTTCATCGAATTCTTCGCGGAAGAGGCCAAGCGCATCTACGGCGAGACGATCCCCGGCCACCAGCGCGACAAGCGCATCACCGTGCTGAAGCAGCCGATTGGTGTTGCCGCCTCGATCACCCCCTGGAACTTCCCCAACGCGATGATCACCCGCAAGGCCGGTCCGGCGCTGGCCGCAGGCTGCGCCTTTGTCGCCCGCCCCGCCGCGGAAACCCCGCTGTCGGCGATCGTGCTGGCAGTGCTGGCCGATCGGGCCGGCATTCCGGCGGGCGTGTTCAACGTGGTGCCGTCCTCACGCGCCTCCGACATCGGCAAGGAGTTCTGCGAGAACGACGCGGTGCGCAAGCTGACCTTCACCGGCTCCACCGAGGTGGGCCGCATCCTGCTGCGCCAGGCGGCCGACACGGTGATGAAATGCTCGATGGAACTGGGCGGCAACGCGCCCTTCATCGTGTTTGACGACGCTGATCTGGATGCCGCCGTCGAAGGCGCCATCATGTGCAAGTTCCGCAACAACGGCCAGACCTGCGTCTGCGCCAACCGGATCTATGTACAGGCCGGCGTTTACGATGCCTTCGCGGAGAAACTGAAAGCCGCAGTTGCAGCAATGAACGTCGGCGACGGCCTCAAGGACGGTATCCACTTCGGCCCGCTGATCAACATGGAAGCGGTCGAGAAGGTGCAGGAGCATATCGCGGATGCCACCTCGAAAGGCGGCGAAGTGATCCTGGGCGGCAACCCGTCGGAACTGGGCGGCAGCTTCTTCCAGCCGACCATCGTCAAGGGCGCAACCCAGGACATGGCCTTTGCCACCGACGAGACCTTCGGCCCTCTCGCCCCGCTGTTCAAATTCGAGGACGAGGATGAGGTGATCGCGATGGCCAATGACACCATCTTCGGGCTGGCATCCTATTTCTACGCCAAGGACCTCTCCCGTGTGTACAAGGTGGCCGAGGCGCTGGAATACGGGATCGTCGGGGTGAACACCGGCATCATTTCCACCGAGGTGGCCCCGTTCGGCGGCGTCAAACAGTCAGGCCTGGGCCGTGAAGGCAGCCACCACGGCATCGAGGATTACCTGGAGATGAAGTACATCTGCATGGCGGTCTGATCCGCCCGCGGATCAGGGCAGCCGGATGATCAGTGCCGGGTCATCGTCCCGGCCACCCGGCTGATGGCACTGGCCCAGGCGAACTCTGTCTCCGGGTCCAGCTCCGCCCCCAGAACATCGCGCAAAGCGGCGATCAGCGCCCGCTTTGCCGCCTCCGCCTCCCGCGGGCCAAGGGTCAGATGGGCGTGTTCCTGCGCCAGCTGGGTGCCGATTTCCTCCAGCGTGCGGGGGTCATCCAGATTGCGGACACAGGACGTGATCATCGCCGTCAGCACCGTTTTCTGCTTCACGAAATTGCCGCGGAACATCCCCCGTGCTTCCGGCATTCGGGTGAAGAGATGCACATAGAACCGCTCCGCCAGATCCGCCTTGCGGGCGAGTGTGCCTGCAAAGCTCTGCTGAACATGCTGTATCTGCTGTGGTCCCATGCAGTTCACCCGGACCGCGCATTGACAGCACCGGCGGGCGGTCGGACACCGGCGAAACAACCATTCACCGCCTCAGTGTGCCGCCAATTTCCTAACAAGCAGTTGCCTTGCAACTCCTGACTGTGTCCGCAAGGACAGCCCAAAAACAAAAAGCCCCCTGGCAGAACCAGGGGGCTTCGTACGCACGAACCGTTGTCCAGGGGATCAGTTGACCGCTTTGGCCTCGATCTCCGGGCGGCTCGGGCGGGAGGAGGAGATTTCGATCCGGCGCGGTTTCAGCGCCTCCGGCACCTCGCGGTGCAGATCGATATGCAGCATGCCGTTTTCATGGCTGGCCCCGGTCACATGGACATGATCGGCCAGGGTGAAACGGCGCTCGAATGCGCGGGTGGCAATACCGCGGTGCAGGAAGGTGCGGCCGTCGCCGTCCTCTGCTTTCTTCGCGGACACAACCAGCGCGTTTTCCTTCACTTCGACATTCAGATCTTCGTCAGAAAAACCGGCAACAGCGATTGAGATGCGGTAGCTGTCGGCGTCGGTCTTCTCGATGTTGTAGGGCGGGTAGCTGGACTGGGCCGCGTCGGCGCTCAGGGCGCGGTCCATCAGGCTGGCGATCTGGTCAAAGCCGATGGTGGCACGGTGCAGCGGTGCAAAGTCAAAAGTACGCATTTTCCATCCTCATTCATGAGCGATTTCAGAGTGCCTTCCCCGCAGGGACAGGCCGGTTTTGCGCCGGGCCCCAATCAGCGGCTGCCCGGACAATCCTGAGATAGGAAGGGAAAATCGTGCCTTCAAGAGGTCTGTCAGTCGCCAACGCTGACAAATTTTGCACCGCCTGCGGAAGCACCTCCGCCGACCCGTATCCGCTTGATCCGACGGTCCGGCGCTGCCGCCGGATTGCGGCGCAGCTGTGCCTTCAGCTCCGCCACCCGCTGCGGCAGTTTCATGCCGAAAGCCACCTGTTTGCCCCGGAAACTGCCGCCGCCGGACACCAGCGACAATATTCGCCCGCGCCCGCCCACCTGCGAAAACACCGGCGCCCCGGAGGAGCCGAAGGTGACATTGCAGTCAATCATCAGAACATCCCTGTGCTCCCCCATCAGGTTGCACTGGCGCTGGCGCGACAGCGCCTCGTCCCGGCCCTTGCCATAGGAGGTCACAGAAATACCGCTGCCGTATTCCTCGCCCGAATGCAGCGCAAACGCATTTGCCTGGCTGCTGAGAATTGGCTCCGCCAGACGGATCAGCGCTACATCATGGCGGATGTTTTCCATATTCAGGCGGCGGCGCGGATCATAGCCGGGGTGGGCTGCGATCTGCAGCGCCTGGCGGTCGGCAACCGCGACCCCGTCGCGCAGCCCGGCGCGGAACCTGATCTGCTCTGCCGGGCGCAGCTTATCGTCCTTGCCGTAAACACAATGCGCTGCCGTCAGCACCAGCTCCGGCGCAATCAGCGTGCCGGTGCAGTAGCCCTGCCCGTTCAGCTCCAGCCGCCCGACAGCTTCCCAGCCGAACAGGTCATCCCGGTCGGTCAGACGGCGCAGGCCGGTCCCCTGTGCCAGCGCACTCCCGGCATAGGCCAGCATGGCCCCGCCCAGTATCAGCGCCCGCCAGCTCATTGCTTGACGAACTTCGCGCCAAAGGAGCCGGCCCGCTCCCCCGCTTTCACCCGGCCGACACCTGGCGGCAGCTGGCCGCCGGTGTTCACGCCGGTCAGCTGCGCCTGCAGCAGCGTCAGTTCCTCCGCCAGGGCCGACCCCAGCGACACCTGCTCACCGCTGACTTCCGCCTTGGCAGAGATCACCGAAACAATCCGCGGAATGCCGTTCTCAAAAGAGAACACCGGCGCTCCGGAAGAGCCGAAGTCGACGTCGCAGGACATCACCAGCACCCCCTGCTGGCGCGCCATGACAGCACAGACTTCCTGCAAAGACGGTGCCTCCGAGCGGTCATGAGCGTAAGAGACCACACCGATCTTAGCCCCCTTGCGCGGGCGCTCGTCGGTTTCAAAAGGTGTGACCTTGGTATTGCGGATCGGGCGCTGCAATTGCAGCAGGGCAATGTCATTTCGCACCCGGTCCGTCGACAGATCGCCGTCATAGACATAGGACGGATGCTGCACCGCACGGCGCACTGAGCGGTAGGCCGAGGCGCGGCCATTGCGCCAGCCCGCCAGGAATTCGATCCTGGTGGGGTCGATCGGCGCCTTGGTGCGGCTGTCATAGAGGCAATGCGCGGCGGTCAGCACCAGATCGGGCGCAATCAGCGCGCCGGTGCAGAACCCCTCACCATTCACATCGAGCCGCCCGACAGCTTCCCACTTGCGTCCTGCATCCAGCGTGTCCATCCGCTTCAGCCGGCTGTCCTGCGCCATTGCCGCGGCTGGCAGCAACAATGCTGCAACCGCAAGAATCCACTGCCTCACATGCGTCTCCTCTTATCCACCGGCTGGGAGATTAATTGTCTGTTCCGGCAAAATTACGGCAAGCCTGCGATGAATGCAGCCGGATTCTTTCTGCCGCCGGTCTCAGCGCAGCAGCGGCACCTCCGGCGCATGTTTGCCCGCGGCTGTCAGCGCAGGCGGCTGCGGGCCGCCGGTGGCCCAGTCCAGCAGTTCCACAGTATGCACAACCGGCACTTCGGTGCCGGAGCCGATCTGCATCATGCAGCCGATGTTGCCAGCAGCGATCAGATCAGGCTGTTTCGCCTCCAGCGTCTTCACCTTGCGCGCCTTCAGCCGGGCTGAGATTTCCGGCTGCATCAGGTTGTAGGTTCCGGCCGAGCCGCAGCACAAATGGCTGTCGGCAGGCTCCACCACCTTGAAGCCGGCCCGTTTCAGCAGCGTCTTGGGATGGGTTTTGATCTGCTGGCCGTGCTGCAGCGAGCAGGCGGCGTGATAGGCCACCGTCAGTCCTTTGTCTGCGCCCTCCGGCAGGTCCAGCTGCATCAGAAGTTCCGAGATATCCATGGCAATTCCGGAGATCCGCACCGCATCGTCCGCCAGCGGATCATTGCGGAACATATACCCGTAATCCTTGACCGTGGTGCCGCAGCCGGAAGTGTTGATGACAATGGCATCCAGCCCCTGCCCGTCCAGCTCTGCCGCCCAGGCGCGGATGTTTTTGGCAGCCGTTGCGTGGCTCTCCTCCTCGCGCCCCAGGTGGTGGGTCAGCGCGCCACAGCAGCCTGCCCCCCTGGCCACCACCACCTCGCAGCCCAGCCGGGTCAGCAGGCGGATAGTCGCATCGTTGATATCCGTGTTCAGCGCCTTCTGGGCACAGCCGGTCATCAGCGCCACGCGTTTCCTGCGCGGCGTCTCCGGCACAAAACTTTGCGGGTCGTCGTTTCGGCTGACGGGCGGAATGGTCCTTGGCGCCATCTCCAGCATCGCACGCAGCCGCGCGTCCGGCAGCAAGCCCTTGAACGGTCTTGCCAGCTTCGCCCCGATCAGCGCCAGCCGGAACCGGGCTGGATACGGCAATATTCGTGCCAGCAGCCAGCGCTGCACGCGGTCGCTCCAGGGACGGTCATAGTGCTTCTCGATATAGGCGCGGGCGTGATCCACCAGATGCATGTAGTGCACGCCCGAGGGGCAGGTGGTCATGCAGGCCAGGCAGCTCAGGCAGCGGTCGATGTGCTTGACGGTCTTTTCGTCCGGCACCCGCTCGTTCTCCAGCATGTCCTTGATCAGGTAGATCCGGCCGCGGGGGCTGTCGAGTTCATCCCCCAGCACCTGATAAGTCGGGCATGTGGCGGTGCAAAAGCCGCAATGCACGCACGAGCGCAGGATCTCGTTGGCGCGTTTGGTGCCGGGGTCCTGCAGCTGTTTTTCGGTGAATGTGGTCTGCATGTGCTACCCCATCAGTCCCGGATTTAGGATGCCGCTCGGATCGAACTGGCGTCGCAGCCCCTCAGAGATTGCTGCAAGGGGACCCGGCTGCGGCTGGAACACGCCGAACCGCGCACGGGTTTCTGCACTGGCCCGCACCAGCGTGGCATGGCCAGGCACGTTGACACGGGCACGCATATCCGTGCCCTCCGGCACCAACACCCAGATCAGCCCGCCGCCCCAGTCGAATTGCAATGCGTCTGCCTGCAATTGCGGCACAAGCTCCACCGCATCGGAGGGTTTCACCGAAATCCGCCAGACATCGCCCTCCCGTCCTTGGAAGGCCGCAACATCACGGATGCCCTGCCACAAGCTCTCTGCATCTTCCCGCACCTCCGCCATGGCAAAGGAAGACAGCAATTTGACCAGCTCCGCGCTGCGGTAAGCGGCAGACGCCCGGAATCCTTCTACCCGGATATGCGCCTGATAGGTATCCGCAACATAGGCTGCGCCGGTCACGTCAAAAGGGGAGCCCAAAGCCGCAAACATCGCTCTGACCGCACCCGGCAGGTCGAGGCCGGTCAGGGTCACTGTGGCGGCGGTTTCGGCCCGCGGCAGCACCTTCAGTGACACTTCCGTCAGCACCCCCAACGTGCCATGGGCGCCGCACATCAGCTTGACCAGGTCATAGCCGGTCACATTCTTCATCACCCGGCCGCCGTTCTTGACCACTTGGCCGGAACCGTCCACGAACCGCACCCCCAGAAGGTGGTCCCGCGCTGCGCCCGCCTGGATGCGCCGGGGGCCGGAGACATTGGCCGCAATCACGCCGCCGATGGTCGGCTCGCCGTCTGTGCCCAGCAGCCCGCGGTGGTCCATCGGCTCAAACGCCAGCCGCTGGTTTTCCGCTGCAAGCAGCGCCTCCACCTCCGCCACCGGCGTGCCAGCCTTGACCACCAGCGTCAAAGCGCCCGGTTCGTACAGCTCCACACCGGACAGCCCGCGCGTGCTCAAGACCTCGCCCTCCACCGCCAGCCCTCGGCTGCCGCCGCCCTGAATGCACAGCGGCCCGTTTGCGCCTGCAATGATTTCGGCCAGTTCGGCCTCGCTCTGAGGTGTCATCATTTTCATCTTGCCAAAAATACTCTGGGGGTTTGGGGGCTAGCCCCCAAGGGTTACTCGGCAGCAACCACGGCGGCACGGCGGCCTTCGGTCACCGGCAGCGGGAACACCTTGGCCGGATTCAAAAGCCACTTGGGATCGAACACGTCCTTGACCTTCAGCTGCGCCTCCAGATCCGTCTCGCTGTACTGATGCAGCATCAGATCGCGTTTCTCGATCCCCACCCCGTGCTCCCCAGTCAGACAGCCGCCCGCCTCGACGCAGAGCTTCAGGATCTCCGCGCCGAAAGCTTCACAGGTCTCCAAGTCACCGGGTTTATTGGCATCGAACAGGATCAAGGGGTGCATATTGCCGTCACCCGCGTGGAAGACATTGGCCACGTCCAGCCCGAATTCCTTGCTCATTTCGCCGATCCGGCGCAGGACAAAGGGAAGCGAGGAGACCGGAATGGTCCCGTCCAAGCACATGTAATCGTTGATCTGCCCCATGGCGCCAAAGGCCGACTTGCGGCCCAGCCAGATCCGGGCGGCCTCATCCGCATTCCCCGCCTCGCGCAGCTCCACTGGGTTGTGGGAGCGGGCGATCTCCGTGATCAGCCCAAGCTGGTGACCGATTTCCGCCTCGCTGCCCTCGACTTCGATGATCAGCAGCGCCTCGCACATCGGGTAGCCCGCCTTGGCAAAGGCCTCGCAGGCCTTGATGCAGGGGCGGTCCATGAACTCGATCGCCACCGGCAGAATCCCCGCCTTGATGATGTCCGAAACACAGGCGCCGGCCACCTCGTTGCTGTCAAAGCCGATCAGAACAGGCCGCGCGCCCTCCGGCTTGCGCAGGATACGCAGGGTGGCTTCTGTCACCACCCCCAGCTGCCCCTCGCTGCCGCAGATGACACCCAGCAGGTCCAACCCGCCCGAATCCAGATGCGCGCCGCCGATCTCCACCACGGTGCCGTCCATCATCACCATGGTCACGCCCAGCAGGTTGTTGGTCGTCACCCCGTATTTCAGGCAGTGCGCCCCGCCTGAGTTCATCGCGATATTGCCGGCAATGGCACAAGCCAGCTGCGAGGACGGATCCGGTGCATAGAAGAAATCCTCGTCCTCCACCGCGCCGGAAACACTCAGGTTGGTGCGCCCGGTCTGCACCCGGATGACGCGGTTTTCAAAATCCGTCTCCAGCACCTCATTCATCCGCGCCACACCCAGGATCACGCAATCCGCTGTCGGCAGCGCCCCGCCCGCCAGCGAGGTGCCCGCGCCGCGCGGCACCACCGGCACGCTTTCTTCGTGGCAGATCCGCAGCACGGCTGAGACCTCCTGCGTGCTCCGCGGCAGCACCGCCAGCAAGGGCGGGCATCTGTAGGCGGTCAGCGCATCGCATTCATAGGCACGGGTCTCCGCCTCGTCCTGGATCACCGCATCCGCGGGCAGCACAGAAAGCAGACGCTCGGCAAGCCGCGCCTTGCGGGCCAGAATGGCGGGGTTCGGGGATGGCATCTCCATCGGGCTCTCCTATTTGGTAAAATGATATTACCAATTCTTGCAGTCTGGCAAGTGGCGTATCGCCGCGATAGGGTCGGCCCATGATCTGGACCACCCGCCTTGCGCAATTCACCCTCTTTGACCTCGCCGCATTGACCCTGCTGATCGCAGGCTGGCTGTGGATCGGCTGGCGGATCGAAAACCCGCCTTCAGGGCGGCCTTCGGTGTCCTTGCTGATGGAGGATTTCCGGCGCGACTGGATGAAGCGGATGGTGGAGCGCGACCCGCGGATTTTTGACGCCCAGCTGGCCGGCAACCTGCGCCAGGCCACCGCCTTTTTTGCGTCTGCCGCGATGATTGCGATCGGCGGCGGGCTTGCGCTGATCGGCAATACCGAACAGCTGGCGGGCGTCGCCGAAGACCTGATCCAGGACAGCGCCCCCGCCTTTGTCTGGGAGGTGAAGATCCTGACCGTGCTGCTGCTTCTGTCCAATGCGTTTCTGAAATTTGTCTGGTCGCACCGGCTGTTCGGCTATTGCGCAGTGCTGATGGCAGCGGTCCCGAATGATCCCGCCCATGACCTCGCCTATCCCCGTGCCGCGCAGGCGGCGGAAATCAGCATCACCGCCGCGCGCAGCTTCAACCGCGGCATGCGGTCAACCTACTTTGCTCTGGCCGCCGTGGCCTGGCTGGCGGGTGCCCTGCCGTTGGGCGCGGCGGCACTGATCACCATTGCAGTGCTGTACCGGCGCGAGTTTGCGTCCACCTCCCGCCGGATTCTCCAGCGCATCCCGCCCGAAAGCACCGGGGACACGGTTTCGTGACCGCACTGCGGCCTCTGCAAAGCTATGGTGCAGGCATGAAACACCTGCTTCTGACCTGCGCACTCAGCACTGCCGCTCTGCCCGCCCTTGCGGATGAACCGGTGATAGAGAACGCCACCGCCCGCCAATCCGGCGGCAGCTGGACCTTCAGCGTCACCCTGTCCCACCCGGATACCGGATGGGAGCACTACGCCGACGGATGGCGGGTCCTGGATATGGACGGGAACGAATTGGGCCTGCGGGTTCTGGCGCATCCGCATGAGCACGAGCAGCCCTTCACCCGGTCCTTGGGCGGCGTGCGACTCCCGGAGGGCACCACTCAGGTGCAGATTCAGGCGCGCTGCCTGACAGACGGATGGGGGCAGCAGCGGTACCCGCTGAAGCTGCCCTGAAGCGCCATTTACTGCTGACGGAACTGAAACGTATCGGAACTGGCGTCGAACTGGGGTACCGGATAATGGACTTGGACCGCAGCCTCCTGCCTGATGGCAGACGGCCTGTCCCGCCTCCCCAGCAGCCTGAACAGCAATTTCCGGCGCAACGACAGTTCTTCCTTGCTCATCTCCATCTCAGGCTCTCCGCTTCCTGCTGCTCTGCTGCAGCATTCCGGAACCGGCCTGATGGCACCTGAACCGCTGCCCCGTGCGGGGTACAGCCCTTTGCCTGACGCCGCGCAACTGTTCCGGCTTCTGGTTAACGCACCAGAAGATGCTGGAGACTGGCTGCGGCGGGAGCGGGGCGGGTTTGCGGCTTTTTCACGGCAGCAGATGTGCCGCCCGGGTCAGACCCGGTGATAGGGGCTGCCTGCCAGAATGGTGGCGGCGCGGTAGATCTGCTCGGCCAGCATCACCCGTACCAGCATATGCGGCCAGACCATCTTGCCGAAGGAGAGTGAGAAATCCGCTTCGGCCCGCAGCGAGGGGTCGATCCCGTCTGCGCCGCCGATGATCAGCGCCAGATCCTGACGGCCGCTGTCGCGCCAGCCAGCCAGCCTGTCCGCAAAATCGGGAGAGGACAGCACCTTGCCGCGCTCATCCAGGGTGCAGATCACCGCCCCCTTGGGCAGCGCCTTGCGCAACAGCGCAGCCTCGGCTGCCATGCCTGCATTCTTCTTGTCCTCAATCTCCACCACCCGCGCAGGCCCCAGGCCCAGCGCGCGGCCGGTCCGGTCGAACCGGGTCAGGTAATCGTCGATGAGGGATTTTTCCGGGCCAGAGCGGAGGCGTCCGGCCGCACAGATATGCAGACGCATGAAATTCCTGAAGCAATCCGGCCCGCACCCATCGCGCGGGCCTGCATCAAATCAGCCTTGGATCAGCCCTCGGCTGCCGGTGCTGCCGCGGTGCCTGCGGGCATCCACATCTTCTCAAGCTGGTAGAACTCGCGCACTTCCGGGCGGAAGATATGGACGATCACATCACCTGAATCGATCAGCACCCAGTCGCCGGCATCCTTACCTTCGACCTTGCAGGTGATCCGGTACTCCTGCTTGAGCCGGTCGGTCAGCTTTTCAGCCATCGCAGCGACCTGACGGGTGGAGCGGCCCGAAGCCAGCACCATGTAATCGCCGATCGACGTTTTGCCGCGCAGGTCGATCTGCACAACATCTTCGGCTTTGTCATCGCTGAGTGAGGAGAGAACCCGCTCCAGCAGCTGTTCGCTGGTGGGCTGGGACTGGGCGGCCATCACGGCTGCCCCATTAACAGCGGCATCCGCCGCTTGAGGTACGGGTGACAGGACATAGTCCTCCTTGCAACGCGCCGCCAAGCCCCGGCGCCGGGCCTAATAATAATGTAGCAACCGGAGGGTAACTTTTCAATAAAACCACGCCCCGGCGATGCAAGCCCTGTGCTTTATCCGTCATTGCCCGAAGGTGCAACCCTCACCGGCAACGGGTCGTTCAGCATACGCACCTCGCGCTGCGGGAACGGGATGGAAATGCCCTGTTCCTGGAACGCATCCCACAGCGCCAGATAGACGTTGCCGCGGATGTTGGTGAGCCCGCCGGTGGGGTCGTCGATCCAGAACCGCAGCACATAATCAACGCTGCTGTCGCCGAAGCCGGTGATGTGGCAGACCGGCTTCTTGCTGCCGTACTGCAGCACCCGCGCGACGCTGGACGCAGCCTCAATCGCGATCTTGCGGACCAAGTGGGGGTCGTCGCCATAGCCGGTGCCAAAATGCAGGTCGAGACGCACGTATTTGTCGGAATGCGACCAGTTCACCACCTGGGTGGTGATCAGATCCTCGTTGGGGATCAGGTATTCCCGGCCGTCCCGGGTCACCACGGAGACGTAGCGCGCCCCCAGCGCATTGATCCAGCCGAAGGTGTCGCCAAGGCTGATCACGTCGCCCGGCTTGATCGACTTGTCCAAGAGGATGATCAGCCCCGAAACCAGGTTCGACACCACCTTCTGCAGGCCAAAGCCCAGGCCGACGCCGATGGCCCCCGACAGCACCGCCAGACCGGTCAGGTCGATGCCGATGGCCTTGAGGCCGATAAAGAAGGCACCGCCGAACAGCAGGATCTGCGCCAGCTTGGCCGCCAGCACCTGCATCGAGGGGGAGATGTCGGAATTCGCGCGGATCCGGTTGGCTGCCACCGAGGATATGACCCGCGCCAACGTCAGCATCACGCCCAGGATCACCACTGCCTGCACCACCAGGAACAGCGAGATCCTGAGATCCCCGAAACTGATGGCAACCCCGTCCAGCAGATGCACCGCATCTTCGGTGATGCCGAGAATACGCAGGGTGATCCAGGCCCAGGCACCGTATTTCACCAGGTTGCGCAGCAGCGGGTTGCCCACCAGCCGGGTGGCAAAGGCGACGATCAGCCAGGCCAGCGACAGGTTGGCGATGACCGTCAGCAGCCGCGAACGGCTGGGCCAGGTCATCTCCTGCATGATCAGGACAACCATCCAGATCAGCAGCACAAACAGGATACCCCGGATCCGCTTGTGAACCACCAGCCCGGCCCGTATCCGCCAGCGCGGCCAGCCTTCCCGCGCGCGCAGCCAGTCATGAAAAGCGCTTTTCAGCGGCCGCGCGATCAGGGTGGCAAGCACAAACACTGCCAGCACGATCCCTGCCTGATAGGCGTTCCAGGGCCTCAGCAGCAGCTCTATGCCCTCAGCTGCCAGGTTCCACAATTGCTGGCCAAGCTCCAGTGCTTCGGCGGTGCTTTCAGCAATCGCGTCTCTGGGTGGTGTCTGCTCTTCCGGCTCCATCGCGCGCCCCCATTTTTCTGCCAGTGTGCCGCCGCGATGCGCCCGGATCAAGGCAGGAGCCGTCCTGCCCGGCTCTCCAATCGGCGGGAAAAGGCACCGGCCGGTGCACAGGGAGCGCACAGGGGGTGCACGTCCTGTGCCACGTAGTCTGAGCGGGGCAGGCTTTCTTTTCCTCCCTTAGAACGAATCTTGATTGCCGGCCCGCCGGGATGTATCTGACAGCCATGACCCTCGTATTGGCGCAAAAGATCGAACTGCAAGACCGCGCACGGCTGCGCGAACGGTTCTTTGGCGCCGCCCGCACGGTCCTGGCGCGCCTATAAGGCGGTTGCCCAGCCCAAAGCCAGCACACCCAATACATCACGGGAGAGGACCCATGTCCCCCAAGACACTCTATGACAAGATCTGGGATGCGCATGTTGCGCATGAAGCAGAGGACGGCACCAGCCTGCTCTATATCGACCGCCACCTGGTCCACGAAGTGACAAGCCCGCAGGCGTTTGAAGGCCTGCGCATGGCCGGTCGCAAGGTGCACGCGCCTGAAAAGACCATCGCGGTGCCGGACCACAACGTGCCGACCACACTCGACCGCGCCAAAGGCATCGAGAACGAAGAAAGCCGCATCCAGGTGGAAGCGCTCGACAAGAACGCCAAGGAATTCGGCGTGCATTACTACCCGGTGGATGACGTCCGCCAGGGCATCGTGCACATCGTCGGCCCCGAACAGGGCTGGACCCTGCCCGGCATGACCGTGGTCTGCGGCGACAGCCACACCGCCACCCACGGCGCCTTTGGCGCGCTGGCGCATGGCATCGGCACCTCCGAGGTGGAGCACGTGCTGGCCACCCAGACGCTGATCCAGAAGAAGTCCAAGAACATGAAGGTGGAGATCACCGGCAAGCTGAAGCCGGGCGTCACCGCTAAGGACATCACCCTGGCCGTGATCGGCGAGACCGGCACCGCCGGCGGCACCGGCTATGTCATCGAGTACTGCGGCGAAGCGATCCGGGACCTCACAATGGAAGGCCGCATGACCGTCTGCAACATGGCGATCGAAGGCGGCGCCCGTGCAGGCCTGATCGCCCCGGACGAAACCACCTTTGAGTATGTCAAAGGCCGCCCGCACGCCCCGAAGGGTGCCCAGTGGGAAGCCGCGCTGAACTGGTGGAAGACCCTCTACACCGACGAAGGCGCCCATTTCGACAAGGTTGTCACCCTGAAGGGCGAGGACATCGAGCCGGTTGTCACCTGGGGCACCAGCCCTGAGGACGTGCTGCCGATCACCGGTGTGGTACCGAACCCCGAAGACTTCTCCGGCGGCAAGGTCGAAGCGGCCCGCCGCTCGATCGAGTACATGGGCCTGACCCCCGGCCAGAAACTCACTGACATCGAGATCGACACCGTGTTCATCGGCTCCTGCACCAACGGCCGCATCGAGGACCTGCGCGCCGTGGCCGAGGTGGTGAAAGGAAAGAAGATCAAAGACGGCATGCGCGCCATGATCGTTCCGGGCTCCGGCCTGGTCCGCGCCCAGGCCGAGGAAGAAGGCCTGGCCGAGATCTTTGAGGCCGCCGGTTTCGAGTGGCGCCTTGCGGGCTGCTCCATGTGCCTGGCGATGAACCCCGACCAGTTGGCCCCGGAAGAACGTTGCGCCGCAACCTCCAACCGGAACTTCGAAGGCCGCCAGGGCTACAAGGGCCGCACCCATCTGGTGTCCCCCGCGATGGCTGCCGCCGCTGCCCTGACCGGCAAGCTGACCGACGTGCGCGAGCTGATGTAAGGAGCCAGAAGCATGGAAAAATTCACCAAGATCCAAGGCATTGCGGCCCCCATGCCGCTGGTCAACATCGACACCGACATGATCATCCCCAAGGTGTTCCTGAAGTCGATTCAGCGCACCGGTTTCGGCAAGAACCTGTTCGACGAGATGCGCTATAACCGCGACGGCACCGAGATCGAGGATTTCGTGCTGAACAAGCCGCAGTACCGCAGCGCCGAGATCCTGATTGCGGGCGACAACTTCGGCTGCGGCTCCTCGCGTGAGCACGCGCCCTGGGCGATTGCCGATTTCGGTATCAAGTGCATCGTGTCGACCTCGTTCGCGGACATCTTCTTCAACAACAGCTTCAAGAACGGCATCCTGCCGATTGTGCTGCCGCAGGAGCAGGTCGATGTGCTGATGAAGGACGCGGAGAAGGGTGCTAACGCCCGGATGACCGTGGACCTGGAAGCGCAAGAGATCACCACTTCCGACGGCGAAGTGATCAGCTTCGAGGTCGACGCCTTCAAGAAGCACTGCCTGCTGAACGGTCTGGATGACATCGGCCTGACCATGGAAAAGGCCGACTCGATCAAATCTTTCGAGGACAAAGCCGCGCAGGAGCGCCCCTGGGTCTGATACCGGGCTGACTGATGAAACACTGAAAACCGCCCCGGCTCGGGGCGGTATTTTTTTGCGCGCCAGATTTGCGCCGCATTTCTGCCGCATTTGCCTGGCGGCACCTTGCTTGTGCACCGGATGAGCAGACACACAGCATCTGGTGGCAAGACCGCCAACACCATCAAATAGAACTGAAAGCATGATGCAATCCCGCACCAGTGCGGCAGGGAAAGTGTCCATGCATCAGCCGAGCCCTCTTGAGCGGAAAGCCGCCAGCCGGGCACAATGGGGCAAAAATGAGGCAGAGCGCCCCGGCCCGTTCTACCGGGGGGCTTCAAATCCGGACGCAAGAGGCAAAAAGCCCGCGCTGGTTTGAAGGGAATGAAAGACGTGTTTGCACGTATCACGGGCGCGGCGTTCCGCGGCTTACTGGTGGCCATGCTGTTTTCGATGCCGACGCTGATTCTGCCGGCATCCGCTACCGTTTCGCCGGAGATCATCCTGTTCATCGCGCTCTTGGGCTGCGCCTTGGCCTTCAGCGAATACGCTTCCCATTTCCCCAGTTTCATAGAATTCCGCAACGCCCCGCCCATCAACCGCATGCGGTTTGCCGCGGCTGCCGCCACCATTGGTGCGCTCAGCCTGCTGGCGGCTCACCCGGTTGCGCCGACAGGGCTGACCGCCTTGGTGCAGCAGCTGGGCAGCTGGCTGGGCGGCGGTCTCGGCTTTGCCTATTCACCGGTGCAGATGACGGTTCTGATGATGCCGCCGCAGGTGCCGGAACCGGTTGTTCTGATGGTGCGTGACGCGGCTGGACTGGCCAGTGCGATCGCTGCGGCCGCCATCGCCCTCTTTGCGCTGGTTATCCGGGTCGGCCACTGGCCGGTGGGCAACGGCGCCTTCAACGTCTGGGTCAACCTGCCCCTGTTCGATCCCACCACTGGTGGCGATGTGGTGCAGCGCCTGCAAAGGGACGGCCGCGTCAATATTGCCGGCGGCGCGCTATTGCCCTTTGCTCTGCCTGCCGCGGTCAAACTTGCCTCCGGCTTCGTGGATCCGGGCATTCTGGCGTCACCGCATATGCTGATCTGGGTGATTGGCGCTTGGGCGCTGGTGCCTGCTTCAATGATCATGCGGGGCATGGCGATGCTGCGCATTGCCGGGCTGATCGCTCTGAAACGGCGAGCAGCCAGTCTCGGCGCGGATGAGGCCTTGCAAACCGCATGAGGCAACTGGCGGCAGGCCTTCTCCTGATCCTTGCTGCCGGGGCCGGCTGGACAGATACCCTCCGCATTGCAACTTTCAACACCGAATTGTCGCGTGACGGTCCAGGCTTGCTGCTGCGGGACATCACCGGCGGCAGCGATCCGCAGGTCGCTGCGGTGGTGGAGGTGATCACCACCGTGCAGCCGGATGTGCTGGCACTGCAGGGGATCGACTGGGACTACGAAGGCCGGGCGCTGGCAGCATTGGCCGCGCTGCTGGCGGACAGGGGCCTGGACTACCCTTACCGTGTTGCGCTGCAACCCAATTCCGGCCTGCCCCCGCCTGCCCTGCTGGACCTGGACGGCAATGGTAAAACCGGCGAACCGCGCGACAATCAAGGGTTCGGAAAGTTCCGTGGCCAGGGCGGCATTGCGCTGCTGTCCCGGCTTCCAGTGGATCATGACGGCATCCGGGACTTTTCCTCTCTCCTGTGGAAGGACATACCGGGTGCCCTGCTTCCGCAATACCCGGATGGCAGCCCCTTCCCTTCGGTCGGCGCGCAAGCGGTGCAACGCCTGTCCGCCACGGGCCACTGGCTGGTGCCGCTGGTGCTGCCGGATGGCTCCCGCCTCAATGTGATGACCTTCCACGCGACTCCGCCGCTGTTTGACGGGCCGGAAGACCGCAATGGGAAACGCAACCACGATGAAATCCGGCTGTGGCAACTGCTGCTGGACGAAACGTTTGGATCTGCACCCGAACCTCCCTTTGTCATTGCAGGCGATGCCAATCTCGACCCGGAACACGGCGAGGGCCGCAAGGACGCGATCCGAGGCCTTCCGGCCGATCCTCGCATTCAGGATCCCCGCCCGCAGAGTCCCCAGGGCGGCACCGCCACTGTGGAGTGGCAAAGCGCAGGTCCTATGAGGGTGGACTATGTGCTTCCATCGGACGGGCTTCCCGTTACAGGCAGCGGCGTCTTTTGGCCGGTTCACCCGGACGCCCCTGCGACAGCCGCAAGCCGCCACCGGCTGGTCTGGGTGGATTTGCTGCTGGACTGAGCCGCCCGCAGCAACGCCCTTGCGCAGGCGTTTCCCCATCAATCGCTTTTATTTCCCGGGGCTGTTATTGACCCTGCCCTGCTGTCCCGCTACGCCCTTGCCAGCTGTTTTTTTGGAGGATCCCCATGCCCAACCCATCGATTCTGATTCTGCCCGGCGACGGCATCGGCCCCGAGGTCATGGCCGAGGTGCGCAAGATCATCTCCTGGTTCGGAGACAAGCGCGGCCTGCAGTTCGATGTGAGCGAGGATCTGGTTGGCGGCGCCGCCTATGACAAGCATGGCAAGCCACTGGCGGATGAGACCATGGCCAAGGCCCAGGACGTTGACGCGGTGCTGCTCGGCGCCGTCGGCGGTCCGGCCTATGACGATCTGGACTTCTCGGTAAAGCCCGAGCGCGGCCTGTTGCGCCTGCGCAAGGAGATGGACCTCTACTCCAACCTGCGCCCTGCGCAGTGCTTTGATGCGCTGGCGGATTTCTCTTCGCTGAAAAAGGACATCGTCGCCGGTCTCGACATCATGATCGTGCGCGAGCTGACCTCCGGCGTCTATTTCGGCGAGCCGCGCGGCATCTTCGAGGAAGGCAACGAGCGCGTCGGCATCAATACCCAGCGCTACACCGAGAGCGAGATCGAACGTGCCGCCCGCTCCGCGTTCGAGCTGGCGATGCGCCGGAACAAGAAGGTCTGCTCGATGGAGAAGGCCAATGTGATGGAATCCGGCATCCTGTGGCGCGAGGTGGTGACCCGCGTTGCCAAGGATTACCCGGAGGTGGAGCTCTCCCACATGTACGCCGACAACGGCGCCATGCAGCTGGTGCGCGCGCCCAAGCAGTTCGACGTCATCCTGACCGACAACCTGTTCGGCGACATCCTGTCCGACTGCGCCGCGATGCTGACCGGCTCGCTTGGCATGCTGCCTTCCGCCTCGCTTGGTGCGCCGATGGAAAACGGCCGCCCCAAGGCGCTTTATGAGCCCGTGCACGGCTCTGCGCCCGACATCGCGGGCCAGGGCAAGGCGAACCCGATCGCCTGCATTCTGAGTTTTGCCATGGCGCTGCGCTACAGCTTCGATCAGGGCGCCGAGGCCGACCGCCTGGAAACTGCGGTCGAGAAGGTTCTGGCCGACGGCGTGCGCACCGCGGATCTTCTGGCAAGCGAAGGCGTGGAGCCGGTCTCCACCAGCCAGATGGGGGATGCAGTCATCGCTGCGCTGGACGCAAGCCTCTGATTTTCAG
The DNA here is from genome assembly GCF_001679925.1 of Leisingera sp. JC1. Classification (GTDB taxonomy): domain Bacteria; phylum Pseudomonadota; class Alphaproteobacteria; order Rhodobacterales; family Rhodobacteraceae; genus Leisingera. The sequence continues at coordinate 34,131 of NZ_LYUZ01000001.1, read as the reverse complement.
CCGCTAATCGCAAATGAGCACAAGCCCCGCCCGGCCTCCGGCGCGGGGCTTTTCCGTGGTATTTCCCACCGTCCCTCATTGCAGAAAAGATTTCCCGAAATCCGCATCTTTCTGTGGAATCGCCCTTGTCAAACCCCGCGCCCTGAGCTATTTCGCCCTCCACGGTCGGAGTGTAGCTCAGCCTGGTAGAGCACTGTCTTCGGGAGGCAGGGGTCGGAGGTTCGAATCCTCTCACTCCGACCAATAAAACAAGGCGCCTTCGGGCGCCTTTTTTGTGGCCTTTATCTGATTTGCGACCCTGTGCCCTGGCCGCGCAGCCCGGGATCAAGGGTACCGCAATTACCCGGCTGCAGGAGCGCTGTCACCCTCCGGAAGCTGCAGGCGGATGCCCAGGCTGAACCCCTCCGGCGGATGGTCCAGAATGCTGATCTTGCCACCCATCAGCGCCGCCAGCTCGTGGCAAATCGACAACCCCAGGCCAGCCCCGCCCTTGTGCGAAGATATGGCGTTGTCGAGCTGGGTGAACCGTTCGAAAGCCCGGACGCGGTCTTCTTCTGCAATACCCGGTCCGGTATCCAGAACGGTGATACTGACCGGACATGCAGCCGAAGCGTCATTTTCCAGCAAAATGCACACACTCCCACCGGCCTCACACGCGGACGTGAACTTCATCGCCTTGTCGATCAGATTGTTGATCACCTGGGTGACTTTCGGGAGATCAATCATAAGCTGCTCCGGCAGATCATCCGCCGCAGACACCCAGGTGCGCAACGGCTTGCCATAGCGGGTGGCACAGGCCCGCAGTGCCTCCCGCCAAAGCCCCAGCAGAGACTCGGTTTCTACTGCCTTGGGAGTATATTCCACCGCATCCGAATCAATCAATCCGCGCGGTCTCCAGCACATTGACAAGCTGGGTCATCAGCATTTCAGCGGCCCGATGCCCCACATCCGCCCTTTCCCGGGTCTTGTCCGAAGCCGTCTCATCGCTCTTGATCAGGTGAAAAAGCCCTAGGATCACATTCAGAGGCGTGCGGATTTCGTGGCTCATCGTAGCCAGAAAGGCAGTACGGGCCTCGACGGCAGAATTGGCGCGTGTCACCTCCGCAGCCAAGCCGGCAATGGCCGCAGCCAGTTCGGCTTCCCGCGCCTTCAGCTCTGTCAAATCGTTGTGCGCCCCGAGCATCCGTACCGGTCTTCCGTTTTCATCCCTGATCGCTAGGCCGCGGCAGCGCACCGTGACCATATGACCGTCAGCATGGCGGTAGCGGACGATCTGATCATAGGGGTGTTCCGGGTCCTCCAGGTGTTTGTGGAAGTTCTCAAGCGCCAGCGCCAGATCGTCGGGGTGAATAAGGTCCTGCCATTCGGATGCAAAATGGCCTTTGGTTTGAGGATCGACGCCAAACAGGCGCCAAAGCTCCGGGCTCATCCATTCGTGCTCGGGATTTTCCAGATCCCAGTACCAGATCCCGTCCAGCGACCCGATCTGCAGGAAGTCAAAGATGGCATCGTCGCTTTTAACAAGATCGTACAGCTCGCGCTTGAGATAATGCATGTCCATCTGCCCCTGCTCGTATCCAGCCCGCATCCAGCAATGTCAGATTTACTGCACGACGGCCATTGCACTCATTGGGCGACTTCCCCTCCGGAAGCCTGTCAGGCCGCCTTCATCGCCGAACGCTTGAGCTGTTTCCACAGCACATCCAGCGTCTGCTTGGTGCTGCGCGGATCACGGTAAAGGCGAATCTCAAGGTCGGTGCCCAGCCGTTCATCCACAATTGCAAACCGGCCGGAGGCGATTTCTTCACGGCACAGGCTCAGCGGCAGCCAGCCGATGCCGAAGCCTTCCTGGATCATCGCCTTGACGCTATTGGCCAATGCGTTCTGGTTGACCACAAACACCTTCTGTCCGGGCAAAAGTTGAGTCAGGGCAAATTCCTGCACTGAACGCAACGCCGAGACCGCACCATAAGACAGCAACGGCACCGCATCCTTGCTGCCAGGCTTAAACGCAAACTCTGCCGCGCCGTCCGCGGTTGTGCGCGAGACAGGCACGTATCGGTCTGTCGACAGCGTCAGGTACTCGAAATTGGCGACCTCCAGCGGTCCCAGGAAGTCCATCGACGGGTGCCAGTAGGTCAGGATCACATCGCAATACCCCTGCTGCAGCGCGCTGACAAATTGATCAGCCGCCCAGGAAGTGGAGTTGAGGTCAGTATCCACCCCGCCCTCGCTGGCAAGCGGCGCAATCAGGGTCTTGTAATGGGTCATGTAGAGCGACTGCGAGGCAGCGAAGCGGATCACGTTTTCACTTGCCGCGTCAATGGTCTGGCAGCGCTCAATCGTTTCCTCATAGGTGCGCAGCATGATGCGGGACTGCGACAGAAACACCTCCCCGGCTGGGGTCAGCGTCAGCGGCAGCGTCTCGCGGTTGATCAGCCGCACGCCGATCTCATTCTCCAGCGCCCGGATCCGGCGCGAAAAGGCCGGCTGGCTGACATTACGCTCTTCGGCCGCGCGCGAGAAATTCTTGCACGCGACCAAAGCCTCGAAGTCCTTGAGCCAGATGATATCCAACTGGGCGTCCCGTCTTAACCGGCGGCCACCGCATCCAGCCTGTCTTCTTCGACGGCATGGCACGCAACCATGCTGCCGTCGGGCTGGTGAATGGCCTTGGGCTTTTCACTCTTGCATCGTGCGTCCGCAAAGGCGCAGCGGCTTTGGAACGGGCAGCCTGTGGGCAGGTTGATCGGCGTCGGAATCTCGCCCTTGAGGCGGATATGGTTCGGCCGGTCGTCCTTCAGCTGCGGCACCGCGGACAGCAAGGCCCGAGTATAGGGGTGTTTTGGGCTGGAGAACAATGTCGCGGTGTCCGCAACCTCGCAAACCGACCCAAGGTAAAGCACCGCAACGCGGGTGCCAAAATGCTCCACCACGCTCAGATCGTGAGTAATGAACAGATAGGTAAGGCCGCGGCTTTCCTTGGCTTCCAGCATCAGGTTCAGCACCTGCGCCTGGATCGACACGTCCAGCGCGCTGATCGGCTCATCGGCGATAATAAACTCCGGGTCCACCGTCAGCGCTCGGGCAATCGCGATCCGCTGGCGCTGACCACCGGAGAACTCATGCGGGTAACGCTTGGCCCAGCTGGGGTCGACACCCACCGACAGCATCACCTCGGTCACCTTGTCGCGCACCTCCGCTGCCGAGGCGTTGGGGTAATGGTGGCGCACCGGTTCTTCCAGCGCCTGCCGGATGGTCATCCGCGGGTTCAGCGAGGCATAGGGGTTCTGGAAGATCATCTGGATCTTCTTGCGCAGAGGCTGCATTCCAGCGCGCGACAGGTTGTCGATACGCTGACCGCCATAGTGGATCTCACCCGCGGTCGGGGTCAGCAGGCCGGCCACCAGCCGCGCCACGGTGGACTTGCCGCAACCTGATTCACCCACCACGCAGAGCGCCTCGCCTTTGCGGGCCTCCAGCGAGATGTTGTTCACAGCATGGACAGAGCGGCTCTCGCGCACGATCTTGCCCTGCTTGAACTTGAGGGTTTCCAGAAAGCCCTGGTCAAGATCGAACCGTTTCTCCAGGTTCTTGATCTCCAAGAGCGGGCGGTCTGTATTCACGTCACTCATGCCCGTGCCTCCTGACGGTCTTCATCGCTGTTCAGGCGCTGCACCTCGTGGCAAGCCACCTCGACGCCGCCGTAGTGCACCGCTTCGGGCACCCGGCTGCGGCACAAGTCGGTTGCGTATTTGCAGCGCGGGTTGAAGGCGCAGCCTGCGGGAATGCTGGCCAGGCCAGGCATGTTGCCCGGGATTTGCTTCAACCGCTGGCCTGGCACTGTCTGTTGCGGCAGCGCGTTTATCAAACCTTGGGTATAAGGGTGCTGCGGGTCGTTGATGATCTCGCGGGTGCGCCCGCTCTCGATGATCCGGCCGGCGTACATTACCAGCGTCCGCTCCGTCATCTGGCTGACGACGCCCAGGTCGTGGGTGATCAGGATCAGCCCCACCTGGTTCGACTGGCACAACTCCAGCATCAGCTCCATGATGTCAGCCTGAATGGTCACATCCAGCGCCGTCGTGGGTTCATCCGCGATGATCAGCTGCGGATCCAGCAATAGCGCAATCGCAATGATGATACGCTGGCGCATACCGCCAGACAATTCGTGCGGGTACTGCTCCAGCCGCTCCTCCGGCGAAGGAATATAGACCTCGCGCAGTTTGACGATGGCGATCTGGCGGGCTTCCTCATGGCTCAGCTTGCGGTGCGCCATCAGGGTCTCGATCATCTGCTGGCCGATGGTCAGCACCGGATTGAGCGTCACCATCGGGTCCTGGAAGATCATCGCCATCCGGTTGCCGCGCAGATTTCGCAGGCGCTTGTCGTTCATCTGCACGACATCCTCGCCCTCGAACAGGATCTTGCCGGTGTCGATATAGCCCGGGCGGCTGAGCAGGTTCATCAGCGAGAACCCGGTGATCGACTTGCCGGCACCACTTTCGCCGACGATGCCCAGGCGCTCGCCTTTGGCCAGGTCAAAGGAAATGCCGTTGAGGGCAGTAACCGTCTGGTCACGCATGGCGAATTTGACGGTGAGGTCGCGAACGGAAAGAAGGCTCATCGCGTTAACCCTTGTAGAGTTTCGGGTTCAGGACGTCGCGCATCCAGTCGCCCAGCAGGTTGATGACAAGGACCAGAACCACCAGCACCACGCCGGGAATGGCGGTGATCCACCAGCTTCCGGAGAAGATGTAGTCGAAACCGGAGGAGATCAGCGAGCCCAGCGACGGCTGGCTTGGCGGCATGCCCAGGCCCAGGAAACTGAGCGAGGCCTCGGAAATGATTGCATTGGCGACCTGCACGGTGGAGATCACAAAGATCGGCGACAGCGAGTTCGGCAGGATGTGCCGCACCATGATCCGCATCGGGCCAAAGCCCAGAACGCGGGCACTGTCGACGTATTCCTTCTTCTTCTCTGCCAGCACGGTGGCGCGCACGGTGCGGGCGTATTGCGGCCATTCTGCCACCCCGATCACCGCGATCAGGAACACCACGGCATATTTATTGAAGGTATCGGTGCCGAACATCGCCTGCGTGACAGCCAGGAAGATGATCGCCACCATCAGGGTGGAGAACGACAGCTGGATATCAGCAAGCCGCATCAGCAGACTGTCGAGACGACCGCCGACATAACCCGCGATCAAACCGATGGAGATGCCGAGAAACGCCTGCAGTGCCACAGCGCAGATGCCGATAAGCAGCGACAGGCGGGTGCCGTAGAGGATGGTGGACCACAGGTCGCGGCCCTGATCGTCGGTGCCCAGCACAAACTCCGGCAGCGCCCCGTGGACCCAGGCAGGCGGGTATTCCGAGTTCATGATGTCGATCTGCGCCGGATCATAGGGATCATAAGGCGCGATCACCGGCGCCAGGAAGGACGCGAGTGCGATCAACAGGAAGACGATCATGCTGACCACCGCCACCGGGTTGCGGCGGAAGCTGTAGCCCATGTTGGAGTTCCAGATCTTGGACCAGCGCGAGGGTTCGGACTTCGGGTTCAGCGTTTCGGTACTCATGCGCCCATCCTCGCAATGTTCACGGTCGGGTTCACCAGGCCATAGATCAGGTCGACGATGGTGTTGGTGACCACAAAGATGAAGCCGACAACAATCAGATAGGCCACGATCAGCGGGGTATCGACGCGGTTCACCGCCTCTAGGAACATGAAGCCCATGCCCGGCCACTGGAACACCGTCTCAGTCAGGATCGTGTAGGCGACCATGGTGCCGATCTGCACCCCGCCCACGGTGATCACCGGCAGCAGCGTGTTCTTGAGCGCGTGCACAAAGTAGATGCGCCACGGGTTGATGCCCTTGGCCTTGGCATATTTCACGTATTCGGACTGCAGCACTTCCATCATCTCGGCCCGGATCAGCCGGACAAACAGCGGCAGCATGATGGAGGCCAGCGCAATCGAGGGCAGGATGATGTGCAGCCAGCCGTCTGCAGTGGCAAAGTTGGTCTCCCAATAGCCCCAGACATGCACGGTGTCGCCGCGCCCGTAGGAGGGGAACCAGCCGTATTCCACGGAGAACACAAAGATCATCAGAATGGCGGTCAGGAATACCGGGATCGAGATGCCGACAATCGACAGGCCCATGATGATGCGGCTCAGGATGCTGTCCGGCTTGATCGCGGTATAGACGCCCAGCGGCACCGAGAAGCCGACGATGATCAGCGTGGCGCCGAATACCAGCTCCAGCGTCGCGGGCAGCTTCTTCAGGATCACGTCCAGCGCCGGTTCCTTGAAGAAATAGGAGGTGCCCAGGTCGCCCTGCAGCGCATTGCCGGCAAACCGCAGGTATTGCGTCACGAAGCTGTCGTTCAGCCCCATTTCGTCGCGCAGCTGCTGGCGCACTTCTTCGGAAACCGACTGCCCGACCAGCTCACGCAGCGGGTCGCCCAGGTTGCCCTGGATGGCAAAGGCAATCAGCGAGATGACGAACATCACGGCAACCGCCTGGATCACTCGCTTGGCGAGATAGGCAAACATCGTCCTGACCTTTGTAGAGTTTGGTTACAGCGCAGGCCGCAGTGTCCGATGGATCCGCGGGTCCTGCAAGCGCAGCCTTGACAGCCGCTTGTTATTGAAAAGGTCCGGGCCGGCCGGGGGAGACCGGCCCGGAAGTATTCAGTGATCAGCTGCCGGTTTCGACAACCAGGTCACCGAAGTAGGGGAAGTTCAGCGCGTTCACGATGTCCGCCGAGTTCATGCCGGACTTGGAACCCCATGCCAGGTTCTGCCAGTGCAGCGGGATGAAGGCCGCTTCGTCGTACAGGATGCCTTCCAGCTTCTGCAGCATTTCCGCGCGTTTGGCCGGATCGGTTTCCGCGTTGGCGGCATCCATCAGCGCATCGGCTTCCTCGTTGCAGTAGTTGCCCGAGTTGTACTGGCCGTTGCCGTTATCCGGGTTCGGGCAGGCAGTCAGGAACTGGTGGAAGTTGGCAGAATCCTCGGTGTCCGAATGCCAGCCGATCATCATCATGTCAGCTGCGCGCTCGTCAAAGGTCGGCCAGTACTGCGCCTTGGGCATGGTCTGCAGGTCAACCTTGATGTTGATCTGTGCCAGCATCGAAGCCACCGCCTGGGCGATCTTGTCGTCGTTCACATAGCGGTTGTTCGGCGCCATCATGGTGATCGAGAAGCCGTCGGCGTAGCCTGCTTCCGCCATCAGAGCCTTGGCTTTTTCCAGATCGAAACGCGGTGCCAGCGCTTCGTTGTAGCCCAGGTAGCCCGCCGGGCTGGCCTGTGCGCCAACGGTGCCGAAGCCGCGCATGATGCGGTCAACGATGCCTGCGTTGTTGACCGCATAGTCGATCGCCTGGCGGACACGTGCGTCCTTGAAGGCCTCGACACGGTTCTGGTTCATCTGAAAGGTGATGATACGGGTGCCGGGCATGGTGATCAGGTCAACGCCCTCAGCCTCTTCGACACGCTTCAGGTCGGTCGGGGGAACCGGCGCGATGAAGTCCACGTCGCCGGACAGCAGGGCTGCCACGCGGGTCGGGTCTTCTTTGATCGGGGTCAGAACGATCTTGTCGACATTACCCGCATCAGCGTCCCAGTAGCCGTCGAAGCGGTCAAACACGACGCGCACGCCCTGCTCACGCTCGGACACCACAAACGGGCCGGTGCCGGAAACGTTGCGCGAAGCAAAGCTGTCACCGTGCTTGACGATTTCGCCCTTGTCTTTGCCGTCATCGGTGGTGCCGGAGTAATACGCGCTGTCCATCGGGAACAGATAGGTCGCGGTGTGCAGCACCAGTGGATAGGGCTCCGCGGTTTTGAGGTCGAAGGTCATGTCGTCGATGACTTCGACATCAGTGAAGGGCGCGAAGATCGCCTTGAAGTCGTCGCTCGCCTTCAGGCGGTCAAAGGTCCAGTCCACGTCCTTGGCGGTCAGCGCATTGCCGCTGTGGAAGGAAACGCCGCTGCGCAGCTTGAAGCGCATGGTGGTGTCGTCGATCTGTTCCCAGCTTTCGGCCAGGCGCGGTTCGAACTGCAGGTCCTTGGTCCAGCGCACCAGCGGGTCAAAGACCATGTGCGACAGCTGCAGCGTACCGCCGGACAGTTGTTCATGCGGATCCAGCGAGACCGGGTCAGCGTCATAGGCAACGCGCACGGTGGTTTCGGCATAGGCAACCGGTGCCATCGCCACCACCGCAGCAGCCGCCAGGCTTCTGACAAATTTCGTCATTAGGCATACTCCCCTGTGATTATGCCGCAAACGCTAGCCTGCGGAGCACGAACTGTGAAATGCCGATATCGCATAGGGTATGCGCCGCGCACATCAGTGCTATGCACCTTTGGAATACCCTATTTAGATTAAGCTCTTAACCCAGCTCCGCTTCATGCAGCACTTGCAGAAGCCAGAGCTTTCCTGCGCCACTCAAAGCGGCGCAAACAATCACCTGCCAATGCCAGTTCTCCACCTCCGGGGTGCTTCCCCGGTCCCGTTCATCAGTGCGCAACCGAAGAATCTCCCCCTGAAAGATGGAGGATTCGAGCCTGTGCTCCGGCAGAAAACCTGCACCGCAATACTCACGTCCGGCTGAAGGCCTCAGGCGGCGAATACGCCTCCAGTCAGAGTTCCTCCTCAGCCAAGCTTCTGCGGATTCGCTCCGCAGCAAGGGTCGCGCGTTTGCCAGCGAGTCCCTTGCCCGCCAGCGCGTCCAGCGCGGCCAAGGCTGGTGCGGCGGCAACGCCGATGTTTCCCAGGGTGTTGGCAGCCTCTTTGCGAACAAAGGCAGAAGGGCTTTGCAAAAGTTTGGTCAACTCAGGCACTGCTGGCGCCGCTGCGGCGCCGAAAAGCCCAAGTGCCTGGACCGCCTGACGCTGGGTGATGGCGTCTGGCAGCGACAGTTCCGCCCTGAGACTGGCAACAGTGGTCCCCGGTGGCAGCGCCGCCAGCCGCAGCCCGTCCGTCAGCCGCTGGTTCAGGTGCCGACTGGCGCCTGTCCAGCGGAGGATGAAGAAATAGTCTTGCACCGCGGCCGGCAGTGAAGCAGAGCTGTTGCTGCCGTGCCAGCGCTCAACCATGGCACGCGCAGCCCGCAGCTCCCCCTGCATCGCCAGCGCCGAGGCCGCCACAGGCATCAGTTCCCGCGCTTGGGGATTGCGGTCCACCTCAGCCTGCAACACTACGGCAGCTTGGGCGTAGTCCTCCATCGCAAACAAAGCCGCCGCCTCAAACAGCGCATAGTGGCTTGGATGCCTGGGATCGAGCCGCATAGCGGCATGGACAAAAGCCAGACCTTCCTGCGGCTCGCCTGCGGCGATCAGTGCCCAGCCCATTGCCAAATGCGCCTCTGGGTCGCTGGGCTGCAGAGCAATTGCCTTTGCCGCTTCCTGCCGGGCCTCGCTGGTGCCGCGGCTGCCGCCGTAAACCCCCTCCCAATCCGGCAGGTTCAGCAGCACCATCGCCCGGATCACATGCTTAAGCGGTGTGTCGTGCCTGGCGGCTTCGCGCAGGTATTTGTAGAACTCGCCGATATGCGTCTGGCCGGTGGCCGGAGTGTAGCCCTGCCAATGGTGCAAGATATGCGGACGAAGATGCGCCATCGCCAGGAAGGCCCAAGCGCGGCCGTAGTCAGGGTCCAGCAACACCGCCTGTTCGAAATGCGGGATTGCGGCCAGGTTGTCTTGCTCGTTGAAGCGCGCAAAAAGCTCCCATCCCTGCTGGAACGCCTCGCGCGCCGCTATGGTCGCGGTATCCACTTGTTCGATCCCAGTACGCTCTTCGTCATCCAGCGGCAGATCCAGCGCATTGGCGATATCCAGTGCTATACGGTTCTGAAACGAGAAGATGTTCTCCACCGGACCGTCGAAACGCTCCGCCCAGACCAGCTGGCCGCTGGATGTGTCGGTTAGCCGGATATTGGCCCGGAAGTCAGCCCCGGTGCGGCGCAGGCTGCCGTCGACCACATAGCGCACGCCCAGTTCCTCAGCGAATTGTGCGGTGCTGATCTGCCGGTCCTGGTAGGCAAAGGAACTGTTGCCGGAGATCACGAACAGGCCGGAAATCCGTGACAGGTCGGTGATCAGATCCTCGGAAAACCCGTCCGCCAGCGTCGCGTTACCGGTTTCGCCTGTGGCATCGGCCAGCGGCATCACCGCAACAGAAGGAAGATCCGGCAGCGGAAAGGCCATACGCGCCACGACAGCCTGATCCGGATTCGGCTGCGAGGGGGCGAGCCACAAAACCGCGCCCGCCGCCGCGGCCAGAATGCCAGCCCCGGCGGCCAGCCGGGCGCGCGGGACCGTGGCACGCGCTGCCTTCTGCGGCGCATGTCCGCTCTTTTGAACCCGGAAGGCTTTCACCGGCTCCGGGATATTCTTGACCCTTTGCGGGCCCATTGGAATGAAGTCCGCGGCAATGCTTTTGCGAGCATAGCCGACGACGGCCTCCGAAGCAGTGATCCCGCCCGGCTCAGCCAGCGCCTCCAGCCTGGCGGCCACGTTGACACCGTCGCCCAGAATGTCGTCGCCATTGGAGATAACATCCCCCACATTGAGGCCGATGCGCAGCAGGATGACGCGGTCGGCTCCCGCTACCACATTCCGGGCCTGCAACCGGTCCTGGATGCTGAGGGCGGCGCGCAACGCATCGACGGCGCTGCGGAATTCGATCAGGAAACTGTCGCCTGCGGTATTGGCGATGCGGCCGCCGTGCTGATCTGTGAGCGGCTCCACCACTTCGCTGCGGATGGCGCGGAGCGCTGCCACTGTGCCTTCCTCATCCGAGGCGGTCAGCCGGGAATAGCCCGCCACATCCGCGGCCAGGATCGCAGCCAGGCGGCGATTTGAAGGGCTTTTCATAGGGTTGGAGTGTACCAGTTTGGCCAGCGCCTGGAAACCGGCTTCAAAACCGCCCTAGCCTGCCAGCAGCCGCAGGCCTTGTGTCACGTCTGAGCGCACTGCCAGCCGCAGGCCGGGTTCATCCCCCGCCTTGAGCGCGGCGATAATCAGACGATGGTTCTGCGGCGGGTCGGTGCGGCGCAAACGGCCATAGAGCGCCCGCATGGTGGGGCCAAGCTGCAGCCAGACAGTTTCCGCCATGGCCAGCATGGCCGGCGCCTGGGCGCGCAGGTAGAGGGTGCGGTGAAACTCCAGGTTGGTGCGGATGTAGCCAACGGCATCGCGTTTGGAGACCATCTCCGCCACGTTGGAGTTGATCGTCTGCAGCCGGTCGATCAACGCCATATGGGCGCGCGGCAGCGCGCGGCTGGCCAGTTCCACCTCCAGCAGCGCCCGCAGAGCAGCCAGTTCCTCGATCCGCTCATTGGTGAGTTCTGGCGTGGTTACCCGGCCTGAGGACGACAGGAACAGCGCGCCCTCCGCTGCCAGTCGCCGCACCGCCTCGCGCGCTGGTGTCATCGAGACACCGAATTCGCCGCCGATCCCGCGCAAGGTCAAGGCAGCTCCCGGGGTAATCTCACCGTGCATAATACGCGTCCGAAGTGTCCGGTAGACGCGGTCATGGGCGGGTGCGGAGGCAGTTTCTTGGGCGGGGCGGGCAGTCTGGCTCATCCGCTCATGTGATCACAAAACCTGGCGTGGTCAACCAGACAATTACGCGCAACTTCAGGGGCGGCCCGGCAGCCCCGCCAGACTGAGGCCTGTGCGCAGAGCCCGCTGAGGTGCTGCGGCGGAAAAGGGAAAAGCCGCCACAGCCTGATCGACCGTCAGCGGAGCGCCCTTTAGCCGGCTGCAGGCATCGGCAGCCTCTTCAAAACTGCCAAGCGCAGCCAGGCTGGCGCAATGCAGCACCAAGGCCAGCTGCGCTGCAGGTTCAATCCTCAGCGCTTCAGCCGCGGCGGCGGCGGCCTCGGCCTCCCTGCCGGCGGCGAGGTGGAGACCGGCTTCAACGGTCAGGACCATCGGCTGAGGCAGGGGTTCGAGGCGGCGGACATTCCCGAGAACTTTCTGGGCGCTGCTGCCCTGACCTGCGAGATGCAGTAGCCAGGCCCGCAGCAACTGTCCTGACGCATCGTTCGGATAATCCTCCGCCAAGATCCCGGCTAATTGCAAAGCCTCGCCGTGGCGGCCTGAAAATTGCGCTGCCAGCGCCCGCAGCTGCAGCACCGTTGCCCCTGACGGCAGCCCCTTGACCAGCTCTGCCGCCTCTGACGCGCGATCAGGCAACCCCGCTGCTGGACCAGTGAGAATGTCCAAATGCCAGAGCGCCGCCAAGGCCTGCGCTTCCGGCCAATCCGGCGCCATCTGTTGTGCCCGTTGCAGGGCCAGATGTGCACCGCCGCGGTCCCCCTGCTGCATCAGGCTACGGGCGGTGAACAACTGCAGCATAGCGCCATCGGCGACATCAGGACGGCTGCTTTCTGGCAAAGGCTTGCCGAAGTAGCCAATGATGCTGGCCGCAAGTTCCGGCGCAAGAGCCGACACAGAGTGTTGCGGCTGAGGCGGCAGAATACTCAGCGGTTCTGCCCCTGCCTTACCTTCGCTGCCGCTTGTCGCCTGAAGGATTTTCAGACCGGCCCCCTCCTGCAGGGTTCCAGGCAAATGGCCCGCCACGACGAAATCGGCGCCTAGCAGCACAGCCGCCTCCCCTGGCAGCAAACCTTCAGCAGCCCGTGCGCTGGACGGTGCAATGATGCGGACACCACTGGCTGCGGCGAGGTTGCGTGCTACTTCCTGCGCCAGCATCCGCGCCGTTTCCGGCTGAAGCGTGTCAGAAGTGAAAGGCAGAATGGCGACTGCTGGGTTGCCTTCAAAAGCGGAAGCAGCTGGAGAACCGGGCACGGATGCTACAGAGGTATTCAGACGGTCTGCGGAGTGCCAGCCCCAGATACCGGCCACTGCGGTGACGGCACCGATGCAGCCCGCGGCAAGCAATACCGCGGGCCGTATTCCCTTGCGAGGCACGGGTTCCTTCTGTTTCCGGGGCGGAGCGCTGCGGCGCAGGGACGGCAGCGACGTGAGCTCATCACCCAGGAAATAGACCTGCACCGGATCAGGGATGTTCTTCACCTCATGCAGGCCGAAGTCTTCGAAGTCATAGGGGATGCGGTTGCGGACCTGGTCATAGGCTGAAGCTGAAAGCGCCACCCCGCCCGGATGCGCCAGGCTTTCCAGCCGGGCTGCGATATTCACCTCGTCGCCGAAAACGTCGCCCTGCGCGATCAGCACTTCCCCCAGATTGATACCGATGCGCAGCTGCAGGTGGCGGGTGCGGGCTGCGTCCGCCTGGATCTGTGCTGCAGCCTCCACTGCTGATATTACGCTGGGGAACAGTGCCAGAACACCGTCGCCCATCAGCTTGATGATGCGGCCGCCGTGGCTGCGGATCGCCGGCGCAATCAGGGTCTGCTGCTGAGCAAGCACCTGGTTCAGAGTGCCGGCCTCATCCTCGGCCATCATGCGGCTGAAGCCGGAGACATCCAGCATAAAAATGGCGGCAAGGCGTCTTTGCGGCTTGTCTGACACGGGTACGGGCCTTTGGACCGGGAACTGGCAACTGCAACTGGCGCCAGCTTAGCCCGCACACCCGCAGGGTCAAAGCGCTGATTTCATTCGCCGAAACGGTAGCGGTGCAGGCTTGCACCATTTTCGCGCAGCCAGGTTCGCTGGTCCTGCCAGCGGCCATGAATACGCTCCACTGTGTCCCAGAAGGCCTGCGAGTGGTTCATTTCCTGCAGATGCGCTACTTCGTGGGCGGCAACATAGCGCAGCACCGCGGGCGGTGCCAGGATCAGCCGCCAGGAATACATCAGCCCGCCATCCGCAGAGCAGGATCCCCAGCGGGAGCGGGTGTCGCGCAGGGTGAGACGGCAGTACTTCCTGCCTAGCCGGGCCGCGTAAAAATCCGATGCTTCAGCCAGCCGGTTACGCGCCAGCTCCCTCAAGTATCGCTGCAAGGGCCGCCCTGGATTGGGCCCCGGCACCGAAACACTGCCAGCCTCCAGCCGGATCCGCCGCCCTGGTGCTGGCTCAATCACCCGGTCCTGGCCGTCAATGGGCAGCACCGCGCCAAAGTCCGCCTCCACGGCATCCGGGTGCTTCTCCAGGTTGGCCCGGATCCAGTCGGCCTTTTCCTCGGCAAAGGCCAGGGCGGTCTTCTCCGGCAGTCCCTTGGGCAGGGTCAGCGTGACCCGCCCGTCCAGCGAAGATATCCGCAGGCTGATCCGCCGCGCCTGCGCGGACCGGCGCAGGGTAAGCGGCACCGGTGGATTCCCGGACAGATGATATTCGGCCATGCACGCGCCCTTTCCAGGCTTTGGCTTTGACAGTGCCCCCCTCATATGGCAAGGCACCGGAATCGTCGATACGACTCACCAGTAAATCAAGGGGATCCACATGCCCAAGGAAGAATGGGGTGTAAAGCGCGTCTGCCCCACCACTGGCAAGCGCTTTTATGACCTGAACAAGGACCCGATCGTCAGCCCCTACACGGGCGAGGTCGTCGAGCTGGACACCGGCAAGACCCGGATGATCGAAGCCGATGCCGAAGACGCGGCCACCCTGAAGGCCAAAGAGAACATGGACGCGGATGACGTGGTCCTGGACGATGACGACGACGTCGATGTCGATCTGGGCGATGATGTCCTGGATGATGACGATGATGATGACAACGTCTCTCTGGACGACATCGCCGACATGTCGTCGCCGGACGACGATTCCTAAGGCGTTTCAAACGGTTCGGGGATGCGGCCTGCTGTCCCCGGACCGTCCGCTTTGACCGGCGGCAAAAAATTTCGGACCCGGCGCATTTTTCCGCTTGCAGCCCGCGCCGCCGTCCCGTAAACGACGCTCACACCGCAAGACGGACCGCACTGGAAACGGAACGGACACTGAAAGCGGACAGGTTTGGGGCCTTAGCTCAGCTGGGAGAGCGCCTGCATGGCATGCAGGAGGTCAGCGGTTCGATCCCGCTAGGCTCCACCAAATCTTCAAAATCACGCCAAGCCGACTGCGCCGAAGCGTCGTTTCCAAACCACTTTCATTTGATCAGCCGCGGCGCCCATTTGCGCCTCCCCCACGGCGCCAGCCGCCGCGCGCGCAGGTTCAAAATTCTGGTCAGGCCTGCAACCGCCAAGCATCCTCTTCAGGCCGCTCTGCGTCATCCAAAGCCTGCTCCGGCACGGCTGCATTTGTGCGAAAGGCGCCCAGTGCGCTCGCCATAGCCTGGGCCTCCTTGGACAGCCCTTGACTGGAGGAGGTCACCTCCTCGAACAGGCCCGCGTTCCGGGTGGTGGCGTCGTCCAGGTTCGCCATTGCTGAGTTGATTTCCTGAAGGCTGCCGGACTGCTCAGACGATGCCTGGGAAATGGTCTTCATCAGGTCGGCGGCACTGGCGACGGATTCGGAGATTTCGCCGATGGCTGCCTGTGTCTGCTCGACAAGGTCGGCCCCCAGTTCAACATTCTGGCCCGCCTCATCGACAAGGGCGGCGATCTCGGTCGCAGCTTCCTTGGAACGATGCGCCAAAGTGCGAACTTCGGACGCCACCACTGCAAAGCCTTTGCCAACGGTTCCCGCCCGGGCAGCTTCGACCCCGGCGTTCAATGCCAGAAGGTTGGTTTGCTGTGCAATCGCCTCAATCATGCCGATGATGCGGGAGATTTTCTCGGAACTTTCCTTGATCGCCTCCATGGCACCATATGTGCGCTTCACGACGTCGATGCTATCGGTTGCGTTGCGGCGCGCAGCTTCGACCGAGGCAGAGGCCTCGCCTGAGGCCTGGGCGGTTCCGGTAATCGACACCGAGAGCTGGTTCACCGCAGCTGCGGTGCCCGCCAAGGTCTGCGCAGTCCGCTCGGAACGCTCCGACAGGTCATGAGAAGCAGCAGAGATTTCGCTGCTGACGCCGGCGATGGACTGACCATTGGCACTGAGACTGCGGACAGAGATTTCGAGCTTTTCAAGCGCAGCATTGAAGTCGTCGCGCAGCTTGGCATACCCCTCCCCCATCTCCTCGCGGATTCGGAAGGTCAAATCGCCCTGCGACAACCGTTCGAGTCCATCACCGATGGCAGTCACAGCGGCGGTCTGTTCCGCGAGCCGGGCATTACGCTCCTCATTTGCAGCGGCCTCAACCTCAGCCTTTTCCACCAAACCATCTCGGAACACCGCAAGGGCCGTCGCAATGCGGCGGATTTCATCGCTGGAGCGCTCGTAACCCTTTACCGGGCGCAGATTGCCCGCGGCCAAGCGTTCGGTTGTTCCACTGATGTCGGCCAACGGGCGCAAAATCAGGAGTCTGGTGAGTATCAAGGCCACCACAAACACCCCGGCTGAAACTGCTGCCAGAATTTGAAGCTGCCGCTGGGCGCCCTTCACATCGGCCGCCAGCCCGTTTGCGATTGAGGCAATTTCCAACTGGCTTCCGTTTCCAAGCGCGGTTGCACGGCGGGCGAATTGCAGAACCGCCTCCACCGTGGCCTCAGACGCTCTGGCAGCTTCGGTTGCCGCCTCGAGCGAGGCAACCTTGAATGCCGGAAGACCCTGAACGGGATCGGCCAGCGCTATCATGCCCTCCAGCTCTTTTGCAAAAACTCCTTCGCCAAACCCGGTGTAGCCCTGCAGGGCGGCTGCCGCTTCCTGCAGTGGTGCTGCTGCCGAATTGGCCGTCCCGATACTCTGAGCCGCTGCCATATCCAGCGCAGCAACCTGGAAAGCGCTGGTCCAGCCATTGATTTCCAGGAGCCGCAAGAGCACATCAACCTGATTGTCCAGCAGCCCCTGAATGGCAGTTCTGTTGTCGGCACTGGCCTGCGTGGCAGCCACTGACAAGGTAAACACCATACGCTCCATCGCCTGGGTCAGCGGACGGACACTGGCGTTGCGGGCGCTCATCACCTGCTTGCGGCTCTCCTTCAGCTCTTTGCGGCTTGCAGTCAGAGTATAACGGAACAGCTCGACGCCTTCGCTCACCTTCTTGGCGCGGAACGCATCCAGTCCCAGTTCCTCAAGACGGCCAAGCACCGGCTCTAGACGTTTCAGAGCGTCAGTAGCCATTTTCTTGAGCGCGCGCTTCGTCGGCACATCACGGACATGCCCCAAGGCCAGCGCGGCACCGGACAGAATACTGATGTCGGCGCGCGCCTCCAGCAGTGTCTGCAGGCTGCCGAACTGTTGATCCACCAGGTTATTCAGAACCTCGTCAACCTGTATGATGGTCTCTTCACCACCATCCATCAGACTGTCACGCGCCTCAGCCGCCACCCGCACAAGCTTCTCCTGAACTGCCTGGCTGAGGGTTTGCAAATCGGCGGTTTGAGTGTCGATCCAAGCCTGGTTCCGGAATGCTGCCTGGCGGGAGGCAATCAGATTGTTCAGCCGGTCCGAGGCTTCAGCCGCTTCAGGCGCAAATTGCGCCCGTTCCGCGGACGGAAGTTCGGAGACACTTCCCTCAAGCGCTGACACCGCTGCTGCCGCAGCGGCCTCCGCTGTGGACAGCTCCTCAGCCGAACCCGCCTGCAGAACGCCAATCATTGCATTTTTGGTCTGGCTTGCAGCATCGACCATATGGCCGCTGAGTTCCAGTTGCGGCACCTTCTCGCCAGTCAGAACCTCCATCTGGCGGCCTGTCTGGGCAAAAACCAGGGTGACAAGGATCCCTCCGGCGGCGGCAGTCCCGCCCATCGCCATCAGGATAAGCGTGATCTTCGCACCGATGCTTGAACACGGCCGAAACCCGCGTTTCGCCAAGAGGTCTTTCTTAGAACTCATCCTATCACCCAAGTCTTCCGCCCGTATTCCGCGCCCCGGGCAATTCATGCGGCAAGGGCCCCGCTGGTTGGCAGGAGACCCGCATCTCCCTTACAGAAGCGCCGCAAGACGTAAAAAAAGGGTGAGAACGCCGCAGAAATTGCTGCAGATTTTAGTAATCCCCCTGACCGCACAGGAAGCCCCCACGCGATGCATGGGGGCGAAGCGGCATCAAACTGCAGAGAACATCGCCGCAAGCAGTTTTAGGGGAGCTTAGTCCGGCACTCCGGCCTGCCGCAGCGCGTACGCCCACTCCTGGCCGGCCGGACTCATCGCAGCCGGGTTGTCGCGCAGGAACTGCGACAGGCTGAATTCCGGAGCCGCCTCAAGCAGCTTTTGGACAGTGTTACGGGCCTCCTGATCCTGGCCTGACAACTGCAGCGCAATCGCCTTGGAACGCAGCGGCACAGGAAAAGCGCCCTTGGCTTGCAGCGAGCGGTCCGCCAGTTCAATAGCGCGGCTATATTTTCGCGCTGACAAATTCGCCAGGGCCGACAATGCGTCAAAGTAGTAGCATTGCGGCCCCAGCGGCGTCAGCCGCCGGGCAGCATCGGTCATCAGCACAGCTTCGTCGGCCATATCCTGATATGCCATCGTGGCCCCCTTGAGGAGCAACGCCAGAGCCTCGTTTGGGTTGTCGCGCAGCGCTAAATCATAGGCGTCCAGAGCTTGATCGAATCTGAAAGTGAGATGGCTGGAGATTATCCCTTTCAGTGTATGAGCCAAGGAAAAGCCCGGCGCCGCTTCAATCGCGGATTCAGCCAGCTGGCTCGCCAAACGGCTGTCTTCCAGGCGATCCTTCGACAATCCGCGTTCGACCCTCATCACATGCCAGAACCCCATCCAGGTCAGGGGCAACGCGTGGCCAGGTTCCCGCTCCTGCAAATGCGACAGGATGCTGTACGCCTGCTGAAATTTCTGCACGTCCATTTCCTGCATCAAGGAAATGGACGCCATCAGCAGAGTATGACTTTCCAGATCCTGCAGCGGTTTGAAGTCTGCTAGACGTACAGCCTCTCCGGCAGCAGTTTGACCAATCTGCAAAGTGGCGTTCCTCAGGACCGAACTGCGCCCTTCCATCAGATTGTCCAACGAGCCTTCGAAACTGCGCGACCAAATCACCTTTTCGCGCAAGGCATCGTGCAGGTCTATCTCGGCATGAAACCGGCCGCCGCCGCAGGTGACAGCCCCTGACACCAAATAATCGGCACCAGCCACTGATGAAACTTCAGCCGGGCGCACGGTTTCAGGATCAAACTGGCGCGACGCCAAATACGAGGTAACTGAGAACGCCCAGCTGCGCGACAGGCAGCGTGAAAGCTCTTCTGAAACCAGCGAACCCAACGGCGCGGACGCCTCGCCCGGATACCGGTGCGCAAAGGGCAGCACGGCAATCGAGGGCAACAGCCCGTCCAGGATGACCCGCCCCGGCGGCGCCCCTGTCCGGCCTGTAGGCCCTGCCGACCTGCGGGTAAGTTCCGCCCGTGCCTCTTGCAGCCAAGCGTTGAACACGGATTCATGGGGCAATTCAAACCCTTCCATAAACTCCGCCCCGCCTGTGCATGTATCCAGCTCCAAGCAAGTCAGATCCAGAACAACCCTCTCGCGATTGGCATATAGCAGCTTGGCAGCTTCCGGCCCTAAGTGCCGCCGCAACGTCGACAAGGCGGTGCGCAGGCTGGCCTTGGCCTGTTCCGGCTGCGCAAGGCACCACAATGTCTTTTCGAGAAAAGCCCGGGTCCGGATCCCTCCCTCGGCGGTGGACAGCAAGGCCACGAGAGCTTGGTGTTTAGCGCCGAGCTGCACGCCCGCACCATCCGCATGGAATACTCCAAATGCACCGAACCGGCGGATCTTCAGAAGGACAGTCATTCGCACCCCCACTCAACGCGTGATACAATCAATATTAAAGTATCGTTATGGTGCACATCTTCAGGTTGTTTTGCAATTACTGATTGCACCCTTTGGGTAATTTCATTGTCCGGCACCTGAACGCGACATTTTCCCAACTTAAGTTTATTCATATTTTTCAGCGCCATAATGGCACGCAGTTCTCAGTTCGAGCAGCAAGTGAGAAAACCGCCGGACTGCCGGCTGGGCTCATATTCAATGCAAAAAACACTCAAAGGGTGTTTTCCGGCTTTTGCTGATCGCTGCAATTCTGCCTCAGATCAGGCCAACCCCAGCTTTGTGCAAGTGCTGCGCAGGGCGTCGCAGAACCGGTCGGCTGCCGGGGACAGCTGGTGTTCCAGCCGGAGACATAATCCCACCGACCCAAGGGTGCTATCAGTGTCCACCGGCAGGGCCGCCATCGTGCCCGCAGTAAGATCCGGCCGCACCACGCCCTGACTGATGATCCAGATCGCCTGATGCTCCAATACAAACCGCCGCCCGAAGGCCGAGGACACCGTTTCAACCGGATAGCGCGGAAGCGCCAGTCCCTGCTCGAGAAACATCCGCTCCACCAGCGGCCGGATGACCGAACCCTCTGACGGCATCAGCACCGGGTGATCCTCGAAGGCGGAGGGCGGCAGGCGGCTGGCGCCTGCCAGCGGGTGATCCGATGCGGCGACCGCCACCACCCGTTCACGGTAGAGCGGATCGAACCCTATCCCGGCCATGGTTTCCGGCGAAGGCATCCGTCCAGCCACCACGTCCAGCCGCCCCCGGCGCAGCTGGTCGATCAGGTAGTGGTTATCGCCGGACATAACCATGAACCGTCCCGGCGCACCGCTGGCGCGCAACTGCGCCAGCGCGTCCGGGACCAGATCCGCCGCCACCGTCGGCAGGGCGCCAATGGCGACTAGCGGCCCCTCCGCCTCATCCAGCCCTTGCAAGAGAGCCACCCCGTCACGGGCCAGCGCAAGGCTGCGGCCTGCATGATCCCGGAACAGTTCGCCATAGCTGCTGAGCCGGATGCCGCGGCCGTGTTTCTCCACCAGAGGCTTGCTGCAAACCCCCTCCAGCTCGCGCAGCGCCCGGGTGACGGCAGGCTGGGTCATGCCCAGCGCATCCGCAGCCTGGGTGACGCTCATTTTGCGGGCGACTTCGACAAAAACTTCCAAATGCCGCAGTTTCAGGGATGATGAAAGACGCATACCGATACAGTTATTATTTCATGCCTGATTGAGGATTATACAGACCACTTACGGTATGCGATACTCTTTCAGAACTGGGAGACTGGAATGACGCAAGACCGTTTCGACCGTGGCATGCAGATACGGCGCATGGTGCTGGGCGACTCACATGTGGACAACGCGGAGGCCGTCAAGACAGCGCTGGACCAGCCGTTTCAGGAACTGATCACCGAGGCCGCCTGGGGCACAGTCTGGGCCTCGGACCGGATCTCCTTACGCGAACGCTCGATGCTGACGCTGGCACTGCTGGCGGCGACCGGCAATTTTGACGAGATCCCGATGCATATCCGCGCCACCATCCGCACCGGCGCCAGCCGGGAGGACGTGCTGGAGGCCTTCCAGCATGTGGCGGTCTATGCCGGGGTGCCGCGGGCCAACCGCGCGCTGAAACTGGCCAAACAGACCTATGCCGAAATGGAGAGCGAGGGAGGGGACAACCCATGACCAAGCCGCCGCAGCCCGGGGATTTCTACCAGAGGGACCGCCGCTGGCACCCCCCTGCCCTGTCGCAGGATTACAAGACCTCAGTCGCCCGCTCGCCGAAGTTCCCCCTGATCAGCCTGGAGAACACCGCCAGCGAGATCACCGGCCCGGTGTTCGGCCAAAACGACATCAATGCCACCGACAATGACCTGCTGAACAACTTTGCCCAGCCCGGCGAAAGCCCAATTGGCGAACGGATCATCGTGCATGGCCGGGTGCTGGATGAAAACGCCCGCCCGATCCCGAACACTCTGGTGGAGATTTGGCAGGCCAATGCCTCCGGCCGCTACCGGCACAAGAAGGACACTTACCTCGGCGCGCTGGACCCGAACTTTGGCGGCTGCGGCCGGACCCTGACGGATGAGAACGGCTGCTACCATTTCCGCACCGTGAAGCCCGGCGCCTACCCCTGGCGCAACTGGGTGAACGATTGGCGGCCCGCACATATCCACGTCTCGGTCTTTGGCAGCGGCTTTGCCCAGCGGCTGATCACCCAGCTCTATTTCGAGGGCGACCCGCTGATTGCCCGCTGCCCGATCGTGAACACCATCCCGGACCCAGCGGCGGTGGAGATGCTAGTGGCTCGGATCGACATGAACGCCGCCATTCCGCTGGACACTATCGCTTACCGCTTTGACATCGTGCTGCGCGGGCGGCGGTCCACCCTGTTTGAGAACCGGTTGGAGGGGAACTGATGCGCCAACAGCTAGAGTACCTCAAGGAAACCCCGTCGCAGACCGCCGGGCCATACGTCCATATCGGCTTGGCCCCCGGCGCGGCGGGGTTTGAGATCTACGGTCAGGAGCTTGGCTGGGACATTGTCGGACCCAACGCAAAGGGTGAGCGCATCCGGGTGGAGGGTGTGGTGACCGACGGCACCGGCTCACCAGTCAAGGACGTGCTGCTGGAGGCCTGGCAGGCCAATGCGGACGGCATCTATGCCCACCCGGAGCATCCGGACGAGGTGGAGGAGGGATTCCGCGGCTGGGGCCGGGTGATTACCAATTTCGAGACCGGAGAATGGGGATTTGACACCGTGAAGCCCGGGCCGGTGATGGGCCGGGGCGGCCAGATGATGGCTCCCCACGTCAACCTGTGGATCGTGGCGCGCGGCATCAACGTGGGGCTGAACACACGGATCTACTTCGACGACGAAGCCGCGGCCAACGCCGCCGACCCGGTGCTGAATGTGATAGAGTGGGAGCGCCGCCGCGCCACCCTGATCGCCAAGCGAGAGCTGCGGGACGGTCTGGCCGTCTACCGGTTCGACATCCGCCTGCAGGGCGAAGATGAGACCGTGTTTTTCGACATCTGAAGGGGAATTCCATGGGCAAACCCTGCATCATCTGCGTTGCCATCACCGGCTCGGTCCCGACAAAGGAAAACAACCCTGCGGTGCCCGTCACCATTGCGGAACAGATCGAAAGCTCCCAAGAAGCGTTCGAGGCCGGCGCCTCGATTGTCCATTGCCATGTGAGGAACGACGACCAGACGCCGACCTCCGACCCGGAAAGGTTCGCACGGCTGATGGAAGGCTTGCAGAAACACTGCCCCGGCATGATCATCCAGCTGTCGACCGGCGGCCGCTCCGGCGCGGGCCGCGAGCGCGGTGGCATGCTGCCTCTGCGCCCCGATATGGCGTCGCTGTCGGTAGGGTCCAACAATTTCCCCACTAGGGTCTATGAGAACTCCCCTGACCTGGTGGATTGGCTGGCCTCGGAGATGCGCACGCATGAGGTGAAGCCGGAAATCGAGGCCTTTGACCTGTCGCATATCCACCAGGCGGTGAAGATGAACCGCGAGGGGCGTATCCCCGGCACGCTTTATGTGCAGTTCGTGATGGGGGTGAAGAACGCCATGCCAGTCGACAAGGATGTGTTCGACTACTACGTCAAGACCATGCAGCGGCTGGCGCCGGAGGCCCAGTGGTGCGGCGCTGGCGTCGGGCCAGGGCAGATCCTGGTCAACGAATGGTCGATCGCCGCGGGCGGCCATACCCGCACCGGGCTGGAGGACAACATGCGGCTGGACCGCGAAACGCTGGCACCCTCCAACGCGGCGCTGGTTAAACGGGCGGCAGAGCTGTGTGAAAAATACGAGCGCCCGGTAGCCAGCTGGCAACAGGCCCGCGAGATCCTGGAGCTGCGCCCTGTTTGAGGCCGCCCGCTTCGGGCCACAAGGCCCGAAGCCATGCCCAAGCCCGCCAGGCGGCCCGTCAGGGCAGCCGCGGGCGCGGGAGCCTTTGCTCCCCGCGGGTCATCCTTCGCCGGACAGGTCCTTGAGGATCGGGCAGTCCGGGCGGCTGTCACCGGCACAGCAGTTGACCAACTCGCCCAGCGTTTCATGCATCGCCTGCAAATCCGCGATTTTCTCCTCGATCTTGGCCAGATGTTCCTGCGCCAGCTGTTTCACATCAGCGCTGGCGCGGCTTTCGTCCTCGTAAAGCGCCATCAGGGTACGGCAGTCCTCGATGGTAAAGCCCAGCGCCCGGGCGCGGCCCAGAAAGGCCAGCTTGTGCAGGTCGGTTTCGGCAAAGCAGCGGTAGCCGTTGGCGCTGCGGTGCGGCTTGATCAGGCCGATATCCTCGTAATAACGGATCGTCTTGGCCGGTAGTCCCGAACGGCTGGATACGTCCCCGATATTCATGCGCGCGCCTCCTGCTTGGTGTCCGCCTTGAGTGCCGGTGCGGCCTGATCCTCATCTATGACAGGTTTCAGACGGCGCAAGCGCAGCGCATTCGAAAGCACAAAGACGCTCGACAGCGCCATGGCGCCTGCCGCCAGCGCAGGCGACAGCAGCGGCCCGCCAAACGGGTACAGCACGCCCGCCGCCACCGGCACCAAGAGCACATTGTAGCCGAAGGCCCAACCCAGGTTCTGGCGGATGTTACGCATGGTGGCGCGGCTGACGGTCAGCGCATTGACCACCCCGCGCAGATCGCCGGAGACCAGCACCACATCTGCCGCCTCGATCGCCACGTCGGTGCCGGTGCCGATGGCTATGCCCGCATCCGCCGCGGCCAGCGCCGGGGCGTCATTGATGCCATCGCCCACGAAAGCCAGCGCGCCATGCTCCGCCTGCAAATCCTGCAGCGCTGTCACCTTGTCCGCAGGCAGGCATTCAGCCTTTACCGCATCAATGCCCAGCCGCGCGGCAATTGCCTGCGCCGTCGCGGCCGCATCGCCGGTGATCATGGCCACCTTCAGCCCCTGATCGTGAAACGCCTTGATCGCGGCAGGGGTGCCCGGTTTGATCGGGTCGGCCACCGCAATCACCGCTGCCGCCTGGCCGTCAATCGCAGCATAGAGCGGGGTATCGCCGCGCTCGGCCAGCCGCGCGCCTTCCACCTCCAATGCGCCAAGGGCAATGCCTCCGCGCGCCATCAGGCGGGCGGCACCGGCCAGCACCACGCGACCCTCGACCTTTGCCCGCAGGCCGTAGCCCGGGATCGCCTCAAAGGCTTCAGCCTTGGGCAGCCCCTTGCCTGCCGCCGCGGTGATGGCGCGGGCGATGGGGTGCTCGGACTGCGCCTCTGCGGCGCCGGTCAGGCGCAGCACAGCCTCGCGGGTGAAGCCCTCGGCGCAGATCAGTTCAGTCAGCGCCGGGCGGCCCTCGGTCAGAGTGCCTGTCTTGTCGAGCGCCACCACCTTGACCTCCTGCAGCCGCTGCAGCGCGTCGCCCTTGCGGAACAGCACCCCCATCTGGGCGGCGCGGCCGATGCCCACCATGATCGAGGTCGGCGTTGCCAGCCCCATGGCACAGGGGCAGGCTATGATCAGCACCGAGACCCCGGCCACCAGCGCCAGCGGCAGCGACGGCGCCGGGCCGAACAGCGACCAGGCCAGCACGGTCAAAGCAGCCACCGTAATGACGGCAGGCACGAACCACAGGGTGATCCGGTCGACCAGCCCCTGCACTGGCAGCTTGGCGCTCTGCGCCTGCTCCACCATGCGGATGATCTGCGCCAGCACGGTGTCGCGCCCGACGCGGGTTGCGCGGAATTCCATCGCCGCGTTGCCGTTGATGGTGCCAGCCGTCACCTCATCGCCGCGGGATTTGGCGACTGGAACCGGCTCACCTGAAATCATGCTTTCGTCGACGTAGGAGCTGCCTGAGGTGATCTCGCCATCCACCGCGATCCGCTCGCCCGGACGGACCCGGATCAGGTCGCCGGTGCCGATCTCCTCCACCGGGGTTTCGATCGTCTCACCGCCGGAGACCACCATGGCAGTCTTGGGCTGCAATCCCGCCAGTTTGCGGATCGCGGCGCCGGTGCGGCCCTTGGCACGGGCCTCCAGGAAGCGGCCCGTGAGGATCAGCACCACGATGACCGCCGCGGCCTCATAATAGACATTGGCGGTGCCTGCGGGCAGCAGCCGGGGKGCGAAGGKGGAAATCACCGAGAATCCGTAGGCCGCGGCAGTGCCCAGGGCCACCAGCGCGTTCATGTCGGGTGCGCCCCGGAACAGCGCCGGGAAGCCCTTGGCATAGAACTGCCGCCCCGGCCCCGCCAGCACCGCTGTGGTCAGAGCAAACTGCAGCAAGTAGCTGTTCTGCATTCCGATATTCGCCGCCACCCAGTGGTGCAGTGCCGGAACCATGTGGCCGCCCATCTCGATCAGGAACACCGGCAGGGTCAGCAGCGCGGCGATCAGCACCTGACGCCCCAGTGCGGAAATTTCATCCGCCTTGCGCTGGCTGGCCTGTTCCGCCTCATCCTCCACCGCGCCGCTGAGACGGGCCGGATAGCCGGCCTCCGTCACCGTGCGGGCCAGATCCGCAGCGCGGGCGGCACCGGTCAGATAGCGGATCTGCGCGGTCTCGTTTGCCAGGTTGACGCTGGCCGACAGCACCCCCGGCACCGCCAGCAGCGCCTTTTCCACCCGGCCCACGCAGGAAGCACAGCTCATGCCGCTGATCACCAATGCAGCCTGCGATTCCGCGGCCGGATAGCCGGCATCGGTCAGGGCGCTGGCCAAATCCGTCAGCGCCAAATCCTGGGCGGCCTCCACTTGGCCGGTGGCATTGGCGAAGTTTACGGAGGCCGACTGAACCCCCTCCACTGCCGCCAGCGCGCGCTCCGCCCGGCCTGCGCAGCCCGCACAACTGAGGCCGGTGATATGCAAGGATATTTGGGTCGTGTCTGACATCGGAAGTCCGCCGGAATTTGTTCCTTTGACAGTGGATATGAGGGTTCCAGCGAGGGGAAGGTCAAGGGGCAAGGCCGAAATTCCTTCCCAAAACTGGAACCCTGCAGGCAGGCTGCTGGAAACCGCAGGTTTTCCATTGCGCCGGAATGGCGCTGACCGCTGGTCAGCTGTCGCATTCGAAGTAAAGTCCGGCGGACCTCACCTGTTAGGGTGCCGAGGCAATGCTTGCGCGTGCCGGTGTGCAAATGTAACGCTGGGTCATTCCGGCCCGCGGCGCAGCCGTCGGCACCGCATTCACCCCGGACGCGCCAAATGGCGGCCCGGCCCCGAAGAATAGAACGAAGGACCAGTCACATGATCAAGACCCGCGCTGCCGTTGCGGTTGCCCCCGGCAAACCGCTGGAAATCATGGAAGTGAACCTTGAAGGCCCCAAAGCGGGCGAGGTTCTGGTGGAAATCAAGGCAACCGGCCTGTGCCACACCGACGAATTCACCCGCTCCGGCGACGACCCGGAAGGCATCTTCCCGGCGATCCTGGGCCATGAGGGCGCAGGCGTTGTGATCGAGGTCGGCGAAGGCGTGACCAGCTTGAAGCCGGGCGACCACGTGATCCCGCTTTACACCCCCGAGTGCCGCGAGTGCGAATACTGCCTCAACCCCAAGACCAACCTGTGCCAAGCGATCCGCTCGACCCAAGGCCAAGGCCTGCTGCCGGATGGCAGCACACGCTTCTCGATGCTGGATGGCACCCCGATCCACCACTACATGGGCTGCTCGACCTTCGCCAATCACACTGTTGTTCCAGAGATCGCGCTGGCGAAAATCCGTGAGGACGCGCCCTTTGACAAGGTCTGCTACATCGGATGCGGCGTGACCACCGGCATCGGCGCGGTGATCAACACCGCCAAGGTGGAAATCGGCTCCCGCGCGGTGGTCTTCGGCCTTGGCGGCATCGGCCTGAACGTGATCCAGGGCCTGCGGCTGGCCGGTGCCGACCAAATCGTCGGCGTCGACCTGAACCCAGGCAAAGTGGAGATGGCGAAGCATTTCGGCATGACCGATTTTGTCAACCCGGCCGAGGTTGAGGGCGATCTGGTGGCGCATCTGGTTGAACTCACCGGCGGCGGTGCGGATTATACCTTCGACGCAACCGGCAACGTGAACGTGATGCGCACCGCTCTGGAATGCGCACACAAGGGCTGGGGCGAGTCGATCATCATCGGCGTGGCGCCTGCAGGGGCCGAAATCTCCACCCGCCCGTTCCAGCTGGTCACCGGCCGCAGCTGGCGCGGCACTGCGTTCGGCGGCGCATCGGGCCGCACCGACGTGCCGAAGATCGTTGACTGGTACATGGACGGCAAGATCGAGATTGATCCGATGATCACCCACAAGCTGACGCTGGATCAGATCAATGAAGGTTTCGAACTGATGCACGAAGGCAAATCCATCCGCGCCGTTGTGGAATTCTGATACCAGGATTCATGTGAAACACGGGAGACGCAGGCCTTAAGGCCTGCGTTTTCTTTTGAACGATGGACAGGTTCGGCTTTGCCGTCAGCTTTCGGTGGTGGCTTCGACCGCGTCAAGCCGGACGTCATAGCCCCAGAGCCTGCGCAGGTGCTTCAGCACCTCCTCCTGGTCGTCCTCATCCAGATGGATTCCATCGCGCACGGTGTGGGTCAGCTTCAGCTCCCGGTCGCCGCGTAGATCGGCATCGGTGACCTGGATGTCCGGCTCCAGATAGGCGAGGTCATACTGTTTCGCCAAGTCGCGGCGGATCGCTTTGTAACCGGCCCGGTTGTGAATCTGACTGACCACCAGATTGGGCAGCTCCGCATCATTTGTCAGAGTGAACAGCTTGAACTTGCGGATCAGGTTCGGCGACAGGAACTGCTGGATAAAGCTTTCGTCCCGGTAATTCGCCCAGGCATCCCTCAGCACCCCGCGCCAGTCCGGGTTACCGGCAAAATCCGGGAACCACTCGCGGTCCTCATCGGTCGGGTCCTGACAAATGCGGCGGATGTCCTGCATCATCGCAAAGCCCAGCGCATAGGGATTGATGCCGGAGTAGCGCGGATCGTCATATTCCGGCTGCATGACCACATTGGTATGGCTGTGCAGCATTTCCATATAGGCGCCCTGGGTGATCTGGCCCTGCTCGTGCAATTTGTTGATGATGTAATAATGCACGAAGGTCGCGCAGCCTTCGTTCATCACCTTGGTCTGTTTCTGCGGATACAGATACTGCGCCAGCATCCTAACGATGCGCAGGATCTCGCATTGCCAGGGTTCCAGAACGGGACTGTGCTTCTCCAAAAAGTACAGGATGTTCTCCTGCGGCAGGTTCATCATCTTGCGGCGCGCGCTGTAGTCGGCGTCCTCCACCAACTCCAGCTTGTCCCGGCCCAAGGTCGAGTCGGTCCAGATATCCAGCACGCTCTGGCCACTTTCATAGCCTTCGCGCACCTTCTGCATTGCCACCAGTTCCTCATTGGTGGGCTTGGGCGGGCGTCCATAGCGGAACACCCCTTGCGACTGCATCGCATGGGCGGCGTCCAGAACCTCTTCCACGGCCATCGGGCCATAGCGCTCCTCGCAGGCGGCGATGTAGTTCTTGGCGAACGCCAGGTAGTCATGGATGCCGGCCGCATCGGTCCATTGCTGGAACAGGTAGTTGTTCTTGAAGAAATGGTTATGCCCGAAAGCTGCATGCGCCATCACCAGCGTCTGCATCGCCATGGTATTTTCTTCCATGTTATAGCTGATGCAGGGGTTGGAATTGATGACGATCTCATAGGCCAGCCCTTGGCGGCCAGTCCGGTACAGCGCCTCGTCGCGGGCGAAATGCTTGCCAAAAGACCAGTGCTGGTACATCAACGGCAGGCCGACACAAGAATAAGCGTCCAGCATCTGCTCGGCCGAGATGATCTCGATCTGATTAGGATAGACATCCAGCCCAAGGTCTTCGAGCGCGATCTCTTCAATCGCGTCGCGCGCCTTTTCCATCAGTTCAAAGGTCCATTCCGGCCCGTCAAACAGCGGCTCGCGCGCCTTTTCAGCTGCCTGCATGCTGTATCCCTTTCACCTTGGGGAGGAAGAATTCCCGGAAAATCGGATAGATGTGGCCTGGCTGCGAGACCCGCTGCATTTCGAAATGCTTCGCCTGCGCCTTCACCTCCCGGTAGTTTTGCCACAGGTCTTCGCCTGCTTCGGGGTTGTTCAGCAGCATCTCCGCCGCCTCATCGACGATTTCCACATAAGCATAGAACTGGCTGACCGGCAGCAGATCATTCAGCAGCAGGTTCTTGCAGCGCACAGAGTCATTGCCGAAGTTTTCGCCGTCTGACGCCTGCGCGCCATAGATGTTCCACTCGTCCGGCGGGTAACGCTCCTCGATGATTTCCTTCATCTTCTCCAGCGCTGTGGACACGATGGTGCCTCCGGTTTCGCGAGCGTAGAAGAATGTTTCCTCATCCACTTCCTGCGCGTGATGGGTATGGCGCACGAAAACCAGTTCTGTGTGTTCATAGCAGCGTTCCAGGAACAGGTGCAGCAGCAGGAAGAAGCGTTTGGCCAGATCCTTCTCACGCTCCTGCATCGAGCCCGAGACGTCCATCAGGCAGAACACCACGGCGCGGGAATTGCGGATCTTTTCCGGTACAAAGGTGTCATAGCGCAAATCCAGCGGGTCGATATAGCCGACCACCTTGCGCTTGCGGATGATACCCTCCAGCCGCTTTCTCAGCGCTTCCAGGAACTCCTCCTGCGGCGGAGTGCGCTCATCCAGCGCCTCCAGCTCGGCAATCTGCTCCTCCAGTTCGCGCTGGGATTTGGTAGTGGGGCGCTGCAGGGCGATGCGGCGGCCCAATGAGTTGCGCATGGTGCGCACCAGGTTCAGGTTATTGGGGGTGCCCGCAGTGGTCAGACCGGCTCGGCGGGTACCGATGGTTTCGGTTTCCACTGTGGCCTTTTCCACCAGGTCCGGCAGCTCCAGCCCTTCAAACAGGATTTCCAGATATTCCTCTTGGGTCAGGGTGAAGGAAAACTCGTCCTCGCCATCCCCGTCCTCTGATGCCTGACGGCCGCCCTGCCCGGCGCCGCCCTGCGGCCGCTTGATGGTGTCGCCGACAACAAAATCCTTGTTGCCGGGCAGCACATGGCGGCGCATGCCGCCCTTGGACGAATGGAAGAACCGCGGCTCCTTCAGCCCCCGGGTCGGGATGGTGACCTTTTCGCCTTCGTCCGGGACACCGCTTCCGCTTTGGATTGACTTCCCCCGGACCGACTGGTCGACGCGCTCCTTAATGTTCTCCCGGGCCCGCCGCAGGAACCGCTGGCGGTTCCCGAGGCTCTTGCCCTTTGGATTGGCGCGCCTGTCGATGAAATGATGCATGTTGCACAGCGCTCCTCTTCAGCCCGCCTTGTTGACCCGCATGTACCATTCGACGAGGCGCCGCACCTGGCGGTCGGTGTAGCCGTGGCCGCGCATCCGCTCGACGAACTCCTGATGCTTGCTTTCGGTCTTGCTGTCCTTCTTGGACCCGAAGGAGATCACCGGCAGCAGTTCCTCGACCTGGCTGAACATGTGCTTCTCAATCACATCGCGCAGCTTCTCGTAGGAGTTCCAGGCCGGGTTCGAGCCGGTGTTGGCACGGTGGCGCAGGGCGAATTTGACAACCTCGTTGCGGAAGTCCTTGGGATTGGCGATGCCCACCGGCTTCTCGATCTTGCTCAGCTCCGCATCCAATACCTCGCGGTTATAGAGCTGGCCGGTATCGGGATCCTTGTAGTCCTGCTCCTCGATCCAGGCATCGGCATAAGAGATGTAGCGGTCAAAGACGTTCTGGCCGTATTCAGTATAGCTTTCGAGGTACGCCTTTTGGATCTCGTTGCCAATGAACTCCTCATAGCGCGGGGCGAGTTCGGTCTTGATGAACTCCAGGTACTTCTGTTCCGTCTCCTGCGGGAACTGCTCGCGCTTGATCATCTGCTCCAGCACATACATCAGATGCACCGGGTCCGCAGCTACCTCGTTAGTGTCGAAATTGAAGGTCGTGGACAGCACCTTAAAGGCAAAACGGGTAGAGATGCCGTTCATACCTTCATCAACGCCGGCACGGTCCTGGTATTCCTGCACCGTCTTCGCCTTGGGATCGGTATCCTTGAGGCTTTCGCCGTCATAGACTCGCATCTTGGAATAGAGGTTGGAATTTTCATGCGGCTTCAGACGCGTCAGCACCGAGAAGCGGCTGAGGATCTTCAGCGTCTCCGGCGCGCAGGGAGCGCTGCGCAGCTCGCTGTTTTCGATCAGTTTTTCGTAGATCGAGGTTTCATCGGAAACCCGCAGGCAATACGGTACCTTGACGATCGACACCCGGTCGATGAAGGCCTCGTTGTTCTTGTTGTTCTTAAAGGACTGCCATTCGCTTTCGTTGGAATGCGCCAGGATCAGGCCGTTGAACGGGATCGCGCCGAAGCTTTCGGTCCCCATATAGTTGCCTTCCTGGGTCGCCGTCAGCAGCGGGTGCAGCATCTTGATCGGCGCCTTGAACATCTCGACAAATTCCAGGATGCCCTGGGTCGACCGGTTCAACCCGCCGGAGAAGCTATAGGCGTCCGGATTGTCCTGGCTGAAATGCTCCAGCTGGCGGATGTCCACTTTGCCCACAAGAGTCGAGATATCCTGGTTGTTCTCATCGCCCGGCTCCACCTTGGCCACACAGATCCGGCGCAGGCGCGACGGATACAGTCGGACAACAGAGAATTTGTTGATATCGCCATCAAATTCATCCAGCCGCTGCACTGCCCAAGGCGACATCAGACCCGGCAGGCGATGCTGCGCGATGCCGTATTCCTCCTCCAGCACCTTGCCCATCCGGACCGGGTCGAACAGGCCCAACGGGCTTTCGAAAATCGGCGAAATCTGGTCGCCGGCCTTCAGCACATAGATCGGCTGATCCTCGACCAGACGCTTGAGGCGTTCCGCCAGCGAGGATTTGCCGCCGCCGACAGGACCGAGCAGGTAGAGGATCTGCTTTCGCTCCTCCAGGCCTTGCGCGGCGTGACGGAAGTAGCCGACGATCCGTTCGATCGTGTCTTCCATCCCAAAGAAATCGTGAAAGGCGCTGTAACGCTTGATTGTCCGGTTCTGAAAGATCGGCCCGAGCCGCGCGTCCTTGGACGTGTCCACCAACTCCTCTTCGCCAATTGCCTTCAGCATCCTCTCGGCGACGTTTGCGTACAGGCTTGGATCGTCACGGCAGGCGTTCAAGTACTCCTGCAGCGGCATTTCCTGCTCGCGCGTTTCGCCGTACTGCTCTGCAAAAAGTTCGGCAATGTCTTTCATCTTGGGTCAAGCCTCCTGGTTAACTCGCGCCGTTCCTCCTGGCGTTTAAGATCGCGCACGGACAGAGAGTGCCCAGCACGTGGGCATGGATGTCCGCGTCAGTGTTGAGTTCTGATTTCTGCTCGGCGCCGCTTCTGGCGGTGTTACGTCCGGCTGGCCGCTCTTGGCGGCGGCCTGCGCCCGGAAACCAGGGCTATCGGCGTCGTGTTACTTACTCTCGAGCTTACACCAATTACGAACTTCTTACTATCTGAAAGTGGTGTACTTTTAATTAATTGCCAGAAAGTTTTGCGGGAAATTATCTTCACATCCCAGCGATCACTGTTGGCACACAGCCTTTTTGCAGCGCGGCAATTCGAAGATTTTCACACCGGTATCTCCTTCTGAAACCCGCTTCAGAAAGAAGGTGCCCCCAGCCCGCTCCGCTCCCCCCCCCCGGACTATTCTGACAAGGCGTACACGTCTTGCCACAGCACCGCTTCCGCAAGTGAAAGCGACCGAGGCGGCACCACACAAGCGTGAAAAACCTTAGAAAATCTGCGGCAGTCAGGACACGGTCAGCGATCAAATCTCCTCAACTGCGCAGCACAAATACTGGACAGACCTGAAAAAATTGTCACATTGTGGCCTCAAAATAGCCGCAAAAGACGGCAGCTGGGCAAAAACACAGGCAACGAAACCACACGCCGGCGGCCGGACTCCGGGCCGCGGCGCTTATAGATGGGCAGTAAGTTTATGAGCACGGTCGCATATATCACCCGCGACATGGCGGGCACTACACAGCATGGAAATTTTTCCGAGGGAACGCCGGCAAGCCTTGATGCGTCTCATTCCAAGGATATCTCGCTGAACCTTAGGCCTGCTGATGTTGAGAGTTACTCCCGGCAGGGAAACAACCTTCATATCATGCTGGCAAACGGCCAGGAGCTGGTGCTGGAGAACTATTACTCCTTCGGCGCCGCCGGCAGCAAAAACCTGTTCCTTAGCCAGGAAGGCGAGTTCATAGAAGTCGTGCTGGAGGACAAATCCGGCGGCATGCTGTTTGCCACCTACGAGCCGCTCGATCTGGCCGGCAAGTGGAGCGCCTATGACGACATGGTCTTTCTGGACGTCGACCGGATTGAACCAGTGGTTGCGCCGCTGGCGGCTCCATTGTTCGGCGGCCTGGGCGCGGCCGGCGCTGCAGCAGGTGTGGCTGGCGCCGCAGCCATTGTTGGAGGC